>DASXDF010000001.1:0-2689 GCA_036490815.1 Acidobacteriaceae bacterium
CGGCGAGACCGCAAACGGCGGGACTGATGGTGAGCCGGCCAGCGATGGCAAGCAGCACAGGAACGGTTGCCAAAGCAACCAGAGGGAGCACCGGCGAGAGCTTCCCATTGCTGGCAAAGATCAGTATTTGTGGCAGGCACAAAATACCTGTCCCGATAATGACCACATGAGCAATGCAAAGCAGCGACCTACGCCATAGACGACGGCGAATGACCCAGGGCAACAGAAGCGCGGCGCTGATTCCGTATTGGAGCGCGAGAGCGCGAAGCCGCGGCTGCGCAGGCAGGGATGATGTCAGGATCCACTCTGAGCCCCACAGCAGGGACAACCCGAGAAACGCGGCCATGGGCATAGATCGCATAGATAGGAAGGGCTACGCACTCGGCGTAGCCCAGTTCACTACTTAACGGCGGCCGCCCGGGCCCGCGCCACTGCCGGGTCCACGTCCACCGCGGCCACGACGGCGGCGGCGGCGATTCGCATCTCCGGCTGCACCTCCGTTTTGTGCAGTGCCGGCAGGTACCGGCGCGTCATCGGCGCGATTGAAGTTGGGCTCGTTCTCCTCGTCGATGGGTTCATCGGACTCCTCGAAATCCTCGCCGCCCTCAATCATGATGGTGCTGGCATTCGAGGAAGGCTGACGGTCTGAAGGTGGCCGATCGGTCCGCTCCTGGCGAGGCGGCCGCGATGCTACCGGTTCGCTCCCACCTTCGCTGCCTGGTTCAGGCAGCCCAAGCTTCTGCCGCTGCTCCTTCAGGAGCGCCTTACGGGAGAGCTTGATGCGGTTGCCCTCGATGCCGAGGACCTTCACCATCACCTGATCGCCCTCACGCAGTTCGTCCTTCACATCCTTGACGCGATGCTCAGCAATCTCGCTGATGTGCAGCAGACCATCCGTGCCCGGGAAGATCTCCACGAATGCGCCGAACTCAGCCAGCCGAACGACTTTGCCCAGATAGGTCTTCCCTACCTCTGGCACCGCCGTCAGGTCGTTGATCATGCCCAATGCCTTGGCCAGACCGACCTCGTCACTGGAGGCCACATTGACCCGGCCGGTGTCGTCGACGTCAATCTTGACTCCGGTCGCATCGATGATCCCACGGATAACTTTGCCGCCCGGTCCGATCAGATCGCGGATCTTGTCGGTAGGAATCTGCAGGGTATGAATGCGCGGTGCAAACTTGGAACGCGTTTCGCGCGCGCCCTGCAACTCGGCGTCCATCTTGTCCAGCAGGAAGAGCCGGCCGTGCCGCGCCTGCTCCATCGCTTCGCGCATGATCTGTCCGGTAATGCCGGGGATCTTGATGTCCATCTGCATCGCGGTGATGCCCTTGCGGGTGCCGGCCACCTTGAAGTCCATATCGCCGTAGTGGTCTTCCGCGCCAGCGATGTCGGTCAGGATGGCGTACTGTTCGCCTTCCTTCACCAGACCCATCGCTACACCGGCGACAGAGCCCTTCAGCGACACGCCCGCGTCCATGAGAGCGAGGCTGGCCCCGCAAACACTCGCCATTGAGGACGAACCGTTCGATTCCAAAATGTCGGAGACGATGCGGAAGGTGTATGGAGACTCTTCGGGAGTTGGCAGGACCGCCGCAATGGCACGCTCTGCAAGAGCACCATGCCCGATTTCGCGCCGTCCTGTCCCAGTCATACGGCCGGTTTCGCCGACAGAAAATGGCGGAAAGTTATAGTGCAGCATCAACCGCTTCTTCTGCTCACCCGCGTAGGTTTCCAAGCGTTGCTGGTCGTCGGTGGTGCCGAGCGTAAGGGTTACCAGGGCCTGTGTCTCGCCGCGCGTGAATAAAGCCGAACCGTGGGTGCGCGGCAAGACGCTGGTCTCGATGGTGATCTGGCGAATCTCGTCGAAGGCACGGCGGTCGGGACGGATGCGCTCCTTGATCACCTGATCGCGGAAGATGTTCTCCCGGAGTGACTCGTAGTACTTCGCCAGCTTCTTCTTTGCGTCTGGCTGGTCGGGCGGCAGTTCCTTCGCCAACTCGTCCTTGATCTGTTTCACCAGCGCATAGCTTTCGGTCTTCGCATGCGCCTTGGTGTCGAGCGCATCTTTCAGGCGTGCCCCAACCTTGGCGTCCAAAGCGGCCGCGTATTCATGGTCGACCTCGATCTCCGGCACAACCCGCTTCGGTTTGCCTGACTTCGAAACCAACTCTTCGATCGCTGCGCAGATCTTCTTGACCTCGACGTGACCGAATTCGATTGCGTCAACGACCAGTTCTTCGCTCACTTCTCTTGCGCCGCTCTCTACCATCACGATGCCGTTCGGAGTGCCCACGACCATGATGTTCAGAGTGCTCTCGATGCGTTCTGCATAGGTGGGGTTGATGACGAACTGGTCGCCGATCCGACCCACGCGGACGGCACCGACTGGACCGCTGAAGGGAATGTCGGAGAGCGCGAGTGCCGCAGCCGCCGCGTTGATTCCGATGACATCCGGGTCATTCTCCTTGTCCGCGGACAGGACAAATACGATGACTTGGGTCTCATTGCGGAAGTTCTCTGGAAAGAGTGGCCGAATAGGACGGTCAATCTGGCGGCAGGTCAGCACTTCCTTCTCGCTGGGTCGGCCTTCGCGCTTGATGAAGCCACCAGGGATGCGGCCGCCTGCGTAGGTGTACTCGCGGTAGTCGACAGTAAGCGGGAAAAAATCGATGCCCTCTCGCGGTTC
>DASXDF010000002.1:0-1595 GCA_036490815.1 Acidobacteriaceae bacterium
CTGCTCCAGCGCCTGAATGAATGCACCGATCGCATAGAGCGACGGATAGTCCATCTTTTCTTTCAGATTCTGGTAATGGCGCGGCGCAAAGCGCGCATCGATCCACGCTTTGTAATCCTCGAAGTTGAACTCCGGCTGGCCCACCAGGAAATTGCTGGGGCCAAAGCCCTCAAAGGGCGTCAGCCAGCTCTCCGATTTGGCCAGATTGCGCGCAAAAGCGTCGATATTGGGTGATTTCGGGGCCACGATGCCCCATCCGAAGACCCCAACCCGCGGCTGCTTCGCAGCTCCGGTGTGGTTGGTGGAAGGCGCTCCCTGCGCAGCGGCTGCGGTCGCAGATTCGGTGCTCGTCGGCAACTCAATGGGGCTCATAGCCATACCGTTTTCACAATTACTTATGTCCCGGCTCGCGGCCGCTATATGCAGCTTTCTTAACGGAAAAGCTGCGTCCAGGGTGCTTCCACCGGATACACCGATTGTGAAACGGTCCGGCCCTTTGATTCTCGCCGACCGCGCGCTTGATGTCCACGCGCCGTAGCAAAGTGACAGGGTTCTCTGAGGATTCTTCGGAAGCCGTTCACGAGTCGAAAGCTTCAGTGCACCGGGTGGCCTACTGCGCCCGGAGTGACCCGTTACCGTTGCTTCCTTCCGGACCTGGCGGGGTTGGCGGGATTCCGTCGCGTAGGACCCGGCACTGGGAAAGAATATCATCGCGGCTGCGTGGAAGGCGCGGTCCGGTAAAATACTGAAGTGAACCCCACTGACATCCTGGAAGCACCTCCTGTCGCGCCAGAGGCGACTTCCGCACGGCCGCGTGTCGGTTTTGTCAGCCTGGGCTGTCCGAAAAACCTCGTCGATAGCGAGGTGATGATGGGACTGCTGGACCGGGCCGGCGCGGAGCTGACCTCCGACCCTGGATCGGCAGAGATTCTCGTCGTCAACACCTGCTCTTTCATCGACTCTGCGAAACAGGAGTCAGTCGACACCATTCTCGAGATGGCGCAGCACAAGACCACCGGCCGCGCGCGCAAGCTGATCGTGGCGGGCTGCCTGGTGGAACGCTATCGAGATGAGATCCGCAAGAATATCCCCGAGGTCGATGCTGTGATCGGCACGGGTGAGTTGGAAGAGATACTCAACGCTGCCGGTCTGGTGCCATCGCAGCCTGCACACGCGAGGCCACAGCTATTCAACATCCTCTCCTCGACATCGAACCTCACGGCCACTTCAATTCAGCGCTATGCACCAGCCGACGCAGCGGCCTCGCGGGCCGAGGGCGATTTGCGCGAGCAGCAAGGCCGCTTCGCACGCGATGCATGGGATGGCGCCGCGCCCATGCTGCCTACCTATCTCTACGACGAGACGACGCCACGCCTGCTGGCGACGGGCAAGACCTCGGCCTATCTCAAAATCGCGGAAGGCTGCGACCATCCCTGCTCCTTTTGCGTGATCCCGAACCTGCGTGGCAAGTTTCGTTCGCGCCGCTTCGAGTCCGTGATTGCGGAAGCCGAGCAGCTCGTTGCACGCGGCGTGCGTGAGATCACGCTGATCGGCCAGGACACCACCTGCTACGGCGAGGACTTCGGCTTGAAGGA
>DASXDF010000003.1:0-7710 GCA_036490815.1 Acidobacteriaceae bacterium
GCTGCTGAATATGGCGGACCTGCTGGAGGCCCGCGGCGGAAAGATCGATGCGTTGGCGCTGGCGCATGAGCTGGGGCATCCGGTGGCGCTGATCAGCGCGGCGAAGGGAACCGGGATGGAGCTGATCTCGAGCTTCCTGGATCAGTTCGGGCAGTTTGCGCTGACGCGGCCGGGGTCGGCGAAGCTGCCGATTCTGCAGAGCCCGGCATCGTGCCGGAAGTGGGCGACGCAGGTGAGCACACGCAGCAGCTTTGAGGCGCCGGCTTCGCCGCTGTGGACGCGGCGGCTGGACTCGGTTCTGCTGCATCGGATCTGGGGACCGATTATTTTTTTGCTGGTGGTGATCGCGGTGTTTCAGGTGGTCTTCAGCGTGGGACAGCCGTTGAGCGATGGGCTGGGCAATCTGCTGACGCATGCCGGAGCGAAGGCGGCGCTGCTGTTGCCGGACAACTGGATGCGGGCGCTGCTGCGCGATGGGTTGTGGAATGGCGTGCAGTCGGTACTGGTCTTCCTGCCGCAGATCCTGCTGCTGTTCCTGTTCATCGGCATCCTGGAGGACTCGGGCTATCTTGCGCGTGCGGCGTTGATCGCGGACCGCGTGATGCGGGCGATTGGACTGAACGGCAAGGCGTTTATTCCCCTGCTGTCGGCGTATGCATGCGCTGTGCCGGCGATCATGGCGACGCGCACGATTGAGAACAAGCGCGAGCGGCTGGCGACGATTATGGTGGCGCCGTTTATGACCTGCTCGGCGCGGCTGCCTATTTATACGTTGATCATCGCGGCGTTTATTCCGGACAAGAGCATTCTCGGGCACCTGATCGGGCTGCGCGCGTCGGTGATGCTGGGGTTGTATGTTCTCGGGTTCCTGGCGGCGATGGTGACGGCGCGGCTGATGAACTCTTCGGTGATGAAGGCGTCGTCGGCGCCATTTGTGCTGGAGCTGCCGCAGTATCGCTGGCCGACGCCGCGGTCGCTGTCTCTGCGGGTGTACGACCGCGGCAAGCTGTTTGTGCGCAAGGCGGGAACGATCATTCTGGCGGTGACGTTCCTGGTGTGGGTGCTGAGCGTGTTTCCGATTCATCACGGCAACTTTTCGAATTTGACGGCGAGCGCGATTGGACGGGTAGGTCACTGGATCGAACCGGTGATTCATCCACTGGGCTTCGACTGGAAGATCGGCATCGGGCTGCTGAGCTCGATTGTGGCGCGCGAGGTGATTGTGGGAACGCTGGGGACGCTGTACGGCGTCGATCCGGCGACGCACTCGGCCAGCCTGCAGATGGCGCTGCACCATGACATGACGCTGGGCGGCGCGATTGCGCTGGTGGTCTTCTTTGCCTTCGCGATGCAGTGCACGTCGACGATTGCGGTGGTGCGGCGCGAGACGAATGGATGGAAGTGGCCGGCGATCCAGTTCACCTATATGTCCTGCGTCGCCTATGTGGCTGCGCTGATTACGAACCAGCTGTTTCTTCATCTCTTCTAAACAGGTTGCAAATCACGCGAAGCTGCAACCACTTTTCCCGCATACAATTCCGTTCAAGACAGAGTCAAACGTAAATCTTCAACCGATGTGGCGAGTATTCTGAAGAGGTAAGGGCCCCCAATGACACGCCGTTTGCAGCGTTGTGTTGTTCCTACTTGCAATGCAAACGGTGCCTACGTTCCGCGGTGAAGCGGAAGAAGCGAGGACTACATTGTTCCACGTTGATGAATTGAAACAATTTGCGTTGATGTCGTGCCTTCCGGAGGCGCAGCTGGAACGAATTGCGCATAGCGCGGCCGACGTGCGGCTGCAAAAGGGCGAGTGGCTAATCCGTGAGGGAGAGCAGCCTTCGTTTTTTGTAATGATCGACGGGGCGGTGGAGGTCCTGAAGGACATCAGCGGACGGGACCGGGTGGTGAAGCGCTACGACCGTGGGGCCTTTTTTGGAGAGGTGCCGCTGCTGCTGGGAACAACGGCGTTTGTCTCGTGCCGAGCGAAGGAACCGTCGCGGCTGTTGCGGCTGGACAAGCTGCAGTTCAAGGAGATGGTCGACAGCTCGCCGGAGTGCAGCGGTTTGATTTTGAAGACCATGACCGACCGGCTGAACTACATCCAGGACCGCATGATGGAGATCCCGGTGGCGCGGGTGCTGGTGGTGGGCTCGCAGTACGACACGGACTGCCGCGACATACGCTCCTTTCTTTCGGTGAACCGGATTCCGTACGAGTGGGTGGACCGCGAACGGGAGCCGGAGCGGATTCCGGTGTGCATGTCGCACTCAGGAGACGGGCCGGCGGTGGTGATCGACCGCGAGTTTTGCGTGGGACAGCCGCCTACGGTGCGGAAGGTGGCCGAGGCGCTGGGGTTCAGGACGCAACCGAAGAGCGATGGCTATGACGTGGTGGTGGTGGGCGCGGGACCGGCGGGGCTGGCGGCAGCGGTGTATGGATCGTCAGAAGGGTTGAAGGTGTTGCTGGTGGAGCGGGCGACGGTGGGCGGACAGGCCGGCACCTCGTCGCGGATTGAGAACTATCTGGGCTTCCCGGGCGGCATCTCCGGCGATGAACTGAGCGAGCGTGCGCTGAAGCAGGCGAGCCAGTTCGGAACGGAGATTGTGCTGACGCGCGAAGTGGAGAACATCGCTCCGATCGAGGATGGGTGGTGCGTCGAGCTGGACGAGGGCCAGCGGATCAGTACGCGCGCGGTGATTCTGGCGACGGGCGTGGACTGGCGGCGGCTGGAGGCGGACGGAACGGACCGGTTACTGGGCCGCGGCGTTCTTTATGGCGCGGGCAGGACGGAGGCCAGCACGGTGGTGGGCAAGGATATTTTCATTGTGGGCGGCGGCAACTCGGCGGGACAGGCGGCGATGTTCTTCTCGAACTACGCGAAGAGCGTGACGGTGCTGGTGCGCGGCGCGGGCCTGAAGCTGACCATGTCGCAATACCTGATCGAGCAGATCAAGTCACGGAGAAATATCTTCATCGAGGCGTACACGCACGTGGTCTCTGTGGGCGGCGAGAGTGCGCTGGAGACGATCTGCACACAGACGGGCGAGGAGCCGGTGCGGACTCGGCAGGCTGAGGCGCTGTTCGTGATGATCGGCGCGGATGCGAACACAGCATGGCTGCCCAGAGAGCTGAAGCGCGACGAGAAGGGATACATCCGCACGGGGCGCGACCTTCCGCAGTGGAAGGAGCATGAGCGCAAACCGTATCCGCTGGAGACCAACCTGCACGGGATCTTCTGCGTGGGCGATGTCCGCCACGATTCCATCAAGCGCGTTTCGAGCAGCGTGGGGGAAGGCAGTATGGCGATCGCGTTCGTGCATCAGTATTTGGCGCTGGCGGAGAGGCCGGTGGCCGAGGTGGTTGCGGTGGTGTAGGGGCCTACGGGCTGCGTCCAGAGACGACTAGGCGGGCGGGCCGTCGACCCAGGTGTTGCCGTCCTTGTGTTTGTTGAGCGCGGTCATGGCTTCGGTGCGGGCGTTGGTGATCTGGGCGATGCACTTGTCGGTGGGGGCGCCGTCCTTGGACTGGATGTGGCAGGAGGAAATCTGGAAGACCAGATCTTTCATGGTGTCCGCGATGGTGTGCTCGCGGTCATCGTCGGCCATGGAACTGAGGTTGGCCTGGACCTCTTTGAGTTGCTGGAACTGGCCCGCGAAGTGAGCGTCGTCGAGTTTTATATCCACCGCGCTCGCGTCGTCGATGACGGTCTCAGCGGCGGTGATGAAGGTCTCGCGCATGGGGGCGTTGGGCGTGGCTGAGGGCGGACCCTGTTGCGCGGGAGCAGGGAAGAGCCAGATGGCTGAGGCCAGGAGAAGACCGAGGTTCATGGATGCTCGCTTTCCGATGGGGAGTTCGCTGCTACGTCTCGTGACTTACACGAGAATGGATGCTTGCCGCAGGGTTTGAGTCGATCTTTCTTAGACGCAGCCGGCAGGGTTTGCGACGATCGCGTTCCTTGAGGCGCGGCGGGTGCGAGGAAAGAGATCGACGGGGGCGAGCGTAGGCGGATTTTGGATGTAGAATTCGTCGCGGGTTCCCCCGGGCCAAAAACATTGCAGTGGATTGAGGGAAGGAGTACGCCCATGCGCGTGTTGATCCTGTATGTCATGGTGTCGATGGCGGCCGGAGCTGGGGCTCAGGCCAGGAGTGTGGCGCGGAAGCCAACGACTGCAGCCGGGAGCTCGAGTGCGGCGAAGACGCTGCGCTTTTCGGCGAGCGGGTTGAATAACGAGGACGACCTGCTGCGAATTTATGCGGGAGAGTTTCAGAGTGTGCGCGTGGACCGTGCCGGGGCGGAGTTCGCCGCCATCCTTTCAAGTTACATGAATGACTTTGCGAGCGATTGTAAGGCGTACCTGCCGGCGAACAAGGTGGAGATCATGAAGCAGGTGTGCGTGCAGACGAGCCAGATGGTGAATGGATACGGGGCGCCGGTGGGGGCGGCGAGCTGCTCGCAGTACGAGACGGTGGGGACGGGGCGGTATGCAGACCCGCAAGTGTATGCCGCGCAGAAGGCGGTGGATGGGCTTGCGGCCAAGAAGATGCTGGGGAACATGATGGGGATGCTGACGGATAGGAGCGCGAATCCGCTGGGCATGGCGCAGCAGATGACGGACCAGGTGGTGCAGGTCGGGACGGAGATGGAGTCGCTGATCCGGATGAACTCGTGCGGGAGTGCGGGGCTGAAACGCTTCCAGACGAACCTGGTGCACTTCGCGATGGAGGAGGAGCCGGTGGTGACGCCGGGCGGTGCGGCGCTGCTGGCGGCAAGCGCGGCGAAGGCGGATGTCGTGGTGAAGGAGGCGAACTACTCGCGGCTGCTGGACGACCTGGTGGCCGACAATGCGCGGGGATGGATGATGAATCGATATGAGAGTGGGAGCATTGACGGGGTGAATGTGGCGCAGCGCGACGCGCAGGGACGGCCGATGAAGGTGAGTGCGCAGTACAGCTTCAGCGGCATGCAGGGGACGCAACGTGGAGGCGTGACGCTGACATTCAAGGATGGATCGCCGGATTGTTTGTACTTTTCGGACTTTCCGACGACGTGCAGACTGCCCAGCCAGCGGGTGGTGTCGGCGTATGAGAAGAATCAGTATGCGCAGTAAGAGTAGCCGAGACGGCGTGACGGGTTAGGTGGCTTTGCGCTGGAAGGACGTCTTCTTAGTGGTGGCGAAGGAGTCTTTCGCTTTGAACGAGCTGACGGGGGTCGCGGGGATGGGCTTGGTGCCGCTGCTGGCGTTGGCTGCTTTTTCGCGCAGCGCCTGGAGCTTTTGCGCCTTCCGGTTGAGGCCTCCGACCTTGAGGCCGGGCTTGGGGATGAAGTCGCTCATAGAGCAATTTTCTCACGGGCTGCGCGTGGTTGCGTCGAACCCCATCCATTCGCGATGAAGCTGCGTATGGATGGGGCACCGGGGGGTCGATTCGGGAGGTGGTTAGGGGTGATGAACTACCCGCCTGTGTTAGTGGGAGGCGGAGGCGGCGATGACGGAGGCGACGATGCCGGTGGCGACGGCGGCCATGACATAGTTGCCGTCGACCTCACGCCACTCATAGCCGCGGGGCGGGGTTCTGAGGTGATAGGTGGCATAGTCGTCGACGCGCTCGCCACGGTTCCAGTCCTCGGAGCGCATGTGGTAGCCCTTCTTCCACTCGTTATGACGGACGTACTGCTGGTTGTGGGCGTCGTGGTGGTCGTTTTGCTGGGCGAAGGCCATGACTGGGGTACAGCAGACGCCGAGAAGGATGAGCGAAGATATGGTCTTTTTGAACAAGGGTTTACCCTCCAGCGAGATTGGACGGAGGGCGGGGAGACCGTGTTGCCTGAGTGAAAGAATTGCGGCCAGATCGAAAGAAAGGTGGCGGCTTTCGCGCGGATAGCGAACAATGGAAGATGCGTGCGGTGTGCTCGGAGTTTGGCTGATTTTTCGCGGTCGGGTCAGATCTCAGTTCTGGGATGGGCTGTGCTTCTGGCGATGACTGTGCCCGCTGCATTCGGTCAGATTCCTAAAATGCCTTCACAGGATTCTGTCCATCCCTCCACTGTTGTGCTCGGTTTCGTTGGTGGATTTGTCAAGAATGATGACAAGCGGCATTCAGAGGTGCAAATCATTCAGCGCCTTTCTGAGGAGAAACTGCCAGCGTTGCATGCGGCGGTGTTTGAAAACAGACAAACGGCGGAGGCTCTGAAGCAGATCACCCGGTGGCTGGATACGGATGGAGATGGACATCTCTCCGCGCAGGAGAAGCAAAAAGCGCGAATCATTCTCTTCGGTCACAGCTGGGGCGGATCAGCCGTTATCAGGCTCGCCGAGGATCTGGATAGACGAGGCATTCCGGTCCTGCTGACGATTCAGGTGGATAGCGTCAACAGAGGATGGGGCCACGACTGTGTCATCCCAGCCAATGTTGCCCGGGCAACGGACTTCTATCAGACGCGAGGGCTGGTCCACGGATGTCAAACGATCCACGCCGAAGATTCACAGCGGACGCAGATCACCGGAAGTTATGAGTTCGAATACACCGAGCAGCCGGCCGGGTGTCGTTCTTATTCCTGGTTTAACCGTCACTTTTTTATGACGCATAACGCAATGGGTTGTGACCCCCGCGTCTGGTCACGGGTTGAAGACGAAATTCAGGCCCAATTGCAGAGTGGCGTCGGCACGCAAAAAGTAATGGGCGGGGGTATAGCCCACTCATCGCGATGATGCCGCGATGAGTGGGGTACCCAGGACATGGCGGTCAGGAATGAGTGGCCACCCGCGGGGGTAGAAAAGTTCCCACCCGTATGCAAAATCATTCATCTTGACGCGACACGACACGCGAATAAAACTTTCTCTACCAGTTACAGAATGGCTCGAAAAGGAGTCCAAGATGAAACTTCATTTCTGGAATGGATGGACAGGGTTATTGGCATTGGGACTGGTCTTGTCGTTTTCGACCAGGAGCGCGCGGGCGGATTACGTTTATACATTCAGTGGGTACAATTTCAACGCACCCGGTGATCCGCCGGTCGAGTTTTCCGTCACAGAACCGTCTTTGTTTACGACGACGGGGACGTTCACCACATCGTTTACCATTGCCGGCCAGACGTTCACGGATGGCTACTTCGATACAGCCGACGACGACTGTTTTGTGTTCGGGGCATCGGCTGTTTCGTCCTGCGATAGTAGCGTTTCAAGCAGCTTTTACGCTAAGTTTCCGGGTGCGACGAGCCTAGGCACATTTGACAATGAGCATAGTGCATGTCAAACCGGTGAATATGGAGGACCCTGCGTGGACCTGTTCACGTTGGCGATCACACGAACGCCCCAGCCCTCGCCCGAGCCCTCGAGCCTTGTGCTGCTGGGCAGCGGATTGCTGGGGCTGGCTGGAACTTTGCGAAGACGATTGGTGCGCTAACTGCCGGTGAGTGAGATGAGCCGCCCGCACTGGGCGGCTTTTCTTTTGTGTGCTCGGCATGTGGAGATGGCGGGGGACTAGGCTGTGATGGTCAGGAGATGAGTGGGGCACCCGGCCCGTCCTGCAAACCCATGTCTCAGAATCGAGACGTGGGGCACGCGTGCCAGGTAAGGGGTCCAGGCGGCACCTATACTGATTGGTCATGCGACCTGTGATTGCGTCCTTGGTGATGATATTTTGCTTCGGTTTGTCAGGCGCGGCGGCGCCGGCAGGGAAGAGTCAGCTTGCGAAGAAGATTGCCGGCGCGTG
>DASXDF010000004.1:0-2460 GCA_036490815.1 Acidobacteriaceae bacterium
GAGCCGCATGACTGAGCAACGGTCAATCCTCGCCCCGGTGCCCGACGAACTCCGCGAGTTCATGGCGGACGTGGCCGACCGTATCCGCACACAGGACGATTCCGCGACGATGTACTCGGACGACCTGCTGCAATGCCAACATGGGTATGGCGGCCGGGTGACGAAGAAGGAATTCGAGTTCGTCTTCTTTCCGAACGCATCTGAGCGATGGACGTTCCGGTTGCTGGCTGACGAAGTCGACGAGATCGGAAGTGGCAATCGGGAAGAGGTGCGGGTACGGGTCAGCCCGAGAACCAGCGGCTGACCATCTGCTGCTGCGAACCGGCACCCGCCGCCTTGTTAAGCTGCTATACTCGTTGGCTTTGGCGGCGCGTTGCCGGCCACAAAAGCGTCGTGCGTCTGGTGTCCATATGAGCGTTAGCCCGAATATTTCACCGGTTTTGAATAATTCCCTATAGCGCGACGGCCTAACTGTCTGTATAATATAGAGTTATAATGACATCTATATTAACATAAGAAAGGCCCTCACGATGACAGACTGTAACACCAAACCCATCCCCTTTTCCACTCTCAAACGCCGGCAGGTTCTCGCCGATTTCAATGGAGGCAGCCTCACCAGCGATGCCGGGGCACTGCTCCTGCGCGAGGCCGACCGCCGCCTCGGACTCACCGAGGCGCTCGACAAGGTCATCCCCGATCCGCGCAATCCCTTCTTCATCATCCATCAGCAACGCACCCTCCTCCGACAACGAATCTATGCCCTGGCCATGGGCTACGAGGACGTCAACGACCAGCAGGCCCTGCGCGTCGATCCGCTCATGCAACTGGTCACCGATCGCGGCGTTCACAAGGATATTCCCCTGGCCTCGCCGCCGACGATCTGCCGGCTGGAGAACCGCATCCACCGCCAAACCCTCGCCGACATGGCCGAGGCGCTCGTCGAGACCTTCATCGGTTCCTTCAAGGAGCCGCCCGGGGAACTCATCCTCGACTTCGACGCCACCAACGATCCCATCCACGGCGGCCAGGTCGGACGCTTCTTCCACGGCTACTACGACGAATACTGCTTCCTGCCCCTGTACGTCTTTTGCGGCGATCAGCTTCTGGTGGCCTACCTGCGCCCTTCCGACATCGACGGAGCCAAACACGCCTGGGCCATCCTGGCGCTTCTGGTCAAACGATTCCGCCAGGTGTGGCCCAACGTCAAAATCATCTTTCGCGGAGACTCGGGATTCTGCCGCTGGAAGATGCTCCGCTGGTGCGACCGTCACGGCGTGGATTATCTGGTGGGCATGGCGAAGAACAGTTGCCTGCTGAAGCTCGCCGCTCCGCTGATGGAACAGGCGAAGAAGCAGTGCGACGCCGGCGGCCAAAAGCAGCGGCTTTTCAGTTGGATCGCGTATGCCGCCGGAACCTGGGACAAAAAACGCCGCCTGATCGCCAAGGCCGAGCATGACGAAAAAGGCGCCAATCCCCGGTTCGTCATCACCACGCTCCAAGGGGACGCGCAGCAGATTTACGACGGGATTTACTGTGCCCGCGGAGAGGCCGAGAACCGCATTAAAGAACAGCAACTGGGACTCTATGCCGATCGCACCAGTTGCCACGACTTTGAGGCCAACGAGTTCCGCGTCCTGCTCTCGGCGGCGGCTTACGTGCTGCTGGAACATATCCGGCGAACCGCCCTCGTCGGCACCGAACTTGAGGCCGCGCAGGTCTCGACGATCCGGCTCAAACTGCTCAAGATTGGCGGGCGGCTGGTGAGTTCCGCCCGCAGGATCGTGCTGCACTTGGCGGGGGGTTATCCGCTGCAGGAACTCTTCCGGCGGATCGCGGGGCGTCTGATGTCGGCCGCGAGCACGGGTTGACCACGTCGAAAACCCGATTCGGCGAATGGGGGTAAGGGGGCACTTTGCGCCCGGCGTGGCCAAATCCCTCCCACGACACTCAAAACGCCGTGTCAGCGGTTCAAAAACTCTCAGCGGCCCAGCGGTGAAATATGCGGGCTAACACGCAAGAGTTAAGTTCCGCCGACATGCGAGCGCTGTTTGATTGGCTGCCTGAACTTTGCGGGGTAGGGGATAGTGCGGAGTTTCCCGTCCCGGGGCGCCCATTGATCGGGCTTCGGGGGGAGACTGCTGCAAGTTATTTCCGAGCGCGCTCCTGGGCCATTGGCGCGGTTTGATGCGATTATTGCCCGTGAAGTTTGGCGGCGACTTCGCCGGCGAGGTCGAAGAGGGCTTTTTCGCGATCCTGCCAGCCCGACACGAACTCGGCGAGACCTTTCTTTTGTTCCTCGACGCGCAAGGCGGCGCCGGCGTTGTGCCAGTAATCCTCCGGCATTTTCTTGCCGCTCTTGCTGAGCGCCTGGTACAGGGATTCCATGGGGCTCCGTCCGGGTCCCGTTTCAGCGATGGGGGTCAGATCCTGGCCATCGCCCCAAATGGTCTGCCACATGGC
>DASXDF010000005.1:0-56238 GCA_036490815.1 Acidobacteriaceae bacterium
CAAAGTAAACTTGAAGCGATGCTGCGGCTGTTTCCCATTGGCGTGCTTCTCTAGCGGCTCCCGCCGCTTTCGCCCTGCTGCGCTTTTTCCCTTTGAAAATTGATTTTGTGCAACCGGTAGCGTGCCGGGAGGAATTTTATGTTTGAGCGGTTGGAGCAGATTGAAGCGCGGTATCAGAACCTGGGGCAGCAGATGGCCGATCCGGAGGTGCTGGGGGATCACGCCCAGTATCAGAAGATCGCGAAGCAACATCGCGATCTTGAGCCGGTGGTGGACAAGTTTCGCGAATACCGGGAGGTGACGACCGGGATCGCGGACGCACGGGCGATGCTGGCTGAGACCGACCCCGAGATTCGCGCGATGGCGCAGGAGGAGCTGACGGCGCTGGAGGCGCGGGAGCCGCAGATTGAGGAAGACCTGAAGCTGCTTCTGCTGCCGAAGGATCCGAATGACGAAAAGAACGTCGTCCTCGAGATTCGCGCGGGCACAGGCGGCGATGAGGCCAGCCTGTTTGCGGCGGAGGTCTTCCGCATGTACGTGCGGTTTGCGGAGCAGCATCGGTGGAAGGTGGAGATTCTTTCGTCGTCGGAGTCGTCGGTGGGCGGAATGAAGGAAGTAATCGCGATCATCGAGGGCGACAAGGTGTATTCGCAGATGAAGTACGAGAGCGGCGTGCACCGGGTGCAGCGTGTGCCGGCGACGGAGACGCAGGGGCGGGTGCATACGTCCGCCATTACTGTCGCCGTTCTGCCCGAGGCCGAAGAGGTGGATGTGAAGATTGAGAACAAGGACCTGCGCATCGATACGTTCTGCTCGTCGGGGCCGGGCGGGCAGAGTGTGAACACGACGTATTCGGCGGTGAGGATTACGCATCTGCCGTCGAATACGGTGGTGAGCTGCCAGGATGAGAAGTCGCAGATCAAGAATCGCGAAAAGGGTATGCGGGTGCTGCGCGCGCGGCTGTATGAGATGGAGATGGAGAGGCAGCAGGCGGCGTTGGCGAAGGAGCGCAAGCAGCAGGTAGGGTCGGGCGATCGCAGCGAGAAGATTCGGACGTATAACTTCCCGCAGAATCGGCTGACGGATCACCGCATCGGGCTAACCATTCATCAGCTGTCGGAAATTATGGAAGGGAAGCTGCAGCCGGTGATCGACGCACTGATTGCGCACTTTAATGCGGAGCGGTTGAAGAGCGAGGCGCAAGAGCAGGGAGTCGCCAGCAGGGAATAGGGAATAGGGAATAGGGAATAGGGAATAGGGAATAGGGAATAGGGAATAGGGAATAGGGTTTGATGCGATGACCGTTGCGGTTGCATCAGCAAGGAAAATTCCACGTGAAGATCAGGGGAGCTTTGCCAGACGATGCCGCGACGATTGCGCAGGTGCATCTTGCGAGCTGGAAGACGACGTATCCGGGCATTGTTCCGCAGGAGTACATCGACGGGCTGCGGTGG
The DNA here is from genome assembly GCA_036490815.1 of Acidobacteriaceae bacterium. GTDB lineage: Bacteria > Acidobacteriota > Terriglobia > Terriglobales > Acidobacteriaceae > Palsa-343. The sequence continues at coordinate 1,455 of DASXDF010000005.1, forward strand.
GAAGACGGCGCGGTGCGGTGGACGACGCGGCTGACGGAGAAGACGAACACGATTTTGGTGGTGGAAGACGGTGCGGGCGTGTTCGGATTTGCCGCCGGCGGGAGCATCATGCATCCGGTGGATGGGTACGATGGGGAGCTCGGCGCCATTTATCTGCTGGCATCGCACCAGCGGAAAGGTGCGGGAGCGGCGCTGGTGCGCAGGCTGGCGGGGGAGTTGCAACGGCAGGGTTTCAGGAACATGGCGGTGTGGGCGCTGAAGGAGAATCCTGCGTGTGGGTTTTATCAGCGGATGGGTGGGGCCGAGGTGGCGGAGCAGATGATTGAGATTGGCGGGGTGACGCTGCCGGAGCTGGCATTCGGTTGGCCGGACATCGGTGTGCTGTGCGAGGACGCGCAGTAGAGGGCGCGATCGGGTCTGATGAGCGACGCGAACATTCTGAGCGCGGTTCTGCACCGTGGGGTGGGACGGTTGCAGGAGATGCGGAACGGGCGGCGCGATGCGCAGGTCCTGTTGCTGCGCGTGCTGGGGCGCGATGGAGCGTGGCTGCTCGCGCATCCTGAAGCGATGCTGAGCGCTGAACAGGCGCGGAGATATGACGAGTGGATCACGCGTCGGGCGCACAACGAGCCGGTGCAGTACATCCTGGGCGAGCAGGAATTTTATGGATTGATGTTGCGCGTGACGCCGGACGTGCTGATTCCGCGGCCGGAGACGGAGCATCTGGTGGAGGCGGTGCTGGAGCGCGTGCTGAAGGATGCCGCCGTGCGGATTTGCGATGTGGGGACGGGGTCGGGGGCGATCGCGGTTGCCCTGGCCGATCAATTGCCGCAGGCGCAGGTGACGGCGGTGGATCTTTCTGAGGCGGCACTCGCGGTTGCGCGGGAGAACGGCGCGACGCATGGGGTTTCGGGACGCATCACTTTTCTGGAATCGGATTTGCTGGCAGCGGTGCGGGGCGAGCGGTTCGATGTGGTGGTGTCGAATCCGCCGTATGTGGCGAACGGGGAGATTCTGGAGGCGCAGGTGCGGCTGTATGAGCCGCGCGACGCGCTGTTTGCTGGACCGACGGGGCTTGAGGTGTATCGAAAGCTGATTCCGCAGGCCGGGAACGTGTTAGGCGCCGGAGGTTGGCTGCTGATGGAGATTGGGCACGGGCAGCAGGATGCGATGGCCGGTCTACTGTTGGATTGGGACGGGGTCGATTTCGTGGATGATTTGCAGGGGATACCGCGCGTTGCCATTGCACAGCGTCGGGCCTGACAATGGGAGTATGAGCGCTACGGCAATTGCGGAAACTCCAACGATGACGAAAGATTTTGAGACGAAGCTCGACCGGCTGGCTGAGGTCGCGATCAAGTCCGGCCTGGGGCTGGCTCCTGGGCAGGAGCTGGTGATGACGGCAAGCACCGATGCGATGCCGCTGGCCCGCCTGATCACGAAGCACGCCTACAAAGCGGGTGCGTCGCTGGTGACAATTCTCTTCAACGACGAAGAGGCGGCGTTGCTGCGGTACCAGTATGGAGCCGATGCGACCTTCGACACGGCTGCGGGCTGGCTCTACGAAGGAATGGCGACGGCGTACAAGAGCGGCGCGGCGCGGCTGGCGATTACGGGTGGGAATCCGTCGCTGCTGTCGCAGCAGGATCCGGAGAAGGTAAGCCGGGCGAATCGGGCGATGTCGAAGGCTTACCGGCCAGCGCTGGAACTGATTACGCGGCACGACATCAACTGGACAATTGTGTCGGCGGCGACACCGGCTTGGGCTGGGGCTGTGTTTCCCGAACTGCCGCCGGATGCGGCGCTGGCGAAATTGTGGGGTGCGATTTTTGCGGCGAGCCGCGCGGACCAGAGCGATCCGGTGGCAGCGTGGAAGACGCATGACAGCAAGCTGCACGAGTGGGCGGGCCGCATGAACGCTCGGCGCTACTCGGCGCTGCATTTCAGGGGTCCGGGAACGGATTTGAAGGTGGGGCTGGCCGACGATCATCTTTGGCTGGGTGGCGGGACGACTGCGGGCAACGGGAACTACTGCATTCCGAACATGCCGACGGAAGAAGTATTCACGACGCCGCACAAGGATCGCGTAGACGGAACGGTGACGAGCACCAAGCCGTTGTCGCACCAGGGAACCTTGATTGAGGGAATCCAGGTGCGGTTTGAGGGCGGGAAGATTGTCGAAGCGCATGCGGCAAAGGGTGAGCAGGTTCTGCAGCGGCTGATCGATACAGATGAGGGAGCGCGGCGGCTGGGCGAGGTATCGCTGGTGCCGAACTCATCGCCCATTTCGGCGAGCGGAATGCTTTTTTTGAATACGCTGTTCGATGAGAATGCCGCTTGCCATATTGCACTGGGACAGGCCTACTCGAGCTGCCTGAAGAATGGCGACAAGCTATCGCCGGAAGAATTGGCGGCGAAGGGCGCGAACGACAGCCTGATCCACGTGGACTGGATGATTGGGTCGGGAAAGATCGATGTGGATGGAATCGCGGCGAGTGGGGCGACGGAGCCGGTGATGCGCGGCGGAGAGTGGGCGGACTAGCCGTCCGAGGCGGACGCGCTTCGCGCCTTTCTGTGCCGGCAGGAGATGCGGAATCCAGTTTCCTGAAGGGGGACGGAATTCGCATAATCCGCCCGACACTTTTTCCGGGAAAGGGCGTTTCAGTGAATATGTCGTATCGACGCCTCGCCATTTTTGCGTCCACAGCTCTGTTGGGCGCTGTTTTTTCCATACCTTTGCTTTTGGGCCAGGAGGGCCCACTGGCACCGCGTGGTATTGACGCGCTTGCGGCGCGGGCGACGTTCCACACGGATATGACTTTCGATGAGTCGATGCTGCAGGCGGCGAGCCAGATCATGCCGGATGAGGATCGTCCGATCATTGCGAAGTTGCACAGCATATCGGTGCACACCTTCCGCTACTCCGCGCCGGGGCAGTACGATCTGGCGGCGCTGGATGCGGTGCGGGCGCAGTATCGGGATGAAGGCTGGACTCACCTGGTGACGAAGCAGACGCATCCGCCGGTCCAGGCGGTTCCAAGCGCGACCACCGATGCGTCGGGAATGTCTGCAGCGCCACCCAAGCCGTTCGATCCAACGCGGACCGATGTTTGGGTGCGGATGGATCACACCAACTTCAACGGAGCGGTGGTGCTGGTGGCAAACCAGCGCAACGTGAATTTGATCGTGATCGATGGGATGATCAGCCCGGTGGACCTGCTGCACCTGCGCGGACACTTCGGGATTCCGAAGTTTGGCGGGGAAACTGAGAACAGCCAGTGAAGTAGAGTTTGGAGTTTAGGGTTTAGGAATTAGAAATACTAAACAAAGGCCGCGCGGCGGATGCGGCGCGGCCTTCGTGTTGCTGACGGCGGGGCGGATTAGATGTGGCAGCTGACAGCGCCGCGTTTTTCGAGGTATTTCTGGTGGTACTCTTCGGCGCGCCAGAAGGTTTCGGCAGGGACGACCTGGGTGACGATCGGCTTCGAAAACTTTTTCTCCGCGGTGAGCCGGGCGATGGTGGCTTTGGCTTCAGCTTCCTGCTCGGGTGAATGGAAGAAAACGGCGCTGCGATATTGCGTGCCCCAGTCCGGCCCCTGGCGGTTGAGCTGGGTAGGGTCGTGGAGCGTGAAGAACTCGTCGAGAAGCCGCTGGTAGGTGATTTGCGCGGGGTCGAAGTCGATTTCGACCGCTTCGGCATGACCGGTGCGGTCGGTGCAGACCTGCTGATAGCTGGGGCTCTGGAGGGCGCCGCCCTCGTAGCCGACGGCGGTGGCGGTCACGCCAGGTAATTGCTGAAAACGGGCTTCGACTCCCCAGAAACAACCTGCGGCAAAAGTAGCTTTAGCCATGGAAAGGTCTCCTGCTGATTAGATTGTGCTTCAGGCGATGTGGTTTCAGCGAGTGGGGCGGCGTTGTTTTGGGCCTGGGCGACGGAATTTGGCCGCAGCGGGGCCGGAGGGCCGTCGAGATGTTTTTCGCGGAGGTCTCTCTGATTGAGGGGATCGGCCGGGTCGGCCCTGGGCGGCGCGGCGGAGGGCGGCGACTTCATCGGGGGCGAGCTCGCGGGTGCGGCCGGGTTCGAGGTCGAGAATGAGGGGGCCGTAGCCGACGCGGCGGATTTTTTCCACGTGGTGGCCGACTTCTTCGAACATTTTGCGGATTTCGCGATTCCGGCCTTCGATGAGGATCATTTCGTACCAGGGATTTTCGCCATCGCGGAGGAGGCGTACGCGGGCGGGGGCGGTCATCACGCGTCCTCGGGGACCAGCGGGCCGGGTGGGGGCGTGGGTTTCGTCCTCGTCCGATCCACGCGCGCCTTTGCGTTGCGCAGAGATTTGCGTGCCGCGGTCGATCATGACGCCATGGCGGAGCTGGTTGATGGCCGAGTCGGAGGGCTTACCGCTGACCTTGACCATGTAGGTTTTTTCGACCCGGGCGGCGGCGCGGGTGAGCGCGTTGGCGAGATCGCCGTCGTTGGTCATGAGCAGCAGGCCTTCGCTCGAGAAGTCGAGTCGGCCAACGGGATAGAGGCGGTCGCCGCTCTCTTTGCCGGGCCTGATCAGGTCCATGACGGTGGGGCGATGCTCGGGATCACTGACGGTGGTGACGAATCCTTTGGGTTTGTTGAGGACGATGTAACGATGGTGTTCGACGATTTTGAGGAGCTTGCCGTCGACGCGGATGTGGTCGCTCGCAGGGTCAGCTTTGGTGCCAAGCTCGGTGACGGTTTGGCCGTTGACCTGAACGCGGCCGGCGGTGATGAGTTCTTCGGCCTTACGGCGCGAGGCAATGCCGGCAGAGGCGATAATTTTCTGCAGCCGCTGGGTATTGCCCGGTTCCTCGTGTGGATTTTCGCTTGCCGTCAAGAAAACTCGTACCTCAGGGGCTAAAGCCCCGGTTCAAAGTCAGAGCTGATCGGCACGACTGAAATCGCGCCCCTTCAAAACCGCGTGCTGCAGGAGTCCTATCGTCTTAGCGAAATGCAAAAGCGAACTCATCTTGTGCGTGCCGCATTTTCCTCGGCGTGCTGGGCTACGTCGTGTTCGGAGGTAGGTGCCGGTTCGGGCTCGGTTGGTGGCTCACCGATGGGAGGCTCGGGCTCCGGGGGCTCCGGATCGTCCATAGGAGGCGCGGGCTGGCCGGGATTGCCTGCGGTTTCTTCCTCCTCAATTTCGACAATTTCGTTTTGGGCGAAGGGGATCTCTTCTTCACCGGCGGCGATGGGGCCTTCTTCTTCTGTTTCGGCCAGCTCGGTTGCCATCTTCTCGAATTCTTCGATGGAGGGCAGCTCGTTCACGTCTTTGAGGCCGAAGCGGAGGAGAAATTCCTTGGTGGTTTTGTAGAGGATGGGGCGGCCGACGACCTGCTTGCGTCCAGCGGTGGTGATGAGCTTGCGGGCGACGAGGGAGCCGAGGACCCCGCCGGAATCGACGCCGCGAATCTCGCCGATTTCGGGAGCGGTGACGGGCTGCTTGTAAGCGATGACGGCCAGAGTTTCGAGCGCCTGGAGCGAAAGCTTGAGCGGCGGTTTGAGGGTCTTGATGAAGGCGCGGACCGCATCGTGGTATTCGGGGCGGGTGCCAATGCGGAAACCGCCGGCGACTTCGCGGATTTCGAGGCCGCTGTCAGTGGCGTTGTAATCGGCGATGAGGTCGTCGATGAGGATGCGGAGCTCATCGCGCACCTCCCTGTCGCGCTGGCGGGCAGCTTTCTTTTCTGCCTCAGCCGGGCTGTCGGCAGGCTCTGCGGCGGGCGTTTCGGCCGCGGAGGCTGCTTCGGGCCCGACCAGTTGGTCGACCACGGCTTCGGCGAGACCGGGCTCGGAGGCGATCACAGCTTCTGCGGGAGCCTCAGGGTCATCATTGAGCATGCGACGGCGGGCGCGGGAGGCGAGAGCTTCATCGCGAAAGAGAGGGGCGAGCTGGGCCAGGGTGACCGGCTCTTCTGCGGCGTAAATGACGGCTTCGATGCGGGCTTTAAGACTCATGGAGGGATGGGTTCACAGACGCCGCAAAAGAAAAACGGCGCTTCCTCGATAGTACCGAAAGCGCCGCGGTTTGGTGCGTGGAGCTGTGGATCACATGAACTGGCGCATCAGGAAGAAAAGACCCGCGGAGAGCAGAGCCGCGACCGGGAGGGTAAAGACCCAGGCCAGGGCGATATTGCGGATAGTGGAAAGCTGCAGCCCGCTGCCGTTGGCCAGCATGGTGCCTGCCACCCCCGAAGAGAGGACGTGGGTGGTGGAGACGGGCATGTGGTAGTTGTCGGCTGCGATGATGGTGATGGCGGCAGTAATTTCGGCGGCGGCGCCCTGCGCGTAGGTGAGGTGCTCCTTGCCGATTTTTTCGCCGACGGTGACGACGATGCGCTTCCAGCCGACCATGGTGCCCAGGCCGAGCGCGATGGCGACGGCGACCTTAACCCAGGTGGGGATGAACTTGGTGGCGTTATCGAGCTGCTTTTTGTAGGCGCCGAGGGTTTTGTTCTCCGCTGCGGTGAAGGTGGGAGCGCCGTTCCTGCCTGGGTACTTGGCAATGATACGCAGGGCCTCGCTGACGACGTACATGTCGTTGCGGACGTTCTGCTGCTGATTGGCTGGGACGCTCTTCAGAGACTTGTAGAGGACGACTTCGTTCTCGACTTCCTCGGTCATCTGGCGCGCGGCCAGCATGGTGTTCTGGTTGAACTCTTTGGTGCGGATGAAGTCGGTGAGGTCGGTGCGAGCATCGCCGATGACGGCGTTGGGCGAGACGTAGTGATTAAAAATGGTCTCGGCCTGCTGGGAGATGGCGGCGAAGTTCTGAACCTGGCTGAATCCGACGGCGTGGTTGAGGGCGTAGGCGGTGGGAACGGTGCCGATGAGGATGAGCATGATGAGGCCCATGCCCTTTTGCCCATCGTTGGAGCCGTGACCGAAGCTGACGCTGGTGCAGGTGAGGATGAGGAGCGCGCGGATCCAGATCGGCGGCGGCTCGGTGCCCTTGGGCGATTGATAGAGAGCCTTATTTTTGATGGTGAGTTTGAGGACGAGCAGCAGGAGCGCGGCGACGCCGAAGCCGACGAGCGGAGAAATGAGCAGGACCTTGAATACGTTGCCGGCCTGCTCCCAATCGACGCCACTGGTGCCACTGCGGCCGCTCATAAGCTGGTTGGCGATGCCGACGCCGATGATGGATCCGATGAGGGTATGCGAGCTGGAGGCGGGCAGGCCGAACCACCAGGTGCTGAGGTTCCAGATGATGGCGGCGATCAACAACGAAAAAACCATGGCGAAGCCGGCGCCCTTGCCGACCTGGAGAATGAGCTCGACAGGCAGCAGGGAAAGAATGGTGAAGGCGACAGCACCGGAGGAGGTAAGCACGCCGATGAGGTTCCACAAGCCGGACCAGACCACGGCGATGTGGGGCTCGAGCGAATGGGTGTAGATGACGGTGGCTACGGCGTTGGCGGTGTCGTGGAAGCCGTTGACAAATTCGAAGCCCAGGGCGATGAACAGGGCGAGGCCCAGCAGGGCATAAGGCCAGACGGAAGCCAGGTGGGTCCCCGAGAGATCGTGCATCAACTGGGATGCCGCATAACCGAGGCCGCCGAGAAGGGCGATGCCGAAGACGATCATCCCGATGGCGCCGGGAGATTTACCCATTTTTTCGTGGAGCAGGGCGGCTGGATGTTCGGGCAGAGCGGGGACATCAACCACGTCAGTCAAAGGGACTTTAGGGCTAACAGGGACTTTGGTGCTCACGGGCATTGAGACTGGTTCTCCTGCGGAGAGTGGGGAGGAAGCCAACCTACCAGCGGCTCTTCGCAGGGAGCATGAATGGGGTGTTAACAGACGGTGAATCGGGAAGAAGCTAAGAATCGGCCAGCTAAAACAGCGGTTTAGCGAAAAGCCGGTCTGCAGGGCTCGCGCTCAGCTCCAGTCGCCCTGCATGTTGAGCCGCTCGTTGATGACCTGCTCAAACTGCTCGTTTTTCTTGACGTAGATCTCGCTGAAACCGCGATCCTGGCGGAGAAGAATGGCCTGGAGGCGGACCAGCTCGAGCAGGGCGAGGAACATGGCGACGACGGCGTTGACGGAGCGAGTGTTGGAGAGGAGCTTCGAGAGGCCGACGGGGCGGTCTTCCATCATGAGGCGGCGGCGGACGAAGTCGATCATCTGACGGACGGTGACGGCGTCTTCAGAAACGTCGAGGACGGGGCGGCTTTTGGCGCGCTCGATGACTTCGCGGAATACGCGGACGAGGTCGAGGGTGTCGGCGGCGATGTCCTGATCGGCGTCGGCAACCTCGCGGAAGTCGCGGAGGCCAGGATTGGTCCAGGTGGCTTCTTCAAGCTGACGTTTTTGCTGGAGCATCTGGGCGGCGTTGCGGAAGCGCTCGTGTTCGAGGAGGCGCTCGACCAGCTCGCGGCGGGGATCTTCCGCTTCTTCGGGCGAATCGGCAGGCGAGCGCGGGAGGAGCATCTTGCTCTTGATGTGGATGAGCAGGGCCGACATGTAGATGAACTCACCGGCGGTGTCGACGTCGGAGGCTTTGATGTGCTCGACGTAGGAGAGGAACTGCGCGGTGATTTTGGCGATGGGAATGTCGTAGATGTCGATGTTCTGCCTGCGAACGAGGTCGAGCAGCAGGTCGTAGGGACCTTCGTAAACCTGGCCGACGATGACGGAGAAGGGGAAGGCGGACTCTTCTTCTTTGCGCAGGTCGGCGGGGGTTTTCTCATAGTGGACTGCGCGTCCAGCGGGCGGCGCTTCGCGCTTCACGTCCTGGACGGGTGCTTCGGCCTGGGAATCGGCCGCGGACTCAGGAGTAGGGGGATCGTTTTGGTTTTGGGAATCGGTCATGCGGGGGAAGTTCCTGAAAGGGACGAGCTGAGACCCATGGCGGAGCGGACTTCGTGCATGGTCTGCTCGGCGCGGGCGGTTGCGCGCTGGGCGCCTTCGGTGAGAATCTCCTTGACGAGCGCGGGGTTTTGTTCGAAGTGCACGCGGCGTTCCTGGATGGGGGCGAGGGTAGCAACGATGGCGTCGGCGGCCCAGCTCTTGCATTCGATGCATCCGATGCCGGCAGTCGTGCAGCCCTCGTAAACCTTCGCGATGGTTTCCTGGGACGAGAAGATTTTGTGCAGGTCGCCCACCGGGCACTTGTCGGGATTGCCGGGATCGGTGCGGCGGACGCGCGCGGGATCGGTGACCATAGGCTTGATTTTGGCGCGGATTTCTGGCTCAGGGTCCGAGAGCAGGATGGTGTTGCCGTAGCTCTTGGACATCTTGCGGCCGTCGGTGCCGGGGAGTTTGGGCGAGGGGGTGAGCAGGACCTGTGGCTCGGGGAGGATTTCGCCTGCGGTTGGGTCGGCGGGTTTATAGAACTGATTGAAGCGACGGGCGATTTCGCGGGTGAGCTCGACGTGCGCGGTCTGGTCCTGGCCAACGGGGACAAAATTTGCCTGGTAGAGGAGGATGTCGGAAGCCATCAGGACGGGATAGCCGAGGAATCCGTAGTTGGTGAGGTCCTTGTTGGAGATATTTTCCTGCATTTCTTTGTAGCTGGGGACGCGCTCGAGCCAGCCGAGGGGCGTGATCATGCCGAGCAGCAGGGGCAGCTCGAAGTGCTGCTCAACGTGACTCTGGACGAAGAGAATGGACTTTGCCGGATCAAGGCCGGCGGCAAGGTAATCGAGGATAACCTCGCGGGTATTCGTGGCAATCTGCGAAGGATCAGCGTAGTCGGTGGTGAGAGCGTGCAGGTCGGCGATAAAGAAGTAGCACTCGTACTGGGGGTCGTTTTGCAGGCGAACCCAGTTATGGAGCGCGCCCATGTAGTTGCCGAGGTGGAGTTTGCCGGTGGGTCGCATGCCGCTGAGGACGCGCTTACGGTCATAAACAGGAGTCGACACGGAATCCTTCAGAGTGGGAGATGGCTTTGGTTATTGTAACGGGGAGCGTCAGTAGTCGCGAGCAGCCTCGCGTTGGCGTTCGGCGATCAACTCGTCGGAGAGGCAGACGCCGTCCGGAACATATTCCCGGACGAGTGCTTGCGCCCGGACGATTCTCTCGGCAGCGTGAGCCGGGCGAGTTCGGGGTTCTCCTCGCGGAGCAGATCAGAAACCGATTGAGAGTGAGGCTCGTATGTCATATACCTATCCATTATGACGAGTCCAGAGCCCGAATCATCGGAATCGAAAAAGGCGGGAACGTCTTCCACAGACGCGAAGGCATTGGCCGCCCTGGATCGCCTACGAGGGCTGATGCGCGACGAATTCGCGGCCTATGGCGGCGGCGAAGCTTTTCTGAAGTGGTTGAGAACGGACCCTGAGGACAGGGAACTGAGGAAGAGTTGAACAACGGTGGAGATTCGCTACACGCTCACGATTAGGGAATTCAAGGAAGCCTACGGAGTCATGCTGCGGCAGGCCAGTTTTCGCTATCGGTTCTACTATTGGAACTTCACCTGGCTTGGGTTATCGCTGGGCATGTTTCTTCTGGGTCTCGTGCTGCTCATCCTATGTACTCCGAATGCGAATCAGCCACTCTTGTTTCTGCTAACTGTGATTGCCCTGGCGAACATGTTCGCCCCGCTTCGTTACCGAGGCCTGATCAGAAGAAATTACAGGATGCAGAACCTCGGTTCGGAAATCTCAGTTGCGCTCGGGCCAGAGGGAGTTACGGTCAGGCGGACAAACAAAGACATTACGACACGGTATGGCTGGTCTGCGATTGAGAGGTTCTCCGAGTCGAAGGATGTGCTGGTTTTGTTTCCCACGCGGTTGCAGTTCATTCCAATTCCAAAACGCGTCATGACGCCTGGAGCAGCAACAGGAACTGCGCACCCTGGTCGCCGCACGCGTGGCGACCAGCGTTCAGCCTTGATGCCTGCGATAGCCGACTCTGATAATCGCTGAGTGTGAAGCTCGGTGCGGCTGTAAGCTAGGAACCGGGAATCTCTTGTGAAGACGGCGATCAGCGTATCGAAAGAGGACTACCTCAAGGCGATTCTCGAAGCCGAGAGCGAAGGGCGGACGGTGATTTCGGCAACCCTGGCGCACTGGCTGGAGGTGTCGGCGCCGGCGGTTTCGATGGCCCTGCGGCGGCTGAAGCGCGATGGCTTTGTCGAAGTGCGCGCCGACGGCGTGGTGCGGCTGACGGCGAAGGGGCACGAGACGGCGTACCGGACGGCGCTGCGGCATCATCTGATCGAGCGCATGCTCTCAGAGATGTTTGGCATGCCGTGGTACGAGGTGCACGACGAGGCGGAGCGGCTGGAGCACGCGGTTTCTCCCGCATTTGAAGCGCTGCTGATGAAGAAGCTGGGGGAGAAGGGGACCTGTCCACACGGGAACGCGGTGCTGCCGGAGAGCGACGCGGCGCGGAAGAAACACGGGGTGCGGCCGTTGGCTGAGGTTGCCGAAGGATCGGACTACACGGTGACGAGCCTGTACGAGCGCGATGAAAAGCTGCTGCGATTCCTGCAGCAGGCGGGGATTGAGCCGGGTGGCGCAGTGCGGGTGGTGCAGCGCAACTACGATCAGACGGTGGCCATTGAGACGGCAGCGGGAAAATTTACGATTGGGCCGGCGGCTGCCGAGAAGGTGCGCGTGAAGCGGGGCGGTGGGCGAGCTTCGCGCAATGCGTCTTAGCCGGGAACGGCTGCCCAGAATAAAAGTAAACCGGGCGCGGTGCCGGCATGTAGCATTTTTTAAAGTGCCTCCCACTTTATTTGCGTTGCGTGCTGCCGTTTGCGGCCTGCTCATCATTGCCGGCGTTCCGGCGCGCGCGCTCGACCCGCATACGGCGCTTGCGCAGTATGGCTACCAGTCCTGGCAGACGGACACGGGGCTTCCACAAAATACCGTGCACGCCATTGTGCAGGGGCGCGGGGGATTTTTGTGGATCGCCACGGAGGGCGGTCTGGTGCGGTTCGACGGCGTGGATTTTCGTGCATACACGCGGGCGAATACGCCCGGTCTGCCAAGCGACTTGATTGACGATCTGATGCAGGATCGGTTGGGATCGCTCTGGATCAGCACCTCGGGCGGACTGGCGCGGATACGGGGGGGCAAGGTGGAGGCCTTCGGTCCGAAGCAGGGCATTCCGTCGACGCAGGTGTGGCGGACGTTTGAAGACGCGCATGGAACGGTGTGGGCGCTGACCGCGTCGGGCCTGTTTCGCATTGAGGCCGACTATGGCGAACGAGTGGCGCTGGATGCAGGGCTGACAGAGGACAGCAGGATGGCCGCGGGCGCCGATGGATCGCTGTGGCTGGGAACTGCCGATGGGTTGATGCACGAGAACGGCAGCGGCGGATTTGAGCATGTTGGGATTGCTGGAGAAGTGCTGGCGCTGGGAACGGATGCGGCGGGTCGCGGATGGGCTGGATCGCAGTCGGGTCTGGAGATGTGTGCCGGCTCCGATTGCCATCGGGTTGCGATTCCGCAGAGTGCGGGTGGAGTCCATGCGATCGCGCGCGATGGGCTGAAACGGATGTGGGTGGGAACGGACGCGGGGTTATACCTCGTCACCGGCAGCATTCAAAGCGTTGGTCAGACGGGGCGGGTGGATTTTCTTTATTGCGACAGAGCGGGCATGGTCTGGGCGGGAACGGCGCATGGGTTGTTGCGAATCGGGCCGGATGGCGCGGCCGAACTGCTGCGCGGAGGCGATGTTTTTCTGAGTGCGGCGGAGGATCGTGAAGGCGATTTGTGGCTGGGGACAGAGTCGGGTGGGCTGGCGGTGTTGCGGGACCGGAAATTCTCGACGCTGACGGCGGAAAACGGTTTGAGCGACGAATACGTTCTCGCCCTTGCCGAGGCGCCCAATGGGCATGTTGGGGTGGGCACAAAGAGCGGCGGGCTCAACGTATATCGAGACGGCAAATTTCGGGCGCTGACGACGGCGCAGGGTTTATCGAGCAATGTGGTGCTGACTCTGGCGGCTGCGCCGAATGGGGATGTGTGGGCCGGCACGCCGGATGGGCTGGACCTGATCCGCAGCGGCGAGGTGGTGAGGACGTTTACGACGGCGGATGGTCTGGCCGATGATTTTGTGCGGTCACTGTATGTGGGGAGCCACGGAGAGCTGTGGATCGGGACGCGGCGCGGACTGTCTCGCTATGAGAGCGGGAAGTTCACGACCTGGACGGCGCTGGATGGGTTGGGGAGCGATCTGATCGGCGCGATGGCTGATGATGGCGAGGGGAATCTCTGGATCGGGACGCTGGGTGGACTGAGCCGTTTTCGCGATGGACACTTCACAAATCTCACGACGAGGGATGGGCTTTCGAGCAACGTGGTGACGGCGCTTTATGCGGATCGCGACGGAACGCTGTGGATTGGGACCAATGACGGCGGGCTGAATCGCTGGCGAAACGGGAAGGTGGTGAGCCTTTTGGCGCAGCAGCTGCCGAGCCGGGTGATCGGGATTCTGGAAGACGGCGTCGGGTATATGTGGATCAGCTCGAATACCGGCATCTATCGCGTGAGCCGCGACGGGTTGAATCGCATGGCGGAGGGAGGGGCGGCGGCGGAGGTGATGCGCTTCGGCGTGGCTGACGGAATGCGCATCAGCGAGTGCAGCAGCGGCGGGCATCCTGCGGCGGTGCGTCTGAGCGATGGGTCGCTATGGTTTGCGACGCTGAAGGGGATTGCGCGGGTCGATCCGGAACACATGCCGGTGAATCGAGTGCCGCCGGAGGCGGCCATCGAACGCGTGAGTGTGGACGACGCGCCGCAGGCATCGTCGGAACAACTGACGGTAAAGCCGGGGCACAGCCATTATGAATTTGACTATGCGGGGTTGAGTTTTGTGGCGCCGCAGAAGGTGGAGTACCGGTATCAGCTGGAGGGATTCGATCGCGACTGGGTGGATGCCGGAACGCGGCGGACCGCGTTCTACACGAATCTGCCGCACGGGCGGTACACGTTTCGTGTACGCGCTCGCAATAACGATGGAGTGTGGAGCAAAGAGGCCGCTGCGGCGGTGCTGACAATCGAGCCGCACATTTATCAGACAGTGTGGTTCAGGCTGTTGATGCTGGTTGCGATTGCGGGCCTGGGATATATGGCGTGGCGGCGGCGGCTGCTGCGCGTGGAGCGGGAATTCCAGGCGGTGCTGGGAGAGCGGACGCGCATCGCGCGCGAAATTCACGATACGCTGGCTCAGGGGTTCGTAGCGGTTTCAGTGCATCTGGAGCTGGTTGCGCAGCTGATGCGGAATTCAGTGGACGCGGCGCGGGAGCAGTTGGAACGGGCGCAGGCGTTGGTGAGGAGCAGTCTGGAGGATGCGCGAACATCGATCTGGGAATTACGGTCGCAGGGAGCGCAGTACGAAGATCTGGCGGCGAGGATTCTGAAGACGGCGGAAGAAGTGACGGCGAGCACCGGAGCACAACGTGCGGGTGCACCGCGAGCGCGGGTACAGATGCAGGTGACGGGGACGAATCATCCGCTGGATGAGGACGTGGAGCGCGAGCTGAGGCGGATTGTGCGGGAAGCGGTGACCAACGCGGTTCGCCACGGCGACGCTGCGAACATTGTGCTGCGGCTGGAGTTTGAGGGGAGTATGTTCGGGATGGAGATTATCGACGACGGTCACGGATTTGCAGGGACACCGCCGGATGGTTCGAGCGGACATTTTGGGTTGACGGGTATGCGGGAACGCGCGGAGGCAATTGGTTCGACGCTGACCGTCGAAAGCGCGCCGGGCCAGGGAACAACAGTACGGCTGGCGCTTCCCCTGAACCGCGAAACGGAGAAACAAACGTAACTATGACGGATACGATTAACATCCTGCTGGTCGACGATCATCACATCGTGCGCCAGGGATTTGCGGCGCTGTTGAAGACGGTGCCGGGGTTTGCGGTGGTGGCGGAGGCTTCGAACGGAGAGGAAGCGGTGGAAATGTACCGGAGGCATCAGCCGGATGTGACGCTGATGGACCTGCGACTGCCGAAGATGAACGGTGTGGATGCCATCGCACGCATACGCGGAGAATTCCCAGGGGCGCGGATTATCGTGCTGACGACATTTGATGGCGACGAGGATATCTATCGCGCGCTGCAGGCTGGTGCGAAGGGATATCTGCTGAAGGGAATGGATCTGGCGGAGTTGACCGAAGCGGTGAAGGTCGTTCACGCCGGCAAATCGCGGATTCCGTCGCGCGTGGCGGAGAAGCTTGCGGAGCGCATGGGCGGTGCGACGCTGACGGCGCGGGAGCTGGACGTTCTGCGGCTGATTGTGGCGGGGAAGAGCAACAAGGACATCGGCGCCGCGCTGTTTATTTCAGAGGCGACGGTAAAGACGCATGTAAACAGTTTGCTGAGCAAGATGGGCGTGGAAGATCGCACGCAGGCGGCGACGACGGCGCTGCAGCGCGGGATTGTGCACTTCGACTAGCAGGACAAGGTGCAGGGGATAGGGTATAGGGGACAGGATGCGGCGTCCGAGGGCGAAAGTTTTTCGAGTATGGATGATGCTGGGCTGTGTAGTTGCAGCAGCTGCGTGGTGTGGATGGGCGCAGGAGACGCGGGCGGGCGAATGGCGGACGGCGAACGATGCTGAGCTGCGGTCGGTGATTCCCGCCCGCGCGCCGGTGGTGCGGGAGCGGATTGAGACGGAGATGCGGTCGGCATCCGGCATCACGAACGGTCATGGAAAATACATTGCGGGCGTGGTGCTGATCACGGCCGGCTATTCGGCTGAGGGGAAGTACTCGCATTTTTTTCTGACGCAGGTCCCGGTGCGGTTGGGGGCAGATGTCCGGCTGTCGCCTGGCGAATATGTGCTGGGCTATGAGCACACAGACAACAACGCGCTGCTGGTCCATTTTTATGAAGCGGCTACGGGACGGCCGGTGGGGAGCGTGCCGGCGACGCTGCTGCCGGGCGTGACGCGGGTGGAATCTTTCCGCATCTGGCCGCCGGCGGAGCGCAGCGCGATCCAGATTGGACGATTCGGTTTCACGTATCAGATTGGGAGCTAGCAGAGCATGGCGCAAAGTTCGTCGCAAAGAGAGCAGAAGATTCTGGAGGCGCTGAGCGAAAACTGGCAGGCGGAGATGCGCGGCTTTCACACGTACAACACGCTGGCGGAGCGAGACGACGACGCCGTTCGCAGCAAGACCTTGCGGCACATGGCGGAGGCGGAAGCGCAGCATGCAGCGATGTGGGCGAAGCGGATCCGCGAGCTGGGTGCGGAGTTGCCAAAGTACGACGGCAAGCCGACGGGGGATGCGGACACGCTGGTGAATCGACTGGGCGGCCCGCAGATGGCGCTGCGGCGGCTTGAGATTGACGAGAGCCGCGACATTGCGCGTTATGGCCAGCAGCTGAAAGAGCTGGGGGACGAGCCGAGCATCGCGATTCTGAAGCAGGTAATCGCGGACGAGCAGGAACATTATCGTGAGCTGAGCGAGCTGATCCGGCACCGTTATCCGAAGATGGCGACGACCACGGAGTCGGCGCGGCAGGAGTTGAACGAACTGCTGACGCGGCGGAATCGACCGGGGCGGCAGACGGCGGGGTGGATCGGCGACGCAATTTATGGCGTGAACGATGGGTTGGGCGCGATCTTCGGTATCGTCTCCGGCGTGTCGGGGGCAACGCTGGGCAACAGTCACTGGGTGCTGCTGTCGGGAATCGCCGGGATGATTGCGAGTGCGCTGTCGATGGGATCGGGGGCCTATCTTGCGGCCAAGAGCGAGCGGGAGATTTACGAGGCGGAGCTGACCCGGGAGCGCGAGGCCATCGAGATGAACGGGCCGGAGGCGCGCGAGCTGCTCTCGCTGTACTACCAGGTGAAAGGGATTCCGCGCGACGATGCGGATCATGTTGTTGGGCATCTGGCCGAAGCGCCGGAGCAGTTTACGCGCGCGTTGGCAGCCGAGCGTTTGAACATGACGGAAGAAGGTCTGAGCCAGCCGCTGGTTTCGGCGTGGTCAGGAGCGCTGTCGACCGCGGTGGGCGCGTTCATTCCTATCGTGCCTTTTTTCTTCATGACCGGCTATCCGGCGGTGATCGTGTCGGCGATTGTGTCGCTGGTTGCGCATTTTGCTGTGGGTGCGGCGAAGTCGCTGATCACGGTGCGAAGTTGGTGGGCCAGCGGCCTGGAGATGACGCTGGTGGGCGCCGTGGAAGGCGCAGCAACGTATGTGGTCGGGATTGGGCTGGGGCATCTGGGGGCGTAAAGGCAGGGAATAGGGAATGGGGAATAGGGAGCAGGAGCAGGGAGCAGGAAACGGGGAGCAGGCCTTCCTGTTAGCGTTGCTGCGAATTTCGGCCCGGGCTCAATTGCGCGGAGCTATTTCTCCTTCTTTGCGTAGTAATCCCGCAGCGTGTAGAAGGCCTTCTTCTTTTCGCCTTTGTCGGAGACAAGGCCTTTGCGGTTGTAGTCGTCCTGGATGCCGGGGAGTTGGCGCATGGGCGAGCGGAAATCCATGAGGACCCAGGGGGTCATCCCGCGCAGGAAGGGCATTTTGTCGAGCATCAGGAATTGCTGGCGGAAGACGTAGTCCTGGTATTCCTCAGTGAACATGCTGGTGGCGGGGCCGTGCAGGCCGGCCTGGGCGCCGGCACCGAATTCGCTGATGATGACCGGCTTGCCCATCGGATTCTGCCAGGTGTAGTCGGGGATGGTTTCCGGCTTGCCCTGGTACCAGCCGAGATATTCGTTGTAACCGAGGACATCGAGATCCTGACCGAGGGGATCGTCGAGCGTGGCGGTGGTGCCTTTGAAATGGGTGACGATGGCTGAGGTGATGAGGCGGGTGGGGTCCTGCGCGCGGGCTTCGACGGCGAGCTGATGGATGAAGGCGTTGCGTTCGGGGCTCTCCGGCGTTTCGTTCGACATGGACCACATGATGACTGATGGATCGTTGTGGTCGCGGCGGATCAACTCCCATAGCTGATGTTTGGCGACGTCGAGGGTGTGCGGGTTGGTCCAGTCGATGGCCCAATAGACGGGAACTTCTTCCCAGGCAAGGATGCCCATGCGGTCGGCGAGGCGGGTTTCGTTTTCGGTATGGGGATAATGCGCCATGCGGACGAAGTTGCAGTGAAGGTCCTGCGCCCATCCGAGCAGGGTCTCCGCGTCTTTGCCGGACCAGGAGCGGCCGGAGCGGAACGGCGCTTCGTCGTGATAGCTGATGCCGCGCAGGAAGATGGGCTTGCCGTTGAGGAGGATTTGATCGCCCTGGACGGTGATGGTGCGGAAGCCGATGTTGTCTTTGAGGTCGTCCGCGCCGGCGTGAAGATCGATGGAGTAGAGACGCGGATGATCGGGGGACCAGAGTTCGAGGCCGGAAGCGGCGAAAGAGAAGTCGGCGTGGCCATTTGTATCGGTCACTGCATCTTTTTCGATGTGGAGATCGGGGATGTGCAGGGTGACGTGCGTCCCGGATTCAGCGCCGGTGACGTGAACGTAGCCGTCGAGCTGATTTTGCGTGCCGCGGTTGAGCTGCAGGGAATAGTCGTCAATGTAGGCGTCTGGGACTTCGACGAGGGATACGGGGCGGGTGATGCCGCCATAGTTCCACCAGTCGCTGCGGAGAGTGGGGACGCGGTCGACAGCGCGCTGATCGTCGACGGCCGCGACGATGAAGTTGTCACCATCCTTAACGACACCGGTAATGTCGCAGTCGAAGGGAGTAAATCCGCCTTCATGATCGCAGACGTGCTGGCCGTCGACGAAGATCTGAGCAGCATAGTTGACGGAGCCGAAATGCAGGAAGACACGCGTGTGCGGTTTGGGATGGTAGGTGAAGTCGCGCTGATACCAGAGCAGGCCTTCGTAGTAGAAGAGAGAATCTTTTTGGGAGTTCCAATCGCCGGGGACATTCAGGGTAGGTGACCGGTTGAAGTCGTATTGAACCAGTGGGCCGCCGGGTACATAGTGGGCGTTCTTCGCATAGCCGTTGGGGCTGGCGTGGTCGGGGTTCGATCCCCAGCCCTCCCGGTAGGGATCGGGAATGTAGTGCCAGGGACCATCGAGCGAAATTTGCGGGCGATGGTCGACGTCGACGAGCAGTGTGGCTTGCTGGGCGCGCGCGGAGGCAGCCGCGATGATGGCGGCGGAGAAGAGAAGGCAGAACGCGACGTGGCGGAACATGCACCCCATAGTAATCCGCAAAAGAAAGGCCGGAGTTGTAAGCTCCGGCCTGAGTTTCGCGGTGCGGGACTTCTTAGTGGACGCCGAGGCCGTCGTGCTCGTGGTAATTCGGGTAAGGCGGTTTGGGATAGGTGGGCAGCGGATGCGCTTTGAGCTGCTCCATCACGTACTGCACGGCGCGGTCGAGCTGCGGATCGTGACCCGCGGCCACTTCTTTCGGTAGATATTCCACCTCGATGTCGGGCGGGATGCCGTGGTTCTCCACTTCAAACTCACCCTTGAGGCCGTAGATGGCAGTCCTTGGCGCGGTCACCGAGCCACCATCGAGCAGGACGGGATAGCCGCCGATGCCGACGAGTCCGCCCCAGGTGCGCACGCCGATGAGCGGGCCGAGGCCGGCCTTGCGGAAGTACCAGGGCATGAGATCGCCGCCGGAGCCCGCGGCCTGGTTGATGATCATGGTCTTGGGACCGAAGATGGCGCCAGAGGGATCGGTGACGTCCTCGCCTTCGCGCGTTTCGTAGCGCGACATGGGCACGCGGCGCAGCGTATCGATGACGTTGTCCGCGATGCTGCCGCCTTCGTTATAGCGCTCGTCGATGATGACGCCCTTCTTCTGGACCTGCGCGAAGAAATAGCGATTGAAGTTGGTAAATCCGCCGCCGCCGGTATTGGGCATGTAGACATAGGCGACCTGGCCGTTGGTCATCTCGTCGACTTTGCGTCGGTTGCCTTCGATGAAGGCGAGGTTGCGGAGATTGTGCTCAGAATCGACGGTGACGACGGTGACATCGCGTGCGCCGGCGCCATCGGCGTTGGGTCCGACGTGCAGAACGACCTGTTTGCCGGCAGTTCCTTCAAAGAAGCTGTAGATGTTGTCAGTTGCGTGGAGATCGCGGCCGTTGATGGCGAGCAGATATTCGCCTTCTTTGACGTTGACGCCGGGTTGCGTGAGCGGGGCGTGAAGATTGGGGTTCCAGTTTTCGCCGTTGTAGATGTGGGCAAATTTGTAGCGGTCGTGATCGACGGAGTAATCGGCCCCAAGCAGGCCTGTTTTCGGTGAGTGATCGGGCTCACGAGGACTGCGGATGAACATGTGCCCGATAGTGATTTCGCCGGTCATCTCCTCGAACAGATAGTCCAGTTCGTCGCGGGAGCCGATGCCATCGAGGTACGGCTCATAGCGTTTTTCGGCCTTGGCAATGTCGAGGCCGTGGTGGTTGGGGTCATAAAGGAAGTCGCGCTCGATGCGCCAGGTTTCGTTGTACATCTGGCGATACTCGGCGCGCGGATCGACGTTGGCCTCGAGGCTGCCGAGATTGAGAGTCTTGCCGGGGGCGGTCTTCACTTCGTCGGCGGTGGCGATGAGCCACGAGTCGCCTTTGCGGTAGAGCATTTTTTCGCCGTTGGCTGACATGGTGTAGCTGCCGATTCCGGAGAGGACCTCGGTGGTTTCGCGTTTATCAAGCGCGAACCGCCAGAGCGCATGGATTCCAGGGCCGCCCTGAGAAGGATTGGCGACGGGGCTGCCTTCCGCGATGTAGAGCACGCCTTCTTTGCCGGCCTGAAGGTCGATGTAGTTGCGGGGTGGAATAGGCAACGCGAGGATGCGCTGGTCGATGCCGTCGAAGTCCACTTTGACGACGGGCAGCTTTTTCTCTTCCTTCTTGTCTTTATCTTTCGCGCCGGTGTCGTCTTTCTTATCTTTTGCGGTTTGGTCGTCGGGCTTCTTTGTGTCGTCGGCGGATTTGGTTTCGTCCTTTGCCTTTTCGTCGTCACTCTCGGGAGGCAGCGGCGAGGGCAGGTCTTTGGAAAGGACGGCGACGTAGACGCTGGAGGAGACCGCGTGGTCGAGGCTGGAGAGGTCGAACCCGGCGACGGAGGGACCGACGTTGGTGCTGGCGGTGAAGTAGACGTATTTGCCGTTGCGATCGAAGGCGAGACTGCCGACGTCGCTCATGCCATCGGTGATCTGCGTGGACTTCTGCGTGTCGAGGGAGTAGAGGAAGACGGCATGCATGAAGTTATGCAGCGTTTTAAGGTAGCCAATCCATTTTCCGTCGGGCGACCAGGTGGCGCTGCCGGCGAACCCAAAGCCCTCGTAATTCTCTGTGTCGACTTTGACGGGCTTCGGGTTGTCGACGTCGAGATACCAGAGGTTCAGTTTCTTATCGGAGTAGAGAATACGTTTGGAGTCGGGCGACCAGCGTGGCGCGTAGAAATACGACGGCGAGGGGCCGAGGTCGATGACCTTCGGCTTGGCGATGCCATTCTGATCGCGGATGAAGAGCTGGTATTCGCCGGAGGCATCGCTGAAGTAGGCGATGGATTTTCCATCGGGAGACCAGGCGGGATCGCGTTCAGCGGCGTTCGAGGTGTTGGTGAGATTGCGCGCGTCACCTTTTTCAGCGGGGACGGTGAAGATGTCGCCATGCGCTTCAAAGACTGCACGGGCACCGGTGGGTGAGACGGCGGCGTTGAGGATCGTATGCGGATCGATGACGGTGAGCGAGGGCTCGAGCGCGGGCAGGTCGCCGTGGAGGGTGATGTCGACGGCGTGCTGCGTCTTCGTGGCCGGGTCGAAGAAGTGGATGCTGCCGAACTGCTCGTACACAATGCCGCCCGGGCCGGCGCTGGCGGATTTCAGGTCGTAGCTCTTGTTCTCGACGACCTGTTCAACCTGCTTCGATTGGGTGTCGTAGCTGAAGAGGGTGACGGCGCCATTACGGTCGGAGAGGAAGTAGACTTTGTCGCCGATCCAGAGCGGGTTGGAGTCGTTGGAGTTGTCGCGCGGGACTTTGGTGAGGTCCAGTGAGGCGAGGTTGACGATCCAGATTGGCTGCGTCTGACCCCCGTGGTAGCGTTTCCAGGCGGGCTCCCACTGATTGAAGGGCGTGTAGGCAATCTGTTTGGCATCGGGTGAGAGCGAGCCGCTGTCGACGGAGGGAAGCGGGAACGCGACGGGAAGGCCGGAGCCATCGGCGTGGATGCGGAACAGCTGCGAAAAGTCATTCCAGGCGGTGCGGCCGCTGAGGAAGAGGACATCATTGCCATCGGGCGTCCATCCAACGATGACGTCAGCATCCGGATGGTAGGTGAGACGGTGCGGCACGCCGCCAGTGGCGGATACCGTGTAGACGTCGACATTGCCGTGAATGCGCGCGGAGTAAGCGAGGGTGTGGCCGTCGGGCGAGAAGTATGGGCCGTCGACAACCGAGGCCGTGGAGGTGAGGCGGACGGCCTCGCCCCCGGTGCGCGCGACCACCCAGATGTCGTCGGCATGACGGAAAGCAATTTGATCTTTGCTCAGCGAAGGATGGAGCAGCAGAAGAGGAGAGGCGTGGGAGAGGAGAGGCAGAACGAGGAGCACAAAAAGGACAGTGGGGACACGACGGATCACGGCGAAGGACACGGGACCTCCAGCTGAAGTTAATGGTGAAGGGAAAGTGTACGCGGGTTATTGCGGGTCCGTCCTGGATTTGGGACGGATGAGCGTCGGGATTTAAGGCTTGCGCGGATCGCGGAGACGGAACTGGTTGGCGCGATCGAATTCATCACGGAGTTCGGGAGTTTTAAGGTTCTCGCGAATGTGGGCGAGGCGTTGTTCGAGCGCGTGGAGGGAGCTGGCGATGGCATCGGAATTGGTGTGGGCGATGTCGCGCCACATGGAGAAGGGGCTGGCGCCGAGGCGGGTCATCTCGCGCAGTGCGCGGCCGCCGATGGGGAGCAGGTCGGCGTTGGCGGCGAATTCGTCTTCGAGCAGCGCGCACATGGCGGTGGAAACGAACTGCGGGAGGTGGCTGATCCAGGCGCAGAGGACGTCGTGACGCTCGGGCGAGAGGTCGATGATGCGGGCGCCGAGTTTGACGACCCAGTCGCGCCAGGCGTCCATGAGGGCCCGAACTGTGGGGCTGTGGGCGCTTTGAGCCGGCTCCGTCACGAGCCAGACCGCGCCGTTGAAGAGTTCCGCGTCGGCGTTCTCAGCTCCGCTGACTTCTTTGCCGGCCATGGGGTGGCCGGGGAGAAATCCAGGCTGGCCAGGACCGTTGTATTTTTCACTGGCATGGGCACAAATTGCTCCCTTGACACTGCCGACGTCGGTGACGAGCTGGTGGTCCTGCAGGATGGGCGCGAGGCGGTCGAGCCATTCGAGGATGGTGAAGACGGGGCCGCCGAGAAGGATGAGGTCGGCCTCGGCAGCGGCGGCGAGGGGATCGTCGGCGATCACCGTGATGGCTTCGCGGCGCAGGGCGATGTGGAGCTGCTCGGGATTCGGATCCCAGCCGGTGATGGAGCCGGAGAATCCGCGAGAACGCAAAGCGAGGCCGACCGATGCGCCGATGAGGCCGGTGCCGAGGATCGTGATTTTTTCAATCGCCATTCTTGCTAATCGAAACGATGCGTCCCTCGGGGGCTAAAGCCCGACGGGTTCCGGGATATTAACGGCACGGCTGAAGCCGTGCCCCTTCAAAACATCGACTCACTGACGTTGACTTGATTCACTCACTGAGCCTTCCTTATAGGGTGCGGTCGACGGCTGGTGCGATGATGCGAAGCGAGTCCATGAGCTTTGCGAACTGCTCGGGGAACAGCGACTGCGCCCCATCGGAGAGAGCCTTGTCGGGGTTGGGGTGAACTTCGATGAGCAGACCGTCGCCTCCAGCAGCGACCGTGGCGCGGGCCATGGCGGGAACCTTGTCGCGGCGGCCGGTAGCGTGTGAGGGGTCGCCAAGGATGGGCAGGTGCGACAGCTTCTTGACGACGGGAATGGCGGAGATATCCATGGTGTTGCGGGTGTAGGTTTCGAAGGTGCGGATGCCGCGCTCGCAGAGGATGACGTCGTAGTTGCCGCCGGCGAGGAGATATTCGGCGGAGAGCAGCAGCTCTTCAATGGTGGCGGCGATGCCGCGTTTGAGCAGTACCGGACGGCGAACGTCGCCGAGCTCGCGAAGCAGATTGAAGTTCTGCATGTTGCGCGCGCCAACCTGGAAGAGATCGACATAGGGCATCATCTGCTCGATCTGCGAAATTTCCATGACCTCGCTGACGACGAGGAGGCCGTGCGCATCGCCGGCTTCGCGCAGAAGCTTGAGGGCATCGAGGCCCATGCCCTGGAAGGAGTAGGGCGAACTGCGGGGTTTGAAGGCGCCGCCGCGAAGAAATTTTCCTCCGGCATCGTTGACGAGTTTGGCGCAGGCGAAGATTTGCTCGCGGCTCTCGACCGAGCAGGGGCCGGCCATCACGACGACCTTTTCCCCGCCGACGGTAACCCCGTTGGAAAAGCGGACGATGGTTCCTTCCGGCCGAAAGCTGCGTCCGGCGAGTTTGTAGGGCGAGGAGATGCGGATCACTTCCGCGACGCCGGCGAAGACCTCGAATTCCTTGTGGTCGAAGGCGCCGGGCGTGCCCACTCCGGCGAGGATGGTTTGCACGGCGCCCGTGGTGCGGTGGACGTTGAAGCCGATTTCCATCATGCGCTCGACGACGGACTGGATTTCTTCCTCGGTCGCGCGGTCCTGCATAGCAACGATCATTTTTCTTTTCCTTGGGGATTCTGTACGGCGGCGGTTGCGGGGATGCCGGGGCGCGAGGCGAGCTCGTTCCGCTGGAGCGCGCGCATAACGTCGATGATGCGCTCGTAGATATGGACGAGCTCAATGTCGGGCAACGGGCCCGGGTTGTGCGTGCGAACATTTTCGAATATGACGCGCTCTCGATTGGGTTCGTAGACGGGCAGATCAGTGACGCGCTTGAGGCGGCCGATTTCCTGAGCCGCTGCGGCGCGTTGGCTGATGAGCAGGACGATTTCCCGGTCGAGTTCGTCGATTTTGAGTCGCCAGGCTTCGATATCCATGATGATCCTTGTCGCCCGAGCACAGGCGCGGGGCGGGGAAGAAGTGGCAAAAAGCTATCGTATACGGGATCAGCGAGCGGGCACTGCGGGCTCAGGAACGCCGCCGCGCAGGCCCTGAATAAATCGAGCGATGGAGGAGGCGGCGTGTTGGGGGCCGGCCTGCTCGATAGTGGCGACGAGGGCGCTGCCGACTACTGCTGCATCAGCGAATTCACCGACGGCGGCGAAGTGTTCGGGGTTCGAAATGCCAAAGCCAACGGCGATGGGAAGTTTTGTGAAGCGGCGCAGGCGACGGACGAGCTGTTCAGCGTCGGAGGCGATGGATTTTTGTGCGCCGGTGATGCCGACACGGGAGATGGCGTAAACGAATCCCTGCGAAACGGCTGCGATGCGCTGGAGTCGCTGGTCTGGGCTGGTAGGCGCGGCGAGAAAGATGGGCGCGAGATGATGCCGATGGAGCGCGGCGAGGTATTCGTTGGCTTCCTCGACGATCATATCGGTGACGAGAACACCATCGACGCCAGCTTGCTCGGCAGCGGCGCAGAAATTTTCGAGGCCAAAGCGCAGGACCGGATTGTAGTAGGTGAAGACGATGAGTCCGGCGTTAGGGCGTTCGAGGCGAAGGCCCGCGGCGAGGGCGAGGACGTCGCGGAGACGCGTGCCGTTTTTGACGGCGCGCTCGCTGGCACGCTGGATGACGGGGCCGTCGGCGAGAGGGTCGCTGAAGGGGACACCCAGCTCGAGAACGTCGGCTCCGGCATCAATAGCGGCGATGGCGATGTCGTGCGTGGTGGCGAGGTCGGGATCGCCGACGGTGATGTAGGCAACGAGGCCCGGCTTGGAGAAACGGATGGGCATCGTAGCTACGCTCCGGAAAGATTGAGTTCGCGCGTGAGGATGCCGATGTCCTTGTCGCCTCGGCCGGAGACGTTGACGAGCACGATGTCGTGGGGGCTCAGAGTGGGCGCGAGACGGATGCATTCGGCGATGGCATGCGCGCTTTCGAGCGCGGGAATGATGCCTTCGGTGCGCGCGAGGCGGAGCGTAGCTTCGAGGGCTTCGGCATCGGTGGCTGAAGTGTATTCGGCGCGGCCGGAATCGTGGAGAGCCGCGTGTTCAGGGCCGATAGAGGCGTAGTCGAGTCCGGCGGAGACGGAGTGGGTGAGGGCGATCTGGCCGTTGTCATCCTGCAGGACGTAGGAGTAGGTGCCTTGCAGAACGCCGGGAGCGCCACCACTGAAGCGTGCGGCGTGATCGCCGAGGTGCGAACCGCGGCCACCGGCTTCGACGCCGATGAGGCGAACGTCTTTGTCAGGGATAAATTCGAAAAATGCACCGATAGCGTTGGAGCCGCCACCGACGCAGGCGATGATCGCGTTGGGCAGGCGGTTTTCTTTCTCCAGAATCTGCGCGCGCGCCTCACGGCTGATGACGCGATGGAAGTCGCGGACCATGGTCGGATAGGGATGCGCGCCGAGGACACTGCCGAGGAGGTAGTGAGTGGTGCGGACATTGGTGACCCAGTCGCGCATTGCCTCATTGATGGCGTCTTTGAGGGTGCGCGAGCCGGAGGAGACGCCGCGGACTTCGGCGCCAAGCAGGCGCATCCGGTAGACGTTGAGCTCCTGGCGGCGCATGTCTTCCTCGCCCATGTAGACAACGCAGTCGAGGCCGAAGAGCGCGCAGACGGTGGCGGTGGCAACGCCGTGCTGGCCTGCGCCCGTTTCCGCGATGATGCGTTTTTTGCCCATGCGCACGGCGAGCAGCGCCTGGCCGAGGCAGTTGTTGATTTTGTGCGCGCCGGTGTGGAGCAGGTCTTCGCGCTTGAGATAAATCTTTGCGCCGCCGAGGGTCTCCGTAAGGCGTGAGGCGAAGTAGAGTGGAGTGGGGCGGCCGGCGAAATCGCGCAGCAGCGAGTCGAGTTTCAGATGGAAATCGGGGTCGGCCTGGGCCTCGGCATAGGCGTGATCGAGCTCGTCGAGCGCGGCGACGAGGGTCTCAGGAACATAGCGTCCGCCATAGGGGCCGAAGCGTCCGGCGACGCGATTTTGGGTGGCAGAGGCCATATCTCCACCTTACACCGAGCCTACCTGGGTAGGCAGCATGGGGGGCGGCTCGATTTCGAGGAAGGCGAAGCGCGCGGCGCGGATAAAGTCCTGAAGAATTTCGGGGCTTTTTCTGCCGGGACGGGATTCGACGCCGCTGGCGACGTCGACCCCCCAGGGACGGAGGGTGACGATGGCCTCGCGCACATTGCCGGGGTGAAGGCCGCCGGCGATGATGATGCGCAGTCGGCCGGCTTCGGCGGAAATCACTTCGCGGGCGCGCTTCCAGTCGAAGGCCTGGCCGGTGCCGCCGGAAGCCGTGGGGGTGCGGGTATCGATCAGGACCGCGTCGATGTCGTTGTGGCGCCCGACGGCGCGTAATTCGTTGCGGAGTTTCTCCTCAGCCCGGGCAGGATCACCGCTGATGTTCCAGTGCAGGGTCTGGATGATGAAGAGGCGAGGGCCGAACTCGCCGCGAAGTTTTTCCGCGAGAGAAAAATCGAGTTCACCGTGCAACTGCACGGCGTGGAGACCGGCAGAACGAAGCGCGGAAGCGATTTCGTCGAAATCCTGGGTGTTGAAGATGCCGACGCTGGTGATATCGGCGGGCAGGCCGGGCACGATTTCGGACATCTGGCCCATCGTGACGCGGCGGGCACTGGGGGCGAAGACGAAGCCAACGGCATCGGCGCCTTCGTCGGCGGCCAGCAGAGCATCCTGAAGATTGGTGTTACCGCAAATTTTGATCCACATGTCGGTTAGTTGTGCTCCGCGAGGATCTCCGCCGGTGCCGGATCGACCGAATGGAGCAAAGCTTCGAGAGCAATGCCCGGTTGTGGCTGGCGCATGAGCGATGTCCCGATGAGGAACGCGTGAAAGCCTGCGCTGCGGAGAGTGTGAATGTCGGCGGCGGTGTGGATGCCGCTTTCGGCGACGTGAACGGCTTTGGGCGGAAGCTGGGCGGCGAGCGCGATCGAAGTTTCGAGGCGGACCTCAAAGGTGTTGAGGTCGCGGTTGTTCACGCCCACCGCGTCGGCGCCGATGTCGTGGGCCATTTTGGCCTCATCTGCGGTGTGGACTTCGAGCAGTACATCGAGTTTGCAGCTATGGGCAATTATGGTGAAGTAATAGAGGAAGCCGTAGCTGAGGGCGCCGGCGATCAGCAGGATGGCATCGGCGCGATGGGCGAGGGATTCGACGATCTGGTACTCGTCGACGATGAAATCTTTGCGCAGGCAGGGGATTTTTGTGGCTGCGGAGGCGATTTCGAGGTTCTGCAGGCTGCCCTGGAAGAAGGGCTCGTCGGTGAGGACGGAGAGCGCGGCGGCGCCGGAGCGCTCGAGGTCGATGGCGAGGGATTGCGGGTCGAAGTTGGGGCGGATGAGACCTTTGGAGGGCGAAGCTTTTTTGAGTTCAGCGATGATGGCGGGGCCTTTAGCGCTGGCCTCGCGCAGGGCTCGAGCGAAGCCCCGGGGCGTGTGCTGGGCGGCGCGCTTTTCCAGTTCTGCGGCGGAAACCTGCTCGCGGCGCCGGGCCACCTCGGCGCGGGTTTTGTCGAGAATGGGGTTCAGAATCTGGCCGAAGGGATGCAGGGAAAAGTCCTCTCTCTCAAGTATAGCGGCGTGGTGATTGGAGGGGAGTCGGGCCGGGGTCTGACATTTGTCACGTGCGATTGCTGACGAAGCGCACTGCCGATGGGAGGGCAATGGAGAGATGCTGTTCAGGTCAGGAGGCGTTATGGAAAACCCAATTCCCAATGGAGTCCCCGTCAATCAGGCGCAGCAGGCGGCGCAGGCAGAGTACCATTCGGATTCGCACATCATCATGGGGCTGGGGATCGTGCTGTTGTGCTTTGGCGCGGCGATCACCGGGCATCGCGAGGTGACGATGATCGGGCTGGCGATGATTGTGTTCAGCAACTGGCTGGACTGAGGCAGGCGGCCTGGCGGGACCTCGGGCTTGTGTGTCAGCCGAGGATGCCCAGCGGCCTTGCCGTTTTCTCGAGAATCTCCAGGGCCTGGTCGAGTTCTTCTCGCGTGTGCTCGCTGGTCATGATGGTGCGGATGCGGGCTTTGCCTTCGGGGACGGTGGGGAATGCGATGCCGGTTCCGAGGACGCCAGCTTCGAACAGGGCGCGCGAGAAGTCCATGGTCTGGCGGCCGTCGCCGATGATGATGGGCGTGATGGGTGTTTCGCTCGCCGGGGTGTTGATGCCGCCGATGTTGAAGCCAAGACGACCGAGTTCAGTCTTGAAATAGCGAGTGTTGGCCCATAGCCGGTCGATGCGCTCTGGCTCGGATTCGAGAAGGTCGAAGGCCGCGATGCAGGTAGCCGTGACGGATGGTGGGTGCGAGGTGGAGAACAGGAAGGGCCGGGCGCGGTGGTAGAGGAAGTCGATGAGGTCACGCGAGCCGCAGACATAGCCTCCGATGGCGCCGATCGCCTTTGACAAGGTGCCAACCTGAATATCGACGCGGCCATGGCAGTGGAAGTGGTCGATGGAGCCGCGGCCATTGCGGCCCAGCACACCGGAGGCATGGGCGTCGTCGACCATCATGATGGCGCGGTATTTCTCGGCCAGATCGGCGAGCTTGTCGACGGGGCCGATGTCGCCGTCCATGGAGAAAACGCCGTCAGTGATGAGGAGCTTGTGACCGGGCTCGTTCTGGATTTCTTTCAGGATTTCTTCGGCGTGGGCGACGTCTTTGTGACGGAAGACTTTGATTTTGGCGCGGGAAAGACGGGCCCCATCGATGATGGAGGCGTGGTTGAGTTCGTCGGAGACGATGAAGTCTTCTTTGCCAAGGATGGCGGAGACGGTGCCGGCATTGGCGGTGAAGCCGCTCTGGAAGACGACGCATGCCTCGACATTTTTGAAGCGGGCAATTTTTTCTTCCAGCTCCATGTGGATCTTCATGGTGCCGGCGATGGTGCGAACGGCGCCCGAGCCGACGCCGTGATCCTTGACGGCCTGGATGGCGGCTTCGCGCAGCTTCGGATGGTTGCAGAGGCCGAGGTAGTTATTGGAAGCGAGATTGATTACGCGTCGGCCGTCGTAGGTGCAGACCGGGGCCTGAATATCGTCGAGGACACGGAGGCGGAAGTGGGTGCCCTTCTGTTTAAGCTCGTCGATCTGGGTGGTGAGGAACTGGAGCTGCGGGCGCTCAGAGAGCGAAGTGGCCATGAAGGACCTCGGATGTGCGAATGTCAACCTACGATCCTAACTCCGGATCGGGCCCTGGGAGCGGGCGAAGGTCGAATTGCTCACGTGCCGGGGCCAGGGCGGGTCAGATACAATGAGTCTTCCACTCCAGGAGCAGCGATTGATCCGGGCAGCGGTTTGCCGGAATCGAGCGAGGTCCTGGCGCCGACGCCTTATTAAGAGAGTTCCTCACGAATGATTTCGCTGTTCCGGAAGCACATCACCCCTCAACTGACCGTCACCCTCGGGCTTTGGGCATGTCTATTCGCCAGCGCTGCGTCGGCAGAGGCGCAGGTTGCAACGCGCACGCAGGTCTCTGCACAGAACAGCGACGGCACGCTTTCGTTCACGGCGAAGGTGGCCGATGTTGGGGGCGCGCCGGTTTCTGAAGGCTCGGTGAGTTTTGAGACAGCAAAGGGATCGCTGGGGTCGGTTTTTGTTCAGAACGGCGCTGCGACGCTGAACGTACACAACGCACCGCGGTGGGCGACGTCGGTCACGGCTGTTTATCACGGCGATGCTGCTTTTGCGGCCTCGACGGCGAGCACGGCTGCCACCCCGGATGCCACCGGTAGTGAGCCGGGATTCACGGTTACAGCGGCACCGTCGTCTCTGTCGCTTACACCGGGACAATATGGAACCATCAATCTGACGGTCGCCTCGCAAAACGGCTTTGCCGAGGCGGTGAATTTGTCCTGTTCGGGTCTGCCGGCTGGCTCAACCTGCGACTTTAACCCGGTGGTGGTGACGCCTCCGGCGAATGGGTCGAGCATCAGCGCTCTGCAGCTTACGACGACCGCGCCCTCCGGGGTGAATGCCCCACAGTCTTCGAGACTGGGGCGTTCGGGGTCGGTTTACGCAGTTTTGATTCCTGGCTTTCTGGCGCTGGCAGGGGTTGGGGCCATTCGGCGGAAGAATTGGGGCGCGCTGCGGGTGATGGGGATCGCGCTGTTAATGACCGCGGGCGTTTTAGGGTTGAGCGGATGCAATCCGCGCTATCGCTATCTGCACTACCAGCCTTCGCCGAACCCGGGCACCGTTGCGGGGAATTACACGATCGTGATCGCGGCCTACTCCACGAACGGTACGGCGATCACCTACGCGACCTCGTCGGACACCAGCTGCTCGGGCGCGGTTTGCCTGGCGGTGACGGTGCAGTAAGAGAATCAGGGATTAGCGTTTAGGGATCAGGGTTTAGAAAACCCTGGTGCGGCCGCCAATCGGCACGCTTTCACTACGTTGTTGCTAAAGGGGCAGGGAAGTTCTGTTGCTGCGTCTGGCGGGAGCAGGAGCCAGGTTGCGCCGACCGCTCCGAGCTTGTTGAGGCGTTCCGCGTCTGTCATCCCATCCACATTTAATTCTGCGTAGCGCTGGAGAGCCCAGCGGTCCGCCAGTTGCGGCAGGACTGCGACGATTCCCGCATCCTTGTCGTCGGCGAGGTGGTCGCGTTCGGCGATGGCTCGGAAACCCTGCTCGTTTTCTTCAGGTTGGTAGACCAGCTGCGGATTGAAGGTGAAGACGGCGCCGTGCGGGGTGTTGTCGCGAATCCATAGGAAGGCTTGCTGCCAGGGATTGGCCGGTCGGGCACCGGGCCATTCGACATGGCTGCCGGTCCAGGTGAAGCGCTGGGCTGCAAACATTCCCGCGCAAAGCAGAACAACCAGAGAAATTGCAGCGAAGCGCGAGCGTGCGGCGAGGCGGGCGAGAACCCCGCCACTGAGGATGAGGCCGGAAAGATAGATGAGGTGAAAGCTGCGGAGCACCTGCAGGGGAACCAGCGGGTAGGGGCCGGCGGGTGGAACGAAGGCGGCGGCAATCACGATGCTGGTGGCTCCGAGCAGAAGACATGTGAGGCAGAGCGCGCCCTTGCGGGTGGCGGCGCCGAAGCTGCGGAGAGCGAGGGCAAAGAGGAGCAGGGGAAGAGCGAGGCCGAGGAGCTCGTACCACTGCCAGCGCGGGAGGAAGAGAAAGGTGCGCGGTGGAAGCGAGACGGCCTGGCGATAGGAGGGATCGATGGGGGCACCGTGCGCAAGGGCGAACGCTATGCCGCAAGCGGCTGCGGCGGCGGCGCAAAGGGAGAGGGCCACGCGGATTCGTCCTGAAGCGATGAGGGCGTGGAGGACGATGAAGGCAATGGCGTAAGCGGCCATCAAGGGATGGATGACGGCGGCGAGGATCAGCAGGAGGACGGTGCGCAGCCAGGCGCGGTCGATGGACGCGGATATTGCCATCAGGCTGAGAGGCGTGGAGAAGGAGCGCGCAGTCACGTAGGGGTCCATGACAAAGAGCGCTGTTCCGGCGATGGGTAACGTGAAGCAGGCCGCGGCGAGCGCGACGCACGACCAGGTTGCCAACTCGCTTTCGAAGAGGCGCTTTGCCAACTGGCGACAAGCCGAGAGGAACAGAAAGATCGAGAGCAGATGGGCGGCAAGAAGGATCCACGACAGCGGAGCGTGCGAGAGGCGGACGAGCACGGCGAGGATCCATGGAAAAGCGGAAAGCCTGGTGAAGGCCGCGGGGAACGCTGCGTTCAGCGGGTAGAGCGTTGGGTCGATGAGGTGACGGACGCCCGCGACGTAGATGCCCGCGTCTCCGGCAAACGGATGGTAGCCGTGGACGAGGAGGACGAGAGGGGTGAGAAGGAGGGAGGCGAGGGACGCTGGGACCGGAAGCTGTGGCGAGTCTTTGACGGCAATTGCATTACGCGGCGGAGGATGGAGCGCGGGCGCGATGGACATGCGGCTAGAGACTCTGTTGTACAAGCCCAAGAGCCTGGGTGGCGATGGCCGGGTCGTCGCCAAAGCCGATGAGCCAGCGAACCTCGGGCTCGCGACGGAACCAGGTGAGCTGACGTTTGGCGT
This sequence comes from Acidobacteriaceae bacterium, assembly GCA_036490815.1. Taxonomy (GTDB): domain Bacteria; phylum Acidobacteriota; class Terriglobia; order Terriglobales; family Acidobacteriaceae; genus Palsa-343. The sequence goes on from DASXDF010000005.1 coordinate 34,515, forward strand.
AGTTACGATGGGCCTGACGGGTGGCGGCAATGGCGTCGGCCTCGGTGATTTGTCCTGAAAGGACGGCGCGGGCATGGCGATAGCCGAGCGATTCGAAGGCACGAGGGGCATTGCCGTATAGGTCGGTGAGGCCGCGGGTTTCTTCGATGAGGCCGCTGGCGAACATCTCCGCGGCGCGAACGTCGATGCGGGCGTAGAGGTCGGGGCGGGGTGGGTCGAGTCCGATGCGCAGGATGCGGTAACCGGTGAGGGGGTCGCGGCCGGATTTCCAGGCTTCTGTGAGCGGCTGGCGGGCCGTAAGGCAGACTTCGATGGCGCGGATGAGCTTGGGCTGGTCGTTGGCGTGGATGCGGTCGGCTGCTGGGGGATCAAGCCGGCGAAGGAGCCGATGGAGCCAGGTGGGACCGTGGCGTTCTGTGTTGCTGCGAAGACGGGCGCGGATTTCTTCTGAACGCTGCGGGCCGGCGAAGAGGCCGTCGAGCAGCGCCCGCAGATAGAGCCCGGTTCCACCGGTCACGATGGGAAGGTGGCGGCGGGCTGTGATTTCAACCAGAGCCTGGCGGGCGAGGCGGGCGTAGTCGCCAGCGGTCATGGGCTGATTCGGAGGAAGGACATCGATGAGGTGATGGGGGATTTCGCGGCGCTCTGTTGGGGATGGCTTGGCCGTGCCGATCTCCATGTCGCGATAGACGGCGACGGAGTCGCAGCTGACGATTTCTCCGGAAAAGCGACGGGCGAGGGTGAGAGAAAGCGCGGTTTTGCCGCTGCCGGTTGGACCCAGCAGCACCACAAGAAGAGGCTCCATCACGACAGGGTCAAGGGTAGCAAAGGGAGGGTTGCAGGCGGGGAGAATGAACCGGCGAATGGGCAGGAACGTGAAAAGTCAGGAAGGAAAGCTGGGGGCGAAAGCGAGGGCGGGTCTAGCGATTCGCCATGCCGCGGGCGTTATGCATGGGCAGCGTGGGCCCGTCGGATGTGACAAGGCGATGTTCGGCAGGGGCGGCTTTTTCCTTCGATTTCGGATGAACGAGAGGCGCGATCGGGCGCACAGTCATGACAGTCCCGTGGCCCAGCGCGCGGGACTCGGGACCTGGGTTGTATTCTTTTCGGCTACCGATGGCGGCGACCATAGCGGGAGTTGCGACCATTGCAACAAAGGCGACAGCAATAATCAGGTCAGGCATTCCAGCACTTCCTCGGAAATCGGAGCAATTTGCCTCTATGCGCTCTTAGTATCGCGCTCAGGCAAGGACCAATCTATAACACTTCCATGGAAGGCGGACAGGCGGGCGCTGCCCCGTTGGGGCGTTACTGATGACGGATGTACCGAAACTTTTGTACTGGCCGGGAATTTAGCGCCCTGTTCCCGGTGCAATCACAGGAGGCGACTGCACCTGGGAGGCGGCGCTTACTCCACCTGTTGCCTGGCCTTGTAGCCGTCTCGCGCGATGATGTCGTACTTAACCTGCTTATGCTTTTCGTCCTGCATGCGTAACGGATGGCCTTCCTGGTCGACCAACTCGACGCGGATGCGCCGGTAGGAGCCGTCCATCCTGGTGTTCGTCGGTTTATAGGTGATTTGATACTGGTTGCGGATGGACTCGTTGATCGCGGTGAAGTCGTCGGGGAGTTCCGCGGTGAACCGAGGCTCGAAGTACATGCCACCGGTCATCCGGGCAAAGGTCTGCAACTGGTTTTGTGCCTGGAGCATGGTGATGTTGTTCATGCGTCCGCTGGCGAATCCGCCGCCGCCCATGACCCCGGCGCCGCCCGTAGCGATGGAGAAGATGGTGACATTCGGGGTGGCTTTGATCTTCTGCAGAGTCTTGTCGAGGGTAATTTTGGAGAAGGTGTCGAGACCGGAGGAGACAAGGATGATGTATTTGCGGCCGTCAAGGCGAGACAGGCGGTCGAGCGTCTCGTAGAGAGCGTCAAAGAGATTGGTTTCGTGCCAGGTGGGGATCTGCAGCGAGCGGACCGCGTCCTGGATCATCATTTTGTTCTGGGTGAAGTCGGTCAGGATCGTGGTGTGCATGTCGTAGGTGACGACAGCAATGTAGTCATCGGGACGGAGTTGCTGGGTAAAGGCGAAAGCCGAATTCCACATGTCAAAAATGAAGTTCCAGCTGTTCGCGGCGAATTCGACGAGCAGAACGGCGGTGATTGGGGCTTTAACCTGGTGGAAGCCGACGATGTCCTGCGCAACGCCGTCTTCATAGACGCGGAAGTTGGCCTGTTGCAGATTCGGGATGAACTGGTGAGTTTTCTCAGCGAGAACGCCGACATCGACATTGACGACGGGCACGTCGACGCGCAGGGAATAGTTGGTGAGTCCTGGAGGGTTCTTGACTGTGGGCTCGGGGGGCGGCGGCGGAGGAGGGGCGGCTTTTTTGGGAATGGCGATAGGGCCATTGTCGTTGCCGGGGCCCCCGGCTTCGGGGGCGGTTTGGTCGGCGGGCTGCTGTTGTTGCTGCTGTTGCTGAGGCTGGGTCTGCTGGGGATTCGACGGAGTTTGCTGCTGCGCCCATGACAAGCGGGCGGGCAAAAGCGTCTGTAAGAGCAGCAGAGCGGTGGCAGCGATAGCCGGCAAACGGGGGTGGGATTTCCTCATGGAAAAACCTCTGGAACCATCTTCGTGCCGCTGATGCCTTTGCGGCAAGCGTGGGAGCAGCATAGTCTATGGACGTGTGTAAGCAGCTGAAAGATATCCGCAAGGGTTTGGCCACGCTGGTCCTGGCATGGGGAGCGGCGGTGCTGGCCCTGGTCGGCTCTGCCGCCGGACAGACAGCGAGCGCAATTGCGCTGCCCCCGCATCCGCCGGAAATCACGAAGTTCTTTCCTCTCAGTGAGGTTCACCGGGGCCTGCAGGGAGTGGCCTACACGGTTTTTGAGGGCACCAAACCGGAGCCCATGGGAGTAGAGATTCTCGGGGTGCTGCACAACGCGCTGGGTCCCAGGCAGGACATGATCCTGGGGCGGCTCGAAGGGACGAAACCGGAGTATACGGGGGTGGTAGCGGGGATGAGCGGCAGCCCGGTCTATATTGACGGTCGCCTGGTGGGCGCGCTCTCGTACCGGATTGGCCAGTTCAGCAAGGAGCCGATCTGCGGGATCACACCGATCGAGTCGATGATGGGGGTTTCGAAGCAACATGCTGCGCCGGAGACAGAACTGGCGAGTACCGGATCCGGGAGCGAGCCCGGGGCGATCAGCAGCGGGGGCGCCGGCGGCCCGATGATGCAGCCGATGGATACACCGCTGGTGTTCAGCGGCTTCAGCGCCGACGCGCTGAAGCTGTGGAAGGATCATGCGCCGGCGGGTTTGGTTCCGGTAGCGGGCGTGGGCGGTTCGGAGAGCAATGAGAAGCAGCCCGAGCCTCTGGTTCCTGGATCCGCGGTGAGCGCGGTGCTGGTGCGGGGGGACCTGGATATTTCCGGCACGTGCACGGTAACGTATGTCGATCCGAAGCGGATGCTGGCCTGCGGGCACCCGATTACGCAGTTTGGTCCGGTATCGATGCCGATGACGAAGGCGGACGTGGTGGCGACGCTGCCGTCGCCGCTGGAAGCCTTCAAAATCATCAACACGACGGAGACGATCGGCTCGATCACGGAGGACCGCGAGTCGGCGATCATGGGCGAATTCGGCAAGCCGGCGCGGATGATTCCGGTAACGTTGCGGGTGATGCGCGAAGGCGCGGGAGCGGAGCAGAGAAAGGAACTGGAGGCGCTCCACTTTGAAGTGATCGATCAGCCGCAGATCACGCCCATGGCAGTGATGGTGGCGGTTTACCAGGGGCTGATGGAGCAGAACACCTTCTCCGCGCAGACGACCTATCATGTGCAGGGATCGGTGAAGCTGAGCGGCTACCCATCGGTGAAGCTGAACAGCCTGGTGGCCCCGACCGACGCATTGCCGGCGAATTTGCAAACGGCGCTGGCGCTGGGCGAGCGCTTTACGCGACTGTACGACAATGCCGCGCGTCGGACGCCGATCGAGAGCGTGGATCTGGAGGTGGCGGCGATCCCGCGGCGGCTGACGGCGGAGATTGAGAGCGCGCACACCAGCCGCGTGGAGGTGCATGCCGGCGACACGATTACGGTGGAGGCGACGATTCTGCCGTGGCATGGGGAGCGGCGGAACGTGCGCGTGGCGGTGAAGCTGCCGTTGAATCTGCCGGAAGGCCCGGTGCGGCTGCTGGTAAGCGACAGCGGAACGCTGGATCGGCTGCTGCAGCCGGCGCAGTTCAACGCGCAGCCGCTCGATGTGGCCGCGACCATCGCGCAGCTGAACAGCGTACACACCAGCGATCAGCTGTACGTGACGCTGCTGGCGCCGGAGGCGCAGGCGGCGGTGGATGGGCGCACGCTGACGGCGATTCCAATGTCGATGGCGAATGCGCTGGCGCCCCTGCGGGATAACAAGGGCATGGTGCTGAGTGGCGAGTCGGCGGTGCCGATGGCCTCGCTGCCGATGGATGCGGTGGTGACCGGGAACCAGGTGGTAACGCTGCAGGTGGAGGATCAGTAGTTGTTCAGAGCCGGACGGGGTTCGGCGGGAATGGACAGCGATCTTCGGTCACGCTTACGCTGCATCCGCAGTAACGGACCACGCCACAGAGACTTAGACCATTCGTCACTCAGGCCTTGCGATGGTCCGCGGTGTGCAGTGTAATAGGCGCGAAACTGGAGGCTTTCCATGGCTTACGTCGAACGGCTGCGTGACATGATTACCCAGCCCCTTCTCGAGGACATCGTCCGGCAAAGGACGGCGTCGGGATGGCACCTGGTGTCGGTGGAGTGGCGGCGGGAGCTGCCGGAATCGGAAATGCCGACCGAGGGCGCATTTCCGGAAGACATTCCTTTCGGGCTGCGGGTTTCCGACGATTGCAAGGGACTGGAAATGGATCCCGGCGAAAACCAGGCGCTGCTGCAGATGATGGAGATGCTGGTGCAGGATTTCTCGTTCTCGATCATCGCGAGCGATCTGAACGAGAAGGGATTCCGGACCCGCGATGGGCGGCGCTGGAATCCGGTTGCGATCTTTAACATGATTCCGCGGCTGATCGATGTGGGACCGCGGCTGTTCTCGACCGAGGAGTGGGAGAAGCGACGCGAGAAGTTCGCGCGCATGACGTAGTCTCATCGGACACCCGCCCTATGCGGCGCGGGGAGATTTGCGGAGAAATGCCGCGGCCTCGCGCAGATCGGTTACAAAGCTGATCCGGGCTTGCCTGCGGCTCTCATCGTCGGGCGCGCGCAGAATCGACGAAGGGTGGACGGTTGCGAGGATCGGTGGAAATCCCGGCATAGTGAGGACTTTTCCGCGACTCTGCGTGACGCGAAACGAGCTGCCCAGCAGAGCCTGCGCGGCGGTAGCGCCGAGACAAACGAGAAGTTCCGGCTCAATGGCTTCGATTTCGGCGTCGAGCCAGGGCCGACAGGCGGCAATCTCGCGGGCGCTGGGCTTCTTGTGGATGCGGCGCTTGCCGCGCGGTTCCCACTTGAAATGCTTTACGGCGTTGGTGACATAGACCGCGTTGCGGTCGATGCCGGCTTTATCAAGGCACCGATCGAGCAGCATTCCGGCGGGTCCGACGAACGGCCGGCCCTCGACGTCTTCGCGATCGCCCGGCTGTTCGCCAACAAGGATCAGACGCGCCGCCGGTTTCCCTTCGCCGAAGACGGTCTGCGTAGCGTGCGCGTAGAGAGGACATCCCTGGCAGCGCCGGGCGGCCGCTCTGAGACTACTCAGGTCGTGCCTGGTGGGAAGAAAATCCGCAGCTGAGCGTGTTGTCTTCATATTTTGTGGGATGCGTGGGGTTCTCGGCTGAAGGCTGGCCGCTCGCCAAACTGATTCGGCATCCTATCTACGAGAGAGAGCAGAACGAAGGCGTGAGCGCAGAAGCTCCGCTGCGAGTGCGGTTCCCGCCGTGCTATTGATCCGTATCACCAACCACAGGACCAAGGAGATCCAAAATGAAGGTTTTTTCTGCGAATATCGACAACCTTCGCAACCTATATATCAACCAGCTGCAGATGCTGCTCTCAACCGAACAGCAAATTACCGACGCCTTGCCCAAGATGATCGACAAAGCGAGCGATACGCAACTAAAGCAGGCATTCCAGTCGCACCTGCAGGAGACGAGGGAGCATGTGACACGGCTGGAAGAGATTCTGAACCAGGCGGGCGGCGAGACCAAACCGATGAAGTGCAAAGTGATGGCCGCGCTGGTCACCGAAACAGAAGACATGGTGAAGGACGCGGCGGACGACGCCGTACGCGACGCCGCTCTGATCTCCGCCGGGCAGCGCGTGGAGCATTATGAGATCGCAGTCTACGGAGCGGTTCGGCGCTGGGCCCAACTGCTTGGCGAGAGGGTGCATGTGGAACTTCTCGACAAGACGATTAAGGAAGAGGGACACGCGGATCATCTGCTGACGGAGATTGCCGAGCGGGTGAATCCGTATGCGCAGAAGGCTGCGTAGAAAAGCGGGCGAAGGAATAAAGGGTTGAGCCTGAGGGCTCAGCCCTTTGTTTCTACCGTGACAGTGGGATTGCGGCGCGGGCGCCGGTTAGCCTGGAGAATTTTCTTGCGCAGGCGGAGGGATTTCGGGGTGACTTCGACCATCTCGTCGTCGGCAATAAACTCGATGGCTTGTTCGAGATTGAGGAGCTTCGGTGGCGCGAGGCGAATGGCATCGTCGGCCGTGGACGCGCGCATATTGGTGAGCTTCTTTTCGCGGACAACGTTCACATCGAGGTCGTTGTCGCGGGAGTGCTCGCCGATGATCATGCCTTCATAGACTTCGATCCCCGGAGGGGTGAACAAAATGCCGCGGTCTTCGAGGCCTTCCAGAGCATAGGCCGTGGTGGTGCCCGGGCGATCGGCGACGAGCCCGCCGGTGGGACGTTGCGGTATGTCTCCCTGATGCGGCATGTAACCGTCGAAGAGAGAATTCATGACGATGGTGCCGCGCGTGTCGGTGAGCAGATCGCTGCGCAGTCCGATGAGCCCGCGCGAGGGCACGCGGAACTCGAGCCGCACGCGGCCATAGCCGTGGTTGTGCATCTTCACCATTTCACCGCGCCGAGGCCCGAGACGCTCGATGACCACGCCGATGAAGTTCTCCGGAATGTCGATGGTGAGGTGCTCGACCGGCTCCATCATTTTCCCGTCGACTTGTTGGGTGACGATTTCCGGCCGGCCGACCATGAGCTCGAAGCCTTCACGGCGCATCATCTCGATCAGAATCGAGAGCTGCAGTTCGCCGCGGCCAAGAACTTTGAAAGTATCGGGGCTGCCGGTTTCCTCCACGCGAATGGAAACGTTGGTGAGCAGCTCCCTGTCGAGGCGCTCGCGCAGATTGCGGGAGGTGACCCACTGGCCTTCGCGCCCCACCATGGGCGAATTGTTAGTGGAGAACTGCATGGCGATCGTGGGCTCGTCGATGATGATGGGTGGCAGCGGAGCGGGCGTTTCGGCGTTAGTGATGGTTTCGCCGATGGTGATGCCTTCAACGCCGGCGACGGCTACGATGTCGTCGATCTCCGTTTCCGTAATGTCGACACGATGGAGGCCGGCGAAGCTGAACAGCTTGGTGATGCGGTGCTTCTCAAGGGAGCCGTCGCGCTTCGAGATAGCAATGTCATCGCCTGTATGCAGGGTGCCCTGGAAGACGCGCGCGATGGCGAGGCGGCCGAGATAGTCCGAGTAGTCGAGGTTGGTGACCTGGATCTGCAGAATGCCGGTGGGGTCGCCTTTGCCAGTGGGGATGGTGGAGAGAATGGAGTCGAAGAGCGGCATCAGGTCCGCGCCCGGAACCTTCGGGTCGCTGCTGGCCTGGCCGAGCTTCGCGTTGGTGTAGAGGACCGGAAAGTCGAGCTGATCCTCGGTGGCGTCGAGATCGATGAAGAGGTCGTAGACCTCGTTCAGGACTTCCTGGGCGCGCGCGTCGGGCCGATCGATTTTGTTGATGACAAGGATGGGGGGCAGGCGGGCTTCGAGCGCCTTCGAAAGCACGTAGCGGGTTTGGGGCAGAGGGCCTTCGGAGGCATCGACCAGCAGCATGACGCCGTCAACCATTTTGAGCGCGCGCTCCACTTCGCCGCCAAAGTCGGCGTGGCCCGGCGTGTCGACGATGTTGATTTTCTCGCCTTTGTAAAAGACGGCGGTGTTCTTGGCGAGGATAGTGATACCGCGCTCGCGCTCGAGCTCGTTCGAATCCATGACGCGCTCGGTGAGGGTTTCGTTGGCACGGAACGTACCGGCCTGGCGCAGAAGCTGATCGACGAGGGTGGTCTTACCGTGGTCGACGTGGGCGATGATGGCGATGTTGCGTATGGCGCTCAATGAAGATCCTGGTCTTTAAGGTTTCGGCGGTGCAGCGAGCCGAATCGGGTTTCGCGCGGGCGAAAGGATGGAACTGCAGAGGTTACAAGACCGAGCAATCGATGCGATCGCGGCCCAGGACGGCTGAGCAAATGGTTGTCGCGGCCGTCAATTTTGTACTTTATTAAGTTTACCAGTCGCGCGGGCAACGCCCCCTGCCACAGGGCGCGTCCCTCCTTGGTAGAGGGAACGGAGCGCGCCGCATTCAGAGGGGGATTTATGAATCTTGTTGTTCGCCAAATTCTGGCGACGGGGAGCGGTATCACTCTCAGCATATTGATGGGCGCTGCGGTTTGGGCGCAGAGCCAAACGCCAGCCGCAGACAACGGAGGGCAGCCGCAGCACAAAATCCAGCTGGTGCAGGCGCAGGCTCAACTCAACAACACGCTGGATACGAAGAAGGCAAAGCAGGGCGAACTGGTGACTGCGAAGCTGGAGGAAAACGTCCAGATTCCTGACGCGCAGGCTCTGCCGAAAAACACGGTTCTTGAAGGTCATGTGGATCAGGTGCAGGCTTCCGACCACAAGAGCGACTCGATGGTGGTGGTGACCTTCGACAAGGCGAAGCTGAAAGATGGGCAGGAGTTGCCGATCAAGGCGACGATCATTGCCGTATCCGAACCGGTCATGATGCAGCAACAGAATGGCGGCGGAGGCGCTCCGGCCAGCGCGGGACCACCCATGGCCAGTTCAGCCCCTTCGGGTGGAGGCGCGCCCGCGGGAGGATCAACGAGCGGCAGCGGATCGACACCTTCCGCGCCGTCGGCACAGCCAATGAGTGTGCCGCAGACCAGTTCTGGTTCAGCGCAGCAGACGCCGCAGGGCGGGGTGCCGGATGTGACGCTGAAGAGCGACATTCACGAGCACAACTCTGCGACATTTATGTCAAAAGGGAAGAATGTCCACGTTCCTGACGGAACCCAGCTGGATGTGGCGCTTGCTGTGATCCCGGCAGGCGTGAAATTGCAGTAAGCCCGGCTACGCCCGCTATTCGTACCGCAGGGAATCGATGGGATCCATCGCCGCGGCACGATTAGCGGGCAGTGTGCCAAAGATGATCCCTACCGACGCGGAAGCGATGAGCCCGATTACTGCGGACCAACCGGAGACGGGCACGCGGTAAGCGGTAAAGAACCGCACGGAAAAAGGGATCGCGAGACCGATGATGGCGCCGATGAGGCCGCCAAAGAGGGAAACGAACATTGCTTCCATGAGGAACTGAAGTTTGATTTCGCGCCTTGTCGCTCCAAGGGCTTTGCGGATGCCGATTTCGCGCGTGCGTGCGCGCACTGTCGCCAGCATGATGTTCATAATGCCGACCCCGCCGACTGCGAGGGTAACGCCGGAGACGAGCAGGAGCATGGCGGTAAGCGCATTGACCACCTCGCCCGCCAGGGTGATGAGGGCGGTCATGGTCTGGGTGGTGTAGACCGATGTGGGCTGATGGCGGCCGTCGTTGCGGATGACGGCACGGATCTGCCGAGCCGCATCTTCCACAGCGTTTTGATCGCGGATGGAGAAGTACATTTCCTTCACATTGTCGGTGCCACTGAAATAACGGCCAACCGAATACGGAATGAGAATTGTCTGATCGGCGATCTCCGTTTCGCCGAAGGTTTCCACGCGCTCCTTGAAGGTTCCTATGATGGTGAAGGGAATGCCATTGATCTGAAACGTCCGGCCGATTGCTTCCGCGGGACTGTTGAACATGGCGCGGGCAAAAGGCTCGGTTACGACAGCGACTTTGGCGTGCGCGCTTTGATCCTCATCGTCGAAAAAGCGGCCGGCGAGGGTGACGAGATTCCGCACCTGACGGTATTGGGGTTCCACGCCCAGGACGAGAACTTCGCGGACGACACCGCCAATGCTGATGTTCTGATGCATTTCCAGAACGACGGAGGAGGCGGAGACAGAGGGAACCTGTTCGTCGATGGTGTGTTCGTCGTCGAAGGTAAGGAAGTCAGACTGGATGTTGGTAACGGCCCCGGATCCGCCGCCGGCGTATTCCAGTTCCACGAGATTGGTGCCGATGCCCTGGATTTCGCTGAGGATGTACTGGCGGCCGGTCGCAGAGATGGCTACGACCAGGATGACGGAAGCGGTCCCGATAACCATGCCCAGGGCGGTGAGGACGAAGCGAACTTTTGAGCTGCGAAAGCTGTCGATCGCCAGCTTGGCAATCTCGCTGAGCATGATGGTCTGGCGAGCGCTGGCAATGGTTTTCTCAAACGAAATCCGGCGCGCTCTCTCCGACAAGGGACGACGTGTGCGCTCGGCGGCCATCTGCTTCTACAGGATGCCACAGGGACGGGCAGGGGTTCAGCCAATCTGCGAGTCGACGGAATTGCGGAGGAGAACCGGTACGGGTTCGCGATGCGATGAAGTCGCGGAAAGAAGATTCTCATGTTTGGCAGCTCCGGTATTCGACCCAGCGCAGCGAGGCCGGCGATACGGTGTGGTTGGTGATCGTCACCTGACCGGATCGTCGCCAAAGGGGGCGGCGAGGGCCTGGTCGACAAAGGAGCTTTGTTGGAAGGGCGTCTGCGGAAACGCCCGAATGCGGAAGGAGCGCCGTCCAGCGAAGACGGCACATGGGGATTTAGAATGGCGCGACCCTCAGAAGTCTCCGGAGACACTATGAAATTACGCGTGATCCCTATTCTCCTGGCGATGTCACTTTCCGCCTTCGCTCAATCCACCCAAAAAGACATTTTGTTGAAGCACTGGAAGACCTCCGGCGAACTTACGCTCGCTGTGGCGAATGCGATGCCGGCAGACGGATACACGTTTCGCCCGGTGCCGGCGGAAATGAGCTTCGGTGAAGTGATGGCCCACATTGCCGCAGCGGATCGCGGTGCTTGCGCGGTCGCCAGCGGATTGCAGGCACCCGCGCTGCCCGACAAGATCGCCGCGTGGACGAAGGACGCGGGGAAGATCGACGTGGACAAGGACACCGCGGTGCAATTCCTCACCAGCACGTTCGCTTTCTGCGAGCAGGCGATCCCGCAGGTGCCCGATAACCGAATGACGACGGTTGTCGGCAATCCGGCACGCAATCTCACCGGCGAAGAGTGGCTGTGGGCCTACTTCACACACACCGCGCATCACCGCGGGCAGGCTGAGGTCTATCTGCGGCTGAAGGGGATCAAACCGCCGGATTACGAATTCTGATCGGGAAAGAGAGACGGGCAGAGGCGTGGTCGCCTCTGCCCGCTGGTGAGGGCTGACTCCGATTCAGAGCGCCACGGTGACGGCTTTGGTTTCGGTGTAGTTATTGAGCACTTCTTCGCCCATCTCGCGGCCCCAGCCGGACTGTTTATATCCGCCGAAGGGCAGGGAAGCGTCGAAGACGTTGTGGCAGTTGACCCACACGGTGCCGGCGCGAAGGCCGCGCGCGACTTTGTGGGCGAGGCTCAGGTTCTGCGTCCACACTGAAGCGGCGAGGCCGTAGATCGAGTCGTTCGCGCGCTTCACGATTGCGTCAACATCCTTATCGGAGAAAGGAACGGCGCAGACCACCGGGCCGAAGATTTCTTCCTGGACGACCTTCATGCGCGGGTTGGTGTTGGTGAGGACGGTGGGGCGGACGAAGTATCCGCGGTCGAAGCCGGAGACGGGACCACCCGCGGAGATCTTCGCGCCCTCGTTGATGCCCGATTCGATGTAGCCGACGACCTTGCGATACTGCTCATCGCTGACCAGCGGTCCCATTTGGCAGGAGGGATCGAGGCCGGGCGCGAGTTTGATGTCAGAGGCGACTTTGCTGACGCCATCGACGACCTCGTCGAAAACCTTCTCGTGGATGTAAAGGCGGGAGCCGGCGCAGCAGCATTGCCCGTGATTGAAGAAGATGGCGCTGGCGGTCCCCGAGACAGCCTGGTCGATGAGAGCGTCAGGAAAGACGATGGCCGGGGATTTGCCGCCGAGTTCGAGCGATACCTTCTTTAAGTTTCCGGTAGCGGCCTTCACGATGAGTTTGCCGACTTCGGTTGACCCGGTGAAAGCAACTTTGTCGACCATGTCATGCGCGGCGAGCGGCGCGCCTGCTCCTTCGCCGTAGCCGGTGAGCACGTTGACGACTCCGGCAGGGAAGCCGGCTTCGTCGATGAGTTGGGACAGGCGGATGCCGGAGAGCGGCGTTTGCTCGGCGAGCTTGAGGATCACGGTGCAGCCGCAGGCGAGTGCGGGAGCGAGTTTCCAGGCGGCCATCAGCAGCGGGAAATTCCACGGGATGATTTGCCCGACGACGCCGATAGGCTCGCGCATGGTGTAGGAGTGGAAGTCGTAGCCGGCGGAAAGAGGCAGGGTTTTGCCGGAGATTTTTGTGGCCCAGCCCGCCATGTATCGGAACATGTCGACGGCGAGAGGCACATCGGCGACGCGAGCGATGCTGCGCGGCTTGCCGTTGTCGAGGGATTCGATTTCGGCGAATTCCTCGAGATGCTTTTCAAGCAGGTCGGCAAGCTTCCACATGGTGCGGCCGCGTTCAGAGGGCGACATGCGGGGCCAGGGGCCGTCGTCGAAAGCGCGGCGCGCGGCCAGGACGGCACGGTTGACGTCCTCTTCTTCAGCTTCGGCGACTTCAGTGATCACATCGCCTGTGGCTGGATTGAAAACGGGGAAGGTTTTTCCGGAGGCTGCGCTGACGAAGCGGCCATCAATATAGAGCTGGTGCTGCTGGGTGATGAAGTCAGCGGTGGGTCCGCTGAGACGGGGATCGATCGCAATGGTTGCCATAGCTTAACCTCGCGTGCAACCGGTCACGACTTGGGCTGGTGAGGACGGCGAACGAGCCGCCGGAGAATGGGTTTGGCGACGGTGTCTCTTTTCCCAGAGCCGGTGCGCGCCGGAATTTGCACCCGAGAACACTACCACCGGGAGTTGTGCATTGGCGAGGGGCGGAGGATGAAATTTCGCCGCGCGTGGGCGGGTTTGAAGGCGCCGCGCGGCGCTGATTAATTCGTTGTGAACGCCGCGATTACCGAATCGCTGAACCGCTCCATCTCTTCCAGCTGCGGGCTGAACTGGAGAAGGAGCAGGTCGACGCCCACGGCTTCGAACTGGCCGATGCGATCCTGCACCTGCGACGGCGTACCGACGAGGCCGGAGCGCAGGCCACGATTCGAAACGGAGTATTCCTCGACGGAAACGGTGCGCTCGAGCTGCGTGCCCTGCAGCCACTGCTGATAGTTGGCGTAGCCCGACGCATTCTGTTTGACGTCGGTGATGCGCGCGACTTCGCGTTTTGCTTCCTGCTCGTTGTCGCGAACAACCGCATAAGCGGCAATGCCGTACCGCATCGCCGGCAGGCCGAAGCGCTCGCGCCGCGATCGCATGTCGTCGATGCGCGTTTTGATGTCCTCGGGCGAATCGCCATGCATCACGTAAGCGTCGCATTTCTGCGCGATGAGGTTTTTCGCGGCTTCCGATTCGCCGCCGGCGTAGATGGGCGGGCGCGGCCTGCGCACCGGCTTCGGCTCCATCACGGTTTCTTCCAGCTGGTAGAACTTGCCGCTGTGCGAATACGAGGGCTTCGACCAGACAGCGTCGACGACATCGAGCCACTCCGAGGTACGCGCGTAGCGGTCGTCGTGACGATCGAAGGCGACGCCGTACATCTTCGCTTCCTGCTCCCACCATGAGGAGACGACGTTGAGCGCCAGCCTGCCGTTGCTGATGTGGTCGATGTTGGCGGCCTGTTTTGCAAGCAGGGCCGGGGAGTGGAAGGTGGGGCGGACGGCGATCATCAGCTCCAGCCGCTCAGTCACGGCTGCGAGGGCCGCTGAAGTGGACCATGCGTCGAGGCTGGGCGCGCGGACGCCTTTAATGTCGTTGAGGTTCAGTTCCGCGATGAGCGACAGGTCGAAGCCGATCTGCTCGCTGCGGCGGGCGAGGCGGCTGACGTAGTCCCACGTCGCCTGCATCTGCTCGTCTTCAACGTTGCGCAGCCAGCCGCCAAAGACCGGCATCCAGTAGCCGAATCGCATCGCGTTCTCAGGCACGGGCGGCGACCTCAGCTTCCAGAAAGTCGGCGAGATTGACAAAAGGATTGAACCCGATCACGCGCTGCGCATCCGCGACAAAGTTCGAGAGCGCGTTGACGTCGTAGTAGTAGATCTGTCCGTCGCGGTCGTCCACGATGTACTCGATGCCGCCGACGTCGATGCCGGCTTCGGCCACAATGCGCTCAATGGCGTTCTTCACGTCCTTCGGCGGATCGTAGCCCTCGACTTTCAGGCCCGCCTTCGAGGCCTCGACGGCGCAGGCGTTCTCCAGCGCTTCACCGCGCGCGGTCTGGCAAATATCGGCAGGGCAGAGATCGAAGGTCTGCCCGCTGAGGTGGACCTGAATAGCGTAGAGATATTTCCCGTTCAGCGTCTCGACACGGGTGATGTAGCCGCCGCGCGCGGGAATGAATTCCTGCACCAGCGCAATGCTGTCGAGGCCGAGGGCAAGGTTGCCGCTGTCAATGGCTTCCTGCAGCACCTGGGGAGAATCGAAGCGAACGATGCCGGCGCCGCTGCCGCCGACGTTCGGCTTGACGACGACCGGATAGCGCAGACCCTCCGCGGCAGCTACGGCCTGTCTGGGATCGTGGATCACGCGCGACCGCGGATAAGCAAGGTTGAGCGAGCGAAGCAGGGACATCTGCGACGCTTTGGAGATTTCGCAGCGGAAAGCTTTCGAGCCATTGATGACGCGAATGCCGAGCAGTTCCAGATGGCCGAGGTAAGCCAGTGTGTGCAGGATGTTGGATCCGTGACCGCGACGATCCGCCGAAGGGCTCATGCGATTGAAGAGGACGGAGAAGCCGGGCTTTTGGCCGCCAATGTCGTAAAGATGGTCGGGCGCGTAGATCTTGTCGTAAGGGACGCCGCGGCGGTCGAGTTCCGCAAAGACAGGAGAGAACCAATGCGGATGTTCGTAGAGAAATGCGAGGGCGGGCGCGGACGATCCGTTGTCACGCGTGGAGGCCGGCGAGGCGATGGTGGTCGTCACAGGGGGAATCCTCTCAGCAGTGTTGAAGGCCACCGGGAAATGGGGAGGTGGCTCCAGAATTCGATTCTATCCGGGCGCGATGGATTCGGGGAGTTGAGGCTGGGCGGCAGCACCACGGGGCAAGCATGGCTGTTTATCGTCGATCCCGGTAAGGTGGATTGGTGATCATCAATTTCGCCCGGCGCGCGCATGACCATAACTGGGAGCTGGACCCGATCATCCGGTCGCTGCTGGATACGGATTTTTACAAACTGCTGATGCTTCAGTTCATCTGGAAGCACTTTCCAGCGACAAAGGTGACGTTCTCTCTGAACGACCGCTCGCGCGATCTTCGCTACGCCGATCTGATCGGAATGGACGAACTGCGCGCGCAGCTGGAGCAAGTGAGAAAGCTGAGATTCCACAAGTCGGAAATCATCTGGCTCGCGGGTAATACGTTTTATGGAAAGCGCGGTATCTTTGAGCCGGACTTCCTGGACTGGCTGGAGCACCGTTTTCAGCTTTCCGACTACGAGTTGAAAGTGCGGGACGGACGATTCTCGCTGACCTTTCACGGCTCGTGGGCGGAGACGACGCTGTGGGAGATTTATGCGCTGGCGGCGTTGAGCGAGTTGAGTACGCGGGCGCATCTGAAGCGGTTAAGCGAACTGGAGCTGGACATCCTGTATGCCCGCGCCAAGGCGAAATTGTGGGACAAGATGGAACGGCTGTGCGGTGTTCCCGATCTGCACATCAGCGACTTTGGCGCGCGCCGGAGGCACAGTTTCCTGTGGCAGGAATACGTGGTGAACGCGATGCGCGATGTGCTGGGCGAGAATTTTACCGGCACGTCGAATACCTATCTGGCTTACAAGCACGATCTGGAGGCGATCGGGACGAACGCCCATGAGCTGCCCATGGCGCTGGCGGCGATGGCGACCAGCGATGAGGAGCTGCGATCGTCGCAGTATCGGCTACTTGAATTATGGCAGCGGACCTATGGCGGCGCGTTGCTGATCCTGTTACCAGATACCTTTGGCACAACGCAGTTTCTGCGCAATGCGCCGGATTGGGTGGCGGATTGGACCGGTCAGCGTGCCGACAGCAAGGATCCATTTGTGGCCGGTGACGAATACATCGCGTGGCTCGAGGGGCGCGGGCGCGATCCGAAGAAGAAGCTGTTTATTGCGTCCGATTCGCTCGATGTGGATGAGATCCTCCAGCTACATGCGTATTTCGGGGGGAGCATCCTGGGAGGCGTCACAAGGGAGGATTTTCGTCGAGCCAGCGATTTTCGCGACGGCAGTAAGTGGGTTCCGGGGCGACGCATTCGCTTTAGCGCAGGCTGGGGGACGCTGCTGACGAACGATTTTCGGGGCTGCAACCCGCAGGGAGACGACGGATTTAATCCGCCGCGGCTGGTGTGCAAGCTGAACGACGCCGACGGGCGGCCGGCGGTAAAGCTCTCTGACAATGTGGCCAAGGCGCTGGGGCCGAAATCGGAGATAGCCCGCTACCGGAGGGTGTTCGGGGTGGAAGGAATCGGCGAAAACGGCGTAGTGACGTAGATAAAGTTTGGCTGGATGACGGCAGACTGGCGGTGAACCCAATCTGCCGCTATCCGTTCTCCCCAGGAAGATTTCCTGCTTCCCGGTTGTAGCACCTCTACGAGTTAGTAAACGATTTGCCAGTCAGTGGTGGGGGTGCCGGGAAAGCCATGGCTCAGCGTCGTGGTCCCGTTCATGAGCCAGACCTCAACCTGCCCGGTCGAGTTGTTCCGCCACAGAATATCGGCTTTACCGTCCCCGTTGAAATCGCCGACGTTCTGAATGCTCCATGGGGCTGCGACGTTACCGAGACTTCCCGTGCTGGAATGCACGGTCCCGTTCATAAGCCAGATCTCTACCTGGCCGGTGCCGGTGTTCTGCCACAGAATATCGGCTTTGCCGTCTCCATTGAAATCGTCAATGGCCTTGATGGTCCATGGAGACGGGACGTTGCCGAGACTTCCGGTGCTGGAGAGCGTGGTCCCGCTGATGAGCCAGATCTCCACTTGCCCGGTCGAGCTGTTCTGCCACAGGATGTCGGCTTTGCCATCGTCGTTGAAGTCGCCCACGCCCACAATGTTCCATGGAGGTAAGACGTTACCGAGACCTCCCGTGCTGGAGATCACGGCCCCGTTCATTAGCCAGATCTTGACCTGGCCGGTGCTGGTGTTCTGCCAGAGGATGTCGGCTTTGCCGTCGCCATTGAAATCTCCAACGGCGCGGATGGTCCATGGGGCGGCGACGGTGCCGGGAAAGCCATGGCTCAGCGTTGTGGTCCCGTTCATAAACCAGATCTCAAGCTGTCCGGTCGAGCTGTTTTGCCACAGAATATCGGCTTTGCCGTCCCCGTTGAAATCACCAACGCCCTTAACGCTCCACGGAGCGCCGACGGTGCCGAGGCTTCCCTGACCACTAATCGCAGTCCCGTTGATGAACCAGGTTTCAAACTGCGAGGTGTTGCTGTTCCGAAACAGAATGTCACTTTTGCAATCGCCGTTGAAGTCGCCGAGCGCGGCAAACGAGGTCGGATTCGGGTTGGGATTTGGATTGAGACTCGTGCAGGTTCCGATCGCCTGCGTCACGGTTACGGGAGCTGTTCCCGTGGCACTGGTGTAGGTCGAGGAGCTGCCAGCATCGGGCGTATAAGTTCCCGTCAAAGTGTCGCTGCCTACGGCCAGTTGGCCGGCCGGGATAGTAATCTTCACCGAGCCGGAAGTCAGTGTTGCGGGCGACGACGTATAGGTCCCACTGCTCAGGATTACCGAGCCAGTTGCAGTTGGGTTACCGGATCCACCGCTGACTGCCAAGGTTACCTGCGTGGACTGCGCAGTCGTGATGTTCGATGGGTTCGGCGTGACTGTCACCGTTGGTGTGATTTTGCTACCACCGGTCACAGTCACTGTCACGATGCTGGAAGTGGAAGAGGGGTAGGTGCCGCTTCCCCCGAAGACTGCGGTCATGGAGTTGGCGCCGGATTGGAGCGATGACGCAGGCACCGAGACAGAGCAGGTCCCACTGCTCAGAGTGCAACTGCCGACGGAGGTCGCGCCTGCTTTAAAGGTTGCTGTGCCGGTAAGCGCTGGAGGCGAATCAACATATCCGGTCGGAGTGCCACCGGTCACTGTCGCGGTCAATTCTGTCGACTGGGTGACGGAGATGGAAGTGGGGCTGGCCATCAGGGTTGTGGCGCTGGTAAAAGCCGTGTTCCAGTCGGCAATCAGGTTGCTGACGTTAATCGAGCCAATGCCGGTGACCTGGTCATAACCGATGGTGGACGGATAAGCCACCGTGAGCGAACTGGAACCGGTCGACGACAGCATCCCGAAACTCCGACCGGAGTCGACGTAACAGCTTGTCGACCCCACTCCGCAGGGAACATCATTGTTGCTGGTAGTGATGTCGTTGAAAATGCAGGCTGCCGCAGGCAGGCCGGCGGTTATACCAGTGTTGGAAGTCTGGCCGTTGGCATAACACGCCGTACTGGTTGCCGACGCGGTATATTGCGCCTTGGCCAACGCATAGAGAGCCGGATTGAGAACGCCCTGACGCGATCCAGTGGCGGTTCTGAGCAAACTAAATACCCCCGCCATGTAGGGGGCGACAAAGGATGTGCCTCCGGCTGCGCCGAAGGTAGAGGGATCAGTACAGGCAAATAGCCCATCGTCGGCGGGGTTCGAATCGCAAAAGATGAGGAAGTGGCCCCAGAAACCGTTCGCGGCGAAACCGGCAATGTCGGGTTGCGAGCGCATAGATTTCGAGTAACCGGAGATACCGGTTTGCCAGGAAGGCACGGTGTAATGCGTGCTGATGCCGCCCGAGCCCCCCACCACGTCGCCGCTGGTGAAGTTGCCGGCTCCGCACAAACCCGCGCCGGTGTAAGCGTAATACGCCGCCAGGATGCTGTTGGCGCAACCATTGTTCCATGACGTTTCGGGAACGTAACTCAGGGCATCGGCGTAATTGGCGTCGTTCGAATTGCCCCAGTAAGTGCTTTGTGCCGGGCCTCCCTCCAATGAGTCGTAAAGGTCCTGGAAGTCGGTGCCGCCTGTAACGGTCACCATGGGTGAGCCGAAGGCGCTCACATTGATTCCGGAAACAGCCGTGCCCGTGGTGTTTTGATCCCTGACATCGGAACCGGAGTCACCCGAGGAGATCAGGATCGACTGGCCCTGGGTGGCGGCCTGCGCGAACAGAGCGTCCTGGAAGGTGTAATTCCCCGCTGTGTAATTGAGTTCGCTGGATCCATAGCTCAGGCTCATCACATCGGCAAGATTGTTGTCGATCAGTGCCGTCATCGAGCTGAAGATGCCGTCGTCAGGACTCTGATCGCAGGACATAAAGATCAGGTTCGCGGAGGGAGCGGTTGCGTTGGCCCACTCGGCGTCCAGCGACGCCTCTCCATCCTCACCGTTACCATTAGGATCGATTCCGGGAGCGTTACAGGTGACCGACCCGTATCCGTGATAGACGTGCATGTTGAGCGTGCCCGGGACGCCAAAGGTGGAGCGGAAGGTGGCCACATCGCCGCCGGAAGCGACGCCTGTGCCCGAATCCACCGTGCCGTATTCAATATCGCTCTCTTCGATCACCGCGACGGTTGCCGTTGCGCCCAGGTTTCCGCCCGTGAACACCGGGTTGACCTTGTAGATGGTATAGAGATCCTGCGGGGTAACGGCGTAATTCCCATTGCCATCGAGATAGGCGGGTAAAGCCGTATCAGCCGACCCGGTGTTGACGTGCCAGCTGTGCGTGTCTTTCTCGTAGGACGATTGACGAGGTTCAGTGTGGTTAGTCTGCGGGGGAATTTTATTGAGACCCTCGATACCCGAAACCACTGCGGCAAGCGCGGCCGGAATCTGCGGATCCTGCTTCAGTGCGGGGTATTTGCCGCCCCGGATGCCGACGTAATGCAACTGGGTATGGAAGGCTTGTCGAACCTGGCCGGCGCTGCCCGCGAAATCGATCATGCTGGCATTGTTCAGCACACTGCGAACCTGGAAGCCGTGAGACTGGAGCCAGGTCGAGAGCTTCGCAATATCCTGCGGCGAAGCGCCGAAACGGGCGCCAAATTCGGTCGGGGTCAACCAATGGTGATATTCCGGCGCGGTCGGCTGCTGCTGGCGCTCAATCAGACTATCCAGGTCGGCCTGCTGTGCGGCGCTGCGTTGGAGCAGGAGAAAGAGGTGCAGCGGCTTCGCGTCCTCCACGGCGCCAAGGTCCCGCGCCCGAGCTACGTCCATGCGGACGTTACCCTTCAGGGTCATCAGGACATGCTCGTCAATGGGGCTGACGAGACGCGAAGGCGTCACGGGCCTGGCATGGTCTTCTGAATTCTGTGCATTCGCTGGCGCGGCCAGAAAGATGCACGCAAGAACCAATAGCATGGAGGAGAAGCGCATCCACATAGACATGGAGGCGACTGGAATTCGCTGACCAGACGGTTTCATGGGCGTCCTTCTGGATAAAACCAGTTGATGAGGCGTGGATAGCTTGTGGAAAGCTTTAGATTGATCGGCTCATGAAGCGAGCAGTGTGTTTAGTCAAAGCTATGAAACCTAAAGCATTCGAGCCAGAAAAATCGCAGCAGATTTTGTGGTAGAGTATCCGATTGGTCACGGCGGGGGTGACCCCACCCACCCAGCGTTGGTGTGCTCGGGACAGGGGGACAGGAGATCCAGTTGATCATCCGTCCTGGCGGGCACGAAAGGCATATTCGCCCGTTGCAGGGCCCGGGCGGTCGCGGCGTCGTTCCACTTCCTCTTCGCGTGCCAAGCCAGCACCGGTAAGCGTGGGCTCAATCGAGAGACTTACCGTTGGATTTTGGGTCGGCGAAATGTGCCGGTTCAACGGACCAGTCCCGATATGTTCGGACACGGCCGTTCTGCCGTGAGGCCTGATCGCAAGTTTGGGTTGAGTACGAGAGATGAAGTTTGATTTCTCGTTAGAGCAGCCGGAATCGGCTGCGGGACAAAACTAGTTTTGGCCGTTAGAACTGGATTCTTGAGATATCCCGCAAATCGTGGGGAAGAGGACTGGATGGCGGAGAGAGAGGGACACTACTCCGTCTTTTCTCTTGCCTTTACAATCAACTATTTGCGATACTTTTCGGAGTCGTTTTAAGGTGTTGTTCAGGTGCACACTTTGCACTTGAGACCCGTCGACTGCGAAGGAGAACCGCAAGCGAATGGACAGGCCCAAGAAAATCATACTCTGCTGGCACGCGAAGACACTCGACAGGGGATGGCGACACTTCCCCGTCTTGTTCGAGAGGCACCACGGCGTCATGCAGCCGCGACACGGATGGGTC
>DASXDF010000006.1:0-118361 GCA_036490815.1 Acidobacteriaceae bacterium
GCTAAAGCCACATGGACCTGAACTCTTTATGGCACGACTGAAGTGGTGCCCTGACACAAATGCAAAGCCACATGGATCTGAACTCTTTGTGGCACGACTGAAGTCGTGCCCTGACACAAATGCAAAGCCACATGGATCTGAACTCTTTAGGGCACGACTGAAGTGGTGCCCTGACACAAATGCAAAGCCACATGGATCTGAACTCTTTACGGCACGACTGAAGTCGTGCCCTGACACAAATGCAAAGCCACATGGACCTGAACTCTTTATGGCACGACTGAAGTCGTGCCCTGACACAAATGCAAAGCCACATGGATCTGAACTCTTTAGGGCACGACTGAAGTCGTTGCCCCGACACAAAAGCAAAGCCACATGGATCTGAGCTCTTTATGGCACAACTGAAAAGTTGTGCCCTGACACAAAAGCAAAAAGCCCACTTGGACCTGAACTCTTTAGGGCACGACTGAAGTCGTTGCCCTGACACAAAAGCAAAGCCAAGTGGATCTGAGCTCTTTACGGCACGACTGAAGTCGTTGCCCTGAAACAAATGCAAAGCCACATGGACCTGAACTCTTTATGGCACGACTGAAGTCGTGCCCTGACACAAATGCAAAGCCGCATGGACCTGAACTCTTTATGGCACGACTGAAGTTGTGCCCTGACACAAATGCAAAGCCGCATGGACCTGAACTCTTTATGGCACGACTGAAGTCGTGCCCTGACACAAATGCAAAAAGCCTCATGCAAATGAAAAGGCCCGCGCTGGGCGGGCTTCTGGTCGGTAACTCAGGCGGGCGGAATTTCTGTTTTTTCTGTTTTTGCTCCTATTATCAGAATACCAAGTTAGCGGAGTAAACTCGCCAATTTGTTTGCATGTTTTGGTTTGTAAGTGGTTGTAAGTCATGGCTTATTACTTTGGATTTTGAGTGCGGCTCTTGACAGATTTTCCACAGGGGTGCAAAAGAGGCGCTTATCGCCCGGTTACGCGCCTGAGGATCAGGCTCGCAAGACTCACGCTGTCGGCGACCGCGGCGAAGAGGCGAGGGGAGGGGCGGCTGATGTCGTCACGGGCGAGGCGGACGGCGCAAATGATTGCGGCGGCAATGACAATGGTGGAAGCGAAGCGATCCTGGAGCCGGGCCTCTTCTTCCCTTGCGTTCTGGCGCTTCATTTCGCCCATCGCACCAGCATAGGCGAAAGAAAAGCGAATGTCTTCCACAGGGGCAGGCGGTATTGCGCCCATCCATCGGCATTGTGACGGCTATCACATACTCCCCGGACCGCTTTGCTGCACACTACGTTCGGCAGGGTTTGCGGCTTTCCCCATACCAGAGACTCGTCGCAGTTCTTTCGTCTGATCGCTGCCCTCGCTGAAGCACCGCTTTGCCGAGCTGCAATCGCGTGTATTGAAGTTCCCCCTGGTCCCCGGTCGAGCGACTCCGCCGAGCCCTGCATCGACTCTGACGTTTTCCCGATAACGAAACTTTGCTCGCAATCGCTGAAACCCAACATTTTTTGGAGGTGTATCACCGTGCCATTGCAGTCCACCCTTGCGCCGGTCGAGGAGTTCATCCTTGACTGCGCCGATCTTGCGTCCAGTCTCGACAGCCTGAATCTCGGCGACGATCCCCTTAATTTGGGGGCTGCGGCCGATATCGGCAGAGTTCACTACGAGTCGCTGCAACTGCAGCGACAACAGGATTTGTCTCCGTCCATCGTGGAAGAAGGGTGGGTAGATTTCATGCTGGACAACGTACGGGCGCGGCTGGAATTCATCGAGGCCCGCGTCGAGAAAAACCTGCGGGGAGCGGGTAGCTCCAACTTCGGCCCACGGCCGGGTCTTGTGGACCCTGGCGGGGCCGGCTATTCAGGCGCAACAGCCGGGCACAGCAAGCAGCAACTATAAGGCAGGTCCGGAATGGTTTCCGGATGCTGAAAACGCGCAGGTGCGGCGAGCCTGAAACGAGACGATTGAGCGGCTGAAAGCAGGACAACCGCAAAACCGAAGGATTGAACCATAAGGAGTGCATCAATTTATGACATACTTCGCGGGCCATATTGGGCTCTGTCTTTTTATTACCGGTATGGTGGGTTTCTGGGTGGGTTGGCGACTGAGGGGAGCTCCGGGGCGGTCAAGGAACGACTTCGAACTGGAGATCGCGGATCTGAAGGGGAAGCTAAGGGGAAGAGAGGCGCAGACCGTAAACCTACGCGCGATGCTGTTGGTGCAGGACGCCGCGCGTGACTCCGCGGAGGACGGATCGAAGTGCAGAAGCACGGTCGATGCAGAGGACGCCGAGGTGGCGCGGTTTTTGGCAGCAACGGCAACGATGAGCCCGGCGTTCTCGCTGCAATGGGGGGATATCCCGTCGAGGCCGGAGGCAGAAAGACGGATTGAAACTGGAGGGGCCGCTCGCAATTCCCGGAGCCGGTTGGATGGGTTCCGGATTGCGCCCACCGCTGGATCGCAGGTGCGAAGCGGGAGTGGGAGCTGAACTACCGTGGCGGGTCGGAATCAGGGTTGTGATCCTGACGCAAGGCGATTGCAGGAAGCACACGAGCGCGCATAAAGTCCGGGGCTCTTTGCCTGGAGATCTGAGTCTGGAGTTCTAAGCCTGGAGCCCTGAGCCTGGAGCTCTGAGCCTGGACAGCGACAAACGTTTGCGGGACCATCTCCTCTCTTCCCGAGAGGCGGGCACGGATCTCCAGAGCGGAAATTTAACCAGAGACTTTGGTATTGGTGATACGTTCGTCGAATAGGTTCGGCGGCGCGTTTCCGGCTTCGCGGAATGTGCCGCTGACCGGAGCAATTGTGAGGACGCGAATCACCGGGCCTCACATCCAGCAGCCAGCGAAACTGCCAGGGACACGGTATTTGTAACAGTCACAGTCTTAAACTTGGAGTCATGGATGGACACGGTACAAGTGGAACAGAAGAGTTATGAGATGCCGCCGAAGGTCGGGTTCTCCGTCGCA
The DNA here is from genome assembly GCA_036490815.1 of Acidobacteriaceae bacterium. Classification (GTDB taxonomy): domain Bacteria; phylum Acidobacteriota; class Terriglobia; order Terriglobales; family Acidobacteriaceae; genus Palsa-343. The sequence goes on from DASXDF010000006.1 coordinate 2,977, forward strand.
CATTTTCTAACCGTCGCCGACATCGACCGATCGGCTCGCTTCTACGAAAAGGTCTTCGACGGTCGCATTTTAAGCCGAGGCGACAGCGACGGCGCGCCTGGATACATACAGATCGCGAATACCTGGCTGCTGGTCAACGTTGGGGGCGGGCCGACTCCCGACAAGCCGACGGTAACGCTGAGTGTCCCCGACCCGAATCACATCAACAGCTTTATGAATATTCGTGTAGCGGATATTCACGCGTGTTATGAACTATGGAAAAGCCGCGGCGCCGAGTTCATCACGGAACCGATCCCCAAGTACGGGGAGATACGCTGCTATATTCGCGACCCTGACGGTTACATCATTGAAGTCGGACAGAGCACGGATCTTACGTACGGTTGAGGCTCGGGCGGCCGCTGGCGCCGAATCCTGGGTCAACGAGCGACGAGAGCGGTCACCACGATTGCGGTGGTCTCTCCTTTTCCGTTGAACTGCTTTCGTTGATGAGTACGCAGCGCGGAGGTAAGGGATAAGCGCGAGACTGAAAACTTTTGGTTGAGCGAAACAGGCTCGGCTGCGTCTGTTGGTCGGAGGGATTGCTATGCTCAGGGCCGTCCTGTTGTTGTCCCTTGTCCTGCCGCTGTCCGGCTTTTGCCAAACCTACGCCAACTCGCCGGTTTATCAGCCCGTCTCTGAGATTCCATCCACGGCGCATGCAGAGGGTTATGAGCATGGAAGCATGCACGCGAACGGGGTGGTCATCGACCTTTCCGAATGGGAACCCGCATCATCTCCTGACTCTGCCCGAATCGCCGGCTGGTCGGTTGCAGCGGACATCGATGGGAGTCAACCTGCCCAGGTCTTCCACTACTACACCCAGTATGACCACATGAACCCTGTAGTCGTCTTCGGCTACGATCTGCTCGTGGAACCGGTTGAAGGTACCGATCAGATCCGGTGCACCTTCAGCGCAGTCACCGATCCCGCCGGCGAGTGGTGGCACCGCAACAAAGAGGTAACCCCTGTCGCTCTTCCGAATGACCTTACTCCTGTCGTTATCCACTCGGGCGACGTGCTCGCCATCAAGACCCTTCCTTTAGGTCCCGGCAGGATCGCTGCGGTTCATTACCTGCGCCTTACTCGGACCGATCAAATGTCGGCGAACAAATAAAGAGAGCGCAGTCCGCGGGTCTCCCTGGCAACTTGCCCGTATTACCGGCAACCCTGAAGTTTGGAGGGCGCGTGTGGCAAACTATTGCCGGCCAACCAGAGAGCGGGAGGCTCCGCTGCTGCGTATCCCCTGACCGTCTGGGCAGGTCCGATTACCGCCAGTGGCCCGACTTTTTTGATCTTGACTTCTCAGCCGGGCGCCATCAGAATTGGCCAAACACTGATGGGCATTTGGTCTATGTGAGGCCATTCTTATTCCTTGTTCTTTTGTTTCCCGATTCTTGTTCTCCGACTGGCTCTTGTAGGTTTCGGAGGCTTTCCTGGGTTTCAAGGACTGCCTTCCTTGAACAGTCAAAGGGGTTTCCTGATGCTGACACTTCGCGAGTTATGGTCGCGTCGAGTCTTGTGTGTGGCCTTTTTTCTCGTCCTGAACGCGCTGGCCGAAGGTCAGGCTCGGTATGTTGTTACGAACAACGATCCTGGAGTTAGCTTTTACACGGTAGCGCCAAGCGGTGCTTTGACTCTGAAGCAACAAATACTGCTGGGCCTTACCAGCGTAGGCGGCTTCTTCGGGGCGAATCGGATTCAGATGCTCGACAAAGGTGCCCAGCACTGCGTTTATGCCTCAGTGGCTTCGACAGGCGAGGTTGTCGGGATCACCGCAAGTTCGCTGACTGTGGCTGGCAGCGCGAGCGGATCTTCGACCGATAATGGTGCGTCGAATGGCATTGGTCTGGCCTTGAATGGCGAGTATTTGTATGCCAGCTTCAGCGGTTCCAACACGATTGGAACCTTTGTGCTGGAAGCAGGATGCGGCCTGGCATTTGTGAACGATATTTTGGTGGGCGGATTAGCGGGTGGCACGATCAATGGAATGGCGGTCCACGGCAATATGATGATCGCCACGTTCACCGATGGCTCAATAGAATCCTTTGATGTGTCTGCGGGGACGCCGGAGTCGAATGGCGACGAACAATATTCCACGGCCACGCTGAGATCGCGGGATGCCACCTATCCAAATTCGATCGACATTACAAGGGACGGACATTATGCGATTTTTGGGGATACCTCATCGCTGATGGTGATTGAGGTGTCCGACATAGCCTCGGGGAAATTGACTCCGACGTCGGTCTATACGTCCGCGGCCAGCCTCAGTTCCAGTAACGTGCTGCTCAGCCCGGATGAGAGTGTGCTTTATGTCGTCAATACTCAAGGAGCAAGCGTCAGCGCGTTTCTCTTTAACAAGAAGACGGGCCGACTTACCTGGGGATGCACGTCCGCACCAATCCGAGGACAGTCCTCCAATTGGTCATATCTGGGAGGGGTTGGCTTGATCAATCAAACCGGGGACGGGGGCGGTGTGTATGTGGCGGAGTTCGGCAACCCGGCGGGGATTGCCATGGTGATGCTCGAATCTTCAGCGACCGGGATCTGCTCGCTGCGCGAGAATGTGCAGTCCCCGTTTGCTGACGTGAACAGCCAAGGTTTGCTCTCCATTGGTACTTTCCCTCCGCGAGCCTTCTAGGATTTCACCAGCCTGGCTGCATGATAGCCAGCTTTCTGAACAGAGAAAGAGTTGGGAATGCGGATGCGCCCGTGGAACGTGCTGGCAGTAATGCTGCTTGGATTTCTTCGAGCTTTTTCGGCAGGTGCGCAGGACTGCCCTGACCGGCCTGTAACCGGCAGCGTAGTAGAAAACCCGTATAGCATCGCCTCCCGGAACGGGGTTCTCACTGCGACACTTAGCATGGCGCGTTCGGTGGATAGCCACGGTTACACCCATTACTGCTACAAGTACAATGCCGGCGGTCAGGTGGTCGAGGCGCCGACTTTGCGCCTCAATCCTGGAGACAGACTCAATTTGCGGGTCGTAAACAACATTCAGGATAACGATTCAAAGAACTTGAAAATGAAGTCGGGTGAGCGGGCGGTTTGCGGCGATGTCGGGGCAGAGACTGTAGATTCGACGAACGTGCACTTTCACGGCCTGAATATTCCGCCGGTATGCCATCAGGACGATGTGATCAATACATTGATCCAGCCAGGCTCTCCGGGTTTTCAGTACAGCATCCAAATTCCCTCGACGGAACCCCCGGGGCTCTATTGGTACCACCCGCACGTGCATGGATTTACAGAATTTCAGGTCAACGGAGGGGCGGCAGGGGCAATCGTTATCGAGGGAATGGAAAAGTACAGGCCCGAGGTCAAGGGCCTTACGGAACGTATCTTTCTGATCCGGCAGCAGTATCTGGTTCCGTGGATTCCCGGTCCATACGAGCTGACCCTTAACTATGTCCTGACCCCAACTCCTCGGCTTGTGTCAGCCATGCCAACCATTCAGATGCATGCCGGTCAAAAGGAATTCTGGCGAGTAGCAAACGCTTCGCTTCAGGACTTTCTTCAATTGCAGGTGATCCAAAACGACGAGCCGACTCCACTCGAGCTGATCGCTCTCGACGGCTATCCTCTCGCTCAAACTCGACTCGAGAATACGATCCTGATTCCCCCCGCCGGTCGAGCCGAGTTTATCGTGAAAGCTCCGGACGCCGGGGCAAGTGCGACTTTGGATACGGAAGGGTATTACACGGGTCCGACGGGGAATCCGGATTACACGGCCGTTCTAGCTAATATCCAGGTTCTTTCAGGGGGCCAGACTGCGCAGCGACAAACACCGCCTGCTCCTGCGCTCGCGTCCACGCTGATGTTTTCCGATCTGCACAATCAGGCGGTGACGGCGCGGAGGAAGCTCTATTTCTCGGAGGAATTTGGTGGCACCAACGGACCGATCCAGTTTTATATCACGGTCGACGGACAGACGCCGAAAGTTTTTGATCCTGACGAAAAACCTGTGATCACGACGAAAGTCGGAGCGGTTGAGGATTGGACGATAGAAAACCGAGCGCTGGAGACGCACGCCTTCCACATCCATCAGATCCATTTCCAGGTGTTGGAAGTAAACGGAGAACCGGTTGCAGATCATGACCTCCGCGATACGATTGAAATTCCGTATTGGTCAGGCAAAGGGCCGTATCCCAGCGTGAAGGTGCGAATGGATTTCAGGGATCCGGCGATTGCAGGTACGTTTTTGTTTCACTGTCATATCCTGCTGCACGAGGATCTTGGCATGATGCATAAGATCCTGGTGGAACCCTAAATCTCGCTGCAGATCATCTCGCTAGCCATCGAAGAAGGACACATCGTTATGCGAAAACGGATATTTGTCATTGTGGCGAGCGGCCTCTTGCTGATTACTGGATACCTGTTTGGAAACCGCAGCATTATTCGGGCCAACCCAGGTATGGATATGCAGGCTGCTGTGCCCAGATCCTACGGCCGGCTGGCGGCTGTCATCCCGGATTCGATCGGCACCGGTCTTGTTTTCGAAGATAAGGAAGGCACGATCCGATTCGTTAGTGTCACCGGAATGAAGGAAGGGGAATTGGCACGCTACGATACAATTCCGATCCACGGAGGCATCCCCAGAGCATACGGTCATCTTGTCAGCGCGGTTGTGAACCATGGAACAACCGGCCTCGTCTTCGAGGACGAGAAAGGAGCCATTCGATTCGTCACGCTGGCTGGAGTGATTGAGCAAGAGTTGACGCGGAATTGATTATCCCAAGAATCCCTTATCGACTGGTGGCTTGAGGTGTGGAGGAACCTGGATGCCCAGAGGCGGGGGGAGCGGAATCACGATGGCACGTTTGGTCACGAACCGTTTCGCAGAGATCGTCTTCTTATGCGGGTCCAGTCCGAGGTTTTCCAACATGGAAAAGTCGCACCTTAAGTAGCTGGCAATACGTAACATTCGCGGCTTGGTCCGAATCGATTTCGCTAATTATCTATGTACCACAGGCAAACCGGAGGTTTTCGAGGCTCGGACCCTCCCCGACCGGCGAAAGTTCCGTATTGCCGACCAACCACCCAGAACGCGGAAACGCGCCCTGCGTTCTCAATATTCGTACTTGAGCACATGCGACAGCACGAGCCTTCCCTTATCGTCATGCGCGTGGAACTTGTGATCCATTCCGTTCCTGCCAATCAGGCGCCCGCCGTTCTTCATCGTGCGTTCTTCAGGATGGAGACTCAGCAGGAAGGTCAATCCCCACATGTCGAACCTGGCTCCGCTTAACCTCTCGTTCGCGGTCTCAATGATGATAGTGATTTCGCTTCCTTCCAGATTCACACTCCGTTGCTCCGGCTTCTCAGAGGCAACGACATACAAGCCCATTGGACGCTTGAACCGTTCCATTCCGAATGCGATCCTCACCAGCTCATCGGTTGGGTCGGGAGAATCTCCCTTGACAGGCCATCCCGGCTTCAGATTGAGGTTGGTATTGATAAGCGTCTTCAGGCACCAGCGTTCAAGCAGGAGCATGTTGGTGGTGAAATGGCGTACCGTCCATCTACGGCTGACGATCCTACTCCGCACATTCCAGAGGGCGAAGGCATCGATGATGGTATCGAGCGTATGTTTTGCTCCATCATCCACATCACTGAGCCGGGTATTGTGATCCTTGCACAATATCTTGCTGGTGAGGTTGTCGATGCTGCGGTAAGACCATTCAACCTTGCACCATGGCAAACCCTTCACCTTCACGTTTGGTCCGTACAGGCACTTCGACACGATATGCTCCCGCGACATGGGCCCACCGCAGTCGCCAAGGCATTGTGCCCAGCACTTGCTGTAATCCGGTTGTTGGCCGGTCATTCATCAAGTGTAGGCCGGAATGGAATTGGGTATCGTTCTTCGCTGCTGTATCACCGGCAATACGGAAGTTTCGCCGTCCGACAGCCCCAAGTGTCCGTATAGCCGACCATGCGTCCCCAACGCTCCAATGAGCGGGATAGAATTCTCACAATGATCAGCAAGGCTCTCAACTCAGGCCGCTCCGCAGCCGAGCACTATGAGGCTGGGATCGCGCTCGCGTCCCAAGGGCGGTTCACCGACGCTGTGAGGGAGTATCGTGAGGCCACCCGGCTGAACCCCGACCTTTCCGACACTTTTTACAATCTGGGAGTCGCGTATGGCGAACTCCGCGAGTGGAAAGCAGCGATAGAGGCCTACAAGAGAGCTATTGAACTGAACGCGGGAGATTGGCAAGCCTACTGCAATCTTGGCGTGGACTACGTCAACTCGCGACAACATGCGAAGGCCGTCGATGCCTTCAGACACGCCGCAAAGCTGAACCCGCTGGAAATGACGCTGTTCGTTAGCATCGGCTACTACTGTGGAAAGCTTAAGAGGTATTCGGAGGCAATCGAAGCATATTCCCTTGCGCTGGAGCTAAGCTCCGACTTCGCCGTTGGTTGGTATAACGTCGGTTTGTTTCATTTCCACCTGCATCATTACCGTGAAGCAATCCTTGCCGCCGAAAGAGCATTGGCCATCGACCCCGATTACGACGAGCCTTATGTCGTCATCGGAATGTCACGAAGGGAGTCCGGCGACCTTGAATGTGCCTTGACGGCCTTTAGGCAAGCAGCAGAGATAAATCCAAGTTTTATGGAAGCGCACGCCAATCTCGGCGATACATATCTCCAATGCAAGCAGATTGACGCGGCTCTCCGGCAGCTTCGATGGGCGCTCCAACTGCACCCACAAGAGCCATGGCTCCATGGTACCTTGGCTTTTGCGCATTGGAAACGCCACGAGTTCCTCGCCGCCCTCGGCGGCTGGTCCAAGGCGGCATTCCTCTACGCCAGGCGAGGCCTGGGCCGCGCAACCTGAGCCAGCCAACTGACACAGCATTACCGATGGGTTCACCCCGCCCGGATTTCGTGTGAATCCGAGTTGCGGGAGGTTGACCGGCAACCCTGAACTTTCATGGCGTGAAAGTTCCGTATTGCCGACGATCCGGGAGTTTCGGGTTTTGGCGTCGCCCTACCTCGCGGTTCTGGGCACCTAATGGATGAATCGACCTAGTATCTGACGAAGCGACTTCCAGGAAAACAAGGTCAACCACCAGACCCACGCGAGTGGCACAACCAGCATCGGGAACTCAGCTACCCGGCCAACGTTTCGGTAACCGCCAATCCACGAGAAGAACACCAAAACGCAGGCGATAGCGGAGCAGACGCTGATCAACGCACCCGGTTCGCCTACCCATCTGCGCGTACGGACTAATGGAAGGCCACCAACCAATAGCCACTCGACGGGAATGAGAATACACAGGCTGGCCGCCAGGAAGAGGTCTTGCCGGATCGCTGGTCTAGAGTGCCGCGTCCGTTGGCAGACCCGCCAACGTCCACCGCGCAGGGCAAGGCAGACCCCACCCAGTAGCCATCCATACGGGAAGATTTGCGAACTGAACGACTCTTTCCTCGGGGCTGACGGCATAATCCACGAATCCGCCATTGCAGGGATCGAATTCGACCGTCTGCCCTTCCTGCCACGCTGCCCCCTCCAGGAAAACCGCGGAGTGAATCTGCTCTCCTTGTTCCAATTTCCAGGAATGCCACTCGTGCCACGAGATGAGCAGCGTGCCGAGCACGAAGTGTGCGCCCGCCAGGAAGAGTCCTCGCCGCCAGTTCATGAACGCAAGTCTACGCTGGATAATGCAGGAGAGGACTGTATTTGCTGGACGCCCACTTGACGGACGTGTGACCGGCAATCCGGAAAGTTCGTGGGGCAATTTGAAATGTCCGTGTTGCCGACTATTGGGCAGGAATACCTCTCCCACCTGCACCATTCTTCCGCTGCTCACTCATACCTGAGCGCCACCGAAGGATCCACTCGCATCGCCTTCCGAGCAGGCAGATAGCTTGCCGACAGGGAAATCGCTGTCAGGCCCAGGGCTACCGTGATCATCGTCGCCGGGTCGTTGGCCCCAATGCCGTAGAGCAGCGGCTCCAGCAACCGGGCTGCGGCAAACGCCGCGCACAACCCGATCGCCAGACCGATGGCGGTGAGGCGCAATCCCTGGCTCACGACCATCATCAGCACGTCGCTGCGCCGCGCACCCAGCGCGATGCGCACACCGATCTCGTGAGTTCGTTGCGATACGACGCAGGCAACGACGCCAAAGAGCCCAATGGTCGTCATCACAACAGCCAGGAGCCCAGACACCCCGAGCAGCCATCCTGTGGTGCGCGCGGGGAACAGCGGAAGCGCCATGTACTGCTCGATGGTTTGCACCTGGGTGGCGGCCATGAGCGGATCAACCAGCGGCACCTCGCGCCGTACTTCATCCAGTAATGCTCGTGAGTCCCCCGGGGTACGGACCACCAGCGTGCGCTGCGCCGGCAGCGCGCCGCGAAAGACGACAGCGACGGGACCTTCGCCCAGCGTGTGGTACTTGCCGTTGCCAGCCACGCCGACGACTTCGCTCATGGTCTTCTCGCCTCCGAGCGCCAGACGCTTGCCCAACGGATTCTCGCCCGGCCACACGCGGCGTGCAAGAACCTCGTTGACGACGACGGCATCGGGTATCTCGCTTTGAGCCTCCTGCGCGGTCAAATCGCGCCCGCGCAGCAGAGGAATGCCCATGGTGCGGTAGAAGTCGGGGCCGACACGATAGACGTCCACCATGCTCGCGCCGGGATCCTTCCCGAGGTGCATGCCGGCGGAAGTCTCGGACCGTGAGGTTCCCAGCGGGAGAAACTCCGCATAGCTGGCGGAGGTAACGCCGGGCAGACGCCGAACGCGCTCGAGGAGGCGCGTGTAGAAGTCGTTGACCTGGGCCGGCGAGTAGCCGAGGCTGCCGGGGTTGAGGGTGGCCAGCGCGATGTGGTGCGTGTCGAATCCGGCATCGATGGCATTGGCGTTCCACAGGCTGCGCACGCACAGCCCCGCCCCGGCCAGCAGAACCATGCAGGAAGCCATTTGCGCCACCACCAGCGCGCTGCGTATGCGAGACTTTCTCCGGCCCGCCGTCTGTGCTTCCTCTTTCAGCACCCGTGCAGCCTCGACTGCAGAAGCGCGCAGGGCCGGCGCCAGTCCGAAAGCCACGCCGGTGGCGATCGAGACTGCAACGGCGAATGCGACTACGCGCCAATCCAGGGGAATGTCGAGCGTGATGGGCAGTTCGGCCGGTTTCAGTTGCAGAAGCAGCCGCGACGTCGCCCACGCAATGGCAATGCCTGCGGCGCCGGCAATCGCCGCCAGGAGGAGACTCTCCACCAGCATCTGCCGCACCAGCCGGGCGCGGCCCGCGCCCAGCGCTGCCCGGGTGGCCATCTCTCTCGCGCGTCCCGTGGCCCTGGCCAGCAGCAGGCTCGCGGCGTTGGTGCATGCAATCAGCAGCACCAGGGCGAAGACGAAGAGCAGGCCGTCGGTGAACGCGCCCACATAGCCGCGAAACGGGCCTGGCACGAGGGCGAGGGGATAAACAAGCGCGTCGAGAGGGTCGTCTTTACGGCCGCTCGCGATCCAGTCCTGGTTCGCGAGCAGGTGCATCTCCGCCTGCAAGCTTTTGCGATCGCCGGCGCTGCGCATGCGGCCAGCGACGATCAGCCAGTACGAATCGCGCAGGGTCAAGCGGGCGGAATCGTGGGTAAAGAGCGCCTGCGCGGCCAGCGGCGCAAAGAAATCGGGGGTAGTGCCGACCATGATGCCGTTGAAGTCCGGCGGCGCGACGCCCACCACGGTGAATGCAGCCCCGTCGAGCAACAGCGTGTGTCCGAGGATGCCGGGGTCGCCGCCGAGATTCTGCTTCCAGAAGGCATCGCTCAGCACAATCGTTTGGTGGGGATTGGCGAGCGCGTCGTCGTCGACCGTGAGCAGGCGCCCAGCGACCGGCTGCACGCCGAGGAGGGGAAAGAAATTTCCGGAGACAAGCTCGCCGTGGAGAACTTTGCCCGTGCCAGAGTGATTCCAGATCGCCTGCTGGCCGTCGCCGTCGAAGGCCATCAGCCCATCGAGGGACTTCGCATGGTCGCGGAAGTCAGCGTAAGCGGGATAGCTGAAGGGCAGGTAGCTCTGCACGCCGGTGCTCTTCGCATCGTGCAGCCACACGTCGACCAGCGTGCCAGGGGAGCGGACGCCCTGAGGCGGACGCAGCAGCAGTGCATTCACGAAGGTGAACACCGCCGCATTCATCCCAATGCCGAGGGCCAGGGCGAGCACCACTGCGGCGCTCGAGATCGGCCGTTTGGCCAGCATGCGCATGCCAAAGCGGACATCGCGTGCCCACTCCCCGGGTGCGAGGATGCCTCGCCGCGCGCGCTGGCGCTCCCTGAGGGCGGTGACGTTGCCGAACTGGAGCCGCGCTGCGTGAGCCGCCTCTGCCGCACTCATCCCCTGGGCCGCGTAGCGTTCCTCGAGCAGAGCGATATGCTCGCGAATCTCCTCGTCGAACGCCTCGCCCGCACGCGTCTGCCCCGCCTGCCCTTTCAGTTTCGCCCACATCATCCGCAGTTTTCGCATGGCCTCACCCCTGCCTTTCCAGGCGCAGGACGCGTTCGATGACGCCGGCCACTCGTTCCCAGTTCGCCGTCTCGCGCTCGAGTTGCTTCGCGCCCTGGCGGGTGATGGAGTAGAAACGCGCGCGGCGGTTGTTTTCGCTCTTGCCCCACTTCGAGGCAATCCATCCCTGCTGTTCCAGGCGCAGCAGGGCGGTGTAGACGGTGCCCTCGTTCAGGTCGAGAACGCCGTTGCTGACCTGCTCGATCCGCCGCGCAATACCGAACCCGTGCAGCGGCCCGATGGCATAGAGCGTCTTCAACACCATCAGGTCCAGCGTTCCCTGCAGCACTTCCGATTTCCCGGCGTCGGCCATCCCCGCTCCTTTGGACATTGCAGAGAAGCTAGCATGTCCTCCTTTGGGATGTCCAGAGGAACCAAAAACAGGCTGGGGGGGAATCGGCAATTCACTCGTCGACACCGGCGCGAGCCTTCGGCGTGAACGCAGGGTCGGGTTCCTGCCGGTTAACCGACAAAACGGACGTTTCGGGTCTAAGTGTCGTTGTTAGCGACAACGTGGGACTCTCGGCGCTATACTCTCGGTGCTCGCAATGCGCTTGCTCAGAGGTGTCTTATGAAGTGGATCGTCGCTGCTTCAGCGTTATTGTTAAGTTCTGCGTCCTTCGCGCAGACCCGATTGGCACCCGCCAGCCCCAAAGACTCTCCGGTTGTGTTTGTGCAGACCACGCATGGCATAACGGATGCTTTGGAGTCGGCGCAATGGGTGAATCGCAGCAATCACGTGGTTACCAGCTATCGAGTCGGCTGGCTCACTGTAGTTGACGGCAAGAATGACTTCCAAGTCGGGCCGTGGATGAATCTTCCTGCCGGAGTGATCCCTGGCGCGAAAGCAAGTGTTCCTGCACAGGAAATCCCACTCAATCTGAAGGCGAGCAGCATGATTTTCTACGTGGCCGAAGTTCACTTTGCTGACGGCGGCCGGTGGAAGGCCTCACACGCGGATGTCCTTCGCACCGTACAAGCGTCTCCATCCCATGTCTAAAACCGCAGCGTAAGCATGATTCACGGCCTGCCACGAGCCCCGCCATGGGGAGGATGTTTTGGGGCTTTCTGACTGTATTACCGGCAATCCGGAAAGTTCGCGGGTTGATTTGAAATGTCCGCAAAGCCGACGATACGGCCAGAACCTGGAGCTCGCGATTCCAAGGCCTTTGCGACAAGCATGGATAGCGGCGGAATCGCCGAGGATAGCCTGACCGCCCACTGCATTTTACCGACGCCTACAAGGCTCGCAACCAGTGCGACTGAAGACACAACGGAGCAGATTTTTAGCCACTTCGCGAACCAGATTTCGAACGCGGGTGAGCCGGGGTCAGGGCTGACCTTTATCGCGACGACCAGCAAGATGAATCCCAGCGAGGCCAGCACCAGGGATAGCCAGCCCACTTTTACGCGTATCCCGTTGGAGGGATGACTTCTAAGGCGACGATACCAAGCGATCGCGAGGAGCACCGGAGTGGCGTAGGTCAGCACGGCGACCGCAAGCATTGCAGACGCAATCGCCATGCTGACGAGATTTGACTTCATACGTCCCTCTGGCCTGCGTGTGTGCACGTATCCTACCGCGATCGTCGCCAGTTTCTGCCGTAACACCGACAGCCCGGAAGTTTCGGGAGGCGGGGAGCGCCGTCGTCCCGATTTTCCAGCGGTAATCCGTCTCGCGCCCCCCGCGGCTATAAAACGACTGTAAATGTGACGGAACTGCTACAACGGTCTCCTGCGTGGGCCTACGCTTGCTAAGCGGCTAAACGCCGGGAAACAAGGCTCAAAAAATTTAACTGGTTGGCAATCCAACGCCTTGCTAGCGGTCGTACTGAGTATGTAGTCTAATCCGCACCGCGAGGTCCCCCGCCCGGCGCTTCCCAGTTCCTCTCCAGGTACGCCAGGTCTGGTCCTCGCAATCCGATGGAGGAATGACGAAAATGACGAAATCCTTGAAGACCATGATGGTCGCTGCGGCTGTTTCCGGTCTGCTCAGCGGCGTGACAGTAATGCACGCTTCGGTGAACAGCACCTCAAGCAGCACACCGATCCTGAAGGCGGGCAAGCTGTCGTTCGCCGGCGTGAATCTGGACAAGCCCGCGAAGCACTCGTGTAAAGGGAAAAACGATTGCAAAGGCACGGGCGGCTGCAAGAGCAGCGACAACGGCTGCAAAGGCAAGAACAGCTGCAAGGGTAAGGGCGGCTGCGCCACCGACGGCTCGAAGATGCCCAGCTAGTTTCATCCCGGGGCAGGTTCCTAAAAACTTCCCCAAAAACAGGGCCGCCTCCCCCGCGGCCCTTCTGTTTTCGCTTCGAGGTTCAGCTTTGCCTGCAAATCGCTTCAATGGGTTTACCGACTACGGCGTCGGCATCGGTCTGCGGATTCCGCACTACCAGCACATCCTGAGCCGACACCCGGTGGTCGACTGGTTCGAGATCATCTCGGAAAACTACATGGTCGACGGCGGGCGTCCGCTCGAGGTGCTCGATCAGATTCTGGAGCAGTACAAAGTTGTGCAGCACGGCGTTTCGATGTACTTCGGCTCCGCCGGTCCCCTGAGCCGAGAACACCTGAAGAGGCTGAAAGAGCTGGCGCGGCGCACGAAGACGCCGTGGCTGAGCGACCATCTTTGCTGGGGGTCGGTGGACGGGCGGTACACGCACGATCTGCTGCCGATGCCCTACACGTGGGAAGCGGTGGAAGTGACGGCGCAGAAAATTCGCCAGGTGCAGGACTTTACGGAAGTGCCTGTGGTGGTGGAAAACGTTTCGAGCTATGCGGAGTTTCACGCTTCCGAGATGACGGAGTGGGAGTTTTTGAACGAAGTCGTCGAGCGGGCGGACTGCGGCATTCTGCTGGACGTGAATAACATTTATGTTTCGTCGAAGAACCACAGCTTCGATCCATTTACCTATGTGAATGCGGTGCCGGCGCATCGCGTGGCGCAGATCCACATTGCGGGGCACAGCAAGTTTGAGAAGTACATCCTCGACACGCACGACCATCCGGTGCTGCCCGCAGTATGGCGGCTGTATGCGCGGGCGATTGAGCGCTGCGGACCGACAGCGACGCTGCTGGAGTGGGACGACAACATTCCGAGCTTCGAGGACGTGCATGCTGAGGCGCTGAAGGCGACGAAGTTTCTGAAGGCTGCGGCTGAGGCAGCGGCCGAGCAGAACAGTCTGGCTGCGGTGCAGGCGGCGGCCAATTCGATGGCGGAGCCGGCGGGAGCAGCGCGGTGACGGGGGCTGATCAGCAGAGCGGCAGCCAGGCCGATCACCGGACCAATCACCAGGCCGGCGGCCAGCTGCAGAATATTCAGCGGCGGATGGCGGCGGCGGTGATGCATCCGCTGACCCGCGGGGAGACGATGCCGCGGCGGCGGCGCGATGGCTCGTCGAATGTGAGCGAGGCGGACGCGATGATCCGGCCGAACGATCGGCTGACGTCGTTTGAGCGGCTGGAAATTTACAACCGGCAATATTGGTTCCGGCTTTATACGTCGTTTGAAGATGATTTTCCAGGGCTGCTGGCGATTGTGGGGCGCGCGAAGTTCGACACGCTGATGCGGGCGTATCTGACGGACTGCCCTTCGGAGTCGTTCTCGCTGCGGAATCTGGGGTCGCGGCTGGGGGGGTGGCTGGCGGAACATCCGGAGCATCAGGGCCCGCATCCGACGCTGGCCCAGGACATGGTTCGGCTGGAGTGGGCGCACATTGAGGCATTCGATTCCGAGGAGCGCGAGCGGCTGAGCGCGGAAGCGCTGGCGGCGATCGACGAAAATTCAACGATGCGATTGCAGCCGCATCTGCGGGTGCTGGCACTCTCGTATCCGGTAGACGATTTGCTGCTGGAGGTGCGGACGGAGAACGGCAGCAGCGCTTCTTCAGCCAACAATGCGAGCACTTCGCGCAAGCGGCGGCACGTGCGCCACGTAGCGGCGCTGAAGCCGAATCCGATGCACCTGGCGGTCCATCGCCACGAGAACACGGTATGGTACAAACCGCTTTCGGTGGAGGAATTCGGGCTGCTGTCGGCGCTGATGGCGGGCAAAGATCTGGGCGAGGCCATCGACCTCGCATTGAAGAACAGCGCGCTGCCCGAAGACCAGCGGGCCGCATTTCTGCAGGAGGCGTTCGCCACCTGGGCTATGCTGGGTTGGTTCACAAGCTGACAGATCCATGTTCCTCGCAAGGAAGGGCAACGACGCATGAGCACGCCAGCCACGACACCTGCGCCTGGTAAGCCGATGGGACTGATCCCAGGGCTCTATCGCCGCTTTCAGCTTCTCTCCGCCAGGCTCGAATCGCCTTTTCTGCTGCTGGTGCGCGTTTACTGGGGATGGCAATTCGCGCAATCGGGATGGGGGCGGCTGCACAATCTGGACCGCGCGACCGGATTTTTTGCGAGCCTCAACATTCCTGCGCCACACCTGACGGTGATTTGCATATCGCTGCTGGAGTTTGTCGGTGGACTGATGCTGATCGGCGGCCTGGCTACTCGTTTTTGGGGGCTGCTGCTGGCAGGGGACATGGTGGTTGCGTATCTGACGGCCGATCGGGCAGCGGTGAGTTCGATCATCAGCAATCCCGGGCAGTTTTACGGCGCTGACCCGTACACTTTTCTGTTCGCGTCGCTGATGGCCCTGATTTTTGGCGCGGGCCGCTATTCGGTCGATTACCTGCTGTGGCGTCGCCACGGCGGGGGCTGCTGACCGGCGGCGCCGCAACCAGAGCGGCGGTGCTAACGTCTAAATGGGGGGTCGAAGACGCCCCGCGCGAAACTATGAAGATTTCCAGTTGCACCCATTTGTCGATTCCTGCGGCTCTGGCTGCTTTAACGTTTTTGGCAACCGGCGCTTTGTCGCAAACCTCGAAGCCGGCAACGCCGCAGAACACAACGCCGCCAGCAACGGCACCCGCGGCTGCGCCGGCCGCCCCAGCCGCTCCCGCAGGCATGCCGGTTTCGATGCCGGTGACGGTGGTGGATAAAAAGGGCGATCCGGTCAAGAACCTGACGCCGGCCGACATCACGCTGACGGATAACGGGCACATCCAGACGGTGACGTCGTTCTCGCCCGCGCAGCCAGCGCCCATGACCTTCGGCATTCTGGGCCAGACCAGCGCAAACCTGAAGACGGAACTGGGGGATATGCGGCTGGGCAGCGTCCACTTTGTGGATCACACGCTGCCGGGGACCGACGATAAAGTTTTTGTGGTGCAGTATGCCCACGAAGTGGACCTGCTGGAAGATCCGACTTCGAACGTGAACAAGCTGCACGACTCGCTGAACCAGCTGGGGTCGCCGCAGTTTGGCAATCAGAACAATGGCGGCGATAGGAGCGGCGACCAGGGCGCGGGCGAACACCGAGAGGGCAGCTACGGCGGAACGCTGTACGACGCGATTTATCTCTCATCGACCGAGGTTCTGAAGAAACAGCCGGGCCGTCACGTGCTGATTATTGTTGGGGACGGCATCGACCGCGACAGCAAGGAGACCATCAACGACGCGATAGAAGCGGCGCAGGCCTCGAACGTGGCGATCTTCGCCATTTACTTCAAGGGTGAAGAGGAGCACACGAATAATACGAATCCGGGGACAAACCGGCGCGGCGGCATGGGCGGCGGAATGCCTGGCGGTGGCGGAGGTTATCCTGGCGGCGGAGGCGGCTATCCGGGCGGCGGCGGCGGGCGGCGCGGAGGCGGGCAGAATCCATCGGAAGGGCCCCACATCGACGGTAAAGAGATTCTGGAAAAGCTGTGCAGCGCAACGGGCGGATACATGGTGGAAGGCAGGAAGGACAAGGCGGACGAAGGCTACAACAAGCTGGGAGCTCTGCTGAAGAACCAGTACACGCTGTCGTACACGCCGGATAAGGATGCATCGGAATCCGTCTCGCATCATCTGACGCTGACGTCGAAAAAGAATGAGATTTGGGCTTTGGTGCAGGCAGACTACTCGACCCAGCAGTAGAATTGTGGTTTCCCGGGCGTTGGCCGGCGCCAGCGACTCATCGGCCCCTGGTACGAAGAACTGATGCGACGCGCATTCGCAATCGCGCTGGTGCTGGCGTTCAGCCTTCCGCTGATAGCGCCCGCGCTCGCCTCGGGTCCTGACGAATCGCAGTTGCCGGCCTGTTGCCGGCGTGACGGAAAGCATCACTGCGCGCTGACTGTTGAAGTGGGAAACATTCCTTCGGGCGCGCACGTGGTCTCGTCGAAATGCCCGTATTCACCCTGCCCCGCGACACCGTTGCTGCAGCCTCATCTGTTCGCTGGGGTGAGCCTGCCCGCTGTTGCCGGTCCCACCGCCGGCACTGCGGCGGTAATTCGCGCGGCGGAAGCCGGCTACCGCATCTCCGCCGATCGCGCCCGCCACAAGCGCGGCCCTCCTGAACTCCTCGCCCTGTAACTGAAGCAGCCGGACCTTTGCCGCAGCCCTGCGGCACCCGTCTATTTGCCACCGTGACTGTTACATTTGCGACTTCTCCTCAGGAGCCCCTCGTGATGCGACGATTCCTCTTTCTCGTTTGTTTGCTGCCTGCGCCTCTGCTGTTGGCTGCCGTTCTGGGTCAGGTGCAGGGCATCGTGCACGACCCCAGCCATCGCCCCATTGCGGCAGCATCGATTGTGCTGCGCGCCGCCCACTCCGACCTTTCTTTCACCGCGGTGACAAATTCCGAAGGAACGTTTTCCATTCCCGCTGTTCCGCCGGGCGTCTACATCGCCACGGTTTCGAGCCCAGGGTTCACCACGCTGGACGAGACGATCACCGTGACTTCCAACGGTTCTGAAATTCTCCACTTCCCTCTCGCGGTCGGCTCGGTTCGGCAAACGATGGAAGTACACGCGGAAACCCAGGCGGCGAATGTGGACTCTGTGACGCCGGAGACGATGATCAGCCGCTCGGAGATCGACCAGACGCCGGGGGCGAGCCGCACCAACTCGCTGGCGATGATTACCGACTACACGCCGGGCGCATACATGACCCACGACATGCTGCACATGCGCGGCGGCCACGAGCTGAACTGGATGATCGACGGCGTTCCCATCCCCAACACGAATATCGCCAGCAATATTGGCCCGCAGATCGATCCTCGCGACATCGACACGGTCGAAGTGGATCGCGGCAGCTACGGGGCGGATCTGGGCGATCGCACCTACGGTATGTTCAACGTCATCCCGAGGACTGGTTTTGAAGCCAGCCGCGAGGGTGAATTTGTAACAACGATGGGTAGTTATTACCAGACCGACAGCCAGCTGAGTCTCGGCGATCATACCGAGCGCTTTTCGTGGTTCGCCTCCGTGAACGGCAACCGCAGCGACTACGGCCTGATGGCTCCGATTGAAAGGCCGGTACACGACGCCGAAAACGGATACGGCGGGTTTACGTCGCTGATCTTCAATCGGAATCCACGCGATCAGCTGCGTTTTGTCGCACAGTTGCGCGGAGACTACTATCAGATTCCGTATGATCCAAACCCGAGCGACTGGGAGAATCAGTTGTACGATTCGTCGGGCCTGCGGGACGGGCAGCACGAGACCGATGGGCTGGCAACGTTCTCGTGGATTCACACGCTGAGCGCGGCTTCGCTGTTTGAAATTTCGCCGTTCTATCACTACAACGATGCGAACTACGAACCGAGTGCTGCGGATGAACCGACGGCGACGACGGCGCAGCAGACAGGCCAATACAGCGGCGCGCAGGCGTATTTTTCGACGAGTATGACGCGCAATTCGTTCAAGGCCGGCCTGTATGGCTACGATCAACACGAAAACGACCTGTTTGGAGTCGTTTTCAACGACGGCAGCGCACAGAATTTTTCTGAGAACTCGCTGGTCAATGGCGGCGTTGAAGAAACGTTTGTCGAAGATAATTACCGCCCCACTGCCTGGCTGACTCTGATTGGCGGAGCGCGGCAGACGCATTTCGAGGGCGCGCTTTCTGAGAACGCTTTCGATCCGCGTGTTGGTGTGGCCGTGCAGATTCCTAAATTAGGCTGGGTGCTGCGCGGGTTCTACGGGCGCTTTTACCAGCCTCCACCGCTCACCAGCGTTTCCGGGCCGGCGCTTGCGTTTGCGCAATCCAGCGATACGAGCTTCCTGCCGCTGCGGGGCGAGCGCGACGAGGAGCATCAGTTCGGGCTGCAGATTCCGTGGCGTGGATGGCTGCTGGACGCCGATACATTTGAGACGCGCGCCAACAATTTTCTGGACCACAGCAACATCGGGGAGTCGAGCATCTTTATTCCGGTGACGGTGGACGGGGCGCTGATCCAGGGATGGGAGCTGACGCTGCGCTCGCCGCGATTGTGGCGCTATGGCCAGGCGCATCTGGCGTATTCGAACCAGATCGCCCAACAGCGAGGAGCGATCACGGGTGGGTTGATCTGCTATCCAGCGAATTCGCCGGATTGCGCGGTTGATCCGGGCTACTCGGCACTGGACCACGACCAGCGCAACACGCTCAACGTGGGGTTCAACGGCAATCTGCCGCGGCGCGCTTATGCGTCGTTCAACGTCTACTACGGGTCAGGATTTTCGAATGGCTTCACGGATCCGCCTTCACCATATACGGGCGATTACCTGCCCGCGCATACGACCTTCGACCTGGCGCTGGGCAAGGCGGTCGGCGAGAACTGGAGCGTCAGCGGACAGGCGACGAATGTAGGGAATACGAGGGTGCTTTTGGACAACAGCCTCACCTTCGGGGGCTTCCACGAAAATGATGCGCGCCAGATTTATGGGGAGGTTCGATACCGCTTTCGCTTCTAAAATAGAGATGTGGATTTAGTTGTATCTGTTCCTGCTACTGCTGAAGGACGGTGGTCGGGGGTGGCCGCCGTTCCGGTCTACTGGCATTTGCTGAGCCTCGATGCACCTACGGTCGCCGTATTGTGGGCGTGGAGTTTGGGGCGCGCAGTGGGCGCCGAGATTGCCTGGAGCGGCCTGGCCGTGCTGGGTATCGGGACGTGGCTGATCTATGTTGCGGACCGCCTGCTGGATGGCCGGGCCGGCGCTCCTCGCTGCGATCTGCGAGAGCGCCATCGATTCCATGCGCGCCATCGGCGGGTGCTGCTGATGTGCGCGGCGGTCGCGATTATTTTCCTGGTGTGGCTTATTGTTGCGCGGCTGCCCGCGGCGGCGCGTCGAGAAGACACATGGATCTTCGCGGTGGCCATGGTGTATGCGGCCGCCGTACACCTGCCGGTGCCGCGGATCCGCTTTCCGCGCGAACCGGCAGTCGGCGCAGTCTTCGCGAGTGCCTGTGCTGTACCGGCATGGTCGGTCGCCGGCTATGCGCATGTTGATATGGCCGCTCTGGTGACGGTGCTTGCGGCCCTTTGCTGGCTGAACTGCTCTGCGATACATGCGTGGGAAAAGCCAAATTCATCACGGCGAGCGGGAATTTCGGCGGGAATTTCGAGCGCGGCGCTGGCAATTGCGGTTGTCGCCGCGGCATTCATGGTGCTGGCGCGACACAATTCCGGAGAACTAGGCCTTGGCGCTGCTCTGTTCGCCTCAGCCATGTTGTTTTTTGCTCTCGATCGCGATTTTCGCCGATCGCTGACGCGGCGACCGGAGAACGGTCTTTCGGCGCTGGCCCTGCGGGTGCTGGCGGATGCGATTCTGCTGACTCCGCTGCTTCTGCTGATTCCATGGCGGAAATAGCAGCGCAGTTGCCGCGATTCGACCGCATCGCGCGTGCCTACCGGGCGATGGAATACCTTTCGTTTGGGCCGATGCTGGAGCGGTGCCGCTTCCACTATTTGCCGACTTTCGGGAATGCACGAAGGGCGCTCGTTCTCGGCGATGGCGATGGGCGTTTCGTGGCGCGACTGCTGGGGGGAAATCCGCAACTCCACGCGGAGGCGGTGGATGGATCGGCAGCGATGCTGGAGCTGCTGGGCAGGCGCGTCTCCCGCGCGGGTGCAGAGGGTCGGCTGCGCACCGCCTGCGCTGACGCTCGTTGCTATGAGCCGGCGGCGGCAGATTACGACCTCGTCGCCACCCACTTTTTTCTCGATTGCCTGACGGAGCGGGAAGCCGAAGAACTGATCGCGCGGCTGCGACCACGTCTCGCGCCAGGCGCGCGGTGGGTGGTCTCGGAATTCCGGATCCCTGCCGGCAACCGGCTCGCCGGGTGGATCGTGTCCGCTCTTTTTGCGGCTTTTCACCTGCTCACCGGCCTCGCGGTCCGACACATTCCTCCCTGGGCTGAGCTGCTCCAGCGCCACGGTTTGATCCGTAAAGATGGGCGCTCGTGGTTGGGCGGATTGCTGGTCGCGG
Organism: Acidobacteriaceae bacterium; assembly: GCA_036490815.1. Lineage (GTDB taxonomy): Bacteria > Acidobacteriota > Terriglobia > Terriglobales > Acidobacteriaceae > Palsa-343. The sequence continues at coordinate 23,825 of DASXDF010000006.1, forward strand.
AGCTGTGGGAACTGCCGTAAGCAACTATCCTTCGGCCTGCGCTCTCCCACAGATCGTGACCCTATCAACGCAAAATCCCCATCGCTTCAGCTCGATAACTGGCTCCCTCTTCTCCATACCTGGAATTGACCCTGGCCCGTTGCCCGACCCGGGCGTACCGCCGATGCCCAGCCCTGATCCTGCTCCGGGGCCGGCTCCGGAACCGGATCCTGAGCCTTATCCTGGCCCGATCCCGATGCCACAGCCGGTCACGCGTGGGTGGAGCGGGTTCGACGCGCCAATCGACGCAAAACCCTGAAAACTATAGAGGCAGGGCCGCGAAATTAACAATCGGCCGGCGATCTGATTGTTACAATCAGGTTAAAAGACCTCTCCCAAAGAGGAACTGGAGCACGTTTCCGGCCTTTCACCATGAATCTCTACATTCTTCGCCACGCCAGCGCCGGCACACGCCGCGCCAATCCTAAAGTTGACGTTAAGCGCTCCCTCGACAAGGAGGGAAAGCAGCAGTGCATTCTTGTGGGCAGCTTTTTGAGCGCGCTCAATGTGCAGTTCGATCGCGTGGTTTCGAGTCCGCTGAAGCGCGCGTTGCAGACCGCGTCGCTGGTGGGCACGGAAACGGGCTACGAAAGCAAGATCGACCTGAGCGATGCGCTGGCGCCGGAGGCGACGGTACAGAAATTCCAGGACCTGGTCCGCAGCCTGATGAAATACGAAAACGTGCTGGTGGTGGGGCACAACCCGAACCTTGCCATTTTCTTTGGATCGCTGCTGGCGCCCTCGGGACGGATCAGCACGCGGCTGCGGAAGGGCGCGGTGGCTCGCATTGACTGCACGCGCCTGCCGGGCACACTGCACTGGCTGGTCGACCCCAGGATTCTGCGCGGCATTTACGCCAAAGCAACGAAGAGATCGCGTCCGAAAACTTCGCGAAAATAGCTGGCTTCTTTGCGCAGCGACCACAGCTCGAGTTCGGCCCCGGTGCGCCCGGGCAGCAGTTCGAGCAGGACGCGTTTGGGATAGACGCGCACGCGAACCTTGAGCACGTCACTGGCGCGATCCTGATTGAGGGCCACAGCAAGGCGCAACAAGACTACCGCGCGGCGCACATGCTCGTATTCTTCGGGCGGAACCTGGCGCATGGTGCGGCCTTCCGGCGCCGGGCGGCTCTTGCCCTGATAGCGCGCGATGGCTGAGGTGACGACGCGCTGCTGCGGCGTGAATCCATAGAGCTCAGAATTAGCGATGATGTACTGCGCGTGGCGGTGATAGCCCTGGTGGTTGAGAAACTTGCCGATGTCGCGCAGCATGGCGGCGGCTTCGAGCCAGGTGCGGTACTCGGGCGGCAGATCGTGGACGGCGGCCAGATCGCGAAACATCTGCGCGGCGTGCTGGCGGACCGGCTCCGCCTGGCGGGGATCGATGCCGTAACGGCGACACGCTTCTTCAACAGCCTGCCAGCGCTCGCGCTCGAACTGCTGGTGGATGGAGGCGCGCGAATCCTGCTCGGCGAGCATCTGTGCAAGGATGCCATCGCGCAGGCCCATGGGCGAATAGCGAAAGCCGGGCAGGCCGAAGCCTTCGAGGATATGCGCAAAGACCTGGGCGCCCGCAATAATGATTTCCGAGCGCTTCGGCCCAATGCCTGGAACCGCCGACCGCTCGCCGGGTTTCATCCTGGTGAGCTTCGAGGTGAGGCGGCGCACGGTCTGCGTAGGGACAAGCTGTTTGCTGGCGCGGCCTTTGCCGAGGGCGCGGCCTGCGTCGAAGAGCGCTGCCGCGGTGCCCGATGTGCCGATGACCAGGCGGATGCGTTCGGGATGAATGCGGCGCTTCGCCTTGCGCAGTTCACGGTCGATGAATTGACGGAGGCGGCGAACTTCATCTTTGCCGGGAACATCGCTGCGCAGAAATTCCTGGGTAAGGCGCACGGCGCCAAGGGGCAGGCTGATGGTCTCGTGAATGCGTTTGTGTTCGGAGACGGTGATCTCGCAGCTGCCGCCGCCGATGTCGACCAGCACGCAGCGGCCGCCGGCACCGGGCTCGTTTTCGACGACGCCGCGATGGATGAGACGGCCTTCTTCGAGGCCGGAGATGATTTCGACGTCCCAGCCGGTTTCGTCGCGCACCCATGCCTGAAAGGCGCGTGAATTGCGGGCGTCGCGCATGGCGGAGGTGGCGACAGCGCGCACTTTGTCAGTGCCGTTGAGCTGAACCGCTTTGTAGAAACGCTTCAGGGTGCGGAGCGTTGCGGCCATGGCTTCGGGGGAGACGATGCCGGTTTCGAAGACGCTGGCTCCGAGCCGCGTGACCTCGCGATCCTCGTGCACGATGCGCAGACGATGCTGCACGACGCGGCCAATTTTCAGGCGGCAGGAGTTCGATCCGATATCAATGGCGGCAAAGGTCTGCATGGGCGGAGAATATTTCGGCGAGCCTCAGTTCGAGGATTCCATTCACCCAGCAGCCTACACGAGCGCGCCTACGATGTGGCTCCGCGGCGGCGCGCCACCGTGTTACGCGTCGCGTTTGTGGCGCGCGTTGCGGGGCGACGCGAAACCGCCAGCCACTCGCCCATCAATCGTCCGCGCAACTTGGCGGCCATTTTCATGGCGGCAATAAAGTGCTGCTCGCGTTCGGCTTCGAGCAGCGCGATCAGATCCGGTGCTTCATGCCCCAGCGCGGAGTGAGCTTCCTCGGCGAGAACCACCCAGTCGTGCCAGTCGCCAATTTCGTCCTGCAGCCTTTTGAGCGTTTCGCCCACCAGCCTGGCCTGCGCGTCGGTGTGGGCTGCGAGTTCCGCAACATAGCGCGCCTTCTTCGCTCCCTTGCGAAAATCGTGCAGATTGCCAGCGTCGAGGACCTGCATCTCGGAGGCCAGGCGGGCGAAGCTGTCGAGCGCCACGACGCCAGGCGGCTTTTTGCGCGCGCGGCGTATGCGCCTGGTCTGCAGCGCGGCTTCGAGCTCGTCCACGCGCTTATCGAGTTTCGCTGCGAAGTCTTTCGCCTGGGCCTTGATTCCAGCGGCCAGCTCATTGCGGCGATGCTTGAGCCATGCGTCAAGATCGTCGGCTTGTTTGTGGAGGGCGGTCGGCGGCGGGGCTTGCGGAGTCTCGAGGTCGTCAGGATCGCCGAGCGCCAATTTCGCCTGTCCTGGCTTTTCTGGCTTCTCGTCACCCGGATCCGCAGCGCGCCTGGTCAGCTTTTCCAGCAGCTTGCGGTGAACGTCGAGATCGCGAACCGGACCGGCTTCGTGTCGAATCTTTTTGAGCAGCTTCATGGTCGCCGTGGCCGCGTCGCGCAACGGATCCGATTCTTCTGTGGGGGGAAGTTCCCGCATCAGGTCTTCGAGGGTGGCTTGCAGACGACGCGTGCCGGTACGCGTGTCATGGACCGGATCGACGTCCGGGTCGTCGGCGCATTTCATCAGATTTTCGTGCAGCTTTTTTTTGAGACGCTGCACGTTTGTACGATCGTCCGTCATTGTCCCGCGCCCAATCCCCTTGCATTTGCGCTGTTATTCTGAACCTTGTGCCGAGTTCGGACCCAATGACCTACCCACCATTGTCAAAAACTCAGTCGGCGACACCGTCCAGCCAGCCTTCGCTCTACTCTACCCCCGCGCGCGCCTGGACGTTACTGGGTCTTGTTTTCGTCGCCGTTTATTTTGCCGCTCTGTTCTCGCCCGCGCTTCTCGACGACGCCGACGCGACGCACGCACAGGCCGCGCAGCACATCGCCACCAGCGGGGACTGGGTGACGCTCTACGTGAACGGCGTCCGCTATCTCGAAAAGCCCCCACTACCTTACTGGATGGTCGCGGTCGACTACCACCTGTTCGGCTACAACGCGTTTGCGACCCACCTGCCGATGGTGCTGGCCGTGCTGGGCTGCGCGGTGATCGCGTGGATGTGGGCCCGGCGAGCGTGGGGCGACAGAGCCGCGTTCTACTCCGCGCTGGGGCTGCTGACTTCGGTTGGAGTTTTTCTCTTCACGCGCACGCTGATCCCGGAATCGCTGCTCACGTTTTTTCTGATGCTTGCGCTGTACAGTTTTCTGACCGGCATTGAGGATCGCAAACCGGAACGCTTCTATCTTGCATACGGCTCGCTGGCGCTGGCGCTGCTGGCCAAGGGGCTGATCGCGCCGGTATTCTTTATTGCCGCGGTGGTTCCATACCTGATCATGACGGGCGACTGGCGCAAATGGCGGCAGTTTCGTCTTCCTACGGGCCTGCTGCTGTTTCTCGCCATCGGCGCGCCGTGGCACATCCTGGCAGGGCTGCGCAATCCGGATCACGGGAATCCTGTCGGCAACATACCTACGCCGGGGCACGTACACGGATTTTTCTATTTCTACTTCATTAACGAGCACATCCTGCGGTTCCTGGGCACGCGGTATCCGCACGACTACAACCGGCAGCCGTGGTTTGTGTACTGGCTGGGGCAGCTGATCTGGCTGTTTCCGTGGACGCTGTTTTTGCCGGTGGTTCTGCGGCGGGCCTGGCGGAATCGCCATCTTTTTCATTCGGACCTGCGTTACGACGCGACCAACACTATTCAGTTTCTCGATCCACGGCTGACGGCATACGAATCTTCCGCGCTCGCGGCGCGGCTGCGTTTTCGCGCCCGCACCAGCCTGCTGCTCGCGCTGTTTGCGGGATTCATCCTGCTGTTCTTCGCCATTTCGACGAATCAGGAGTACTACACCTGGCCGATCTATCCGGCGCTGCTGATGCTGATCGCCGGCGGATTGTCGGTCATTGAAGAATCGCAGAGCGACGGGCGGCGCGGATCGTCGGGATGGCTCTCGGGCGCTCATATTTTCTTTATGGTTGCCGGCATTACGGCGGCGGCGCTGCTGGGGTGGGGACTGTGGGAGTCGCGGCATCTGCCGTTTGTTGCGGACATCGGGACGCTGCTGGCGCATCGGGGAGTGGGCGGGTACACGCTCTCCATGTCCCATTTCTTCGACCTGACCGGCCCCTCGTTCGCGGCGCTGCGATTGCCGGCGATGATGGCCGCGGTGGCGTTTTTCCTGGGGCCGCTGGCGGCGTGGTTGCTGCGCCGGAAGGGGCACGCGTTTGAAGCAACGGTCAGCGTGGGGTTCACCCTTGCGGCGGTGCTGATCGCGGCGCACATCGCGTTGGTGCGGTTTGAGCCGATGCTTTCGTCACGCGCCATGGCGCAGACCATTAACCGGATTACGGCGGCGCCGGCCAACGCCGATGCGCAGCTGATGTTGTATGGCGATCAGGCGGATGGCTCGTCGATTATTTTCTACACGCACCGGCCCGCGCTGCTGTTCCATGGAGCGACGGAATATTTCTCGCCCGATCCGGAAACCCACGGGCAGATGTTTGGATCTTCGATGATCTGGGGGGCGGATTATCCTGACGCGCCGCATATTTTTCTGAGTGACGCCGACCTGTTGCCGATGTGGGGCACGGGGCCACGCAAATTGCTGTTTGTGCCGGGAGATTTTCACGACCACGTGCAGGCGCTTTTGCGGGGAAGACTGTTTCCGGTCGAGGAGCTTTCGGACAAGACGCTCTATACTGACCGGCCGCTGTAGCCTGAGGGGTAGAAGTGCCGCTGCAGCATCGCAAATCTACCGGCTACACCCTATACCCCATTCCCCTACACCCTGCCTCACGGCAGTTTCTGGACCGGCGTTGCTTCCGGGATGGTCAGCTGGAACTGTTGATCGTTGAGCGGCTGGTTGATGATCAGCTTCTGGAAGCTGATGAGAATCTGATACTGATCGAGCGGCCGCTTAATGGTGATCGTCCCCGGAAAGCGCACCGACCCGAAGGTTTGCAACGGGCCGTACGTCGCCTGGGTCTGGATCTGTCCGTTCTGGTCATAGATATCTTCGGCAATGGGCCGAAGATCGATGCGGCTGAAGTGAATGACGCGTTTCGCGAACACCACATTGCTGTTGCCCTTGCGGTCGAGTACCGTGACGAGGTACTCGGGCTGGAACTCCAGCTTCTTGGTCCGGGGATTGACGCCGGTGGGGCTGTCGGTCTCGACCAGCAGCAGATCGTCGGGGCCGACTTTGCGCAGCAGCAGCGAATCGAAAAAGATGTAGGGCCGCATGTTTTCAAACGCGTTGGCCGACGGCGGGTTGGGCTGGGAGTTCGTCCCCTCGATCACTTTGTTCTTCGCCGGAATCCAGAGCTGGAAGGTCTTGCCATCGCTCGCCATATCGAAGGCGCGGGTATGGACAACCGGAAGGAATCCGATGACCCGCAGCGATTCCGGCTTGCGCAGCAGGATGTATCCGCTGAAGGAGGTGTAGGTGGTTTCCTTCCCTTTGAGGGTGCCGCCCTGCGTCGCCGTGAACGTGACGGTCGCGTTCAGCGAGTTGATTGCGTCGTATTGTTTGTTGATCTGGTCGACCAGCTGCTCCGGGGGCACCGTCTGCACATTGGCGGGCATGGTGGCCTGCGGCACTCTGCGGGTATGCCAGAGACAGCCATTCAGGGCCGGCAAAGCCAGGGTGAGCGCAACGGCTATCGCGGTTCGCGTTCGACGCGTCGAGCTCAGGGGAGCAGGAGGCGAGTTTAAAGCGCGAAGGCGACCGACGGCCGCGCCGCAGCAGCCCGTGGGCGCAGCGTTCATTCGGGCGGCCCCGCAGTGCGCACAGCGCGGCGGTAGGCTTCCACGTCCTTCGCGTGTTCTTCAAGGGTGGCCGAGAAGCGCGATTGCCCGGAGGGATCGGCGCTGGCCGCGACGAAATAGAGATAATCCGTGCGCGCCGGATGCATGGCTGCCTGGAGCGACTTCAAGCCTGGGTTGCAGATGGGGCCTGGCGGCAGGCCCGCGCGCTTGTAGGTGTTGTAAGGCGAATCCGCCTGCAGGTCCGACTGATAGATCGTGCCGCGATACCGGCCATTGAGGAGCGCCGCATAGATCACCGAAGGATCGGTCATCAGCGGCATGTTCTTCTCCATGCGATTGACAAATACGCTGGCCACCAGGGGGCGCTCGGTATCGAGGGGTGTTTCCTTTTCTATGAGCGACGCAAGGGTGACGGTTTGATGATAGTCCGTGGTCAGGCCAATGCCCTGCGCCGCCTGACGGAAGCGCTTGACCATGACCGCCATCAGCTCCTGCGGGTCGGTGTGCCGGGCGAGGCGGTAGGTATCGGGGAACAGATAGCCTTCGAGGCTGGTGGCGGTAGGGTCGAGGTCGGTGACGAGAGAGCCATCCTGGCGGGCGGCCTTGATGAAGGCCGTTTTCGATCCCAGGCCGGCGGCCTCGACTTTGGCTGCAATGTCGAACAGGTTCGATCCCTCAGGAATGGTGAGCGCAACGGTGTAGACGTCGCCGCGATGGATACGGTCGAGAACTTCTTTCATCGGCGCGGGATGATCGAAGCGGTATTCGCCGGCTTTGAGGGTTCCGCCCTTCCACTCGTGAAGGCCGATGAAAACGTAGCGGCTGCGGATGATTCTCTGATCCCGAAGCTGCGCTGCGATCTGCATACTCGACATGCCTGGCGAAATTTCGACGAAGGTTTCCGCGCGCGGTCCAGTGGGGACCAGCAGCGCGAAAGCGACCACGCCCGCGATGACCACAACTGTGAGGAGCAGAAGAAGAAAAAAGCGTCGCACCAGGGAGAGAACCTTTTCCATTCAATGATGTTCGTTTGATTCCCTAACCTATTCTAAGATGCGGCTTTCTCTGTGTCTCCGGGTTACCATCTTTACTGTGGAACCCCGCCTTTTGGGCCTCGATTTCGGGGGGCGTCGCATTGGAGTCGCCGTCTCCGATGAACTGGGCCTGACGGCGCAGCCGGTGCTGACCCTGGTGCGCAAAAACGCGAAGCTGGACCTGAAATCCCTGGGGCGGCTGCTGCGCAAATTCGGGTGTTCGGCGATCGTCGTTGGGAATCCCCTTTATATGTCGGGGGACGTGAGTCCGCAGGCGGCCAAAACCCAGGTTTTTGCGGAGTCGCTGCGCGAGGCATTTTCGCTCCCCGTTCACCTGTGGGACGAGCGGCTGACGTCGGCCGAGGCGCACCGCCATCTGCATGCCGCGGGACGGGGGCTTTCCGAGCACCGGGAAGTGGTGGACCAGGTGGCTGCAGTGTTGATTTTGCAGAGTTTCCTGGACGCGCACCGGTCCGGCCAGGCATCGTATAATCAGGAGTGAGGCGGTACTCCGCCTTCTGACTTTTACTCCTTTTCCAGGGTTCTGATCCCGTTGGCAGCGGAGCGGATTTGGTTGTTCCCGCCCCGCACGGCATGCTTTTTGCTCAACGCATTTCGCGGGAACGAACTCCAGGGGAAACTGACTCATGCCCGAACACATCAAGAAGAAGCTGCTGGAAGAGATCAAAGGGCTGGAACACGAGCTGACGCACGAACTGCCGGCAGAAATCAAAAAGGCAGTGGCTATGGGCGATCTCAGCGAGAACGCTGAATATCACATGGCCAAGCAGCGGCAGGATTTCGTAAACGCGCGATTAGGCCAGCTGAAGAAGCGGATGGCTGAGCTGGCGCTCGTGAACCTCTCGAATATTCCCCGCGACCGCGCCGCATTCGGTTCCACGGTGCTGGTTTACGACAACTCGAAAGATGAGAAAATCGAGTACAAGCTGGTCACCAGCGAAGAGTCGGACGTGAGCAAGGGCCTCATCTCCACCACATCTCCCATCGGCAAAGCACTGGTGGGCAAACAGGTGGGCGATATGGCGACCGTGGTCACGCCTAACGGCAAGCGTGAGCTTGAAGTTCTCAAGCTGGCCACTATTCACGACGACGCGGAAGCCGCCTCGAGCCTAACCTGAGTACCTGACCTGATCGCTTCAAACTGAAGCAGAAGCCGGAACGTAGTGGAAGAAAAATCTCCTATCACCTGGACACGGGCTTTCGGCGCTGGCTGCGGCGTCATTCTTCAGGCCATCGTCGACGGGCTTTCTCTCACCCGCATCTCGCCGAACGTTCTCACGTTTCTCGGTTTGGTCATCAATACCGGTGCGGCGGTGCTGTTCGGTTTCGGCAATCAGCATAATTTTGTCCGCATGTTCCTGTATGCCGGACTCGTGATTATCGGCGCAGGCATCTTTGACATGGTCGACGGCCGCGTGGCGCGGCAAACGCACCAGGTGACGGTGTTTGGAGCCTTCTTCGATTCGGTGATCGACCGCTATTCCGACGTGGTTCTGTTCTTTGGGCTGCTGGTGTTTTACGCGCGCGGCAATCGGCTGTTTTATGTGTTTCTGGCTGCGTTTGTCATGGTCACATCGCTGATGGTGAGCTACACGCGCGCACGCGCTGAGGCGCTCATCGGCAAATGCAAGGTCGGGTTCATGGAGCGCCCGGAGCGGGTGGTGCTGATCATTATTGGCGCACTGTTCGCACGCTGGGATGCGATGGCGCCGGTCTTGTGGATCCTGGCCGTCATCTCCACCATCACCGTCGTTCATCGCGTCCTCTATACCTACCAGCAGACGCGCCACCTCGCGCCCGTCACCGAGATTCAGCACGTGGTGCAGCCGGCAACGGCGTTCCCGCAGCCCGTCGCTGTGCGCGAAGCCGATCCGGGGCGGGACCTGCCTGCGCCCAACGCGCCGCGCGCTTAGCTACTCCTTAAAAATTGCCTTCGGACAAATGGCGTGGACACCCACGTTGCCGTCCACCAGCTGCGTGATGTCCACGTCCACCGCCACACTGGTCAGCATGTACGCGTCATCGCGCGACAGGTGCTTTTCCGTCACAAGGAAGTCGATCATGTTGCGCACCGCCATTTCCGTAGCTGTTTTCAGATCGGGGCTAAAGCCCATGCTGATGTAGCTGGTGGGCGTTTCCGCGCGGGGCCACAGCAGATGCTGATCCTTATGCACGATGAAGCGAAATGTGCCGGTGAGAAAGGTCTCCATGGCGGTGATGTCGACTTCGCCGTTGCCCTGGCCGGCGTGTCCGTCACCAACTTCGAACAGCGCGCCCTTCGCGTGCACCGGAATGAACAGCGTGGTGCCGGCCACCATCTCTTTGTTGTCGATGTTGCCGGCGTGCATCCAGGGCGGGGCGCTGTCGTAGCGGCCGGCTGACTCGGGCGGCGCATCGCCCATGCTGCCGAAGAAGGGATGCAGCGGAATATCGATGCCGGGCGCGAAGTGGCCGATCATCTTTTCGCGGTCGAGGGGAATAATCTTGTGCCGGCCGTAGGGGAAGTCGTTAGGCAGGAATCCGCGGCCAGCGCCGAAAGCGTTGCACGCAAACGGCGCGTCGATGTCGATCTTTTCAATCTGGACTTCGAGCACGTCGCCGGGCTCGGCCTCGGCAATCGCGACCGGGCCGGTAAGGATGTGGCCGCCCGGACCTTTGTCCTTCACCTGATCGAAGATGGGCTGGTTGTACGACGGGATATCGGCCGGGTTGACGCCCTCCTCTTTGAGGCGATCATTCGACCCGCAGGTCGACAGTGTCTGAATCCGCACCGTATCGCCCGAATGCACCGTGAGCACCGGCTTCGCCTTCGACCAGTAGTAGCCCCACGCCACGGTGGAGGGTGTTGCATTCAGGACCTGCGGTGTCCCCTGCGCAGCAGCGGCACCCGTCAACAATAAAGACAACCCAGCGACAGCGATGGACCTCATCCACACCCTCCATTGCATGTTCAGATTTTGCTGCTGGAAGAAAGCTACCGAACCACCATCGTACCGTGACGGGTTGCGCGGGTCTGGACCGCTTCGTTCACGGCGTTTTTTTCAATCGCGAATCCAGATACTGCTGAAACAGCTCGAACCCTTCCTGCCGCGGAATGGCTTCCGGCGCGATCCGGTGACCCAGTTCCTGGGCTTGCCCGCCCTGCCGGAACGGCGGCCACTCGTTGAGCCCGCTTCCATTGGGATTTCCTGTTTTCACAAAGCGGGTCCAGTATCCGATGATCGCCTTTGACAGCGCAGCATCGTCCGGCTGGGGGATCCAACTGGTCCAGTAGTGGCGGCTCAGAAACATCAGCTCTTCGCTGTGAAACGCGCCCAGCGCTGCAAACGGCCCCCGGCCGACATAGGTGAAGCGATAAAGATAAGCATCCTTGCCGGTGGGAGCCGCGTCCCGAGCCAGCAGCCACGCGCCGAAGGCAAAGTCATAATCGGTGAACATGGTTCGAAACGCCACCGGCACTTCGGCATCCATCTGTGCGGGATAGACCGCGAACACTCGATCCGCGAGGAGCGGGAATTTTTTCTCGAGCCACGCGCGATAGGCCGCTACGGTTGTCGGCCGATTCGAATGGCCGCCTACCAGGGGACTGGCGAAAATCGACACTTCGCTTTCGTTGCTGCCCACCAGCACCGCGACCTTCGCCTGCTGACCACGGGCAAATGTCAGCGCAGGCTGGCGCGGGAGCACCCATCCGTCGATCGCCGGTTCGAAGTCGAGGGCTCCATCGTCAGCGGCCGCGTCCAGGATTCGCTCCGCCGGCAGCGCCCGCAGCGCCGCCAGCGATCCACTTCCCGCGGCTACACCTCCATCTTTCGCCAGAGCAGCGTCGCTGGTCTCTACTTCGCGCAAGTCGGGAAACAAGGAATCGACGCAGACGCCGCTCTCCATCACGGCTCCGCGAAACAGGCCCGCTGCCAGGGGCGACGCCATCAGGTTGCAGATATCGAGCGCGCCGGATGACTCACCGGCAATCGTCACCTTTGCAGGATCGCCGCCGAAGCGCGCTATGTTCCGCCTGACCCACATTAAGGCGGCAATCTGATCGAGATGCCCGTAGTTGCCGGAGACGTGGTGCGGCGACTCCCGGTCGAGAGCCGGATCGGCGTAAAAGCCAAAGACTCCCAGGCGGTAGTTAAGGCTCACGACCACGATGCCCTGCTGAGCGAGTGCCGGGCCCAGGGGAGGCCACTCTCCGGATCCCTCGACATTGCCGCCGCCGTGCACCCACACCAGCACCGGCAGCTTTTGCTGCGCGTGCAGGTTGGGCGTCCACACATTCACGTAGAGGCACGCCTCATCGGTGCGCATCTTCGCGATGCCGAGCATCTCGGGAAGCCACGGACTCGGCGCCTGCGGACACGCTGGTCCAAACTCGGCCGCGTCGCGCACGCCTTTCCACGCGGGCGCGGCTTCAGGCGCGTGCCAGCGCAGGGGACCGACAGGCTGAGCCGCATAGGGGATGCCGAGGAAGGCGGCGCCCTGTGGCAATTCCGGCACCGCAACTCCGCGCACGATTCCGGTCTCGGTGGCGACCTCGAGTTGCGCCTTGCTATGCGACTCCGGTACACCCGCCCCTGTAGCCAGCGCCATGGCCAGGAAGCCCGCAGCCACGATAGCCAGAACCGTCCGCATGATCCTCCGTCCATCCATTGTGCGTTTTCGTTATGGTAATCAGATATGGGTTGGCGTGCAGTTTCGTTGTGCTGGTCTGCCGTATTTTTTCTGCTGCCGCCCGCTTCAGCGCAAGCGCCGCAAAGCCCGGCGGAAGCGCCGTACACGCTGCGCGTCCCGGTCGATGAGATCGCCCTCACCTTTCACGCCGCGGACGCCGATGGCAAACCCCTGACGCACCTGACCCGCAACGACCTGAAGCTTCAGGACAATGGCAAGCGTCAGGACCGGATCGTGATGCTGCAGTCGTATGAGGATCTCCCCATCCGCGTGGGATTCCTGTTCGACATCAGCGCATCGATGTACTGGGCTCTGCCCTACAACCGCTCGGTCATTCGCACGTATGCTTCGCGCTTGCTGCGTCCCGAGACCGATCGCGCCTTTGTGATGCAGTTCGATACGGAGACTCTGATCACGCAGGCCTGGACGAGCGACGCCGCGCGCATCGCAGCGGGAGCGGCCGCGATTCCGACGGTCGATCCGCACACGCCGACGCATTTCCCGCTCACCGCGATTTTCGATTCGCTCTACAAGACGTGCCGCGACCAGTGGGCGTCGGACAAAGGCGAACCTACCGGGAATTTCATTTTGATGTTCACCGATGGGCTCGACGACAACAGCCATGCGTATCTGCGCGAGGCCGTGGACATGTGCCAGCGGACGCGGACAGCGATCTACGCCATCGTAAACGCCCACGAATCAGGATTCTCCGAGGGACGGCGAACGCTCACGGCACTGACCGAGCAGACGGGCGGCAGGCTGTTTTTCAATCCCCAGGGCGATCAGTTGCTGAAGGACCTGGCGATGATGGAAGCGGAACAACGGACGCAGTATCGGCTGGTCTACAAGCCTTCAACCTTCAAAGCGGACAGCAGCTTCCATACCGTGCGCCTGCGTTGCTCGGTGCGTGGTGCGCGCATCTCCACGCGGTCGGGTTATTACGCGTTCGCGCGGCCCTGAGTGGTGCGGGGAGGTGGATTTCCCTCACTCGCACAAGTTCTTTACCCATGTCCGGACGGCAGCATGATGCTCCGCCCAGGCATCCCATGCGGATCGCGACCACGCGTCAACGGCGGCCAGATGCTCGGCCGGAGTCCTCGCCTCAAACACATGGCGGATCGTGAGCGCGCCGCGACTTTCCGGTGGCACGAGCCACGGATACCGCATTTTGCGAGCTGTAATTTCCACCATGGCGGCATTCGCCCTCTCCATAGGCCAACCTTCCTCCAGCATGACGCACAATCGCGAAAGATGGATGGCCACAGAGTTTCGGGCCTGTGGTGTATCCACGCCCGGGTGTTGCACCGCATACGCATCCACGGTCATGCGATGCAGCGGCCAGTAGTTCCGGTTTTGATACTCCCTGGCCAACACGTGGCCATACGCCTTCCAGCACCCTGGCGAGGACAACACATACTGATGGGTCGGCCCGTCGGCTTCCGGAAACTCTTCCCCGCAACCGCGACACTCCACGCCTTCCTTCTCCAATCGGCGCGCAAAGCGCTGGCGCGCCTGACAATCAGTTTTCGTGCAGGGCGGTTTTCGGATCGAGCCCCGCGGCGCGGCGTGCCGGGATCCACGAAGCGAAGGCTGCAATTGCCAGGAAGATCACCGTCATGGCGACAAACGTCACCGGATCGGTAGCTTTCACGCCGACCAGCATCGCGGTCATCACGCGGCCCAGCACGAACGCGGCGACCAGACCGATCACGATGCCGATGCCGCTCAGTTTCAGGCCCTGCATCACGACCAGGCGCACGATGTCACTGCGCTCGGCACCCATGGCCATGCGCACGCCGATCTCCGCCGTGCGCTGACGGACCGCTGTGGCCAGCACGCCGTAGAGGCCGACGCCGGCCAGCGTTCCAGCGATGATGGCGAACACGCCGATGAGCAGCAGGGAGAAACGTGTGCTCGCCTGGGCTCCGTGAACGATCTCTTCGCCGGTAGCGACCTCTGTGACGAGGAACTGCGGATTCAGCTCATGCAGAGCGGACCGGACCTGGTTTTCGTATCGCGCCGGATCGCTGCCGGTGCGGAGTGCCCAGGTTCGAACAGCGCCGTTTCCCAGGAACCCATCGGTGAAGTAAATCTGCTCTCGCCCCGGCACCGCCAGAGATTCCTGACGCTGGTGCGCGACCACGCCGACAATCTGCACAAACTCAGCTTCCGGCGTTCGAACGCGGGTCAGAATCCGCTTGCCTACCGCGGACTGCCCCGGAAACGCCTTGTTCGCCAGAACCTGATCGACGATCACGTTGATGCGTCCGGGCAGATTGTCATCCTCGGTGAAGGCCCGCCCATCGAGGAGTGGCGTACGCGTCGCCTCGAAATAGCCAGGCAGCACAACCTCGAGATCCGTTGCCTGATACTGGCTCGGATCCTTTGCGGCCTCCGCGGTGCCCCAGCGAATGGGGCTGAAGTTTCCGGTCAACGGGAAAGGAAACGACGCTGTTGCATTGGCAACGCCTGGAATTGCGCGCAACCGCTCCTGAACCTGCCGCACCATGGCCGCACGCTCCTCCACCGTTGGCCGCCGGGCCGGATTGGCAGGAAACTGCAGCTGGAAGGTGAGCAGATTATGGGCATCGAAACCAGGATCGATTCGCTGGAGATCGAGAAAGCTACGGAACATGAGGCCCGAACCGACCAACAGCACAAACGAAAGAGCGACCTCCGCCATGACCACGGCGTTGCGCAGAAACGCTCCGCTGGCGAGGCCGGTATTGCGGCTACCCCCGCGCAGGACGTTCATCAGCGCCGGCAGCGTCGCGCGCCACGCGGGCGCGATGCCGAACAAAACGGCGGCGGCCAGGCCTGCCAGCGCCGTGAATGCAAGCACGCTGCCGTCGATGTGGATGCTGTCGAGGCGCGGCAGATTGGCCGGAGCCAAATCGCGGAGTTCGCGGATTCCAACCCACGCCAGGGCCAGCCCCAGTGCGGTTCCAATGGCCGCCAGCAGCGCTGCTTCGGTGAGCAGGGGCGCGATCAGCCGTCGACGGTTGGCCCCCAGCGCGGCTCGTACCGCGAATTCCTGTTCCCGCAATGAGGCGCGCACGAGCAGCAGGTTAGCGACGTTCGCGCATGCAATGAGCAGCAGAAAAACCACTGACCCCATCAGTGCGAGGATCGCGGGGCGCACCTCGGCGACGAGGTGCTGCTGCATCGGTTCGAGCGAAATCTCGTAGCCGATCGACGCATCCATGGGAATCGTGCGGCGACCTTCGGCAGCGACCGCATCGGCGGCGCGCTGCGCCTGCTCGGGGGTGACGCCTTCTTTCAGCCTGCCGATGGGGCGGATCGAAAAGCTGTTGCGATTCGCCACGTCGTAGTCCAGCCGATTGGCAATCCAGAGGTCCGGCTTTTCTTCCTCGTCTGCCTCCGGCGGAAAATAGAGGCGAAACCCAGGAGCCAGGACGCCCACGATGATGGCCCCCGGCCGGCCCTGCGACTGCATGCTGTGGCCAACGATGCTGCGGTCGCCGCCGTAACGGCGCATGAAGTACTCGTAGCTGAGGATTCCCATCTGGGGCGGTTGCGCTGCCGGATTTGGCGCAGCCCCGGCAGGCGGCTGGGCGGCGGGCGCACCGTCGTCGGAGGTGAAATCGCGACCGTACAGAATCTTCGCGCCCATCAACTGGAAGAAGTTTGTCGTGACCACACCGGTGCGCACCTGTTCCGGCGTCCCGTCTTCCCGAGCGATTACATTGCGGAAGGTGAAGGCTCCGGCCATATCGGAGAAGACCGATTTCGTACCCTCGCGCAGGTCGATGTAGTCCGCATTTGAAAACTGAATCCCCTTCACGTGACGTTTGGTCATATCGGCCCCCGCCACCATCAGCTGTGCGGGATCCTTATAAGGCAGCGGCCGCAGCAGGACCGCATTGGTGACGGAGAAGATAGCGGTGCTGGCGCCCACACCCAGCGCGATGGTAAGAACGGCAATGATGGTGAATGCCGGATTTTTTCTGAGAATCCGTCCTGCGAGCAGAATCGTTTTGAGCACGTTCACCTCGTCCGGGGGCTTGTCTTCGGGAGCGCTGGACCGGCAGCCTGTCCGGGGCTGACAGGGGCTTCGCAACATTATGCCCGAGGAAGGTGACGCTGCGCTTGTCCTGTGACGGCTGGCCGGGATGGGCTGGAGGGCAAAGACAAAAGGAGCAGCCCTGGCTGCTCCTTTTGTCTGCCTGGTTTTCTTTTGCGCAAAGCGCGCCCGCGTGGCCGGCTCGTCCGCTACCAGCGGCCCCAGGCGCGACTGACGTAGTCGGTCATGGTCATCATGATCATGACGCAGAATGTGAGGAAGCCGGCTGCGACGGTCAACTTGGTGAGGCCGGAACTGTACTTGACGTGCATGAAGAACAGCACGACGAGGGTCATCTTGGTGCAGGCAATGGCCAGCGCCACCACCGCATTGAACGCGCCGAGGTCGATATAGGAAACGGCCGCGGTAGTTCCGGTGAGAATGAGGAGCGCGGTGCCAATCAACAGATAGACTTTCGGGCTGACGATGTGCTCTTCGTGATGCGTCGGTTCCGACGGCCCGTGCGGCAGGTGCAGATGATGATCGTGATGTTCGGCCATGGTGGAATATGCTCCTGAACTTTAAAGCCTGCTTCTCGTCATTGGTGTCGACTGATCAGATACAAAAGCGGGAACAAAAATATCCACACAATATCGACAAAGTGCCAGTACAAACCAAAATTTTCAATGGGCGCTACGTGACCCTCGACATATTTTCCGCGATAGGCCTGGATCAGCAGAATCGTCAGCAGCGAAACGCCGATAATCATGTGCAGCGCGTGCATCCCGGTCATGGCGAAATAGAGCGAGTAGTAGACCTGTGTCTTTTCCGCCATATCGATCGGCAGCTTGTCGTCCGGATAGGCCTTGGTACCGTGCAGGAAGCTTTCCGGGCTGAAGTTGAGGCCAGGTACGTGATGGTCCACCCACTCGTCGTGCCATTCGTAAGCCTTGACGCACAAAAAGCCGCAGCCGAGGACGATGGTCGCGATCATCCAGCCAATGAGAGCTTTGCGCACGCGGGTCTCAGCGGCGTGCACAGCCATGGCCATGGTGAAGCTGGAGATGATGAGCAGCGTTGTATTGAGCGTGCCGGCCCAGATGTGCAGGGTGTGGCTGCCGGCCACGAAGGCCGGGTAATACCAGTTGCGGAAGATGAGATAGGCGCAGAACAGGCCGCCGAAGAACATGATTTCCGTCAGCAGGAAAAGCCACATGCCAAAGGTGGCGGTTTCGCGCTGCTGCTCCACGCTGGCGAAGTGGTGGCGCAGAAATGCGGGGTGCTCGTGCTCGATGTGAGCCGTCTCCGACGTTTGAGCGGCTAGTGTGTGGCTATCCAACGGTCGGCACCTCGCTCGGGCTCTTGCTTTCCAGCCAGTCGTAGTCGTACGCCTCGTGGGTGACAATGGGCGTCTCGACAAAATTTTCGGTCAGCGGCGGCGACTGAATCTGCCACTCGAGGCCGGTAGCGCGCCACGGATTCGGTCCTGCAATCTTGCCATACTTCAGCGACCAGGTGAGATAGAGCAGCGGCAACAGATAGCCCACGCCCAGCACGCTGGCGCCGGCGCTGGAGAACACGTTGAGCACCTGGAACTCCGGCGGATAGGCTGCGTAGCGCCGCGGCATGCCCAGATAGCCGAGCAGGAACTGCGGGAAGAAGGTGAGGATGAAGCCGACGAAGGTGATCACCGCGGCCAGCTTCGAGACGCCTTCCGGATACATGCGCCCGGTCATCTTGGGCCACCAGAAGTGGACGCCGGACAGGTAGGCCATGAGCATGCCGCCCACCATGACGAAGTGGAAGTGGGCGACGATGAAGTAGGTCTCGGTGAGATGGATATCCATGCCCATCGATCCGAGAAAGACTCCGGTGAGGCCGCCGATGGTGAACAGGCCGATGAAGCCGAAGGCATAGAGCATCGGCGTTTCAAAGGTGATCGATCCCTTATATAAGGTTGCGGACCAGTTGAAGATCTTGATTGCGGAGGGCACGGCCACCAGCATGGTGAGCAGGGAGAAGACCAGCGCGGAATAGCTGGAGATGCCCATGACGAACATATGGTGGGCCCAGACGAAGAATCCAAAGACGGCGATGGCGACCGATGAAAAGGCGACGGCAGTGTAGCCGAAGACGCGCTTACGCGAGAAGGTGCTCATCACTTCGGAGATAACGCCCATGCCGGGCAGGATCATGATGTAGACAGCAGGGTGCGAATAGAACCAGAACAGATGCTGGAAGAGGAGGGGATCGCCGCCCTTGGTGGGATCGAAAACGCCGATCCCGATGGTGCGTTCGAGCACGACCAGCACCAGGGTGATGGCCAGTACCGGGGTGCCCAGCACCATGAGGATAGAGGCCGCGTAGTGCGACCACACAAACAATGGCAGGCGGAACCAGGTCATGCCTGGCGCGCGCATGCGGTGAATCGTGACGATGAAATTGAGGCCGGTGAAGATGGAGCTGAATCCGGCGATAAAGACGGCGAGCCCGGCGGTGATGACGTGGGTGTTGAGATAGTGGGTGCTGAGCGGAGTGGTAAAGGTCCACCCGGTATCGACGCCGCCCGAGATCAGCGCCCACAGCAACATGCAACCGGCCGCGATGTACAGATACCAGCTGAGCAGGTTGATTTTGGGAAAGGCGAGGTCTTTGGCGCCCACCATGATAGGGATGAGGAAGTTGCCGATGGTGGCCGGCACCGACGGCACCAGGAAGAGGAAGACCATGATGATGCCGTGCGCGGTGAAGACCTTGTTATAGGTATCGGCGGCGAGCAGATCACTTTGCGGAGTGAGCAGTTCGAGACGGATGAGGCCGGCCATGGCGCCGCCGATGAAGAAGAAGAACGTAATCGAGATGAGATAGAGCATCGCGATTCGTTTATGGTCGCCCGTGAGCAGCCAGCTTTTGAGCCCGTACTCTTTGTTCAGATACGAAACCTTCGGCAGCGTGGCTGTCGACTGATCCGGCAATGTAACGATTGTGCTCATGGCTTCACCGTCCCTGGTGCAAGCGTCGGAGATGAGGTCCCCGGCGGCGTCGCGCCCGTCTGGATGGGCTGCGCTGCGCTGTTATCGATGGTTTGTTGAATACGGTACTGGGAATCGAGCCGGTGGATGTATTCCACCAGATCGATGAGGCCTTCTTCACTGACCTGGCCCTGATAGGTTGGCATGATGGGCGCGAAGCCGGCGACCTCGTGCATGGTCGGATTCAAAATGGTGTCGCGCAAGAATGCATCGTCCACGGTTACAAACGAACCATCTTTCAGCTGCAGATGCGATCCGTAGACATTGGCCAGGTTCGGGCCATGGGCATTGGGTCCGCTGTTGTGGCAGGAATTGCAGCCGAGGCTGGCGAACAGGCGCTCCCCGTTCTGGGCCAGCGAGTTTCCGCTGGTGGACTGGGAGGCCCAGGCCTCGTAATCCTGCGGTGTCATCGCCACCACTTCGCCGATCATCTGAGAGTGGAGGGTGCCGCAGTACTGGGTGCAGAAGAGGTGATAAGTTCCGGGGGTTGTCGCCTCAAACCATTCGGTGTTGTAGCGGCCCGGAATAGCTTCGCGCTTCACGCGAAAGGCGGGAATGGAGAAGCTATGGAACACATCCTGCGAGATGAGGGTGATCTGGATGGGCCGGCCGATGGGGATGTGCAGCGCATTGATTTCATGTTGCCCGCCCGGATGCTCCACCTTCCACATCCATTGCTTGCCCACCACATAGATGTTCATGGCGTTAGTGGGCGGGCTGTAAATCCTGAAATACAGCAAGGCGCCCCACACAAAGCAAATCATGAACAGGATGAGGGGAATGATGGTCCAGGTGGCTTCCAGCAGCGTTGAACCTTCGATCTGGGTGGCCTGGGGGCTGAGGTCTTTGCGATAGCGAATGGAAAACGTGACGACCAGAATCCCGACGGCGACGAGCCCAACAACCGAGATGGTAATGAGAAAGAAATAGAGCGCGTCCGCATAGGGCGCGATCGTCGACGCTTCCGGCGGGAAGATCGCGAAGTACGTAAGCCACTTAATTAAAAATTGCCAAAGTACCGGACTTAAATGCATCGTCTATCCGTTCACCCACTGTGTTTTCTGTTGTCGCGCTTCGCGAATGTCGCGCCGGAAGTTCACCATCAGGAACGTTCCCAGCAACAGGATGGTCAGCACCCCGCCCGCCTGAAAAATTCGGATGTACATCAACGTGTGCCGGTTCTGCGTCGGATCGTACTGGTAGCAGTAGGTCAGCAGATTATCGACCGTCGAGCCGATGGTTCCGTGGGAAGCCTCGACCAGGCCGAGCTGCAGATCCTTCGGCGAAAATTCAACGCCCAGGTAATACTGGGCCAGCTTTCCTTCGGGGGTGACGAGCTCCACAGCGCTGGCATGCGCAAACTGGGTCATCTTGCCATCGGGGCCCTGCATCGGCACGTATCCAAACCCAACGGCGGTGGCCAGGGCGCGGATCGCCGGCTCCTGGCCGGTGAGGAAATGCCAGCCATTCGCGGTCTGCGGCCGGCCGAAGCGTTTCATATAAAACGCCTTCTCCCGCGCTGCAATTTCCGGCGTCTCGGAGGCATCGATGCTGACCAGCACGACGTTGTACTCGCGGCCGGGATTGAACCGGAGCATCTCCAGCGCGCCCACCAGGCCGTCAATCTCTTCGGGGCAAAGTATCTTGCACTGAAAATAAACCAGCGACAAAACCACGGGCCTCTTACCGAAGTAGTCACCCAGCTGCACAGCTTTGCCGGTCTCGTCGCGGAACGCAAGGTTGAGCGGAATCTGAGTGTTGAGCTTCTGCTGGATGATGATCTTCTTCAGCATGAGAGGCTGCTGATCGGACGGAGTTCCGGGTTTCTGATAGCCGAAGAACGAACCCTGCGCATGCGCGGCAACTCCGGAACAGAGGAGAGCGCAGGCGAGCAAGATGCTCGCTGCTGCTGTGCTTCTCCGCGTTGTCGCCCTGCTTCGCATTGCTGATCCCTGATTCCTGATCTCTGCGCTTACTGGTTATCCGCCTTCGACGAAGACTGCTCGCCTGCCTGTTGCGGACCGCCGTGCAGCTCCTGCTCATAGCCGGTCCGCGCAAATCCGTTGGTCAGCGGCATCTGCACATGCGGCTGCGAGTCGCCCATCATCAGCGCCTGGTGCTGTGTGTCTGGCGCGACCGGCAATCCGCGCTGGGCAATCAGCTCCATCGCGCGGTCAATCGGAATCCTCACCGCGCCGCCTGGCTTGTCGACCCAGGTGTAGTGATCCAGCAGCAGATCTTCGCGGCCATGGAGTTCGGTCAGATCCTGATTGCCGTCGTCCAGCTCCAGCCGCGGCGTGGGAAATTGCTGAGTCAGCCTGGCCAGCTGTTCCTGCTCCAGCACCGGGTTCGACTGAATCGCCTTGCGCGGCGCAATTTGATTGGGCGCATTCCACTTGTTGACCGGACCATCCTGCTGATTGAGTCCGTTGTTGATGATGATGCCGAATCCGAAACACACCACGAAAAACACGCCGACGGAAATGAACAGAGCGACCAGGAACACCATGATGCCGCCGGTGTTCGCATCCGAAACTTCGTAGCCTTCGCGGACCGACGCCTCGTCGAAATGTCCCCTGGGGTCCAGGTTCTCGCGGTTCCGGCCGCTCTCCGGGTTATGCGTGGACATAGTCATGCTCCAGAATCTCCGCGAGGTGCGGATCGTTGGTGGCGATCAGCGGACGCTTCTTGAGTTCGGTGAAGTAGTAGACCAGCCAGAAACAGAACAGCGCACCGGGTACGAAGAGGTATTCGAGGATTCCCCAGCTGAAGTGCAGATTCCTTGCCGCATCTTTAAAGTTGGGCTCGATCAGCCAGAACAGGTCGAAGAATCCCGCGAAGATCATGATCGAGCACACCAGCGTGAGCCGGCTCTTGATCCGCTTCAAATCGCGCGACAGCAGCAGGGTGAAGGGAATAAGCCAGTGAAGGATGACGTCGAGGGTCGCAATCGCGCCCCATCCACCCCGGACGCGATCCAGATACCAGGGAATCTCTTCCGGGGAGTTTCCCGACCAGATGATGATGAACGCGCCAAAGGCGAAGTAGATATTCAGCATCACCAGAGCGAAGCAGAGCTTGCCCAGGTCATGTTGTTCCACCAGCCGGAAGGTGCTTTTGATGGGCTCGGCCTTCGACAGACCGATGAGGGTGAGAATGGCGAGCGGGAGGACCATGAAGGCCTGCCCGACCAGGTACTGGAATCCGTAAATCGTCGAGTACCAGGTCGGATCGAGCGACATGACCCAGTAGATGACGAGGATGAAGAGCAACGCGGAGTAGAAGACCACGCCAAAGCCGCTGAGGTTCTCAAACCTGGTGCGCCAGTAGGCCACGCGCGGTTCCGGGTCGTCATCGCGCTTCATGGACCAGCGATTCAGAGTGGTGATATAGAACGCAAAAATTGCGAAGCAGACGAGCGACACCACATAAAAGTTGGTGATGTTCAGCATCGGCTGCTTCCAGTGAATGGCGTGCGCCTGCTCATTGGTGATGAGGCCATTCTTCAGCGCGTCGGCCCAGTCCTGATATTTCGCCCAGATGTAGAGCTTGCCGTAGGAGGCACCGAGGATGGCGATAGGGATCCACATGAGAATCACGATGGGCCAGGTCCGGGTCATGGCTTCGAGTGGACGGCGGACAATGAGTCCCCATTTTCCGCCGGAGAGGTACTGCACCATGAGCAGCGCCATGCCGCCGAGGCACAGGCCGAAGCAGCCGACAAAACCCAGCAGCCAGGCGCGAATAAAGTGATCCCAGCCGAGCGAGGGATGGTCAAACGCCTGCGCCAGCAGGGCAACGCCAACGGCCAGGATGGCGAGCACCATTCCCAGGCGCACCGAGCGACGGCGCCACAGATCGACGAAAGGTGGCGCTCCCAGCGTGTTGGGCAATCCTGTGCTGAAAGATTGGTTCGCCATTATTGCTGCGCTCCTGACGGCCGCGCGGGCGGCTTGTTCGTCTGTCCCGTCCTCGTCTTCATGGAGGGCGGAGTCGCCGACTGCGGGTTCGGCGTCTGGCCCGGCGCGCCGGCAATAATCCGGGGCCGCGGCTGCGCGTTGATCGCGGTGGACGGGATCGGCCACGGTCCTGCGTATTCAGGATGCCCGATCTGCTGCGCGATGGTATCGAGGCTTTCCACCTGGGCTCCGGCCGGCACATCGGACGACGTTGCGTTCTGGCTCAGCTGCAATGCGCGGATATACGCCGCGATCGCCCAGCGATCCTCAGGCGCCACCTGCGCTTTGTAGTCCGGCATCGCGCCAAATCCGTTGGTCATGACGTAGAAATAGTGGCTGAGCGGTTCGGACATGCGCTTGGCATCGTGGAAATTGCCCGCGGGCTTATAGCCGCGCTCGACGATCATGCCGGCGCCGTTGCCCACGCGCGAGTGGCACGGCGTGCAGTAGACGTTAAAGCGTTCCTGACCCCGCGCCAGCACCTGCATGGTCGCTGGAAACGGCATCATGTCCGCTTCTTTGCCGTTCATCAATCCTGTGTAGAAATACTGCGTTTCGTAGAGCTGGCCGCGCGCCACAGTATGTTCCACCTGCGGACGCACCGAGCGCCCATCGGCGAACAGCGTGGTGCCGCGCTGGGGAAACATCCTCGGCTGGTTCTGCATGTCCTGGCGGCAGCCGGCGACGAGCAGCAGCGCGCCCATCGAACACAGGAATCCCAACCCTCGCAGCCATGGCGCAGAGGCGAGCGCGGATTTTCTGAGCGCTGAACGCCGAACGCTGAACGCGGTCTTAATACTCCACCTCCACCACCGATAATGGCGCCTGCGCTTCCAGAAAGCTTCGCGTTTCCGCAGTGTCGAACTTCGGATCGGTCGCCTCGAGGCACAGGAAGAACTTGTCGGTCGACGCGCCGTTGCGGAAATTGGGCGCGTTGAAAACCGGGTGATACGTCTTGGGCAGCCCGCACAGCGCCAGCATGCCGAACGCCGCCGAAAGCCCGGACCACAAAATGGTCCATTCATAAGCGGGTACGACAAAGGCCGGCCAGGAATAGTAAGGGCGTCCGGCAACATTGACCGGATAGGCCCACACCGAAATCCAGGTTTCGAGACCGAACATGGCTGCTAAGCCCAACAACCCGCCAATGAGGCAGACGAGCGAAACTTCGTCGCGATGGAAGCCGATGGCCTCGGCGGCCTCTTCCACCGGATACGGCGTATAGCAATCCATGCGCCGATAGCCTGCGCCGTAGGCCGCGTGTGCCGCAATCACCAGCTGCGTCGGAGTTTCAAACTCCGCCATAAATCCGTAAACGCCTTCAGGGAGTGGCATCAGTCACCTGCCTCCGGCAGCGGTTCTCCATGCACTTCCTTCACTTTGGACTGCGGCAGCATCATGCGCAGCTCCGACATGGGGATCATGGGCAGGAAGCGCACGAACAGCAGGAACAGGAACGTGAACAGGCCCAGCGTTCCCAAAAAGGTTGCGTAGTCCCATTTGGTGGCGCGATAGGTGCCCCATGAAGACGGCAGATAATCGCGGGTCAAACTCGTAACGACAATGACGAAGCGCTCGAACCACATGCCGGTATTCACGATCAGGGACATCAGGAACATCAGCCCGACGTTCGACCGGAACTTCCGGATCCACATGAGCTGCGGCAGCGCGATGTTGCAGGTGATCAGCACCCAGTAGGACCAGCCCATGGGCCCGAACATGCGGTTCCACATCATGAAGTATTCCCAATGGCTGGCGGAGTACCAGCTCATGAACACTTCAGTGGAGTAGCCGTAGGCCACGATCATGCCGGTGGCCAGCATGACCTTGCCCATGTTGTCGATGTGACGGATGGTGATGAGGTCTTCGAGGTGGTAGAACCTGCGAATCGGAATCGCCAGGGTCAGGACCATCGCGAATCCGGAATAGATAGCGCCCGCGACGAAGTAGGGCGGGAAGATGGTCGTGTGCCATCCGGGCAACAGCGCCACGGAAAAGTCGAGCGAGATGACGGAGTGCACGGAGAGCACCAGCGGCGTGGCCAGGCCGGCCAGCAGCAGCGAAGCGGTTTC
The DNA here is from genome assembly GCA_036490815.1 of Acidobacteriaceae bacterium. GTDB lineage: Bacteria > Acidobacteriota > Terriglobia > Terriglobales > Acidobacteriaceae > Palsa-343. Next base: position 49,264 of record DASXDF010000006.1, read on the forward strand.
ATACCGCACCCAGTGCCGCACCGAACCGCGCCAGCCCACGGCCATCAATCCATAGAAGAACTGGCCGAATTTCGACTGCGAGCGGTCGCGCAGCGTCGCCAGATCGGGGATCATGCCGAGATACCAGAAGACCACCGAGATGGTTGCGTACGTCGAGACCGCGAACACGTCCCACAACAGGGGGGAGCGGAACTGCGGCCAGTAGTTCATCGTGCTTGGATAGGGGAACAGCCAGTACCCCAGCCACGGCCGGCCGACGTGAATGAGCGGGAACATGCCGGCGCAGACCACGGCGAAAATGGTCATGGCTTCTGCGAAGCGGTTGATGGAGTTGCGCCAGCCCTGCTTGAACAGCAGCAGAATCGCGGAAATCAGCGTTCCTGCGTGGCCGATGCCGATCCACCAGACAAAGTTGATGATCGCGAAGCCCCACGCGACCGGAATGGTGATGGCCCAGATGCCGACGCCCTTGAGGAAAAGCCAGGTGATCGCGGTGAGCAGGATGCCCACGATGGAGCCGGCCAGCAGGAATCCGAACCACCAGCCGAGCGGCGTGTGGCTGGTCAGCACGATGCGCGAAACCTTCTCCGTGACCGACTTGAAGGTGTGGCCCGGCGCGATAACCCGGTACTCTCCGGTGACCGGATCCACCATCGGATTGTTGACGGGTGCGTCTTTCGTCGCCATCGTCTCTTTTGCCTTCGCCCCTCTGAAATCTCTAACGCAGACTTAGCTGGTGTACTCGCCCAACTGCTTTGCCAGTTCTTCGTTCACGTTGATGACGCCCGCGACATAGGTCGTGCGTGGACGCGTGTTGATGTCTGCCAGCACGCCGTAGGTGCGCTCGTTGGTCTTGATCCTCGCTACGCGGCTTTCGCGATCGTTGATGTTGCCGAAGAGGATCGCGTCGGTTGGGCACGATTGCTGGCAAGCCGTGCGAATCTCGCCGTCGCGCAGGTCGCGGTTCTCTTTGTCCGCGTTGATTTTTGCTTCCTGGATGCGCTGGCTGCAGTAGCTGCACTTTTCCATGACGCCGCGGCTGCGCACGGAAACGTCGGGATTGCGCATCAGCTTCAGGCTCTCGGTCTCGAAATCGGAGTAGAGCAGGAAGTTAAAGCGCCGCACCTTATAGGGGCAGTTGTTGGAGCAATACCGCGTGCCGACGCAGCGGTTGTAGACCATCAGGTTCAGGCCTTCGGGCGAGTGCACCGTCGCGCCTACCGGGCAAACCTGTTCGCACGGTGCGTTCTCGCAGTGATGGCAGGTCATGGGCTGGAAGTGTGCACGCGGCGCAGCCAGATCGCCTTCGAAATAGGTGTCGATGCGAATCCACTGCATCAGGCGGCCGATCTTCACCTGGTTGCGTCCCACCACCGGAATATTGTTCTCCGCGTAGCAGGCCGTTACGCAGGCGTTGCAGCCCACGCACGAATTCAGGTCGATCGACATGCCCCATGCATTTTTGTCGTAGCGATACGCAGGGAACATGCTCTCATCCGGCTCCGGCACATCGCGCCCTTCGCCCTCATGCGCAAATTCCGGATTGGCCTTGAACTCGGTGAGCGTGGCGTAGCGAATAATGCCGCGGTCGAGCGACTCGTTGGCTTCGATCGAATGCGTGCCCGATCCGTCGCCACCATGCGCCACACTGCGCTGGTCGATGTGGTGGCTCTTGGTGACGCAGATGTCGTAAATGTCGCCTGTCTTGCGCAGCGATGCGCCGGCCTGCATCCACGGCGTACCTGACTGCTGGATGAGATAGGCGTTGTAGCCTACGCCGCCCGCCACGCGGCCGAACCGCCGCCCCTGGCCGAGCGTGACGATGACCGTTCCATCCGGCTGACCGGGAACCGCGAGCGCTCCGGCGATGATCTTTTTTCCGCCTACGCTGATCTCAACTGCGTCGTTCTCCGCGAACCCGTTCTTCTCCATGGTCGCGAAGCTCATCTGCGCGGCGTTATCCCAGGAGAGGTTGGTGACCGGACGGGGAATTTCCTGCATCCAGCCGACGTTGGCGTAGCGGCCATCGTAGACGTTGGCGTCAGGCCGGAAGGCTACTTCGATGGAATCGCCGCTGGTGGGCGTGCTCGATGCTGCAGAGGCTCCGCCCTTCGCTGCTGCTGTCTTCGGCGTGAACGCTGTGCCGTCAATCCAGCCATCGTGCAGAACCTTCCGCCAGTTGAACTCAAAATCGCCCTTCGACAGCTGCTGCTTCCAGGTTCCGCGCACTGCGTCGTAGGCCGAAACATCCGGCTGATCGAGCATCGACTGCACGATCTCGTGCGCGTTATGGCCGCCATACATCGGGTCGATCATCGGCTGCACGATGCTCACGGTGCCGTCATACGCGCGGGCGTCGGACCACATCTCGAGGTAGTGCGCGTTGTTGATGTGCCAGTGCGCCTGGTCGCCGGTCTCGTCCACATGCGAGCCCAGGTGCACGACGGTGCCGACTTTATTGAATGCGGTCTCGAAATCCAGGTCCGCCGGCGTGGCGTACATCGGATTGGAATTGAGAATCACCAGCCAGTCGACCTTGCCGGCATTCATGTCCGCGACCAGCGATTTGAGATCGTCCCCCTGGATCGTCGGCATGGGATTGACCGGATCGGTATAGACCACGGTTTTGCCGACATTACCCAGAGACTGGTTGATGGCGAAGGCGGCCAGATGAACGGCGGGGGGAGCAAATTCCCCAGGAATCACGACGCACTTACCGCCGCTGGCCTTCAGATCGGCCGCAACGCCCTGCAGATATTTCGTATCGTGATCGGACCAGTTGCCGGCTGCGCTGCCGCCTGCGCCCACTGCGCCTGCCAGAGCCTGCGCGAAGGCCGCAAGCTGGCTGGGCTTGACCGCGAGGCGATGATCCGCCTTGAACCCGGTTGTCGTGGTCACCGTCTCGATGACGTAGAGCCGGTTCATGTCCGTGTTGCCGTCGAGCTTGCGCTTCTGTGCGTAATCGCGCGCCAGCTTATGGAAGCCAGGGAAGGTCGCGCCGCCCAGGAAATCCGCATCGAGCGACACAATCACATCCGCCTGATCGAGCCGATACTGCGCGTCCACAAAACTGCCGAAAGCCTGCTTTGCCGCGGTGTAATGGTTGTCGCGGTTCACCGGCTCGTACTGCACAAACTTTGCCTGCGGATAATTCTTCTGCGCCTGTGCAATTTGCGCAGCCAGCGTCGGCGAGGTCACCGTCGCGCTCAGAAAATAAAGTCCCTGCCCGCCCTGGGGCTTCTTGTCCGCCAGCATCGACCGGTACGCAGCCAGAAACGCCGGCCAGGAGCGCGTATCGCCGCGATAAAGAATGTGCTGCGAACGATCCGGGTCGTACATGTCGAGCAGCGTCGCCTGCGTGATCGGATCGGATCCGCCCTTCACATACGGATGCTCCGGGTTGCCATCGACCTTGATCGGCCGGTACGCGTCGCTCTTGATCAGCACCGGAACCGCGCCCGATGCAAATGGAAATGCCGAAGCAAAGTAAACAGGCTTGCCCAGAATCAAATCTTCCGGAGCCGCGACGTACGGCATGATCGGCTCATCCGGCTGTTTCGTGCATCCAGCCAGACCCGCCAGCGCCATCGAAGCGCCCATCACCTTCAAAAAGCTGCGCCGCGAAACCGGATCGATCCACTCCGAAGCCTGCGACGGAAATTCGTTCGCCACCATCTCGGCGAACTCGGGCGTATCGGCCAGCTCGTCGATCGAGCGCCAGAATTTCTTGCCCGTTTGATTCGCCAGCTTCGCCCGCACATCGGCGAGAGTGGGCTTTTTTGCTTCGATCTGGACCAGGGCGCCTGCCTCGTTCTCGCTCTGGAGAACTTCTGACTGCTGATCGCTGAACGTTGTCCGCTCGTTCTTGTTCATCGGTGACAAACCTCGCAGCTGGTCAGCTCACGCGGAGTGTGAATGCCGTAGTGCTCGAGCAGGAACTGCCCCAGCGCCTGCTGGCTCGTGAACCGGGTGTAGTGCAGTCCGGCCGGCAATTGGATGGGCGATGTATTTTCGCTGCCCATGGCGGTCGCCCCGGTCTGCGCATGGAGCCCGGCCAGCGGAGAATTGAGCGACGCCATCTGCACCTCGCCCTGAGGAGCGGTCTCGGTACACGTCACTCCACCCGCGGTCGGCGACCCGGACGGGACATCTTCCGCCGCGCACCATACCGGCCTGAGCTCGGAAGCGCCCTGCCATGCCATGTTGTAAATCTCACTGGTGGGCCGCAGATTCTTCGCCGGATTCCGATGGCAGTTCAAACACCACTCCATCTGCAGCGAGTTTTGCATGTACATGATGGGCATCTCGTCCACGCGGCCGTGACACGACGAGCAGCCAATGCCCTTATTCACGTGAATTTCATGATTAAAGAAGACGTAATCCGGCAGATCGTGCACCCGCGTCCAGGGCAGCGATGCCCCGGTGGCCCAGCTGGCGCGGACCGGCTCCAGCAACTGCGCGTCGGTCCAGATCTGCGCGTGGCAATTCATGCAGGTCTTGGTGGGAGGAATGCCGGCGTAGCTGGACTTCTCCACTGTCGTATGACAGTACTGGCACTGCAGTCCCAGCCCTTCAACGTGATGCTTGTGGCTGAAAGGCACCGGCTGATCGGCTCGCTGTCCCTGGCGAGTCACCCATGGCGATCGCTGCAGTTGATCGAGTGTCAGCCCCAGGGCTATTACGATCAGCCCGGTCAAAATCAGGCTCATTCGGGCCAGCGCGTTCGAGCTGCGGTCAAAAATCTGCGGCATGAATGCGTCCTGCGTCTCCTGGTGAATCGCTGAAGCGCTGCGGGTAGGGCGTGAGGAGTAAACGGGAGAGTGCAGTTATGCCGCCTTGAGCAGCAAGCGGCGGCGTGAGGTTCAACAGCATTCCCCGAAGATGATCACACTGCATTCCAGTGCATGGACCGTGTTCCTGCGATCAATCCGTACTCTGGATTAGTTCTGAAAGTGTCGCGGATCACAACCGACTGTGACCTTCATCACAAATTCGCTCAAAAAGAAAATATAGCGGCTGCATGCGCGCTCTGCAAGCCGCGCGGCCGATCATGAAAAAAAATTATTCGCTTCGACCGCGCAAGGCACGCGTCATTTGCCGCCATCCTTCCCGCGGCACTGCCCCGTTCGCCGGGATTTCCGATACGCGGTTCAACCCGCGCAGGGAGCAGGCTGGGCCGCATAGGCCAATCTGTAACCGTGCCAGTGCCATTTGAGCAGGGAGGAGGCATGCGCTGCCGGGCCGCCACCGTAGCTATACGCTGTTCCCTGCCCCCTGTACCCTGTCGTCATGGTTGATGGACGCCGCGCCGTTCGCTACGATACCGCTCTCGCCGTGCGCTCGCTGGCCGCGGCCGATCCAAAGCTTGGCCAGCTGATGGAGCGTGTCGGCCCCTTCACGCTGAAACTCAAAAGCCAGCACTCCCCTTTTGAAGCGCTGCTGGAGTCGATCATTTATCAGCAGCTCCACGGCAAAGCGGCGGCCGCCATCCTCAAGCGGCTGCTCACGGCGTTTGGCGAGCTGCATCCCTCACCAGAGCTTCTCGTGCAGGCGCCCGACGACATGCTGCGCGAGTGCGGACTATCCGCCTCGAAGGCAAAGGCGCTGCGCGACCTGGCGGCGAAGACGATGGACGGGACGGTTCCTACCCTGACGGCGATCCGGCGTCTCTCCGACGAGGAGATCATCGAGCGTCTTACCGAGGTTCGCGGCATCGGGACCTGGACGGTGCAGATGCTGCTGATCTTCCGCCTGGGGCGGCCCGATATTTTGCCGGTGACCGACTATGGGGTGCGCAAGGGATTCGCGCTGACGTTCCAGCGGCTGCCGAAATCGAAGCCTTTTGACGCCTCGATGCTGGCGACTATGGATCAAATCACGCGCCGCGCGGAAAAATGGAGGCCGTGGCGCTCGGTGGCCAGCTGGTACATGTGGCGCGCCTGCGACCTCGCCGGGAAAACCATGGTTGTTCCGGACTGACCGCACAAAGGCGGTGCTGCTTGTCCCGCCATGCTAGATTGCACGCATGGCGCGTCAGCTCGTTCGCATGAGCATCTTCCTGCTCACCGTTCTCGGTGCCGTCTCCGCATTTTCCCAGGATGCCACGCACGACCTGCTCGAACAGCTCTCCAATGCGCCCGGTCCGCCCGGCGCCGAAGATGCTGTCCGCGACATCATGGTCCGCGAAATGCGGCCCCTGACCACTGAACCCATCCGCTATGACGGCATGGGGTCAGTCATCGCACAGCAAGGGACTACCGGCCCGCGCATTATGGTCGACGCCCACATGGACGAGCTCGGCGGCATGATCCGCCGCGTCACCCCCAACGGCTTCCTCACCATGCAGATGCTGGGCGGCTGGCTTGACCAGGCGCTGGTCGATCAGCGCTGGATCATCCTCGGATCCAGGGGGCCGGTCCACGCTGTGACTGGCATTCGCGATATCCACGTGTTGCCCGCCGGGCAGCGCAACGAGGTTTTCGCCCGCGACACGCTCCTGCTCGATGTGGGCGCCAAAGATGCTGCGGCGGTGGCGGCTCTTGGCGTTGACCAGGGCGACCCAGTCGTTCCCGACAGCCAGTTTCAGGACCTCAACGGCACGGGCAATTACCTGGGCAAGGCGTGGGACGACCGTGTCGGCTGCGCCGCCCTTCTTGAAGCGATGCAGCGCACCGCAAAGCAGGCCCACGCGAATCAGATATTCTTCGTCGCCACGACCCAGGAGGAAGTTGGCCTGCGCGGGGCCCGCGCCGCCTCGCAGATCGTCCGGCCCGACATCGGCATCGCTCTTGAAGGCGGCATAGCCGGGGATACCTACGCCGGCCATCCTGAGGAAACTCAAGCGAAGCTCGGCGGGGGGCCTGGCCTGTTCCTCTTCGATTCCAGCGCAATCGCTAATCGCAAGTTTGTCCATTTCGTGCGCGATACGGCGGGGCAGAACCACATCCCGCTGCAACTCGACCTCGTGCTTGGATATGGCGACGACTCCGCCGAGATCCAGGAGAGCACGGGCGGCGTTCCTACCGTCAACTTAGTCGCGCCCATCCGCTACACCCATGCCCACAATGGCATTCTGAATCGCGAGGATTTCGATCGTCTGGTGGATTTGCTGACCGACATGCTGGTGCATCTCGACCAACCAACGGTCACGCGGATTCGCGACTTCTCGCCTCGGTAGTGGCAGGAAGGGCCGGGTGCGGCAATTCACCTGGCGGCAACCTTTTCCTCTGTTTTCCCCTGCTATTCTGAGTTCGCTATGTCTTCGAAACGCGAACTCCTGAGCACGCCCATCCGCCACATCGACATCAAGCAGCACAACGTCGTCGCCCTCGTCGACGCCATGCAGTCCATGGCGTACAGCTCCCGTGACCTCGCCCGGGCGGCTTCGATTTACGAGCGCATGCTGCGCGATCAGGAATGCGGCGTGATCCTGTGCCTTGCCGGCTCGCTGATCTCGGCCGGGCTGAAGCAGATTTTCGTGGACCTGATCCGCAACAACATGGTGGACGCCGTGGTTTCGACCGGGGCCAACATCGTCGACCAGGATTTCTTCGAAGCGCTGGGCTTCAGGCACTACATCGCCGACGATCTCTACAAATCGGGCACGCAGGACGGCGAACTACGCGATCTGATGATCGACCGCATCTACGACACGCTGATCGACGAAGAAGAGCTTCGCCACTGCGACGAGACAACGGAGAAGGTCGCCGACGCGCTGCCGCCGCGGCCTCACAGCTCGCGCGAGTTTATCCGTGCCATGGGCGCGTGGCTCGAAGCCAACGGCAAGACGCCGGAAAAGGGCGGGGCCGATTCCATCGTGTATGCGGCCTACCAGAAGGATGTGCCGATCTTCTGTCCGGCCTTCAGCGACTGCTCCGCCGGCTTTGGCCTGGTCGCGCACCAGCACAAGCGGCAGGACAAGCCGAAGGTTTCGCTCGATTCGGCGAAGGACTTCTACGAGCTGACCCAGCTGAAGATCGCAAACCCAACCACGGGCCTGCTGATGATTGGGGGCGGAGTGCCGAAGAACTTTGCGCAGGATATCGTCGTCGCCGCCGACATCCTCGGCAACGAGGCGCCGATGCACAAATACGCCATCCAGATTACGGTTGCCGACGTTCGCGACGGGGCGCTCTCGTCGAGCACGCTGAAGGAGGCCAGCTCCTGGGGCAAGGTCGACACCACATACGAGCAGATGGTCTACAGCGAAGCGACCCTGGCGTTGCCGCTGATTGCCGGTTATGCCTGGCACAAGAAGGCGTACACGGAGCGTCGCGAGCGCCGCTGGAGCCGTATCCTCGAACCTGTGACGGTCTAACCACGGCGGTTACAAATTGTGCTGCGCGTGTCGTGATGGGCGCGCCAGTAGTAACACCAAAGTGGGATTGTTGTGCTGATCCACTGTGGATTTTCCTGTCGAAACCCCAGGGCGTTCCCCTATACTGAGCCCGAACGCCTGTCCGTTCGACAAGGGAAGCCCATTCCCGATTTTCACGGAATCGAGTAGTGACCCAGCTCAGCCACTCACGCACGGTTTCGCGCGCTTTTATGATCGCGCTGGCATTCTCGCTTGTCGGTGCGATTATCCTTTCCACCTACGGCAGCCCGCCCTCGCAGAGCCATCCGTGGATCTTCTGGTTCGCCACATTCTGGACCATAGCGCAGGCGCTGCTGGTCTCCATCTCGATTTCGAGCTTTCGCTCCGCGCTGCGGGAGCGCCAGGGAGAACGCCAGCTGCAGCGGGTCGCCCGGCTCCATCGCAGCATCCTCGATTCCGCGGGACCGATGATGATCGCCTGCGATCTGACGGGGCGCATCAATCTGTTCAACCCGGCAGCAGAGCGGATGCTGGGCTACCGCACCAACGAAGCGCTGGGCAAACTGACGGCCGCGGAGCTGTTCCCGGAGGCTGAAATGGCTCGGGTCGGCGACCAGCTGGCGGCCTCGATGCCGGCGTTTCGCGCGCATCCCGAGGTCCCGCCCGAGACGACACCGACTCTGCTTTCTTATGTACGCTACGTGGCCACTTTCCCTGCCAGCCGGGTACGCGGGTTTGAAATGCGCTACCGGCGCAGAGACGGCAGCACCTTTCCGGCGATGGTGTACCTTTCGGCGGTACGTTCAGTGGCCGGAACCGTGGAGGGACTGGTCTCGATCGCCGTCGACCTGAGTGCCACGCGCCGCGCGGAGCATGCCCTGCGCGAGAGCGAAGAGCGGTATCGGGATCTGTTCGACAACTCCGCTGAGATGATTGCCACGCTCAGCCCGCGCGGCCGCTACCTCTACGTCAATCCATCGTGGCAGTCCCTGTTCGGCATGGATTCGTCGCAGTTCGAGTCCCTGATTGGATTCGAATCGCCGTTTCCGCCCGAGGTGCAGACCGAAGCTGCGGCGCTGTTCCACAAGGCGCTGCATGGCGTGCGCGTGGAGCGCCATCCGCTGCGCCTGCAAAATTCTTCCGGCGAAAATGTCGAAGTGGAAGCCAGCCTGAGCTGCCGCCGCGAAGAAACCGGACCCGTCTCGGTACGCTGCATTTTTCGCGACGTTACCCAGCAGAATCGACGCGAGCGCCGGCTTCGCATTCAGCTGGTCGTGAGCCAGATCATTGGTGAGACCACCTCGATGGACGAGGGGCTGTCGCGCGTCCTCGAAGCGCTGTGCAATACGTTCTCCTGTGAGTTTGCCGCGCTTTGGACCGTGGACGAGACTCAGCACTCCATCCGCCCGCGTATTTCGTGGCACTCCAAAGGCCGCTCCAGCGAAGATCTTCATCGGGAAACCGAGGGGCTGGTGCTCTCACGCGGCCAGGGACTGCCGGGAATGGTGTGGTCGCTGGGCAAGCCCAGCTGGGTTTCGGATCTCCGCCAGCATCCTGCGTTTCTGCGGCGGACCGCTGCCCGTCTCAATGGGTATGTTTCCGGATGGGCGGTTCCGGTCCGCGTCGGCAATCAGGTTATCGCTGCGGTGGAATGTTTCTCGCGCCAGTTGATGCGTGAAGATCCTGACCTGATGGCCACGGTTGAGACCGTTTGCGGCTCCGTTGGCCAGTTCATGGCGCGCGCCGGTCAGGAAACGCGCCTGCGTCAGCTGGATCGACAGAAGGCCGTCATTCTGAACTCGGTGGCCGACGGCATTATCGGCGTCGATTCCACCAACCGGATCGCCTTCGTTAATCCCGCCGCGGCCCGCATGATGGAGTGCAACGAGGCCGAGCTGATCGGTTGCCGCGTCCACGAGCTTCTGCATCCCCCTATCGCCGGCTGCGACTCCACCTGCCTTACCCGCCGCGCGTTTCAGACCACTGAGGGGGCTTCGGGACAAGACGTCTACTACCGCGTCAACGGCAAGAGCTATCCGGTGGAATTTTCGCTGATGCCCATGGTTGAAGAAGGCGAACCGATCGGCAGCGTGCTCAGCTTCCGCGATATCAGCCAGCGGTACGCTCTGGACCACATGAAGGACGAGTTCATCTCCACGGTGAGCCACGAGCTGCGCACGCCGCTCACTTCAATCCGCGGCGCGCTGGGACTTCTTTCCGCCGGGCTGCTGGGCGAGGTCAGCGAAAAAGCCACCAGCCTGTTGCGCATTGCTGTCGCCAACTCCGACCGTCTGGTGCGGCTGATCAACGACATCCTCGATCTGGAGCGGATGACCTCGGGCCGGGCGCCTTTGGCCTTCCGCCGCATTTCGCTCGATGAGCTGGTCCGCCAGGCCATCGAAGCGATGCAGCCGATGGCCGACTCCGAAGAGGTATTTCTGGCCAGCGATCCTAATTCGGTTTATGTGGAAGCGGATTCCGACCGCCTGCTCCAGGTGCTGACCAACCTGTTGAGCAACGCCATCAAGTTTTCGCCGCCCCGCTCCACCGTGCGCGTCATTACGGTGCGCGCTTCCGACGGGGTTACGGTCAGCGTGATCGACGAAGGGCGCGGCGTTCCCGCCGATAAGCTGGAAAGCATCTTCGATCGCTTCCAGCAGGTTGACGCTTCAGATTCGCGCCAGAAAGGCGGCACCGGCCTCGGCCTCGCCATCTGCCGCACCATTGTTCATCAGCATGGGGGCCGCATCTGGGCCGAGCAGAACGGAGGCCGCGGGACGATTTTCCGTTTTTATCTTCCCGAGCGCGCGTCCATCTCTCCACTGGCCGAAGAAGCCACGCAAAGTCAGTTCGAACAAAAGCTGGGATAAAAGAGTTCGCGCCGAAGGGGGCGAGAAATTTCAGGCGGCGAGACGCAGCAAAGTTCTACGCGCGGATAGAACTGAAGTGGGATAGAAGAGTTTGCACTGCACGAATAAGATATGAGCGAGCCGTTTATCTGAACGGCATGTTCGAATTGAGTGAAATTTGTCCCGACGTGTTCTGATCATCGATGACGAGGAAGATATCCGCGAGGTGGCGGCGCTGAGCCTCGAAACCGTCGCCGGCTGGGACGTGCTGGTCGCCGGATCGGGCGCGGCCGGAATTATCAAGGCACGCGAGAATCACCCCGACGCCATCCTGCTGGACGTCATGATGCCTGGCATGGATGGGCCTACGACCTTTCGGGAGATGCGCCTCATTCCTGAGATTGCGGACATTCCCGTGATCCTGCTGACCGCCAAAGTGCAGGCCGCCGATCAGAAACGCTTTTCCGATCTCGGCGTCGTGAAAGTGATGTTTAAGCCCTTCGATCCGCTGGTGCTGGCTCAGGAAATTGCCGCGACCCTCGGCTGGCAGGAAATCTAGCCACACGGGAAACCATGACCGAGGACGCCGCTGCCAAAATTGCTGCACGGCTGAAGGAACTGTGGCGCACCAGCCGGCCTACCATCCTCGAACGAATCCAGGTGCTGCACACTTCTTCGGAAGCTCTGGCGCAGGATCCGGCCGACGCTGAGGCGCGCATGAGTGGCCGTGAAGCCGCGCACAAACTCTCTGGCGTTCTGGGCGTTTTCGGAATGCCGCAAGGCAGCGAAATTGCCGCGTCGATTGAATTCCTGCTCAAGCCGGATCAGCCGCTGACCGGTGAGGATCTTTCCGCTCTGCGCGGTCACATCGCCGATCTGGATGCGGTTGTTGCGGGGCGGGAATCAGCGTGACCGGATCGTGACGGGCTGCTTTCTGAACTGCAGACTCTGATCTCGACTGCTTACGCAAACACCAGGCACTGCGGCTTCGAGATGGGGAAATCCTTGCCCGTCTCCGCTACTTTGCCTGTTTTTTCGTCCCGCGCAAACACCGAAATTCTGTCCGATTGCTCGTTCGCGACCAGTACCCATTGCTCGGTCGGATCGAGCGCCAGGTGCCGCGGGATTTTCCCGCCGCACGAACTGCGCGCCAGGAAAGTCAGCTTGCCGTTTTTTGGATCGAGGGCAAAACTGACCAGGCAGTTGTAATCCCGATTCGACGCATAAGCAAAGTGTCCGTCGCGCGTAATCACAATCTCGGCTCCCCGCGTCACACCGTGATAATCAACCGGCGTCAGGCTGATCTTCTCGACCGACTCGAGCGTGCCCTTGTCGCGATCCCACGCCAGCACCTCAACCTGCGAGATGAGTTCGTGAACGCAATAAGCAAAGCGCCCGTTGGGATGAAAGCGCAGCGCCCGCGGCCCCGATCCCGGCGTCGCGTTCCACTGCGGCGGCTGGTTAGGCGTCAGCTTCGCGTTCACATCGTTCAGGTGGTAGATATGAATGCAATCGAGGCCGAGGTCGTTCACCAGCAGGAATCGATTGTCCGGCGACACGGTTACGCGATGCGCATGCGGCGCTTCCTGACGATCCTTGTCCGGCCCGTGCCCGTGGTACTGAAAATGGGAGACCGCGTCGGTGATTTGCCCGTCGTAGTTGATCACGAACGATGTTGCGCTGCCACCGCTGTAGTTGGCGCAGAACGCTGCCCGGCCCAGATGATCCACCGTCACCTGGCAGGTTCCGGTGCCGAGCGCGGCCACCTTGTTAATCGCCTTCAGCTTCGCCCCTTCGTGATCGATGGCAAACGCGCTGACGGCTCCGCTGGCCTGGGCCTCGAAGCTGGCAATTTCATTTGCCGCGTAGAGAAATTTCGCGTCCGGGTCGATGGCCAGGAATGTGGGGTTCTCGCTCTCGGCTGCGAGCCCGGCCGCGTGTAATTCGCCGGTGGCGGGGTCCCAGTGGAATGCGTAGATGCCACGGCTGGTACTTCCCTCCACGGTCTGTGTTCCGACAAAGAGCAAGCGCCGCCTCTCCTCCTGTTTTGCTCGTGACTGCAGTACTTCAACCGCTGCCGGCGCAATCGCTGCCAGCTGCACAAATTCGCGTCTGTTCAGTTTTTCCATCGCGGGACCATCATCTCGCAGACGGCGCCCTCTGGGCGAATCACCGGTTGGAACCGGACAGTATCATCACAAACGAATTTTCAGGCAACCTTTGTCTGTTTTCGCGGCATCCACTCAACGCTCCTCCAGGCATTTGGGCTCGGTTGCGCCATTTCCCGACGGCGTACCGGGTGAAAACTTAGATTTCGTTGAAGCAGGAGTTTCCATGGCAACAGCGGCCCAGCCGTCTCCCAAGTCCAAGACCTCCCCTAAAAGTCCGCCCGCCAACGGCACTGACACTGCGGTACCCGATTATCTGCCCATCATTTTGATGGGCCTTCAGACCATGAAGGATGGCGACTTCAGTGTTCGCCTCCCTGGATCGTGGACGGGGCTTGCCGGCAAAATTGCGGACCACTTTAATGAGATCGTCTCCGCCAACGAGCAGATGGCCCGCGAACTGAAGCGCGTTGGCCAGGCCGTGGGCAAAGAGGGCAAGACCCGCGAGCGGATCCGCGTCCCGCGCCACCTGGGCGCATGGGACGAAATGGAAACCTCGGTCAACACGCTGATCGAAGATCTGCTGCGCCCGACTACGGAAGTTACGCGCGCCATCGCCGCTGTCGCCCAGGGCAACCTGACGCAGACGGTCCAACTTGACGTCGACGGCCGACCGCTCGAAGGCGAGTTCATGCGCTCCGCCACCATCGTCAACACCATGATCCAGCAGCTGGGCATTTTCACTGCCGAGGTCACGCGCGTGGCCCGCGAAGTGGGCACCGAAGGCAAACTCGGCGGCCAGGCCATGGTGCCTGGAGTCGCCGGAACCTGGAAGGACCTTACCGACTCGGTCAACTCTATGGCCTCGAACCTTACCGGCCAGGTCCGCAACATCGCCGAAGTAGCGACCGCCGTCGCATCAGGAGACCTTTCCCGCAAGATTACTGTCGATGTCCGCGGCGAAATCCAGCAGTTAAAAGAAGCCATCAACACGATGGTCGACCAGTTGCGCTCCTTCGCTTCCGAAGTAACGCGTGTGGCCCGCGAAGTCGGCACTGACGGCAAGCTCGGCGGTCAGGCAGTCGTGCCCGGCGTGGCTGGGACCTGGAAGGATCTCACCGACTCGGTCAATGCCATGGCCGGCAACCTCACCGCGCAGGTCCGCAACATTGCGGAAGTCACCACCGCCGTCGCACGCGGCGACCTTTCCCGCAAGATCACCGTTGACGTGAAGGGCGAAATTCTCGAGCTGAAAGACACCATCAACACCATGGTCGACCAGCTCAACGCGTTCGCCGGCGAAGTCACCCGCGTGGCGCGCGAAGTGGGCACTGAGGGCCGACTCGGCGGTCAGGCCAACGTTCCCGGCGTGGCGGGAACGTGGAAGGATCTCACCGACAACGTCAACTTCATGGCGTCCAACCTCACTGGCCAGGTCCGCAACATCGCCGAAGTGGCAACGGCGATTGCGAATGGCGACCTTTCCCGCAAGATCACAGTCGACGTGCGCGGCGAAATTCTGCAGCTCAAAGAAACCCTGAACACCATGGTCGACCAGCTCAACCGCTTCGCCGGAGAAGTGACGCGTGTGGCCCGCGAAGTCGGCACGGAAGGCAAACTCGGCGGCCAGGCCAACGTTCCCGGCGTGGCGGGAACCTGGAAGGACCTTACCGAGAACGTCAATTCCATGGCCTCCAATCTCACCGGCCAGGTCCGCAACATCGCCGAAGTAACCACCGCCGTGGCACGCGGCGACCTTTCCCGCAAGATTACCGTGGACGTGAAAGGCGAAATCCTCGAGCTGAAAAACACCATCAACATCATGGTCGACCAGCTCAACGCCTTCGCCGGCGAAGTCACGCGTGTCGCGCGCGAAGTGGGCACCGAAGGCAAACTCGGCGGTCAGGCGCTGGTTCCCGGTGTTGCCGGAACCTGGAAGGATCTCACCGACTCGGTCAACTTCATGGCCGGCAACCTCACCGGTCAGGTGCGTAACATCGCCGAAGTTGCAACGGCCGTCGCACGCGGCGACCTTTCCCGCAAGATCACCGTCGACGTGAAAGGCGAAATTCTCGAGCTCAAAGACACCATCAATACGATGGTCGATCAGCTCAACGCCTTCGCCGGCGAAGTCACCCGCGTGGCCCGCGAAGTGGGCACCGACGGCAAGCTGGGTGGTCAGGCCGTGGTCCCGGGCGTGGCCGGAACATGGAAGGATCTCACCGACAACGTCAACTTCATGGCCTCGAACCTTACGGGGCAGGTCCGCAACATCGCCGAAGTGGCAACGGCGATCGCGAACGGCGATCTTTCCCGCAAGATCACCGTCGACGTCTCGGGCGAAATCCTTCGCCTTAAAGAGACCATCAACACCATGGTCGACCAGCTCAACCGCTTCGCCGGAGAAGTGACGCGCGTGGCTCGCGAAGTCGGTACAGAAGGCCGGCTCGGTGGACAGGCGAACGTGCCTGGCGTCGCTGGAACGTGGAAGGATCTCACCGACTCAGTGAACTTCATGGCCGGCAACCTGACCGGCCAGGTGCGCAACATCGCCGAGGTGACAACGGCTGTAGCTCGTGGCGACCTTTCCCGCAAGATCACCGTCGACGTGAAGGGCGAAATCCTCGAGCTGAAGAACACCATCAACACCATGGTCGACCAGCTCAACGGCTTCGCAGCAGAAGTGACGCGCGTGGCTCGCGAAGTCGGCACCGAAGGCAAACTCGGCGGCCAGGCAGAAGTGCCCGGCGTGGCTGGAACCTGGAAGGATCTCACCGACAACGTGAACTCCATGGCCGGCAACCTCACCGGTCAGGTCCGCAACATCGCTGAAGTGGCGACGGCAATTGCCAACGGCGATCTTTCCCGCAAGATTACGGTCGACGTCCGCGGCGAAATCCTCCAGCTCAAAGAGACCCTCAACACCATGGTCGAGCAGCTGCGCTCCTTCGCTGCCGAAGTGACGCGCGTGGCCCGCGAAGTGGGATCGGAAGGCCGGCTGGGCGGTCAGGCGAACGTGCCTGGTGTGGCCGGTACGTGGAAGGATCTCACCGACTCCGTGAACGCGATGGGTGCGAACCTCACCGCGCAGGTCCGCAACATTGCCGAAGTGACGACGGCCGTGGCGCGCGGCGACCTCTCGCGCAAAATCGCTGTCGATGTCAAAGGCGAAATCCTCGAGCTCAAGAACACCATCAACACCATGGTCGACCAGCTCAACGCATTCGCCGGCGAAGTGACGCGCGTGGCGCGCGAAGTCGGCACCGAAGGCAAGCTGGGTGGCCAGGCGAACGTGCCCGGCGTGGCCGGAACCTGGAAGGACTTAACCGACAACGTCAACGTGATGGCTGCCAACCTCACCGAACAGGTGCGCGGCATCGTGAAGGTCGTCACGGCGGTCGCGAACGGCGACCTGAAGCAGAAGCTTACGGTGAACGCGAAGGGCGAAGTCGCCGCGCTGGCCGAGACGATCAATAACATGACGGACACGCTGGCGACCTTTGCTGATCAGGTGACGACGGTGGCTCGCGAAGTCGGCGTCGAAGGCCGGCTGGGTGGTCAGGCCAACGTGCCTGGCGCCGCCGGGACCTGGAAGGATCTGACCGGCAACGTGAACCTGCTGGCCGACAACCTCACCAACCAGGTACGCGCCATCGCCGAAGTAGCGACGGCCGTCACCAAGGGCGACCTCACCCGCTCCATCCAGGTGGAAGCCCGCGGCGAAGTGGCCGAGCTGAAGGACAACATCAACACGATGATTGATAACCTTCGGCTCACGACCGATCGCAACACCGAGCAGGACTGGCTCAAGACCAACCTGGCTCGCTTTACCGGCATGCTGCAGGGCCAGCGCGATCTTGTGAGTGTAGGACGCATGATGCTCTCGGAGCTCGTGCCGCTGGTCAACGCACAGCAAGGAGTCATCTATCAGACGGAAAGCCAGTCGGAGACAGAAGAACTCAGCGGGCTCGTTCTGCTCTCCGCCTTCGCCAACGTCCACGACGGCTACAACCGTGAGATTGCGGTGGGCGAAGGCCTGATCGGCCAGTGCGCTGCTGAAAAGCGCCGCATGCTCATCAGCGAAATTCCCGGAACGGCGGTGCCCATCCGCTCCGGCCTGTTCGAAACGGTTCCGCGCAGCGTCATCGTGCTGCCGGTGTTGTTTGAAGACCGCGTCAAGGCCGTCATTGAGCTCGCCAGCCTCAGCAACTTCACCGCATCGCACCTCGCCTTCCTCGATCAGCTCATGTCTTCCATCGGCATCGTGCTCAACTCCATCGAGGCGACGATGCAGACCGAGGCACTGCTGAAGCAGTCACAGCAACTCGCTACGGAACTGCAGACGCAGCAGAAGGAGCTGCAGCAAACCAACGAGCAGCTGGCGCAAAAAGCCCAGCAACTCGCCGAACAAAACTCCGAAGTGGAACGCAAGAACCAGGAAATTGAGCAGGCCCGCCGCGCTCTGGAAGAAAAGGCGCGCGAGCTGGCTCTTACGTCGAAGTACAAGTCAGAGTTCCTGGCCAACATGTCCCACGAGTTGCGCACGCCGCTCAACTCCATTCTGGTGCTCGGCCAACAGCTTGCCGAAAACCCCGATGGCAACCTGAGCGGCCGCCAGGTGGAATTCGCGCGCACCATTCACGGCGCGGGAACCGACCTGCTCAACCTGATCTCCGACATTCTCGACCTGTCGAAGATCGAATCCGGAACCGTTTCTGTCGAGCCTGAGGAGCTGTTCTTCGGCTCGCTGCTCGAAGCCGTTTCGCGGCCGTTCCGTCACGAGGCGGAAAACCGCAAGCTGTTCTTCGAGGTCAAGAGCGATCCGAAACTCGGTCGCAGCCTCGTGACCGATCCTCGCCGCCTGCAGCAGGTGCTGAAGAACCTGCTCTCCAACGCCTTCAAGTTCACCGAACAGGGTGGCGTCCGGCTCACCGTTTCCAGCGCGCCTTCGGGGTGGAGCACGGATCACCCCATTCTCTCCGGCGCCGGTTCGGTCGTCGCCCTCGAAGTCTCCGATACGGGCATCGGGATCCCGGGCGAGAAACAGCGCATCATCTTCGAGGCCTTTCAGCAGGCGGATGCCGGCACCAGCCGCAAGTACGGAGGCACGGGACTGGGGCTGGCCATCAGCCGCGAACTCGCCAACCTGCTCGGCGGAGAAATTCAGCTTCGCAGCACACCCGGCAAAGGCAGCACTTTCACGCTGTATGTGCCGCAGACCTATGTCGGACCCGCGGCCTCTCTGCTGCCTGAGAAGAAGGGCTCCTACATTCCCGCGCCTGCCTTCCTCGCGAGCCCGGCGGTTTCCGAGCCGCGCGTCAGCATCGAAGACGACCGCGAGAACCTGCGGGAAGGCGATACGGTGCTGCTGATTGTCGAAGATGATCCGCACTACGCGCGCGTGATCGCCGACCTCTCGCACGACCGCGGATTCAAGGTCCTCGCCGCAATGAGCGGCGCCGAAGCCCTGGCGCTGGCGCGTGAGTACAATCCGTCAGCTATTTCTCTCGACGTCTTCCTTCCCGACATGCTGGGCTGGACGGTCCTGAACCATCTGAAACAGGATTCCCGCACCCGCCACATTCCTGTGCAGATGCTCACCCTTGACGACGATCGCCGCCACGGCCTGTCGCGCGGCGCCTTCGCCTTCGTCACCAAGCCCACATCGACGGAGGGCCTCGAAGCCGCGCTGACGCGGATCCACGACTTCTCGATGCCGCGCCGCAAGCGTCTGCTGGTGGTTGAAGACAATCCCGCAGAACAGCTCAGCATCCGCGAGTTGCTGTGGCACGACGACATCGATATCGACGTGGTCGATTCCGGATCTTCTGCGCTGGAGAAGCTCGATGAGTCCAGTTACGACTGTGCTGTGCTCGATCTTCGCCTGCCGGACATGAGCGGTTTTGAAGTCCTCGATCAGCTGCGCGGAAACGAAAAGCTCGTCGACCTGCCGGTGGTCGTCTTCACCGGCCGCGAGCTCAGCCCCGAAGAGGATTCGCGGCTGCACATGCTGGCTCGCAGTGTGGTGGTCAAAGACGTAGAATCGCCCGAGCGGCTGCTGGATGAGACGGCGCTCTTCCTGCATCGGGTGGTGGCCGATCTGCCGCAGGACAAGCAGCGCATGCTCGACCGGCTGCACCAGTCCGACGAGGCGCTCTACGGCCGCAAGGTGCTGATCGTCGACGACGATGTCCGCAACATCTTCGCCCTGTCCAGTGTTCTTGAACGGCGTGGGATGACAGTCCTCACCGCCGGCACGGGACGCGAAGCGATCGCGACCATCGAATCCACATCCGACCTTGCCATCGTACTGATGGACATCATGATGCCGGAGATGGACGGCTACGAGACGATGCAGGTCATCCGCCAGAACGCTTCGCTGCGGCGGCTGCCCATCATCGCGCTGACGGCCAAAGCTATGAAGGGCGACCGCGAAAAATGCCTCGAGGCGGGCGCTTCAGAATATCTTGCGAAGCCGGTGAACACCGAACAGTTGCTCTCCGCGCTGCGTATGTGGTTGCATCGGTAGACGAGGAGAGAGGCCCCGGGCTCGGAGAAACGATGACGGCAGACGAAAAAGTCAACATCCTCATGGTGGACGACCAGCCCGCCAAGCTCCTCAGCTACGAGGTGATCCTCGGTGAACTTGGCGAGAATCTCATCAAGGCCGCATCTGCCAAAGAAGCGCTGAACATCCTTCTCAAAACCGATATTGCCGTGGTTCTGATGGATGTGAGCATGCCCGAGCTCGATGGCTTCGAGCTCGCCGCCATGATTCGCGAGCATCCGCGGTTCGGCAAAACCGCAATCATCTTCATCTCCGGCGTTCATCTCAGCGATACCGACAAGATCAACGGCTACCGCCGCGGCGCGGTCGACTACATATCCGTTCCCGTGATTCCCGAAGTTCTGCGCGCCAAAGTCGGCGTCTTCGTCGAGCTTCATCGCAAGACCCGGCAGCTGACCCGCCTGAACACGGACCTCGAGCGGCGCGTCGCCGAGCGTACCGAGGAACTGCGACAAAGCGAGGCTCACCATCGCGAACGCGCCGAATTGCTCGAGCTGGCCACCGAGGCCATCATCGTACGCGACTTCCAGGGCAGCATCCGCTTCTGGAATTCCGGCGCGGAAGCGCTTTATGGCTGGCACAGTGACGAAGTCGTGGGCCACAACATCCACCAGGTGTTGCGCACTGTTTTCCCGGTTTCAAAAGATGAGGTGGAAGGCGTTCTCCACTCCAAACGATCGTGGCAGGGGAATCTGGTGCAGCGGGCGCGCGACGGCCGGGAGATCGTTGTCTCGACGCGCAAAGTCGTCAATCGCGAAAGCGACGCTATTCTTGAAATCCAGCGCGACATCACAACTCAGATCCAGGCGGAAGAAGCTTTGCGCCAGGCCGAAAAGCTGGCCGCTATGGGCCGCGTCGCGGGCATCATCGCTCACGAGATCAACAACCCACTGGAGGCGATCACCAACGCCTTCTACCTGCTCCGCAATCACCCATCCCTCAACGAAGAAGCCCGTTATTACGCCAGCCTTGCCGAACAGGAACTGCAGCGCGCCTCGCACATCACGCGCCAGACGCTCAGCTTCTATCGCGACTCCCGCCAGCCAATCGCGGTCTCTATCCCCGACCTGCTGGATAACGTCGTCGAGCTGCAGCAGCGGCCCATTCTCGCGAGTCGCATCATCCTGCAGAAGAAGTATTCGTCCTCCGGCATCGTGCGTGGATTCCCCGGCGAACTGCGGCAGGTGTTTCTGAACCTGATCGGCAATGCGATTCAGGCCATGCCTTCAGGCGGAACGCTGCGCCTGCGCGTTGCAGAAGCCACCGACTGGCGAACGCAACGTCGCGGCATCGCCATATCCGTGATCGATACCGGCAACGGCATACGGCGCGAAGACGCCAAGCGTCTTTTCCAGCCCTTCTTCACGACCAAATCCGCCAAGGGCACCGGCCTGGGCCTCTGGATCAGCAAAGGAATTGTGCAGAAATACGAGGGCGCGATAGGTTTCCGAAGCTTCCACTTAAAAACCGGTGCCAACACCTGCTTCCGCATTTTCCTGCCGCTCGCCGGCGACATGGCTGTGAGCGAGCCCGGCAAGGATGGCGAGGTATCGGCCGGCAGTCCCGTGCGCGCCATCGCGTGAGGATCGGGCGTCACTCGCTGCCGGGTGCGGCTCCCTGCAATTTAGCCTTCACCAGCTCGCTCAGCTGCCGCCCATCCGCGCGCAGCCCCGCCTCCTGAATCCTGGCCTGTACCGCCTTCATCGCCGACCCCATGTCCCTGGGGCCGAAGCTGGTGCCCTCCAGCGCTCCCTCTACCAGTTTCTTCATCTCTTCTTCGTTCAGGGTCTTTGGCAAATAGCTTTCGATCACCACGATCTCCCGCGCTTCCTTGGCGGCCAGCTCAGGGCGATTGCCTTTCTGGAATTGCTCAATCGACTCCTTTCGCTGCTTGATCATCGTGATGAAGACCTGCTGCGCCTCCACATCGGTCAGCGCCGACCTCTTCTCGATCTCGCGGTTTTTCAGCGCTGCCTTCACCATGCGCAGCGTCGACGTACGCTCCGTATCGCGCGCTTTCATAGCCGCGATCATGTCGTGGTCGATCTGCTTCGTCAGGTCCATCGATGCCGCCTCCCCTTCTTCCTCAGACGCCTCATTATAGGGAGAAACTGCCCCTCCGTTTTAAAATGGAAATGAGGATCACACCAACATGATTCGTAAGACGAGGCTCTTTACCCCCGGCCCGACCCCTTTACTGCCCGCTGCACAGTTCGCGATGGCGGCTGCGGATATCCACCATCGCACGCCCGAATTCCGCGCGCTCTACGAACGCGTGCTCGCGCAGCTTAAGACCTTTGTCGGGACGAAAAACGATGTCCTGCTGCTCGCCTGCTCCGGCACCGGCGCGATGGAAGCCTCCATTTCGAATCTCACTTCGCCGGGCGATCGCGTCCTCGTCCTCACCGCCGGCAAGTTCGGTGAGCGCTGGGAATCGCTCGCCAAAGCCTTCGGCTGCCAGGTCGACCTGGTCAGCGCGCCCTACGGCGAAACGTTTTCGCTCGACGAGATCCGCAAAGCACTGCGCCCCGACACGCGCGCGGTCTTCGTGCAGGCCACTGAATCCTCTACCGGCATCCGCCACGACATCCGGGGCATCGGCGCGCTCCTGCGGGACGCCGCGACGAATGCGCTCTTGATTGTCGATGGCATCACCGGCCTCGGCACAACGCATCTCGACGTCGATGCGTGGGGCGTCGATGTGATCATTGGCGGGTCGCAGAAAGCGATCATGATCCCGCCCGGCCTCGCCTATCTGAGCCTCAGCGACCGCGCCTGGAAGGCGACGGAAACCTCAAAGAATCCGCGCTACTATTTCGATCTTCGCAAGGAGCTGAAGAACGCGAAGAAGGGTGAATCCTCGTACACGCCTGCCGTCGCGCTGATCGCCGCCATGGGTGCGGCGCTGGACTACATCGCCGGTCAGGCCACGGGCTCTCAGGGAGGCAACGATCTGGCTGCCGGCCGCGATGCGCTCATCGACAACGCGGAAACCTGCGCTTCCATGACCCGCGCCGCCGTAACGGCTATCGGCCTGCAGCTGTTCGCACCCGCGGCGCCGTCGGCTGCTGCTACCGCAGTCCTGTCGCCGGCCGGCATCGACTCCGGCGTCATCGTTAAAGAACTGAAGCGGCGCTTCGCTGCCATTGTCACCAACGGGCAGGGCGATATGAAAGGCAGAATATTCCGCATCGCCCACATCGGATTGTTCGATTACATGGACACTATCGCCATTATCGCTGCACTGGAGCAGGTTGCCGCCACTTCGCTCAGCCTGCCCAACTTCGCCTTTGGCAAAGCCGTCGCGGCCGCGCAAAAGGTTTATGCCGAACGCACTGCTCAGCCTGCCGCCCAGCCCGCCGAGGCGCTTGCGACGGTGTAATGAAATTTGTTTCCCGGCAGGTCGCCGGCATTCGCAGGAACAGAACCCATGTCGTTTCCCATTCGCAAGTGCGCCGTCTGTGGTGAAGAATTCGAGCTGAAGCCGGGCAAGCCTGGCTTCGCGAACCGCTGTCCGTCGTGCAGCGAGCCGGAAGAATCTGATACCGGCACGCAACCCGCAGGCTTTACCGATCGCGAAGCCAATGCTGAGCGTCGCCGCGTTATGAAGGACCTTCTCTACCGGAAAGACAGCTGACCATCGGAGATGTCATCCTGAGTTCGCGCCATGCGAATGAAGGATCTGCTTTCGTCAATCTGTCATTTTGGTGATGTGCACGTTGAAGTCCGCCGACGGCGACAGTCCGCGGAGCGTGAACACCTTGTAGCCATCGCCGGTGGTCTCCGTTCTGCGGAAGATGCCTGGTTCTGTTTCCACCACCTCCCGGCCACCGCTGAGATTCGCGATGAACGCCTGCGCATCGTCCACCTGCGGCGTCTCCTCATCTGACACCGTGGTCAACGCCTCCGCCACGTAACTCCGCATCAGCTTCGGCCAGTACTCCGCCAGCAGATCGGTGCTGCCAAACACGTCGGCCCACTGCACGTGCCCGTTGATGGCAACGACCACGCCCACCGCGCCGTTGTTGCGCAACTCTGCGAGAATCGCCTGCTCGCCAGCGTGGCCGCCATAGGAATCGAGCTTCGCCTTGACCGGCGGGCTCGCGAACACTTTCGCGTACGAGCTGGTTCCGCGGACATCGCCCAGCGACTCCGACGTGGACAGCGAATTTGCCATCCTCGCGTTCGACGCGCGCACCTGATTCCACACTTCACTCTGGTTCTGCGCCGCCATGGCCGGCGTGCGGACGCTGGGCTGCGCCATCTGCGCTTTCATTGAGCCAAACTTCTCGCTCGACTGCACCCACCGCCCCGGCTCCACGCAGAACACGTTCAGGTCGATGGGACCGCCTTTGGGCGGCACAATGCGATCCGCGCCGATTACCCGATCCTGCTTGCCCCCGGTCACAATTTCGCCAGCCAGCAACAGCAATGGGCGATCGGAGTTGTTGTAGAGCACCAGCCGATTCACTTCAGCGCCGCTGCTCCTGACTGGGAACACGTCTCCGCGCACCAGCCCACTGCCGTTGCCGGCCTCGGTCACGACCACTTCGCCGGTACGAATCCCCTCGTCGAGCGTCAAAAGCTGCGAGGTGTCATACGATTTCGCTGCAACCACCGGAAAAATCGTCAGGTTTCCGCGCCGGATCGCCGGCAGGACGCGGTAAGGCCCCTCATTTCCAATCCCTGCGCGGCTTGGTCCGGCCGACAGGCCAAGCACTGCGATCAATAGCGACGCGCCCAGTGCAAACGACCAGTCTCCGGAACCTTCCGCCAAAACAGACTGCGGCGTACTCTTCATATCAACCTCCGCGCGAGGTCGCCTTCGAGCTTCCTCCGCAACTGGAGAACGCCGCCGGTGTCTGTTCTTGCAGGAAAGTTTGCGGAAATCTCTGCCTATGACCCCCGAGCCTTCGATCGCCGCCGAGCCAGCCTCCCTTGGGATTGCTGTTGGGAGGTCTGTTACGGCCGTCATCGACCAGCGCTATGCGGAATCCAACGCGGCGCGGTATGGCATTTCCGGCGAGCACTTTCGGCAAATTGTCACCGCCGTTGCTGCGAAATATGCGGCTGATTCTGCTGAATCGGAACAAATTGAGCTGATCGCCAAATTGAGAATCGAGGAGCTGGTCCTGGCGCGGGCCTGTTCAGCGGGCAACGAGAAGGCCTGGGAGGCGTTCCTGCTGCGTTTTCGCGCATCCTTATATGAAGCGGCGTACCGGATCGCCGGAAACGATGCCACCGGGCGCGAAATTGCCGACGAGCTTTACGCGGAACTCTACGGCATCCCCAACCGCGAC
This sequence comes from Acidobacteriaceae bacterium, assembly GCA_036490815.1. GTDB lineage: Bacteria > Acidobacteriota > Terriglobia > Terriglobales > Acidobacteriaceae > Palsa-343. The sequence continues at coordinate 74,406 of DASXDF010000006.1, forward strand.
GGCCGCCGCATCTCGACGCTCGACTACTACATGGGACGCGGTTCGCTCGAAGGCTGGCTGCGCACTGTGCTGTCGCAGCACCACATCGACCGCTGCCGATCGTATTCGAAAAACGTGAGCCTTGAAGAGCAGATCGAAGCTGGCGCCAGCTTTCCGGCTAACGCAGAAACCAGCATTGCCGAGCCAGACTGTCGCCTGGCCGCTGCTCTCCAGGAATCTCTCGACGAGCTGAACGCCGAGGATCGATTCGTTCTCGCGTCGTACTTTTTGGATCAACGCAGGCTGGCCGACCTCGCGCGCCAATTCCACGTTCACGAATCGACCATGAGCCGCCGCCTCGACCGCATCACCGCGCATCTGCGGAAGCGCATTGTGAAACGCCTGCGCGCGGCGGGCCTGAGCGCGCGGCAATGCGATGAGCTGCTGCAGGAACTCGACGTCCGCGACCTGAACCTGGACGTGGCGCAAAAACTGCGGCAAGAAACACCGCTTCCCGCGTTCTATAACAAGGATGGATCGGCGACGTGAAACACCTCCCCGCCAACGCGCTGCGCAGGCAATTGGGTCAGGCCCATTCCGCCGGTCCTCATCCTGACGCGGACCAGCTGACTGCGTTTGCCGAGGATGCGCTGCTTGACCGCGAGCGCGCCGACGTTCTCGGGCATCTTGCTGTTTGCGAATCGTGCCGGGCAATCGTGCATGCGGCGAGCGACGCTGTCGAGCCCAAAGCCGCAGCGGTCCCGTCGTTACAATCTGCCCGCAGTCCGCGGCGCGTCTGGATCCGCGGCATCGCCGTCGCCGCATCCCTGGTGGCGATCGCGACGTCGTCTATCCTGGTCTATCGCGCGACGCGGACAAATCCCGCGGGACATCCAACGATAGCCAGTGCTCCGGCTCCGGCTGTGCCCGCATCGCAGCCGCTCGCCTCCGCGCCCGCACCGCCGACCGTCGCGCCCGCTGAGCCGCGCGCGAAAGCCCCAGCCCCAAAACGCGCGCGCACGGCGATGGCTCCGCGCACGCAAGCACCACCGCCGCCACCGTCGGCAACGGAGACAGTGACGGGTTCCAATACTCCTGTACCCCTGACCACCACCCAGGGCGACACGTCTGCTTATAGTCTCGGCTCGACTTCCACGCGGGGGGCGCCGTCGGCGCAGAACCAGGAGGAGGTGCAGGCCCAAGTGATGCAGCAGCGCAGCGCACTCGCCGCAGCCAAAGTGACTCCCGAGGCGGCCCATGCTGAGGGCCATCGCATTCAGGATCAGCGCGCGTTCGCCGGCGAGTTTGCGCGGTCGATGCACGGGGCGTTCATGGCGCGTCCTGTTGAGCGTCCACGTTTTCGCATCAGCGACGAGGGCCAAATCGAGCGCTCCAACGAAGCAGGAGCGTGGCAGCCTGTTGCTGTGGGCGCGGCGGCCCGCTTCCGCGTGCTGTCCGTGGCGGGTCCGGACATCTGGGCCGGCGGCGACCACCTGCGCCTCTTCCACTCCCTGGACAACGGCGTCACCTGGCTTGAAGTCCAGCTTCCTGGGAGCGCCGACCGCACTCACGCCATCGCCCACATCCGCATCGAGCCCGAGCACAAGCTCATGGTCGAAGCTGATGACGGCACGGCCTGGAGATCGATCGACGGCGGCGTAACGTGGCAGTAATGACCGCTACGGCGTAACCACCGGCAACACGATGTGCGACGGCATCTGCGGCGTTGAGTACACGCGCTGTGTTGCCGAAACGTAGTCCTCTGCCGTTGCCTGGTAAATGCTCGGCACAAATTTTTGCGGATTGCGGTCGATCACCGGGAACCAGGTGGACTGCACCTGCACCATGATGCGATGCCCTTTCAGGAATACGTGGTCGTGATCGCGCAGGGGCACGTCCCACTCCTCCGCATGGTTGGGCTTGAGCGCCTGCGGTTGCTCGTAGCTGTGGAGGAATCGCCCACGCCGGACCTCCATTGCGATGGGCAGCTCGTATCCGTTCAGCGAATCCGCGTAGTTGTCGGGAGTGTCCCTGGACAGCGCGTCGGCGGCCTTCTCGCCGCGCTCGGGATACACATCGATCAGCTTCACCACAAAGTCGGCATCGGTTCCGGAGGTCGACGCGAACAGAGCCGCCGATACGGGGCCGGTCACCGTCAGGTCATGATCGAGCGGCGCGCTCTCCCAGGTCAGCACGTCAGGCCGGTTCTCGACAAATCGCTGATCGGCCACCTCCCACGTGCGCCACTCCGGCTGCGGATAGGTTGGCGAGATGGGTCTTACGCGGTAGGGCACCGGATTCGCGGGATCGGATACATACTCGCGATAGCCTTTGCCGGCCGCCGTCTCCTGTTCGAACGACAGCGTTCCGTCCGCATACAGATAGAGGTTCGTGGGCTTCGCATTCCGGGGCGGCCACGCGGCGTAGCTGTGCCACGTATTCGATCCGGTCTCGAATGTCGTCGCCTTCCATTGCGGCTTTGTGCCATCGCCGTGCAGATAGTAGCGGAAGAAGGGCGCCTCGATGTCCCTGCGAAATTCCAGCGCGGTCTTGTGCCCGCCAAACGGAATCAGTCCGATGCTATCGGCCTCCGCAGTCTCCCACTCGCCGTGAAACCACGGGCCGGCGACCATCAGATCGGTATTGTCCGGATCGTGCTCGCCTTCGTGACGGAAAATCTGCCACGGTCCCCAGGGATCTTCCTGGTCCCAGAAACCCGCCACGTTAAGGTTCGGCACCGGCGAGCTGTGCAGCTGATTCACCCACGCTTCCTTCTTCCAGAAAGCGTCGTAGTTCGGGTGCTCCATCATGTCGTTCCAGAAAGGAATCTTGTCGTGCAGATACTGCGCGTTGGCCTGCGACAGCGGACCCAGTTTCAGATACCACGCATAGGTGTCGTATTGGTCGAAATCAAAATGCGTATTGGTGTTCTTGTCAGCTTCTTCGAGCACCGAATATTCGAACGCGTAGCTCTCGCGCAGCGCGCCGTAGCGATGCATGTCATCGTTCATCCACTGGTCCACCGGTGACGCCTGCTCGCTCACGGCCTTCAGCGCAGGATGCGGATGCAGCAGCGTGAGCCCCGCCGTCAGCCCGTCGTACGAGACGCCGTAGATGCCCACCTTGCCGTTGTTCTGCGGGACGTTCTTCACCAGCCAGTCGATCGTGTCCCACGCGTCGTTGGTTTCGTTGGCCTGTTTTGGATCGTTGGCGTCGTAACGCGATGTCAGCTCGAACGTGCCTTCCGATTTAAACCGCCCGCGCAGATTCTGAATCACGAAAATGTAGCCGTCGGCCGCGAGTTCCTTCCACGAGTCCGGCGCCCAGTCCGCGCCATGTTTCGCTGCAGCCTGATCGAACTCCTGCTGCGTCAGGACGCCATACGGGGTGCGATCCAGCAGAATCGGCAGTGGACCCGTCTGATCGCGCCGACGAATGATGGCCGTCTGCAGGTGCACGCCATCGCGCACCGGCACCATCACTTCCTCCACACGCCACGCGCTCTCCGTCTTTGGGGCGCTTTGTGCTGCCGTAGCCTGAGCCCGCATCTGCGGCGCTCCAGCGCCTGACGCCATCACCGCTGCGATAGCAACCCAGCCTGCCCAAACCTTCGCCCTCATACACGCTCACTTTCTCTCGACCGGCACTGCCGGACTGTGCGCCAGTATATAGAAGCGCCTCGGCGACCTCGATGCGCGCACGCGCAAACGCACCAAAAGCAAATGGCCCTCCGTTTCCAGAGGGCCATTTGCTCTTTGCTCTTCCTACCCGCTGCCTTTAGATATCCAGGTTCTTCACATCCAGCGCGTTGTCTTCGATGAACTTCCGCCGCGCTTCGACATCCTCGCCCATCAGCGTCGTGAAGATCGTCTCCGTCTCCGCAATGTCTTCGAGCCGCACGCTCAGCAGCGTCCGCCGCTCCGGATCCATCGTCGTCTCCCACAATTGCGTCGCCGTCATCTCGCCCAGGCCTTTGTAGCGCTGCACCTGGTAGTCGCGCCGCCCCTGCTCAATCACGTACTCGAACAGTTCCCGCGGCGTTTGCTTCTCCACCGGCTCCAGATTCGCCTTTCCCGTGCGCTTCGGAGCCGGCTTGCCCGCCTCCGCCTCGCCCTTCGTCTGGGCCTCGGCCTCAGCGCCCGTGTCTTCCTCGTCCGGCACGCCGACACCTTTCTCGGCAGCCTTCGCCGCGTACTCCACCACAAACGGCGGCTCCAGCAGCTCCCGGATCTGCAGATGCTTCGACATCATCTGCCGATACTCCGGCGTCCCCGCCAGCAGCCAGTTGATCCTCCGCTCCGCCCCCTGCGCATCCACAAAGCTCAGCGACCAGGTCTGATGCTCCTCATCCTGCACCGGCTTGTCGAGCCTCTTGAACTGATACTTCTTCTGAATCTTCTCCAGATCCTTGTACAGCCTCTCCAGCTTGGTCACCGACTCAAAGTCCACCCGCTTCGTCAGCTCCGCATGGGCCAGCAGATTGGTCACTTCGTCGTTGCGCAGCCGCGTGTTCACCTTGTCGAAGAACCCGAGATACTCATTCAGCTGCGTCATAAACTTCGTCAGCGCCGCGCCTTCCAGCCTGGCGGCGCTTTCGCCGTAACGAATGATCATCCCTTCGGCCGCGCGCTTCACCATCACCTTCACAAAGTCGCGATCGTCTTTGATGTACTGCTCAAAGCGGCCCTTCTTGATCTTGTACAGCGGTGGTTGCGCGATATACACGTTGCTCCGCTTGATCAGCTCCTGCATGTGCCGGAAGAAAAACGTCAGCAGCAACGTGCGGATGTGCGATCCGTCCACGTCCGCATCCGTCATCAAAATCACTTTGCCGTAGCGCAGCTTGGTCGCGTCGAAATCGTCTTTGCCGATGCCGGTGCCCAGCGCCGTAATCATGGCGCGGATTTCCTCATGCCCCAGCATCTTGTCGTAGCGCGCCTTTTCCACGTTGAGGATCTTGCCCTTCAGCGGAAGAATTGCCTGGAACTTCCGATCGCGGCCCTGCTTGGCAGTCCCACCGGCGCTCTCACCCTCGACCAGATACAGTTCGCAGCGTTCCGGATCCCGCTCCGAACAGTCCGCCAGTTTTCCTGGCAGCCCTCCGCCATCGAGCGCGCCTTTGCGCCGCGTCAAATCGCGCGCCTTGCGTGCCGCTTCGCGCGCACGCGCCGCCTCAATTGCCTTGTTGATGATTTTCCGAGCGACGGGCGGATTCTGCTCCAGAAAAGCGCCCAGGCGCTCGTTCACCAACGCCTGCACCGTGCCCGCGATGTCCGAATTCAGCTTGCCCTTCGTCTGCCCTTCAAACTGCGGCTGCGGCAGCTTCACGCTGATCACCGCCACCAGCCCTTCGCGCACATCGTCGCCGGTCAGGTTCTCCTTCACGTCCTTGAACAGACCCAGTTGCTGACCCACCGCGTTAATCGTCCGCGTCAGCGCCGTCCGGAACCCCGACAGATGTGAGCCGCCGTCAACCGTATTAATGTTGTTCGCGAAACAGAACACCGTCTCCGAGTAGCCGTCGTTGTACTGCAGCGCGATATCCATATCCACCCCATCGCGCAGGCCTTCCATCACAATCGGCTTGTCGTGCAGCACGCTCTTCCCGCGGTTCAGGTGCTTGATGAACTCCGCGATCCCGCCCGCATACTTAAACTCCGCCTTCTTCGCCTCACCCGTCTTCGGATCGATGGTCCGCTCGTCGGTCAGCGTAATCGTCAGCCCCTTGTTCAGGAAGGCCAGTTCCCGCAACCGCTGCGCCAGCGTGTCGTAGTTGTATTCGGTCACCGCAAAAATCGAGCGATCCGGCAGGAAGTGGACCTTGGTTCCCCGCCGCTTCGACGTCCCCGTCTGCTTCAGCTTCGTGGTCGGAGTTCCTTTGGAATAGCTCTGCTCGTAGGTGTGGCTTGGCTCCTCCGGCTTGGCCGGCCGCCAGATCTCCACGTCGAATTCCTCGCTCAGCGCGTTCACGCAGCTCACGCCCACGCCGTGCAGTCCGCCCGAAACTTTGTAGTTCGACGTATCGAACTTGCCGCCCGCATGCAGCTTCGTCAGCACCACCTGGACCGCCGGCATCTTCTCGCCGTTATCCAGCGTCATCTCGTCCACGGGAATGCCGCGCCCATCGTCGGTCACCGTAATCGAGTTATCGTCGTGGATCGTGACTTCGACCTTCGTCGCGTACCCCGCCAGCGCCTCGTCCACCGAGTTGTCGACCACCTCATAGACCAGGTGGTGCAACCCCATCTCGCCCGTCGACCCGATATACATCGCCGGCCGCAGACGCACCGCTTCCAATCCCTCCAGAACCTTGATGTTCTCGCCGGTATACGAGCCGTTCTCGACCTTGCCGCTCTTCGGCGCCTTCACGTTGGTTGGGATTGGATCCTGCGTGGGTGTCACTTCTTTGGTTGCCATGAAACTCCGGTCTGTCTGGGGTGAAAATTGCGGAAAATTGCTGCCCTGGCGGGAGTCGCTTCGCGCGTCAAAATCCCCTGAAAATCCAGGGCTTTGCGGTCTTTGATTCCATGCTTATTTTACCACGCGGAAGGGGTCTTCCGCCGGGGTCAAAAATCGCGGAAAACCTTGCAAAATCAGGCACAAAATGAGGATTTCCCGGGACCGAAAATCCACATTCTCCTCACCCGCTCCCGGATCCGGTAACCGCTGCCGCGCGATCGGCCGATTCGCTCCTCTGCCGGCCCCTTTTTTCTTTGGCCGCGCTAAGCGCGCGGTGATCTGAGCAGCAGAAATACCGCTTCCGTCAACGGCTTCAAATCGCCTGCAAAACCAGCCACCATCGCTGAGAGGAATGTCCGGGGATCAATCGCTTCAAGCCGCAGCGGATGATCGAAAGTCTCGCCAATCAGTCCACGCACGATAACTGCGCCCGCCCATTCCCCTCACGGAAAGGATGGATCGCGTTCAATTCGGCCAGAAACCTTGCGAGTTCAGCGGCAAACTCCTCTGGCGCTCGATTCAGGAAGCGAATCCCCCCATCGATGCTGCCGAAAAGCCTTTGCATTTGTGAGGGAATATTCTCCGGATAGCAGAAAATGCTGTCGCCTTTGGCGATGCGTACCGTGCGATACTCGCCCGCCCACTGATAAACGTCCTGAAACAGGTGGCGATGAATTCCACGATAGTGATTCGCATCGAATCGACCCTGTGGAAGCGGCTGTTCACTGCGCAGGGTTGTCATCTCAATCTCAGCGGCCTCGAGGATCAGCGCATCCTCGATGCCCAGCAGATTTTTCAGAACCAATGTACCGGGGATAGGGATCGTCGAAGGCCTCGTAGCCTCCCACCATTAGCGCTTCCGGTACTCGGCGTAAGCACGAAGAATCGCAGCCCGGCGCTCCTCCGGGCGAAGCGATTCCGTCTCTTTCAACCGCTTCTCGCCATCGGGTGTCAGCCTCAACCCTTCGACCGCCGTAATCGCTGCGAACTTCTCCCGTCCCAATACGAACGGCCGTACAGCGGCCTCGGGCCTCTTCGGAAGAGTGCTCATATGCAGATTATATCGTGCATGGTCGCCCCACCACCCTACTCCCCCACCCTCCCCAGATACCGGTCCAGCCAGTCCAGCACCACCGTCACCAGCTGCCCTCGCTGCTCGGTCACATCGTGGGGAGTATCGAGTACCACATGCTTTTTGTCTTCCGCCAGCGTTCCCAGCATCCTGAAAAGCGGATCCTGCGCCTTCTCCACCGGAAACGTGTAGTCGTAGCGTCCGTTCACGATCAGCACCGGCTTCTTCATCCGCGGCGCAAAGTCCGCCTGGTCCACACCCGCGAACGGCTTCTGCATAAAGAACCCGCCATCGAGAAGCACCACCGCCTTCAGCCGATCCTGCAGCAGGGTGGCGAAGATCACCCCATCCGCCGCACCCATGCTCACGCCCAGATAGGCGAGGCGGCCGTTGTCAATATCGCTGCGCGTGGCGAGGTAGTCGAACGACCGAGCCGCGTCCTTATACCACTCCGTCGCCAGCTCAATACTCTCTGAGCCACTCGGCAGGTTGTATTTCAGGCGCCGCTCATACGTATCCTCGTACACCGGATACATCACCGCCCGCCCGCTCTGGACCACGTAATCGAAAAACTTCAGATCGCCCAGCTCGCGAGAGTCCGGCGGCAAAAGCATCACCCGCGCGCTCGGGAAGAACAGCACCGTCTGGTACGGCGGCCGCACCCGCTTCGGAAGAAACAGGTACGCTGCCATGCGCTCGCCGCTGTAGGCCGCGTCGAAGGTGACCTTCTCCTCGCGCCAGTCCGCCGTCTCCTTCACCACGCCTTCCACCTTCGCGTTCAGCGGGCTCTGCGGATAGGCATACAGCAGCTTGTACGCCGCATACACCTCATCGCTCACTGGCTTGTAGGTTGAGAAATCCCGCGTCACCCGATGCACCAGCGCCGACGCCTTTTCCGGAACCGCACCCAGGTTCCGCACGCAACGGAAGCCGTTGCCGTCTTCGCGATCGAACGGCGACAGCGCCTCCGGATCCGAATACAGATACGCCTGCGACTTGTACGACCCGCCCAGGATGAATCGCAGCCCATCGTCGACGGGGTTGGCGGCCCACTCGCGCACATTACCCGCCATGTCGTAGGTCCCGTACGGCCCCACTCCCTTGTACGTGCCCACCGCCGCCGGCGCGCTCTTCGTGATGTTGCTCAGCGGCACCGTGTACTCGGCTTCGTCAGGAGGCGCGGCCTGGTATCGCTGGCCCAGCACCGGCAGCTCTTTGCCCGCGTACTTCGCATACGCGGCCGCCTCATACCAGCTCACGCCCGAGACGGGAAAATCGCCCTGCCCATCCGGATAGTGGCCGCCCGACCACGTCGATGGCCCCGGCCGCCCTGTGGCATCGCGAAGCTCCGGCATCGCGTCCGCCCACGCCACCTTGCGCCCATCCTTGTCGAACTCCGCCGGCCAGTACTCCCGCTTCGCGTACCCTCCACTGTCAACAAATTTCTGATATTCGCGGTTTGTCACTTCATAGCGGTCGATGTAGTACGGCGCAAATTTGTACGGGCCCAGCCATCCGATGAACGCGCTGTAGTTGCCCCACGTTCCTCCCGCCGCATACACCATGCCCGCGGGAGCCTTCGCCTGAGCCGTCAGCGAGAACTCCATGGTCTTTGCCGGCTCCGGCGCAACCACAATTTCGCCCGCGCCGGCCTTTGCGACGCGCCACCGGAAATATCCCTTTGGAATCCGCACGCTCTCCATCGGGGTCATTCCCAGCTTCTGCCAGCCGGCATCCGGCGTCAGATAGTCTTCGATTGCAACCTCGGCGCCGGCTGGATCGGAATGCACTGCAACCGTCTCGGTGTTCGCCTCCTCCGCCTGACGCAGTTCAGCGTCCGACGGCAGAATCTTCTCCGCGCGCTGCAGGACCAGCCAGCCAGCCAAAGGCTTCTTCGCTGCGATCAGGTCGTTCATCTCCGCAACAGCGTCCGTCCGCGCCCATCGCCGCTCCGCCCCGCGCCTGTAGAGCCAGGTTCCAGCCGCAGCGAAACCGATCAGCAGCAGCACTGTTCCGCCGATCCAGATGAGTCCTGGGCGTCCAGGCTTCCTGACCCCGTGAACCGGCAAGCTCAACTGGGTCGACAGATCGAGGAGGTCCTGCCTCATCGACGACGCCGTCGCGTAGCGGTGGGAAGGATCCTTCTGGAGAGCCTGCGCGACAATCTGCTCAGCCTCTGCGGGAGCCTCCGGCCGAACCTGTCGCACCGGCCTGAACGGCTCTGTTGTGATCGCCTGCAATACGGCAAGCCCGCTCGCTCCATGGAAAGGCGTCGTGCCGGTCAGCGCCTCGTAATACAGCACACCCAGACTCCACAGGTCCGTTCGCTCATCCGCAGTTTTTCCCAGGGCCTGTTCCGGAGACATATAGAGCGGCGTTCCCATCACGCCGCGCGATTCGGCCAGCGACTGGGTGGCGTCTGCCGGGCCCAGCAGCTTCGCCAACCCAAAGTCCAGCACCTTCGCCCGGCCTTTCGGCGTGATCATCACGTTGGCCGGTTTCAAGTCCCGATGGATTACGCCTCGTTCGTGGGCCTCTTCCAGCGCCTCAGACACCTGCAATGCAAGGGTCGTCGCCTGAGCCGCAGGCAATGGGCCGGCTTTGAGCCTGGCCGCCAGCGACTCGCCCGCCACCAGTTCCATGACGATGAAGTCTGCACCCTCCTGCTCGATCACGTCGTACACCGCGGCAATGTGCGCGTGATTCAGCTTGGCCAGCGCGTGCGCTTCGCGTCGAAAGCGGGCGCGCGATTGGTCGTCGACGAGGACGCCCGGCTGCAGCATCTTGATGGCGATGTCGCGCCCGAGCTTCTCATCGCGCGCGCGATACACCATCCCCATGCCGCCGGCGCCGATGATGTCCATCACCGTGTAGCGTTCCGCCAGCCGCGTTCCAGACACGAACCCAGACATCCGCACCGCCGTCGCGTCTGCTTTTCCCATGGCGGGATCGGAAAGGAAGCCACTGAGCCGGTCATTCTCGGCAAGCAGGTCCTCGACCCTGCGCCGCAAGGCAGGCTGGCGCCCGCACGCCTCGTCCAGAAAAGCCCCTCGCCGCTCGCGTGGCAGACCGAGAGCTTCTCCAAACAGCTGTTCCGCGGTTTCTTCGAGATTCTTCAATCCCATCTATCCTCGCGCAAACCAGCAACTGCGATGGGCAAAATATGGTTTCCAACGTACCACGCGAACCAACCTCGGTCGCCGGAGAACGGAGCCGGTGCGGTATCGTGCGGCAGGAAGCTGGCTGCTGTCCGGGCCCGGTGATTTTTGTCACATCCCCAGGGGCTGACAGACGGCATCATAACCATCAATCAGTGCACACCTGCCAAGGAGCGTGCCCCATGGATGCCCACAGCCTGATGCGTAAACTCATGGAAATCGAGCGAGCCCTGCCCACCCGCGACGATTGCGCCATCCGCAATCTGATCATCGAAGCGCAGAACGGTGTGCTCCAGCTCGAGCGCGAGAACGAGGAGCTGGCTTTGCACAATGCCGGTCTGCGCCTGCGTCTCCGCGGAGTCCACAATTCCACCCTCCCCCTCGTCCCCCAATTGCTGAACGCTGCCGCCGCCGGCACAGATCCTGAAAGTGACTTTTGCGAAGGCCGTTGCGCCGATCACAACCCGCGTATTCCGGAAGGCCCTTCGGAAAACAACACCTGGCGCATGACGCACTTTTTCTTCAGCTAGAGAGGTGCGCCAAAAAGTCTGTTGCGTAATTGAGTGCCTTCACGGTCCGGGAACGAAGCGGAGCCTGCTAAAAGCAACCGCAGATCCGTCCGCTGCGCGTTCGGGATGACAACAGTCAGGTAAGTTCAGAAACATCACGCCAGCGCGTCGTTCTCCGCACTTCGTCACAAAAATTTCTGTAGCGTTGGCCCTTTTCCCGCGGCACTCCGCATTCTCCGGTAGACGCGACGTTGCGCCTGCAACCCGTTTCCCCGATGCGACGGATTGCGCAGCATTTCCAGACAGGGGTTCCCCGAATTGCCTCCGGGAACTCCTGTTTTTTTTGTGGGAACAGGCACAGAGCGGCCGTCCTCATCCCCCACGTCCTACGGCAAATCCATATCCAGTGCATAGATCTGATCCGTCCCGATATCCCGCGTCACCAGAAGCGAATCATCGGGCCCGACGCTGAATGAATCTCCAAAAATCCCGGAATACAGTTTCCCCGCGCCTTCCAGCTTGCCCACCAGTTGCGGCTTGCGATCCGCGAGGCACACGTGCCAGGCCAACAAATCTGAATCGTAGTAGTAGGCGCACTTTCCATCGTTCGACCACGCGGGATAGGCAGCCTGCACCCGGCCTGCCAGGGGGGTCCACGTGCCGGTCGCAAAGTCATACAGCATCACCGGCCCGTTTCCCGCTGCGCTGGCTACGGCCAACAGATATTTTCCGTCGGGCGACCACCGCGCTCCGAGCATGCCCGTGGATCCCGGGACGGTCGTGATCTGGTGTGTAGTCAGATTCATGATTCGGATCGGCTCCGGTGTCGCTCCGGGAGTCCCCAGGATTCCGTTGAATGCGATCGAATTCCCGTCCGGCGACCAGGTGGCATCGGCGCCCACCGCCAGCGCCTCCGGATCCACCCTCGGAAGATCGCTCTCCACGGAAATCACGTCGATCTTCCATGGCTCGCCAGGCTGCCGCCCCATGAAAGCGATGCGTTTTCCATCCGGAGACCAACGCGGCAGTGCCGTTTCCATGGGCGCAAAGGTGAGCTGGTGACGTTCGCCGCCGTCGGCTTTGCTCTGCCACAAGCTCCCATCCGGCACCGACACGTACGCGACCCATGCCCGGTCGCGGCTGTACACCGCCTCATCAGCCGAAATCCCCGCCAGGATCGAAGTGAAGCCCTGCTTCTTCACGTCATAGCGCACCAGCTCGCCTCGATGCGACGTACCGACAAAAAGTATTTTCTTCCCGTCCAGGCTCGGCAGCGGCAGCTGGCAGCTGGTCGCCCCCACGGTCATCCGCACCGGCTTGCCGTCTGTCTTTTCCCACCAGTGCTGCCTTTCCCGCATCGCCCACACATTCCAGTCCCCTCCTCGATCCGACTGAAATATGTAGTACCTCCCGTCTGCCGTCCACATGCCACAGCATTGGTTCTCCATGCCATTGTGTTCTCCGAACAGCGGTCGCGCATTCTTCCCGTCCGCCGTCGCTTCCCACAATGCACTCGCCAACGATGTCATATCCGCCACCGTGAACCGCATCCGCTTGCCATCCGCGGAAATGCGGATTCCGCCGATGAGCTGCCGGACCCCGGGCTTCGCCGGCACCGTCAGGATTTTGCGCGTGCCGCTTCCATCCAGTCGCGTCGTGAAAACGTCTCCTTCCGAACTCCAGTCAATCGACTCGCCATCCGGCGACCAGCTTGCATCGTTCGCCTTAAAATTCCCGATCCGCCGTGGCGCGCCCCCGGGAATCGTCATGTGCCACACTCCGCCCGCATCGTTGGTAGCATTCAGCGGATCCCCCAGCGTCAGCAATTCCGATGCATTCCTCAGATCCACTGCGTTGTGATCGTGCAGTGGAATCGGCACTTCCTCCGCCTCTCCTCCTTCCGTCGACACCTGCTTCAGGGTCGATCGGTTGCCGGTCTCAACCTCGTAATACACCCGCGTTCCGTCCGTCATCAGCCGCTCGCCGATCAGAGCGTTCAGCGTCACCTTCTCAGTATCGTCGTGGGTCAGCGGCATCATGCCCAGCACGCGCGGGGGCTGGATCACAGGCCGCATCCAGTACGCCATCCCGGTTGCCACCACCAGCACCGCCGCGCCTGCAATCATCGCGGTCAGCTTCCACCCGGCGAACTTTTTCGTCCCCGACGTGGGGATTATCGCCGCACTTCCCGTCACCCGGCCCGGTTCCAGATCGCGCAGCACCCGGCGCAGATCGGTCGCGAAATCTCGCGCGTGCTGGTAGCGCAGCTCCGGATCCTTCTCCATCGCGCGCGCCACAATCTGGTCCGCCAGCGCCGGCGCCTTCGGCTTCACCTCGCGCAGCGGCCGGACCGGTTCGTCCGTGATGGCCCGCAGAATCGCCAGGCTGCTCCCGCCCCGGAACGGCGCCGTCCCGGTCAGCGACTCGTAATACGTCACCCCCAAACTCCACAGATCGCTGCGCTCATCCGCCTTCTGCCCAATGGCCTGCTCCGGCGACATATACATGGGGGTGCCCATCGTCCTGCTGGTGTCCAGCGCCGTCTGCGTCGCGTCTGCAGGACCCGTCAGCTTCGCCAGCCCGAAATCGAGCACCTTGGCCTGACCCTTCGGCGTGATCATGACGTTGGCCGGTTTCAAATCGCGATGGATCACGCCCTGCTCGTGCGCTTCTTCCAGCGCCTCAGCCACCTGGAGCGCGATCGCCGTCGCCTCCTTCACGTCCAGCGGGCCCGCCTTCATCCTGGCCGCCAGCGACTCGCCCACCACCAGCTCCATCACGATGTAATCGGCACCCTGCTCTTCGATCACGTCATGCACCGCGGCAATGTGGGCGTGATTCAACTTGGCCAGCGCCCGCGCTTCCCGGCGAAAGCGTCCCCGCGACTCTTCTCCCGAAAGCACGCCCGGCTGGAGCATCTTGATGGCGACCTCGCGCTCGAGCTTTTCGTCGCGCGCCCGATACACCACGCCCATCCCGCCCGAGCCCAGCGTGCTGACGATCAGATAACGATCCAGCAGCCGGGTTCCCGCCGCCAGTACAGGACCGGCGACCGCCGTCGTCGCCTGCGCCTTCCCGTAGACGGGCTCAGAAAGGAATCCGCTCAACCGGTCATTCTCGTCCAGCAGCTCTTCCACCATGCGCCGCAGCTGAGGCTTGCCCGCGCACACCCGCTCCAGAAAAGCCTCTCGCTGCGCGCGCGGCAGCTCCAGAGCCTCGCCGAACAGCTGCTCCGCGGCTTCTTCGAGCTTCTTCATGCCCTCAAGTCCTCGCAACCAACCGCGCTTCTTCAGGACCAAAAGATGGCTTCCACAGTACCATGCATACACACGAGGGACCCATGGAACCGACCCCTGGAGACGTGACCCAGCTGCTGAAGGCCATGCACGACGGCGACCCCGCCGCTGCGCAAAATCTCCTTCCCCTCGTCTACTCCGAACTGCACCGGCTGGCGCAGGCCTATATGCGCCGCGAGCGCCCCGACCACACCCTGCAGGCCACCGCCCTCATCAACGAGGCCTACCTTCGCCTGGCCGGAGAAGACGTTGACTGGAACAACCGCGCCCACTTCATCGGTTTGGCCGCCCACGTCATGCGCCAGGTGCTGGTCGACTACGCCCGCGCCCACCACGCCCAGCGCCGCGCCGGCGGCCTGCATCGCGTAGAAATGCAGGACGACCTCGCCATCTCGCCCGACCGCCTCGAAGAAGTGGCCTCGCTCGACCAGGCTCTTACCCGGCTCGCTGCCTTGAACCCGCGCCAGGCCAAAGTCGTCGAGCTGCGCTACTTCGGCGGGCTCTCCGTCGAACAGATTGCTCAGCTTCTTGATATTGCTCCGCGCTCGGTCAAGCGCGACTGGTCGCTCGCCCGCATTGCCCTTGCCCGCGACCTGTTGCCCAACGCTCCAGCCCCCGAAAATGCTTCTGGCTGATGGACTTTCGGGAAATTCAGATGCGGCAGTTTTTATATCGGAGCGTGCGTTCAGTGGTGCCATAACGGCGCAGCATGAAGGAGCTTTAGCCCCTGAGTGCTTCCCTCCGCGCTGAGACATCGTGACGCAGCCCAAAAATAAATTTCAAAATTGTTTGCCCCTTTTGCCGCTCCGCTCCGCGTTCTCCAGTGAAGGCGCCGATCAGCACCATGACTGATCGCCTTCCCCAGGAGGAACGTCATGAAAACCACGATCCGGACCATCGCCCTCGCCACTTTCGTAGCCATCGCGTCACTGTCAACGACAATGCACGCCCAAACCATCCAGGCTCGCGTCAACGTGCCTTTCTCGTTCGATTGCGGCGCAGCGCACCTTTCCGCCGGCGTCTACACTTTGTCCGTCGAGAGCGGACACGTTCTGACCCTGCGCAGCAGCAACAACTACGCGGTGATGGCAGTGGTGCAGACGGCCTACAACCCGACCCCGGCGGCCCTGAGCCAGGCCACCTTTAAGAAGTACGGCGACCGCTATTTCCTCGAGCAGATCCGGACCGGCGGCAGCCTGATGGAAACCTGGGTCAGTGAGTCGGATTCAGAGAAGCGCGCGGCCCACGAATATCGCACCCGCGGAGAGGCCGGCTCCCAGATCGCCCTCGCCCTGCTGCCAATGGATCTGCGCCATGCCGGCAACTGAGGTGAAGGAACGCAGAAAACCAAACGCAGGAGCTCCCTGACAAGGAAGCTCCTGCGTTTTTTGTTTGCGAAGAGAGAAACGGCCTACTCGATCCTCAGTATCCCGGCCCAGGGGCGCCGTGGAATACCGCCCGGTAGCCTTCCCGGAACCCTCGCCGATAATCTTCACCCAGCGGCGGCGGCACGGGAGGATTGCGGAAGCGCGGGTGCCGATCCACATCCTGCCGCAGGCCATTGCGAATATCGGTCTTCGCTGCCTCGACGCCCTGGCGATAGCCCTGTTGTGCTGCCTCGCTGTATGCCGGAGGCGGCGCGTAGACCACAACGGCTCTATGCGAGCACCCGGTAATGGCAAGCGGCAAAAGTATCAGGGCCGAACACAAAAGCTTCTTCATCACGATTTCCTTTCGCGAGTGCGTGGGTTTTGGAATCAGCCTCGGGAAAGGAACTTCGTCGACGACCCTGGTGCTGCCCTCCAGGCGCATCGGGGTCAAGCAGCCATCGTTGCCCGATCATGACTGCCGATTCTCGCTGTCGACCTGGGCCGCAGCGAACCCGAACCTGCACAGTGGCAAGTCGCTCGCGGCGACGGGTCGAATCGGGCTTGCGGCCCGATTCGAAAGTCCCTTCCCGGACCTGCTTATCCAGACCCGGCTCGCCTCGTGACATTGCGGTGTTCTGGTGTTCGCTACTGGCCGCCGCTGGTCGAGTGGATGAAGTTCTCCACATCGGAGTGGAACTGCTTCAGCACATCTTCTTTCACGTAGATCATGTGCCCGGCTTCGTAGTAGTGGTAGCTGATGTTCGACTCGAGCGACTTCGGCATCGGCAGATGCTTCATCTCGTACTCGCCTTCAAAGTAGGGCGTGGCGAGATCGTAGTAGCCGCCGGCCAGCATCACCTTCATCTTCGGATTCATCTTCATCCGGTACGCCAGGTCGGGCATCACGTTCGGCCCGCTCCAGTCGCCGCCAAAGCCGCGGCCGAAACCGGGCGCAGCATGGTGCATGTCCCAGTTGAACTCGCCGCCCTGCCGTCCGCTGGTGAAGTAGGTTTCCTGCATCCCGTACTTCAGGTCCTTGCGCACATATTCATTAATGGCCGTCAGCCAGCCGGAGGTGATGGCGTCGCTCTGCGGGTCGTAGTCCGAGTCCGCGCTCATCGGATTCTCATCCGGACCCTGGTAGCGTGTATCGAGCCGCCCCACCTGGGTACCCTCGTCGAGCTTCAGCTCTTTCGAAAACTCACCGCCGGTCACGCGCAGGTTCGCGCGCATCAGGTAATCCACCGGCAGCCCGGTGTAGCCATGCAGCTTCTCGGCGACGGCCTGCTTGTCCGCGTCTGAAAGGTCGCTGCCTTTCAGCAGCGCCGTCATATAGTCGCCCAGCGCGAACTTCTCGACTTCATCGAGAAACGGCCGCAGCGCGCCTGGTTGGGTGGGCAATTTGTGGAAGTACCATGCAGTGGCGGCAAACGTGGGCAGGCCAAGCGCGTACGCCTGATCCACGCCGGGGTTCCGCGTCGGATCGTCAATGGAGTTGTCGAAGCTCAGGATCTGCGACAGCAAAATGATTCCGTTCAGATCGACGCCCTGCAGGTCGGCAGAGAGCACAGCGGAGCGCGGCGTTCCGTAGCTTTCGCCAAAAATGTACTTCGGCGAATTCCAGCGTTCGTACCTGGTCAGGAATTTGCGAATGAAATGGCTGAACGCCTGGCCATCCTGATCGATGCCATAGAACGCTTTGCCGCGATCCTTCCCAAAGGTCCTGCTGAATCCGGTGCCCGGCGCATCGATGAAAACCAGGTCGCTGGCGTCGAGCAGCGAATACTGGTTGCTGACAATCGAGTAGGGCGCGCCCTCCTGGTGGTCGGCATCGGGCAGCACAATCCGCCTGGGGGCGAAGGTTCCGAGGTGCAGCCACATGGTCGGCGAGCCGGGACCGCCGTTATAGATAAAGGTCACGGGACGGTGCGACGCGTCGGTCATGTCTTTCTTGAAATAGGCAACGTAAAAGATGCGCGCGGTGGGTGGCGCTTCCGCCGGGTCCGAGGCCGCCTTCACGCCGGAGTCGGGCAGCAGACTGCCATCGAAGCCGAGGGTCGCATCCTGCTGGTCGGTCGCGCCCACGGTGATGGTCCCCGCTACCGCCTTATACGCAACCGCTTGTCCCCCAATTGTCACCGAACCTTCAGTGATCGAATCCGGAGCGCCAACCGTGGACGCGGTGGTGGACGCAGACCTCGCTTCGCCCCCCTTTTCGCCTGGCTTCTCCTGCGCCACTGCGACGCAGGCAATTGTGCTGATCGCTGCTACGAATAAGGAAGTTGCGACCGAGTTCCTCCACCGGAAAACCATGTTCACCTCGTCAATTTTCAGAATGCATCCGAGTATAACCGCACTCGGGGAACGAACCTCCTCGTTCTGCACCCCATCGTTAAATTCCCGCTGCCCGCCCAAAACGACCTGGAGGCCGCCAAAAAACGCCGCAGAAACGACTGCTACCCCCGGGAAGCGCGAATCTCATAACAAATTTGCAGGATTCGTCGTCTAACAACCCACAAGTAGTGCTGCGCTGTCTGGAATTCTGCTCTGCCTCATTTGCTGCGATTTTTTTTGAAGAGGTCTCCCATGCGTTCGTCCTTCTTTTGCCAGCTTTCAGGCATCGCCGTCGCCGCATTTCTTTCCGCGACAATCGTCTCAGCCCAGCAGTCGAATCGAATTTTCGAGGAGATCGACGGCGGTTCGGCCACTACCCTTCCGGGAACCGTCAATCCGCGCATCGGAGAAGGCTTCGATATGGGCAGGGTCGATCCGGCGACGCCCATGGCCGGCGTCACGATCTACTTCCAGCCCACCGCCGATCAGAAGGCGCAGCTGGACGCCCTGGTCGCTGCGCAGCAGACGCCGGGGTCTCCTTATTACCACGCATGGCTCACGCCCGAGGAATACGCCAGCCGCTTCGGCCTGAGCGATGCGGACCTGAGCCGCGTTCAGAACTGGCTCGAGTCCCAGGGTTTTAACGTCGAGCGCGTGGCCAACAGCCACACCAGCATCAGCTTCTCCGGAACCGCCTCCCAGGTGGAATCGGCTTTCCAGACGGAGATGCATCACTACCAGATTGGCGCAGAGACGCATGTTGCGAATGCAACCGAGCTTGCCATTCCTGCCGCTCTGGTGGGGATCGTCCGCTCTATTCGCAATCTCGACGACTTCCGTCCGAGGCCGCAGTTTCGTCCTTCGCTTGCCGGCGTGCAGCCTGCCTTCACTTCGGGGCAATCCGGCGCGCACTATTTAAGCCCGAAAGACATCGCCACCATCTACGACATCAATGGGGCGTATAACTCGGGCTACACGGGGTCCGGACAGACCATCGCGGTCGTCGGCCAGTCGGAAGTTGTGGCCTCCGACATCACGGCCTTTCAGAGCGCGGCGGCCCTGACTGTGAAAGCTCCCACCATGATCCTGGTTCCGGGCACGGGCACCGCCGCCGTCTCTACGGGCGATGAAGCGGAATCGGACCTCGACCTTGAATATTCCGGCGGCATCGCGACGGGCGCCACCCTCGATTTCGTCTACGTCGGCAACAACCAGAACTACAGTGTTTTCGACGCGCTGCAGTACGCTATCGATCACAAAATTGCGCCGATTCTCAGCATTAGTTATGGCCTCTGCGAGCCGAATCTTGGCTCCGCGAATTACGCGTCGTTTGAAAACATCCTCGAACAGGGAGCCAGCCAGGGTCAGACCCTGGTCGCTGCCTCCGGCGACAGCGGCTCAACCGCCTGCTACGACCCCAGCACAAAGAATCCTGTCACCGCCGCCATGGAGGCCCTCGCCGTCAACTATCCCGCCAGCAGCGCCTACGCGGTCGGCGTCGGCGGAACCGAATTTCCGACAGCCGACGTGGCTTCAGGCAACACCACCTACTGGAAATCCACCAGTGGCAGTGACCTGGTTAACTCCGCGCTCTCCTACATTCCTGAGCAGGCGTGGAACGATGACAGCGCAGCGATTGGCCAGAACTACGGTGCGCTCTACGCTGTCTCTTCCGGCGGCGGCGGCGTCAGCACGCTGACTCCGCGACCGAGCTGGCAAACCGGGGTCACGGGCATAGCGTCCGGCAGCTTTCGGTTAGTGCCCGATGTCTCGCTCGTATCCTCACCGGACAACGCGCCGTACCTCTACTGCACCAGCGACAAGACCTCCTGGACCACCGGACAAAAGGCCAGCTGCAACTCCGGCTTCCGCGACTCCGCTACACAGGATCTGACCGTGGCCGGCGGCACCAGCTTCGCCACGCCTGTCTTTGCGGGCATGCTGGCGATCGTTGCGCAAAGGGAAAATTCGAGCGGCCTGGGCGTAGCCAACAAGACGATTTATTCCCTGGCCGCCAACAGCTCGACGTACGCCTCTGCATTTCACGACACGACGAGCGGCGGCAATCAGTGCAAAGCGGGCACCAATTATTGCTCGACCGCGGGCGCATCGAAGTACGGGACAACGACTGGCTACGACGAAGCCACCGGACTCGGCTCCGTCGACTTCAATAATCTGATGACAGCGTGGAGTGGCGGCAGCGTCGGCGGCGGCACCACCGGCACCGGCTCGTTTACGCTCGCCGCGACGGCGGTAACGGTCACGCAGGGAGCTTCCGGCACATCAACGATAACGATCACGCCGAAAAATTCTTACGCAGGCACCGTGGGCTTCAGCGTAACGTCGAGCGGCTCACTTAATACTTACGGTTGCTACACCATCAACAACGCGGCGGTCAGCGCGGGCTCGGCAGCGACGGCGACGCTCACGATCTACACGTCGAAGAGTGCGTGCAGCGGCGTCTCCGGCGCACATTCGTTTGTGCGGACGGGCGGAACGAAGGTCGCTTCGTCGCGCGATCCTCAGCCGCTGCGTCGGCAACTCCCCATCGGCGCTGCCGCCTTTGCCGGCGTCCTGCTGCTCGGATTCGGCCGCTTCAGAAAGACGTGGCCAATGCTGAGCTGCCTGCTGCTGGTAGCGATGCCTGGATTCGCGGTTGGGTGTGGCAGCAATTCCGGCACTGCATCCAGCAACAGCCCAACCTCGACGACTACGACGGACGTGGCGACGGGCAGCTACACTCTGACGGTCGTCGGAACCGACACGGCTACCTCCAGCATCACCGCCAGCACAACGGCAGCGCTCACCGTGAACTGATCGCAATTCCGGCCCGAAGGGCAGTGAAGAATTCTGCCCTTGCTCCCGCCTCTTGTCCGCTTCCGGACGAGGCCCTCCCAATTCCGAACAGCCATCCCTCCCAGCCCCAAAGTTTCACCTAAACAAACCCTTTCGTTACCACTCCTTCCCTGGTTTTCCGATCCGGTGCCCCAATTGCTCCCTATCCTTATTCCTTCCGGAGGAAGATCTCCATGGGCAACTGGCTTCGTGACGTCCGCTTCGGCCTGCGTATGCTGGGCCGCAACAAAGGCTTTGCGGCCATCGCCATCCTCGCTCTTGCTCTCGGCATCGGCCCCAACGTGGCCATCTTCAGCATCATCTGGGCCACGTTCCTCGCGCCGCTGCCCTATCCCAATCCCCAACAACTCGCCGTTGTGTGGGATAAGTACAAAGGTGAGCGCAACGGCACCGATGCCGCCACCTTCGCCGAGTACGCTGCTCGGAACCAGTCCTTCCAGCACCTGGACTTTCAGTCCTGGATTCAACTCCATCTCACGAATCCCGACCACTCCCAGGAAGCAACCACGGGTCTGCGCACCACGCCCGGTTTGTACTCGAAAAACTTCGTCATCCCCATGGCGCTTGGCCGCGACTTCCTCCCCGATGAAGGCACGCCCGGCAAGGATCATCTCGTCATCCTTACCCATCGCCTCTGGGAAAATCGCTACCACTCCGACCCCACCATCCTCGGCAAGCCCATCCTGATCGACGATGAGCCCTACATCGTAGTCGGCGTGATCGCCGCCGGACCCTCCGACAAAATCGAAGGGACCCAGTTCGTCGTTGCCTTTTCGCCAAAGCCCGGAGAAAAGAGCGATCAGTACGGTAACGTCTTCGGCCGCCTCAAGCCGGGCGTCACCCTCGCCCAGGCCCAGGCTGAACTGGCCACCATCGACAAACGCCTCGCACCTAATCGTGGTGGAGGCGCCGCTGACGCAGCCTCCTGGTCCATCAGCGTCGAACAACTGAAAAACGACTGGCTCGATCCGAAAATTGTCCACAACCTGTGGCTCCTCCTCGCCGCCGTCGGGCTCGTCCTCCTCATCGCATGCGCTAACGTCGCCAACCTTCTCCTCGCTCGCGGTTCGGCCCGTCAGCAGGAACTCGCTTTGCGTTCCGCCATGGGCGCCACCCGCCGCCAGGTTTTCCACCAGCTCCTCACCGAAAGCCTCACCCTCGCAGTCCTCGGCGGCGCCACTGGCATCGCCCTGGGCTGGTCCATCATGAAGCTCGCCATGGCGATCCTGCCGCTGGAGAAGCAAACCGCGGAAGCTGTCGTCGGCATCAACATCCCGGTCCTCTGCTTCGCTGTCGGCGTCAGCCTCATCGGAGGGGTCCTGTTCGGGTGCGCTCCTGCATGGCAGGCCGCGCGCCTCAACCTCAGCGACACGCTCAAGCAGGGATCACGCTCTATCTCCGGCCGCAGCCGTAACCGGACCCAGGGGATCCTTGTCACGGTCGAGTTCGCGCTGGCGCTCACTCTGCTTGCCGGCGCCGGCCTCGCGCTGCACAGCTTCTGGAACCTCAGCCGCATCGACTTCGGCATCACCACCGACCATGTCCTCGCAGCCGGCCTCCAGCCCCCGGCCTCCAGCGCCCGCCAGGGCCGGGCCAATATGCCGCCGCCCGCGCAAATCGTCGCCGATCAGCGCCAACTCCTCGACAAGGTCCGTGCCGTTCCCGGCGTTCGCGACGCCGCACTGGCCACTGGCGTTCCCCTCGAAGGCTCTGGTTCTTTCCCCTTTGCCATCGCCGGCCAGCCAACCGACCCCAAACACATGCCCGTTGCCGATCTTGAAGCCATCACGCCGGGATTCTTTTCCACCCTCGGCATCCGCCTGGTGCAGGGCCGTTTTCTCAACAACACCGACACCCTCGGCACTCCCCTCTCCGTTATCGTCAACGAATCCTTTGTTCGCCGTTATCTCGCCGGCAAAGATCCGTTCTCGCAACACATCCTGCTCGGCCTTCCCAAGCCCGGCGAAAATCAACTCGGGCCCCAGATTTCCTTCCAGATCGTCGGTGTCTTCCACGACATTCATAACAGCGACAAGATCACCGGGGACGCGCAGCCAGCAATATTCCTGTCTCTGCTGCAATTCGCGTGGCCGAATGTGGCCCTCGTCGCCCGCACCGCCATCGACTCGGCTGCGATTACCAGCGGCATCCGCGCCGCCGTTGCCCCCGGCTACGCGCTCGATCACGAACGCACCCTCCGCCAGATCGTCGCTGACCAGATGACCGACGACCGCTTCGGCATGGTCCTCTTCGCCGGATTCGCGGCCATAGCTTTGCTTCTGGCCGCGCTCGGCATCTACGGCGTCATGTCCTTTGCGGTGGCCCAGCGCACCCACGAAATCGGCTTGCGCATGGCGTTGGGCGCACAGAAAAACGAGGTCATTTCTCTCATCGTCCGCGGCGGCATCCGGCTCGCGGTCCCTGGCATGGTCATCGGCATCGCCGGAATTCTCCTGCTCGGGCGCCTCATGCGTTCTACCCTCTACGGTGTAGGCTCCATCGACTACCTGAGTACATTTCTGGTGGCGGCCGTGCTCTTCGCCGTCGCCCTCCTGGCTTGCTGGGTGCCCGCCCGGCGCTGCGCCCAGGTCGACCCCATGGTCGCGTTGCGCAACGAGTAGGCTCGGCCGGAAACCGGCGTCAAAAAAATCAGGGCGCGCCACTCCGGTGCGCCTTTTCATTTTTTTTTGAAAATTTCTGTTAACCAGGGCCCCCTCTTCTCCGTATTACTCGGTGCCAATCGAAATTTCCAGAAAGAGGTAGCCCATGCAAACCGACGTTGTCGCCATTACCGCGGTCTTCGGAACCATCAGCTTTATCACCTGGACCATCTTCTCTTCCGTCCGCCGGTTGCGCCTGGCTCGCCTGCAGGCCGACGTGCAAACCATCCTGCTCTCCCGCTTCGACTCCGCGCAGAACATGGCCAATTATGTTCAAACCGACGCCGGCAAACAGCTGATGAGCGGTATACGCTTCGGCCAGGAGAACCCGCTCGCTCCCATGCTCGCCTGCGTGCGCTGGGGCATTGTGATCATCTTCCTCGGCGGCGCTCTGTGCATTCTGCGCGGCATGGGTGCCGTGGATTCAGACACCATCGTGCCCGGCGTCCTGGCACTGGCTCTGGGAATCGCCTTTGAAGTCGCGGCCTTCGTGTCCTGGTATCTCTATCGCTCCCTGGGACTGGCAGAACCGTCGGCGCAGTCCTGATAAACGGCCCGGACACGGAACCCAGGGCGGCGTGGCAGCGTACTAACACGCATGGAACGCAATCCTGGAATCGTCAGCCTCGTATTCGGGCAAGCGCAAACCAGCGCGCTCGACGAGGCCACGTTCCGCGTTCTCTACGACGCCACGTCGCAACCGATCCGGGCTTATCTGCTGCACGTTTGCCGGCGTCCGGATGTCGCCGACGATCTGCTCCAGGAAATGTATTGCCGCTACCTCATGCACAGGCGCACTGACATGGATGAGTCCGCAACACGCTCGTACCTGTATCGCATCGCGACCAATCTGCTGCACGATCGCGTGCGCAGCCGTGTCGATACGATGGCGTCCGAGATTCCAGAGCGCGGCCACAGTCCGAACCTCGAAACGCGCCTCGACGTTCGTTCCACGCTGCGCCAGCTCAAGCCGCGCGAGCGTGAATTGCTGTGGCTGGCGTATGTCGAAGGGATGGATCACGAGGAGATCGCCGCTGCTACCGGCCTGCGTCCACTGAGCATCCGCATCCTGCTCTTCCGCGCTCGGCGTAAAGCAGCGCATCTGCTCGCGCCGCAGGATAGGCGCAAGAGGTTCGCATGAGGCAACTCCACTGTGAACACGAAGGCGACGTCGCTCGCGCTGCGCGCACTGGTTTCTGGTCCGCCGCGCTCGAGCATCACGCGGAAACTTGCCCCAGTTGCGGGGAAACTCGCGCCGTTACCAGCGCCCTGCTCGAAGATTCCGCGCGCTCCAACGATCGTCCACCTGATGCTGGGCGCGCGTGGCTTGAGGCCCGCCGACGCGCACGCCTTCACCTGCGCCGCCGAGCGCTCTTTTGGTTTCGGGCTCTGCGCGCGGTCACCTGCATCTATTTGCCCGCGCTCCTGGTCTGGGTTCTCGCACATCACAGGGAAGCTGCACCGGTCGAATGGAAACCGTCCTTCCACGCCGACTTCGCGTTGCTTCTCACCGGCCCTGCGGAAACCTTCGCCATCTCCGGTGCACTGCTGGCCGCGCTCTGCATCACCATGGGCTCGTGGTATCTGGTGCGCGAAGCGCGCTCCCCCTTCGAGCACAGCCACACACGGTGAAGGGGACGAGAAACGCGTCCCGCACAACATAATTCCTGAAACTGCGTCCAATCCCGCATGGCGGAGCTGTGTCCGGGCTCCGCATCTCGATCCCCCGGAGTTCCTCATGCTTTCAAAACGCATTCCTGCGGCCTTTTCTTTTCTGGTCCTGGCGTTCCTCCTGGCTCCCGCGCTTGCCTCGGCACAAACCAGCGTCGCGGCCAGCGTTTACGGCGCCTTCAACGGCACGGCCAACGGCAATGGAACCCAGCAGAGCCCGGCGAACCAGGCCGGTGGCTTGTTTGAGCTGCGCCACACCTCGAATCCCATCGTTGGATTTGAAGCCACCTATTCGTTCAACCGCGCCGACCAGACCTATACCAGCCAGCCCGGGGCATGTCCCGCGTTTGGCTGCACTATTTCCAAAGAAACGGTCGAGAACAATGCGCACGAAGTCACCGCGGACTGGGTTCCCTCGGTCCACATCGCGAATTTCCGCCCCTTCGGCATCCTGGGAGTCGGCCTTCTCCTCGATGTACCCACGAACAGCACGGCCACCGTATTTACCACGAGTCCCTGCGGCGCAATCACCTGCCCCGGTCCTACTACCACGACGACTTCCACCAGCAGCACCAGCACGTCGACCAAGCCCGTCTACGTTTACGGAGCCGGACTCGACTGGGGGCTTATCCCTCACATCGGACTTCGGCTGCAGTACCGCGGCAATCTTTATTCGGCGCCGAACGTGACGAAGCTCTTCTCCTCTACCGACACCTTTACCCACACTGCCGAGCCCATGATCGGCCTCTACTTCCGGCTTTGAGCACGGGGGCGGTGACTGTCGTCATCGCCCTCCCCCTCACCCCAGTGATGGCGAGCCGCCCGCTTTTCAGCTCTTTTGTTCCTGGGCCGGTTTGGACATCCTTTTTTCGCACCATTTGACTCTCAAAGCCGCATACTATTCGCACGACCGGGTCCCCCGACCCTGAGGTAAGCGGATGAACTTCACTTCCACGGTCCTCCTGATCGCGCTTGTACCAGGCGTTGCCCTGGCCAGGACGCCGGAGCACCCCATCTGTTCCCCGCCGCCGCCAAAACTTTCGGAGCTGCTGCAGAATTCCGACTTCGCCAACGTTCGCGCCGATCTGCTTTCCGGCAATCGTCAGCAGGCGCTCGGCGAGGCTGAAACCATCCTCAATGGACATCCTGGCAACGCGGAAGCCAGCTTCATGATTGGCACGCTGCTGCTCGATTACGGCAAGCCGGAGGAGGCAATCGTCTGCTTCCGCAACTCCCAGGCTGCGTGGCCCGGCAGCACCGATGTACACGCAGGCCTGCTGGAGGCTTACGCCGAAACCGGCGATCGCAAAGACCGCGACATCGAGCGCGCCATCCTGCGCGGCTACCACGCCGACGGCCATCATCCCACGGCCGCCAAAACCTCCGGCATCGTTATCGAACGATTTCGCGCCGGAGACAGAAGCATCGAAGCGGTCGAGTATTTCGCCCCCCAGGGCCCTGACCACGTCTGGTACCGCTTCACCGCGTCCGATGACAAGGGCGCGATTCTCGGCTCCTACGCGTTTGCCGCGGATGATCAGGATGAGGCCGCGTACCGTCACGAGCATCCCGACGTTGCCGGCTCCACTCTGCATCGTTACGCTCTGGAAAGCTTCTTTGGCGGTAATTCGTCCACGATCGGCACCATCGACGGTGCGCCGACCTACGATGACTTTCGCACGCGGGTGGTGAACGCGGTACAGGCTGAAACCTCGACCGCCAGCGCCGCCGATCCAGCCAGAAATCCATAGGGACCCTTCGCATCTGCCGTCGGTCGTGTAAAGTTTTCGGAAAGCCTATGGACGCCAGCGAAGCCCGCGAACTGCAGGAGCAACACGAACACGCCGCCGAGGAGCCCAGTCTCCGCCCGGTCGGCTTCACCATCAGCGTGCTCGCGGTGGTGGTTGCCATCGTCACGGTCATGGGTCATCGCACCCACACCGAGGCCGTGCTCTACCAGAACAGGGCTACGGACGACTGGAACCTCTACCAGGCGCACAAGATTCGGCAATACGATACGCAGCTGATCAGCGACCTGCTCAGCACGCTGCCGATCCGCGATCAGGCCGCCGCGAATAAGATCACAGACGGTTACAAATCGCATCTGCAGAAGTGGAACCAGGATCTCACCGAAGCTCAGAACCAGGCCAAAGAGGACGAGGAAGAAGTGCACAAGGCCGAACGCCGCGCCGACCGCTTCGATCTGGGCGAAGCCCTGCTCGAAATCGGCCTTGTCATCACGTCGGTCACGCTTCTCACGCGACAGCGCGGCTATTGGTTTTTGGGCATGGCCTTCGGCCTGGCCGGCATCGTCGCCGCCGGTCTGGGCTTCCTGCATTAACTCCCCGCCACCGAACCGTCTCCGCGGTCTATGATGGCCCGGTCGAGAAATCTCAGTCCCTCGGAGCCATTCAATGAAGTTTGCGCATCGCTACGCGCGCCTCGTCGCCCTTGCTGCCGGCCTGCTGTTCTCAGGACTCACCCTGCGCGCCCAGAATGCCGGCGACCTGCGCATTTTTTTCATCGATGTGGAAGGCGGCCAGTCCACGCTGTTCGTCACGCCGGACCACCACTCGCTGCTCATCGATACCGGATGGCCGGACAATAACGGCCGAGACGCCGACCGCATCGCCGCCGCCGCGAAGAAAGCGGGCATCGATCACATCGACGACGTTCTGCTGACCCACTACCATGTCGATCACACCGGCGGCGTTCCGCAGCTGGTGGCCCGCATCCCGGTGGGCACATTCATTGACCATGGTCCGCTGCGCGAGCCTGGGGATCAACCCACCGTCGACGCCTACAACGCGTACCAGAAAGTCCTGGCCACCGGAAAATACAAGCACATCCTCGCGCAGCCGGGCATCATGCTCCCTTTGTCCGACCTCAGCGCTGAAATCGTTACGACCGACGGCCTCTTCATCGAAAACGTTACGTCTGCCACCCCCGCACCCAACCCCTTCTGCAAGGCTTCAGCGCCACGACCCGCCGATCAGACCGAAAACGCCCGCTCCGTGGGCACATACTTCGTCTGGGGAAAGCTTCGCATCCTCGACCTTGGCGACCTCACCTGGGACAAGGAGATGGCCTTCCTCTGCCCCGTCAACCGCCTGGGCCACGTCGACATCCTCATCGTGTCGCATCACGGCTGGAATCAAAGCTCCAGCCCAGCTCTGGTCGACGCCATCACCCCGCGGGTCGCCATTATGGATAACGGCGCAACCAAAGGCGGGTCGAAGCCGACCGTCGAGACCCTCCGCAGGATTCCCGGGCTCGAGGCATTCTGGCAGCTGCACTATTCCGAAGAAGCCGGCCCGGACAACGCGCCTGAGTCGTTCCTCGCCAACCTGCACGGACCCGATACAGGGTATGGCCTCGAACTCACGGCGTCGCGCAGCGGAAGCATTTCGATCTATAACCCCCGGACACGGGCCACCGCCCGCTATGCAGCCCATTGAGCAGGCTTTCAGGAGTAGGCTCTTCCTGCAACGCATCGTGATTTGGAAACATCGAACAAAGAACCTTTAGCGCTATCCCCTGTGCCCTGAGCCCGGGTCCTGATATCCTCTGCGCTAAGGTTGTTCTTGCGGTCTTGTTTCTCCGAGGATCCACGTGCCCGGTCAACAGGAAGTGCGGTGGTCACAACTGAAAGTGGGCGTTTTGGTGATCGTCGCGCTCTGCGCCCTCATCGCGCTCATCTTCCTTATGTCCAACTCCACCGGGGGTTTCTGGACTGGACACCTGACCCTGCGATCCTATTTTGAGAACTCCGCCGGCCTCAAAGTCGGAGCTCCCGTGACCCTTGAAGGCGTGACGGTGGGCAACGTCACCAAAATTCGGGTGGTTCCGGAGCGGAAGCCGACTCCGGTCGAAGTCACGCTGAGTATCAATAAGAAGTACGAGGACGGGATTCGCGAAGATTCGAAGACCAGCCTGACCACGCAGGGGGTTTTGGGCGACACGCTGGTCGATATCGACATGAAATATGCGAAGGGCGGCCCGGTACACAACGGCGCCGAACTCGCCACCACGGAAAGCCCGAATCTTCAGGACGTTATCCAGGCCAGCCAGGGGACGATCCAGCAACTTGACACAATCCTGACCAAGGTGAATTCCCTGGCTGACGATCTGACTTCCGGCAAAGGGTCCATCGGCCTGCTGATCAACGATCCGACCCTCTACAACAAGGCCGTTCTCACCATCAATCAGCTGCAGGCGCTGATTGACGGCATCACCAACGGCAAAGGGTCTGTGGGCAAGCTCCTTAACGACGACACCATGTACAACCGCCTCAACGACATGCTGGCCAAAGCGGACCACATCACCACGGAGCTGGACGAGGGCAAGGGCTCGGCGGGCAAACTGCTGAAAGATGACACGCTTTTCAACGAGCTGAAGCAGACGACTCATAACCTGAACGAGATCACTGCCGCGATCAACTCCGGCCAGGGCAGCCTCGGGATGCTGACCAAAGATCCAAAAATGGCGGCGAAGCTTTCCGACACTGTCACGAAACTCGACGACATGCTGACGCAGATTGACAGCGGCCAGGGAACGATCGGCGCGCTCCTGAAAGACCGCAAGCTTTATGATCATGTTGACCTTCTCATGACCGACAGCGGCGATCTCGTCACCGCCATCCGCAAGGATCCGAAGAAATACCTTACCTTCCACGTCAAGATCTTCTAGACGGGTTGCGCTGTTCGATCCTCCGGCTCTTGCCTGGAGATGCGCGCCATCCGCGTGGGCGCTGACCACTGTTCTTCTCGCGTGTTATCGTTTTTGCACACATTTCATCGCGGTTGTCTCGCCGCGCTCCTGAGGAACTCCATGCACTTCGTTCGCTCTGCCTGGCTCTACGCCGTATCTGTTCTGCTCATCTGTCCCGTCGCTCTCTCAGCCCAGCAATTTCTCTCCGATTCCGACACTCCGTCCCAAACGCCGGTCGAGCCCAAGGCTCCCCACAGCTTCGATCTCAGCGCCATCGACAAGACGGTCGACCCCTGCACCGATTTCTATCAATATGCGTGCGGCAACTGGCGCAAGGCCAATCCCATTCCCAGCGACCAGTCCCGGTGGGGCCGCTTCAACGAGCTTTCCGAGCGCAATCGGTACCTGCTGTACGTCGACCTGAACAAGGCCGCCAACTCCCCGAAATCCCCGCTGCAACGCAAGTACGGCGATTTCTTCGCCGCCTGCATGAACACCGACCTCGCCGACCAGCTGGGGGACAAGCCGATCCTCCCGCTGTTCGCCCGCATCGACGCGATCAAGGACAAGAAGGAGATCGGTGCGGTTGCCGCGTACCTCGATTCCCGGACGCCGACCGGCATCTTCTTTCGCTTCGGCGTCGAACAGGACCAGAAGGATTCCAGCCAGCAGATTGAAGGCATACACCAGGGCGGACTGACGCTGCCGGATCGCGATTACTATCTGCAGGACGACACGCACATGCAGGAGATTCGCGCGAAATATCACGACTACATCGTTGCCGTGCTGAAGCTGACGGGCGAAACCGACGACCAGGCGAAGACAGACGCCGACTCCATCCTCTCCGTCGAAACCGCGCTTGCCAAAGGCGCAACCCCGCGGGTCGAGCTCCGCAATCCGGACAAGCGCTACCACATCATGACCCTGACGGCTCTCGATCAGCTGGAGCCCAACTTCGACTGGTCCGGCTATTTTGCCGGCATCGAAGCGCCGAAGGTCAGCACCGTTAATGTGGGTCAGCCCGACTTCTTCACGGCGGAAAATCAGCTGCTTTCCGACACCAGCCTCGACGCGCTCAAGGCGTACCTGAAATTTCACGTCATCAACGGCGTGGCTCCGTGGCTGTCGAAACCGTTCGATGACGCGAGCTTCGAATTTTTCCAGAAGACGCTGCAGGGCCAGGCGGAAGAGACTGCGCGCTGGAAGCGCTGCACCGCGGTTACGGATCGCGCGCTCGGCGAGGCCGTTGGCCAGGACTGGGTGAAGGAGAACTTCCCACCTCAGGCCAAGCAGA
The DNA here is from genome assembly GCA_036490815.1 of Acidobacteriaceae bacterium. Classification (GTDB taxonomy): domain Bacteria; phylum Acidobacteriota; class Terriglobia; order Terriglobales; family Acidobacteriaceae; genus Palsa-343. Next base: position 105,774 of record DASXDF010000006.1, read on the forward strand.
ATATGGAGCAGCTGGTCGCGGCGCTCAGGAAAGCGCTGGCGTCCGACATCCAGGCGCTGCCCTGGATGAGCGACGACACCAAAAAGCAGGCGGAAGCCAAGCTCGACGCCTTCCGGCAGAAGATTGGCTATCCCGACAAGTGGCGGGACTACTCGAAATTCGAAGTCACCCGCACCAACTTCGTCGAAGACCTCGATCACTCCGCGGCGTTTGAATTCGACTTTGAGCTGAACAAGGTCGGCAAGCCGGTCGACGAAAAGGAATGGGGCATGAGCCCGCCGACGGTCAACGCCTACTACAACCCGCCGCAAAACGACATCAATTTCCCCGCCGGCATTCTGCAGCCGCCTTTTTATGACTTCAGCAAAGACCCGGCGGTGAATTTTGGCGGCATCGGCGTGGTGATCGGCCATGAGATGACCCATGGTTTCGACGATCAGGGCAGCAAATATGACGGCCAGGGGAACGTAAAGAACTGGTGGACCGACGCGGATAACGCCGAGTTCAAAAAGCGTACCGACTGCGAGGTGAAAGAATACGGCGGTTTCGAGCCGGTGCCCGGCGTGAAGCTGAACGGCACGCTGACCCTCGGGGAAAATACCGCGGACAACGGCGGGATCCGTATCGCGTGGCAGGCCTTACTCACCACCCTGGCGCAGCAGGGCAAGAGCATCGACGAAAAGATCGATGGCTACACCGAGGCGCAGCGCTACTTTATCTCGTTTGCGCAGGTGTGGTGCGAGAATCGTACCGAGCAGGTTTCTCGTGTGGCCGCAAAAACCGATCCACATTCCCCCGGAATGTTCCGCGCCAACGGCACAGTCCGCAACTTCGACGAGTTCGGCAAGGCATTCGGCTGCCACGTGGGCCAGCCCATGATGCCGGAGGATGCCTGCCGGGTTTGGTGATATCGCTGGCCCAGTCCCGTCTAACGTGCAAGAACCGAGCCGTTGCCTCCCCAGCGGCGGTTCGGCTCATGGGTCAATGCGGCGTAACAGGCCCGTTCCATTTACAATGGTCCGGGATCATCCCTACAGTTTTGTCCAGGCCGTCGCCCCCGGCGGTCCGGCACGAAGGAAGCGCATGAAGTTTAGGAAACTCGGCCGGATTGCCCTGGCCACGGCGGCATCCCTTTTTATCGGGTTCGGAACTCAGTCCTGCTACTACTACACCGAGGCGTACATCATCGTCACTGGTTCGCAGTACAACCAGGTGGGTTCGTACCGGGAACAGAATCAGACGGGCACCCTGGTGGCTGCACCGCATACCCCACTCAGTTCAGGTGGTTCCAATCCCGTTCGCGCGCTCCTGCTCAATGGTGGCCGCTACGTCTACGTTCTGAACCAGGGAAAACCCACCACAAATTCTGATGGGTCCATCACCTGGAGCGGCGCCGCGATCTCGTTGTTCAGCATTGGCGGGGACGGTTCGCTTTCTTTCCAGCAGAATTACTTCAGCACGGGGACGGGTTCTCTGCGCATAGCGCTGGCGACCGGCGGCAACTATCTCTATGTGCTTGATGGATACCAGCCCGGGTCGACGCCCAATACCACGCCCGCTTCCCCCAGCATCAGTTCAGCGACGCCGTGCTTCGACTCGGCCAGCGGGACCTACCGTCCGGCCGGCGACGTCACGGTCTTCAGCATCGACCCGTCGACGGGCCGGTTGTTCCTGGTGCAGAACACCCAGCAGCAGAATGCCCTCGGCACTCCGCTGACGTATTTCCCTCTGGGTTGCGGCCCCATCGATTTCCATCTGCTCTCCACGTATCTCTATACGGCTGAGAACAGCGATCCGGCCAACCCCACCAGCTCCGGTCAGGTTGTCTACGCCTATAACGCCGGCAGCAACGGCCAGCTCATCCAGGTTCCGGGTGGATCGCAGCCGATCGTCGGGGCGACCAATATCTCCATCCTCGGCGCCAGCGCCAACGGCGCGTGGCTCTACGTTCTCGACAACGGATCGAACTCGATTTACACCTTTACGCAGGGCGGAAACGGCCTGCTCTCTGCCATCTCCGGCGGCGCTGCCGTGAATGCGCCCAATACTGCCGGCATGACCGCACTCACCACCGACAGCAATTCCAAATACCTCTACGTCACGAATACGCAGTCGACGAGTCTGGGCGCCTCGGCCAGCGTGATATCCGCATTCAACATCACGCCCAATACCGGTGTGCTGCAGCTCTTCAGCGTGAATCAGGTCACCAACGGCCCCACTTTTGGTGTCGGATCCGGCCCCGTCTGTATCTTCGAAGATCCGTCTCATCAGTACGTCTATACGGCGAATTCGGGCTCCAATAACCTCACCGGGGCCGAACTCCAGCCCAACACCGGGACGCTGACCAACCTGTCGAAGGGATCGACTTTCGGTACCGTGGGGACTCCGACCTGGTGCCTCTACAGCTCGAACACAAACTGATGCGCGCAGGGATTGGGCAAATGCAGTTCAGATACATCGGCAGGCGGCTCATAGCCGCCGCGTCGATGGTTGGCTTGTCGCTGCTCGGCATTTCCTGCGGCGCCAGCAACACCATCGACTTCGTTTACGTCACCAGCAATCTGCTCAATCCTGGTCAGATAAATGTCTACGAGGTGAACTCGCAGTCCGGCGCTCTGCGTCAGATCGCCGACTCGCCGTATCCCTCCGGTGGCCGCAATCCCGTCGATGAGGTCACGTCGCCGAACGGCAAGAACCTCTACGTCGTCAATCACGACGACAACACCATCGTGGAATTTGCCATCGGCACCGACGGCAAGCTGTATCCCATACAGACCGTGAACACGCCGGGCACCGAGCCGGTGGCGGTCGCCATCGATTCCGCCGGCACGTCGCTCTACGTTCTCGACTACTACGCGCCCTCGGCTCCTGGCCAGCCCTCGTACACCGATCTCAATCCCGGCCCGGGCGCCATCGTCGTTTACCCCATCACGCTGAACTCCAAAGGACTGGGCACCATTGGATCGCCTCAACCGATCGGGACCTCGAACTATCTTCCCGTTCAGTGCTTTCCTACCAGCCTGACGGTCACCCCGAACGGGAACTTCGTTTACGTTACCAACACGAACGCCGTGGTCGTGACGACTTCTCCTCCGGTCACCGGCACCGTGCCCACGCGTCCTGCTTCATGCCCGGCCTTCGGTACAGTTTCGGCCTTTGCCGTCAGTTCCGGCGCCGTCGCTGAAGTCGCCGGCAGCCCGTTCACGACCGGAGCCAGTTCACAGCCTACGGGCATCGTGGCCGATCCTGACAATGCTTCGATCTACGTCACCGACAGCGCGCTCAACCAGGTCTACACGTTTTCGATTCAGTCCAGCGGCGCGGTTGCCCTGGCTGGGACCACCGCTACCGGCACCATGCCGATGGGCGGCACTGTTGTCAGTCCGGTTGCATCCAGCAAATTTCTCTACATCTCGAATTACACAGACGGCTCGCTGAGCATTTACAACCTCACCTCCGGCCTGCCCGTGCTCATCACCACCAGCAACGCCGGCTCCTCCGGACCGCTTTGTATTGCCGCCGATCCGAATGCCGATCGCTATCTCTACTCCTCCGACTATGTCGGTGGCACCATCGGCGGCGCGGAGCTGGATCCCACGACCGGGACGCTGATCACGAACCAGAGTTCCCCTTACCCCACATCGGGGCAGCCCACCTGCGTGGCCGCAATCACGCACGCGGGCGGCAACAAGCATGGACTTTAGGCGGCGCGCATGAGGTTTTCCGCCCAATGTGTTTCTCCGGCCCGCGTGCCGGACTCTAGAATGGAAAGCACCTCCCGTGAGGGACGAAGGAAAAGCATGAAGTTGACAAGAATCGGTCAGGGTTTGCTGGCCGCCACAGCGTCTCTGGGACTGGTCTTCAGCATGACCTCGTGCAGCCCCAGCCAAACCATCGACTATCTCTTTGTCACCTCGAACAGCACCACGTCGACCTCCGGCGCCAACGGACAGATCACCGCTTATCACGTTGACTCCCAATCCGGCGCCATCAGTCCGATTGCCGGCTCTCCGGTTTCCTCGCAGGGTGCAAATCCTGTCGCGGCGGTTCCTTCGCCGAACGGGCAGTATCTCTACGTGGCGAATCACGGCAGCAACAACATTGCGCAATTCACGGTTGGCACCGATGGCCAGCTCTCGTTCGGCAAGGCGTACACAACGCCGGGCACCGAGCCGGTTTCTATGGCCATCAATACGGCCGGGACCCTGCTGTTTGTCCTCGATTACTATGGCCCTGGCTTCAGCGACACCACTCCAGGCCCCGGCATCCTGGTCGTTTATCCCGTGGATGCCGATGGTTCACTCGGCAGCCCAGTGGCCAGCGGCGCCCAGCCCTATTCGACGCTGCAGTGCTTCCCCACCGGTGTGGCCGTTTCAGCGAATGGCAGCTATGCCTACGTCTCCAATACCAACGCCGTGGTTGTGACCACCGCGCCGCCCACCACCACGACGCCGCCAGCCACTCCGGCCAGCTGCCCCTCGCAGGGAACCATCTCCGGCTTCACGGTGGGCTCCACGGGCGCACTCACCGCAATTCCCGGCAGCCCCTTTTCCGCGGGAACCACTCCCACCGGCATTGCGATCGACCTGACCAGCCGCTTCCTCTACACAACGGACAGCGTGCAGAATCAGCTCATCGTCTACAGCATTCTCGGTGGCGGCGTCCTGCAACCCAAGAACAACGGCCCCTTCACTACGGGAACCTTCCCGGTGAATCTCACCATCGATCCGCGGGATGAGTACATGTACGTCAGCAATTTCAACGCATCCACCATCACGGCGTTCACCATCTCGCAGTCGACTGGCCAGCCTTCCGCGCTTGCCTCTTCGTCGTTTTCGACCGGCGATCCCGGCCCGAGCTGCATCCTCGTCGACCCCGCCTTCGGACGCTTCCTGTACGTTTCGCTTGCGCAGACCAACGCAGTGGCGGCCGCGCAGGTCAATCCAAATACCGGCGAACTGACCGGCGTCCAGAACTCTCCTTACACAGTCACCGGGAAAGCCACCTGCGTGGCGGCGGTCGCGCATGGCAACCATGCCACTCAGCACGTTTCCGCCGTCGCCGGCCAGTAAGCAGAACGACAGCCAACAGCAAAGGCCGCCGGCTCCGGCGGCCTTTCTGCTTCTTCAGAACTCTGTGTTAACTCATGCGGGCGTCACAATCCCTGGCTCCTGCGAAAATCCCTCACCACGTCTCCGGGGGCGCGATGCCGGTCATCCACTTCCAGGTTCATCGCGCGCATCTGCTCCGCGGAGACCTTCCCCGCCAGCGCCGCGAGAGCGATGCGGATTTCCGGCCACTCCTCGAGCGCCTCATCCCGCACCAGCGGCACCGCCTGATACGGCGGGAAATAATGCTTGTCATCGGCCAGCGCCGTAAGTCCCAGCACCTGAATGGGCCCATCGGTAGAGTTGGCCGCGATCATGTCCACCTGATGGTCTTCCAGCGCCCGATACAGCAACCCCAGATCCATGGTGCGCGGCGGCCCCATAAACTTCAGACCATAGGCCGCGCTCAATCCCCGCAATCCATCCGGCCGCTGCTCAAATTCATAGCCCACCCCCAGACGCCATTGCGGCGTGTATCGCGCCGCCTGGCTCAGGGCGGTCAAATCCAGTCGTTTCGCATCGTCGCCGCGGATCACCATGGCAAATGTGTTCTCAAAGCCCAGCGGCGGCCCCACGGTAATTTGATACTTTGACTGATACAAATCCCGCACCGTTTTCAGCACCCGATCCGGGTCGCGATCCGGCGGCTGTTTCAGGATCGCCGTCAGAGCGGTTCCCGTATAATCCACATACCCGTCAATCCGCCCGGCCACCATGGCCTGCTGGCAGATATAGCTTCCGGCAAGATAGAAGCGGCGCTCCACGGTCACAGACGAGTTCGCCTCAATTTCCTGCGCGAGCAATTCCCCCAGCACCACCTGTTCAGTAAAATTTTTTGCGCCAATCACGGGATGATCGGGCCGCGGCGGCGAACATCCCGCGACCAGCGCACAAACTGCCACCGTGATTGCGAGCAGAGCCTGCTTCATGGCGCCGGGCTCGACGCCGGCACGCGAAACCACCTCTCCATCAGGCCCAGCCCTCCATCGCACGCCAGCGCCAGCAGTGCCGCGGGAATGGCTCCCGCCAGCACCAGCTCATTATCCACCGATGCCACGCCGCGAAAGATCAGCTCGCCCAGTCCCCCCGCGCCCACTGCGGCCGCAATGGTCGCGATGCCCACACATGTCACCGTCGCCGTGCGCAGCCCCGCCAGAATAAACGATGCCGCCAGCGGCAGTTCCACCTTGAAGAATCTTTGCGCATCGGTCAGCCCCAGGGCCTGCGCTACGGAGAGCAGCGAAGGATCGACGCTGCGAATCCCGGTATAGGTATTGCGCAGAATTGGCAGCAGCGCATACGCCGTGAGCGCAATAATGGCCACTCTGGCCGCGCGTTCGCCCAGCCAGGGCAGCGGCAGCAGAAAACCGAACATCGCCAGCGACGGAATCGTCTGCAGCACATTCGCCGTTCCAAGCACAGGCTTCGCCCATCGCGGCCGCCGCGTCAGCCAAACACCCAACGGCACCGCAATGACCGTGGCAAACAGCATCGCCGCCAGCGTAAGCCAAAGGTGCTCCAGGGTGAGTTCCAGAATCTCGTCCCCATACTGCGAGAAAAACTCGTTCACGCGCGCTTCTCCCGCACAGCGCTCCGCTCGCCGCGATGAAAAGCGCGCACGTAAGCCTCGACCGCGGGCTCTCTCGATGCGAGAAATTCTTCGGGAGCAAGATGGGCCACCAGCTTTCCTTCTTCGAGCAGCACGATTTGATCTCCGAGGTAGAGCGCCTCATCCAGATCGTGGGTGACGAGCAGAACCGTCTTTTTCAATCGCGACAGCAATTCGCGCAGCATGTCCTGCATTTCGGCACGCGTCAACGGGTCCAGCGCCCCGAACGGCTCATCCATCAGCAGCACCTTCGGGTGGGCGGCCAGCGCCCGCGCCAGCCCCACCCTTTGCCTCTGCCCGCCGGACAACTGATGCGGGTACCGTCCGGAAAAAATCCGCTGCTCCAGACCCACCACTCCCAACAACTCGCGCGCCGCATGAATGCGTTCCTCGCGCGGCCGGCCTTGTGCCTCCAGCACCAGGGCCACGTCGCGCTGCGCCGTCATGTGCGGAAATAACCCGGTTTCCTGGATCACATACCCGATACCGCGCCGCAGAGCAATCAACTCCGCGCTGCGGACGCTTTTGCCGTGAACCAGCACTTCACCGGAGCTCGGATCGACCATCCGATTCACTGTGCGCAGCAGCGTCGTTTTACCCGACCCGCTCCGCCCCAGCACCGCCGTCGTCGTCCCTTCTTCGACGGCAAACGAAATGTCGGTCAGCAAGCGCCGCCCCGCCATCGAAAAACCGACATTGCAAAACTCAATACCCGCGCTCATCGCCAGCAACCAATATAGGTTCGAAAAGCCGGAATTGCTTCCCAAAAAATTACGGCCAGCCACTACAACGATTCAAGGGGATTATCCTTTGACGGTGAATGATTCGAATTTGCCGCATCCTACGCCCCCATTCGCGTGAGTCAGCCTGCCCAGCAGAGTTTCGATGTCGTTGTTCTGGGAGCGGGCGCCGCCGGCCTGATGTGCGCCATCGAGGCGGGGCGCCGCGGCCGCCGTGTCGCAGTGCTCGAACATGCCGATCGCGTCGGCAAGAAAATCCTCATCTCCGGCGGCGGCCGCTGCAACTTCACCAATCTGCACTGCCGCCCCGACAATTTCATCTCCGCGAATCCCCATTTCGCAAAGTCGGCGCTGGCACGCTACACTCCGGCTGACTTCATCGCCCTGGTGCAGAAACATGGCATCGCGTACCACGAGAAGACGCTGGGCCAGCTCTTCTGCGACGGATCCGCAAAGCAGATCGTCGCCATGCTGCTCGGCGAGTGCGCCGAGGCCGGCGTTCAGGTTGTTGCCGGGACCAACGTCTGCGAGGTTCGTCGCGGCGAGCCTTCCCAGCCCCGCTTCGCTATCGTCACAGACACAGTTACCTATAGAGCGCCGGCGCTGGTGGTGGCTACCGGAGGCCTTTCCATCTCCAAAATGGGTTCTACCGGCTTCGGCTACGATCTCGCTCGCCAGTTTGACGTGCCCATCGAGGAATGCCGTCCGGCTCTGGTGCCGCTGGTACTCGGCGAGCCGGATCAGGCTGATCTTTGCGACCTGACCGGCGTTTCCGCCGACGTATTCGCGTCGATCGGCAAACGCCGGTTCCGCGAAAAACTGCTCATCACGCATCGAGGACTCAGCGGGCCGGCCATTCTGCAGATCTCCTCCTACTGGAAGGCAGCCGAATCGCTGCTCATCGACTGGGCTCCAGCACAGCAGTTCCTGGCGCCGCTGCGCCAGGCGAATGCTCGCCGCGATCCGCTCACCGCGAAGGCTGCGCTGCGGAGCATCCTTCCTGCTCGCCTCGCCGATCGTCTCCTCGCGGTGGCCGACCCGCAGTCCTGGACCAATCAGGGCCTCGACGACCTGGAGCGCCAGCTGCATGCCTGGCCCTTCACCCCGATCGACACCGAAGGCTATGAAAAAGCTGAAGTCACCGCTGGCGGCGTCAGCACCGATGCGCTTTCCGCGCAGACCATGGAGTGCCGCACGCTGCCCGGCCTCTATTTCATCGGCGAAGTCGTCGACGTCACCGGCCATCTGGGCGGATTCAACTTCCAGTGGGCGTGGGCCTCGGGCGCAGCCGCCGGCCGCGCCATCTGAGCCTCATCATCACCTGCTACCTGCCCGCCACGATCACTTCAAAGCTGCCGGGGACAATCGTTGGACGAGGCCTCGGATTCTCGGTCGTTGCTGCCGGCCTTGGCCCAAACTCGGCCGTCACCAGGTAGACATGCCTGCCGTCAGGATCCACCGTCATGGTCCGCGCTCCGCGTTTGGTCGCCAGATCCTGCGTCACCGAGAAATGGTCCGCATCGTCCTCGTGCACAACGGTCAGCGTACCGCTCTGCCCATTCGAACTGAAGGCGAATTGATCGGACGGAGAAAATCCTGCGGCATCCGGACCCTCACCAATCGCCGGCGTTGCAACCACCCTGCCGCTCGCGGTGTCGAGCACTGCCATCTTTCCCCCATCGCACACTGCGAACAGCCGATGATGCAGAAGATCGATTGCCAACCCCGACGGACTGTCGCAGGCGGGCCACGTTGCGACCACCGTGTGCGCCTTCGCATCCAGTTTCACAATCTCGCCCTTGTCTTCAATGTTGTCGTAGATAAAGCCGGCTCCGTCCGACACGGGAAACTCAGGCTTCCCTGGCAATGCCACCGTGGCCACGACTGTATTTGTCGCGGTATCGATCACCGTCGCATCGTGGCTGTGTCCGTTGAAGGCCCACACCGTTTTCGTTGCCGGATCGAAAACGGCGCCGTCCGGACCCGTGCCTGCCGGAATCGTCTTCTCGATCGTGTTTGTCTGGCGATTGAACTCCGCGACCTGGTTCGCGCCCCCGTCGGTGATGTACCCATGCACACCGTCCGACGAGAAGACCACGCCGTGCGTTCCATGCAGGCCCGTAATATCGGCGACCTGCTTGCCCGCACTGGTATCGACCACAATGACGTGATTGCCGCGGGTGATGTAGAGCAGCTTTGACTGCGGATCGACGGCCATGTAGTCCCAGCCGCCGTCCCCGCCAATCTTCCATTCATTGACGATGTGGAACGGCCCCGCCACCGCACTTTGGCTCCACGCTGTTCCTGCGCTCAATATCGCACTGCAAACGGCGGCAACGGTCCACACAACTCTCCCGCAAATTTTCATGTCTGGCTCCCCCTCATAAACAAAGCGGAGCCAGACTACTCCGGGCTGCTGAATTTTCGCTGAAGACCCGCCTCTGAAGACCAGGCTTTGGGAGGGGGCGTGCGGCTACGCTTCACTGTCGTCGATGAACTGCCGCAGTACGTCCGGCAACTTCGACACATTGCGCGGAAACACCGCATCGCCGGCGAGCCCGCTGGCGCCGAGGCTGGCATCGGCCAGATACCCGACAAACTGCCCGGCATTGCTCCGCTTCACGCGCAGCGCAGCCGCAACCGCCGGCTCCACGGCGTGTTCGCCAGTCACTTCAAGCAACACCACATCAAAGGGATGCTGGCTGAGCAGCGAGTCGACCTCTGCATAGCTCCCCACAAACTTCACGGCAAATCCATTCTGTTCCAGAGCCCGATGCATGGTCGTTCCATGCCGCTCCGAATCGCTTGCGAGCAGGATCGAAGGATCGCCGAGACGCTCACCAGAAGATTTCTTAAGTCGGGTCATCATAGCGGACATGCGTTCTCCTCTCCGTGATGGACCTCTTGCATTGAATTCCTTTTCGCGGCCTCTCATCCTCGGGGCCCGGAAAACAACCAACGCCGGGCAGGATTTCCATCGAGGAGAATCGCGAAATCCGAAAAATCGAGTGGAACGCGGGACTTCCAATCGTCCCCTCGTTCCGCAGACCCACGGAGATGTGCAAGCATTGCGCCAAAGCCAGCGTCCACCACGTAAACCACTACAGAAGAGTCATTTCGCGGTTAACGGAGGCGAGGCAACCAATCTCACTATGGAACTTCCGCCTGTGATTCCGGCAAATTTTCCGCACCTGGGGGCCCTGCGGGACCCTGCCGGGCTTCTGCCGCATCGAATAACTGAGATATCCTCAAAAAGTGCACGTTGAGCCCCAATTAATTCAGCAGCTTGCGGTCTTCGTCTCCCCGACGACGGCGGCGGAGGAAGCCTTTAACTCTACCTACGTCAAGTTTTCACTCCTCGCGCTCAGCTCCATCTTTTTCCTGGTCGATCCCTTCGCCGCCATCCCCTCCTTCATTGCGATCACGAATGGAGTGGAGCCCGCGCGTCGCCGGCGGATGGCCTGGAAAGCCGCTCTTACGTGCTTCATCGTATTGATTTCCTTTGCTTTAGCGGGTCAGTTCATATTTGCGCTCTTTGGCATCAAGCTGCCGGCGTTTGAGATCGCCGGAGGCCTGATTCTCATGCTCATCGGTATCGACATGATGGAGGCCAAGCGCTCCCCTACCCAGGAATCGCAGGACGAGACGCAGGAGGCGGCGGCGAAGGAGGATGCCGGGATCGTTCCCCTGGGAATCCCGATGCTCGCCGGCCCGGGTGCGATCTCGAGCGTGATGGTACTGGTTGGGCAGGCGCCGAACCACTGGCAAATGTTATCGATTATCGGGTCCATTGCTGTCACGGCTGTGGTCAGCTACCTGGTGTTAAATGGCGCGGACCGCATCCGTATATTCCTTGGCGAGACCGGCATCCGCATCCTGGTCCGCATCATGGGGCTTCTGCTCGTCGCTCTGGCTATGCAGTTTTTTGTCAATGGTTTGACCGATCTGGGCGTGATTCATCGCCACTAGCGAGGTGGCGTCGAGGGGCCAGCGCGAAGGCCGGTTGCAGACGCAACTGCCTTTTTCCACCGTTTCCGCGCTTTTTCCTCAACTTGCGCCTCGCTGTTCCCTCACGTAAGATCAGTCAGTCGCCTATCCCTGCCGATTTGCACAATTGCAATGAGCATGGTAGAGTGGACAAGAATTGACAGCAGTGGCAGGGCTTCGCTAACGGGTGTTTGTTCCCCAGTATTGATGAAAGCGAAGCAGGATCTGTTCGACAGTCGTTGCGCTTGAGCGCACGGTTAAGCCAGACAGAACAATCCATTGCAAGCCAGGGGTCAGGATGGAGTTCGTCCTGAACAATCCCTTCGGGCGGTCAGCCGCCCCCGCGAATTCTGTTCGCGGCAAGGTCTTTCTAAGTTTGGCGCTTCATGGAGCTCTCCGAGACAGGAGAGTCTTACAAGGCGCGAGCCGCACCTGAACCAAAGCGAGTAACTCAATCGCTTGACACAAGTGCCCGAGATTGGATAATCTCGGAAAGTTCGCGCAAAATTGAAGCGCAACAAGTTCGAGGACAGGCAACAGGCTTCAAAACCAGTTGCTGCCTTCGATCCAAAGCGGCCCGCTCAGGCGGCAAGCCGTCAGGATCTTTGACAATCAGGATGAACATGCCAGTCGTGAGAATACGGAAAGATCAGGTTTGATCATTCTCACAATGTAGTGCTTCATCGCCTTTCGAGCGCGATGAAGCCGATTCCGCCCGTAGACCTCCGTCCTCGGGTTAGGAATCTCAGGTTTCAAACGAGAGTTTGATCCTGGCTCAGAATCAACGCTGGCGGCGTGCCTAACACATGCAAGTCGATCGAGAAAGTGGAGCAATCCATGAGTAAAGAGGCGCACGGGTGAGTAACACGTGACTAACCTACCCTCGAGTGGGGAATAACCTGGGGAAACCCGGGCTAATACCGCATAACACCTACGGGTCAAAGGAGCAATTCGCTTGAGGAGGGGGTCGCGGCAGATTAGTTAGTTGGCGGGGTAATGGCCCACCAAGACGATGATCTGTATCCGGCCTGAGAGGGCGCACGGACACACTGGAACTGAAACACGGTCCAGACTCCTACGGGAGGCAGCAGTGGGGAATTTTGCGCAATGGGGGAAACCCTGACGCAGCAACGCCGCGTGGAGG
>DASXDF010000007.1:0-1512 GCA_036490815.1 Acidobacteriaceae bacterium
TGGCGGCGGCGGCGCAGCCTTGTGTTTGCGCGTCAGGCCGGAAAATGCCGGGCTGCAGCACAGCAGGAGCGCGAGAGCGGCGGGTGCGATGGAACGGCGAAACAGTTGATTCAACAGGCAGTCTCCTGGGTGGCCGAGCCAATCGTAATCCTAACAGCGCGCATGGTCTCGCGTTGGCGTTGGCCGTGCCGGTACCATGGGGATGGCCCTGAAATCGTTCTACGGGCGGGCGGCGATTCAGTCCCCGGCACGGGCATCTTTCTCTCCACCCCCGCGGGCAGCGCAAATTGCTTTCTCCAGCGGGGCTCGGGCAGTACCCTGAAGGAAGAAATGCTGCGTCCCCTCCAGCAGTTGCGGCGCGCCACGCTGCACGCGCTCTCTCACGATGTGCTGATGCTCGGACGGGCGGCAGCGTATTCGGCGATTCTCGGCCTATTTCCGGCCTTGCTGGTCATCACCACGGTGATTGCCCTGGTTCCGCAGGGGGACACCCTGATGGGCGAAATCCGCACTGCTCTCGCGGACTTCCTGCCCGGCAATGCCATCGACGCCATCCAGGATTACTTCACCACGCGGCACGTCCGCTCCCTGCAGGCCGTCAGTTCCGCCTCGCTGGTCACTCTCTTCGGCTGCATGGGGGTCATGACCTCGTTCATGCACGGCTTCCGCCGCGCCTTCGCCTCGCCCATCTTCGATGACGCGCGCACGGAGTGGAACCCGACCCGGGAACGCGTGACCGCGCTGGTGCTGATCCCCAGTTGCCTGGTGCCCATGGCCCTCTCCACGGCACTCGTCGCCTTCGGACACCAGATCGAGGAGTGGGTCGTCGACATCACCGATCACAGCTTTAAACCCTACGTCCTCTTTCTGTGGCGGGTATCCCGCTGGTCCATCGCCATCGTGTGCACGGTTGTCGTGCTCGCCGTCATCTACCGCTTCGGCACCCCGCGTCGCCAGACATGGCGCGATGTCCTGCCGGGCGCGGTCATGTCGGCGGTGATCTGGTTCGTCACCACCCTGGTCTTCGGCTGGTATGTGACGCGCTTTGCCGACTACAGCATCATCTACGGGTCGCTCGGCACCGCCGTAGCCACGCTGGTGTGGCTGTACATCACCGCGCTCGCCGTCTTCCTCGGCGCGGAGTACAACGCGCAGGTGGAAGCCGACCACGTCGCTCAGGCTGAGAGCGTTCCCGTAAAAGCAAAGGCACAGACGGTGTAATGCAGCGAACAGATCCAAACGCCGACGTTCCCTCAAGGAACGGCTGCTCAGAACCGATCTCCCCACATTACGTTATCTGTGGCATTGCTTTAAATCGCAGGAACTCAGCCTTCCCTGAGGGAGATACAGGCGACAGACGCGTTGCGAGTAAAATGGCAGCGTTAGCAAAACCATAACGCCCCCCCTTGCGGGCCAGGCGCTGGAGTATTCACGGATGCTGCCTGTTGGAGATGAATCCCCGTTCGCCGCTGTAGACAACCGTCGTACCAAGATTGTCGCTACCCTGGGCCC
>DASXDF010000008.1:0-1700 GCA_036490815.1 Acidobacteriaceae bacterium
ACGTTTTTCGACGCCCGGCTTGAGAACGACGCGATCCACGATGGCTTCAATGGTGTGGTTCTTCCGCTTCTCGAGAGAGATGGGATCGGCCAAGTCGCGCACCTCGCCATCCACGCGAGCCTTAAATCCTTGCTGATCAAGCGAATCGAGCAGATCTTTAAACTCTCCTTTGCGGCCGCGGACGATAGGCGCGAAGACGGTAAGGCGCTCCCCGGCAGGCTGGGCGAGGACACGCTCCACGATCTGCTCGGCGGATTGGCGGGAGATAGGGCGGCCGCAGTTGGGGCAATGGGGCGTGCCGACCGAGGCGTAGAGCAGGCGGAGGTAGTCGTAGATCTCCGTGATGGTGCCAACGGTGGAGCGAGGACTGCGGCTGGTGGTCTTCTGCTCGATGGAGATAGCGGGGCTGAGGCCCTCGATGGAGTCCACGTCAGGGCGCTCGATCTGGTCGAGAAACTGGCGGGCATAGGCGGAGAGGGTTTCGACGTAGCGGCGCTGCCCTTCCGCGTAGATGGTGTCGAAGGCCAGCGAGGATTTACCCGAGCCGGAGAGGCCGGTGATCACGGTGAGGGTATTGCGCGGGATCCGGACATTGATGTCCTGCAGGTTGTGCTGGCGCGCGCCGCGGACCGTGATGTTTGTGATGGGCATGATGGGAATTTGAAAGCGGAGAACCAGGGTTGTTCGATGGTTGCCTGGCGGGAATGACGCAAAAGTAATGGGATAGCGCAGAAAAGACCGAGACAATGGACGGTCCTCTACGTATCTTAAGTGGCAATAGAAACAAGGGTCAACGCTTACATCGCTCTGCGAGAATGGCAGCGTCGAACGTGAGTGGAGAGACACGAGGATGCCCGTCGACAACGGTCATCCATCGGCAACACAGCAGTTCGATTGCAAAGAGGAAGAACAGTGATATCCCCCATGGACGCGATGAATCTTTTAGGCCTTACCTGTGCTGTACTTGCCGCCCTTGCCTTTGGTGTTCTGATGGCCTACACCTGCTGCCAGGCATTGTTCGCAATGCTGCGCATGCACTCCCGTTCCCTGCATTCCGGATCGCAGACCAAGGGAGTTGAGGCGCAAGTTCAGGCCTCCTGAATTCCGTCTAGCTTTCCTGCGATTGGAAGCGTCGCTCTCCTGAGCTCGCACGCCCCGCATTTCTGCACATTCCCACGCTGAACCGGCTATTGCGGTGCGTTCTGATTCCGCATTTGCGGGAAGCGCTGAGGCGCCTGTGGCGTTGGGGGTGTCGCAGGGGCGATGGACGGGGGGGTGTACTGCATAGGCGGCGGGGTGTCGTCGGAGTCGTCGCTGTTCGCGCTATCGTCGGAGCTATCCTCGTCTCCGTTGTGCGCTGGAGGATTGGCATTCGGCGCCGGTTGCGTCGCGTCGCCAGCCGCCCTGCTGCTCAGAACCAGCTCCCGTGGCGCGCCATTTGGCAGATCTCCTACCATCACAATGTTGTAGGACGTGCCATTCAGCAGCGTTGTCAGCACATCGCGTGGCGCTCCCGGCCCAAAGCTGCCAAAGACGCGTTCGTCGCCGCTCAGCCCGTCCAGACGCATGCCTGTGGCGGATGAAACCTGATGCAGGATTTGCGTGAGGCTCGAATTCTCGGCCTTCACCGTCAGTTGGTTCTTGGCCGCCGTCACGGTTGCAGGCGCCGGCGGCTGCTCGAACAGGCTCGGCGCGACGGT
>DASXDF010000009.1:0-1683 GCA_036490815.1 Acidobacteriaceae bacterium
AAAGCGAAAGGGCGAACTCCCTTGCGGGTGCTCGCCCTTTCTATCCGATGTTCCGAAGATCCGGATCGGCATCCAGATCACAACGGCTTGCCATTTCAGTCCGGTAAGGTGCTGCAGGCCTCGCGGCCGCGCTCTCCCTACCCTCCATCATCGCGTCCGTCGTATGAGCTTTCTTGGTTTCATCCCATTGCTTCCAGTTTCCTGAACGCCTTGTGAGTTCCGTTGCCGGTTCTCTCGGATGACCCTCGTCTACTCTCTTCTATTGGAAGATTTCTCCTCCGTTGTTTTGAATATTAGCGCTGATCGGCCGCGACGCTAGAGGCTCTCGCAGATTTTGTCGGTGGAAATGGCGGCAGCAATTGTGGGAAATGCAGAATCTGCTCCATGCCTCGTGCAAACTCGCATCGCACGCTATCGCCAAACGGAAACAATCAACCCTCCCGCAACGATCAGCGCCCCGCCCACCATGACTGCGGGCGTCGGCATGGTGCGGAAAAAGATGTAATTGGTGGCCTGGAAGACCACGAACAGCGTCGCAACATACATCCCGGTGACGGCTGCAAACTCCACCGGCGCCAGATTGAGCGACGTGCCGTAGAGCGTAAGCAGGACCCCGCCGATAAGAAACAATCCAACGCGCGCCGGAGAAGCCGCACGGTGCAAGGCAATCCGTATCACCGCATCCCCGGTTGACTCAAGGATCGTAGCGATGAGAACAAACAGGAAAATCCTCATGAACCCATGCTATCGGAGGCAAGCCGCAGGCCTGCATCTCTGCAAGGAAACCTGTCCGCTGCCGAACATCACTGCGCGGTCCCGGACAATTCGATCGCTCCCGCTGCCAACAATCCAGGCGGTTTTCCTGGAAATCTAACCGATCGCTCCTGGCACGCTGGTTGCTCGATATGCTGTGTGGGGATTCCTATGTCCGCCCTCTTTGCCGACCTTCGCTATGCCTTCCGCCAGCTCCGCCACAACCCCGGCTTCGCCCTCTTGGCCATCGGCGTTCTCGCTCTTGGCATCGGCATCAGCACTGCCATGTGCACGGTGTTGCGCGGCGTCCTCTTTCGTCCCGTGCCTTTTCCGCATCCGCGGACGCTGGTCACCATCGTTGAGCCACGCGGTGCTGTTCCGGTGTTCTGGAGCGTGAACGCGCGTGACTTCCGCGACTGGCAGAAGGCCCAGCATTCCCTCGGTCAGCTTGCCTGGCGACAGGGCCTCATGGGCACCGTAGAATCTCCCGTCGGCATGCAGCGCATCAACCGCGACGCCGTCTCTGCCGGCTTCTTCTCCACCCTCGGCATTCGTCCCATGATGGGCCGCGACTTCACCGCCAATGACGAAACGCGGCAGACCCACACCGTCATCCTCAGCTATCCCGTCTGGCATTCCGCATTCCATGATGACTCATCCATCGTCGGCCGCAGCATTCGGCTGGACAAGGTCAGCTACCAGGTCATCGGCATCATGCCCCGCAACTTCACCTTTCCCATCTGGGACGACAACGCGGTCTACACGCCGCCCGGCTGGGGGCCAACCTCAGGCAAGGAGGATGACAACGGCTCGCTTGAGGTCATCGGCCGTTTGCGCACCGGCGTCTCCGTAGAGCAGGCGCAGGCGGAGCTCTCCGCCATCCAGGCCAACATCGCCCGCACCCGCACCACGCCGGACGGTCCGCCGCCG
>DASXDF010000010.1:0-1524 GCA_036490815.1 Acidobacteriaceae bacterium
GTGCATCCGGATCTTCAGCGCTTTCTGGTGAAACGCATGAACGCGACCACGGTCGAGACCGACAGCAGCCACGTCATCATGCTTTCCCACCCTGACGTTGTCATCGAGGTCATTCGCCAAGCCGCTGCCGCGGTTCAGAAGAGTGGGTCGAACAAGTGACATTTCTTTTCGCGAAGGGGATGCCATTTGCAAAGCGGCGTCTCCTTCCCGTTTGCATGACGGTGTGCGACGGTCGCTTTTGGTCCTCGCGTCAATCGCTGGCATTGCACAAAGGTGGTGGGTGCCGGGACAAAGCGGGAAATGACAGACGATTCTGGGGCGACTGGCGGGTGGGCTGCCCACTATCGTTAGTCGTGATGAAAATAGAAACGATTTCCGTCGATGTCCTCGACGGTGAACTGCCTTAAGCCCCAAGGCTTCTTTTCCAAGGGCTCGACAATATTCGCGCCCGTAGATTTCAACTCGTTGTAGGTGGCATCGATATCTTCGGCGAAGACCCAGTGAATCGCAGCCTCAAATGGCGGGGCGGTCTTGCGAAAGAAGATCGCCACGTTTCCGCGTGAGACAGCGCCAATCCCATCCGGATCAAGCCAGCCAATCTCAAAGCCGAGCGCATCCCGATAGTGCTGCTGCGCGCGTTCCACATCGGTAACGGGCAGTTCCGGCACCAGCTGGCCAATCGACGTTAAGGACGGTTTGGTGGTCATGAGGCTCTCCTCTTCATCATCTCTCTTGCGCGATCTCTCTTCTACGATCGTCGCGTGCGGATGGTGCGCCCGCATAGAGAATGGTAGACCGGCCAGCGGCTAGGAGAATGATTTCCTGAGGGGCTGCCAGTAGTGAGAGTTCCATCCCCATTCGAGATGGGCGAAGTCGCCTTCCGGGAACCCTGTGTGATCGAGGACGATGGTGGTTTCTGAGTTATGCGGCTTCAGTTCGAAACGCACGATGGAGTAAAGGCCCGGTTCCCAGGCGGCGGGGCGCCATGCCTGCACGATGCGCTGGTTGGGGACGAGCTCGATGGTGCGTCCCTCGATGAGCTTTCCGAAGGTGGAGAAGGCGCCGCCTGCCCGGGGATCGATTTCGGCCGGCATGCCTGTCAGCGCGGAGAACTGCCTGGAGCTGAGAAGCAGCTCGTAGATGCGCTGTGGGGAGGTCTTGAGAGAGATCTCGTCATGCAGCGATGTGCGTGTGGACGTGGGAGTGGTTCCGGGCGTCTCCATCCCCGGCTGCTGCGACTGCTGGGCGAGGAGCGGGACGTGTGCGGCAATACCGCCTATTGCGATGGCGAAACCGCCGACGAGCTGACGCCGGGTGAGGCCGAGGTGGGACGAAGCACCGTATTGCGGTGCCGAAGCCGTGTTCACCTGCATGTTTCCTCCGAGAGTTTGCTAGTTGAGCCCAAGGCATCGGAACACGCGAACAAATTATGTTCAAGATCATCTTTTTCGTTCGCCAGGAAGGCAGCGGCGGGTGAATACTTCCCCGGAAGCGGGGAGTGTCTATGCCTTATCCGATTGGTCA
>DASXDF010000011.1:0-11599 GCA_036490815.1 Acidobacteriaceae bacterium
GTCTTTACGCCCGCCTCGTGCTGCTTCAGGATGCCAATGATCTGCTCTTCGCTGTACCGGCTCTTCTTCATACTCCGTCCTCCCGTTCAATTTACGAGAGAACTCCAGTTTTACCTGGCTGAGTTTTCCGGGGGCACGTCAATGGCACGTTGATAAATCAATTTCCACTCGCCGTTTCGCCTCCCGAAGCAATCCGTTTCGCGCACCATAGGACTCTT
Organism: Acidobacteriaceae bacterium; assembly: GCA_036490815.1. Taxonomy (GTDB): domain Bacteria; phylum Acidobacteriota; class Terriglobia; order Terriglobales; family Acidobacteriaceae; genus Palsa-343. Next base: position 219 of record DASXDF010000011.1, read on the forward strand.
GCATCGCCCGTCTTCAGCACGACATCACTCTTTGAGTCGTACAAACAAGGCCCATGTTGCTGTTTACCACGACTTTCGTTTCGAGAATGTCTATCTTGCAAGACTGGAAACTCCCGAACCTTCCAAGGTTTCGTCTGACGCCGCATCCGCCCCCCCACCCCACACCAACCCACCATTCGACTACCACTCGCCTACATCCCAAGTGGGACTGATCAAAACCCCATTTCCCGTTATCCTCACACCGATGGAGCCCCACTGAACCCCGCCATCCCTGGCAGGATCGCGCCTCAGCCCCTCCATCTCGCATTTGCGCTACGCCCGCACCGTGCTCTCACGGCCCAGGCACTCTCCAGCACCACCGGCGCAAACCGTTCCGGGAGGATGTCATTACCACGCGATTGCAGTTAGGAGATCTGCTCGTCCGGGCCAAGCTCGTTACCGCTGACGACATTGCCAAAGCACTCGAACGTCAGGCCACCGAAGGTGGCCGCCTCGGCGAAAACCTCATCGCCCTGGGAGCGCTCACTGAAAAAGCGCTCGATCGATTTCTGCATCACATCCCCACCGAGCCCGCCAATATCGCTGCCACCGGCATCGACAAAGTCGACCTGATGGGCCTCATGATGAAGCTCATCTATTCGGCACGTCTCCAGACCATCCGCCAGATCACAAATGCCATCAAGCTCCCCTACCGCATGGTCGCCGAACTGGTGCAGATGGCCGTCGATCGCAAACTCCTCCAGTCCCTGGGCGTGCGCGGCGCCGACAGCAGTGGTGGCACCAGCTACACCTTTACAGAAGCCGGAAACCGCTGGGCTGTCGAAGCCCTCAATCAGGTCGGCTATGTCGGTCCCGCCCCGGTTCCCCTCGATCAGTTCAACGAGCAGGTCATCCACCAGAAGCTCACCAACGAAGTCATCACCTTCGACCGCATCCGCAAATCCATCGGCTCTCTCACCTTCGAAGACGCTCTCATCGAGCAGTGCGGCCCCGGTTTGAACTCCGGCCGCGCCATGCTCCTCTATGGCCCGCCCGGAAATGGAAAAACCTCCATCGCCCGCTGCCTCGCCAACGTCTTCACCGACATCATCTATTTGCCCTACGCCATCGCCGTCGAGGGCCAGATTATCCGCCTCTTCGATCCCGCCATCCATGTCGCGGTCGATTCCGCCGGCGTGGGCGACGAACCTGGATTCCTCGCCAACCCCGGCGACACCCTCGACCATCGCTGGGTCGCCTGCCGCCGACCCTTTCTGGTCGCCGGCGGCGAACTCACTCTCGACATGCTCGACCTCCTCTACAATCCCATCGGTCATTATTACGAGGCGCCCATCCACATCAAGGCCCTGGGCGGCTGTTTCATCATCGACGACTTTGGCCGCCAGCTCGTCAGCCCCACCGCCCTGCTCAACCGCTGGATCATTCCCCTCGAAAATCGCATCGACTACCTCAAGCTCCACACCGGCAAAAGTTTCAGCATTCCCTTTGAGGAACTCGTCATCTTCTCCACCAATATCGAGCCGGAAGATCTCATGGACGCCGCCTTCCTCCGCCGTCTGCCCTACAAAATTGAAGTCGGCGCGCCCAGCCTCGAGTCCTTCCGCCGCATCCTCGAGATAGAGTGCACCAACCACGGCCTCACCCTCTCCAGTGAGACCTTCGACTCCATCGTCTTCAAGATCCAGATTGAAAAAGGCCTCGAGCTGGCCGCCTATCAGCCTAAGTTCATCCTCGATCAGGTGATCGCCACCTGCCGTTTCATGGAGCGCGCTCCGCAGCTGGAGCCTCGCTACATCGAATACGCGCTCGACAACCTGCGCGTCCACCGCACCACACCGCAGCCCGCCACTCAGCCAGAACTGCAGAACGCCTGAAACTCAAAGGGCTGGACCATCACCCAGTCGACTCAGCGGCCGTTCCGTAGCTGCGCAGCCGCTTAAGCCCCGCGCTTCACAGTCCTCGGCCGCAACCCCCGCCCGCGCAGCCACCACCGCACCCCAACCGCCAAACAACCCACCAGCGTCGCAATCTCGACAAACACCTTTCCCCCATCCAGCAAATCCGGATGCCCATCCTTTAAGTTGGGATCGGTCAGGATGCTGTGCAGAAAAAACAGCGCCGCCGCCGGAAACACCAGGTAGTGCAGACTCCGCCACACCGGCCGCCCAATCCGCGTTCGCAGCAGCGACGACACAAACACCAGCATCAGCAGATACAGAGCCCCGGCCCCCGCCAGATTCAGCTTCGGCTGCAAGGGCGAATCCACCGGCCACACAATGTCGTACAGCCGAAAGTGCGGGCTCTTCACAAACAGCAGCACCAGCGGATGCGTCAGGGTGAAAGCCACCGCCAAATATGCCGTCCACTGATGCAGCCAGAACAAATTGATCCGCAAATGCGGCCAGTACCGCACCGGGCTGTACCGCAACGACATCAGCAGACCGATCAGCAGGTTTATCGAAGCGGCTCCAACCGCCCCCAGCCCCAGATAAGAACAAAGATCCAGTAACGTCATGCCGGTCGCCACACTCTATCGCAATCTGCCACCCCGGTCGAGGTTTGCTCCCGCCCCATTGTCATGTATCCTTCCTCTTCACTTCTGTTCGTCCCACAGGAGCGCCCGTCTTGCCCACTTGCCTGCCTCATTCTTGTTCTTCCACATTTCGAAAACCGATTCGATTCCAACCGTAGGAGTGTGACCGCGTGCCCAGCCTGCCATCGAAATCCTCTCTTCTCCGCTCTGCTCGTCTCGCTGCAGCCCTGCTCATCGCGACCGTCATCGCTACCCTTCCCATCACCGCACAGAAAACCAAACATCCCGCCGCTCCCGCATCCCAGCCCGCACCCGCTGCGCAACCCACGCCGCCCGCCATCGCAACACCTCCAGGGCCCGCGGGCGGATTCGACGCCCTCACCCTTCGCCAGATCGGACCCTTCCGCGGTGGTCGCGTCGATGCCGTCTCCGGCGTTCCCGGCCAGCCGCTTGTCTACTACTTCGGCGGAACCGGCGGCGGCGTCTTTAAGACCATCGACGGCGGCCATACCTGGAAGCCCATCACCGATGGCCACATCAACTTCGGTTCCATCGGCTCCATCGCCGTAGCTCCCTCCGACCCCAATGTCATCTACGTTGGCACCGGCGAGAGCGCCATCCGCGGCAATGCCTCCCATGGAGACGGCGTCTACAAGTCAATGGACGCAGGCCAGACCTGGACCCACGTCGGCCTCGAAGATACGCAGCAGATCGGCCAGATTCGCGTCGACCCTAAAGATTCCAGTCTCGTCTATGTCGCCGCTCTCGGCCACATGGCCGGCCCTAACGCGGAGCGCGGCGTCTTCCGTTCCAAAGACGGCGGCAAGTCCTGGCAAAAGGTTCTCTTCAAAAGCGAGAACGCCGGCGCCATCGACCTCGCCATGGACGACAACAATCCCCGCGTCCTCTACGCCAGCTTCTGGCAGGTCGTTCGCCATCCATGGACCTTCGAAAGCGGCGGTCCCGACAGCGGCATCTGGAAATCCACTGATGGCGGCGACACCTGGACCGACATTACCCACAACCAGGGCCTCCCGAAAGGAGTGCTTGGACGCATCGGCCTCACCGTCTCGCCCGCCGACCCCGACCGCGTATGGGCTCTCATTGAAGCTCAGGAGGGCGGCATCTTCCGCTCTGACGACGCGGGCAAAACCTGGTCTAAACAGAACGGCGATAACTCCATCAAGCAGCGCGCCTGGTATTACTCCCAGGTCTTCGCCGATCCCAAAGACCAGAACACCGTTTACGCCGTCAATACGTCCCTCTTCCGTTCGACCGACGGCGGTAAGACCTTCTCCACAATACGTAATCAGCACGGTGACAATCACGATATGTGGATCGCCCCCGAGGATCCGAATCGCTTCATCGAGTCCTCCGACGGCGGCGCCCAGATCAGCTTCGACGGCGGCAAAAGCTGGAGTACCGAAGACAATCAGCCCACCGGCCAGTTTTACCGCGTCTCCGTCGACAACGACTTTCCGTATCACATCTATGGTGCGCAACAGGACAACACCACTGTCGAAACTCTCAGCCGCGGCAACTCCGGCTCCATCACTACCAGCGACTGGCACGATGTGGGCGGCGGCGAAAGCGGCTGGGTCGTCTCCGATCCTCTCAACTCCCGCTACGTCTACGCAGGTTCGTACGATGGACTCCTTACGCGCTACGACACCCTGACGGCCTCCGAGCGCGACATCAACGCGTGGCCCGACAATCCCATGGGCTCCGGCGTTGAGGCGATGAAGTACCGCTTCCAGTGGAGCTTCCCGCTGCTTTTCTCGCCCAATAATCCGCACCGCCTCTACGCCGGCGCCAACGTCCTGCTCGCCACCACCGACGAGGGCCAGCACTGGACCGTGATGAGCCCCGACCTCACCCGCAACGACAAATCCAAACAGGGTCCCTCCGGCGGCCCCATCACCAAAGACAACACCGCTGTCGAGTACTACGACACCATCTTCACCGTCGATGAATCCACGGTGAAGCCTGGAATCATCTGGGTCGGCTCCGACGATGGCCTCATCCACGTCACCCAGGACGACGGCAAATCCTGGCAAAATGTCACGCCCAAAGACATGCCGGAGTGGATCCGCATCAACTGCATCGCCGCATCACCCTTCGATCCCGGCACCGCATACGTCGCCGCCACCATGTATCTGTCTGACGACTTCCACCCCTTCCTCTACCGCACCACCGACTACGGCAAGACCTGGACCAAAATTGTGGACGGCATCCCCGCCGACGATTTCACCCGCAGCATCCGCCCCGATCCCAACCAGAAAGGCCTGATCTTCGCCGGCACCGAGTCCCACCTTTACATCTCCTACGACGACGGCGACCATTGGCTTCCCTTCCAGCTCAACCTGCCCGCCGTCCCCGTCACCGACATCACCTTCCAGAAACAGCAGGACGACATGATCCTCGCCACTCAGGGCCGCGGCTTCTATGTCCTCGACGAAATGCCGCTGGTCCGCGCCCTCAATCCCGCCAACTTCCAGCGCAGCGCAGACGCGGTCCTGTTCCCCGTCAAGCGCGCCATCCGTATCGACGGCGGCGGTGGCTTTGGCCGTCCCGCGCCCGACGAAGGCGCCAACCCTCCCTCCGGCGCAGTCTTTTACTACTACCTCAAAGCCAAACCGGAAGGCGAAGTGAAAATCCGCATCCTCACCGCCGACGGCAAACTCGTCCGCGAAGTCTCCAGCAAACCTAAAAAAGATCAGGGCGTCGAGGACGAAGACTTCGGTCCGCGCACCATACCCGTTCCTGCCAAAGAAGGCCTCAACCGCTACGTCTGGAATCTCCGCTACGACGATGCCGCCGGCTTCCCCGGCCTACTCATGTGGGATGGATCGCTCCGCGGTCCCATCGCCTCACCCGGCGATTACAGAGTCGAGGTGACGGTCAACGGAAAATCCCAGTCGCAGAATTTCACCGTCATCAAAGATCCGCGCGCCCCCACAACCCAGGACGACTTCGACAAGCAGCTCGCTTTCGCGCTCAAAATTCGCGACCGCGTTACCGAAGCCAATCAGAGCGTCATCGATATTCGCGCCGCCAAAGACCAGCTCAAACCGTACCTCGCCAGTTCCAATGACCAGGTGAAGAAGAGCGCCAAAGACCTCACCGACCAGATGACGACCATCGAAGAGGCGATTTACCAAACCAAGCTCAAGGCTGGCGAAGACGCGCTCAACTTCCCCATCAAACTCAATAACAAATTGGCCGCGGTAGAAAACACAGTCGAAGATACCGACGTCGCACCCACCGCACAGTCCTACGAGGTTTACGACCAGCTGAGTGCGCAGTTAAAAACTCAGCTCGACCAACTCCACCAGATCGAAACCACCGGCATCGACACCTTCAACAAATTAGTGCGCGACCAAAGCATCCCCGCTATCACCATCCCTACGCCAAAGAAAGAAACGCCCTGATCCAACAAGTTGTCAGTTAGGTGATGCCCGGGTCTCGAGTTCCAAGACCCGGGGTTTCCTCTACACCCTATCCGCCATACCCTATCCCCTGCTTTTTCCTCCACAACTTCACCGTAACCGCCCCAAAAATAAATCCACCTACGTGCGCCAGATACGCCACGCCCCCCGTCTGCACCGAGGCCACGGCGCCAGCATCCCATAGCTGGATCAGAAACCAGATTCCAATCAACAACGCGGCCGGAATAAACGTGATGCGTACGAAAATCAAAATAATCAGGATCGATTTGATCCGATCCCGCGGATAGGTCACGATGAACGCGCCCATCACCGCTGCAATCGCGCCGCTCGCTCCAATACACGGCACCGTCGAAGTCGGACTGCCCGCTACCTGCGCCAGCATCGCCACCACGCCGCCCACCAGGTAAAAGACGAGGTAGCGCCCGTTGCCCATGGCGTCCTCCATCTCCGGCCCAAACGCCCACAGGAAGACCATGTTTCCCAGGATGTGCATCCATCCGCCATGCATGAACATGGCCGTGAAGATCGTCACCCATCGGTGACCGCTCACAATCACAGCCGGAATCGCTGCCCAATGCGCTACGAACGCGTTGCCCCCGGACAGCTCTTCCAGGAAGACCAGCGAGTTCGCCACGATGATCAGCAGCGTCACCACCGCAAACGACCGCGTCCTTCGCGACGCATCCGACAAAGGAATGACTGTTCCCACGCGTCCTCACCCCGATGCCTCGGATTGTACCGGTAAGCTGTGGGTGCCCCATCCTGGCGGTAATTGCCATGGTCGGTCGTTCCAATCTGGATTTCAATCCGAGTGCCACCCTGGCGGCAGCAGCCAGAGCGGGTAGTTTCCGCTACTCCCCAGGCGCAGCAAGCATCGCCGTCCGTGCGTCTCTTCGCTCGAAAGTCAGATTGACGGAACGCCCGCCCATCGGCCGTGTGCGGTGACGGACCCCCGCTGAACGGTGATCATATGCCCGGGCGGCAGTTCCACGGTTCGGTCATCGAAATCAATCAACAGACCGCCCTCCACCGCGAGGAAGCTTTCATCGGAATCGGGATGAGAGTGCCAGGGATAGGCCTCGGTCATAACGCTGATCCGAACTTCGTGATCGTTGACCATGGCGATCGAGTGATTGTCGTAAAGCTTTGCCGTGGCCGATTCCGCCGCAAGATCGACGACTTCGAGAAATTTTGGCATGGGTGACTCCATTCTGACATTTCCAGCCGCGGCTAACGATCGGGCCCGACGCTCCCTCGCAGAATGAGAAACGATAGACTCAAGGTTTTGATACCAATTCCCGGCTCGCCCGCAACGCGGCAAACACATCCCCGCCTTGCCGTGGAAGAATAGAACCATGGCCGTCAACACAGACTCGCATGTCGAAACGCCCGAAATTCAAAGCACCCCCAATTTTCTCCGCGACAGGATCGCTGAAGATGTCCGCCTGAAAAAATATGGCGATGCGGTGGTGCAGACGCGGTTTCCACCCGAGCCGAACGGCTACCTCCATATCGGCCACGCCAAAGCCATCTGTCTCGACTTCGGCCTGGCCGACGAGTTTGGCGGCAGGACCAATCTGCGGTTCGACGACACCAATCCCGAGAAGGAAGAGCAGGAGTACGTTGATTCGATCCAGAAAGACGTCCGCTGGCTGGGCTTCGACTGGGAGCGCCTCTGCTATGCGTCGGATTACTTCGGCCAGCTGTACGAGTGGGCGATTCAGCTCGTCAAAACCGGCAAAGCCTACGTGGACGATCTCTCGCCCGACGAGATCCGCCAGCATCGCGGCACGCTGACCGAGCCGGGCAAAGATAGCCCGTATCGCAACCGTACACCCGAGGAAAACCTCGACCTCTTCACCCGCATGAAGGCCGGCGAGTTTCCCGACGGAAGCCGCGTGCTGCGCGCGAAGATCGATATGGCGTCGCCGAACATCAATCTGCGCGACCCGATCATGTACCGCATCCTGCATGCGCCGCACAACCGAACCGGCGACGCGTGGTGCATCTATCCGATGTACGACTATGCCCACGGACAGTCCGACTCGATCGAAAACGTCACCCACTCGATGTGCACCCTCGAGTTCGCCGATCATCAGCCACTCTACCGATGGTTCATCGATCAGCTGGGCATTTTTCCTTCGCAGCAAATCGAGTTCGACCGCCTGAACGTGACCTACACGTTGCTGTCGAAACGCAAGCTGCTGCAGTTGGTGCAGGAAGGCCGCGTCAACGGATGGGACGATCCGCGCATGCCGACCCTGTCGGGATTTCGCAGACGCGGGTTTACGCCGGAGGCCATTCGAGCGTTTGTGGCCGGCCTGGGAGCGACGCGAACCAACGGCGCCATCGATTTCGAGATGCTCGAGCACATTCAGCGCGACGACCTGAACAAGCGCGCGACGCGCGGCATGGCGGTGCTGCGGCCGCTGAAGCTGGTCATCGACAATTATCCGGAGGGGCAAACCGAGTACGTCCAGGTCGCGAACAATCCTGAGGATCCTACAGCGGGGACGCGCCAGGTGCCGTTTTCGCGCGAGCTCTATATTGAGCACGAGGATTTTCGCGAGGTCCCGCCGCCCAAGTATTACCGCCTGTCGCCAGGCAAGGAAGTGCGGCTGCGCAATGCCTATTTTGTAACCGCACAAAGCGTCGTGAAGGATGCGGACGGAAACGTGGTGGAAGTGCACGGCACGTACGATCCAGCGAGCCGCGGCGGCAATTCACCCGATGGCAGAAAAGTGAAGTCGACCATGCACTGGGTGTCGGCGGCGCATGTCATTTCTGCTGAGGTGCGGCTTTACGACAAGCTGTTTCTGAATCCCAATCCGCTGGACGTGCCGGAAGGCGGCAGCTTTCTCGACAATCTGAATCCCAGCTCACTCGAAGTAGTGGCGGACGCGAAGCTCGAGCCATCGCTGGCCGAAGCGAAGGTCGGCGCGCCCTACCAGTTCGAGCGCGTGGGATACTTCTGCCTCGATTCGGATTCAACGCCGGACAAGTTGGTGTTTAACCGGACGCTCGCGCTCAAGGACACGTGGGCGAAGATCGAGAAGAAGGCTGGAGCTTGATGTCCGCCCCCTCACCTCGCGTTCGCTTCGCCCCCTCGCCCACCGGCTACCTCCACGTCGGCGGCGCACGCACCGCGCTCTTCAACTGGCTCTTCGCCAGGCACACCGGCGGCACCTTCATCCTCCGCATCGAGGACACCGACTTCGAGCGTTCCTCTGAAGAGATGGTCGATGGCATCCTCGAGGGCATGCGCTGGATCGGCCTCGACTGGGACGAGGGGCCGTTCTTCCAGTCGCAGCGCCTCCCGCTCTACCAGGCCGCCGCGCAAAAGCTCATCGACTCCGGCCACGCTTATCCCTGCTTCTGCACGAAGGAAGAACTCGAAGCCAGCCGCGCAGAATCCACAGCCGCGATGTACGACCGCCGTTGCCGCAACCTCGATCCAGCCGAGTCGAAACAACGCCGCCTCGATGGCCAGGCCGCCGCGATCCGCTTCGCCGTCCCCGACGGTTCCACTTCCTGGAACGACGCCGTCTTCGGCAAGGTCGAGTTCGCCAACGCCGAGCTCGAAGACTTCGTTCTGCTCCGCTCCGATGGCATTCCCACTTACCACCTCAGCGTCGTCGTGGACGATATCGACATGCGTCTCACTCACATCATTCGCGGCGCCGACCACATCTCGAACACGCCCAAACAGATCCTCCAGTACCGCGCACTCGGAGTCGAGCTGCCGACCTTCGCCCACGTTCCGCTCATCCTCGGGCCCGACAAAACGCGCCTCTCCAAGCGACACGGCGCAACCTCGGTCATCGCTTATAAGGATATGGGCATCGTCCCGGAAGCCTTCCGCAACTTCCTCGCGCTGCTCGGCTGGTCGCCCGGCACCGCCAACAAGGACCGCGAGATCTTCACATCGGAGGACCTTACGCGGCTCTTCACCCTCGACGGCATCTCGAAATCCGACGCGGTTTTCGATAACGACAAGCTCGCCTGGTTCAACACCGAATACATCCGAGCCTACGACTCCGCCAAACTGCTGCCGTTGATCGAGGCCGAGTGGCGCGGCGCCGGTTTCATCCCCAACCGCGCCCCCGGTGAAATCCTGGCCGCCATCGATCTCATCAAGCCCCGCGCCCGCAGCCTGAAGGACTTTGGCGATCTCTTCCGCGCGTACTTCAGCGACGACTTCGAATATGATCCAGCCGCTGTTACAAAATTCCTGGCCGACGCTTCCCTGCCCGCCCTGCTTCAGGAACTCGGCACCCGCTACGCCGCGGCGCCCGACTTCACCGAAACTTCAGCAGAGGAACTCCTCCGCGCATTCGCCGCCGAAAAAGGCGTCAAAGCCGGCGCGCTCATCAACGGCTCCCGAGTAGCCCTGACCGGCCAAGCCGTTGCCCCTTCGCTCTTTGCTGTGATGGCCCTGCTCGGTAAGGAGCGCGTCATCCAGCGCCTCTCCACCGTCGACAAAGTCCCGCAGGCGGGCTGACTCCGGATCTGCGCCCAGCCTCCGGGCTCCCGGCTCCCCGGCTCCCGGCTCTGGTGAACCTATACGCTCTCCGCTATCCCTTGCTACAATCCAAACAGCGGAATGGTGACAGTTTCGCGGGTTCGCACCGAGTCAAAAGCGAGCCGAATCGAAAGCGAAGTGCAACGCTTCGCCGCAGTTCCAAAAGGCGTAGGGGACGTAGTTCAGTTGGTTAGAATGCTGCCCTGTCACGGCAGAGGTCGCGGGTTCGAGCCCCGTCGTCCCCGCCATAAACCAAAGAAAATGAATGGTTTATGGCACAGTGACAATCAAGGTTTCAGCCCGCGAGGGTGCTGAAGGGTGCTGAAAGTTTTCAGCGCCTTTTTTGCTGCCCTCAAGCAGCAATGGCTCCCGTTGCGAGGGTGCTGGCGAGGGTGCTGAAATTTTTGGCTTTCCGGCTTCCAGAACCATCTCCATCACTTTGTTGTTGGCATCCCGCTTCGTCTCGGAGATCGCTCGCGTGTAGATGTCGAGCGTGATCCGAGAGTTCGCGTGACGCAGGAGTTCCTGGGCTGTCTTCAGGTCCGCACCGGACGCTCTCAGGTTGGTTGCCAGAGAGTGCCGGAAGCTGTGCCATCCGATCACCTTGCCGATGATCTTCGCCCGCAATAGAGCCGGGCGGATGACTTTCTTCAGCACCATGTCGGGCGTAATCGGCTGCTTCCCCTCTTTCCGATTCGACGGAAAGAGAAAGTCGTCATCGCCGTTATGCTTGGATTCCTTACGCCACTCATTCAGGCATTCGACCACGGATGAATGCAACGGGACGGGCCTACGGCTGGCTTCGGTTTTCGTGTCTCCGAAGTGATTCCGAACACAGGAGCGAAGGACATTGACCTGAATCAACAGCGGGTCGATA
>DASXDF010000012.1:0-1527 GCA_036490815.1 Acidobacteriaceae bacterium
ACTGCCGCCAGCAGATTGGTGAGGCGATAGTTATAGCCAACCTCGCCATGGACATACTCGACAGGATCGTCCTTCGCCTGGGTAGTCAGGTAGCGCGCTCTCCGTGCCCATTCCTCATTGTCTGTCACCAGCATGCCGCCGCCGCCCGTGGTGATGATCTTGTTCCCATTGAAACTGAAGCAGGCGATATCCCCGGAGCTTCCCAGGGAACGCCCCTTGTAACTGGCGCCCAGACCCTCGGTAGCGTCCTCAATGACACGAAGGTTAAACTTCTTGGCCGCCTCGACGATTGGATCTACGTCCACAGGATGCCCGAGTATGTGAACAGGAATTATTGCCTTGACGCGGCGTCCGCTATGGCGGTTGTACAACTCTCCGTCTTTCCAGCGACATTCCCGTTCGAGAAACTCAGCAACCCGGGCGGCATCCATCTGCCAGTAAACCGGTTCGGCGTCGATGAACACCGGCCATGCCCCCACGTAGCGAATGGCGTTTACCGGCGCAATGAATGTCAGTGTAGAGACGAGCACCTCGTCGCCGGCTTCGACGCCTGCCAGCAGCAAGGCGATGTGCAGCGCCGAGGTACCGCTCGCCGTGGCTACCGCGAACCTGGTACCGCTTTGTTCAGCCGCCATCTGCTCGAATCGATCGACATACGATCCCGCCGAGGAGACCCACCCTGTGTCGAGACATTCCTTCACGTAGCGCCATTCGTTCCCGCGAATCTCCGGAACCGTAAGCGGCACGAAGCCATCGCCGGGCAATGCTCCCGGAGCCAGTATTTCTTTCTGATTCATAGTCATAGAGATACGCTCAGTTACGATACCGCCTGTGGTCGAACTCGCCGATGATGCGCTCGTTCACGAGGCGGGCGATCTCTGCAATACCTTGCGGGACGGATCGGCTGGTCTCAAAACCAAGTTCACCAGCGATTCGCGAAAACGACACGCGATAGTCCCGCGGATCTTCTGCCTTCGGTACAAACTCCACCATCGCATCTGGCGCGTAAGGCTGGATCAGCTCCACCAGTTGCTGCTTCTGGAAGTTCTGGTCCGTGGCTCCGACATTGAATACCCGGCCGGCAACCTTTGCCGTGGGCGATTGCAGAACCATCGCAATCCCCCTTGCGGCATCCCGCACATGAACGTAGGGCCGCCAGAACTGCTCTCCGAAGACTTTGAGATGTTTGCGCGTCAGCATCTCCAGTGTGAACTCGTTCACCGTCAAGTCGAACCGCATGCGCGGGGATACGCCGTAGATAGTAGCAAACCGCAGCGGCGTCGGGCTCCAGCCGTTGTTGTCACGGCTCTTCAACAAGGCCAGCTCCACGGCAACCTTCGTCTCGGCGTATAAGGAGACCGGACTCAACTCCGACTCTTCATCCACATACCGGTCGGCATCCTTCATCCTGCCGTAATTGCTGCACGTAGAAGCGAAGACGAAGCGCGCAACGCCCGCCTGCTTGCTCTCTTCGATCAGCTGAAGGGCCGCGTCCAGATTTACCGCGCGCGCCAGATCGGGGTTGCG
>DASXDF010000013.1:0-543660 GCA_036490815.1 Acidobacteriaceae bacterium
GATTCCTGAGTCCCCAACCAACTCCCTGAACCAGAAACACCTCCGCCGAGCAAAGAACATTTCGAAAAGTCAGTTTTTCAGCAGCCTGCTAGGACCTTAGCTCTGTCCTACTTAATTTCCGCTACCGCCAGCCCCATCGGCGGCAAGGTCAGCGTCAGCTTGTGATCCCGAATCGGCACATCTTCCTCCGAACCCAATTCGGACGCCTTCCGCAGCGCTTCAATCTGCGCCTGTGTTGGATACGCTGGGCTCCCCATCTTCTTCCACGCATCCAGAGTGTCTCCGTGCGCGGCATCCACGCGCCGCACCTCCGCCTTCATCCCGGTCACGGTATGGAGTCCGATCCCGCCTCCGATGTTCTTCAGCTCAAACGTCACGGTCTTCTCTGTTGTGCTCACCGGCGATCCGTCCTTGTTCGGCTCCACCAGGTTCCACGCCGCAATCACAAGGGTCCCGTCTTTCCTCCGCGTCACCAGAGCGTCGTCCACCGGTGCCGCCAGCCGCTCCTCGCCCAGCCCGTGCAACAAAAGAAACACGTGATACGCCGGCTTCGGAATCCCATCCTCCGCCACCAGACCGTACCCGCCGTAAAACGGCGTCTTCACCACGCCCTGCTCCTCAAACACATCGCTGAAGCTCCAGTACGACATCATCAGCGTCTTCCCGTCGCACTTTGCAATCGTGTCCGCCAGCCACGGTCCCATGTAGATCGAATCGGTGAGCTGTTGCTCGTTCGCGTACGTCGCGTTGTATTCGCTCCAGATCAGCGGCATCTTCGGTTGGGCCGACTTTGCAATCTCGTCGTGCACCTTGTCCACCGCCGCGCACACCATCTGGTGCGGCGCCATCTCCCGATGGTCGTGGAACACATCGGTCGTTGCATCGTTCCCATAAACGTGCGTCGACACAAAATCCAGCGGCACCTCGTTCTGCGTCGCGTGCGCAATCATGTCGCCCACCCAGGCCGCCTGCGCTGTCGCCGGGCCGCCCACGCGGATCTTCTCGTTCGCCGCCTTCAGCGCCCGCGCTGTGTGGTCGTACAGTTCGAAGTAGGTTTCCTGCGCCGGACGCCCCACCCAGAAATCGATGTTCGGCTCGTTCCATACCTCGAAGTACCACTGCGCCACTTCGTCCACCCCATAACGATCCACCAGATGCCTGGCGAACGCCGTGATCAGCGCGTCCCACTTCGCGTAGTCCTTCGGCGGAACCGGCAAAGGCTTGTACCAGAAGGCGTGGTATTGCTCCTTCGAAGCCAGCGCCTTCGGCATAAAGCTGATCTCCACAAACGGCCGCACGCCGTGCGCCAGCAGCCCGTCGTAAATCTGGTCCACATACGACCAGTCATAGACCGCGTTCCCCTGCGCATCTTCGCTGTACACGCCGTTCTCATCGTCCAGAATCGCGTGGAAGCGCACATACTTAAAATCCGCGGCTTTTTTCACGCGGTCCAGATCCTGCCTGTAGCTGTCCCGCAGCGACAGGTTGGCGCGCCCCGAGCCAAACATCTGCTCCCAAAAATGCGGAAATGGCGTCCCCGCCGCTTTGGCATCCACCACAATCGGCGCGTCGCTCGCCTGCTGCGCAATTCCCGGAACCGAAGCCGCACCCACCAAAGCTGCAGCCAAAACACACAACACAAGTTTCATCATCGATCTCCGAGGAGAATTATCCCCTACACGCCCTCCGCGCGCTCTCAACACGCGCCATTTTCAAAACAAAAAGGAGGATGCCCAAACTGCGACATCCTCCATTTTCCGTCTGCTATTGGCTGCTCTCTGCGGGCTACTCCCTGTTCTTCAGAACTCAATCCTCCCCTGAAACTCAATCGTTCTCCCGATGTCCGCGCTCGGCGCCAGCCCAAACAACGGATTGATCACGTGCGTCCCCGCCGTCGTGGTGTTCGAGATCGTCGTCTCCGGGCTACCAAACGCCAGCGGCGTCAGGTTGGTCAGGTTGAGAATGTTGAAGAAGTTCGCCTGGAACCGGATCAATCCTGAGTGATCCATCACCTTGAAAGCGACCTGCTTGGCGAACGTCATGTCCAGGTCCTTGTAGCACGGCCCGTTGAATGAATTGCGGCCCACTCCCGGAGGTCCCGGCGTCCCGTAGTTGAAATAGTTTGCTCCACCCTGCGGGAAATTCCCCCCGTGTTCATAGTCGCGGTTCGAGCAGCCGTTCAGCGCCGGGCCGCCCGCTGGCGTTCCGAAGCCATACTGCGTCGGCCGCGTTGGCGCAATCACCGAAGCCCCGTTGACCAGCGCAACCGAAGGCACGCCAACCACCGGAGTCCACGGATAGCCCGTGTGCCAGGTGAAGATCCCGTTCGCCTGCCATCCACCCAGCACGCTCTTCATCAGCCCGTTGGTGTTGGGAGCGGGCAGCGTCCAGGTTCCGAGCAGCGTGATACGGTTCCGCTGGTCGAAGTCCGACGGTCCATACTCCGCCCGCGGATTGCCCGGGTCCGTCTGATTCGTCACAAACCCCGGTCCTTCGTTCGAAGCATTGTCCAGACTCTTCGACCATGTGTAGACGCCGCTGAAATCAAACCCGTGCTGCAGCCGCTTTTCCAAATGCACGTTCAGAGCGTTGTAATCCGTGTGCACATCGGCGGTCGGCACATAGGAATTGTTAAACGGCGACTGGTTCACGCCCGGCGTGCACGCTCCGCCCGTCGCGCAGGTGCCGTTCGACTGGTTATAGAGGAAGTTCTGATTCACCAGGCGCAGGAAGTGGAATCCGCTCGATCCCTGGTATCCCGTCGTCAGCGACATCTGGTACGGCAGAGCAAACTGCAAATCGAACGAGTAGTTGTAGAGTGTCGGCTGTTTCATCCCCGGCAGAATGCTGTACGTCTCTATCTGCGGCGTCGACGGCGTTCCCCCCGGAGGCGTAAATGCATTCGGTGTTCCGGTCGCCGGATTCGTTCCCGTCGACAGGTTCGGATTGGGCGCGTAGCTGAAGGGCGAATCGCTCGTCCCGTATTCAAACACGATGCCCGTTCCCGTCGCGTCCGGAGCCGTCGCCTGCAGTCCCGCGCAGCACAGACCGTAATTGAAGTATCCCGGCCCGTTTTCGTACGCGGGCGAAATCGGCTCTTCGTCCAGGTTATCGAGCGACATCCCGATGCCGCCGTGCACCACCATGTGCCCGCCATTGATCATTGGCTGCCATGCAAAACCAATCTTCGGATCGAAGCCGTCCGCCGTTGTCGGATACAGGTGATCGGTCGTTACCAGTTTCGCGTTGATCAACTGCACGCCCGGCGTCGACGACAGCACCATGTTGTTAATCGGGAATCCCTTGTTCGACAGCTCCCCAAAATACTCGTAGCGAATCCCCAGGTTGACTGTCAGGTTCGGCCGCGCCTTCCAGTCGTCCTGAACATACCCGGCATAATAGTGGCGGCGGAAATACCGCTGCGCATTGCCCACGCCGCCGGTGTCCGGATTGGCGCTGATGCCTTCATACAGCGGCGCATCGTTGGCCAGATCCCAGATTCCCTGGAAAGCATAGTTGGGCCGCGCAAGCCCTGATTCGTCGTCATTGTCCTGTTCATCCCGCAACTGCACGCCGATCCGCAACGAGTGCGCCCGTAGCGTCTTCGTCGCCATGTCGCGGATCTCGTAAGTATTCTCAGCCGCCAGATACGGCGTGGTCGGCGACGACCGGATGCTGAAATCGACTGCACCGAAGCCATAGTTCTGGGCGTACATTCCCGGAACCCCCCAGTTCACCTGGCCCGACGTGTCCGCAATCTGGTTGTCCGCGAAGCGCGTGTAGTTCGCGCGCGCCTCGTTGATCAGCGTCGGTCCAAAGGTGTGAATGTAGACCGCGCTTGCCGACTGGTTGAAGGGCCGGAACGGCAACTGCGTATCCGGCGCCGCACCCGCTGCCGAATCCAGCGAAGCCTGATCCAGCTTCTGCGTGTAGAACCCACCGTACAGCTGATCCTTCGGCGTCATGATCCAGTCCACGCGCCCGTGGAACTGCGTTCCGCGAAAATGACTCGGCGTCTGAATCTGCGCGAACTCCAGATCCGGAACTCCATCAAGCCCCGCGCCCGTGAAAAGGTTCGGAGTTCCCGCTGTGCCGTTCACATTGTTGTTCGGTAAATACTGCCCATCCACTCCGCCAAACGATCCAACGTCGAAGCCCGTCCCCGCCGGAGCGCATTGCGTCTGGATCGCTGTGCAGGCTCCGGGCAACACTGCCTTCACCACCACTTGGCCCGCTGGTTTTGTAACCGTGCCTGCGACTAATCCCGTGGGCCGTGCCGCTGCCAGCGCCGCGTACCAGTCCGGCGTCGGCACATAGGTCTCGCTGAACGATTGCTGCGTGCTCTTCGTCGCCTCATAGCTGCCAAACCAGAACAGCTTGTTCTTGACAATCGGACCGCCAATGCTTCCCGCCCAGTCCCGCTGCTGGAAGTCGTTGCGAACCGGCGGCGCGAATACCCCCGGCGTACTCGTCGGGCCGCCGTACGACTGATACGCATTCAGCCCCGGCTCGTCGTACTGGAAAAACAGGCTGCCGTGGTAATCGTTGGTGCCCGCCTTGGTCACCGTCAGAATGTGCGCGCCCACATTGCGCCCCAGCGTCGCATCGTAGTTTGCCGCCAGTACCGTGATCTGCGCGACCGACTCGATGCTCGGCGTCACAATCGTCGAACCGCCGTGCAGCAGGCTGTCCACTGTCACGCCGTCCAGCTCGTACGTGTTCGAGGTCACGCGCTGTCCCGACGCCGAAATCTGAATCTGGTTTTCTGTCTGGAAGATCCCCACGTTCGACTGATTCTGGCTCGTGTTGTTGGGCAGGGCAATCGCGCCGCCGCTGCCCGACCGCGCCGAGTCGCCCGTGATCCCCACTCCGGTCCGCAGCAACTCAAATGGATCGCGCCCAAAGGTAGGCAGCCGCGTCACATCGTCCGTGCTGATCGTGCTCGAAACCTGGGCGTCTGACGTGTTCAGGATGGGTGTCTGATTCCCATTCACCGTTACCGTTTCTGACGCACCGCCCGCCGTCATTTTGACGTCCAACCCTCGCGGTTGCTCCGCGGTCACGGCCACATTCGTGAAGTCCTGCGCCTTGAAACCGCTTGCGGTCACCGTCACCGTGTAATTCCCAGGCGCCAGCTCGTTGAAGGTGTAGAACCCCGTATCGTTGGTCGTCGCGGTTTTAGTCGCCTGCGTCGCTGGATTGGCCAGCTTCACCGTCGCGCCCGGAATCACCGCTCCACTTTGGTCGGTGACGGTACCCGTCAGGCTGCCGCCAAACTGTGCCTGCAGCGCGGGCGCCATCATCAACAGCAAGAAGGCAAATAAAAACGCCAACCTCGCGCTGGCGTTAAGGGTAAAACTACGAATGCTAAGACGAGTGTTCGTGCTCCGCGCCTCACGGCGCATTCCTGCTGGGGAAGAATGCATACTGGTGGCTCTCCTGAAATGACTGCAACCTGAGGGGGATGTGTCCGCCCAGCGCCGGGATGCCCGTCCCCCGTCACGAATTCGGCCAGTACCTGCGCTGGGTCCTCCCCCTCCCGGCCGAAGGTAGCGCCAGGTTTTGATCGGAGCCGCCCGCACCCCAGCCAACAGTTATATTGGCAGGCATAAGAGGGCTCATCATTTTGACCATCCTCGCCGCCGCGCGCGCCACTCTATTGCTGTCCTTTGGCCTCATGACTACCGTCGCCCACGCCGCCGATATTCCCGACGGCATCCCACGCGCCCTCGCCCAGGAGCGCGCCGCCCGGGTTTCCGACCTGCATTACCAACTCAGCTACAACCTGGTCCCCCACGCCCCGTCGACCGAAGGCACGGAAATCCTCCGTTTCAATCTCACCGACGCCTCCACCCCGCTCCTCCTCGACTTCCGCGACGGCCATGTCTCCTCCCTCGCACTGAACGCCGCCCCAATTGCAACGAGCATCGACCATGGCCACCTCGTCCTGCCCGCCGATCACCTTCGCTCCGGCACCAATACCGTCGAAGTCCGCTTCACGGCCAACATCGGAGCCGCCGGCAAAGCCATCACCCGCTTCGAAGACAAAGACGACGGCAGCGAATACCTCTACACCCTCTTCGTCCCCATGGACGCGGATATGGCCTTCCCCTGCTTCGATCAGCCGGACCTGAAGGGCCGCTTCACACTGACGATCACAGCACCCGATTCCTGGAAAATCATTTCAAACTCCTTCCCGCTTGTTGTGAACGGTGAACTGCTTCGCGACCCAGCACCCGCCGGCCTCCGGACCGACGCCTTCGGCGAAACCGAACCCATCCCCACCTACCTCTTTGCCTTCGCCGCTGGTCCCTTCGTCAACGTCCACCCCGCCCCCGGCTTGCCCAACGTCTGGGTCCGCAAATCCAAAGCTCACGCCGCCGAATCCGAAGTCCCCGCCGTCCAAACCACCGCAGCCCAGGGCATCCAGTTCCTCTCCGACTACTTCGCGCAGCCCTTCCCCTTCCCCAAATATGAAATGGTCCTCATCCCCGGCTTCGCCTACGGTGGCATGGAGCACGCCGGCGCCACCTTCCTTCGCGAAGAGGGCGTCCTCTTCCGCACCGCGCCCACCGCCAACACCCTGCTCGGCCGCGACATCCTCGTCCTCCACGAACTCACCCACCAGTGGTTCGGCGACTTCACCACCATGCGCTGGTTCGACGACCTCTGGCTCAAAGAAGGCTTCGCGCAGTACATGGCCTACAAAACCCTCGCGGCCCTGCATCCCCACGACGACATCTGGCAGCACTTCTACCAGTCCATCAAGCCCGCCGCCTACGGCATCGACGAAACCCAGGGCACCACGCCCATCTACCAGGACATCCCCAACCTCAACTCCGCCAAATCCGCCTATGGAGCCATCGTCTACTCCAAAGCCCCCGGCGTCCTCCGCCAGCTCAACTACATCCTGGGCGACGACGCCTTCCGCCGCGGCCTCCAGCTCTATCTCGCCGCGCACAAGTACGGCAACGCCACCTGGGCGGATTTGATCGGCTCCTTTCAGCAGGCATCCGGACGCGACCTCACCGCCTGGGCAGACATGTGGATTCGCCACCGCGGTATGCCCCGCGTCGACACATCCTTCACCTGCTCCAATGGCCGCCTCCGCGAGCTCCGCCTCTCGCAGCGCCCGGTCCTCAGCGGCTCCGAGGCCGGCGGCAACGAAATCTGGCCCATCGCCACCGAAGTCGCCATCGGCTATCCCGATGGCTCCGTCCAAACCGTCCGCGCTGAGCTCAATTCTCAGTCCGCCTCCGTCGCTGTGCCTCTCCGCCCCGGCGGCCAGCCCCCCTGCCCGGCATGGGTCTTCGCCAATAACGACGACCACGCCTACGGGCTCTTCATGCTCGACGAAAAATCCCGCGCCGCCGTTCTGCCCCAGCTCGCCTCGCCCTCGCCCGACCCCTCAGCCCTATTCCGCCGCACCTTGCTGTGGGGATCGCTCTGGGATTCGGTTCGCCAGGTCGAGCTCGATCCCACCGTCTACGTACACACCGCCCTCGACGCCCTGCCGCACGAGCGCGACGAGACCCTCGCCGCCTCACTCCTCGCCCACACCGAAACCGCGGTCCATCATTATCTGAGCGACGCGGCCCAGCCTGAACTCCTCGCCCGCGGTGCCGCGCTCGCCGCCGACCGCATGGTCAATGATCCCGACCACGACCTCCGCATCGTCTGGTTCCGTTCCTTCGCTGGATTTGCCGCGCAACCCGCCGGCCGCACCGCCATGAAAGATCTTCTGACCGGCAGGCTCACCATCCCCGGCGTCACCCTCCGCCAGCAGGACCGCTGGTCTCTCGTCACCGCCCTCATCGCCTACGGCGATCCCGATGCCGACGCCGTCTTCGCAGCCGAACAGAAGCACGACCCTTCCGGCGATGGACTCAAATACGCCTGGGTCGCTCAAGCCGCCCGCCCCGACCCCGCCACCAAGCAAAAGTACTTCGCCGACTACACTCGCGATCCCGACCAGGCTCCAAAAATCAGCGAGGACTGGATCCAGTCCTCCCTTGGCGCGTTCAATTTCTGGAACCAGTCCGCGCTCACCGCGCCCTACTTACAGCCAGCGCTCGAAGCGCTGCCCGAAGTCAAACGTGAGCGCAAGATTTTCTTCTTGGTCGGCTGGTTAGACGCATTCATGGACGGCCAACAATCCCAGACTTCCCTAGCTCAGGTCCAGCACTACCTAGAAACGGCCAACCCCGACCCTGACCTACGCCTGAAAATCCTGGAGTCCATGGACGAGTTACAACGCATAGTAGCCATCCGCGCCAAATTCGCCGCACACTAGCGCCACGCTTTCGCAGACGGCCCTGAAATTTGCATGTGAATGTGCGTAATTTGCATGGTGTGCTGCGTCACCAGCACGGCGGTAGAAGCCCGGCCTTTAGGCTGGGGAATATCCGCGCACCAGAGGCACGGTTTCGCAGGCTGCCTCTGAAATTTGTACTTATCTGCTGCGTGATTTACATGTGTGTGCTGCGTCAGCAGCACTAAGGTAGAAGCCACGGGCTTCAGCCCGTGGATAACCGCCCCCCGAAACTGTGGGCTTTAGCCCCGGGCTTTTCTTCCCCAGCACGTCCCCCGGGCGAAACCGCACACCAGAGCGATCCAGTCTGCATGATGACAATCTTTCCGCCTCCCACCGATAACCAAAACTCCGTCATCCAACCGTCGCGCTGAAGCTGGCACGGAAAAGTGAAGGGGCACGACTTCAGTCGCGCGGAAAAAACCGCGCTGCGGGCGCATCCTCGCTGCCGCAGGCCGTCTTGAGGAACTCCCGCTGCGTCCGAAGGCAAGGATGGGGCCGAAACGTGTCGCGTTCGTCGGAACGGCTCCGTATCGCTCCTATCCCCCGCCATGGCCGCAGTTCCGGCCCCGTAACTCCGGCCAATTGAGAAACAGAGAAAGCGCTGCCCGCCTTCGCGAACAGAGCTTTGGTGTTTCAGGCCATATCTCCGACCACTCTGTACATCTCTTCTGTGTGTGTTAACTATGTAATTAACACACCGAGCTCACCCTGGGGTCCATTCCACCAGAATGAATAGCTTAAGAGGGGCTTACCTCCCGGGCCTCACCCCTCGACAGGCACCCAAACCTGCATCGAGCTCTCTTCCCGGTTATCCCACGCATAGTAAGGCACCAGCTTCAACTCCGCCGCCTCCGCCTTCCCGGTGCCCGCGCCGGCCGCTGCATAAAGAGCGTCTCCGCTCTCCGTCCGCCGGCCGCCGGCGTGCGACAACACCATCACCCCATCCAGCACATCCGCCTTATACTCTTCGTGCGTCGCGCCATCGCGTTTCGCCACATACAGCGAAAACGTCTTCGCGTCTTGCTGTGTCTGGTCCAGACCCTCCATGCAATACACAATCGGTCCCCGCTCCATGGCCACCCGACCCGTGTCCTCGGCCACCGCCGGGTTCGCTGCCACCCACTGCGGACGCATATCGAATGCCAGCTCCACCAACGTCTCCCCACTCCACCGCCGCCGCACCGGCAGATACTCGCCCGCACGCACACCGGCAACCGCCGCCCCAGCCACCCTCACCTGCGACTCGCGCGACCATCCTGGCACACGCACAAACACCGTGAACTCCTCCGGATGCTCCACCGCCACTGTCATCCGCACATTGCCGTTCCACGGATAATTCGCTTTCTGAGAAACCCGCAGCCCATTGCCACTGTCCAGCGCCCACTTCATCTCCGAGTTGTCGTAAAGATGCACATACAAACCATCCTTCGACGTTGAGTAGAAGTATCCCGGCAGGCTCGCAAGCGTCCGCTCCAGATTCGGCGGGCAGCACGTCGTGTCGTACCAGGGATTGCGAATCTTCTCGCCGGTGGTCGGATCGAACGCCAGTGGATTCCGGTAGCAGTAAAGCGTCCCGTTCAGCGACATGCCGGAATTGATGCCGTTGTAGAGCGCGCGCTCCATCACGTCTGCAAACCGCGCCTCGCCCGTCGCCGCCAGCATCCGCCAGTTCCACATCGCGTTGCCGATCGCCGCGCAGCTCTCGCCATACGCCTGTGCATTCGGCAGCTCGTAGTCCTCGCCAAACGCCTCTCCCCCGCTGCGCGCGCCCACGCCGCCATTAATGTACATCTGCGCCCGCGTCAGATCGCTCCACAGCACCTCGAGCGTTTTCATATACGCCGCGTCGCCCGTTTCCATGTAATAGTCCGTCGCGCCGCAGTTGGCATACATTGCCCGCACCGCATGCCCCTGTAGCTTCGTCTTTGTCGTAAACGGCACCCCGCAGTTCATATACACAATCTGCTGCGGCCGCAGGTTCGCCCTGGGATCGCCCTGAAGGATGTAACCCGCCAGGTCCACATACTTCCGCTCGCCGGTCGTTCGATACAGCTCGATCAGCGCCATTTCGATTTCCGGATGCCCCGACACGATCGGCTTCTTGTCCGGCTCCGGCCCGAAGTTAGGCAGGATGAAACCGTCCACCATCTTCTGCCCCGCGTTCATCAGCGTCGGATCGCCCGTCGCGCGATAGTAGGCAATCGCCGCCTGCAGCATGTGTCCCAGGCAATAGAGTTCGTGCCCGCGCACTTGCTCCGGAATCGTCATTCGGTCGTTCTTGTGATCCCCCTGGTAATACGTATTGATGTAGCCGTCTTTTTCCTGCGTCGCCACAATCTCCCGGATCGTCGTCTCCGCCATCTGCCGCATTTGCGGATCGTTCTCGGTTTGCAGCACAAATGCCACGGACTCCAGCCACTTGTACATGTCCGAGTCTGAATACACCGGGCCTCTTTGCGGCGCATTCGATGCCCCCGCCAGCCGCAGAAAATTGTCCATGCGCCCGTGCTCCAGCAACTCGTCATGCATCGATGGAATGCTCGACTCCACGTTGGTCTTCCGCCGCTTTGACCAGAATCCGTCCTGGATGGTCACGGCCCGCACCGGAACGTTACGCAGTTTCGCGTAAGGCGAATGCGTCAGGTTGAGAACACCCTGATCGTGCCAGCCCGGCGCCGTCGCCTGGTCGTCCAATCCCCATCCCCGCGTAGCCGCCATCAAGGGCCGAGCCGCTGCTGTCCCCGCAGCCAGTGAAAGAAAAGTCCGTCGAGTCAGATTGAGCCGTCGCATTTTGAACCTCCAACCGGCAAGCGCCAGCGCCCACCATTTTAGTCCAGCAAACGTTTTCTTTGGAATTGTGGGTGCCCCATTCAATCCAGCCTTTGGCTTCAGTGGGTTCGCTAAACGCTATCCGCTATCCGCTGTTTCTTTCTCTTCGCCGCGACCCGCACCCAATACTGAAACTCATCCGCAAACAACTCCCCATCCAGGTCCGCCACCCGAGCCGTCAGTCGCGTCTGCGCATCCCCGATCGCCTTGTTGTAAATCGCCGGTCCCACTTCCTCAAGAAAGAAATCCAGCAGCAGCCCGGCGCGCAAATCTCCCAGCGGCTCCCCAATCTCCTCTTCAAAATACTTTTTCAGCGAAACCATCGCCTCCGCGCGCTTTTCCTTCGAAAGCTCCATCGTCACCATGCAGGATTCTCCGCTACCAACAGAAATTCATTCACCAGCCATCGAACGAGCCACCGCAGCAACAGGAAGAAACAGTGCAAACACCGTCCCATGCCGCCGATCGCCCTGCGCGCTGCGGACCCGCAACATGCCGCCGTGGCGCGCCACAATCTCCCGGCTCACCCATAGTCCCAGCCCGGTTCCACCCAAATCCTTCGTCGTGTAAAACGCATCGAAAATTCTCGCCACCGACGAGCGCGGAATGCCGACGCCTGTATCCGCTACTGTGATCACGACTCCTTTTCCACCTGTTTTCCGGTCCGTCGCATCGCGGCTGCGCAACAGCAAGCGTCCACCGGATCCGTGCATCGCGTCGAGCGCGTTGCTTACAAGATTGCTTAACACCTGCCGGATCTCCCCTTCAAAACAGCGCACCGTCGTGAGGGCTCTTCTTCGCTCTTCCACCTGAACGGCGGAATTCGCAATCCGTCCCTCATAAAGCGAAAGCACATTGTCGATCAGGTTTTTCGCCCTGACCTCCTGCGGGCTCGTCAGCTGCTTGTGAAAACGCAGCGTCTGGCTCGTAATCGCTGCCACCCGCCGCAACTCCCGTGCCGCCATTTCCGTGTATCGCTTCGACTCCGCAAGATCGTCGCTATTGTTTGCCAGATACACCAGGTTTGTTACCGACTCCAGCGGATTGTTGATCTCGTGCGCAATCGATGCTGCCATCCGCCCCGCTACCGCCAGCTTTTCACTCTGCACCAGCGCCTTTTCAATTTTCTTTTGCTGCGTTACTTCGAGCGATGCCGCCGTGATCGCCTGAATCGTCCCATCCGGGCCAATCACCGGGAAATAACTCACCGTCCAGTAGCGATGTTCCGCCGGGTTGGTGACCAGCGTCCCCTCCAGCGGATAGTTAATCACCGGCTTCCCGTCGCGTACCTGTTCGAACAATTCCCGCAAGCCTTCAATCGGAGCCATCTCCGTCAGAGTACGGCCCACAATCTGCTCCGGCTTCAGCCCAAAAAATTCCGCCTGGCGATCGTTGAGCCGCAGGTACCGAAAATCCTTCGTGTCGAACAGCGCCAGCCCGATGGGCGCCGTCCGGTAGAGTGTCTCAATCTCAGCCCGCTGCCGCTCCGTTTCCTCCGACTTGTGTCGCAGCGCCTCACGATCCGCCTCTTCCTGCGAAATATCTCGAGAGAAAATCACAATCCCATCGCGCGCAGGAAACACCTCAATCCGTAGACGCAGATTCAGCGGCGCCGGATACTCCCCTTCAAAAACGCTCGCAATCCCTTCCCGCATCGCCCGATTAAAATGCACGGCGTACGGCGACCCCTGATCAGCCGCTTCCGGAAATGCCTCCCACAGTGTGAGTCCCAGAATCTCGCGGTCCGATGCGTACAGTTGCTTCGCTCGCGGGTTCAGGTAGGTCAGCCTCCAGCTTCGGCTCACCCCCACAATCGCATCGGTCGTCGCTTCCATCACCTGCGTAAGCTGCTCCGCAATGCGCTCCCGTTCCCGCTCTGCCGCGCGCTTGTCCTCGATATTGCGAAACACCAGCACAATGCCGATCAGCTTGCCCTCGTCATCCAGAATCGGCGCGCCGCTGTCATCGATCGCCGCTTCCTGCCCATCCCGCGCAATCAGGATGGTGTGGTTCGCCAGTCCCACACCCGTGCCCAGCGCTCTCACTTTCTCCGCGGGATTCTCGGCCGTCTGCCGCGTTCCCTCGTTCACGATCCGGAACACCGCGCTCAGCGGCAGGCCCGTCGCCTCCCGCTCGCTCCATCCCGTCAGCGTCTCCGCTATCGGATTCATGTGCGTGATCCGCGTCTCCGCGTCCATCACGATCACCGCGTCCCCGATGCTCCGCAGGATCCTCGAGCTCCGCGCCTCGCTCTCCTCCAGCCGCCGCGTCGCCAGCACTTCCCCTGTCACATCGTGCAGATGTCCGAACAGCCCTGCAATGGTTCCGTTTTCATAAATGGGATGGAACGAGTAATTGAGATAGGAATCCCGCGTTCCATCCCTGGCAGGCAGAGGTACGCGCAGCTTCTCGTGAAACAGGGTCTTCCCAGTCGTGAACGCGCTTTCCAGCAGCGGCCCGACCACCGGCCACGACTCGCCGTATACGTCCTTCGCCGGCTTTCCCAGTGCCGCCGGATGCCGCGGCCCGGGAAATGACCGATACGCATCGTTGTATATCAGGATGAATTCGGCGCCCCACATGGTCCGCGCCGGCGAGGGCGAACATAGCGTCAGGTTCACGATGGTGATCAGTTCTTTCGACCAGCCTCCAACCGGTCCCAGCGGGGTCGAGCTCCAGTCGTATGCCCGCACCCGATCCGCCATCTCTCCTTCGCCGATAATCCGGCTTGTCGCTGGATCGGAGTCGTTTCGTGTCGAACGATCACTGGCACTGCCCGACATCATGGCCACAAGAATCTCATCGCGTGCATCGCCTGACAAGCGTTCTCCAATTCGCCCTGCTCTCTGCTCTTTGCTT
Source organism: Acidobacteriaceae bacterium (assembly GCA_036490815.1). Lineage (GTDB taxonomy): Bacteria > Acidobacteriota > Terriglobia > Terriglobales > Acidobacteriaceae > Palsa-343. Next base: position 14,003 of record DASXDF010000013.1, read on the forward strand.
CCCGATCCGCGCTCCCCGCGTCTCCGCTCCCGACTCCCCATGAGCCGCCAAACCTCTCCTGCATCTCATCCGTGACGCCCGACACACCCCTCTCCCCGGCCCCAATCCTATAGTTAGCGTGGAGCCCTCCCTCTGCACGGTGCGCGCTCCATGTCTCGACCCCTACGAGCCTCGCCCGGCATGAGAGGCCATCACGATGCTGCTCCACAACCTGCTCCAGGAAATCCGCTACGCCCTCCGCCAGCTTCTCCACAACCTCGGCTTCACTCTTCTCTCTGTTTTCACCCTGGCCTTAGCCATCGGTGCCAACAGCACCATCTTCAGCTGGATCAGCGCCACCCTCCTCAACCCCGTTCCCGGCGCCGCCCAATCCAGCCGCATGATCACTGTCACACTCGGTGAACGCAACCAGCATCCCTCCCCGCCGCTCTCATTTCCCGACTACGCCGAAATCCGCGATAACACCAAAACGCTCTCCGGCTTCCTTGCCTACCACGACGACTACATGGCCATCACCGGCGTCGGTAAGCCCGCCCGCATCTATGGCGCACTCGTTTCCGCCAACTACTTCGACGTCCTCGGTGTCCATCCTGTTCTCGGCCGCTTCCTTCTCTCTTCGAAACAAACCGAAGCCGCCGGCCAGAACGAAGTCGTCCTCAATTACGACCTCTGGCGTAACCACTTCGGCGCCGATCGCTCCATCGTCGGCCGCCCCGTGCAAATTAACCTCCATCCTTATACTGTCGTCGGCGTTGCCCCCCAGGGTTTTCATGGATGCAAAACCGGCCTTCGCGCCGATGTCTGGATCCCCCTCGGCATGGCCCGGCAGGTCTGGGGCTTCAACTTCATTGACGACCGCGGCATGTCGTGGCTCAATGTCCTCGGCTCCCTCGCTCCCGGCGTCACCCGCCGCCAGGCCGAAAACGAGCTCGGCGTCCTCATCGAGCGCCTCGTCGTCGAGTACCCCACCACCCATCAGGGCAACAACACAGTCTCCACCGATCCCCTGTGGCGCTCGCCCTTCGGCGCCAACGTCTATCTATCCGGAACCCTCCCCGTCCTGCTTGCCCTCGCCGCCGTTTTGCTCGTGCTCGCATGTGCCAACGTTGCCAATCTCCTGCTCGTCCGCGCTATCTCCCGCCGCCGCGAATTCGCCATCCGCCTCTCCATGGGATCCGGCCGCATCCGCCTCGTCCGCCAGCTCATGATCGAAAGCCTCATCATCGCGCTCGCCGCCGGCGGCCTCGCGCTGCTCCTCACCATCTGGACCGCGCGCACCATGGCTGCTTTCCTCCCCCCCACCACCCTGCCCCTCACTCTCAACGGCAGCCTCGATGGCTCAGTCCTTCTCGTCACCATCGTTATTTCCATCCTCACCGCCGCCATCGCCGGCATCCTCCCCGCGCTCCGCTCCTCTCGCCTTTCCCCCATGACCGTCCTCAAAGACGAAGCGCTCTCAACCTCCGCCAGTCTCAGTCGCTCGCGCCTCGCCGCCGCGCTCGTCATCGCCCAGATCGCCCTCTCCACCGTCCTGCTCACCTGCGCCGGCCTCTTCGTCCGCAGCCTCAACCAGGCACAGCTAGCCGATCCCGGCTTCGACCCCAACCACACCCTCCTCGCCACCTTCAATCTCGATCCCGCCGGCTACTCCGCCGCTACCGGTACTGAATTCCAGCGCCAGCTCATCGCCAAACTCCGCGCTCTCCCCGGCGTCCAGACCGCTACCCTTGCCGACTTCTCCCCGCTCAGCTTCACCATCCACTCCAACGGCGTCCACCCCGAAGGCTACGTCCCCCAGCCGCACGAATCCGTTGAAGCCGATCGCGGCAACGTTGGCGCCGACTATCTCGCCACCCTGCGTACCCCGCTCCTTGCTGGCCGCGACTTCACGACCACCGATCGCGATTCCACGCTGTCCATCGTCATCGTCAACCAGGCCTTCGTCGACCGCTACTGGCGCGTCCCCGCCAATCAAGCCCTCGGCAAGCAGGTCCAGCTGTGGGGGAAATGGCGTACCGTCGTCGGCGTCTCCGCTAACGCCAAATACCGCCGCCTCGTCTACGACCCCACCCCGCTCATCCTCCTCCCGCTTGCGCAAAGCTATCGCGGCGAAGTCATCCTCCATCTCCGTGTCGCAGGCGATCCCCTCCGCTATACCGCCGCCGTTCAGCAGGCCGTTGCAGATCTCGACCCTGACCTCCCGCTCTACAACATCGCCACTCTGCAATCGAATATGCGCATGGGCAACGTCTTTGAGCGCATCGTGGTCGACTTCGCCGGATGCTTCGGCGTCCTTGCCCTCCTGCTTGCCACCGTCGGCCTCTACGGCGTAGTCGCCTGCACCACCAAACAGCGCACCCACGAAATCGGCATCCGCATCGCTCTCGGCGCCGCAAAATCCACAATCTTCCGCCAGATCCTCGCGCAGGGACTCCGCCTCACCTTCGCCGGTGTCCTCGCCGGCCTCACAGCATCGCTGCTCATCACCCGCTTCCTCCGCAGCCTGCTCTACGGCATCGGCGTCACCGACTGGATCACCTTTTCGACCGTCGTCCTGCTCCTCGCCGTTGTTGCCCTTCTCGCGTGCTATCTGCCCGCCCGCCGCGCCACCCGCGTCCTGCCCATGATCGCTCTCCGTCACGAGTAGACACCGGCGGCCCAACGCGCAAAGCGCAAATAACGGCCGCCCTTAACGATCGGGAAGCCCAACCCACCCGCACAAACACCAATTTTGCGTTGAACAGTTGCTGGTCCTTACAATCCCACCGGGACGGAGGATTCGGATGTTGGCTTTCCCTGTCCACGCCCCCCCTGTTTCCGATTGGTTCTTGCCGATAGAGTCGCGCTGAACCGTGATAGAGTGGTTGCCCACCCGCTGACAGCACGTCCGGCGAGCCTCATCCTCTCCTCCAACACTGATTCGGGTCTGTTTCTTACGAGGGGCCACAATGAACCGGCGCTCTTTCCTCTGGCAAGGCCTCTGTTCGTCACTCCCCCTGTTTGCAAAGGGCGGCCTGTCGGCGCAGGTCGCACCGCTTCCTGTCCCCAGTCCCACCGATGCCAGACTCACAGCCTTTTCTCGATCGCTCACAGGAACCGTCTTTCGACCCGGCAACTCAAAGTATGAGCAGCTGCGCAAAGGTTATGCTGCCAAGTTTGACGCGCATCCGCTGCTCGTCGTCCAGGCCGCCGGCGCAGCGGACATTCGAGCCATACTGGATTTCGTCAGCGCCAATCGCCTGCCCCTCGCCGTCCGCTGCGGCGGCCATAGCTATGCCGGATACTCCAGCTGCGACGGAGGCATCGTGCTCGACATGTCCCGCTTCCGCGACATCGCCATCTCTGCCGACAAAAGCCACGCCAGCGTCGGGGGCGGAATGTTGTGCGGCGCCGTTGAAATTGAAACCGCCAGGGCGGGAGTCGCTACCGTGCTCGGACAGTGTCCCTCCGTCGGGGTGGGAGGGTTTCTCCTCGGCGGAGGTGTCAGCCCCCTTATGAGCCAATATGGCATCGGCTGCGACAATGTACTGGCCGCTGACGTGATTCTCGCCGACGGACGAGAGCTGAAAGCCAGCTCGCAGCACAACCCCGACCTCTACTGGGCCATTCGTGGCGGAGGCGGTAACTTTGGCGTTGTAACCGCGTTCGAGGTGGCCCTCCATCCCGTCTCCAGGCTTCTCGCCGGCTTCCTCACCTTGCAGGCTCCGGACCTCCGCACCGTACTCCGGGCGTTCAGAGATTTCGCCGCTTCGGCGCCGGATGGCCTGACCCTCATCGCCCTCCTCTCTGCCGGTCCAGATCAAAAACCTCGGATGGATCTTCAGGTCTGCTTCGCGGGGTACCCCGCCAGCGGTGAGAAGGCTCTGGCGCCTCTCCGCCGCCACCCCGCCGTGGTGCATGACACGGTCCAGCTAAGGCCATACCTCGAGCTTGAGCAGATGGTCCCCGCCGATATTCCGCCTGACTATCAGGAACACTGCAGCGGCTTCTTCAGAGAGCTCGATGACAGAAGAATTGAGATTCTCGCCAACGCGTTTTCCAGCGCGCCCGTTGCTGTTGACGGCTTCCTGATCCATCTCCATGGTGCCGTGACGCGAGTGCCCGCGGATGCAACCGCGTTTCCATTGCGCAGAGATGGCATTGCCTGTGACCTCACCGCCTACTGGAAGCCAGCCGCTGGAAGACGAGCCGCTGAAAAGTGGGTCCAGGAACTCAGTGCCGTTCTGCCCGTAGATCCAGACGGCGACTATGTAAATGTGATGGACCGCGTCGAAGAACGAACCGTGCAACGTGCCTACGGCGTCAACTATGCGCGGCTTCAGCATCTCAAAGCGCGATACGATCCCAACAATCTGTTCTCCCTCAACCAGAACATACAGCCCGCGTAGAGTTGGCATGTGAGCTTGTCGCTGAATCGCCGCAGGAGCCGGTCGCGGCGGTCACCGGTTTGCATGCAAAACTCAAATCACTGGTCCACCACCGGCGCGTGAGCCCCCCTGAATGCTACGCAGGTGACTCTAACGCGCCTGAATGCAGGACCCTGGCAAGTTCCCCGGTCCAGAGGCCAGCTCCCCGGTTACTACTGAGTTGGCGTGGCGCAACTTGACCGTCCCCATTGCCTCCGTCTCACGCGATCATGGTGCTTGCCCACGTCTCGCTTGCGCCGCCGGCGTATCGAACGGTTCGTGGGACCGAGGCTCCGCCCAGCGCGGAGCCTCTCTTCTTTATCCGGTCCGCGGTGCCCGGTCCCCGGTGATCAATCAAAACGTCAAAATTGCGCCAGCAACAAACCTCGGTTCCTGATCGCTAATCGCTAAACGCTAAACCCTGATTCCCACTCCCTGCCTGTGCCTGCTCGCAACCCTATGGTAGTGTTTGGATAAGGTCGTTCAGGGGCGTCGCGCGCGTCCCCGCGCTCTGCGCTATGCCGTCGCCCCCCAACCTCATTTCCCCCGCGAATCCGCCAGCCAGCCCCACCGCGACCCCAGGTCCGCCGGAGCAGCACAACGCCTCGCACTGGCTGCACCGCACCGACCTTTTTCTCCGCGTCATCGTCCGGCTCTACATCGGCATCATTCTGGTTTTCCTTCCCTGGACCCATGTCTGGGCGTACAACCGCTTCTTCCTCTACTACGCTCCCGTCTCTCACTTCATGGAAAGCGGCGCACTGCGCGGCCTGGTCTCCGGCCTCGGTTTCCTCAATCTCTGGATCGCTATTTCCGAGGCGATCCACTACAAAGAAAGCTGAGATGCCCCGCAAGCCTCCGAACCCGCTCGAGAAGGCGCCCCTCGCCTACGAAAACGACGCCTTCCTCAACAGTCCTGACGGCCGCATTCTGCGCATTCTCGCCGAATACTCGGAGCCGCTGGCGCGCTTTCGCCGCGAACGCATTCAGGACACGGTGGTCTTCTTCGGCTCCGCTCGCTTTCGCGCACTCGACGAAGCCAACGCCGATCTGGAGCTGCTCGCCAACACCGGCTCCAGCCAGCCCGCGCCTGAAGAAGAGCAACCCGCGCGCGGCCCAGAGGAGGAGCAGGGCGCGTCGAGCGAACTGCGCCGCAGCCGCGCCGAAGCCGCTGTGGAAATGGCGCACTACTACGAGGACGCGCGCGTCCTCGCCTACCAGCTGACCAAATGGGCCAAGGAACTGAAGTTTCGGCGCAACCGCTTCGTCGTGACGTCCGGCGGCGGACCGGGCATTATGGAAGCGGCCAATCGCGGCGCTTGGGAAGCAGGCGGCAAGACGATCGGCCTCAACATCAGCCTGCCTTTCGAACAGGAGCCGAACCGCTACATTACGCCGGCGCTCAACTTCGAGTTCCACTACTTCTTCATGCGCAAGTACTGGTTCGCGTATCTGGCGAAGGCGCTGGTCGTTTTTCCGGGAGGCTTTGGCACGCTCGACGAGATGTTCGAGATCCTGACCCTCTCGCAAACGCAGAAGCTGGCCAAGAAGATCACCGTTGTCCTGTATGGATCGAGTTACTGGCAGCAGGTGATCAATCTCGACGTCCTGGTGGACAAGGGCACGATCTCGCCGCGCGATCGCGAGCTGTTCCAGATGGCCGACACCACCGACCATGCGTTTGAGATTCTGCGTGATGGCCTGACGCGGAATCACCTCGAGCCCGAGTCCGCGCAGGATGCCGACCTGCCCGACATCGCCCAGACCCGGCGTTGAGGAATTGTAACGGTCACAGTATCGATCGTTTCCAGTCGGTTACTGCAGGATCGGATCCTGGATCGGCGCGCTAACCGATTGCATTTGCAGGGTCCTGGGCGTGCGTGGCGGGTTCGCCGGTAACGTTACTCTCGCGAATCCTCACCGTCATTTGACCGACCATTTTTCGACCCGTAATGCCCCATTCATGGTGCACACAGGATACTCAGTGGCAGAAAGACGACCTCGGGGGGTTTTCCATGGCCAGTCTGCGCCGCATTTCCTACCTCTGGAAAGACGCTGATGCTGCTCGGAATTACTCGACAGCCGTCTCGCTCCACAGCCACACCAACCAATCGAAGGAAACGCTGGATTTCCTGGCCAATCTGGGAAATCAATATCCGCTGCTGCGTCCGATTCTTGCTCGCAGCGAGCGGCAATCGCGCGAACAACACAACATCCCGGTGAATTACGCGAAGGCGTACTGGACGCCACCGCTAACGCCGCGCATTGCGTTCGACGTAGAAAGCGGGCAGATCGAAAAGAATCTGCACCTGATGCCGCTGGTTTCTATTACGGACCACGACACCATCGCCGCTCCTATGCTGCTGCGCACGGTTGCCGCGGCACGGCACATTCCTGTCTCGGTGGAGTGGAGCGCCCCGTTCGGTGGCGATCAGGCTTTCCACCTCGGCATCCACAACCTGCCCAGCGATTCCGGCGCAGCCTGGATGAAGACCTTTGAGGAGTACACGGCACATCCGAATGAAAAGAAGCTGACGGAGATTCTCGCCGCTCTGCACGAACTGCCGAATGTGCTGATCGTCTTCAACCATCCGATGTGGGACCTTTATCTGATCGGGGCGGACAAGGCGGCGCAGCGCGTGGACGATTTTCTCCAGGCCAATCATGAATTCATGCACGCCTTTGAGTTGAACGGTCTGCGGCACTGGGAAGAAAACCGCAGCGTGAAGCGCCTGGCGCAGAAGTGGAACAAGCTGCTGATTTCCGGCGGCGATCGCCACGGGATGGAGCCTAACGCGAACGTGAACCTGTCGCTGGCTTCGACCTTTACCGAATTCGTGCAGGAGCTTCGGTACGAAGACCGCAGCCACGTTCTCTTTATGCCGCAGTACGCGCAACCCTGGAAGCATCGCATTCTGCAGTCGACGCTGGATGCGATCCGCGACTATCCGGATTTTCCGCAGGGTTCGCGGACCTGGGACGAACGCGTGTGGCATCCGGACCGCAACGGGGTGGTGCGGCCGTTGCGCGAGCTTTGGCCCGACGGTGCGGCGCCCACGTGGATGACGCTGACGATTAAAGCGGTTCGCCTGATGGGCAGCAGCCCGGTCTCGGGTGGGCTGCGGATGGCCTGGAACGAGTCGCGCGAACTACGCTTCGCGCTTGGCGAGGAGTTAATCTCGCGCTAATCGAGTTGTTGCTTTGATTGGGTATCCTTCGATCCCTTGACTCGAGTCGCCTACTTCCCCGATTCGTTCCACGAAGTGAACGGCGTGGCGCATACGTCGCGCCATTTTGAAGATTTCGCCCGCGGCCGCGGTCTTGCTTTCCTTTGCGTGCGCGCCGGTGATCGGCGTGAGCCGATTGTGACCGAAGGCAGCGTGACGACGCTGGAGCTTCCTCGCGGCATTTTTTCGATTCCGCTCGACAAGGATCTGAAGCTCGATCCGGCGTGGCTGCGGCATATTCCGATCCTCATTCGCACGCTACGGGCGTTTCGGCCCGATGTTATTCACATCACGGGACCCAGCGAACTGGGAATCCTGGGAGCGTTACTCGCCTACTATCTGCGTGTGCCGCTGGCCGCATCGTGGCACACGAACGTGCACGAATACGCGGCGACGCGTTCGCACTGGCTGTTTGACGGGCTTGGCGAGGCGAGCGCGGCTGCCGGCGCGCACTGCATTCAGGAGGCGGCGCTGGGAATCGCAGCCTGGTTCTATAGCCGCGCCGACGTTCTGTTTGCTCCCAATCCTGAGCTTTGCAAGCTGCTGGAGCGAAAAACGGGACGCCCTTGTCACCTGATGCAGCGGGGCATTGATGCGGAGCTGTTCTGCCCGAACCGCCGCGAGCGCGATGCATCGGATGCCGGCGTTGTGCTGGGTTTCGTTGGCCGGCTGAGCGTGGAGAAAAATATTGCTTTGCTGGCCCGGGTGCAGAAGGAACTGGAAGGCCGAGGGCTGCTGAATTTTCGTTTCCGCATCGTTGGCCAGGGAGCGGAAGAGGCATGGCTGCGGCAGCATTTGCCGCGCGCGGAATTTACCGGGGTGCTGCGCGGCGAAGCGCTGGCTCGCGCTTACGCGGGCATGGACGTTTTTGTCTTTCCGTCGCATACCGATACGTTTGGCAACGTGGTTCTCGAGGCGCTGGCGTCGGGTGTTCCTGCGGTGGTGACGATGGATGGCGGTCCGCGGTCGCTGGTCGAGGACGGCCGCACCGGATTCATTGCGGCCGATCAGGACTTCGCGTCGGCGATTGGGCGGATTGTGTCCGATCCCGCGCGGCATGCCCGGATGCGCGTTGAGGCGCGCCAGTATGCTCTGTCCGCATCGTGGGACGCGGTGTTCGAAGGCGTATATACCGCTTACCAGCCGGTGCTGGGGGCTGTTGCAGCGGCCGCTCCTATGTGGAGAAAACCGCGCGCTATGCCGGAGGAGTGAAGTCGAGGCCCGCCTGCTGCGCGGCTTCTTCGGTTGCGTTCAGGTCGAGGGTGGCGAGAGGAATGCGCTGCTGGTGGCCGGACGCAGCCTGATCGAGCACGATCACGGAACTGGAGGTCAGGACATAGTTGCGGATCGACTCGCGATGACCGTCGTTGAAGACCAGCGTCAATTCCGGCTCAGAGGCAACGGAGTCGGCCGCGACTCCTGGAGAATCCTGATACGGGGGCTGCCCGTAAGCGGGATCGGGATAGTCGGGACGGTAGCCATCACTCTCGGGCGCGACGGAGGCCATCGGTTGCTGTGCGGGATCGGCGCCTTCGTCGTAGCCGTTGTCGCCGCTGAAGTCGGAATAGCCGAGGTCCCACGGCAGCAACTGCCAGGAGTTGGCATAGACATAGGGATAGCCGCCGTAGCCGCGATACGGGGAACGATAGCGTCCATCACGATCGCCTTCGCGACGACGATCCACAACGGGGCCGGTGTACGGCGCGCGATAACCGGGAACGAACGCGCGGGCGGGCGCCGTGGAGGTGAACTGCGGGGCTGAAGTCAAGTTGCGAGGAGCGAATCCGGAGGAGTGACCGAACGAGCCGCCGGAGAATCCGCCGCCGAAGTGACCGACGGAACCACCGATGGGGCCGCTGCCGTGGCCGCCGCTGAAGCCACCTGCATGACCGCTGCGTTGCGCGAAAGCCGATGGGATAGCAACCAGAAGAGCCGAGAGGAACGCGACTTGCAACGTCCGCCGCATAACACCACCTCTGGTTATTAGACGCTCGAGGGGCGCAACGGACCCAGGGAATTCCATCAGATCAGCTCCGTTCCCCACAAATCATGGAGATGGAGGACGCCCTCGATGTGCTGGTCGGCGTCGATGACGATGAGGGAGGTAATTTTTCGCTCCTCCATGGTGTGGAGGGCGCGGGCAGCGAGTTCGTCGGCAGAGATGGTTTTGGGCGCGGGATTCATGACTTCGCCGGCGGTTTTGCGGAGGCCGTCGGGGCCGTCGCGCTCGAGGAGACGGCGCAGGTCGCCATCGCTGATGATGCCGGCGAGCTTTCCGTTCTGCTCGACGGTGGTGATGCCGAGCTTGCGGCGGGACATTTCGTAGATGACGTCGGTCATTGGAGTCGCGATGTCGACGCGGGGAATGGCGTCGCCGGCATGCATGAGCTGGCGTACGGTGGCGAGACGTTTGCCGAGTTTGCCGCCAGGATGGAGCGCGGCGAAGTCCTCGACGCGGAAGCCGCGGCGCAGCGAGACGGCGATGGCGAGCGCGTCGCCGAGAGCGAGCATGGCGGTGGTCGATGCAGTGGGGGCGAGGCCGAGGCCGCAGGCTTCAGCAGGAACGGAGCAGTCGAGGGCGACGTCACTGGCGGCGGCGAGGGTCGACTTCGTTTCGCAGACAAAGGAGATGAGCGCGATGCCCATGCGCTGCAGAGTGGCGAGGAGGCGGAGGATTTCTTCAGTCTCGCCGCTGGCGGAAAGGGCGATGACGATGTCGCCTTCGGTGATCATGCCGAGGTCGCCGTGGACGGCTTCTGCCGGATGCAGGAAGAGCGCGGGGCTGCCGGTGGAACTGAGGGTGGTGGCGATTTTCTGCGCGATGATGCCGCTCTTGCCCATGCCGGTGACGACGACGCGGCCGCGAGCCTGACCGCAGTCGAAGATGCGGGCAACGGCGCGGTCGAAGTCGGCGGCCATGGGGCCATCGAGGCGCGCGGCGAGCGCGAGGAGGGCATCGGCTTCGATGCGGACGAGCTGGGACGGATTGCGGAAGTCGGACATTCGCGGAAAGCTGGGCTTGGAAACTGGCCTCGGAAGCTGGGCCCTGAAACACCTGATGCTACCACCCTGCGGCGGCCTGGGCTGCCTGTGGGCGAGGAGCGCGGTTCCACTTGTAGAATGAGGGTACGAGGTACGGCGAGTTTGCGACGCAACGTATTTGTACTGGCAGCGATGGTGACGGCTCTGGCGCTGATGATTGCGGCGGGCATCATCAATTTTGTGCATCGCCGGAAAGTGGAGCAGGCGCGGCAGCAGGCGATGAAGATGGCGCTGGTGCCTGATGGCGCAGCGGCGGACGGAAGTCTCGACCCGGCCGATGCTGCGGCGATGACGGGCGACACGGCCAACTCCACCGATCTCGACGGAAAGATTGCGCCTGGATTTTCGCTGCCCGATCTGCAGGGGAACAAGGTTTCGCTCGCGAGCTACAAAGGGCGGCCGCTGGTCGTCGATTTCTGGGCGACGTGGTGCGGGCCGTGCAAGGTGGAAATTCCGTGGTTCGAGAAGCTGCACGATCAGTACGCGAGTCAGGGGTTGGAAATCATCGGCGTTTCGGCTGATGATCTCGACAAGGACGATCCGGCCAAGCTGTTTACGGAGAAGCGCGACATCGCAGATTTTGCAAACAAGATGCATATGAACTACCCGATCCTGATCGACGCGCAGTCGATAGAGGATTCATACGGCGGCCTCGACGCGCTGCCGACGACGTTTTTCATCGACCGGAACGGAAGGATCGTCGCCTCGACGATTGGTTTGGCGCCACGCGACGCGATTGAAGCCGACATTAAAAAGGCCATCGCGAGCGGCAAAGACTCCGGAGTGAAGCTCGGAGCTGGATTATGAAATACGTAACATTCACTGTTACGTGTTTCGCGATGCTGCTGAGCGGCGCGGCACAAACGCTGCCGTGGCAAACGCCAGGCAGCGAAGGCGGCAGTCCGACGCAGTTGGTGCGGTTTCTTTATCCGCAGCAGGTGACGGTGGCCGCTGGTAAGCCCGCGACGATCGAGATGCATTTTCGGATCAATGACGGATTGCACATCAACGCGCATGTTCCGCGACAAAAGAGCTTGATCCGGACCGAGCTGATCGAGGCGGAGCCTGCCGGCGTAAAGATTGCGACGGTCGATTTCCCCGATGGCGTCGACTATGCATTTCCGGCCGATCCGACGCAGAAGCTGAGCGTCTACAACGGCGAATTTGTGTTGAAGATGCACCTGACGGCGCAACGCGGAACCCATCTGCTGGAAGGCGCGCTGCGGTACCAGGCCTGCGACACCAACACCTGCTTTCCGCCCCGGAAATTGCCGGTGGCTGTGAGTGTGGTTGGGCAGTGAGCGAGCAGGGATCAGGGTTTAGAGATCAGGCTTAGCGGTTAGCGGATAGCGTTTAGCGATCAGGAACCAAGCTTTGTTGCCGGCTCAATTCCGGCATTCATAAACTTTTGACGTTTTGATTGATTGGCGCGGGTTGCAGATTGGTTCCCGGTCGCTAATTCCTGATCCCTACCCCCTGAACTCTAAAACCCTAAACTCTCATTCCTAAACTGAGCTTTGTTGCCCGGTACAATTCCGGGCTTCCGAAGAGACGCTCGAGATTCTCAAAAAGCTGAACAGATGGAATCCTGGGATTCTATGCAAATGGCGAAGGGGATTGTCTGCAGGCAGGCAATCCCCTCTACTTTGAGGCTGGTTCTGCGCGGAGGTTAGGGCAAGGGAAATCCGCGAGTGGGACGGGAGGGAGGTCATGGTGAGGCGGGGCGGGATCCGGATTAAGAAGCGAGGGCACCCGGCTCCGGACACTGGGCACTGGACAAAGAAGAGAGGCTCAGTGGAAGAGAGGCTTCGCGCTGTGCGAAACGTCCACCCCACGAGCCGTTCGATAGTCGATGGTGTAAGCGTGACTTTTCGCGAGCAAAATGGCCGGTAGAAGCGGGCAGATGTTACTGACGGATCGCCGTTGCACGGCGCAGCCAGAACTCGATAGCGACGGTGTTGACGGAAAAGCCGATCCAGAAGGCGATACCGAAGAAGTCATGAGGCGTGAGATGGGTCAGGCGGGCGGTTGCGAAGAAGACGCCCATCACGGGCCGCGTAGTGGCGATTCCCAGCAGGATGGCGACGGCGCGGATAGTCCACGTTCGCTGCTGCTCGGCGTCGCGCCGGCGAAAAAAAGTATAGGCCCGCGCCAGTGACACGACATAGAGCGTATTGAAGACCAGAACCGCGGATCGCTCGAGCCATCCTCCGACGGTGAATCGGTTCATGGCATAGGCGGTAACGGCGACGACGAACCCGAGAATAAAGAACCCATGCTGGAGTGCGGTCGAGGTGCGGGTGCGGCTCCAGAAGACAAAGGGCAGGACGCAGACGAAGGCCAGCGCACAAAGGATGTGAATCCAGGTGAAGGTGGCATGGGAGGAGAAATATGCGTCGAGTTGGACGAGTTGCGGTGGCGCGTTGCTGTTCGCCGGAGTGAGCAAAGCTATGGCTCGGCGGAGCACCGCAGCGATAGCAATCGCCATCGAGATCCAGAAGACGAGCTTCATCCAGAAGGGAAAGCGTTGTGGAGGAGTGCCTGCCTGAGGCGGAAGGTGTACGCGCTGGGCTGAGGAAAGCTGGGAGGGAACGCTCATGACGGACCTCATCACGTGAGAACTAATGTATAAATTGCTTTTACTCATTGTCAAACCAAAATAGAATCCCTAAACTGGGCGCGTGACCACGAAAAAGAGAGGGAAGCCGAAGCGTGCGTATGAGCTAGGCAAGCGTCTGGATCAGATGGACCGAAGCCGTCGTGCGATTTTGAGCGCGGCGCGGCGCCAACTGGAAGCCAGGGGCTACCGGCAAATGACGATGGGATCGCTGGCGGCGGAGAGCGGGGTAACGCGCCAGACGATCCACAATTTGTTTGGCACGAAGGTCGCCGTGCTGGAGGCACTCTTCGACACGATTGCACTGGACGGTGGGATGGAGAGAATGCGCGACGTGATGACGCAGCCGTCGGCGGAGCAGATGTTGGAGGGGTTCGTGGGGGTGTTCTGCGGCTTTTGGGCAAGCCATCGCATGCTCATCCGGCGGATACATGGGATCGGCGCCATCGATCCTGAATTGGGGGCGGTAATTGAGGCGCGCAATCGGCGGCGGCTGTCGGCAGCGACGCGTATTGCGCAGCGGATTGGCGGAGGATTGGACGCGGAAGATCGAGCAGCATCGCTGGCGGCTCTGACGTCGTTCGAATGTTTCGATGCGCTCGCCGAGAGCACTCGCGATGAGACACGAGCGGGGGCTTTTGTGGCGGAGATGGTGAAGACGATTTGCGCGGGTTGGGCGAAGGGGTGACTGCGGCTCTTGTCCTCATTCAGCGAAACGCGTACGCCTTCAATGATTGAGGTTTCCAGGGATCACTCGGATCGTAACGCTTCCAGCGGATCGACCTTGCCCGCTCGCCGAACCGGCACCCAGCACGCCAAAAGCCCCACCACCACGAACAACGATCCGACAATGATCAACGTTGCAGGATCTCCCGGCCGCACTTCGAACAGGAAAGACTTCAGGACGCGCGACAACACAATCGCCAGGGCCGCGCCCAGGAGTACGCCTCCAGCGATCAATCGGAATCCGTCCCCGAAGATCAACTTACGAATATGCTCCTGTTGCGCTCCCACTGCACTGCGGATGGCTAACTCGCGCCGTCGCGAGGCCACTGAGAGTGAAAGAACGCCATAGATTCCCACCAGCGTCAATACGCTTCCTACCACCGAAAATCCAGTGAGCAAGTGCATGGCGAAAGTCCGCGACGCGAGCGATTCGTCGCGAATCTGTTCCAGCGTTTTTACATTTTCGATCGCTGCTGTTGGATCTACGGAGCGCAGCTCGCGTTCGACGGCGACCAAAACTGCGCGGGGATCGGCGGTTGTGCGTACCACAAGATGTTTTGAAAACGCGGCCGCCTGCCACAGCGGCAGGTAGATCTCTGGTGATGCCTCCTCGGTCAAGTCGTCGGTTCGCCCGTTTGCAATCTCTCCCACGATTACGTTGGCTGGATTATTTCGGCTGCCAAGCCAGAATTTCCTCCCGATGACGTCGCCATTCGGAAAGAATCGGTGGACGAACGCCTGGTTCACAATGGCCACGTTGGGCGCTTTGTCGTCGTCGGTCGATCGAAACTCCCGGCCGTCCACAAGGGGTATGCTCATCAACTTAAAATAGTCGGGCGTGACCGCGCGCATGGGCAGCGAGATTTTGTCGCTCTCTCTTATCGCCGGTGGCTGGCCCTCTATGTCTACCCTTGCCGGCCAGTTGTTTCCCGTCAGCGGCACGCCCCACGCAAACGCCGCGTACTGCACACCGGGAATCGCGGCGACCCGCTCCAGCGCCTGGCGGTGAAAGCTGCCCCACGTCGACCAGTTCTGAACATCCGTCACGCTCATGGTCAGGATTCGACCCGTGTTGTAACCCGACGGCACCCCCGCGATCTTCACCATGGTACGAATCAGCAGCCCCGCGCCCACCAGCAGCGCCAATGTCAGCGATATTTGCAGCATCGCGACGCCGCGCAGCAGCCGTCTTTCTCCGATGCCAGCCGTCCCTTTCGTTCCCGCGTTTTTAAGCACCTCCATCGGATCCAGATGAAAGGCTCGCAGGGCGGGGATAACTCCTGCGAAAAACGCCGCGAGGAGGGCCGCGCCGAGCCCCCAGCCCAGAACTCCCCAGCCTGCCGTGACGCCGTCGAGCCGCGGAACGGCATGTCCGGCAATCACCTTGAACAGTTTTACGGCGCCAAAGGCGAGAGCCACGCCAAACGCACCGCCGATTACCGCCAGCATCAGGCTCTCCATTAGAACCTGCCTCAGAAGCGCGACGCGACCCATGCCCATCGCGCTCCGTACGGCGTATTCCTGTTGCCTTTGCAGCCCTCGTACCAACAGCAGAGCCGCGACGTTACCGCACGCGATGAGCAGAACCAGGGCGGCCGCACCCAGCAGGGGGAGGAGAATCCGTCGCCCATCCCGCTTCATCTCTTCGGTCAGCGGCTGCAGTTGGGGCGCGAAGCCTTCAAACGTTCTCTCCGTCTGCGCTTCTCTTGCCACCAGCACGCTCAGTTCCTGTTGGGCCTGCTGGAGGTTGGTTCCGTCGCGCAGGCGCGCGACCACGTTCCAGCCAGGTTCCTTTAGATTTTTCGGATCCGGTTCCAGAGGCACCCAGAAATCGACCGTCGCGTTGACGTCATAGTTGGGTTCTTTCGCCGCTCCCGGCGACGGCAGGAAGCGCACGCCGGGTTCCATGATGCCGATCACGGTGGGCGGCACCTGCCACCGGCTGATGCGCACGGTCTTTCCGATGATCCCGGGGTCACCGCCGAACGCTCGCTGCCAAAACTCATAGCCAAGCAGAATGGCTCGTACCGGTCCCTGCGCGAAGTCTGTATTCGCGAATCCGCGGCCGGCCATGGGTCGCAGGCCTATCAGGCGAAAGTAGTCTTTCGTGACCTCCATGCCCTGCATGGACTGGCTGCCGTCGTTGCGAACCAGAAAATTAAAGGTCCAGTCGTAGGCGGCGATGCCGTCGAACGATTTCGCTTCCTGGCCCCACTCGATCCACTGCTGCGCCGCCCAGCCGCGCGGGCTCTCCATCTTCTGTCCATCCGCGCGCACCGCTGGAACCAGCATGAGCTGATCTGGCTGGCGGTAGGGCGGCGGAGTGAGCAGCACGCCCTGAATCAAACTGAAGACCGCGGAGGTCGCGCCGATGCCCAGCGCGAGCGTCAGCGCAGCGATCGGACTAAACCCCGGCTGCTTCAACAGCATCCGCACTGCAAACCGCAACTCGTGCAACATGCGTCCTCCTGTTGATTTTGGTTCCCGCGCCCTTGCTCGGGGATATTCACAAGAGAAAAACGTCGGTTCGACCGTTTTTGTTCCGTGATGCAACCGATTGGACAGCAGATTCCTGGCTCGGTTAGGGCGGGAAGGGTGCAATTGGGCTTTTTAATGGAGCGCGTCGGTGAACTCTGACAGCCGCTCCATCCCGTGAGCCAAAGACGAGTTGCGCGGACATCGGCAAGCCGGACGAGTGACCGGCATACCGAAAGCGATGTCCGATGCGATTGCCGATACAGGAAAGCGACCGCAGATCCTTCCGTTTTGCTTTCCTGCGCCTAGTGCGTGGTGGGTTGTAGTTTGTGCTCGTGTTCGGTTGGTGACGGTTTGGGTCCGGGTGTTGGTGTTGGCAGCGGACCTGGGGCGAGATTTTTGTCGTTCATCAGGGTGTTGAAGAGCATGCGGTATTCGCCCAGGTTCTGCCAGCGCCAGACAGGGTTGGTGGCAAAGAGGACGAGCTGGCCTTTGCCGGCGGGCGTGACGACGATGGCGGCGCGGCCTTTGATTTCGTCGGCACCGTTGAACAGGCCGCTGAGGACAGACTTTTCGCCGCCGGGGAAACGCATCAGCACATCGTTCTTATCCATCTCCTCAGTAAGGCGGAAGAGCGGGCCGTTGGCATAGCGCACGGGCACGGTTTTGGCGGAGTAGCCGTAGAAGATGGGGTTGTCGGGGCGGAGGATATCGGCATCGACGATGGGGCCGGGGGCGTAGAACTTTCCGGCGGGCGTGCTGGTGTCGATGGTGGGGGCGAGGCCGTATTCCGGAGGAAACGCGCTGGAGGTGCCGAGGGTGATGAGCAGGCCGCCGCCTTCGACGAACTTCTGGAACTCGACGACACCGGCGGCGCCCATGCCTCCGGAGATATCGGGCGAAGAGCCATAGTCGCCGAGGAATTTGAACTTATCGGATTTTTCGTAGGCGAGCGGCTTGTCTTCTTTGGGAATGTCGACGACCAGGGCTTTGGCGGAGCGCACCTGGTTGGGAATGAGGATCAGGTCGTAGTCTTTGGCGAGGTTTCCCTGAAGGACGCGCTCCTTGAAGATGAGGTCGTAGGGAACGTGATATTGGTCGAAGGTGTAGCGGACCCAGCCAACGTCCTGTGTGCCTCCCCAGGTGCTGAAGATGGCGACGCGCGGGAGCGTGGCATAGTGCGCGGCGACTTTAGGCGCAGCGGCGAGGGCAACCACGTCGAGGCCGAGCTTGGCGGCGAGAGGCTTTAGAGTGGACGCGGCGCTGGTGGGAACGAGAAAAGTTCCTGCGGAGAAAGTCGTGCCCGCGGCGGTGAAAGATTTTTCGGCGACCTGGATGGAGACGTCTTTAAGTCCGTAACGCAACGTGATCATGCTGGGCGAGCCGTGGTCGGGGACTGCATAGAGCGCGGCCACGGGGAGATCTTTCAGCGTGCCCTGCGGAGTGTATTGGTCAATGGGATCGACGGCAAGGGCCTGCACGCCGATGTCGTCTGTGGGTTTGATGACGGTGTTAGTCATCAGGCTCATGGTCCAGGCGCTGTCGTCGTAGGTGGTGAGTTCGGGGTCGGGGTCGGTTTGTTTTTCGAGCAGCGTTTTGGCGAACGGACCATAGGGCTGGTTGGTTTTTACGATGAGCGATCCCAGGGGATAGGAGCCGTCGCTGAGTTTGACAGCAGCTTTGGCGCGGCCGACTTCAATGCCCTGCATGCGCAGGATGTGGATCACGAACGCGACGCGGGTGGGGTCTTCCTGGTCGGCAGGCAGGATGAAGCCGTAGGGCGCTTCTTTGGTGCCGGCGGTGAGGGCGTTGCGGCTCTTGGTGTAGAAGTTTTCGAGGATGACCTGAGGAAAGGTTGAGACGAACTGGAGAGAATTGAGGACTCCGGTCTCAGCGTAGTTGGTGTTGTTGCGCATGGACCACAGCACTTCTTTGTAGGGTGGGTTGGGTCGGAACCACTGGCGTTTCGTCATGTCGCCGAAACCGCCGCCACCACCGCCGCCCTGGATGGCGGGACTGGAAGGGGGCGCGATGGTGCGCTGCATGGTGGTGGCGCCGGCGTTGCCGAAGATTTCATAAAAGCGCATCAGGCCGTTGTGGTTGGTAGCCATGATGGCGACGTAGCCCGGCGACCATGCGTCGACGTAGCCGTGATTCCAGACACCCGGCATGCCGTATTTGGTCAGCTGCGACATGTCCCAGTTAGCGAGCATGGGCAGCTCGCCGTAAACGATCGGGTCCCAGAGCGGGTTTTGCGGAGCCTGTCCGCTGTAGATGTAGAGGAAGGGCACCGACTCATGCAGGTCGTGCATGATGGGCGGATGCCACTCGAGATACCAGCGGAGGAAATTCTGATTGGCGAGGCCGGCATAGTTGATGTCGCGGTTGTCGTCGTGCTTGGTGTACTTGCCCCAGTAAGGAACGCCGGTCATTTTTTCGTAGTTGGTGATGTCGACGTTGTGAGCGAAGTACCAGTCGATGGAGCGGTCGCGGCCGTCGGGATCGGCGACAGGCATGATGGCGACGAGAACGTTGTCGCGGATTTTCTGGATCAGGGGTGAGTCTTCGGTGACGAGGCGGTACGCCAGCTCCATCAGCATTTCGGGCGGACCGAGCTCGGCGCTGTGGAGTCCGCCGGAGAGAGTGTAGATGGGCTTGGTTTTAGCGATGAGGTCGTGCGCCTGGGCGTCAGTGAGGCCGCGCGGGTCGGCGATGCGGGCGAGATTCTGGCGCTCGTCATCGAGGTGGGCGATGGAATCTTCAGAACCGATGAAGACGATGACGGAGTCGCGGCCCTCTTCGGTCTTGCCGATGCGCAAAACTTTGACGCGAGGGGAATGCGCGGCAAGGGTGTCGTAATAACGCAGGACGTCGGCGTAGTAGGTGAGCTGTTTCGGCGCGCCGATGTGGTGGCCGAGGACATCCTTGGGCGAAGGCATGCCGGAGCTGGCAGGGAGATGGTCGACCAGCGGGCTGAGGAACTCGGGCTTGGTGGTCCATTCTTTGACGCGGGCCGCGTAATCGGGGTCCATGGCCTGCGATGGAGTCTGCGCCGGCAGGGGAGTGGGTGTGGTTTGAGAGTGGGATGAGAGGGAGAAGGCGGCGAGTACAGCAACGAGCACCACGGAGGGGTGCCTGGGCATGAGGCTGGGTCTCCGATGCAGAAGATTTCCCATAGTAACGCGGAGCGCAATGAAACGGAGATGGGGCGCGGAGAGATTTATTCGGCGTGGAGAGCTTCCGTGGGGTTGACCGAGGCGGCGCGGCGGGCGGGGAGATAACTGGCGAGGAGGGCTGCAGCTCCGAGGGTGACAGCGACGGCAGCGAGGGTGGTGACGTCCCAGGTTTGGACGCGGAAGAGGAGTGAGCGGAGGAGCGTAGTGGCGGCGAGCGAGCAGAGGAGGCCGGCGGCGATGCCGATGAGGGCGAGTCTGCCGGCTTCGCGCAGGATGAGGCGGTAGACGGACGAGCGCTGGGCTCCGAGGGCCATGCGGACGCCGATTTCGCGAGTGCGCTGGCTGACCGAGTAGGCGATGACTCCGTAGAGGCCGACGACACTGAGGAATAAAGCCAGGGCGGCGAAGAGTCCGACGATCCAGGCGGAGGAGCGATGGAGAGCGGCGGAGGGCGAATCGTGGAGGCGCTGGGTCATGGTGATGGGGTCGAAGACGGCGAGGCCGGGATCGATGGAGTGGATGGCGGCGGTTGCAGCAGAGAGCAGCGCGTCTTCGGTTTGCGTAGTGCGGAGGATGACGGCGAAGTTGTTATCCGGGCTTTGGTTGAAGGGGCGATACAGAGCCGACTGTGGCGCCGCGTCAAGCTGGCCTTCCTGAATGTCGTCGACCACGCCGATGATTTCCATGGGGGTCTTCTCGGCGCCTTCGAAGTAAATGTGCATGCCGACGGGGTCCGAGCCTGAGAAATATTCTTTGGCCATTTGCCGATTGATGAGGGTCACAAGGGGGTGGGAGTTGTCCTCATCCTGGGCGAAGTAGCGGCCGTGGAGCAGGCGCGTGCGCAGAGTGGGAAAGTAGCCGGAGCTGACTTCCCGGACGATGACTTCATTGCGATCGACAGGCCAGGAGCGGCCGACGATGCGGAAGTTGGAGGTTCCGTCGCCATCACCGAGAGGCAACTGGCTGGCGAACGCGACCGATTGGACCCCGGGGAGAGCGGAGAGGCGGGTCTGCACCTGGCGTTCGAGCGCGATGAGCTGGGGATTTTTGGCGTAGGAGTTGGCGATGGCTGCAATGTGCAGGGTGGCGAGATGGTCGGGAACGAGGCCGGTATCGGCATGCAGGAGCCGGTAGAAACTCTTGCCGAGGAGGCCGGCGCCGGTGAGCAGAACGACGGCCATGATGAGTTCGGCGACGACGAGGTTCGAGCCGAAGCGGCGCCAGACGGTACCGGAAGCGGTGCGCGCGCCATCTATAAGACCCTCACGGAGATCGGAGAGCGAGACACGGAGAGCCGGTAGCAGGGAGAAGAAGAGGCCGGCGGCGAGCGTGACGAGGACTGCGAAGACGAGAACCCTGAAGTTGAGGCCTATCTGGCGAAAGTAAGGCATGGTGGCCAACATGTCGCGAGGAAGAAGGCGGAGCAGGAGGCGCATGACGATGTCTGCGGTGATTGTGCCAAGCAAGCCCGCGGAAACCGCTAACGCAACACCTTCTGTTACAAATTGGCGAACGAGGCGGCTGCGCGAGGCGCCGAGGGCGCCGCGGACGGCCATTTCGCGACGGCGTTTTTCTGAGCGGACGAGAAGCAGGCTGGCGACATTGACGGCGGCAATGAGCAGGAGCATCGCCGCACCAGCGAGGAGGACGAGGAGGATGGGGCGAACATTGCCAAGGATGATCTGGGTGAGGGGCAGCATGAATGCGCTGCGTCCATGGTCGTCGCCAGGGTACTGCTGGGCGAGCTGAAGGCCGATGTTCTCGACGCCGGCGAGCGCCCAGGCGAAGGGGACTCCGGGGCGGAGGCGGGCGATGCCGAGGAGGTTGTGGCAGGCGCGGTCTTTCTCGCAACCGCCACCGGGGCGTTCGGTGGCCCAGAAGTCGGCAGGCTCCGCGGGGACGAAATGGAAGTCGCGGGGCAGGACGCCGATGATGGCGGTGGGATTGCCGTCGAGGGTCACGATCTGACCGAGGACATTGTCGCGGCCGCCGAAGCCGCGCTGCCACTCAGCGTAGCTGATGAGGGTGACGAAGGGCGCGGCGGGCTGGTCGTCATTCGGGCGAAAATCGCGGCCGAGGATGGGTGCGACACCGAGGGTGCTGAAGAAACCGGCGCTGACCCGGGCGCCATCCGCCGGCTGAGGCCCGGTGGGGGTTTGCATCATGAAGCCGTACGGGGCATACACGTCGACCGACTGGAAGACAGAGTTGCGGCTCCGGTAGTCGAGGAAATCGAGGTAGGAGAGATGGAAGTGCGGGCCGAGGCTGGTGGTTTCGTAGAGAACGGCGAGGCGCGATGGGTGCTGGTAGGGCAGCGGGCGGATAAGGGCGGCGTCGACGAAGCTGAAGATAGTGACGCTGGCGGCGATGCCGAGGGTGAGGATGAGGATGGCGGTGGTGGCGAAGCCAGGATTCTTACGAAGCTGACGGAGGGCGAAGCGCAGGTCCTGGAAGAGGGATTCGACGGTGGATTCCCAGCCGGCGGACCAGACTTTTTGGCGGACGGATTCGGTGCTGGCCATCTCGGCGCGGGCGGCACGCTCGGCTTGTTGGCGTGAGAGGCCACGGCGCATTTGTTCGTCGATGGAAGCCTCGATGAAGCTGGTGAGCTCAGCGCGAATTTCGGCGTTGCGCTGATTGCGGTGGAAGAGGGCGCGGATTCCGGCGATCAGGCTGGTGAACATGGCTGCGAGTCCTTTGGATCAGGCTTCAAGGATGCGGTTGATAGCGTCGATCTGGCGGCCCCACTGCTGGCGTTCTTCTTTGAGGGCTTTTCGGCCTTTATCGGTGAGCTGGTAATAGCGGGCGCGGCGGTTGTTCTCCGTAGCGCGCCACTCCGCCTTGATACGGCCGGCGCGTTCCATGCGGCTGAGGGCGGGGAGGAGCGAGCCAGGATTAACGCGGAAGACGCCGTGGCTGATCTGCTCAATGCGCAGGGCGATGCCGTAGCCGTGCATGGGCTCGAGGGCGAGGGTTTTGAGAACCAGCATTTCGAGGGTTCCCTGGACGAGTTCGCCGGACTTTTCGGGCATGATGAGGTTGGTGTCTCCTCTGGATAATCAAGAGGTACAGGGTGTTCCACTGGATTGTCAAGAGGAGAGTGACCGGGAAGGCAGGGAACAGGGAACAGGAGGGAGGGGAGCCGACAGGGAGTTTGTGACGAATTGGCTTGCCTGGTGCTGGAAAGCATGGCGATCTTCCTGTAGAAGCAGAAGGGGAGAGATGCCGCGGGCTGGGGGATCTCGATTTCGCGCAGAGGATGGACTGCGATGACGCTGATGAACGATTGGATGTATCGGGTGCGGGCACTGTTTGGGCGGGAGCGAATGGAAGCGGAGCTGGACGAGGAGCTGCGATCTCATCTGGAGCATGAGGTGGAGAAGTTGCGCCGCGCGGGGGTGAGCGAAGAAGAGGCGCGGCGGCGGGCGCGGGTGGCGTTTGGTGGACACGAGCAGTTGAAGGAAGACTGCCGCGAGGCGCGGGGGACGAGTCTGCTGGAGCAGTCGTGGCAGGATACGCGGTATGCGGTGCGGATGCTGCGGAAGAATCCAGGATTCACAGTGGTTGCAGTGCTGACTCTGGCTCTGGGGATTGGCGCGAGCACGGCGGTGTTCAGCCTGGTGGATGCGGTGCTGTTGCAGCCGTTGCCCTATGGGAATGCCAATCGAGCGGTGATGGTGTGGGGCGAGTCGCCGGTGGGATCGTATTACGGGAACATCGATCTGCCCTTCTCGGCGCAGGAGTATCTGCTGCTGGCGGAAGTGCAGAAGTCGCTGAGCAACGTGGGAGTGTTCCGGAAGAAGAGCTTCAATCTGACGGGTGCGGGGGAGCCGCAGCTGGAAGAAGGCGTGGAGGTTTCGGGCGGATTTTTTGCGGCGCTGGGTGGGAGCCCGGTGTTGGGGCGGACGATTACGGGAGACGACGATCGGGCGGGACATGAACGCGTTGCGGTGCTGAGCGAATGGTTGTGGCAGACGCGTTTCCATGGGGACCGCGGCGTGATCGGCAGGACGATCGATGTCAACGGGTATCCCTACACGGTGATCGGTGTGATGCCGGCGCGGTTTGCGTTCCCGGATGGGGTGAACATGACGCCGGGGATGGATCTTCCGAAGAGGACGGCGATGTGGGTTCCGATGGCTTTGGCAGCGGGGTCGCGCGGCTCGAACGACATGGGTGTCGTGGGCGAGTTGAGGCCGGGCATGGGCATGGCGCAGGTGAGCGAGGACCTGCGGGCGTACGGCAAGCGGTTCATCGAGCAGTATCCGCAGGCGAAGGGATACTGGGCGCGCGCGGTTCCACTGGCGCAGCAGGCGGTGACGGAGACGCGGCGACCACTGTTGTTGTGGGTGGGCGCAGTGTGCGTGGTGCTGTTAATTGCATGCTCCAACGTGGCAGGTCTGACGCTGAATCGGGCGGTGGGGCGGAGGCGAGAGCTGACATTGCGCGGAGCGTTGGGGGCGAAGCGCGGGCGGCTGGTGCGACAAATGACGATGGAAAGCCTGGTGCTGTCGGCAGTGGGAGGCGCGCTGGGGATTTTGGTGGGTGAGGTGGGATTGCGGGTGGTACAGCTTTTGGGCCCTGCGACACTGCCGCGGATGGGCGAGGCGGGACTGCATCCAGGGGTAGTGGTGTTTGCGCTCGTGATGACGGTGGGGACGGGGTTGCTGTTCGGGTTGGCGCCGGCGCTGGGCGCGACGCGGATGAATCTTGTAGATGCGCTGAAGGAAGGCGGCCAGCGAACTATTGGTGGGGTAACGGCGCCTCGGATCCGCAACGGGCTGCAGGTATTGCAGGTGGCGCTGGCATTAGTGCTGGTGGTGGCGGCGGGTCTGCTGATGCGAACCTTCTACGACATGCTGCATGCGGATGCGGGGTTCGACGCGACGCGCGTAGTGACATTCGAGCTACCGTTGGCGCCTGCGCGATACGCGGATACGAATCGGATGGCGCAGGTGTATGGGCAGGTGCTGGAGCGGGTGCGTGAGATTCCGGGCGTGGAGTCGGCGGGGTTCGCGTCGGAGGTGCCGATGGGAGGCGAGACGGACAGCACGATCATTCGGATTCCAGGGCGGACGTCGGCGAGGCCTGGGGATGCGCCGGGAGCAAACTATCAGTTTGTGTCGCCGGGATTTTTCGGCGCGATGGGGACGCCACTGCAGGAGGGACGGGACATCGCAGCGAGCGATGGGCTGACGTCGATGCCGGTGACGGTGGTGAATCGAACGATGGCGAAGAAGTACTGGCCGGGGCAGAATCCGGTGGGGAAGCAGGTGGGAGTGGGGCTGGTGAGGATTCCGCTGCGCACAATTATTGGAGTAGTCGCTGATACAAAGCAGACATCGTTGCGTGAGCCGCCGGCGCCGGAGATGTATGTGCCGTACACGCAGAACGAAATCAAGGTATGGCCATCGATGCAGACGATGGAGTATTCGCTGCGGTTGCGGGGCAACGCGGTGGGGATAGCGGCGGGGGTGCGGAAGGCGGTGGATGGGGTCGATCCTGAGCTGCCGGTCGCGCAGTTTGCGGAACTGAAGACGATGGTGGATCGATCGATGACGGCGGACCGGTTTGCGTTGTTGCTGCTGAGCGGGTTTGGGTTGCTGGCGCTGGTGCTGGCGTCGGTAGGGATGTATGGGGTGATCTCGTACACGGTGATGCAGCGTACGGCGGAGATAGGGGTGCGGATAGCGCTGGGTGCGGGGCGTGGGCAGATTCTGCGGATGGTCCTGTGGCAGGGCGGAGCGCTGGCGGGGGCGGGAATCGGCGCGGGCTTGGCGGCGGCGTGGATGACGACGCGTCTGATGGCGGGATTTCTGTACGGCGTGCGGGCGGCGGACCCGGCGACGTTTGCCGCTGTGGCGCTGCTGCTGATGCTGGTGGCGTTAGCGGCTTGCTATATACCGGCAGCTCGGGCGATGCAGGTGGATCCGATGGAGGCGCTGCGGTACGAGTAGAGGATCACTGGATGCGCAGAGCTTCGGCGGGATCGATGGAGGCCGCGCGGCTGGCGGGGATGAGTCCCGCGACGCAGGCGGCGACGACGAGTGTGACGATGGCCAGGGTAAGGACGGTGGGATTGAGTCCTTTGACGTCGTAGAGCTGAGCTTCGACGTAGCGCACGCAGAAGAATGCGGCGGGAATGCCGATGGCGAGGCCGATGGCGGTTTGAATGACAGCGCCGCGCATGACCATAGCGATGACGCGGAGGCGTTCCGCGCCGAGGGCCATGCGGATGCCGATCTCGCTGGTCTGGCGGGCGACGGTATAGGCGGTGACGCCGTAGAGGCCGATGGTGGCGAGCAGGAGCGCGAGCGCGCCGAAGAGAGTGGTGAGGCGGGCGATCATGCGTTCATCGGAAAACCGGTCGGCGATCTGCTGGTCGAAGGTTTGAAACTTCACGACGGCAAGATTCGGATTAATGCTGGACAGAGTTTCTCGCGCAATCGATTCCATATCGGGCATGGGGTGGGAGGTTTCGACCACAATGGCGCCCGCGAAGAGTGAACCGTCGGTATCGATCGGCCCTTTGTTGCTTGCAGGACGCTGGAGCATGGGAAAGAAAACCATCGCATGATCTTTCCAGCGAACGGATTCATAGGGAGTGTCGTCGACGACGCCGACAATCTGAAACTCAAGCGGAGAATCGTGTCCGCCATAGCCGATCCGTTTGCCGATGGGGTTCGTGCCTTTGGGGAAGGCGTCGTTCGCAAAGGTTTTGTTGACCACCACGACGGTGGGCGAAGTGGGAGTATCCTGGCGGGCGATGGCTCGGCCGTTCAAGACGCGAGTTCCTACCGAATCGAAGTACTCGGGAGACGCCCAAACGGTTGAGGCTCCAAAGGTGTGTTCCGTCGATCCTTCTGCTTTGAATCCGGATCCCCAGTTGTCGTCTTCCATGGGCGTGTAGGTAGCCCAGGCGACGTGGACGACACCGGGGATAGCGTGGAAGCGGTTATCGAAGGCCTGGTAGAGCGGCCCCACACGCGAGCCCGGATAGCCGGCAGCCTGGGGATTGATATGGATGATGTAGCGATTGTGGGAATCGAGCTTAAGATCGGTGCTTTGGAGTTTGTTCAGGCTTTGGGCGAACAAGCCTGCAGCGATGAGGAGCACCAGGGACAGCGCGGCTTGCAACACGACCAGCGAGCGCTGAAGAAGCGAAGCTTTGCTGGAGGTGGTGCGGGCGCCGGTGCGAAGGGCGTCGGCTGGCTGAACGCGGGCCGCGATCCATGCCGGGGCCACGCCGAACAGAATTCCGGTCACGAGGCAAAGCGCGATAGCAAAGAGAAGAACCGGCAGCGACGGATGGGCGTCAATCGGCACGTTCTGTTCTCCGGGAAACGCCATCACCAGCAGAGCGCGGGAGCCGAGATACGCGACTACCAGGCCGGCCATACCGCTCAGCGTCGAGAGCACGAGGCTCTCGGTGAGGAGCTGCCGGATGATGCGGGAGCGCTGCGCCCCGAGTGCGGTGCGCAGGGACATCTCCGATTTTCTGCTCATGCCGCGAACCAGCAGCAGGTTGGCGATGTTGGCGCAGGCGATGAGAAGCACGAGGCCGGAAATCCACATGAGCAGATGCAGATTCGATTTGTACTGGTCCTGCAGGTTCTGAATGCCACCGCCAGCAGGAGCGAGGACGATGTGGGCGTGAGCCAGGGCGGCTTTGCCTTTGTCTCCGGCGTACATAGGATTGGCGCCGACAATCTGACGGAACAAGCCGCTGATTTTGGTTTGGAGCGGCGCGAGAGGAACGCCAGGCTTAACGCGGCCGATCATGTAAAGCCAGTTGGTGTTTGGGTCGGGGACGTAATCGACGCCGAGGATGGTATCCATCGACTGGATGGGCAGGTAGTAGTCAGGAGGCGTGCTCGACATCCGGTCGCCGTAGAAGCCCTGCGGGGCGATGCCGATAATGAGAACAGGTTTGGTATTGACCCAGAATGTGCCGCCCACAACGGAGGCGTCGGCGGAGTAGTTGTCATGCCAGTTCTGATAGCTCAGCACAGCGGTGATCGGGGCGCCATTCGCGTCGTCGGAGTCAATGAACAACCGACCGGCGGCGGGACGAAGGCCGAAGGTGCGGAAATAGTTGCCGGAAACAAACTCGCCCATGACCGACCGCGCGGTGTCCTGACTCCCGTTGCGGCGCACCGTCACGGGGCGGTAGCTGAAGCCTGATTCCACGGCGGCGAGGTCCTGGAATTCGGGCAGATCTTTGCGCAGCTGCTGCCATGTGTTCGTCGAGAAAAGCGAATAACTGTTGTCGTCGGGCGTTCCGCCCGAGCCCACACAGCAGTCGTCCGTGTTACCCAGGCGGACGAGGCTTGCCGGGTCGGCGACGGGGAGGTTGCGCATGAGGACGGCGTTGACGAGGGTAAAGATGGCGGCGTTGGCGCCGATGCCTAGAGCCAAAGTGAGGATAGCGGTGGCGGTGAAGCCGGGAGTCTTCCTGAGTTGGCGCAACGCGTAGCGGATGTCCTGGACCAGAGTCATGACCGTGGGCTCTCCTATATAAGGCTGCAACAGCGGGGACCTGGGAACATATAGAAGGGGCAAGTTGTCTGCCAAAGTAACGACGCGCAAGCTGCTGAATCGCGTGGGCGTCGGTGCGGGTGGACAGGAAAACGGTGTTCGTTGTTGGAGTGGGGTGTCCGGTAGGGGACACCGGGATGTAAGTGGGAATGGCGTTGTGCAGGGCGGGCGGGATTGACGGAGACAGGGCGGGGTAGCTATAACGAATGCTACATAGGCTGCCCTCAGGAGTGAATGAGCAGTCCAACAACCGGATGACGCGGCGGGTGCGATGATGCGAGCGGACACTCCTGCAAGGGCTTGGTCGGCAGGTGGAACTGGCCTGGTGACGGCAACGGTGGTGGCGGAGTGGCTGCGGCCGTTCTTGACGGCGAGGCTGCCGTTGGGGAAGACGCTGGTCGCGGCGACGATCTGGGTGGCAGTGACGGCGCTGGCCGGGACGCTGGGCATGGTTGTGGCGGAAAGCGTGGGCGCGGGGCGACCGACGCTACCCGCAAGCCGGCACCTGGTGGGAGCGGCGGCCGCCTGGGTTCTGATTCCTCCCGCGTTGTTGTGCTGGCTGCGGGGATGGGCGTGGGCTGTGGTGTTGAGCTCGGCCATGGGAGCAGTGTTGGCCGTCTGTTTGCGGGGGATGATTCCGAGGGCGGGTGCGGAGGAGGTGTTGGACCCGGAGGTAGATGGTCCGCGCTTTGCCGATCTGCCTGCTCCGGATTCGGGACGGCCACAGGCGCTGATGATTGCCGTATGCGTGGAACTGGCGCTGGTGCTGATGAATCGCGATGAGCTGTTTTGGGCGACGATGCTGATGGCGGCGGGGGCGTTTCTGCTGGTGTGGAAGCGGCTGACATCGTTGAACGCGCGGGGAGGCGATAGCCTGGCGCGACCGGCGGTGCGCGCCGCGACTGGCGGGGTGCTGGCGATAATAATTCTGGTCCCGATGCTGCTGGCGCGATTTGCGCGGATGAACGGCGGAGTGGAGAGGACGGCGCAGGCGGCGACGCGTTCGCGGGCGGAAGCGGAAAAAGCAGACCCCAACGATGCGTATCAGGGAATCGTGTTATTTACGGTGCAGGAAAAGAAAAAGGAACTGCCGCCGTTACCTGTTCAACGGGACTTGCTGCGGGCGGGAATGGCGAAGCCGCTGGTGATTCCATTTGACGGGGCGTATTGGTATTTTCAGACGCCGAAGCGGGGGCTGGGGATGCATCCGCATCTGGCACATGGCGATCCGGTGGCGTTGAGTATCTATTCGACAGGGTGGGTGCCACTGGCGATGGAAGCGCACCAGACGCTGGCGCAACCGGTGGATCTGAGACGGTGCGGGGTGATGCAGGTGACGGTGAAAAACGGCGACAACCGGCAGGGGCGGGTGGATATGGCGGTGATGCTGACGGATTCGACGATGCCGGGCAAGCCGTCGATGGTGCTGGGGCCGCAGCCGGTGGTATCGACGGAGCCAGAGCATTTTGCGTTCAAGGCGAGCCCGGTGCACGAGGAGCTGCGGTACGCGATACCAGCGCGGGGCGGACTGAAGAAGTTCGACGAGATTACGGTGATGTTTTTCCCGGACGAACAGCGGATGACGCTTGGGGCGCGGATGGGGATCGAGCAGTTTGAGCTGATGCCGCGATAGGGCGTGGTACAGGGAGCAGGTGACAGGGCCGGGTTACCTTTGTACTGACCTGGCAGTTCCGCGGCAGTTGTTCTATTCGTGATGTGGACTATAGTCCAATTTGTGGATCACGATACACAGACATTGCACGGCCGGAGGAAACAGCAGACGCGCGGGGAGATTATCCGCGCGGCATTCGAGCTGTTCGGGCGAGACGGGTACGAAGAAGTCTCGATGGAAAGCGTGGCCGAGGCGGCGGGAGTGTCGCGGGCCACGCTGTTCAACTATTTTCCGCAGAAAGAGCTGATCCTGCGGGAGATTGCCACGGCGCGGGTGGAGAAGCTGAAGAGGATCCTCGAGGAGTTTGGCGCAGGGGGAAAGGCGCCGGAATTCGAGGACATTGTGGAGCTGCTCCTGCGGATGACGCAGGAGAATGCGCGGATCAGCGGGAAATCGAAAAAGCTGCTTCTGGAGACAATTTTCCGGCAGGCGTCGCAGGGGGTGCTGCTGGCGGAGCGGGCGCATGCGGTGGGAGCGCTGAGCGCGTCAGTGGGGAAATTTGTGCGGAAGAAGAAGCGGGCGCGGCTGGTGGCGGAGACGATGTTCGCGGTGTACATGGCAACGATGCTGGAGTGGCTGATGCGGGAGGAAGCACCGCAGCGATGGCTGATGCGGAGGATGCGGGAGCGGCTGCTGGTACTGCGGGAGGGAGTGGCATGAAGCGGCGAATCCTTGTGGGCGGAACGATTGCGGTGGTGGTGGTTGCAGGGATCTGGATCGCGTTTGCGTGGGCGGGGTGGCGCGGGCGGAACGACTATACGGGCACGGTAGAGACGCGGGAGATCCAGATTGGCTCGAAAGTGGGCGGGCGGGTGACGGAGGTTGGGGTTGAGGAAGGCCAGAGGGTGAAGGCCGGAGCGGTGCTGGTGCGGTTCGAAGCGGATGAGTTGAAGGCGCAGCGGGCGCAGGCGCTGGCGGCAGAAGAACAGGCGCGGGCGGATCTGGAGAGGAAGCTCAGGGGGAATCGTCCGGAGGAGATTGAGCAGGCGGAGGCGACGGCGCAGGCGGAGGATGCGGCATTCGACGCGGCGAAAAATGGCCCGCGGCAACAGGAGATTGAACAGGCGAAGGCCGATTATGGCGCGGCGGCGGCTGACGCAGCGAATGCTGAGGTTTTCTATGGGCGGATGAAGGAACTGGTGGGGAAGGACATTATTTCGAAGCAGCAATTCGACGATGCGAAAAACAAGCGCGATGGGGCGGCGCAGCGGACAGAGAGTGCGCGACAGAGGCTGGGACTGCTGGAGGCGGGGACGCGGGAGGAGGATTTGCGGGCCGCGGAAGCGCGGTGGAAGCAGGCGGAGGCTGCTGCGGCGCTGGCGCGAAAGGGATTTCGGCGAGAGGACATCGAGGCGGCGCGGGGGAAATCAGAGGAAGCCCAGGGGCGGGTGGCGGAACTGGACGCGCGGCTGCGAGAGGCCGAGATGAGGGCTCCGGTAGATGCGGTAGTGGAGGTGGTGAGCGTACGGCCTGGGGATCTGGTTGCGGCGGGGCGCATTGTGATGACGATGCTCGAGACGTCGCAGCTATGGGTAAAGGTGTATGTGCCGGAGACGGAGTTGGCGCATGTGCGGGTGGGACAGCGTGCGGCCGTGCGTGTAGACAGCTTGAGGGGACCGGCGTTTGCGGGGCAGGTTGGGCAGATTGCGAGTGAGGCAGAGTTTTTGCCGCGCAACGTGGAGACGAAGAGCGATCGCGAGCATGAAGTGTTTGGGGTGAAGGTCTATGTGAACAACGCGCAGCAGGTGCTGAAGTCGGGGATGTCAGCGCAAGTGAGGCTGGAATGACGGCGATCATCGAGGCCGACCATCTGACGATACGGTTTGGGTCGTTCACGGCGGTGAACGATGTGAGCTTCGCGGTAGAGAAGGGTGAGATTTTCGGGTTCCTGGGGCCGAATGGATCGGGGAAGACGACGATCATTAAGGCGCTGTGCGGATTGCTGGCGCCGAGCGCAGGAACGGGGCGAATCCTGGGAATGGATATCCGCGAAGAGGCGGCGGAAATTCGTCGCCATGTGGGTTACATGTCGCAGCGATTTGGCTTATACGAGGACCTGACGGTTGCGGAGAACATCGCGTTTTATGCGGGCGTGTATGGACTGGATGGAAAACGCGCACAGGAGCGAACGCACGATGTGCAGAAGCTGACGGGGATTGCGCCCTACATGCAGCGGCGCGCGGGGCAGCTTTCGGGCGGATGGAAGCAGCGGCTGGCGCTGGCGTGCGCGATTATCCACTCGCCGGAGGTCGTGTTTCTGGATGAGCCGACGGCGGGAATCGATCCGGTAGCGCGGCGGGCGTTGTGGGATTTGCTGTTTCAGTTGTCGGGGCAGGGCGTGACGTTTTTCGTGACGACCCACTATATGGATGAGGCGGAGCGGTGCGGGCGGGTGGGTTACATCTACTCATCGAAGCTGATCGCGATTGGGACCGTGGCGGAACTGCAGCGGCTGCCGGAGGCAAATCCGGCGGGAACAACGCGGGTGCAGATCGAAACGACGAATCCTTCAGGAATCCTGGATCGGGTGCGGTTGATGGAGGGAGTGCGGGAGGCAACGATCTTTGGGCACACCATTCACGCGCTGGTGGAAACGGACAGGCTGGAGGGGTTGCGGGTGCAGTTGCGGGGGGCGCGAATCGAGACGATGGAGCCTTCGCTTGAGGACGTATTCGTAACTCTGACGTATCAAATTATGGAGGCCGCTCAGTGAGGCGGCTTTTTCGCGGACTGGTTCCGGTGTGCCGGAAGGAATTACTGCATATCGTGCGAGACCCGGGAACGCTTTTTTTTGCGCTGCTGATTCCGATTCTGCAGTTGTTTTTGTTTGGCTTTGCGGTGGACACGAATATCCGGCAGATTGCGACGGTGGTGCTGGACGAGAGCCAGACGCAGGACAGCAGGCGATTGCTGGAGAGCTTTGCGGGGTCGGATGTTTTTGCGCTGCGGATTTATGCCAGGTCGCCGGAGGGGATGTACGAGGCGATCCGGTCGGGAAAGGCGCGGGCGGCGATTCGGATTCCTTACGACTACGCGCGACGTTTGCAGGACGGCACAGGGGCAACGGTACTGGTGCTGGTGGACGGATCGGACTCGACGGTGGCCGGGCAGGCGATCAGCACATCGACGGGGGTTGCGCTGCAGGAGTCGCTGGTGCGCGTGCTGCCGAATGGGACGATGCCGATCGAGGTACGGCCGTCCGTACTGTATAACCCAGCGACGCGGTCGGCAAACTTTTTTGTGCCGGGACTGATTGCGATTTTGCTGCAGGTGATGACGATCCTGCTGATTGCGCTGAGCCTGGTGCGTGAGCGGGAGAGAGGCACGCTGGAGCAGTTAACGATGACGCCGGTAGCTCCGCTGGGACTGATGGTGGGAAAGATGATTCCGTACGGCGTGCTCGCCTTTGGGGAGCTGTGCGCGATCCTCGCGGTGATGCGGGTGGTGTTTCTGGTACCGGTACACGGGAACGTGTTTTTGCTGCTGGTGCTGTCGGTACCGTTTTTGATGACGGTGCTGGGCATCGGACTGGTGATTTCGGCGAAGGCGAAGACGCAGGCGGAGGCGTTTCAGTTGTCGATGGGGACGATTTTGCCGTCGGTATTTTTATCGGGGTACATTTTTCTGATCGAGAATATGCCGCTGCCGTTTCAGTGGATCAGCCAGCTGATTCCGGCTACGTATTACATCCGAATTTTGCGGGGGATTATTTTGCGTGGTGCGGGAATCGAAGAACTGTGGGGCCAGGCGCTGGTGTTGGCGGCGATGGGTTGCGCGGCGATTCTGGTGGCGGCAAGGCTGTTTGTGAAAGAGCAGGGACCCGGGCATTAAAGCGGGGGCGTTGAAGCTGCCTAGGTGCGCGCTTTGGTGGCGGCGAGAGGCGGGTCTGGTTCGTAAGACGGGCCGTTCGACCGGGTCGGGTGATCGGGCTTTCAGGGTGGTGGGCGGTAGGGTCAGGCGACCGACCTGTATTGGGAGCGGCTGAGAATCCGAGGGGTCGCTCGAAGGGGAGGAATTCGCCCCTTTTGCATCCGCATCGTGGACAAGTCGGGAATGGTGGAGGCGGGGCACGTTTCTGTGCATTTCGGAAGCCATTTTGGGGAACCAGGCGGGGTTTGGATGCGTATGATTGCCCATGAGCGCTGGAACCATCGCGTGGGGCACGACCTGGAAGCTGGGAATGATGAAATTCCCGGCAGCTCGACCGGCAAGCCGGGCAGAAGTGGTTCGTCCAGGGCAGTACAGGGCGCCGGGGGCCGAGGAGCGGAAGCCGTCGGAGCGGTGGCAGCGCAAAGAACAGCCTGTAGATCGGGTTCTGGAGAAGCCGTTGGAAGCGGAATGGCAGGTCCTGGTGGAGCGTTGCCTGAAGGGCGACTCCTTTGCATGGACCGAACTCGTGAAAGCGCATCACAGGCGAGTGTATGGTTTGTGTTTCCGGTTTACGGGATCGTCGACGGACGCGGAAGACCTGACGCAGGAAGTATTTCTGAAGGTATACGGGAATTTGACGACGTTCGATCTGGCGCGGGGCACGTTCCAGACGTGGATCACGACGATGACGCGCAATCTGCTGGTGGATCATTTCCGGCGGTCCCGGGCGCAGCGCGTGACGGATTCGATGGACGCGGGGTGGGACAGCGAAGAGGATATGCCGCTGCTGCAGCGTTTGGCGGACAAGGGTCCAACCCAGCATGAGCGGGCGGTGCAGAAGGAAATTGAAAAGATGGTGCAGGAGGCGCTGACAAAGATCTCGCCTGAGCTGCGCGAGGCGGTAATTCTGCGCGATTTGCAGGATATGGATTACAAAGAAATTGCGGCAGTGCTGCGGATTCCTGAAGGCACGGTAAAGTCGCGGATCAGCCGGGGGCGGGCGGAACTGGCTCGTTTGCTGGAACGAAATAAAGGACAGGTGGTATAGCGGTGGCGGACGAGAGCAAATTCGGACAGAAGCCGGGCTCAGTTCTGAAGTGCGAGGACTGGGAAGCTCTGCTGACGGATGCGCTGGACGGACTGCTGCCGGCGGGCGAGACGGCAGCGTTCCTGGCGCACAGCGAGACGTGCGCAAACTGCGGCGATTTGCTGGCGCATGCGAAGCAGGGGCAGGAGTGGCTGGGGTATCTGCACGACGAGCCGGAGATTCCGGCGAGTCTGGTCGGCAAAATTCTCGAGAAGACGATGGGGGCAGGTGGCGTGCCGCTGCCGGTGGTAGCCGGTTCGGCAGCCGGGACGGGCGCGACGGCGATGGTGATGCCGTGGCGGCGGAGCTTCCACGAGACGCGGCTGCTGATGACAGTGGCGATGGCGTTTTTCTCGATCGCGCTGACGCTGAATCTGATGGGCGTGAAGATGGGCAGTTTAAAGCTGGCGGATCTGAGGCCGGCGCAGCTGGGGAGCACGATTTCGCGGCAGTTCTATGGAGCGCGGAGCTCGGTGGTGCGGTACTACGACAACATGCGGTTCTTCTACCAGCTGCAGTCGCGGATGCGGGAGCTGCGGAGGGATGTGCAGACGCAGCAGCCACAACAGAACAACCAGCAACAGCAGAATCCGCAGCAACAGCAGAAGCCGGGGAAGAACGGGAGCGCAAGTGCTGGGCGAGGCACGGAGCTACGGGCAGAGGGGCGTTCAGCATTCAGCGGTCAGAGTTCAGAAGAGCAAGTCGCAAAAGCAGGAATGTTAGTGGGAACTGGAAATTCAATTTCCCTGGGCCAATCAGGAACCGGGCTTAAGGAGGCGGCGGAAGCCGCTGGGTACGTGGAAGGGAGCCTGGTATGAACTGCGTCAATCATCCCGAGGCGGGGGTAAGCGCCTTTTGTCAGAACTGCGGGAAGGGGTTGTGCGCGCAGTGCACGCGTGAGGTGCAGGGCAGTGTGTATTGCGAGCCGTGCCTGGTGGCGCGGATGTCGGGAGCGCCGGGGGCGGGAGTGCCGCCAGGAGCGCAGGGCGGCTATCCATCGGCACCGATGGGCGTGCCGAATCCTGGGACGGCCACGATTCTGGGGTTCATCCCTGGCGTGGGGGCGATGTACAACGGGCAGTACATCAAGGCCATTGTGCATGTGCTGGTTTTTGTGGTGCTGATCTCGCTGAGCGAGCACTACGGGCTGTTTGGAATTTTTGTTGGAGCGTGGGTGCTGTATCAGGTTTTCGACGCGCACCAGACGGCGAAGGCGAGGCGCGATGGTTTGCCGCTACCGGATCCTTTTGGGCTGAATGAGCTGGGCAATGCGTTCGGCGGCCACACGGCGCCACGGCCTTATGTGCCGCCCGTTCCCCCCGTACCGCCGGTGCCACCGGTGCCGGGGAGTGGGGCGGGCGCGGTGCCCGGCTCTCCGCAATATGCGGACTGGGCGGAGCAGGTGCGGCAGCAGGCGCATCAGTTCGGGCAGCAGAGCGCGCAGTGGGGCGAGCAGCTGCGGCAGCGGATTGTTGCGGAAGCGCAGCAGGCTGGGCGGCCGTATCAGCCGTGGGCAGGCGGAACTCCACCACCGCCGGGGTTTGTGCCGGGGGCGCCGCCGGCTGGATTTCCTCCGGGATTTCCACCCCAGGGAGCGGGGTTTGTGCCGCCGAATGCACCTCCAGGATGGGTGCCTCCGGCGCCGGAGATGGAACTGGAGCGGGCGCGCAGAGAGCCAATTGGGGCGATTGTGCTGATCCTGCTGGGCATGCTGTTCCTGTTCAACACGCTGGGATTTTTTAACTTTGGGTGGGTACACCACGGATGGCCGCTGATTATCGTGGGCATCGCGGTGTGGCTGCTGATGCGGAACAGCGGACGGTTTGCATTTATGCCGCGGATGGGACCGCCTGCGCCTCCGCCGATGGGCGGGACGCCGGTGAACGCGCCGCCGCCGGATACGCGAACGACGCAGGAGCCGCCGGCTGGAGGTGCGCGATGAATCAGTACCTTTTTCTGCGGCGGATGCGGGGACCGATCATCCTGCTGACGTTTGGGATCACGGCGATTCTGGATGAGTATGCGGGGATTTCGTACGCGCACAGCTGGCCGCTGTACGTGATTGTGTGGGGTTTGCTGAAGCTGGCGGAGAACGCGATTCTGGCGCAGAATCCACCCTTGCCGGGAGCGGGGTATCCGGGTTATCCGGCGACGCCAGTACAAGGCACGACAGGCTACACGTCGTACACGGGCGCGGCTCCGGTGGATGCGACGACGACGACCACGGCGACGATCGTTCCGCCCGAGGACACCACGTTACGGGACGAGGGGAGGAGGTAGACAAATGGGAACGACACCTCCATCCTGGACATCGCGGGAAGCGCGGTGGCAGGCCAAGCAGGCGGCGAGGGCGCAGAGGGATCAATGGAAGGCCCAGATGCGTGCGCAAAAGGAGTACTACAAGACGTACTGGCGGGGCTGGCACAGGCCGACGTTTGTCGGTCCGCTGATTCTGCTGTCGATTGGCGTGATTGCGTTGCTGATGTCGACGGGACGACTGGATGCGGTAGAGTTCTGGGGCTGGTACGCGCGGTGGTGGCCGCTGCTGCTGATTGTGATGGGCGGGCTGCTGCTGGCGGAGCATTTTCTGGACTGGAATCGGCCTTGGGGTGGAAGGCGGTCAATGGGCGGGATCGTGTGGCTGGTGATCCTGATGATCGGCCTCGGGTGGGTATCGCGCGAGGGGCACCTGATGGGGCCATTCTCGTGGGAATTTTCCGGAGACGACGGCGACAACTTCTGGAACTGGATGGGCGCGGAGCACGATAACGACGTGCAGATGGATTTGACGCTGACGGCAGCAAAGCCGGTGGTGACGATCAATGATCCGCAGGGCGATGTGACGATAACGGCGTCGAGCGACAACCAGATGCACTTGCGGGCGCACGAGATGGTGCATCGTGATTCAGATTCGGAAGCGCAGAAGATTTTTGCAGATTTGAAACCGAAGCTGGACGCCACGGGCGGCGGCGCGGTAGTGACGGTGCCGGAGAAGCAGGGAGCGCGGGTGGATCTGACGCTGGAACTGCCGGCCGCATCGTTTGCGACGATCACGGCAGGGCATGGGGACGTGACCGCGGATGGGCTGAACGGCGGCGTGCAGGTGACGGCGAATCACGGCGAAGTGAAGCTCGAGGATATTGGCGGCGACGCGCAGGGGCACATCGATCACGGAGATTTTTCCGCGCACAATGTGCAGGGACGCGTGCTGGTGGATGGCCACGGCGACGATGTGACGCTGTCCGAAATCCAGGGACAGGTGACGATCAACGGAGATTTCTTCGGGGACATTCATCTGGAGCAGATTGGGTCGGACATTCACTATCACTCGAGCCAGACGACGCTGGATATTCCGCACCTGATGGGGGCGCTGACGCTGGACAAGAGCGATCTGAGCCTGAGTCAGGCGGCGGGACCGGTGCGGGTGATAGCACGGTCGAAGGACATTGACCTGACGCAGATTGCGGGCGACGCGCACATCGAGGATTCAAACGGAGACGTCAACGTGGTGATGGCGAATCCGCTGGGCAATGTGCAGATAACGGATCACACGGGCAACGTGATTGTGACGATTCCGGAAAATGCGAACTTCAGCGTGACGGGAAGTACGAGTGCAGATGAAGCGGTGCGGACGGACTTTCCGCTGAAGATGTCGACCGACGGCGGGCGGCAGACGCTGGATGGTTCGGTGGGCCATGGCGGCGTGCAGTTACAACTGGAGACCGACCATGGAAACCTGGAGCTGCGTAAGGGCGAGGACGCGACGCTGTCGATGACGGCGCCCAGGGCGCCGGGGGTGCCGGAGAAGGCGAAACATTTTAAGGCGCCGCCTGCTCCTGCTAAGGAAGAAGAGCAATAGTCAGGACACCCTGCGCGCGAAGCCGCAAAACAATGCCCTCCTTCAGGAGGGCATTGTTATTTGTAACGCTGATTGATACAGAACTAGCCGACTTTTTCTGCGGGGCCGCGGTGGGGGAAGAGGGGGCGGACGAGGTCTTCGATGCGGGTGAGGACTTCGTTAAGGGTGAGGATCGTGGAGTCGATGACGATGGCGTCCGGAGCCGGCTGGAGGGGAGAGCTGGCACGGTTGCGGTCGCGCTCATCGCGCTCGCGGAGTTCGTGAAAAACTGAGGTGCGATCGGTGGGGGCGGGAGCGGGCCGGCCGTCGGAACCGTTATTCTGCGCATATTCCGAGCGTGGCGGCGATCCATCTTTGGCGGCGGAGGTTTGTTCGTAGCGGCGCTGGCTGCGGGCCTCCGGAGACGCATCGAGAAAGACTTTGACATCGGCTTCGGGGAAGACGACGGTACCGATGTCGCGGCCTTCCATGACGACGCCGCCGCGACGGCCGAGATCGCGCTGGAGGTCGACCATCCAGGCGCGAATGCCGGGATGAACGCTGATGCGCGAGGCGCCCTGGGTGACGTCGGAGTCGCGAATGCGTTCGGTGACGTCGGTGCCGTCGAGATAGACGCGATTGCCGGAGCGGTCGGAGT
Source organism: Acidobacteriaceae bacterium (assembly GCA_036490815.1). GTDB lineage: Bacteria > Acidobacteriota > Terriglobia > Terriglobales > Acidobacteriaceae > Palsa-343. The sequence continues at coordinate 53,335 of DASXDF010000013.1, forward strand.
CGAGGGTAATTTCGGTATCGCGGGCGAGACGCTCGAGGGCGGCAGGGTCGTCGAAATCCTGATCGGACTGGATGGCTTTAAGGGCGAAGGCGCGATACATGGCGCCGGTTTCGAGGTTGAGGAGGCCGAAGTGCTGGGCGAGATGGCGCGCGACGGTGCTTTTACCCGCGCCAGCGGGGCCGTCGATGGCGATAATCGGGCCGCGGTTCATTCGGGGTTCTCTTCCTGACTACGATTTTTGCGCGGATTTCGTTCGCCGGGAGGAAATTTGCGAAATTTGTTTTGAGGCTTGCCGGGGCGAGGGGGGCGAGGGCCGCCGGGTTTGCGGGAGGAAAATTTTCCAGGGGGAAATGGGCGCGTGGAAGTCTTTGGGCGAGAGGAGGCGGGTCCAGACGATGCGAGTCCGGATTCGGATCCGGAGGAAGCGGGTCGGGGTTTGCCCGCAGGACGGCCTGTTCCGAATTTGCGCGGTCCAAATTTAGCGGGTCCAAATTTGCCTGGGCCCGACTTGCCAGACACTGCCTTGCGCGGGCCAAACTTGCCTGCACCAAACTTGCCTGCACCAAATTTGCGCGGACCCGATTTGCCCGAAAATGATTTGCCTGGAGCAGGCTTGCCAGTCGCAGCAGGGCGCGAGTTGGCGAAGCGGGGCCCGGCTCCGAATTTCGTGGGACCGAATTTTCTATCGCCGCGTGGTGGACGGTTTTCCTGGCTGCGCTCGCCGGTGGGACGGGGGCGGTCGGACGGGGAACGGTCAGGTCTCGGACGGTCGGGCCCTGGACGGTCGGAGGAAAACCTGCCACCGGGTTTGCCGCGGAAGGCCGGCTTGTCGCGGCGGTCCTTCTGCCACGGGCGATCTTTACCCGGAAACTGGCGAGGTGCAGAGCTTTTGGTGCGCCAGGGTTTTTGCTCGCGGGGCGGATGGCCCTGGTCGATGGGTCGCGGACCGCGGTCTTCACGAGGCGTGCCTTCCGGCCGCGCTTGGCCATCGGGCTTGCGGAATGCTGGTTTGGGAAACGCATTATTGGGGCGGCGCTGCCAGGGTTTTGCTGCGCCGCCGCGATTGTCGAATCGATTGGCGGGGCGAGGGCCGGAGCTGCTGGGAGGAACAGGGCGTGGTCCTGGACGTTGAGCTGAACGCCGATCCGAACCTCGATCTGACCGCTGGCCGGCGAAGGAAGCCGGACGAGCGCCTGCGCGCTGACCTTGTCGAGGGCCGCTCCTGAAGCCGGTGCGGGGGACGGGGAAGGGCTTGCCTTCTCGGCGGGGACGGGGTGAGCCTGCGCGGCTGGATGCGGGACGTTCTGAGTCTGGACGTTGCGAGTCCGGGCGGCTGGAGGCCGCTTCGGGGCGATGGGGCGCAGCTGGCTTTTTCTGCCATGGAGCGCGGGTGCGGTCCTGGGGCGGCCTCGAGTCCCGAGCGGGCAGTTCCCATTTCGTGGGGCGCGGCGCTTTGCGGAACGTGGCGCGCGGAGTTGGAGCGGCCGTGGGCGCCTGGGCAGCGGGTGTTTGCTCGGGTTCCGGCTCGGGTGCGGTGTCGGGCAGAGAGCCTTCGATGAAGAGAACGGTTTGCGAGGCGACCGTGGTCGTCCCGAACTGACGTGTGGCGGTCATGCCGTGGAGAACTTCGCGAATGCGGGAGCGGGAGGTGAGGGGCGAGAGGAAGATTTCCGCTTCTTCGGCGGTGGCGGCGACGGCGGAACGCAAATAGAAGGAGAGGAGCGCGGAGAGCGCGGTGGTTTGGGCGGTGTTGGCACCGGTGGCGAGCTGGGTGGGAAAGCGATTCTTAAGGAGGGTCCAGCGCGTGGGGGCATCGGGCGAGTAGATGGGCGTGGCGCGGAGGTTGGTCCAGAGCTCGACGAGGGCACGGAGTATGGCGGCTTCGGTGAGCTCGCGGCCGAGGGAATCCTGGAGTTCGACGGCGGTCATCTCGCCTTCGCGATCCAGCGCTTCCCAGGTACGAAGGACGATGGGGGCGGTCCGGCTCCCGGGCGCGGTTTTCCATTGGCGCTCGCCGCGGATGGAAGCGATCCAGGGAAGGACTTCGGGGGTGGTGAGGAAGTCGGGCTGTTCGGAAAACGTGCCGAAGAGGTTGAGTGGGATGGCGCGGCGCTCGTCGATGAGGCGGGTGGCGAGCGCGGTGGCCTCGGCGATGGCGGCGGGCGGTGGCGTGACTCCGGCGGCGCCGCTGCAAGCTTCGACGAAAGACGGCGCGGGTGCGGGGAGCTGCGTGTGGCGCGGGAGAAAGAGGCAGAGGCCCATTTCATCGAGCCACTGAGCGGCGGCGTCAAGAGTGCGCAGTGGGGCGGAGGGATCCGTTGCGGCGGTCTGGTGCCAAAGCGCGGAGCGCGCGATTTGTAACTGTTGCTGATTCAAAATGTCGGCTTCAGAGGTCTGGTTGGTGAACCAAGGTTAAATGCGCTGGAAGGCGCGTTGAATGTCTTTCCATGAATATCGTAATGCAATGGGGCGGCCGTGGGGGCAGCTGGTGGGGTGGTCGGTGCGGGCGAGTGCGGCAAGAAGCCATTCCATGCGGGCGGGATCGAGGGGCATATTGACCTTGATGGCGGCGTGGCAGGCGATGGAGGCGGCGATGCGGGTGCGGGCGGATTCAAGATTATCGGACTGAAGACTGGCGCCAGGCTGCTCCAGGACTTCGAGGATCATGCGCTCGAGCCCCGGGCCGGTGAGGCCGGCGGGGGCGGCTTTGATGGCGATGGTGTGGGGGCCGAAGAGTTCGGCCTCGCAGCCGTTGCGCTCAAGCTCAGCGGCGAGCGCGGAGAAGACGATCATCTGCGCGGGCAGCAAATCGATGAGCATGGGCATGAGGAGGCGTTGGCGCTCGACGCGCTCGGTTTGGCGTTCGCGGAGGATTTTTTCGAAGAGGACGCGCTCGTGAGCGACGTGCTGATCGATGATCCAGAGACCGTCGTCGTTGGTGGCGAGGATAAAGGATTCGCGCAACTGGCCCAGAGGCTTGAGAGAGGCGAGGGAGTGGAGGCTGGGGGCCTCGCCGCCTTCCTGGAATTCTTCGGGGGTTTGCGCGGAGCAGGCGTGGCCGTTGGAGGCAGCCTGAGCGAGAGACAAAGGCAGATCCTTCGCATCTCCCTCGCTTCGCTTCACTTGCTCGGTGTGGCTCAGGATGACAGTTGTTGCAAAGGGAAGGGGCTGGTCTTCGGGACGCGGCTCCGGTGGGGCGAGGTTGAAGGGGGTGACGTCGGTGGGTTGGGGTGGAGCGTCGGAGTCGGGCATTGCGGATATAGGAGCGGAGTCGAGGGAGGAGGAGGCGTTGGGAGTATTGGTGAGAGCGGCAAGGAAACTGGCGACGGGGCGGGTCTTCATCAGCGTCATGCGGATGGCTTCGCGGACGAAGTCGTGGACGAGCGATTGCTGGCGGAAGCGGACTTCAGTTTTGGCGGGGTGGACGTTGACGTCGACTTCGTGCGGAGGCATTTCGAGAAAGAGGAGGATGACGGGGAACGAGGTGGGGGGAATTATGTTGCGGTAGGCCTCCACGATGGCGTGAATGATGAGGCGATCGCGGATAAGGCGCTGATTGACGAAGACGTAGATGGAATTGCGGTTGAGTTTTTGCAGGGCGGGACGCGAGACGAAGCCGCTGACGCGGAGGAAGCCGGGGTCGGGAGGCTGATAGTCGTTGTCGCGGCGCCAGGGCGGAGGTTCGGGAATGCCGGCGTGATCGAAGCGGCGCTCGGCGGCCATGGGAAGAAGCTGGTCGAGGGTATCGCGGCCGAAGATCTGGTAAATGCGCTCGGAGGGCTCACTGACAGGTGGCGCTATGAGCAGGGCGTGGGTAGCAGAGTGGAGCTCGAAGTGCATTTCAGGATGGGCGAGTGCGTAATGCGTAACGAGCGCTGTTACATGAGAGAGCTCAGTGGTTTCGGCGCGGAGAAATTTGCGGCGGGCAGGGGTGTTGAAGAAGAGGTCGCGGACGGTGATGGTGGTGCCGGGAGGGCCGCCGGAGTCTTCGACGGCGAGGATTTTGCCGCCGGCAATTTCGAGGCGTGTACCTGTAGCGGAATCGACTGGGTCGCCGGCGGCCGCTTGCTGCCGGGTTACGAGCTCGAGGCGAGAGATGGAGGCGATGGAGGGAAGCGCTTCGCCGCGGAAGCCGAGGGTAGCGATAGTGAGGAGGTCGTCGGAGGAATGAATTTTGGAGGTGGCGTGACGTTCGAAGGCGAGGAGGGCGTCGTCGCGGGACATGCCGCAGCCGTCGTCGGCAACACGGATGAGGCGGCGGCCGCCGGCTTCGATTTCGATGCGGATGCGGGTGGCGCCAGCGTCGAGCGCATTCTCCAGCAGTTCCTTGACGACGGAGGCGGGGCGGTCGACGACCTCGCCGGCGGCGATCTGGTTGGCGACCTGGTCGGAGAGAACATGGATGCGTCCCATATCTGGGTCAAGGATACGCGGGGGTTGGGTGTGGAGAAGTGGTTCAGTTTTGGACGCCGCCCGACGGTGGCAGGACGATTGCGTGGGGTTGGCTGATGAAGATTGGGGGGGCGCCGAAGTTCTGAGTGTGTGGCTTCGCGGACAGCGAGGCGCCGGGCGGCGGGCGATGGATGTCGATCGGATCTCAGCGATGGGGGGAGTGGGGCGGGAGCAGGATCCATTGTGGATGCGGGAGAAGATGCGTCGGCGGAAGTTCAGCGAGGATGTCGAGAAGGAAGTCGAGTCGGACGAGGCGGAAATGGCGGTTGTGGACGAGGAGCACGATGGGGTGCTGGATGTGATGGCGTGAGAGGCAGAGTTTAGAGTTTGGAGTTTAGGGATTAGAAAACCGCTCTGGAGACTGGTCGCAGGAGCCGGGGGCCGCTGGAATTTCCGGCGGCTTTTTTTAAGGAGACTGCAGGAGGGCGTCGGCGATGGCGGCTGCTTCGCGGGCGGGGCGGACGTCGTGGACGCGGACGATGCTGGCTCCGGCAAGGATGGCGGCGGTGGTGGCGGCAAGGGTGGCGTTGGCGCGCTGATCGGAAGCGGGCTCGGAAGTGCGGTCGGAGCCGCCGAGCGTGGTTTCGAGAGTGCGCGCGAGAAACGATTTGCGAGAGACGCCGGCGAGAAGAGGTTGGCCGAGGGCGAGCAGTTCATCGAGGTGGGCGAGGAGCGGGTAGTTGTTGTCGTACGCTTTGCCGAAGCCGTAGCCGGGGTCGAGAACGATGCGGTCGCGAACGATGCCGGCGGCGATCGCGGTGTGGAGCGATTGCGCGAGGCCGGCCATCACGAGAGGAACAACTTCCTGCTGGGCGAGGTGGGGTTGGGCGCGCCACTCGCCGGGACGGCCGCGGGTATGCATGAGGATGACGCCGCAGCGTCGTTCCGCGCAGAAGCGGGGCAACTCGGGATCCCACTCGAAACCAGAGACGTCGTTGACGATCTCCGTTCCGGCGGCGAGGGCGGCCTGGGCCGTGGCGGCCTTGTAGGTGTCGATGGAGAGGACAGAGGTGGGGCGTTCGCGGAGGATGGCTTCGAGGATGGGGACGACCCGGTCCTGTTCCTGCTGCGCGGTGATTTCCTGGGCGCCGGGGCGGGTGGATTCGCCGCCGATGTCGATGATGTCGGCACCCTCGTCGAGCATGGAGAGCGCGTGGGCGATGGCGGTTTCGGAGTTGAAGAATGCGCCGCCGTCGGAGAAAGAGTCGGGAGTAACGTTGAGGACGCCCATAACGAGGGTGCGCGAGCCGGTGGCCAGGGAGCGAGTGCGGAGCTGCCAGGTGGAGCGAGTTCGCTGGGCAAAGGTCATCCGAAAACGATGCTACACGCGAGAGAAGCGGCAGAGTTCGGGGATTAGAGTTTAGAGTTTAGTGATAGCCATGAAGCGGTCAGCGATGAGGCGGTCAGCTGAAAGGCGGTCAGCTAAGGTCCGGTCAGCGGGACGCGCGGCGATGTGTGCCGCCATGATGCTGCTGGTTGGTGGGGCCGGTGCGGCGGTGAAGCATAAGCGTGCGCCGGTTGCGCACCGGGCCGTATCGCTCGATGCGGCGATCAAACAAATCCTGGCGGATCCTGCGGTGGCGCGCGCGCACTGGGGCATTTCGGTGGTGACGCTCGAGGGCAAGCCGGTGTTTGCGCTGAACGATGGGCAGTTTTTTGAGCCTGCGTCGAACGCGAAGTTATTTACGACAGCGACAGCGCTGGCGCTGATTCCTGCGAACGCAACGTGGACGACAACGGCGGTGACGTCGGGAACGGTGGATGCGCAAGGGACGCTCACGGGCGATGTGCGGCTGGTGGGCGCGGGCGATCCAACCATGAGCGGGCGCACGTATCCGTGGGATGGACGGACGGAGCGGTCCGACACTCCGCTGGCAGCACTGGCGAGCATGGCGGACCAGATTGTGGCGAGCGGCGTGAAGTCGATTACGGGGGATGTGATCGGCGACGATGCGTGGTTTGTGTGGGAACGCTACGGCGGCAGCTGGGCGTGGGACGATTTGCAGTGGGAGTATGGCGCGCCTGTGAGTGCGCTGACGTTGAATGACAACGTTGTGTATCTGAGCGTGACACCGGGGCCCGCGGGTGCGGCGAACGCTGCGCCTGCGGCAGGCAGCGAGGGCGACGCGACGCAATCGCCGCTGGTGGTGGCGTGGAACCCGGACGTGCCGTACTACAAGCTGGAAAATTCGTTGACGCTAGCGGCGGCTGGCGCGGCACCGCATTCGGGGATCGATCGGTCGCCGGGAAGTTTGGCGATTCGGCTGTATGGGTCGGTGAGCGTGAACGGGATGCATGAGGCGCTGGCGATTGAAGATCCTGCGGAGTTTGCGGCGACGGCGTTGCGGCAGATGCTGCTGGCGCGTGGGGTGACGGTGGCGGGCACGGCGAAGGCATGGCATCGGCTGCCGGTGGATACGGAGGATTATCGAGCGGAGGTGAATCAGGCGGTGGGACTGCGGCCGCTGCCGCTGACGACGATTGAGCCACCGGTGGAGGGGCTGAAGATTCTGGCGACGCATGTGTCGCCGACGCTGGCCGAGGACGTGACGGTGACGAATAAGGTGAGCCAGAATCTGCATGCGGAGTTGCTGCAGCGGCTGCTGGGGCGGCTGGAGGGCGAGGACGGATCGATTGCGCAGGGCGCGCGGGTGGTGCGGCAGTTCCTGGTGAATGCCGGCGTGGATCCGGGAGATTTTTTGTTCTATGACGGATCGGGTTTGTCGGGCGAGGATTTGATTACACCGCGGGCGGCAACGACGTTGCTGGCGTATGCGGCGCGGCAGCCGTGGGGAGAATTGTATCGGTCGTCGTTACCGATTGGCGGCGTAGATGGATCGTTGTCGGGACGATTTGCGGGTTCGCTGAAGGGCAAGGTGTTTGCGAAGACGGGTAGGCTGGCGGAGGTGAATGCGCTGAGCGGCTATGTGACGACGGCGAGCGGAAAGACGCTGGTGTTCTCGGTGCTGGTCAACGACCGGCAACCGGCGGGCGATGCGGCACGGAGCGCGATGGACAGAGTGGTCGCGGCGATTGCGGAGAAGAACTAGAGTCGCAGGGTATAGGGTTTAGCGGATAGGGTGTAGAAAAACCAGTGAACCGTTATCGAACGTTTGTCGCATTCATTTTGGGTTGGTCGGGACTTGCTATTTCGGTTGGTGTGTTGGGGTGCGGGCCTTCGCTGCGGCCTTCGAAGGCTGTGAGCGCGCTGACGCCGCAGGAAGAGCGGGGGCGTGGGGTGTATCAGCAATATTGCGCGAGCTGCCACTACGCGAATCAGGCGGGCGATTTGCATGGGCCGAGTTTGTTCGCTCTGTATCGGAAGAAATATTTGCCAAGCGGCGCGCCGGCCAACGATGAGCGCGTAACGCCGGTGATCCAGCGCGGGCGGAACATGATGCCGGCGTACGGGAACGATCTGAACGATCAGCAGCTGCAGGATCTGCTGGCGTATCTGCACACATTATGAGCGAAGAGGCGAAGCGCGGGCTGCTGCCGGCGATGGCGGCGATTGCGGTTTGGATGTTTGTGCTGGCGCTGATTGGGCTGGTGAGTGTGACCATGCACAAGCTGCCGCTGATTTACGTGGTGCTGTGCGCGGCGTTTGCGGCTGCCGGGCAGGGACTTCTGCGGCTGCAGCGGTGGGGATGGGCGCTGACGCTGGCGGCGGTGTTTTGCTCGGCGATGTATGGGGTCTGGATGGTGGTGAAGTTCCACCAGCTGTCGCTGATGGTGATGGCGGGGCTGAATCTGGTGTTCTTTTTGTATCTGGTGCGGCCTGAGGTGCGGGATCGGCTGCGGTGATTCCGGGTTACAGGTTGCAGGGAGCAGGTTGCAGGGTGCGGGCACCGCGCACGGGCACCGCTTCGAGCTGGTCGTATCAGGCAGGCAGCAGGTAGCGGACGCCGGTGAATCGTTCGGAGACTTGCCAGAGTTGGGCGGCGAGGGATTCGTCGTAGGCCTGTTGCTCGGCGCGGACTTCGACCGGGTAACCGCGCATCTGGCGGAAGCCGTCGGGACCATAGAAACGGCCCGCCTGCGCATCGGGAGAGCTGGCGGCGTAGAGAGTGGGAAGCGCGCCTTGCGCGTCGGACTGGGCGACGAGAGCGATGAAGGGCGGAATAATTTTCGCGAGGAGACCGCCGCCGGAGCCTGGTCCCGCAGCGAAGAGGTTGGTGTTGGAGACTCCTGGGTGGACGATGAGGCTCGTTGCTGGCGATTGAGCGCGGGTGAGGCGGCGGTGCAGTTCGAATCCAAACAATAAATTTGCGAGCTTGGTGCGGCGGTAGGCTGGCCAGGGTTTGTAGCTGTGTTCCCAGTCGAGATTGGCGAAGTCCATGGTGGCGCCGCGATGGGCGATGGAGCTGACGGTGACGATGCGTGTCCCTGCTGACGGCTGCGTCAGGGAGGGGAGCAGCAGGCCGGTGAGGGCGAAATGGCCGAAGTGGTTGGTGGCGAGCTGGAGTTCGAATCCATCGGGACTGACGCGGCGCTCGGGGAGGGCCATGATGCCGGCGTTGTTGATGAGGAGGTCGAGGCGACGGCTGGTGGCGAGGAAGGATTGGGCGGCGGCGCGGACCGAGGCGAGGGAGGCGAGGTCGAGGGGCGCGATTTCGAGCTGCGCACTGGGGATTTGTTGGAGGATGCGCTGGCGTGCTGACTCGGCTTTGGCTAGATCGCGGCAGGCCATGACGACGGTGGCGCCTTTGCGGGCGAGTTCGAGGGTGGTGTGGAAGCCGATGCCGCTGTTGGCTCCGGTGATGTAGGCGAGCTTACCGAGCTGCTGCGGGATGTTGGCGGTTGTCCAGCGGGTCATGATTTCTTCATCCAGAGAGAGATTCCAGTATGGGGTTTTTGGGGTCGGCGGTGGGGTTAGGCTTTGGGAGCTCGCTGCACGAGCGATTTTCGGGGTGAGAGGCGACTAGTAAAGCATTAGTTGACAGATAGGCCTTTACCTACCCTCCGATCCAAGTGAATCAGTAACTTGCAGGGGGGCAACCCCCCGTTCTCAACCTCTCGCCTGGCTCGATTCTTACTCGCTAAGCGGCTTGGTCGTGGGCTTCGCCTAAGGTGACGCGGACGGTCATTTTGCGGCGGCCGCGGAAGAAGGTGACGGTGATGGTGTCGCCGGGCTGGTGCTCGTTCATGATTTCGGAGATGTCCTGGGAGTTGGTGATCTCCTGGCCATCGATAGCGACGATGAGATCGCCTCCGACGGAGATCTGCATGTTGCCGAGGTAGGCGACCTGGTTGCCGCCGTGAAGACCGGCGTGCTCGGCAGCGCCGCCGGGAATGGTGCTCTCGATGAGGACCCCGTATTGCGCGGGGAGGCCCATCTGCTCGGCGAGGTCGGGGCCGATGGGAAGGGTGCGAACTCCGAGTGAGGGACGGCGAGCGTGGCCGTATTTCTGGAAATCGCTGAGGACGGCTTTGGCTGTATCGATGGGAATGGCAAAGCCGATGCCGGCGTTTTGCTCGGCGCCGTTCTGGGCAATCATGGAATTGATGCCGATGACTTCGCCCTGCGAATTGAGGAGGGGGCCGCCGGAGTTGCCTGGATTGATGGCGGCGTCGGTCTGAATGGCGTTTTCGATTGGTGCGCCGCCTTCGGCGCCTTTGACGGAGCGGATGGCGCTGATGATCCCGGTGGTCATGGTGCCGCTGAGGCCGAAGGGATTGCCGATGGCATAGACTTCCTGGCCAACCTGGAGATCGCGTGAGGAGGCAAGAACGGCGGGGACGAGGTTCGGCGCGTTGATCTGGAGAAGGGCGAGGTCGTGAAGGCGATCGCGGCCGATGACCTGGGCTTGATAGCGGTGCTTGTCGTGGGTCTGGACCTCGATGTTTTTGGCATCGGCCACAACGTGGTAGTTGGTGAGAATGTGGCCCTGTTTATCAAGGATGAAGCCGGAGCCCTGGTCGGTTTGAGGCACGAGGCCCATGAAGAAGTCGAGGGTGACGGTTCCGGCCGTGATGTTGACGACGGAGGGGACGACGCGTTTGTAGACGGAGATGTTGTTGAGTTCGGTGTTGGTGTACTCGGGGGCGGCGTGGGCTTCAGTGAGGGTGAGCGGGTAGCTGTGGCCGCTGGAGCCCCGGAGGCGGCGAATTTCGAAGTGGGTAATGAAGTACCAAAAGCCGGAAACGAGGATGAAAACCAGGAGGATTCGACGAAAGGTCATAGGCGTGGATGGGTGTTTCTGTCGTTGAGCCCGGAGAGCGCTGCGGTCTGTAAGTTGGATGGGCCTGCAGGCGGATAAGGCACAGAAACAGCCTGCTTTTATTGTAGCGGTCACAGGGCGGCGTTTAGCGGTGAGCGGTGAGCGGTGAGTGAGCAGGAGTCAGGAAGTTTGGCGGTTGCGCGGGCCTGGTGATACTTCCGGGATCCTTCACGGTCGGTTCGCTGCTCTTCCACAGGATGAGGATTTTGCGTCCGGGCTGGCGTCGGCACGGCGACTCAGGGCCGGAGTTGGGTTGCGGCTTGCTCAACTTGTTTTCGAGTCGCTTCGAGGGAGCCGGCGTTATCGATGACGAAGCCGCTGTGAGGAATTTTGACGGAGTCGGGGAGCTGAGCGGCGAGGCGTTGGCGGGCGTCGCGCTCGGCGGCGGCGCGCTCCTGTTGCGTGGCCGTCGGGGGGAGGACGCGACCGAGGAAGCGCTGGATCTTGAGGTCGTCGGGCGCGGTGACGAGGATGATGCGATCGAAGCGGCGGCGCCAGTCGGGAACGGTCCCCCAGGCTTCGGCTTCGAAGATGAGCGCGGATTCGATGACGACGATGGCATGAGGATCGCGCGCGAAGAGGTCGTTCATCTGGCGTTCCTGTTCTGCGATGACAGGTGGATGGACGATCTGGTTGAGTTCGGTGAGGCGGCCTTCGGAGAAGGCGAGGGCGGCGAGGCGTGAGCGATCGAGAGAGCCGTCGGCGCGGATGATGGAGGGACCGAAGTGTTCCGCAATGGCGCGGAAGACGGGTTGACCGGGCTGCATCATGGTGCGCGCGATAGCGTCGGCTTCGAGGATGTGAAAGCCGTGTTCGCGCAGGATGGCGGCGACGGTGGATTTTCCGCTGCCCAGACTACCGGTGAGGCCTACGCGCAACATACGTCTCCGATTGACACAGCGAGAAAGATAGAGCGGGAATCTCCGATGTGATTGTAAGCGGGGCGCGGGAGAACGAAAGGCGCTGACGAAACGCACTGAAGGTGTGCGGCACTAATCAGTGACGCGCCATGAATGGATGAATGAAGAGCCAGGCGAAGCCGATGGCGATGAGCATGGCGAGAAAGATGAGAGCGAGCATGAGGCCCCAGGAAGGGCCTGGATGAACCGGTCGGGTTGCCCGGGGTGGCACATCTTTTTGCGAAGCGGTCACTGTTTAGTGTACGGCGACTGGTTACCGCAGAGGGAAGGAGCGACCGAAAGGGTTACGGGCAAGCGCTGAAATACTAAGGGTTGAGTGCGGATAAGTAGCAACACTAAATCGGGGAAACGGTGTCTAAGGGTGCAGGAGCGACGGAGTTGGGAGTGGGACGGGGAGATGGAAGTCCGGGCCGATTGGAGCGAGGAGACGACCATGGCGAGCGACAGCAGGATCGAGAAATTCCCGGTGGCAGAGCTCGCAGGTTTGCGTACGGAGCTTCTGCAGTCGAGCATGGATTCATGGCAGGCAGCGGACCTGGTGACGACGTTTCTGACCGGGCGCGGATACGGATCGGACCAGGCGATGGTACGCGAGGCGGTCGTGCGGCTGGAAGCGAATGCGTGCACGTACGAATGCATGCAGCGGGAGCTGGAGCGCGTAGCATACATGATGTGAATGTGGCGTAAAAAATCGTTTAAGCAGGTTACTTTTGCACGCCACATCAGGAGATTTTCCTGAATCCAAAGAGCAACCACATACGTCGAACCATGTAGAGGGGTGATTTTGCCTTTCTGCAAGGGTGATGTTCCGGCCGGGAACGGTCTGCGCGGGATCCCAACGGGATTGGCTGCATCGGCGTGAAGTTCCGGAGCTCATTTTTGTAACGTTCGGGGTTGTCTTCTCCCGGCATCTTTCTCGGGTGTTGGTTGTCGGAGGCGATCCACGAGGCGGAACCACGTGGTATTCCGCTGGCGCGCCTGCGCAGATTCGTGAAACCCAAAATGCCTGATGCAGCCGACCTCGGCGCATTCGTCGAGTTGTCCAGGATGCGGGATTGCAGAAGCGGCGTGGCGTAACGGCAGAATTTTCTGCAGAGGAGCGAATACATGGGCATTACATCTTTGAAGAGCTTGTCGTTTGGTCTGGCGCTGGCGTCCTTGGTTTCAGTGGGGGTTGCATCCGCGCAGTCGCTGGCGGGTGTGAACGCGAAGCTGGATCGCACACTGGATTCGAAAAGCGCCGCGGTGGGGCAAACGGTGACGGCGAAGCTGGAGGGAACGGTGACGCTGGGCGGCACGAAACTGGCGCGGGGAACAGAACTGATCGGCAAAGTGGCTGAGGTGAAGAGCGGCAATCCGGTGAGCGTGACACTGTTGTTTACTTCGGCAAAGCTGAAGGACGGCAAGGAAATTCCGGTGAAGGCGACGCTGATCGCTGCTTCTTCAGAGTCCGATCCGGTGGGAGTGTCGCTGGGCGATGTGGCAGGCGGAGCGGCGCCGAACCAGATCGATGCGGATCGCGCATTCAATCAGCAGCCGGGAGCGCTGGAGCACGTTGGGTTGACCAGCGCGGTAAAGGACCATGATTCGGGAACGTTCTCGAGCACGAGTGGGAACTTCAAGCTGCTGGCAGGAACGAACCTCCAGGTGGGTATTGGTGCGGCGAGCAGCCCGAGCGGAACCAGCGCGGCTGAGTAAGATGATTCAGAATCGCCCTTTATGAGAAAGGCCGTCCCATGTGGACGGCCTTTTTTTGCGGGAAATGTGGGTTCAGCGCGGAGCGCGGTTGGGGCCGGGTGCCGGTCAGACCTGCATGACTTCGGCTTCCTTCTTTTTGGCCATCTCTTCCATTTTTTTGATTTCTTCGTCGGTGAGTTTCTGGATTTCCTCGAGGGCGCGCTTTTCTTCGTCTTCGGAGATCTTTTTATCTTTAGCTGCTTTCTTGATGAGATCGTTGCCATCGCGGCGGATGTTGCGGACGGCGGTGCGGTGATCTTCAAGAACGCGGTGAAGGTGCTTGACGACTTCGCGGCGGCGGTCTTCGGTCATGGGCGGGACGGGGATGCGAACGATCTTGCCGTCGTTGTTGGGATTGAAGCCGAGGTCGGAAGTGCGGAGGGACTTTTCGATTTCGACAATGAGGCTGGCATCCCAGGGGGTAATGACGATGAGGTTGGCGTCGGGGGTGGTGAGCTGGCCGACCTGGTTGAGGGGTGTGGGGGTGCCGTAGTAGTCGACTTTGACCTGATCGAGCATGTGGATGGAAGCGCGGCCGGTGCGGATGGAGCCGAGGTTGGTCTGGAAATCGCCAACGGCTTTGTCCATGCGGGTACGGAGCTGTGCGTAGTCGGCTTTGAGAGCGGGAAGGCCCGCGATAAAAGAAGGCGCCATGGTGGTGATCCTTACAAAAACAAGTTCAAAACAGGTATTGTACGCGGGATTGGTGGGTTACATCACGACGGGCAGGGTCGCCGATGAGGCCTGCGAGTCAGCTTGTTCGTGGGCGTGGTAGGAGCTGCGGACCAGGGGGCCGGATTCGACGTGGCGGAAGCCCATGGCTAACGCTTCGCGCTTCATGAAAGCGAATTCGTCGGGGGTGTAGTAGCGGGCGATGGGGAGATGGTCCTTCGAGGGGCGAAGATACTGGCCGATGGTGAGGACGTTGACGCCCACGCTGGCGAGGTCGCGATAGACCTGGAGGAGTTCGTCCATTTCTTCACCGAGGCCGACCATGACGCCTGATTTTGTAACCGTGGATGGATTGATTTCTTTGGCGAACTGGAGAAGGCGGAGGGTGCGCTGGTAGCGGGCTCCGGAGCGGACGGCGCGGTAGAGGCGCGGGACGGACTCAGTGTTGTGGTCGAGGATTTCGGGGCGCGCTTCCACGACGAGGCGGATGGCTTCTTCGTTGCCCTGGAAATCGGGGATGAGGACTTCGACCTGGCAGCCGGGAGCCTGGCGGCGAATTTCGTCGATGACCATAACGAAGGCGCGGGCGCCACCGATGATGTCGTCATCGCGATTGACGCTGGTGATGACGGCGAATTTCAGTCCGAGCTGAGCGACGGCTTCGGCGACGCGGCGGGGCTCGTCGAAGTCGATGGGATCGGGGCGACCCTTGGGGACGGCACAGAATCCGCACCGGCGGGTGCAGAGGTTGCCGAGCATCATGAAGGTCGCGGTCTTGTGGTGCCAGCACTCGCCGATGTTGGGGCACTGCGCGGATTCGCAGACGGTGTTGAGGTTGAGACTGCGGGCCAGCTTTTTGAGGTCGTGGTAGTTATCGCCCATGGGGGCGCGGGCGCGGAGCCACTCGGGTTTAGGGAGCGGACGGCGCGGCGCGAGGTCGATCTGGATAAGCGAGTCGACTGCGGGCGAGGTGGACATATAGTCCATTTTAAGCTGGGAGCTGGGAGCCCGTAGCCTGTAGCTGGGCTATTGATCCTTCTTTAGTTCGACGACCACTACTTCGATGGGTTTGGTGCCGGCGTTGACGTCCTCATGCATGGCGCCTGGCGGCATGGCGGGGAGCCAGTAGGCGTGGCCAACTTCCCAGACATGGGATTCCGTAGGGCCGTTTTGCGGAACGATGTTCATGGTGCCGCCCTGGAGGGGGATGATGACGCGCCCATGATCGTGGCGGTGCATGGTGAGGGGCGCGTTGGGAAGGACGAGGGAGCGCCAGACGCGGACATCGTCATTTTCGAACTGAGGAAAGCGCTGGGTCTGCGCTGCGGGTTGCTGGGAGCGCATGACGCCGAGGCCGGCCGCGAAGCCGATGAGGAGGAAAAGGGTCGAGGTCCAGAGTCGTTTCATCGTGCCGGCAAGCTCCTGAGCAGATGGAAATGGAGGGATGGTGGAGATCATACACAGGCGCGCGGTGCGTGGAGCGAGCTGCGGATTTTGTGACGGGTGGGGATTGCTGGGGACTGTGAGGGCGGGTTGTAATGGCGCATGCGGTAAGACGCGGAGGATGCGATGGCGGGGCTGACGACGGATCTGCGGATGACGGTGCGGCAAATGCGGAAGGCGCCAGGGTTCAACCTGACGGCGATTCTGACGCTGGCGCTGGGAATGGGGGCGACGATCGCAATCTTCTCGCTTGTGGAGGGCATTCTGCTGCGCCCGCTGCCGTTCAGCGATCCGGACCGGCTGGTGCTGGTGGGGGATCATCTGGGCGGGAACCCCGGGGTTTCGGTCACAGCGCGCGAAGTCGCAACGTATGCCAGTGCGACGAAGGCGTTCTCGTCGATGGGCGCGTTCACCACCACGGGGTATGAGCTTTCGGGCGGAGCGGTTCCGGAGCTGATCACGGGCGCACGGTTGGGCGCAGGAGTGTTTCCAACGCTGGGAGTTGCGCCAATGTTGGGACGCGTGTTCACACAGCAGGAGGATGATGGGCACCAGCCGCTGGCGGTGATCAGTTATGCGCTTTGGGTGAACCGGTATCACGGCGATCCGGGGGTGGTGGGGAAGACGATGGTTCTGGATCGGCGGACGTACTCGATTATCGGGGTGATGCCGCGGGACTTTGAGTTTCCGATGCAGGCGGGGCGGCTGAATCAGGCAGAGGTTTGGGTGCCGCTGAGCATGACGGCGGAAGAGCTTTCGGAAAACAACCTGGGCGCATGGGCGTACCGGATGGTGGGGAGATTGAAGGATGGGGTCACATCGCGGCAGGCGGCGGAGGACACGAATCGCGTAGCCCAACAGGTGATGCGCGATTTTCCAGCGAGCATGGCGGCGATCCGTATACGCGGAGATGTGCGGTCGCTGCGGGAAGAGACGGTGGCGGCGACGCGGCCGCTGCTGCGGACGCTGTTTGTGGCGGTGCTGATTGTGCTGGTGATCGCCTGCTCGAATGTGGCGGGCCTGCTGCTGGTGCGCGCGATTGGCCGGCGGCGTGAATATGCGGTGCAGGTGGCGCTGGGTGCGCCGGCGAGGGCGATTCTGCGGCAGTCAGTGCTGGCGGGATTGCTGCTGGGGCTGGCGGGCGGTGGGATCGGGATCGGTCTGGCAGCGCTAGCCGTGCGCGCGGCGCTCAATCTGTTGCCGGATAGTTTGCCGCGGGTGAATTCGATTGCGATGAATTTGCCAGTGATGATTTTTGCGCTCGCGCTGGCGGTAGTGACAGGAGCGCTGTGCAGCGTGGCTCCGGCGTTTGCGGCAACGAGGACGAGCGTGATTGAAAACCTGAAAGATGGCGCGAGGAGCGGGACGGGTGGGACGAGTCACAGCTGGCTGCGTTCGTTTCTGGTGGTATCTGAAATTGCGATTGCGCTGGTGCTGCTGACGACGGCGGGTGTTTTTCTGCGGAGTTACCGGAGGATGCTGGCGGTGGATCCTGGATTTCGTCCCGAGCACGTGCTGGTGGCGAGTTACGAGCTGCCGCTGGAGAAATACCCGACGCAGCACTCGGCTGACAACTTCGATCGCGCCGTGATGGATTGGCTGACGAGCAAGCCGGGTGTGGTAGCGGCGGGGATGACGAACTCGCTGCCGACCGCGAATGACGGAGGGCTGGCCGCGTACACGATTGAAGGTCGGCCGGCCGCGGGATGGAAGCTGACGTTTGCGGCGTTTGTGCTGACGAGCGGCGACTATTTTCGGGCGGTGGATATTCCGCTGCTGGAGGGACGCTACTTTACCGCGGAAGACAAGGCGGACGCGCCGCTGGTGGTGATTGTGAATGCTTCGATGGCGAAGCATTGCTGGCCGGGAGAGCATGCGGTGGGAAAGCGGATGCACGCGGGGAATCCGAGCAAGGGGTTGCCGTGGGCTACGGTGGTGGGCGTGGTGGCAGACACGAGGCTGGGTCCGCGCGACGCGCCGGTTGCGGATCAGTGGTACATACCGGCAGAACAGCCCGCGGTGTTGTACGGAGCGGCGGCGAAGGAGGATCTGATCCATCCGGCGGGAGGGTACATCACGCTGCGGTCGTCGCTGGCGCCGGAGCAGATGGTGGAGGTATTGCGGAGGTCGGTAGCGGAGGTGGATCCGCTGCTGGCGCTGGAGCAGGTACGGACGATGGGGGAGGCGATGGCGAACGTGGAAGCGCCGCGGCGGTTCAATACAGATCTGATGACGAGCTTTGCGGGAGCGGCCTTGCTGCTGGCGCTGACGGGAATTTACGCGGTGGTGGCGTTTTCCGTGACGCTGCGGACGCGGGAGATCGCGATCCGGATGGCGCTGGGGGCGCGGCGGGGCAGCATCCGGCGCATGGTCTTGTTGTCGGGATTGAAGCTGGCCCTGCTTGGATGCGGGCTGGGGATTCTGGGATCGCTGGCAGTTTCGCGGTTGGTGGGAACGTTCCTGTTTGGCGTGAGCGCGACCGATCCGGGAGTGTACGCAGTGACGATTGCGACGATGATGGCGATTGCGATTCTGGCTTCTGCGCTGCCTGCGAATCGCGCAGCGAGCGCTGATCCGGTGGAGGCGCTGCGGGCCATTTGACGGGGCGACGGCCTGGGCGCGGCGCCGCGCATCTCATTCAGCAGAGGGCCCAGGAGACGTGATGGCAGACACAAATGAGAAGAATCCGCAGGAGAACGAGACTGTTCTGGTGGCGTACGTGACGGTGCATCTGGAGTCAGGGGAGTCGTTCGAGCTACTGCCGTTTGAGGACGCGCAGGACGTGAAGGGCAAGGTCGGCGATCTGCTGCAGGACTGGGCGAAGTCGGGCTTTCTGATTCGTGGGAGCCAGGTTTATCCGTGGCACCGCGTGCAAATAATTGAAGCGACGAAGGTCGAGGAGCTGTCACGTAGCGACTCGCGCAGACGGCTGGACGAGTGGCAGGCGAAAGATGTGGCGCGCCTGCAGCAGAGCTTCTGGAAGACGAAGCAGGCGAGGAAGAAGAAGGACGAGGGCGAGGAGAAAGACGGCGGCGAAGACAGCCAGGAAAAGGCTGCGTAGGGTTTGCGCGGCCGCGTGCCTCGTTTCGGGCCACACCTTACGGAGAGCTAAAGCGGTGAATCAGGGGAGGCGGAGGGCACTGAGGCGCTCCGCCTCAGGCCCGGCTTTCTTCCAGAGAGCGGTTCTGGCTCTGGCTTCTTCGACTTCGGGGTCAAGCTTGCGTTCGGTGACGAGCAGACGCACTTCAAAATATCCCATGAAAAAAATGGCAAGGCCCTGCAGGAACTGGAAGCAGGAGGGCCCGACTCTGCCGTAGTTGTCCTGGGCAATGGGAACGGTGAACCAGGAGGGAAGCAAATCGGGGAGGTACATGCCCATACGAAGGATGATGACGAGGGTCATGAGGCAGATGGTGTGGGCGAGGATGGCTTCGGCGGGCGGGCGTGCGTCGGAGCCGGTAAAGAGGGCGAGTCCGCGATGGCGAAGGGCGTTGCCGAAGACGAGAATGGTGAAGCTGATGCAGAGGGCCGTGTCGACAGCGAAGGAGAACTGCCGGAGGGCCATGTAGACCAGGAGGAAGGCGAGAAAAGCAAGCGAGACGGTGAATTTGTGCTGGAAATATCTCATTTCGCGTAGTTGTCCGAATCGTGCGAGATATGAACGATCAGGCGCAGTCTATCGTGCAGATAAGGCCGCAGATATCACTAAAAGTATGTAGCGCGGGGCGAGATTGGTGTGAGTTACGGAGGTAAGGAATGACTCAGATCCGTACACGTACAGTGCTGGGGAGACTGCTCCAGGCAAGACGATGGAAGAGGGCGTCAGCGTCTTTGGGCGGCATGGATTTGCCCTGGCGAATCCACCAGTCGAGCAGAGAGAACAGGGCGCCGGCGAGGGCGCAGGAAGTGGCTTTGAGTTCTGCAGCGGGCAGGACGATGCCGGCCAGGGTGAGACGCTGCTCGATGGATCGGGCAAAGCAGCCGATGCCGAGTTCGCGAACGTCGGCTCCTTTACCGGAGGCGTTGATGGCGTCGCTGACGCCGGGCACGTCGGCGACGTGGGCAAAGAATTCTTCCACGGGCGCGATGCGGGTAGGGGGCGCGCCGCGGCGCGTGAGGAAATCGCCCATCATGGTGAAGAAGTCTTCAACATCGCTGAGGAATAGATCGTCTTTGTCGCGATAGTGGGTGTAGAAGGTGGAGCGCGAGACGCCGGCGCGATCGAGAACCTGCTGCACCGTGATGTCGTCAAAGGGCATCTGCTGCATGAGGTCGATGAGAGCATCGCCGAGGGAATCGCGCGTGCGCAGGATGCGGCGATCGGGCTTGGCGGGTGGGGGCTGAGTCGGTTTGGCGGAGGTGTTTCCGGACATGCTGGCCTGCTTTGTATGGTTTCGCGCATCCGCGCGTGACAAGGCGCCGCGCGGTCCTTCCTACAGTACCGGAATGACAGACAATCGCAAGGCAGGTTGGGCGCTGATCGCGGGGTCAGTGGGTGGGATGGTGACGATGGCGATCCATCCGGTGGGAGCGGGAAAGATGAGCGCGGATCAGGTGAGCCACCTGATGGCCATGTCGGGCATCGCGCATGGGCTGGCGCTGGTGAGTGTGCTGCTGCTGTTTCTGGGAACGTGCGGGCTGGCGCGGATGCTGGGGGCGCCCGATCGGCTGGCGTTCTCCGCTTTGGTGACGTATGGATTCGCGGCGGTGGCGATCATGATCGCGGCGTCGGTGAGCGGGTGGATTGTGCCGGACATCATGAAGATGATGGTGCGGGATGTTCCTGCGAATGGGGGGATGTGGAGGATTGTGATTGCGTCGATCTTCCGGATCAACCAGGCGATGTCGCGGATCTATGCGGTGGGAGCGGCGATGGCGATCGGGCTGTGGTCGGTTAGCTGTTTGCGGATGGGGCGGTTCTCGCGTTGGGTTGCGATTTTCGGATGTGTGACAGCGCCGCTGATTGCGGTACTGATCTTTATGGGGCATCTGCGGCTGGATGTGCACGGGATGACGGTGGTGATGCTGAGCGAGGTGGTGTGGTTTGTGGGGATGGGGGTGGGTTTGATGCGGAGTGAACCCGTTCATAGCGCCGGGTGACCGGAACACTGATCGAGACCGATCTCCTGGTGGGTTGGCGGACGAAAAAGCAGGTCCCCTCCGCTTCAGTCGGGATCACACGCCACTGCGCGGATGTCCGCTTTGTCGATGCAGCTTAGTCGGGGTGAATGGGGGGCGAAATCCAGACGCTGTGGTGTTGCTGGGAGGCGTTGAGGGCAATGTAAACGCCGGAGACGATGATGAGCGCGGCGCCGCCGAGGATATAGAGGGTAGGAATCTGGCGCCAGACGAGCCAGGCCATGAGAGCCCCGGTGATGAGCTGCGTGTAGTGGAACTGCGAAACGTTGGCGGCGGTGGTGTGTTTAAGGGCGACGAAGAAGCAGAGACTGCCGACGGCGCAGAGGAGTCCTGTGGCGACGAGCAGTGCGGCGATGCGGGGAGTGAGCGGCGGCCCGTGGTGGAGCATGAGCGCGGACCCGATCATGAGCGAGAAGCCGACGATGGCCATGACGGCTCCGGAGAAGAGGGTGAGGCTTTCGGGGGTTTCGGTTTGGGTGAGGACGCGGGACCAGACGATGTTGACGGAGAAGCAGGCGACGCAGACCATGCAGGCGGCGTAGCCGATCCAGTCTGCCTCGTGGGACGAGCCCCAGGGATGGCCGGCGATAACCACTCCGGTAAAACCGGCGAGGATGGCGAAGGCCTTTTTCAAGGTCATGCGTTCGTGGAGGACGAACGGGGAAAGCAGCGCGACGACGATGGGCGCGAGAAAGATGAGGATGTAGAAGGTGGTGAGCGTGAGATGGCGAAGGGCGATGATGACGCCGATGTTGTTGCCGATGTCGAGGGCGGAGCGGAGGAGTTGCGGGCGCAGCTTATGAGGCCGGAGAGCGCGGAGGTCGCGGCGGATGAGGGCGCGGGCGAACATGAAGACGGCCATGAAGAAGCCGAGGAAGGCGAGGATTTCAAACCAGGGAAGGTGGGCCTGATTGACGAGCTTGATGGCTGTGTCGGTAAGGACCCAGAGGGTGAAACCAGCGACGGCCAGGGAGATGGCCTGGAGGTGGGTGAGGGATTTCATGGCCGGGCTTAGCTCTTCGCTAAGTAGCGGCGGCCGATGATCTGGTAATTGCCGGAGAGGACGCGGGCGATGGCTTCGGGGTAGGCGAGGTGTTCCTGTTCGAGGATGTGGGCAGCGAGGGAGTGCGGGTCGTCGTCGGCGAGGACGGGAACGGAGCGCTGGAGGATGATGACGCCGTGGTCGAGTTGCTCATCGACGAAGTGGACGGTGCAGCCGGCGATCTGGACGCCGTATTCGAAGGCCTGAGTCTGCGCGTCGAGCCCCGGAAACGCCGGCAGCAGCGAGGGGTGGATGTTGAGGATGCGCTGCGGAAAGGCCTGGATGAATCCGGAAGAAAGCAGGCGCATGTAGCCGGCGAGGCAGACGAGGTCGATGGTGTGGGCCTGGAGGGTGGCAATGATTTCGGCATCGTGCTCGGCGCGCTTGCGGCCGCGGGATTTGATGGCGATGGCGTTGAGGCCGCGCTTGCGGGCGGCGGTGAGGCCTGGGGCGTCGGCGAGGTTCGAAACGACGACGGCGATCTGGGCTTTGGGGATTTTGCCCTGGTCGATGGCGTCGGCGATGGCGAGGAAGTTGGAGCCGCGTCCGGATAACAAAATTCCAAGCTTATGCATGGTCAGGGGCAAGCCTCAGGGGCTAAAGCCCCTTCCGTTTCGGGGCCCATTACGGCACGGCTGAAGCCGTGCCCCTTCAAAACAGTTATTCAGCGGTTAGGCATACACACAAGTTCGTTTGGAGATCAGGCATAGACGACTTTGCGGTCGCCTTTGATGATGCGGCCGATGACGTGGCACTTTTCGCCGGAGCGGTCGAGCATGGATTTGCAGCGCTTGAAGCGTTCGGCGGGAACGACGGCGACGAGGCCGATGCCCATATTGAAGGTGCGGAGCATCTCGTCCTGCTCGACGTTGCCGAGTTGCTGGAGGTGCTCAAAGATGGGGAGCACGGGCCAGCTGCCGAATTCGACGTGGGCGGAGACGGATTTGGGGAGGATGCGCGGGAGGTTTTCCGTGATGCCGCCGCCGGTAATGTGGGCGAGGCCCGCGGCGTAGTCGCTGGCCATAAGTTTTTTAATCAGCGACAGGTAGCTGCGGTGAGTCTTCATGAGCGCGGCGCCGGCTTTTTCTTTGAGGGCGTTGACGTACTGCTCGGGCTTGTACTTCGCCACTTCGAAAAAGAGGCGGCGGGCGAGTGAGTAGCCGTTGGTGTGGAGGCCGGTGGAGGGAAAGCCGAGAAGGACATCGCCGGGACGGATTTTTGCGCCGGTGATGAGCTTCGATCGCTCGACGACGCCGACGATGAAGCCGGCGAGGTCGTACTCGCCGTCGGCGTAGAAGCCGGGCATCTGCGCGGTTTCGCCGCCGATGAGGGCGCAGCCATTGGCGCGGCAGGCGTCCGACAGGCCGGAGACGACTTTTTCTGCGATGGCGCCGTCGAGGCGGCCGGTGGCGAGGTAGTCGAGGAAGAACAGCGGGGTAGCGCCCTGGACGGCGATGTCGTTGACGCAGTGGTTGACGAGGTCGGCGCCAACGGTGTGGTGGATGCCGAGCTGGAAGGCGAGCTTGAGCTTGGTGCCTACGCCGTCGGCGGAGGAGACGAGGACGGGCTCCTCATATTTGCCGTCGAGTTTGAAGAGGCCGCCGAAGCCGCCGATTTCGCCGAGGACGTTGCGGGTGAAGGTGCGCTGGGCGAGGTACTTGATGCGCTGCTTGGTGCGGTCGCCGGCGGAGATATCGACTCCGGCATCGGCGTAGGTAGCCGGCTTGGCTTTCTTCGTGGGATCAGGCGTGGGCATTGCGGGCGCTGGAATTCAGAAGAAGACTTAGTTTACGCGGGAATGATGTGGGCGGGAGGGGAAAAGCGGAGGAGCGAAAAGCGGCCGGCTAGAAAGGTCAGCGGAAAAACCGCCAGCTAAGAAGCGGCCGGCTGAAAAACGGTCAGCGATCCGTGATCGACGGAAAGACAACCGCAGGTCCTTCGGCCGCTTGCGCGGCCTCAGGATGACAGGTCTGGAATCAGGCGGCGGTGGTGGCGTGGGCGGCTTTCGCTTGTCCGACGAGGGCGGTGAAGGCGGGCGCGTCGTTGACGGCGAGGTCGGCGAGGATCTTGCGATCGAGCCCGACGCCGGCTTTCTTGAGGCCGTTCATCAGCTGCGAGTAGGAGATGTTGTTGGCCTTGGCGGCGGCATTGATGCGCACGATCCAGAGGGAGCGATACTGGCGCTTCTTCTGTTTGCGGCCGCTGTAGGCAAACTTGAGGCCGCGCTCGACGGCTTCCTGGGCTGCCTGGTAGAGTTTGGATTTGGTGAGGAAGTAGCCGCTGGCCCTTTTCAGGATTTTTTTGCGGCGGTCATTGCGTTTGGTCCCACGTTTGACACGGGGCATCGGAGTTCTCCTTTGGTTACGATTCAGCGGCTTGAGGTGGGAAAAACCTCTTCACTCGCTCTGCTTGCCTGGTCCACTCTCCTGGCTTGCGCCCGGAGGGAGCCCGCCGCGGCGGGCCCGGAAAGATCAGGCGTAGGGGATCATGCGGGCGACCTTCTTATGGTCGGCGTCGGAAACGAGGACCGAATGCGCGAGCTTGCGCTTGGTTTTGGTTTCCTTCGACGTAAGAATGTGCCGCATTTTGGACTGGCCGCGCTTGAATTTGCCCGTGCCGGTCTTTTTGAAGCGCTTTGCGGCGCCTCTGTGCGTCTTGAGTTTAGGCATGTGATCCTGCTTGGAAACTGCGTTTGAACGACATTAACCAGTATAGGGGATGGTTTTGGAAGCGTCCAGCCTATACCCCCCCTCGCCCTTTTCTGGGGGTGCGGCATGTTGCGGGATAGGCGGGGGTTGCGGAGACCCTGTTTTGGGGTGCGGCAAGGTGCTCGATTGGTTGAAGTTGGAGGGCACGATTTGCAAGGAGCAGGGAGCAAGGCGCAGGGGGCAGGAGCAGGGAGCAAGGAGGAGGGAGCAAGGAGGAGGGAGCAGGGAGCGGGGTGTGGGGCGGCGGGATGAGGTTGGGTGCGCACGGGCTCTCTCCTTTGCTGAAGATGAAAAGTTTGCGGGCGGCAACGAACCCGGCGGAAACGAACCCCGCACACGGAAGAACGGAAAGGCGCGCGGCGGGCATGAAAGAGCCCCGCTTTTGGCGGGGCTTTTGCTTGCCTAACTTAAGAAAACTTTTCTTCTTCGACTCTATATATAAGAATATCAGGTCGGTGGAGCAAACGCGCCAAATATCTTTGGGGTTTTTGGCTTGTAAGTGGTGTGGAATGTGGGGTCATTACTTTGGTGAACAGGTCGGGGGCTTGACAGATTTGGGTCAAGTGCTCTCGTCGGCCGTACGGTGCTAAGAGTTGCAATTGCAGCGGTCGGGCGCAGGGTATCATTTTGGATTTGCAACAGCTCGCTTTTAATGTGTGGAAACTGAGATGGAAGAACGGGGAGACACCGATGTATGTCAAGTCGATAGAGCTTGAGGCAGTTCGTGGTTTTAGGAAATTGAAGTTTGATTTTGAGCGGCCGGGCGGCAAGTTTGCTGGCTGGACGGTATTCGTTGGCGGAAATGCTTCCGGCAAATCCACTCTCTTAAAGAGTATTGCGCTGGCCATCGTCGGGCCGGAGTCGAGCCGCGACCTGTTAGGTAGTCCGGCGAGTTGGAAGGGCTGGTTGCACAAGGATGCTCCTCGTGCCGATGTGAGAGCGATGCTAACCTGGGACCCGACTTACGATCGATTCAGGAAGGGCGGCGCTAATCCGGGCAAGACTTTCGAGGTGGGTGTGCGTTTCTTGCCTGATAGCAGCGACTCGACCACGTTACGCGCAACTGAGAAACGTACGCCACGGGGAACCCGGATATTGACGGCCGATCGTGGACCATGGCAATCGAGCCCTATCGGTTGGTTCTCCGCCGGTTATGGTCCGATGCGCCGACTGACCGGTAGCTCGTCTGAGTCAGTGCGCTTCAGTCTCGATCAGAGTTGTGTTGGACGGTTCGTAACTCTCTTCCGAGAGGATGCCGCGCTAAGCGAAAGCGAAACGTGGTTGAAGACCAATTACTCTCGTTGGCTGGAGAACAAAAGGCCCGAGCTGAAGGAACTCGTCGATCGAACATCTGCCCTGCTGAGCGATGATCTGCTTCCCCAGGGAATGAAGATCAGCAAGACAACGGTTGATCATGTTTTCGTTCGCGACAAACGCAACCTAGAACTCCCAATGAGAGATATCAGCGATGGTTGCAGGGGCGTTTATGCCACGGTGCTCGATCTCGTGCATGGGATGTTCATGGTGTACGGCATAGACGATCTATTTACAACAGGCCCGCATGGGAGACCTGTGGTTAATAAACCCGGCGTGGTCCTAATCGATGAGATCGAGGCCCACATTCATCCGGCTTGGCAGCGCGACATCCCCGAATGGTTCAAGGCTCATTTTCCACAGGTGCAGTTTTTCGTTACTACCCACAGTCCGCTTGTCGCACAGGCCGCTGATCCCAACGGTGCATTCCTGCTTCCTTCGTCAGTGGACCTCAGTTCGGAACCTCGCCCGCTGACGGACGACGAAATCGAACGCCTGAGGCTGGGACATGCTGAGAAGACCTTGCTCGGCGTTGCCTTTGGTTTGAAGACCGCCCGGTCGCGGTGGGCCCTCGGTCAAATAGAGAAGTGGAAGAGACTTAATGCCAAAGCGAAATCAGGCGTCCAACTGGCTAAGCAAGAAGTGACGGAGTTGGGGGCATTAAAAAGGGAAATGGAACTCGCGTTCGAGCCCGCTCCGGGTGAATTGTAATGCGTTCTCTTCCGCCGCGACCTGGTCTGCCGGAGGCCACGGTGAACCGCTTGTACGAAACGGTTAAGCGAATTTCTGAAAGCCAAGACCAGAAGAGTGAGGCAGATCGGCTCTACACGCTGGCGCGTCAGGCAGCATGGTTCGAGCCCGTAACACAGGCCCTCAAAAGCATGGCGGGCCCCGGTGAACGCTGTATGTTCTGCAGCGGCAGCGAGTCGTCCTGTGTCGAACACTTCCAGCCCAAGGCGGTCTTCCCGCTTATGGCTATGGTTTGGGAAAACTATCTTTGGTCCTGCGATATTTGTAATAGGTCCAAAGGGGAACGATTTCCGCCGAAGACGGAGCCGGGGGAACAATTGATTGACCCCACTGTCGAGGATGTTTGGTCATTTTTCTTCATTGACGAGTACGGAAACCTGACCGCGCGTTGGAGGCCAGATCTTAACGACGTTGATGGGCGAGCCTCTATTACGATAGATTTTCTTTCGCTCGATCGCGATGCACTGCAAGAGAGTCGGCAGCTTCGCCTGAGAGATTTGAAGGAGAAGGCGAAGGATTCTCTAGATTTGGTCGCAACTGGCAAGTTGACTAAGGAGGAGCTGCGAATGCGGATCGAGTCATGGAAGTCCCAGCCCTTTCAACCGGACGTGACAGATTATTTTCTGAATGGTCCTGGCAAGGCGGAATCCCCATTCGCAGAATTAAGAGCAGAGGCTGGTCTATAACCGTGTGGCGATCGCCGCCTCGGCCTGCGGCAGCAAGGAAGGCGCTGCGCGCCGTCTTTGATGGCCCGACTGAAGTCGGGCCCTGTTACGAACCTCATTGTGTGCGGATCACTCCTTTGTGTGCGGTCACGCCTCGGTGGGCGAGTCACACCTTAGTTTGGCGGCGCGCGTTTCCAAAGAACGGGCCGCAGGGGCTGAAGCCCATTCGATTTTGGCTGTTAACGGCACGACTGAAGTCGTGCCCCTTCACGTTTCGTGACCCTGGATAATTTCCGCGCTGGTTGAGAAACCCTGTGCGGCCGCTCGGACCTGGATCGGGATTCTTTTCAGTTGAGGGCATGTGGTTTGCCGGCTCCGGCATGAAGCGCCTCCGCCGGCGGGCCTGCGGCAGCAAGGAAGGCGCTGCGCGCCGTCTTTAGTGGCACGACTGAAGTCGTGCCCTGACACAAAACCATTGCACCGGCTCCAGTAGTGCTTTGTTATGAACGCCGGGCCTGAAGGCTGGAGGAGCGATCGACAAAGGGCCAACACAAGGTCCTTCGGTCGCTGCCTACATATGTTTGAATGCTCGAAACAGCAGCATGCATCCGGTCAGGGTCAGCAACAGATACGACAAGCGGTTGGCCATCAGAATTGCGGGCTTGATATCCCCGTCGTAGCGAAGCAGGTCGTACCAGGTAAATACCCAGCCTTTGATGATCCGGGTGAGCATGTACCCCGGCACCATCAGAATGACGAACATGCCCAGAACCGCCCAGATCTCTCCGCGCATTCCGATGAGATCGGGGAACGCCTTTTGGCAGACCCACAGGGGGAAGAACTGCATATTGACGAAGACGCCGGAGGCGCCGCCGGGAAAGTTGGCCCATGAGTCGAGCCCCGAGTAGAGAGCCCAGGTGAGAGGAAAGCCCAGACCGGTGGTGGCGGTGTTCACAGTGGTGACGGCGATCAGCGTGCGGCGGAAGTCTGTTTTAAGCCGCGCCTGCAGGTAGATGATCTCAATGATGATGACGAGCAGGAGAAAAAACAGCATCGTCTGGTGAGTCACGGGGAGCATGGCGATGCCGGCATCGGCGCGAGCATACGACGGAAAGCAGGCCACAACGGCGGCGGCGGCCAGGATTCTGGCAAGACCGCGCTTGCTTTTCGGTGACATTGCCGGAATCATAGCATCGGTCGCCAAAGGGAGAATCGCAACTTGGGTGTGAGTGTTCGGGTCGCCACGATTTTTAGTACTACTGTGCTCGTCGCCGGGATCGGTGTGGTCCCCGCCGGCCGGGCAGCCGCTCATCAGGATCCGCATCCCGCGCCTGTCAATGGAGCGCAACAGGATACCGACTGGCCGGCCTACAACGGAGGCGTGGACGGGGATCATTACTCCAGGCTGGCGCAGATCGATCGAACGAATGTCTCCCGCCTGAAGGTCGCCTGGCAATTCGACACGGGCGAAAAGGGCAATATCGAAACCAACCCGCTGATCGTCGGGCGCGTCCTGTACGCCTGCACGCCCTCAGGGAAGGTCATCGCCCTCGATGCCGCGAGCGGGCGGTCGCTATGGACCTTCGATTCCACTGTCGACAATCGCGACCGCACCATTGGGGGCGCCTCGCAGCCCTCCCGCGGTCTGGCGTACTGGACCGACGGGAAGAGCGCACGCCTGTTCGCGGGCGTGATGAACTACCTCTACGCAGTCGATCCGGCCACGGGGAAACCCATTCCCGAGTTCGGCGACAGCGGCCACATCGATCTGCGCAAGGG
This sequence comes from Acidobacteriaceae bacterium, assembly GCA_036490815.1. Classification (GTDB taxonomy): domain Bacteria; phylum Acidobacteriota; class Terriglobia; order Terriglobales; family Acidobacteriaceae; genus Palsa-343. Next base: position 82,177 of record DASXDF010000013.1, read on the forward strand.
GCTGCGCGACGAGGGCGATTACACGCAACAATCGATCGCACTCACTACGCCGGGCGTGATCTACAAAGACCTGATCATTGTTGGGGGACGCAATCCGGAGACGCATCCCGCGCCTCCGGGCGATATCCGCGCATTCGATGTGCGGACCGGCGCGCTGCGCTGGACGTTCCATACGATTCCGCGGCCTGGGGAATTTGGTTACGATACCTGGCCGCCCGATGCGTGGAAAGATGCCGGGGCTGCCAACAACTGGACGGGCATGACCCTCGACGCGGAGCGCGGCATTATTTATGTGCCCACGGGGTCCGCGGTGTTCGATTTTTACGGCGGGGACCGGATCGGCAACGACCTGTTCGCCGACACGCTGCTCGCGCTGGATGCTGCCACGGGGAAGCGCCTCTGGCATTTCCAGGGCGTGCATCACGACATCTGGGATCGCGACTTTCCTTCGCCGCCGGCGCTGGTCACCGTCAACCACGAGGGCCGGAGTATCGATGCCATCGCGCAGACGACCAAACAGGGGGTGGTCTACCTCTTCGATCGCGTTAGCGGCGCTCCGGTGTTTCCCATTGAAGAACATCCTTATCCGTCCAGCGACGTTCCGGGGGAGAAGGCTTCGCCCACGCAGCCGATGCCGGTTGCTCCCGCGCCGTTCGCGCGCCAGCGCCTGACGGAAGACATGCTGACCACGCGGACGCCGGCGGCGCACGACTGGGCGCTGCAGGCTTTCCGCAGCTTGCGCAGCGACGGGCAATTCGTGCCGTTCGCCGTCGATCGCCAGACGATTGTGCTTCCCGGCTTCGATGGCGGCGCGGAGTGGGGAGGGCCCGCGGTCGATCCTGCGACGGGCGTGCTCTACGTGAATGCCAACGAGATGGCCTGGATGGGCGGACTGACCCCCGACAACCCGACGGCGGGGCCGGGCGCGAAAATCTATCAGTCGCAATGTGCGATTTGCCATGGTGTGGACCGCGCCGGATCACCGCCCGTGTTTCCATCCCTGGTGGGGGTGGGGCAACGGCTCAGCGACGCGCAAATCACCGAAGTGGTCTCCCACGGGCGCGGCCGGATGCCTGCGCTGCCCAATCTCGACAGCGCAAAAATCGCCCAGCTCCTCGACTACCTCAAATCCGCCGCGGCCACGCCCTCTGAACACGCGCCCAGCGCCATGGCTGGCGGGACGAGCGCCCACTACGGGTTTACGGGCTACCGCAAATTCCTTGATCCCGACGGCTATCCCGCCATCGCGCCGCCCTGGGGCACGCTGAGCGCGATCGATCTGAACACCGGCAAGTTTCTCTGGAAGATTCCCCTTGGGGAATATCCGGCGCTCGCCGCGCAGGGCATGAAGGATACCGGCTCAGAGAACTATGGAGGCCCGGTGCTGACCGCGGGCGGCGTCCTCTTTATCGGAGCCACGGTCTACGATCACAAATTCCGCGCTTTCGACAGCCATACCGGCCAGCTTCTGTGGGAGACGGAACTCCCGTTCGCCGGCATCGCTACGCCTGCGACTTATTCGGTCGATGGCAAGCAGTACGTCGTGATCGCGGCCAGCGGGGGGCGCGATCCTAAATCTGCGGTGGGCGGCGCGTATATTGCATTCACGCTACCCTGATGCTGGCCTGGCATGGGTGGGGGAGGGGGGGCCAACTCCGGTGTGCCGGCCCGGCATCCAAACCGCGAGTGTCCACATGCATTCGGACAATCTTCTTTCAGGAGCCGCTATGAACTTGCCACGGTTCTTCTCGCTTCTCACGCGCGGTCTTGCTGCCGTCGCACTCGGTTCGCTTCTTATCTCCTCGTCCGCGTTGCGCGCGCAGGAGCCAGCCCAGACGCCGGCCCAGTCAGCAAGCCCTGCCGGCGATCAGGACACGTACCTGGTGAGTCCTGCCCAGCTGAATGAGCAGATCCAGAGTTCAACGGCGACGCGCCAGAAACAAATCGAGGACCTGAACCAGTTCCTCTCCACGCCGCAGGCGCAGAAGGTGATGAAGGATTCGAAGATCGATCCGGTGCAGGTGAAGACGGCGATCCCGAGTCTTACCGATGCGGAACTCACTGACTTATCGGCTCGCGCCGACCACGCGCAGCATGACTTTGCCGCCGGCTTCCTCGGCACTACGGCGCTGTTGCTGATCATCCTCGTCATCCTGGTCATCATTCTCGTTTCTGTTTACCACTGACACCTTGCGCACATTCGCGCTGATCGCCTGTTTCGTGGCCGCGGCCAACGTCGCGGCCAACGCCCAGGCTCCGCAGGCAGTCTGGATCGATGTTCCTTTCGTCCACCAGCCGCGCGAAGGGTGCGGCGCCGCATCGCTTTCGATGTTGATGCAGTACTGGGCGCACCAGCAGAAGCAGTCCGCGCAGCCGGCCAGCGACGTTGACGCCATCCAGCGCCAGATTTATTCGCCCGCGAAACACGGCATTCCTGCTTCCGCGATGCAGGCGTACCTCCATAACCACGGCTACCAGGCGTTCGCGCTGAGCGGCCGATGGAGCGACCTTGAAACCGAGCTTCAGAAGGGCCGTCCGCTGATCGTTGCTCTGCGGCCTGAAGGCCAGTCCGCGCTGCATTATGTTGTTGTCGATGGCATCGACCCGCCGCGCGGTGTGGTGATGATGAACGACCCTGCCGAACGCAAGCTACTCTCCCAGGAGCGTGCCGCATTCGAGAAAGACTGGAGCGCGACGGGCCACTGGATGCTGCTGGCCGTGCCCGCACCGCCCTCGCACTGACGCTGTTCGTCGCGCTGGCCGTTTGCCGGCATCCGGCCCATGCGCAGTGCGCACCGGGTGACGCGACCCCTGTCCAGCAGCTTGCGCAGCGGCAGGACTGGGCGGGTGTCGTGCGTCTCGCGCAGCCCATGGCCACGCGTTCGGCACAGGTGAATCTGACGTACGGCCTGGCGCTCGGTCATCTGAATCGCCTGAGGGAGGCCCGGGCAGTTCTGCTTGAAGGGCATCGTGAGTGTTCCTCAGACAAGCGGTTTCCGGAGGAGCTGGCCGGGGTTGCGTACGAGCAGAAGCGGCTGCCGGAAGCCGCTCGCTGGCTGCGCTTCGCCCTTCGAGTTGATCCGCGCGACGTCTACGCCGACAATTTTCTTGGCACTCTCTACTTCCTGTCCGGCAATCTCGACGCCGCGCTCAAATACTGGAACCGCATCCAGAAGCCCTCGATTGCCGCACTGGATCTTGACTCGCACCTGCACGTCCATCGGTTGCTGCTCGATCGCGCTTTCGCGTTTTCTCCGGCGGCCGTGCTCGGCGAGCCACAGTTCGTCACAACGGAAACGCGCCTGAACGCTCTGGGTATTTTTCCCAGCTACAGCATCCATCTGGACGCCCGACCGGACGGCAGTTTTAACGCAGTTTTTCGTGCTCAGGAACAGAACGGATTCGGGTCCAGCACCTTTGCCGCCCTGCTTTCGACGCTGGGCGGCGTGCCCTACGAAACCCTCTACCCCACGTATTCCAACATCAACCGCTCGGCGATGAACGTCGAGTCGCTCTTCCGCTTCGACGCGCAGAAGCGCCGCGCCTGGGCCTCGCTCTCCGCGCCCCTGAACGGTTTTCCCCAATGGCGCTGGCAGGTCTCCGCCGATCTGCGCAACGAGAACTGGGCTATCCGTCCATCGTTTACCGGGACCGCTCCGGTCCTCGGCTCGCTTAATCTCGAACGCGAGTCGCTCGATGGGACGCTGACGTCGCTCAAAAGCGGTGCATTGCAGTGGTCCGCTGGAGCCGAACTTGCGCATCGCAATTTCCGCGACGTTGTTGCGGGTTCGGCGCTCACGCCTTCGCTGTTGATATCTGGATTTGAAGTGAAGCAGCTCTCGACCCTTAACGCGCAGCTGATCCATCTTCCCGAGCATCGCTTAACGGTGACGGCCGGGGCGGCTTCCGATTTTGCCCGCACCCTGGCTTCGCCCACGCATGTTTCCGAGAAGCTCCAGGGATCTGCTCTTGCGCGTTGGGTTCCGGGAATGCAGGGAGACAGGTACGAGCTGACGCAGGAGCTCCGCGCCGGCAAGATTTACGGGACCGTCCCTTTCGATGACCTGTTCATCTTCGGGATGGATCGTGACGATACGAACCTGTGGATGCGCGGCCATCTCGCCACCCGCGACGGCCGCAAAGGCAGCGCGCCGATCGGCGACGCGTATTTCTTGTCGAATTCCGATTTTTACCGGCGCGTTTATGGCAACGGCTTGCTCGCCCTCCATGTGGGGCCGCTGCTCGACATCGGCAAAATGTCCGCGTCCACGCAGGGCCTTTCAACGGGGCAGTGGCTGTTCGACGCCGGCGTTGAGGCCCGGCTCACCATCCTGCATACCCGTGTGGTTTTCAGCTACGGCCGCGATCTGCGTTCGGGAGCCAATGCTTTCTTTGGAACCGTGGCACCGCCCACGAATCTGCCCTGAACGTCCGTGCAGCGACGAGCCTGGCTAAAAGCAACCGCAGATCCCTCCGCTGTCGTTCGGGATGACGGCGATGGAGGGGGGTGAGAACAGCACGCCGGGCGAGGCTTTCAGTGAGCCGCTTCCGCCCATCCAAACGCGCCGGGAAAATGCTCGAAGTCGGGTAGCTTGTCGCGCTCGAAGTAAATGGACAGGATGTCGAACCGAGTCTCAACGCCGCCTGGTCGAAGCTGGCGCATGTAGTGGCGGGCCAGCCGCCGCAGCACGCGGCGCTTGTGGGAATCGACAGCCAGCTGCGCAGGAGCCACATCGCGTGTGGTCCTGGTTTTCACCTCAACAAAGCACAGCGTGTCTCCCTTCCAGGCGATGATGTCCAGATCGCCGGGAGCCCGCGAGGAATGCCAGGCGCGCGCGACCACGACATATCCACGGCGCATCAGCCAGAAAAAGGCGGCGCGCTCCCCCTGCAGTCCCGTTTCCAGATGCGGAGCGCGCTCCGGCCGGCGACGTCGAGCGGCACGCTCGATGGCGTTGACCGCGGACTCCATCAGATTGACGCGCAACCGGAGGAACATGGAAGCTATTGTCGGGTGCGGCAGGTTTGGTCGCAATGAACCTTCGTCATGCCGGGATCACCAAAGTCCTGTGGCGGCCGCCAGCGGGGAATTCCGGCACGGCTCAGTGCAGGAGCAGCAGGTAAATGGCCACCCCAACCCCAAAGACCGCGAGCACCAGTGCCAGGATGACCGCGTTGCGCGAGATATCCGGAGACCATGCGCCGCTTCTCAGCTCTTTAACGGTGCGCAGATGCCCAATGACCGCCGAGATGTTGACGACCACTCCGAGCGCAACCAGACCGACTCCCGAATAGACGGAGAGGCCGGAGTGGTGCGGGGCGGCCTGCTGGCTCTGCTGAAATTCCCGCAGAAACAACCCAAACCGCGCGAGCGCAAAGCCCACGCCCATCAGGCCCAGGCCGGTTCGTATCCACGCCAGAAAGGTGCGCTCGGCGGCAAAGAAGGTGCGTGGATCGTCGAGGCATGGCGCGATTGTAGCGGCGGTGGATTGATTCGGCAGGCAGAATCTTGACTTCTTCGAGACTCCAATGTTCTGGTGACCTATGCGCTTCGCTCTTTTGCTTTTCCTCGCCCTGCAGGCTTCCGCCCCGTCGGCCGTTTCAAACGATCCCTTCGGAGCCCTGCGCGATCAATGGGCCAAAGACCTTCACGAGAAACATGTCGACGATGCGCTGGCCCAGTACGCACCGGACGCCGACTTCATCAGCGACACGGGCCGCACGCACGGCATGGCCGCCCTGCGGCAGCTCTTCCAGACCATTACTTCGACGTTTGACAGCGACCTGGCTTTCACTTCGCAGCGCGTCGAGATTTCTGGTGATCTTGCCTATGACTCCGGCACCTACAAGGAAACGCTGACCGCTCACGCCACCGGCAAGACCCAGCACATGGCGGGGGACTATCTGACCGTTTACCGCCGAACGAAAGCGGCGAACGGGAATGCGGTGTGGTTCATCGTGGAGCAGATCTGGACGGGCAGTGAGGTGAAGTGAAGGGGGAGCGCGTAACGGTTAGCGTTGAGCCGGTGGCCGGTCTGGTTTTGAACGATTGCGGCCAGGGAGAAAAGCCGCGGGCTCACGAGCCGCGACAGCCCTGGAAAGACAAACGGCGAGCCGAAGCCCGCCGTTTTGCCTTGTTGACTTTCTAAATTTGTTTGCGTCTTACAGAGGCTGAACGTCAGCTGCCTGCCAGCCCTTTGGCCCCTTGACGACGTTGAATTGCACGGCCTGACCTTCCTGCAGACTCTTGAAGCCATTCGCTGAAATGGCAGAGTAGTGCACGAAGACATCCTCGCCGTTCTGGCGCGAGATAAAGCCGTAGCCCTTCGCGTCGTTAAACCACTTCACTGTTCCTTGTTCCATTGTGTTGCTGCGTCCTGAATTGAATTGCGCTGGAGTGAATCGGAGCGAACTGGCAGATCTGCTTTTCCTGCTTAGTTGGGCGAGGCGAAAGACTGCGCTTGCCCGGTTCGGTTCTAACGCTGCCCTAGTGTAGCAGATCGCCGAACAGCAACCGGTTCAAGTCCTGCGGCGTCAACCCCGTTTTCGACTCCGGACTTCCCAGGCGCGGCCCTCATCCCATCGCAGCGGGCTGCGCCAACAGCTTTGGACTTGGGCCGTAAAGGTTGTTGGCCGGGTCGCCTTCAATCGCCAAAAGAACGATCAGGATGATGCCGCCAACCAGAGGAACCAGGCTAATCAGAATCCACCACCCGCTTCGGTTCGTGTCGTGCAGCCTGCGAATGCACACCGCCAGGCTCGGCACAAACGTAGCCAGCGCGTAGAGACCATAGACCCCCATCACGGCGATTCCCAGCTTATTGCCCTGCATGATCATGAACAAGCCCACGGAATACAGGACGATAAAGAAAATCATGGTGATCAGCGTGTACGTCCAGTATTCTTTGCGCCGCGACCGGCCGTTGAACTCCGCATATTTCTGCAGCACCAAAAGATACCATTCCATTGTTTTTCTCCGTTCCAGAGTTTTCGGTTCGACACTGTCTGCGGGGAAGGGAACTGATCATGCCGGCCTGCTGGGATGGGGTATCCGATTCGGCTGTCCAGGTGCGCGCAAGCATACACGATCTGCGGCGCGTTTCGCCTTAACTTTTTTGAGGGGAATCAGTGCGATTGGGGCTTGGGGCAGCCCGCGTAGCAAGTCGTCGTCGAACGGATTTCGTGCCCCTGGGGGTTAGTTGGCCGTGACGCTCCCCGGCAGCACCGTTCCCGCCGGCATGGTAGCTGTAACGGGCGTCCCCACAGTAATTCGCGCGTCCTGAGCGGCCGGATCGAAGGCTCCGTCCAGGGCTGCGACCCGATGGAGCGGCAGTGTTTGGCCCCGGACGGTCAGTGAGTCGACTTTGAAAGCAACGTGGCCGGGATTTTCGCCCGGACGGACCGGCACAACCCGCACCACCGACCCCACCGCCGGCGTGCCTTTGGGAATCGCCACCGTGTCGCCCGCCCTGACGTCCTCGGCCACCGTGAGCCTTACAGGGTCGCCAACCTTCGCAGTGTCTGAACTGAGCGGCTGCGCAAACTCAAGCGGGATCGTCGTGTCGCTCGCGACCACGCGGCTGCCATCCGTTCCCGCCCGGAGAGAAATCGACGCCGGTGTCGCCGGGGCCGGCGTACGAAAAATATAGGTCGACCAGCTCACGATACTGCGAGCAAAATTCGGCGCAATCGCTACTGCCTCGAGAGTGGTCGTCGCATCGATCGCGATCGGCCCTGTGTATTTTGCGGACATCCGCGTTGGGGTCCATCCATCGGTCGTGTAGTAGATGGTGGCGCCTTTCGTATGATCCTTGAGCCGAACCGTGACTGTGCCGGAGTAGAGCCCTGAACCTTTCGACAGCTGTGGCGGGGCGGTTCGGAAGGTTCCCGCGACCTTCACGTACGGGGGCCGATGGCTCGGCCACTGTGCCCACCAGTTACTGGGCTGCATGCTGTCCATGGTTTGCTGGGTTGCGAGCTGATTCGCCAGCTGCATATCCTGGAGCGCCTGCTGGTTGGCCTGCTGCGCGGCCTGCATGGCCATCTGGTTGGCCTGCATGGCGGCATCCATTCCTGGATCCTGTGCGCGAGCCGCGCTTCCGTCGAAAAGAACCAAAGCAGAAAGTACGACAAAGGTCTGCATCCAGCTGCGGGAGCTTCGCATCCTGCACCTCACAACTTCGCATAGACGAGCCGCAGAGTGAAAAGACCCGACACGGCGGGTCCCTCGTGCCCGATCGCTAGTTCGGCATCTGCGCGGCGAGCATCGCCTGCTGTGCATCGATCTGGGCCTGCTGATTGGCCATCTCGGCCTGCTCCATGGCCTGTTCCGAGTCGATCTGGCTTTGCTCCATCTGCGCCTGGAGACTGGCGATCGCGTCATTCGGGTCGGCGGTCGCCTGGTTCATCATCAGCTGCGCCTGCTGCGCGGCGATGTCCGCATCTGTCATGCTCTGCTGCGCATTCATCTGCGCCTGCTCGGCTGCGATTTGCGCCTGCGCTACCGCATCGGCGCCTGGATCCTGCGCGTAAGCGGCTCCACTAGCCAGGAGCATTGCCAGCACCACCACGGCGGCTTTCATTCCGTTTTCATCGCCGCCCCCCTGTTCTCAACCGTGATCTGTCTGCTGATTCAAACCAGCCACCTCCACAAAAGTCTCTGTTTTCTTCGAGTCCCTGCGGCAAAGCAGGTATTCTGATTCCTTCCATGGCGCAGGCCCTCATGTCGGACACAGAACTCCTCGCCGAAGCTCTTGATCGCCTGGAGCGGGAATTTGCCTCGCTGCCGCGCTTCGATGCCGAAATTCCAGGCGAGCCGCACATGGCCTCTGTTCTGGCTGAAGCCGCGCTTCGCCTCGGCGACAATTTCCCTTATTTCCATCCGCTGTATGCCGGCCAGATGCTGAAGCCGCCGCATCCCATTGCGCGCGCGGCTTATGCCATGGCCATGAGGATCAATCCCAACAATCATGCGATGGACGGCGGCCGTGCCAGCTCGCGCATGGAGATTGAAGCTGTTCGCGAGATTGCCGCCATGTTTGGGTGGAGCGAATTTCTGGGTCACCTGACCAGCGGTGGAACCTTCGCTAATCTTGAGGCTCTGTGGATCGCCGGCCAGATGGCGCCCGGCAAGAAGGTCGTCGCCTCGGAGCAGGCGCATTACACCCACAGCCGCATCAGTTCCGTTCTTCAACTCCCGTTTGCAGCGATCCCCGCCGACAACTTTGGCCGGATGGACGTCAAGGCACTTGAAACCGCCCTCGCTGGCGGCGAGGTTGGCACCGTGGTCGCAACGCTTGGGACAACGGCGGTGGGAGCGGTCGATCCGCTGAATGACATTCTTACCCTGCGTTCGAAATATCCCTTCCGCCTGCATGTGGATGCGGCGTACGGGGGCTACTTTCGGCTGGCCTCGACCCTCGACGGCGACGCCCGGCGGGCCTTTGATCGAATTGCGGAGGCCGACTCGATCGTGGTCGATCCTCACAAGCACGGGTTGCAGCCGTATGGCTGCGGTTGCATTCTGTTCCGCGATCCTGCCATGGGCCGCTGGTACAAGCACAATTCGCCGTACACCTACTTCACGTCGAGCGAACTTCACCTCGGCGAAATCAGCCTCGAATGCTCGCGGGCGGGCGCCTCAGCTGTGGCGCTGTGGTCGACCCAACGTCTGCTGCCGCTGATTCGCGGCGGTGAGTTTGCCCACGGGCTCGAGCGGGGCAGGGAAGCCGCGCTCCGCCTCCACGCCGGGATTGGCTCGGATCCGCGCTTTGTTGCCGGAATGGCGCCGGAACTGGACATTGTGGTCTGGGCCGTACGCGCCGCCAGCATTGCCGAATCGTCGCGGCTCGCCCAGCAGGTTTTCGATCGCGCCGCGCAGCAGGGTCTTCACCTGGCCCTCGCGCATCTTCCCGTACGATTCTTTGCCGGCGCCGCCTGGTCCGAGAGCAGCGACGCCACCGTTACCTGCCTGCGCTCGGTTCTGATGAAGCCGGAACATCTTGCCTGGATCGACGAAATCGGCCGGGTTTTGCGAGGAGCGCTCTGAATTTAAACTGGCAAATCACCGCGATTCACCAGGTGCGCTCGGATCTTTGGCCGATGCGCATCCACGCGACGCATCTATTGTTACGGTAGACAATCATTTCCCCTTGTCCCAGGAAGGGTCCTGCATGCTCGATGTAAACGGTATTACAAGACAACACGCGGATCGCTTCGGCGCTGAACCCGCGGTATTTTTGGCCCCCGGCCGCGTCAACATCATTGGCGAGCACACCGACTATGCCGGTGGGTTCGTGATGCCCGCGGCGATCGACTTCGGCACTCTGGCCGCCATTTCTCCGCGCAGCGACGGCCGGGTAGTCATCTGGTCTGAGAATTTTCAGCAGCAGGTCAGCCACCAGATCGACGGCCTTCCTAAAAACGGCGGCGGACACTGGTCGGGCTATCCGCTCGGCGTCGTCAAGGTTCTGCGCGACGCTGGGTACGCTGTCCCGGCCTTCAGTCTCACGGTCTACGGGGACGTTCCGCTGGGAGCGGGACTCAGTTCCTCGGCTTCGATCGAGGTCGCCACGGCGTTTGCAGCGCTCAGCCTTGTGGGCGCCGAGCCCGCTCGTGAGGAGATCGCGAAATTGTGCCAGCGTGCAGAAAACGTATACGTGGGCGCTTCCTGCGGCATCATGGATCAATTCATCGCCTGCCGTGGCGCGGAAAATCACGCCCTTCTGCTCGACTGTCGTTCCCTGGAGTACCGCCTTGCCCCGATTCCTGCCAACGTCAGCCTTGTTATCGCCAACACCATGGTGAAGCACGCCATCGCCGGAGGCGAATATGGCATTCGCCGCGGGGAAGTAGAGGAGGGGACGGCCATCCTCCGCGGCCATCGGCCCGAGATTCAGTTGTTGCGCGACGCCACCACGAAGGATCTGGAGTTGTGGGGGGCCGAGATGCCGGACAATGTTCTGCGCCGCTGCCGTCACGTCATCACCGAAAACCTGCGCACCGTGGCTGCGGCCGATGCTCTGGCCGCGGGGAATCTGAAGAAGCTTGGCGACCTGATGGCCGCGGCCCACGCGAGCTATCGCGACGACTTCGAAGCCAGTTGTGATGAGGTTGACGCGATGGTGGAGGCGGCGCACAGTTTGCCCGGCCTGATTGGTGCTCGGTTGACGGGAGGCGGTTTCGGCGGCTGCACTGTGAACCTGGTCCACGCGGAAGTGGCCAAAGATTTTGCCGCGCGTCTTCACGATGAATACCGGCGCACAACCGGAATCGATGCCGAGATCTACCGCTGTCGCGCATCGGCTGCGGCGCACGCGGTATGAAGGGACAATGCAGAGGGCAACGAACGTCCCTCGTAGCGGAACGGAGCCTCCGAGACGGAAAAGTATTCCACAGAAGGGCCATACCAGCGGCCGTGATGCCAATGTAACAATCACAAGGGGCCGGATGCGGGCTTCATGCCTGGCGCAGAGATTGTTATGCTGAAGGGCGGGCGCTCGCACAAGGCCGGAGAAATCGTTTTATCGATGCGATTTATTAATCGTTCTCAGTACTTTTCCCCCGAAGAACCAGGCGAAGGCGGTATTGTCGCCTACTTCTCGATGGAAATCGCCGTGGTCCCGCAATTTCCTACCTACAGTGGAGGCCTCGGCGTTCTCGCTGGCGACACCCTGCGCGCCGCAGCGGATATGGGGCTGCCGCTTACGGCGGTCACACTGGCACATCGCAAGGGCTACTTCCGTCAGCACCTCGACCCAGCCACGGGCATCCAGACCGAGGAGCCGCAGCCGTGGAATCCTGAAAGCATTCTGGCAGCGGAAGAACCGGTTGTGACGGTGACTCTCGAAGGGCGGCCGGTCGCGGTGCGCGCCTGGCGTTTCGATCTCGAAGGAGTGACAGGGCACCGTATACCGATTTATTTCCTCGATACCGATCTGGAGCAGAACGACGCGAAAGATCGCAACATCACGGATCAACTGTATGGCGGCGACGCTGATTATCGTCTGCGCCAGGAAGCGATCCTCGGCATTGGGGGCGCTCGTCTGCTGCGGGCTCTGGAATACCAGCCGGCCGTGTATCACATGAACGAAGGGCACGCGGCGTTGCTGACCATTCCGGTTCTCGAACAGGAACTGCATGGCGCCGGGCTGCAGACGGCGACCGAACGCAACATTGAGGCGGTTCGCCGCCGCTGTGTTTTCACGACGCACACGCCGGTTCCGGCGGGCCACGACCGCTTTTCCGGTGAGCAGGCTTACCGCATTCTGGGGGCGGAGCGGGCAGGGATGCTGGAGCGCTTCGGATGTTTCCACGACGGGCTGCTGAACCTCACCTACGTGGCTCTGCGCTTCTCGCGTTTCGTCAACGGCGTAGCCATGCAGCACGGCAAGGTTTCGCGTGAGATGTTCCCTGAATACACGATTGATGCGATCACCAACGGCGTGCACGCCGGCACATGGACCGCGCCCTCAGTGCAGGGGCTGTTCGATAAACACCTGCCCCGCTGGCGTCAGGACAACGTGACGCTGCGCTATGCCATCGACATTCCGGAAAATGAAATCGTCGAAGCCCACGCCGCCTCAAAGCATGAGCTCATTGAAACGGTGAAGGCCGCCTCCGGGATCGAAATGAAGCCAAACGTTTTCACTCTGGGCTTTGCGCGCCGCGCCGCCACCTACAAGCGCGCCGATCTGCTCTTTACCGATCCGGAACGGCTGGTGAAGACTGCCGAACAATTCGGCGGAATGCAGATTATCTATGCCGGCAAGGCGCATCCTGCTGACGAACCTGGGAAGGCGAAGATCCGGCGCGTGATCGAACTCTCCCGCGATCTGCGGGAAACCCCGCTGAAGATTGTTTATCTGGAAAACTACGAATGGAAACTTGGCGCGCTGCTGACCGGTGGCGTCGACCTATGGCTCAATACGCCGCGCCGTCCGTACGAGGCATCAGGAACGAGCGGCATGAAGGCCGCACTGAACGGCGTGCCCAGCCTCAGCATTCTGGACGGCTGGTGGATTGAAGGATGGATCGAAGGCGTGACCGGATGGGCGATCGAAGATCACGACGAGGAGGCGGGCGAAGCTCGCTCGCTGTACGAGCATCTGGAAAAGCTGATTCTCCCGCTCTACTACAAAGACACGGGACAGTGGCGCCGGATCATGCGCTCGACGATCGCGCTGAACGGCTCATTCTTCAATACGCAGCGCATGCTTGAGCAGTACGTCATCAACGCCTATTTCCCGGAACGCCCCGTGGAAAAAAGCTCCGAGTCGCGACAGCCGGCACTGGAGAATTCGGTCGCGCATTAGGGTCTCGCCAGCTTTTGGTGCAGCTTCGAGGATCTGCACCAACGCCTGTATCGACGCTGATTCCAGGCGCCTGGCTGCTCGGGTTCCCGATGCTATACTTGGCCTGAATTCCTTCGATCTCGTCCGCGATGATGTGATGAGCCGCCGACATCCGCAATTGCGGCTCAGTTCGCTCGGTTTTGTGTTCAGGAAACCATGGGAGAGATTACCTTGAGTCAGCCGTCAGCAGGGCAGTTGACGCCGGTCGTGTCGCGGCGCCCGCTCTGTGTCGACCTGGACGGGACACTGGTGAAGAGCGACACCCTGATGGACTCGCTCCTGGTTCTGGTACGAAACCGTCCTTTCGATGCGCTGCTGGTTCCGTTGTGGCTTGTTCGGGGGAAAGCTGCGGTCAAGGCCGAAGTCGGTGCTCGTGTCGCGCTCGACGTGAGCCACCTGCCCTATAACCGGTCCGTTGTCGAGTATCTGGAAACCGAGCGCGGCGAGGGGCGCAAGCTCTATCTTGCGACCGGGGCTGACCAGGGGCTCGCAGCGCGCATAGCCGACCATCTGGGTCTGTTCGAGGGCGTGCTCGCCAGCGACGGGAAAACGAATCTCACCGCCGGCAATAAGCTGGAAGGCCTGCGCAAGGCTTTCGGTGAGGAGGGGTACGACTATATCGGCAACGCAAGTCCGGACGTGCCCCTTCTGGAGCATGCCGGGACAGCGATGATTGCCAATCCCGCTCCCGCTCTGCGTGCCCGTTTACGTTCGCGCGGCGTCACTGTTCAGCGTGAGTTCGATGACAGAGCCCCGCGGGCGAAGGCCATCCTCAAGGCGATCCGCCTCCACCAGTGGGCCAAAAACATCCTCATCTTCGTGCCCATGCTGCTCGCGCATGTGCTGCGCGGCGGGGCCTTTGCCGACGCGGCTATCGCGTTTGTGAGCTTCAGTCTCTGCGCCTCATCCACCTACATCGCCAACGATCTGCTCGACATCGAATCGGACCGGCGCCATCCTCGCAAGCGCGCGCGGCCCTTTGCGGCCGGGGACCTTTCAGTAGCCAGCGGAGTGCTTATCAGCGCCGCATTGCTGGGCGGCTCCATCGCGATTGCGGCGGCGCTGCTGCCGCACGGATTCCTGCTGTGGCTTTTCTTCTACCTTGTTGCGACGCTCTTGTATTCGCTGTATTTCAAGCGCGTCGTACTGGTGGACGTTATTTTGCTTGCCGGCCTGTACACGGTCCGGCTGCTGGCGGGCGCGTCGGCGACCAAAGTAGCCATCTCTCCGTGGCTGGCCGCCTTCTCTGTATTCCTGTTTCTCTCGCTGGCCATGGTCAAGCGCTTCAGCGAACTCCAGAACACCCGAGCACGGGGCCAGGCTGTCGCCAACGGGCGCGGCTATCTGCTGGGTGACATTGAGCAGTTGCGGAGTTTTGGAACCTGCAGCGCCTACACCGCAGTCGCAGTTTTCCTGTTTTACATCCGCGAGGCCGGGGAGTCGGGAGGGCTATATCAGCATCCAAACTGGCTTTGGCTCATCGCACCGTTGCTGATTTTCTGGCTGAGCCGAGTCTGGCTGCTGGCTTCGCGCGGCCAGCTTGACGAAGACCCCGTTATTTTTGCCGTAACCGATCGCATCAGCCTGCTTACGGGCGCGGCTGTCGCGGTCACTGCAGCGCTTGCCGCTTTGTAGCGCAGAGAAAGCGATTTCATCCATGAGCAAATCCGCCGGTGCAACAGCAGAAGCCCCCCGTTTTGAATCATGGGGGCGCTATCCACGATTGCAGGCCGAGGTCGTTCCGCTCAATTGGACGGCGGATTTTCCATTGTCGAACGCGCCGGCCGCCAAGCAGTTGCCGATCGGCTTAGGCCGCAGTTACGGCGACGTTTGCCTGCTCGAAAACGGCACTCTGCTGCAAACCTCCGGCATGGATCGGCTGCTGCATTTCGACGCGGTCACGGGCATGCTCCGCTGCGAAGCCGGGGCGACGCTGCAGCAGATTCTCGATTTCGCCGTTCCGCGCGGCTATTTCCTGCCTGTCACGCCAGGAACAAAATATGTAACGGTGGGTGGGGCCATCGCCAACGATATTCACGGCAAGAATCATCATGTTGCCGGGACTTTTGGGCGTCATGTCGCCCGCTTCGAGCTGGTCCGTTCCGACGGCACCCGCTTCGTCTGCAGCCCCGTCGAGAATCCGGAATGGTTCGCTGCGACCATCGGCGGTATGGGTCTCACCGGCCTGATGACCTGGGCTGAAATCCATCTTCGTCCCATCGTCTCGCGCAAGATCGAATATCGCGGCGACAAATTCCACGGCATCGACGAGTTCTTCACCCTCTCTCAATCGGCAACCAGCGAGTACACCGTAGCCTGGATCGACTGCGTCTCCACCGGCAGCAATTTCGCGCGCGGCATCTTTATGCAGGGCGATCACTCCGAAACGCCCGGCCCGCTGACGAGGAGCAAAGAGCCAAAGTTGACCTTCCCTTTCAACCTGCCGGAATTTGCACTGAATCGTTTCTCCATGTCCGCATTCAACTCGCTGTACTTCCATAAGCAGATCGGCAAGCAAAAGATCGGTCCTGTCGACTACGAGCCCTTTTTCTATCCCCTCGATGCCGTGCTCCACTGGAACCGCATGTATGGCAAGCAAGGCCTGCTGCAGTTCCAGAATGTCCTGCCGCATGAGAGCGGCCGCGAGGGAATGATTGAAATTCTCAAGGCGATCACGAAATCGGGTCTTGCCTCCTTCCTGGCTGTGATCAAGTTTTTTGGCGACGTGCCCTCTGTCGGCATGATGTCGTTCCCGAGGCCGGGGCCGATGCTGGCGCTGGATTTCCCGATCCGTCATGAGGTGAGCTTCGATCTGGTAGATCGGCTGGCGCGCATCACACTCGAGCACGGTGGACGCATGTACTCCGCGAAAGATGCGCGCATGACGCCCGAGCAGTTCCAGGCTTTCTACCCGCAGTGGCAGGAATTTTCTCGCTACATCGATCCCGGATTCGATTCCGCGTTCTGGCAGCGTGTGACCGGGCGGAGGCCGCTTGTTGGCTGATCGGCTCCCTGCGGCTCCAAAACGCGTGCTCGCGCTCGGCGCAACCTCTGCCATTGCTCAGGCCACTCTTCGGCTACTGGCCGAGCAGCAGGCATCCTTTTTCATCGTGGGCCGCAATGCGCAAAGGCTTGGCGCCGTGGGTGACGATCTGCTGACGAGGGGCGCTTCCGCCGTTACGACCTTCGCCGCTGACCTCGACGATACCGCGGCTCATCCGGCCATGCTTTCCCATGCCGTCACGGCGCTGGGCGGAATCGACCTGGCCTTCATCGCCCACGGCGTGCTTGGCGACCAGGAGGAAGCGGAGAAGAGCTATGCAACCGCCGCGGGTATCCTCCACACCAACTTTCTCTCGGCTGTTTCTCTCGTCACCTGGCTCGGGAACTACTTCGAGGCCGAGCATCGCGGCACCATCGCCGTAATCTCTTCGGTGGCCGGTGATCGGGGCCGCAAAAGCAACTACGTTTACGGCGCTTCCAAAGGCGGTCTCAACATCTTTCTTGACGGCGTGCGCAACCGGATCGACCGCGCGGGAGTTCAGGTGCTCACGATCAAGCCCGGCTTCGTGGCCACGCCGATGACGGCGCATCTGAAAAAGAATGCTCTGTTCGCGGAGCCTGGGCAGGTCGCGAAGCACATTCTGCGGGCGATTGAAAAGCGCAAAGATGTGGTCTACGCGCCGCCCTTCTGGGGTCTGATCATGCTGCTCGTCCGCGGCATTCCGCGCCGCATTTTCAAGAAGATGAATATGTAGCTGTATCCGGCTTTATACCGGAAATATGCATCTGGTACTCATCTGCCAACATCTATAAAACGGAACGAACGGTGCTCGGGTTGAGGTCTTTTTCAGCCGTCGGTTCGTCTTCCAGAACGTAGAGCAGTTTTCGCGTTTCAAAATTCCTTCCCACCAGGCAAAGGATGGATACTGTAATCAGCGGGATTCGTGTCCCCGCAGCGCAACGACTGAATCATTTCTGGAATCCCGCACCCCGGCGTCGGAATGTCTCGGGAAGCCGCAGGAGAAGCTGAAGCGATATGTGGATAGTCCGCCTCGCGCTGCGACGGCCGTATACGTTTGCCGTGGTCGCGCTCCTGCTGATGGTTCTGGGCCCGCTGGCGATCATGAATATGCCGGTGGACATCTTTCCGAATATCAACATTCCCGTGGTCTCCATCATCTGGCAATACCAGGGATTTTCTCCCGAGCAGATGGCCGAGCGCATTGTCACACTCAGCGAACGTTCCCTGACCACGACCGTGAACGACATCGAGCACATCGAATCGATGTCGGTGAACAGCCGCTCGGTCATCAAGATTTATTTCCAGCCCGGGGTCAACATCGGTAACGCGGTCGCGCAGGTCACCGCTATCGCACAGACTCAGATTCGCCAGTTGCCGGCCGGAACCACGCCACCGCTCATCATCCAGTACAACGCCTCCAGCGTTCCTATCATCCAGCTGGGACTTTCCGGTGAAGGCCTCTCGGAAATGCAGCTGAACGACATCGGCCTCAACTTCATCCGCACGCAACTGGTGACGGTGCCCGGCGCCGGCATCCCGTATCCATACGGCGGCAAGCAGCGGCAGGTGCAGGTCGATCTCAATCTTCCCGCTCTGCAGTCCAAAGGCCTGTCGCCCGCCGATGTGGTCAACGCGATCGGCGCGCAGAATCTAATTCTGCCCTCGGGCAGCATCAAGATTGGTCAGTTCGAATATCAGCTGGAGACCAACAGCGCTCCCACCACCATTCAGGAGCTGAACGATCTGCCCATTCGCCAGGTGAATGGCGCGATGGTATACATCCACGACGTCGCTCACGTGCGCAACGGGTTCCCGCCCCAGACCAATATCGTCCGCGTCGACGGCCAGCGTGCGTCGCTGCTGTCGATCATCAAAACGGGCAACGCCTCGACGCTGAACATCGTCAAGGGCATCCTAGCCAAGACCGACGATCTGAAGTCCCAGCTTCCTCCCCAGCTTCGGATCACGGCCCTGGCCGATCAATCCATCTTCGTACGCAACTCGATCGACGGCGTCGTACACGAAGCCATCATCGCCGCCTGCCTGACGGCGGTCATGATCCTGATTTTTCTGGGCAGCTGGCGCAGTACTCTCATCATCGCGGTGTCGATCCCGCTCTCGATCCTCACCTCGCTGCTGGTGCTGAGCGCCCTTGGCGAGTCCATTAACATCATGACGCTCGGCGGCCTGGCGCTGGCGGTCGGCATCCTGGTCGACGACGCCACGGTTGAAATCGAAAACATCAATCGCAACCTCGAGCAGGGCAAGGCCATCGAGCAGGCCATCCTCGATGGGGCCGCGCAGATCGCGGTTCCGGCGCTCGTCGCAACCATCTCAATCTGCATTGTTTTCGTCCCGATGTTTTTTCTCAGCGGTGTGGCAAAGTACCTTTTTGTGCCGCTGGCTGAAGCCGTTGTCTTCGCCATGTTCGCCTCGTACCTGCTCTCTCGTACGGTGGTGCCCACCATGGCAAAATATCTCCTTCGCGAGCACGACGCTCAGGAGGGCGAACAAAAGCTGCGGAGCCGGAATCCACTGATTCGGTTCCAGCTTCTCTTCGAAAGCCGCTTCGAGAAAATTCGCCGTGGCTACCGTGACATTCTGGAGCTTTGTATCCAGCACGCGGGCCTGTTCATCGTTTTGTTCTTTGTGCTCAGCATGGGCTCCGCGGCTTTGCTCTATCCATTTCTGGGCGAAGATTTCTTTCCCAGCGTCGACAGCGGGCAGTTCAAGCTGCACGTTCGCGCCCGCACCGGAACGCGCATCGAGGATATGGCTGCGCTTTGCGACCGCATCGACAACAGCATTCGCGAAGTGATACCGAAAAATCAGCTTGTTACGATCATCGACAACATTGGGCTGCCCTACTCCGGGATCAATACTTCCTATTCCAATTCCGCGCCCGTGGGTACCGCGGATGCGGACATCCAGGTTTCGCTGACCGATCATCACCGTCCGACGGAGGAGTACGTTGCGCATCTGCGCGACGAACTGCCTCGCCGGTTTCCCGGCACGGAGTTCTACACTCTGCCGGTGGATATGGTCACCCAGATTCTCAACTTTGGACTGCCCTCGCCGATCGATGTCCAGATCGTCGGTCCTGACCAGGCTGGGAACCGCGCCTTCGCCGAGCATCTGCTGAACCTCATGAAGTACGTGCCCGGCACGGCGGACATGCGCATTCAGCAACCCTTCGATAATCCCAATCTCACGGTGAACGTCAATCGCTCCATGGCCCAGAGCACCGGCCTCGATCAGCGCGACGTGATGCAGAGCCTGCTGGTTGCCACCAGCGGCAGCTTTCAGACATCGCCCACCTACTACCTTGATCCTCACAACGGCGTTGAATACAGCATTGCAGCGCAGTCGCCGCAGTATGCCCTGGATACCATGCAGGACCTGCGCAATATTCCTGTTACTCCAGGCAGTGGAGCTTCAGTCGGCAGTGCCGGTCAGCTTCCGGCGGGCAGCAGTTCCCTCGGCGCCGGAATGCCGCCTTCGCTCGGACCCGTCGGTGGCCAGCCCATCCGGATTCTCGACAATGTCGCTTCGATCGTGCCTGGCACGGAGCCAGGCATGGTGACGCACTACAACATCTCACCGGTGATCGATATTTTCGGCAACGTGGTCGGAACCGACCTTGCGACGGTCAGCAAAGGTATCCAGAAAACGATTGACGAGCAGAAATCCGAACTTCCCCGTGGTTCCCACATCGTCGTTCGCGGCCAGGTCCAGACTATGCGTACGTCGTTTGAGGGACTGCTGGGCGGCCTCGTGTTCTCCATCCTGCTTGTCTACCTGCTGATCGTCGTCAATTTTCAGTCGTGGCTCGATCCCTTCATCATCGTGTGCGCCCTGCCGGCGGCCATTTCCGGCATCGTGTGGTTTCTCTTTCTCACCCACACGCGGCTCAGCGTTCCCGCGCTCACGGGCGCCATTATGTGCATGGGGGTGGCCACGTCGAATTCGATTCTCGTCATCAGCTTTGCTCGCGAGCAGCTCGAAGAGACGGTCGGCGATGCATCGCTCTCCGCGCTGAACGCAGGCTTCGTCCGCTTCCGCCCGGTGCTTATGACGGCGCTCGCCATGATCCTCGGCATGATTCCGATGTCCCTCGGCCTCGGTTCCGGTGGCGAGCAGAATGCGCCCCTCGGCCGGGCCGTCATCGGCGGCCTGCTCTTCGCCACTGTATCGACGTTATTTTTCGTTCCCACCATTTTCAGCGTGTTGCACGGTCGTATCGAGCGTCGTCGTAAAGAACGGGAGGACCGTCAACATGCACACAGGCAACAGTTGGTGACCGGGAGTTAATATGACAGACCCCAAATCCCAGCCAAACCGGCAGCAGAATCACACAAGCCACGGTGAAGACAACCGTCCGCCGATCTCCGGACGCAAAGCCATCCTCATTCTGATTGTGGTCTTCATTGTTGCGGCCGTGCTCGCAGTCGTCGGCATCATTCCGCGTTTGCGCGCGGAAAAGGCGCTGAAAACGCGGACGGGCGACCTGGCCCTGGCCAATGTTCTCGTCGACAAACCGAAAGCGGGCGAGCCCAGTCAGGAAATCGTTCTGCCCGGCAATATGTTCGCCTACGTCGACTCGCCTATCTATGCCCGCACCGATGGCTACCTTGAAAAGTGGAATTTCGACATTGGCGCGCGCGTAAAAAAGGGAGAACTACTCGCTACCATCGCCAGTCCTGAGGTTGACCAGCAGCTGGCTCAGGCCCGGGCCGATCTGGCAACTGCGGAATCGAATGCGGGATACGCAAAACAGCAGGCCAGCCGTTACACCGACCTGCTCGCTAGTAACGCGGTTGCCAAACAGGACACGGAGAACTTCGTAACCCAGGCCGCATCCGCTTCCACCCAGGTTCGATCCGCACAGGCCAACGTCCAGCGTCTGGAACAGCTCACAGGATTCGAGAAAATCTACGCGCCCTTCAATGGCATCGTGACCGCGCGCGACGTGGACGTGGGCACGCTCATCAACGCGGGCGCCGGCGGGACGGGCGGCCGGGAGATGTTTCACATGGACGACGAGCACATCATGCGCGTTTACGTGAATGTGCCCCAGGTCGACGCACCTTCGTGCAACCCGGGAACGCCGGCCGACCTCACCCTCGATGAATATCCGGGACGCCGTTTCCACGGCAAGGTCGTGCGTACCGCACACGCCATCGATCCTGCCTCGCGCACGCTGCTGGTCGAAGTGGATGTGCCCAACGGCGATGGCTCTCTGGTGCCTGGCGCTTACACCGAAGTCCATTTTCAGGTGAAAGTCTTTCGCGAGACTTTGATCCTGCCGGTTTCAACACTGCTCTTCCGTCAGGAAGGCCTGCGCGTCGTCACCGTCGTGCACGATGACAGGAATGGAGACATTGCGAAGCTGGTCCCTGTCACCATCGGCCAGGATGACGGCCGGGTTGTCCAGATCATCTCCGGCCTCACCGCGAACGACGAGGTGGTCCAGAACCCGCCCGATTCTGTGGTAGACGGAGAAAAAGTCCGTGTCGTTTCCCCCAACAGCGGTGGGGTACCGGGCCGGGAGCACGAGGAGAATCAGGGAAGCCAGGGCGGTCCGGAGGGTAGTGCATGACGCGCCTTTGCCCATGGGCGCCGGCCTCTTTCGCGCTGGCGCTGCTGCTCGCGGGCTGTACCGTGGGCCCCAACTACAAGCGCCCCGCTGCTGCCACTGCGCCGGCATGGAAAGAAAACACCGCACCGCCTCCTAATCCTCAAAACGGGAGCTGGAAGCAGGCGGAGCCCAGCGACGGGGCGTTGCGTGGTCAGTGGTGGGATCTCTATGGCGATCCGCAGCTCAGCGCGCTCGAAGGCAAGGTTGCGGTTTCCAACCAGACCCTTCGCGGGGCCATGGAGCAATATTTGTCGGCGCACGAACAGGTTCGCGTAGCGCGGTCGCAGTATTTTCCGACTCTCTCCGCCGGGCCTTCCGTCTCGCGGCAACGTGAGTCGTATAACCAGCCCAACACCAACCGCTCCCTCACCAACTATCAGTACAACAGCTATGGCATTGCCGGTCAGGCGCAGTGGGAGCCGGATCTTTGGGGCCAGGTGCGCCGCACCGTCGAACAAGCCCGTGCCAACGCTCAGGCCTCCGCGGCACTACTGGCTAACGTCGATCTGAGCCTGCGCGCCGAACTCGCCGCGGATTATTTCCAGATGCGCGGCCTCGATTCGCAGAAGCAGCTGCTCGACAACACCGTTCAGTCCTTCGAAGAGTATTTGAAACTGACACAGATACGTTTTAAGGGTGGGGTTGCGACGGAATCCGATGTAGCGCTGGCTCAGACGCAACTCGAGACCACCCGCGCGCAGGATATCGACATTGGCGTAGCGCGCGCGCAATACGAACACGCCATTGCGACACTGATTGGGACGCCCGCGTCAACGTTCAGCCTTTCGCCGATGCCGCTGGGCGAGCAAATTCCGCCCATCCCCATTGGGGTGCCTTCGCAGTTGCTGGAGCGCCGGCCCGACATTGCCGCAGCCGAGCGTCAGGCGGACGCTGCCAATGCGCAAATTGGCATCGCCACAGCGGCGTACTACCCCAACGTATCTCTGACGGGAACCGGCGGCTTTGCCAGCGGCAATCCCGGCACGCTGATTCAGGGTCCCAGTGAAATGTGGTCCCTCGGGGCCTCAGCGGTCGAGTTGCTGTTCGACGCCGGGCGCCGTCACGCCATTACGCAGCAGGCGCGCGACGCGTATGAGCAGCAGGCAGCCAACTACCGTCAAAGCGTTCTGGCTGCGTTTCAGGATGTGGAAGACAACCTGGCCGCGGTGCGCATTCTCGATCAGGAATCGGCCCAGCAGGCACTGGCGGTAGCGGCGGCCCAACGATCGCTGAACATCAGCACCAACCGCTACAAAGGCGGTGTGACGACGTACCTGGAAGTTCTGACCGCGCAGACCACGCAGCTCAGCAATGAGCGCACGCAGGCGGACATCGCCACCCGCCAGTTTGTTTCGAGTGTGGAGCTGATCCGAGCGCTGGGCGGCGGATGGGATACTACGCAGCTCCCAAAAATGTAACCGTCATTGTTTCAGTTAAGGCGGTGGCGCGCAGAGATTGTAACGGGCTCTGGTTCTAATTAGCCGTCGGCTGCGTCACAAATGCCTGGGTTGCTGTCCCGGCCGCGATGCGATAGATGGCGAACTGCCGGTAAGTCTGGCCGCGCAACTCGAAAATGAGGTCGGCCCGCCCGTTGCCTGCGGTGTCGACCGCATCGACCAGCCGGTACCGCGGCGATACATCCAGGGAATTGTCGCTGGTTACCTGCTGCAGCAGCACTTTGGGCTGGCCGTAGAAATCCGGCTCCGCCACGATCGTGACGTATTTCACGGGAGCCGCGGTCGAGCGAGCCGTCAGCACCATGGTGGCGCCGCCGCCAAAACTCAGGCTGAAGGCTTTGAATTCCTCATCGGCCAATACCGGCGCTGCAGGCTGGGCTGCCTGGTGCTGTTTCCGGCGCGCTGCCGGGGTGGTTGCCTTACTCCGAACGGGCGCAGGGGCAGCGGCCGGAGCAATCGCCTTCTCAGCGATCGCTTCGAGCGCCGCCTTCATCTTGTTCTCATCGTCGGGGTTGGCCCACGAAAACACCCATGACGGCGTGTCTCCATTGCGATCATCGGAAACTCCGGCAATCTGGCTCATGTCCTTCGGCACGCCAAACAACGCGCTTGGCTTGGCCAGTTGCTCCTGTTCCGCAGGCGCCTTGTATTCCAGATGAGGCCGATTGGGATCGACCTCTGGCTGGGTGGTGGGCACCGCTGCTGACTGATTCGATTGCCGATGAAACGTTGGCCGATCCGGATCGGTATCCGGCGCATTGGCTGAACCGGAGCCCCCATTACTCGATCCCGAGTCGCCGCTGCCTGCGCTGCGTGGATGGAGGGTCGGGCGGTCAGGATCGACGGGCGGCGCCGCCTGCTTGTTCGGTCCGGCCCCCGAGCCACTGCCGTCATCGCCACCCTGGTTCTGCTGGTCCGCAGGGCGATGCGCAAAGTGCGGCTTGTCCGGATCGGAATCCCTCACCTCGTACGCATGGTTGCGCTTCGCAGCTGGAGCTCTGGGCTTAGGCGCAGGCGGAGCCTCAAAGCTACCGACCCCTACCCACTGCCCGGCCAGATCCTCTGAGTCGCGGATGTTGAAAAATCCCTCGGGCTTGCCCGCCGTCTCGAGCTCATACTGGGTGCCCGACAGCACCGCCAGGGGCGCGGGCTGCGCCAGATAGAGGCCGCCCGGCTGATACTGCATGCCATCCCAGATGGCAATGGGCACCAAACGGCTTTCTTTCATTTTTGTCAGGTCGCCGGTGTACTCCACGACCGCCGTCGCCCGCAGGTGGGTGCCGTTCTGCGGCGCCTGTTGGTTGACGCGGCCAACATACTGCGCCCAGGCGGGGCCGACACACGCCGCCACAGCCGAAGCCGCTACCCAGCTTAACCACCCTGTCCAGACCCGTGACATAATCCTCACTGCTACAAAACAATCTTAACCGCGGCGCTGCTGCGCCCGCATGCACGCATTTCTCGAAGGGGTTAGAAATGGAAATCAACGACAAAGTTGCCGATTTCACGCTTCAGGACGACTCCGACACGACCATCCACCTGAAAGATTTTGCCGGTAAGCCGGTGGTCCTCTTCTTCTATCCGAAAGCCGACACCCCTGGTTGCACCATCGAGGCCTGTGGTTTCCGCGATCAGTTCAGGAAAATCCAAAACACAGGGGCCGTGGTCCTTGGCATCTCCCGGGACACACCCAAAGCACAACAGAAGTTCCGCGAAAAGTATGATCTCCCGTATCCGCTCCTTGCTGATGTAGACGAAACGGTTTCGAATCAGTTTGGTGTCCTGAAAGAAAAGAACATGTACGGCAAGAAAGTTATGGGCATCGAGCGGACCACCTACCTGATCGGCCCTGACCAGCGCTTGCTGAAAATCTTTCCCAAAGTAAAGCCGGAAGGCCATGCGGAAGAGGTGCTCGAGGTTCTGAAAGGTCTGCCTTCAAAGTAGATGGCGAAGGCCCGCATCCTCCCGCGCAGCTTCTACCTCGACCCGCCCGACGTGGTGTCCCGCGGCCTCCTTGGCAAGCTGCTGGTGCGGCGATACGAGAGTGGGTCCGGTGCGCGCCGGAAGATCCAGCGTCTTTCCGGCCGCATCGTCGAAGTCGAAGCTTATTTCGGCCTCGACGATGCCGCCGCCCACACCTTCGTCGGCAAGACCGCCCGTAACGCTGTCCTCTTCGGGCCGCCGGGCTTCGCCTACGTCTACTTCATCTATGGCATGTATTTCTGCCTCAATTTCTCCTGCGAGCCCGATGGCCAGGCAGGCGGTGTGCTGCTCCGCGCGCTGGAGCCGGTTGAGGGTCTGGAGACTATGGCGCGGCTCCGCCATCTCGATTCCACCGCAAAACCGCGGCTGCTGACGTCAGGACCAGGCCGGCTCTGTCAGGCGCTGGGCATTGTGCGCGAAACGCACAACGGCATCGACGTCACCAGCGCGCGTTCCGGCCTGCACGTCGAAGACGACGGCTTTGTCCCCGGAAAAATCATTGCGTCGCCGCGCATCGGAATTCGCAAAGCGGCCGACCGCCCTCTGCGTTTCACCATTGCAGGCAGCCCGTTTGTTTCCGGATGAACTCTCACGCCGGGTGAGACTCGCACGGTCACGTCGACGTCAAGGGTTGGTAAGATAGCCGGAAACGAGTCATTCTGCATTCCATCTCCGCTCCCCAGGAAAATTATTCTCATGTCGAGCCGGTTGCTCCTCGCAGGAATCTTCACCCTCGCCCTCACAGCGCAGCCGCTCCTCAGCCAGGACGCAGCCACGCCTTCAGCCGCAGGACAAAGCGCCGCTCCTTCTCAGCCCGGCGCTCGCCAGCGCCGCCCACAGCCCCCACCCGTCAATCTCAAAGTTCTTCCCAAAAATCTGTCACGGGAAGAAGTGATCAAACTCATGCGCAACTACGCGGGAGCGCTTGGGGTCGAATGCAATTTCTGCCACGCTGCCAATCCGCAGTCTCATAAGCTCGACTTTGCCTCTGACGCCAAAGAAGACAAGACCATCGCGCGCACCATGATCGCGATGACCCACACCATCAACGAGCAGTACATGTCGCAGGTTCATGATCCCGACGCGATGCCCGAAGACAAGCACGTCACGTGCGGCACCTGCCATCGCGGCCACTCGATGCCGGAGCACTTTGTTCCTCCGCCGGAGCATCACCACGGGCAACCGGGCGCTGCACCCGGAGACCAGCCGCCGCCCCAATAGCGTCAGCGCGCTGGAATCACTATGTTGTCGATGAGCCTTGCCGGACCCACGACGGCGGCCACGGCGACCAGTGCTCCGGCGCTCACGTCCGCCAGGTCTTCCAGCGTCTCCGGGTCGACGATTTTCAGATAATCCAGCCGGACCTCCGGCTCGTCGGCCAGCACCGCCAGCCCCACATCGATCAGCGGATCCGCGTCCACGGTCCCAGCGGCGATCTCCTCTTCGACTCTGCGCAAAACGCGATGAAGCACCAGTGCCTGCTGCCGCTCGTCCGCCGATAAGTAGCGGTTCCGCGAGCTCATCGCCAGCCCATCCGGTTCGCGGACGGTAGGACAAACGATCAGCTCCAGGTTGAAATGGAGATCGCGCACCATCCGCCGGAGCACCGCGACCTGAGCGGCGTCTTTCTGCCCGAAGAACGCATGGTTCGGCTGCACGATGTTGAACAGCTTCGCGACCACTGTGGCCACGCCGACAAAGTGCCCCGGCCTCGAGACGCCGTCCAGCCGATCCGAGATGCTCGTAACCTGCACAACGGTGCTCGCTCCCGCGGGATACATCTCCGCCGCGTCGGGGGCGAACAGCAGGTCGACGCCCTCGGCCTCCAGCAGCGTGCAGTCTGTCTCCCACGTCCGCGGATACATCGCGAAATCCTCACCCGGCGCAAATTGGGCTGGATTGACGAAGATGGTGGCTACCACGGCGCTGCAGTGTGCTTTGGCCGCGCGCACCAGGGAAAGATGGCCCGCGTGCAGCGCGCCCATGGTTGGGACCAGACCGATGCAGCGCCCATCCGCCCGCAGCTTTGCGAGCGCCGTGCGGGCCTCAGCGATGTTTCGGGCAATCAGCATGAAGGCGAAGTCAGGCTTTTTCGCGAACGGCGGCGCGGTCCAGCGTTGCCGCTACTTCTTTGGGCAGATGGTAGCTCTCGCCGTCGCCAGGAAACGCGCGCGCCTCCACGTCTCGCCGGTAGCCCTCAATGGCGGACTGGAACAGAGCGGCCGCGTCGCTATACTGGCGCACAAATTTTGCAGGCTGCGTAAAGCTCAGATTCACAAGGTCGTGGAAGACCAGGATTTGCCCATCGCAGTCCGGGCCTGCGCCAATCCCGATCGTCGGAATGCCGACCTCCGCGGTGATCCGCGCGGCTACTTCCCGCGGCACGCCTTCGAGCACCAGCATCACCGCGCCCGCGGATTCCAGAGCATGGGCATCGTGCAGCAGCTCGTTGATGGCCGCGACCGACTTCCCCTGCACCTTGTAACCGCCCATGCGGTGGACGGACTGCGGCGTCAGCCCCAGATGCCCGATGACGGGAATCTCCGCCGACGTGAGCCGTTCGACCAGCTCGGCCCGGCTGGCTCCGCCCTCAATTTTTACGGCCTGCGCTCCGCCTTCTTTCACAAAGCGCACTGCGTTCTTCAAGGCGTCTTCGATGCTGAGGTGGTAGGAGCCCCACGGCATGTCGGCGGCAACGATGGCTCGTTTTACAGCACGGCGAACAGCTCGCGTGTGATGCAGCATCTCGTCCACGGTCACCGGCAGCGTGCTGTCGTACCCCATCACCACCATGGCCAGCGAATCGCCGACGAGGATCAAGTCGATGCCGGCTTCATCCACCAGCCGAGCCGTGGCGTAGTCGTAGGCGGTAAGGGCGCTGATCGGCCTGCCCGTCTGCTTTTTCTCTTGTAATGTCTGGAAGGTCACGGGAACCGGCAAGGGTGCCGATTGATTATTGCGGAACTGCGTTACGCTCATGTTGTCTCCAGTGCGGCTCCTCCCGCATGCAGAGGATGCCACCCGAACCAACTACCGACGATACGCCTGCCCTGGCCGGGAAGACAAATCTTCCCGCCCCGATTTTGGGCGTGCCCGCAACAAAATGTGAAGGATTAAGGCCAGGATCAGCGGAGGAACGTTACAAAGAGCTTTTGAACAACTCTCCTGGCCCCATGGTTAGAGACGGAGGCCAGTCAATCAAAGTTTCATCCCGCGAGGAGCGGCAGGAAGTCCTCTTCCGTCTATAACTTCACGGTTTTGAGATAATCGCGGAAGGCCGGGCCCAGATCTTCGCGTTTCAGCGCGAACTCCACTGTCGCCTTGAGCATCCCGAATTTGTCTCCAGCGTCGTGGCGCACTCCATCAAAGCTGTACCCATAGACTTTTTCCGTCTGCAGCAGGCCTTTGATGCCGTCGGTCAGCTGCAGCTCCCCGCCGGCACCCAGCGGCGTGTGTTCCAGCAGATCGAAAATCCTGGGCGTGAGAATGTAGCGGCCGATGATGGCATTCTTCGACGGCGCCTCGGCAGGCTTCGGTTTTTCCACCAACCCCGAGACATCGAACAGCTTCGGCTTTCCCTCCACCGGCTTCCCATCCAGCACGCCGTAGGCCGAAATTGCTGGTCCTTCGATCACTTGGGTCGCCACAATCGAGGACTGCACGTCTTCAAAGACGTCCATCATTTGTTTTAAACAGGGAACCTTCGCGTCAATGACGTCGTCGGGCAGGATCACAGCAAAGGGCTCATCGCCCACCAGGTCGCGCGCCATGAGCACCGCGTGCCCCAGCCCCATGGCTTCCTTTTGCCGCACATAGGAGAGCCTCACCATGTGCGAAACCTGGCGGCTCAAGGCCAGCAGATCCGTCTTGCCGCGCTTCTCCAGCGTGCATTCCAGCTCGTAGCTCACGTCGAAATGGTCTTCGATCGCCGACTTGCCGCGTCCGGTTACGATCACGATCTGATCGCAGCCCGCCGCCAGTGC
Organism: Acidobacteriaceae bacterium; assembly: GCA_036490815.1. GTDB lineage: Bacteria > Acidobacteriota > Terriglobia > Terriglobales > Acidobacteriaceae > Palsa-343. The sequence goes on from DASXDF010000013.1 coordinate 111,615, forward strand.
TTCTTCGACGCCGTACTGGATGATCGGCTTATCGACCAACGCCAGCATTTCCTTGGGGATTGATTTCGTTGCAGGCAAAAAGCGGGTGCCAAAACCCGCGGCTGGGAAAATCGCCTTGCGTACTTTCGTCTTTGTGGACATCTCTTTAATTTAGATTCCTTCCTCGCGCAGGCCTCTACCACGAACCGGGCATTCTACAGGGAGACTGGAATAGGATGCGACCTTGGCTCAGAGCGTTGGCGAATCGTCGCCGAGCAGCGCCTTGCGCACAATGCGGATGGGCGCACCGCCCTGGCGCATGAAGTCGTCGTGGAATTTTTCCAGCGAAAAGGCGGCGCCTTCTTTTTTCTGAAGGTCAGACCGCAGCTTCATGATCTCGAGCTTGCCGAGGGTGTAGTACAAGTACGTCGGATCCGATGTACCCCGCTTCGTCTCGACCTCCGCGATCGGACGCGACTGATAACCCTCGTTGACGAAGAAATCCTCCGCCTGATCGAGCGTCATACCCTGCGTATGCATGCGGATTCCCACCACGAAACGCGCATCGCGCAAGAGAGCATCCTGCAACTGCCCCAGACGGATGAGCCGCGATTCGCGCTCGTCCTTCGCGCCCACACCCGGCTGGTTGTAGCCCTGGTCGAGCATCATCTGCTCGCAGTAATGCGCCCATCCCTCGATATTCGTCGCCGACCCAGTCAGCTTGCGCACCGTGCTCAGGTTGGTGTGATTCACCCAGAGAAACTGCACGTAGTGGCCCGGATAGGCTTCGTGCACCGACGTGCTCACCACCGTGCCCAGGTTGAACGCGGCCATGTATTCCTTCACTCGCTCCGCATCCCAGTTCTTCTCCGGCAAGGTCACGTTGAAGTAGGCCGTTGTGGAGTGTTTCTCGAACGGGCCAGGAGAATCCATCGAGGCCTGGGTCGTCGCCCGCATAAAGGGCGGGGTTTCTTCGAGGGTGGGCTGAACCGTCGAGGGAATAGTAATGATCTTTTTCGCCTGAATAAACGCAATCTCGCTGTTGAAACGGTCGTGAAAGGCCTGCAGCAGCTGGTCGGGGGCCGGATGAATGGCCGCCAGTTCTGCCAGCACTTCCTTCGGCGTCTTGTTCGGATCCACTTCCTTCGCTACGCGCCGGAATTCCGCCTGGTTCCGGTGCAAATCGTCGTAGCCGATCTGGAGCAGCCGGTCCAGGGGCACGTCGACCATCTCGTCGTACAGCAGCTTTTTGCTGAAGGTTTCCGCACCGATTCGAAAATCCCCATTGGATTTCGGCAGCAGGTCCGTCTTCAGCCACTTCTCGTAGTTTCCAAGCGCTTGAATGACAGTGGCATTCGTCTTTTGAAATTCGGCAATCGTGGCAGGATCTTTTGCGGCCTTGAATGCAGCCGGTACGTCATGCTGGAAGAAATCGATGATTCCGGGCAGTTGCTCCAGCGCGATTTCGGTATAGATTTTCGGAGGGTTCTTCAGGTTCTGCCGTGCCGCCTCAAACACCGCCGGCATCTGCTTCTCGCGCGCCACCAGGGACTTCAGCCGCTGATCGGGCGGCGCAAAATCCCGTTCCATGAGAACAAACGCGCTGTTTGTGATCCCGCTGGAGTAGTTGTCCGGATTCCTCTCCCACCCGCGAATCGTCTCCAGTTCCAGCAGCGTGCCGTGAACGTTGGCGCGCATGATGGCCAGATCGCCCTGGGTGCTCTGGTCGAGGCCGGCAGCAGGGAACTCATCGAACTTCTTCGCAAACTCTTTCGCCGCCGCAATCTGCGCGTCCACCGCCGACCGGCTGTAGTCCTCGAGCTTGGTATCGTACTGATGGAAGCCGACCGCAGTTGCGCCGGTTGGGCCGAAGTGGAACGCGACGTCGGAAAAATACTGATCCGCCAGCGCGCGGAATCTCACTCCGGAATCCTCCGCCTCGGCTTTCATGGTCAGGGTGAACGTCATCAGGGCAACGCAGGAGAAAAGCACAGCAGAAACTCGCGTCTTCATCGACTTCAGTATCTTCTATCCGCACAAATTTCGTCATCTCGTTCGCACGTATAGTGAACCCATGTCCCTTGTTCTCAGCCGTTCGAGCGTGCTGCGGCAGCGCGCCGAAAAGCTTTTCCCCGGCGGAGTCAACTCGCCGGTCCGCGCGTTTCGCGCTGTTGGCGGCGAGCCGCCGTTCGTTGTTCGCGGCGAAGGCGCGTATCTGTGGGACGCCGACGGCAATCGTTCCATCGACTACTTCGGTTCCTGGGGCCCCATGATTCTCGGCCACGCCTTCCCTCCGGTGGTCGAAGCCATTCAAGAGGCGGCCGCGCGCAGCGCCAGCTTTGGCGCCTCCACCCAGGCTGAAGGCGACCTTGCCGAGCTTGTGCTTGCCGCGTACCCTTCGATCGAAAAGATCCGCTTCGTCAGCTCCGGCACAGAAGCCACCATGTCTGCGATTCGAGTGGCCCGGGCTTTTACCGGCCGCAAGTACATCATCAAGTTTGAAGGCTGCTACCACGGCCACGCCGACGGGCTGCTTGTTAAAGCCGGCTCGGGCATCGCCACCTTCGGCATTCCTGGTTCAGCAGGGGTGCCGGAAGAAACGGCCCACCTCACTCTGGCGCTGCCGTACAACGATCTGGCCGCCGTGGAAGCCGCCTTTGCAGCACATCCCGGAGAAATCGCAGCCATCATTGTCGAGCCGGTCGTCGGCAATGCGGGATGCATTCCCCCGGCTTCCGGCTACCTCGAAAACCTGCGCAAGATCACGACTCAGCATGGAGTGCTGCTGCTCTTCGACGAAGTGATGACGGGCTTCCGCGTTGCCTTCGGCGGCGCGCAGGCACTTTGCGGCGTCCGGCCCGACCTGACGACTCTGGGCAAAATCATCGGTGGAGGCCTGCCCGTTGGAGCCTTCGGCGGACGCGCCGACATCATGGACCAGCTCGCACCCCTCGGCCCCGTTTACCAGGCGGGCACTCTCAGCGGCAATCCGCTGGCCATGGCCGCGGGCATCGCAACGGTAGGTTATCTGCGCGATCACCGCGCCGACGTTTATGCAAGGCTGGAAAAGCTCAGCGCCGCCGTGGCCGACGGCGTCGCGTCGGCCGCCACAACGGCCGGAATCAATCTCACCACCAATCGCGTCGGCGCAATGTGGACGTGGTTCTTCACCTCAGGTCCAGTTACCAACTACGAGCAGGCCGCCCACTCCGACATAAAGCTCTTTGCCGCCTTCCACCAGGCCATGCTCGCTGCCGGCGTCTGGCTGCCACCTTCGCAGTTCGAGGCCGCGTTTATCAGCACAGCGCACACCGACGCCGATATCCAGCAGACCGTCGACGCGGCTAGCCAGGTTTTCGCCTCGATCGCCTCGCAATGAGTTAGGGAAGGGCAAGCGGCTACCAGATATGCAGCGTCAGTCCCGTGCCTGCGATCACCGGCGACACGCCGGTCCCCGCATCGATGTGTCCGTAGCTCACGTCGAGGATCCGCCAATCGACCCGCGGAAAAATTGCATGGGAGATGCCGGCATCCAGCCGCCATGCTGCGCCCCAGGTGGTTCCCGGCGTGACGGCTGTGTCGTAATTGTCGACGCGTCCCATGCCTCCGCCGGCTTCCACGAACAGCCGGACTAACGGCAGCGCCACCGCCATCCTTGGTCCAATCACTGCGTCATATGAACGCAGATTGGGATTGCCTGGCAAGGCGGTCACGCGCGCAACGAAGCCGAGCACATGTCCCTGAATGTATCCGCCACCGCTGCCGCCCCAGAGCACGCCCGCACCCTGCCCGACACTTCCCGCGGTAGCTTCCAGAAATACACTGCCCCCTCGAGGGCCAATCCCGAGGCCGTCATCCTGCGCAAACGCCGGAGCTGTGAGGGATACGGACAACAGAACCAAAGCGAGCCAAGGAGACTTCATCAGGGGCGCTCCAAACCTGTCCAGGTCGCGTGCTGTGCCACGTCTGACGCCACCAATGCGGAAAAGGTTTCTCCCGGCTCAGACAACGCCGGCAAAGGATCGCGACTCTCTACTTACTGGAGTCACTCTCATGGACGGAACCCCCAACACCATCGGCCTTATACTTTTGTTCATCGTCGTGTTCCTGGCCTGCCTCCTGTGGGCTACGCGCGGCCATACCGCTCACGCCGATACGGAAGAGCAGGACGTCGCAATGCCTGGGAAGAGTTCCTGAACAGGCTGAGGCTGCCGTCTTCGCTACGCGGGAGCGATCTTCCTGGGCAGGAGCGCCCGGGTGACCAGCGACAGACCAAAGCAAATCAGCAGGCATCGGATCAGCAACTCCGGCTCATACCGCCACGCCAGGACTGCGAGACACACGGGATAGGTTACGGGCAGGGTTTCCGCTACCAGGCTCGTCACCCATTCAGGGCGCGCTATGGATGGGGGAATGCGTGCCCGAAACCCGGGCATCAGACGGGGCACGCGCTTCCTGAATTCCAGATACGGCTCGCCAATTTTTCCGGCGAGAAAATCTTCCTCGCTCAGGATCAACCGGAAGTAGAAGACCGCGATCAGCACGAGAAAAACGACAGCTCCGGATGGTGGCATGAGAATGGCAACGCTCAGCGCCATGAAAAACGATCCCAGGTAAAGCGGGTTGCGCATGTACCGATATGGCCCCGCGGCCATCATCTGCTCGCCACGCATTGTTGCCGAATGCACCACCCCGGCGCTCAGATACGCCGTTCCCCATATTCGCAGCGCGGCGCCCAGAAACCCAGACAGGATCGCCAGCCCCGTGACCAGCAGCGTTGCCCGATCCAGACGCAGCCAGCCCCATCGCGCCAGGGTTGTCGGGATCGCCAGCCATGCGGTTGACGCGGGCGGCGAGTACCGGCCCGCAGTCCACGTCCACGGGGCCTGGAACCCCACCAGGAACAGCAACACGATAATCGGAACCCGAAACCGAAACTCGAACCGGGAGGCTTTCATCGGAGCGCTTCCTTCAGCCGTCCATGCGCCGCCGCCAGCCGCGCTTCAGCATCGGGGCGGCTCACGCCCATCTTCTGCATCACTACCGCCGTCTTCACCGCCTCCGCTTTCGCCAGCAGGCGCGCAGCCTCTTTGTAACTCAACCCCGTAATGGCGGTGATAATGCGCGCAGCCCGGTCCTCCAGCTTCGTGTTCGTTGGCTGAACGTTGACCATCAGGTTGCCGTAGACGTAGCCCAGCCGCACCATTGCACCCGTCGAAAGCATATTCAGCACCAGCTTCGTTGCGGTGCCTGCTTTCATGCGCGTCGAACCTGTCAAGACTTCCGGTCCGGTTGCCGGCACAATCGCCATGTCCGCGGCGCCTTCGAGCGGTGAATCCGGTACGCACGTCAACGCGACGGTGAGCGCGCCCAGTTTCCGCGCATACTCCATCCCGCCCAGCACGTAGGGAGTCCGCCCGCTGGCTGCAATCCCTACCAGCACATCGCCGGCGCCAAAATCATGCTTCGCCAAATCCCGCGCCCCGAGCGAAAAATTATCCTCCGCCCGCTCAGCAGACCGGCGGAGGGCGGCCTCCCCGCCAGCGATGACCCCCTGCACCAGATCCGGCGGCGTGTCGTAGGTCGGCGGGACTTCTGAGGCATCCAGCACGCCGAGGCGGCCCGATGTGCCGGAGCCCAGATAAAACAGCCGGCCGCCCGCCTCCATGCGCGAGGCGATTGCATTCACCGCTGCTGCTATGCGCGGGAGTTCGTGCCCCACCGCCGCCACGGCTTCTCCATCAGCCGCGTGCATGACCTCCAGCATCTCCAGCGTCGGCACCTCGTCGATTCGCTCCGACGCAGGGTTCCGCGCCTCCGTAGGCAACTTCCCTAAATCCAGTTCTGTCATTCGACTTGATGCTATCTCAGCAGCCAATCCTCATCTTCTCTACCACCGCCCGCGCCGCCTCTTCCGTACGCACTTCGCATTCCCACACCACCACCACTCGCCAGCCCAGCCGGCGCAGCGCCGCTCGATTTCGCCGATCCCGTGCCACATTTCCGCCGCGCTTCGCCGCCCAGAAGTCTGCCCTGGTCGCCGGAACCACCGACCCATATTTGCAACGGTGACAGTGCCAAAAGCATCCGTGCACGAAAATTGCCGTTCTGAACTTCGGCAGCACAATGTCCGGCCGACCGGGCAGATTTTTCCGATGCAGCCGGAATCGGAATCCCATCGCGTGCAACACTCGCCGCACTTGTATCTCTGGCCTGGTGTTCCGCGACCGGATCGCAGCCATGTTGCGGCTGCGTTGTTCTCGGGTGTGGACGTCGGTCATGGCCGGACTGCAACCACCGCGTCCCCGAACCCCACGCCCACGGAGCGTCCGAGGCCATGGTTGGCTGGGATCCACGGCCGCATTGCGTGCGCAACAGCCGCCACTACCGGCGCGGCCACGCTGTTTCCGAACTGCTTGTACGCCTGGGTATCCGACACCGGAATTCGAAAGCTGTCAGGAAATCCCATCAGGCGTGCGCACTCCCTGGGCGTCAGTCGCCGCGGATTCTCGCCCAGGCCACGGCTCACAAGAATCTCCGAACCATCCTTGTAGTACCGCGCCGATAACGTCCTCGCTATCGAGTCTCCATCGACCAGCCCAAACCCAAATCCGTTGCCCGCGGCCCGATGCTTTGCCGCATACGCCTGCAGATACTCCCACAGCTTCTTCGTCAGTGTGTATTTGGGATTCACTGTCGCCCCGGGCGCCAGGGTGTACGGTTCCTCCGCGGTTTCGCTTCCATCTTCAGGATGCAACACCGCCCGCAACTGCAGCTTCGCTTCCGGCAGGCGCAAATCATTGAGATCGAATGCAGAATCCTCGCGAAAGCCCACAATCAAAATTCGCTCCCGATGCTGAGGAACAAAGTGCGCCGCGTCGATCACCCTCCACGTGATCTGATACCCGAGCTCCTCGGTAAGGGTCTCGCGGATTACGCGAAACGTTCGCCCGCGATCGTGATTGAGCAGGTTCTTCACGTTTTCGAGCAGAAACGCACGCGGCCGTTTCGCCGCCAGAATCCGCGCGACATCGAAGAACAACGTTCCCTGGGTTGCGCAGGCAAAGCCATGGGGCCGCCCGAGGGCGTTCTTCTTGCTGACGCCGGCAATGGAAAACGGCTGGCAGGGAAATCCCGCCAGAAGCACATCGTGATCCGGAATCTCGTCCTCGTCCAGCTCGCGAATGTCCCCGGCAATGGCCTCGCCGCCGCCGGAATTTGCGGCATACGTTTCGCGCGCCCAGCGATTCCACTCGCTCGTGAAGACGCATCGCCCGCCCGCGGCCTCAAACCCCATACGCATTCCGCCGATGCCGGCGAAAAGATCGATGAAGGTGAACGCAGCCTTCGGCACAGGCCTATTCTCCGCGTTTTGCGGACGGTTTCTTTCCCTTTTTCGCGACTTTTTTGGCTGGGGTCTTCTTTCCAGCAGTTTTGGCCGCCTTCTTCGCCGCGCGCTTCACCGGAACCTTCTTCCGCGCCGCCTGCGTTTTCACGGTCAGCGCCGCGGTCAGCTCCGCAACATCCACCGGCTTGGCCGACTTCCGCAGCCTCTCGATGTCGTAGAACGCCCGCTTATCGCGGAGGAAGATGTGGACGACGAAATCGACGTAGTCCATCAGGATCCACTCGCCCTGCCGCCGCCCCTCCACTGAGTTCGGATAGGTCGCGAACTCTCGCTTCATGCGCAGCTCGATCTCGTCGGCAATGGCCTGGGACTGTCGCTCGTTGGCCGTGCTTGTGATCAGGAAAAAATCAGTGAAGGCCGAGTCCGCAGGATCCAGCTGCAGAACCCTCGTCTCTTCGCCTTTTTTCTCATCGCAGGCCGCAACCGCGGCCAGCACCATTTTGCGGATTTCCGTTAGTGACATGCGTGGGGTCAGCGCTCTCGTTCGCTCTCCTGATGGTACGGCAATTTTCTGTGCTCGGAGTTGTGAACCATTCAGGAAGCCTGGCTGTTCCGGTACAGCCCGTGGTCATGAATGTATGCGGCCACTGCAGGATCGAGTTCCCAGCGCGGTTCGGCCCCCCGTTGCAGCGACTCGCGAATGCCGCTCGCCGAGGCAGGCTCCTGAAGTTCCGGTAACAGATACAGCCGCGACTCGCGCTGTGCCGGACCGCGGAGACACAACGCCAGGTTGCTGCCCCACTGTGTATCGCAGGCCGCCACCGCAATGCTGGCCGGCAAAGCCGCCGCAATCCGGCTTAGATCGAAACCTGTCCGCGCCGCCACCACAAAATCGCAAGCTACGAGCAGATCGGTGGCACGATACCACTTCGCGATGCTGAGAAACGAATCCGCACCCATCAGACAAAAAAGCTGATCGTCCGCAGCCAGCGACGCCAGCAGGGTTTTCACCGTATCGATGGTGTAGTTCGGCCGGCCATCGGCGCGCGGCGCATCCACTTCGGACAGTTCCAGCCTCGACTCGCCCCTGATCGCCAGTTCGGTCATCGCCACGCGATCCCGAAAGCCGGCCTGCGGACGATCGCGCTTCAGGGGCTGGACGCCCACCGGGGCAAACAGCACCTTCGCCAGAGCGAGGCGGTTCATTGCCAGCTGCGCCAGCGCGATGTGCCCGCGATGCGGCGGATCGAAACTGCCGCCGAAGAACCCGATCCTCATGGTTCTGAGCATAGCGCGTCAGACTTCTGCTTTTCGAAATCCAGTACTGTGGCTTAGTGACCGTTCCCGCTGCCTCGCTGGCCGCCATCGCACTGGGCGCCAATCTTCCGTCCGCCGCCGGGCCGCCCGAGCAGGCCATTCTTGCAGCGACGAAAGACCTCGCCGGTGCGGGAATCCTCCTCGCTCGTTCCTCCCTCTACCGCACCGACCCTGTCGGGTTCGCGGATCAACCGCCATTTGTTAACGCCGCTGTCACACTCACCACCGCTCTGGGGCCCGAAGCCCTGCTCGATTTTCTCCTCGCCACCGAGCGCCGCTATGGACGGGATCGCAGCGCCGTTCAGCCCAATGGCCCCCGCACTCTTGACCTCGATCTGTTGCTGGTTGGCGACCTGGTCCTGAAGACGCCTCGGCTGACGCTGCCGCACCCCGCGCTCGCCGATCGCCGATTCGTGCTGGCCCCTCTCGCCGAAATCGCTCCTGATCTCTGCCATCCCATCCTCGGAAAAACCATCGCGGAACTCCTCGCCGATCTCCCCTCCGTAGGCTCGAACCGCATCGAATCGGTGCGAAAGATATACTCCCCGCAAGACCACCCCTGAGACATGCGTTTTTTTTCCAGCCGCATCCTTCTTGTCCTAGCGCTTGCCCTGTTCGCGGCCACCCATGGCTTCGCGCAAACGAGCGGTGTGGTCCGCGACGCGCACGGCGCCCCCATCCGCTCTGCTGCGATTACCGACATGGCCGGCCATCAACTTGCCGTTTCTTCCGCAGTCGGGTCCTTTACGCTGTCCCAGCCTCCGGAGCAGGTCGAAGTGACCGCGGCGCATTATGTAACCGCCGTTGTTACCATTGTTCCGGATCGGCCCGTCGACGTCGTGCTTCGGCAACCTCTTGAAACGGTTACCGTCACCGCTTACCGCTCGGCGCTCGGATCCTCTGACAGCCCGGCCAGCACGCGCGTCCTCGACGGGCAGCAGCTCCAGCTGTCGGCATCTCCCTCGCTCGACGGTAAGCTGACCCAGGTTCCCGGATTCACTCTCTTCCGACGCTCCAGCTCTCTCAACGCCAACCCCACCACGGAAGGCGTCTCGCTGCGCGGCCTTGGTTCCACCGCTGCCAGCCGCTCCCTCGTCGTCCTCGACGACATTCCCCTCAACGATCCCTATGGCGGCTGGATTCATTGGGAGGAACTCCCGGAGCTCTCCATCCATTCCGTCGAGGTGGTTCGCGGCGGTGCGTCCGACCTTTATGGTTCCAGCGCCATCGGTGGTGTCATCAGCGTCATTCCCGTGCACCCTCAAAACAGCGGTGTCCAGCTGTTTGCGAGCGGCGGCTCCAAAAGCACGCTGGACGACGGCGCTCTGGCCACCCTTCAGCGCGGCTCATGGTCCGGCATCGCCAGCGGCGGCCTTATCGCCACTGACGGCTATACGCTCATCGCGCCCGATCTGCGCGGTCCCATCGATCAGCCCTCGAACGTCCATGCCCAAAACGGTCTCGTCGAAGTGGACCGCACCCTGCCCAACGAGGGCCGCGCGTTTCTCCGCAGCAACGTGCTCAACGAGGTTCGCCATAACGGCACGCCAGCCACGGGGAATGCTACTCGGTTGTGGCGCGGCGCCGCCGGCGCGGATTGGCGCGGTTTCGCGCTGCGTTTCTTTGGTGACAATGAGCACTACCGCCAGAGCTTCTCCAGCGTCGGCGGCGGCCGCGCCTCTGAAACTCTGACCCGATTCGCCTTCGATCCTGCCGATGAACTTGGCGCGGCTCTCCGCTGGCGTCGACCCATGGGCGCTCACGCGCTGGTGCTCGCAGGAGCCGACACCCACGACGTTCGCGCCGACGACAGCGAGCATCTGCTCACCAGCGGCGGCACGCTGGATACCACCGCGCGCCAGCGCCAAACCGGTGTCTGGAGCGAAGCCCTGTTTACCCCTGCTCAGTGGACCATCAGCGGGTCGGCGCGCGTCGATCACTTCTCCAACTTTGACGCGCGGCAGTTCTCCAGCTCCGCCGCGGCGGTCGAGCTCCCCGCATTTTCTGAAACCGTCTTCGATCCGCGCCTCGGCCTCGTTCGCCGCATTACGCAATCCCTCTCGCTGAACGCCTCCGGTTTCCGCGCTTACCGCGCACCGACAGAGAACGAGCTCTACCGCACTGGCCAGGTCGGCCAGCAGATCACCGAGCCCAATCCCAATCTCCGTTCCGAGCGCGCGACCGGCTGGGAAGCGGGCTTCCAGGGCGACATCCGCCGCTACGGCGCAAGCGTCCGGGCCAGCTATTTCTGGACGCAGGTGAACCGGCCCATCACGGCGCTCACGCTCAGCAGCACGCCCACTTCAACGCTGCTGGAGCGCGAAAATCTGGGGCAGATCGAAAGCCGCGGCGTCTCCCTCGACTACGCGATGCGGCCCGTTTCCTGGTTGGGGATTGAAGGCGGCTACCAGTGGGCGGACGCTACCGTGACGAAATTTGCTCCCGAGCCGCAACTCGTCGGCAACTGGATTCCCCAAGTGGCCCGCAACATGGCCACCTCGCAGGTCCGGTTCAGCCAGCCGCGCCTCGGCGTGCTTAGTCTGCAGGGCCGCATCAGTGGGCGCCAGTTCGACGACGACGCCAACGTTTACCTGCTCCACAGTTATTTTCGTCTGGATTCGAGCGCGGAGCACAATTTCGGCCGCCACGTGGTTGTTTTCGCGTCCGGCGAAAACCTCTTCGATCGCTCCATCGAAGTCGGCAAAACCCCGCTGACCACGCTGGCAAATCCACGGCTGGCGCGTTTCGGAATTCGCCTCAACTTCGGCGAGTAAGGAAGCTCAGAGCTCAGCGTGTTCCGGCTCGCGCCACGCATAGCGCAGCGCCCATGCAATCAGAACCAACTGGAGCGGAATCCTCGCCCAAAGCACCCACGCCGGCGCCTCGGGGAATCGCTCCGCATGCCGGAGCATGAAGACATGCACATCGAAGAAGACCACCAGCATCACGGCAATTCCCACCGCGGAGAACCGCCGCGTCAGGCGCGGCAGCAGGCCCAGGCCGCCCAGAATCTCTGCCACGCCGCTCAGTTTAACGAGTGCTGCCGGATGCGCGTAATGGTCCGGCATGATGTGTTCGTAAAAGGTCGCATGCCAGAAGTGGTTCACGCCGCTGGCGGCATACACAACAGACTGCGCAAGCAGCCCGGCTCGATACGCGATCCGGTCAGGTCCGAAGTTGTTCAGCACTTACCCTCGACGAGCGCCGCGACTCCAGCCCCAATCACCGCCAGCGCCGGATCCTCCGGGAGCACCTCAACCTTGTAACTCTGCAGCGGGCTCATTTTAACCATCTCCCACAAGTGTTCCTTCAGGCGCGGCAATTCCAGCCGCTGGATGTCGCGCCCTGTGTAGTAGAACTGGCCCGGCCCCTCGAGATGGATTTGGGTTGCTGTTGCCGCGGCCAGCGCGCAGTGCCAGCGTTCCACAAATTCCGCGCAGCGCTTGTCGCCCTTTTTTGCTGCCGCAAAAACCTCATCCGGCTCCATGTCCAGAAACCGCAGCCGCATCGCACGGTGTCCCATGATGCCTTCGAGGTGCCCGCGCCCTCCGCAGCCACAGTAATTTTCCTTCGGGTCCAACGTCACTACTGTGTGACCGCCTTCCCACGGTCCTTCGGTGACCGGATAGCGCCCGAACCCAATTCCGTTTCCAATCGTCCACACGCGTATCTGGCGATCCATCTGCCCGCGTGTTGCTGCGATTCCGGCCGCAACCGCGTCGGCGTCGTTGAACACGGCGAGCTTCACATCGATCCCGCGCTTTTTCAGTCCGGTGCTGATGTTGTTGCAAACCTGCGCGCCCTTCAGCTGCGGCAAATTCGGCGCGTCGAGCATCACTCCCTGATGCACATACCCAGGCAGCGCCACGCCTGCCGCATCAATCTGCGATCCCTGAGGGATCTGAGCCGCGATCGCATCGCAGATGATGTCGCAGAGACTCTCCGCGGGCACCTCGATCAGCCCATTCGTGTCGTCTATATTTTCGGGAAATTCTTTCAGGCCGGCGACCAGCTTGTGTTCCTCGATCAGGCCCGCGACCACCCGCGTCGTCATCACTGCGCCAACCGTCTTCGACATAAGCCCTCCGCCGCGGCTGCCTATCCCTCAAAACGGGCCAGCCGGTTGATGCCGTTGAATGCGGCAGCCTTGTAGGCCTCGGCCAGGGTGGGATAGTTAAAAACTGTATCGACGAAGTAGTCCACGGTGCTGTTCAGGGCCATCACGGCCTGCCCGATGTGGACCAGCTCCGCCGCGCCCTCGCCGATGATGTGCACGCCCAGAACCTGGCGCGTCTCGCGATGAAAAATCAGCTTCAGCCGCCCCGTTGTGTCGCCACGAATCTGCCCGCGCGCAATTTCCCGGTAGTACGCCACGCCCACTTCATACGGCACATCTTCTTCGGTCAGCTGCTCTTCGGTCTTCCCTATAAACGAAATCTCCGGGATCGTGTAAATCCCGTAAGGATAAAAGCTGGGGTTGGACTGGACGTGATCGTCGCCAAACGCGCGGGCTGCCGCAATGCGACCCTGCTCCATCGACACCGAGGCCAGTGCCGGGAACCCAATGACGTCGCCGACCGCAAAAATATGCGGCACCTTGGTCCGAAAGTCCTTGTCGACCGGAATCCGGCCGCGATTATCGGCCTCAACCCCGGCCGCTGCCAGGTTCAGCTCATCAATGTTCCCCTGCCGTCCCACCGCATACAGCAGCGCATCCCCGGACATTTTTTTCTTGCTCTCGAGATTGGCGACAACGGCGCCATCCGCCAGCTGTTCCACACTCTCCACTTCCTCGCCCAGCCGCATGGTCACGCGGGCATCGCGCAGGTGATAGCTGAGCGCCTCAATGATCTCCTGATCCGCAAACTCCAGCAGGCGCGGCCGCTTTTCGATCAGAGTCACCCGCACGCCAAGGGCTGCAAACATGCACGTGTACTCCACGCCGATCACGCCGCCGCCCACCACAATCAGACTCTTCGGGAGGTCCACCATCTCCAGCACCTGGTCGCTGTTGACGATGGTCTTCCCGTTCACCGGGACCTTCGGAGACGATGCCGGCCGCGTTCCCACCGCGATGATGATGTTGTCCGCCTCGTAGGTGTTCGTCCCGCGCATCCCGTCCACGCGGATGTGATGATCGTCTTCGAACCTCGCTACGCCGTTGAAGACTTCCACTCCGTTGCGCGAAAGCTGCGCCTCCGTCACATCAATTTCGGTCTTGATCACGTGCTGGACCCGAAAGGCCAGATCCGCCATGGTGATCTTTTCCTTCACGCGGTAGTTCATCCCGTAAATCGAGCGGTAGTTGTATCCGGAAAGATGCAGCACCGCTTCGCGCATCGTCTTGCTGGGGATGGTTCCGGTGTTGATGCAGACGCCGCCAACCACGCTGCGCATCTCGACGAGCGCGACGTGCTTGCCCCTCTTGACCGCGGACACAGCCGCGCGCTGCCCTGAAGGGCCGGAACCGATAACGAGCAAATCATATTTCGCCATGAGTCAGAAGGTCAGTATCAGAAGTTTGGTGTCAAAAGGTGGATCCGGCCCCGAAAATCGTCTGCGTTGCATCACCAGCCGGCGCGCAGTCGAGCCCATCTTACAATCCTGTGATGACAGACCGTGTGAATACTCTCTTACACTAACCTTTCGATGCTTCTCTATGCCATTACGAACCGCCGCCTGCTTGAGGGGGACGAAAACGCCAGGCGCGACCGTCTCGTGGAATTAGCTCGCACATGGGCCGAAGGCGGCGTGGACACCATCCAGGTGCGCGAACGCGACCTGCCTCTTATCGAGCTGCAGCCGCTCGCTGCGCGTGTCGTCGAAGCCGCACGAGGTGCGAAGAGCAGGACGCGGGTGCTCGTCAACGGTCCGGCGCAACTCGCGCTCGACGCCGGAGCGGACGGCGTGCACCTCCACGCCAATGCTGGACCGGCCGCCGTCCAGGCAGCTCGACAGGTCTACGCCAGGGCCAGTCTCGAAACGGTTATCAGCGCTGCGTGCCATACGCCCGACGAGATCCGTCAGGCCACCGGCGCCTCGCTCCTCCTCTTCTCGCCCATCTTCGAAAAAGTGACGGAGCAGGGGCCGACTCGGGGACAGGGGCTCGCCGCTCTCCGAGCCGCGGTCGACTTCGCCAATCCTGTTCCCGTCCTCGCGCTCGGGGGCATTACCGAGAAGAACGCCGCGGCGTGTGTCCAGAACGGCGCTGCCGGCATTGCCGCCATTCGCCTTTTCCTCGGCGATGCGTGGCGCTCCCTGCTCGAAGTTGCGCCCTTATCCGTGCGACCATCATCCTCATAGCTCATCCAAAACCGGAACGCCCATGCTGAAAGAAGACCATCCCCAGGCCGCGGGTCCTTCGCGCCTCAACCGCGGCCGTGCCACCGGCTACCTCGCCTGCGCGCTCGCGGGATGCTGCTGGGGCTGTGGCTTCTTCTTCGGCAAAATCGCCTTTTCCCGCCTCAGCGTCGACCACTACGTCCTCTATCGCTTCGTCTTCGCGTGCCTCGGCCTGCTCCCCATCGTTGAACGGCCGCGCTTCTCGGCCCGCGAGTGGAGCCTGCTGCTGATCGGCGCCTTCCTCGGCATCCCTGTCCAGTTCATCGTCCAGTTTGAGGGCCTCAAGCTCACTACCGTCAGCCACGCCGCGCTTATGGTCGGGACGATGCCGGTCATTCTGGCGGTTGGCGCGCACCTCTTCTCCCACGAACGCCTCGACCTGAAAGGGTGGCTCGCGCTCTTCGGCTCTACGGCCGGCATCGTCCTCATCGTCCTCAGCGCTGGTCACGGAACCATCGGCAGCGGGAATATCGCGGGCGATCTGCTCGTCGTCGCCTCGCTGGTCATCGCCCTCGGCTGGGTTCTCATCAACCAGCGCCTGATGGCGCTCGGCCGCTCCCCGCTCTCCGTCAGCGCGTGGACCCTGCTCACCGGTTCCGCCATGCTTTTCCCCTGGGTGCTTCTCCGCGACGGCCTGCCGCCGGTGCGGGGGCTCGGGTGGCACGTCTGGTTCGCCGTCGCCGCCAGCGGCTTGCTCTGTACGGCTGCTGCCACGCTGCTCTGGAACTGGGGCATCCATCGTGTCCCAGCCTCACGCGCCGGAGTCTTCCTCAATATTGAACCCGCCCTTGGTTCTATCCTTGGCGTCACGATTTTGGGCGAGCGCCTCGGCCCCGGCGCCTGGGTCGGCGGAGCCCTCATCATCGCCGCCGTCATTGTGTTGACCACGGCGGCTCACCTTCCACAGGAAGCTTCTGCCGCCTGACCTTCGTTACTCAAATCTGGCCGCAAAACACCCTGTACCCCGCAACTTGTCTCCTGTACCCTGTCGTAGAGTGGTCGAGCTCGTTCCATCCATCCTTTCCGCCGACTTTGCCCGCCTCGGCGATGAAGTCGCCGCAGCTGAACGCGGTGGTGGTTCTGTGATCCACGTCGACGTGATGGATGGCCACTTCGTCCCCAATATCACCGTCGGCCCACCCATCGTCGCCTCCCTCCGCAAACACACCCAACTACCTCTCGATTGCCACCTGATGATCGAGAATCCCGACGAGTTCATCCCCGCTTTTGCCGATGCAGGCGCCAATTGGGTCAGCGTGCATTACGAAGTTTGCCGCCACCTGCACCGTACCCTCGAACTCATTGCCCAGCACGAGATGCAGCCCGCCGTGGTCATCAATCCGCATACCGAGGTCGACCTGCTGATTCCCGTTCTTGGCATGGTCCATCACGTCCTGGTGATGAGCGTCAACCCTGGTTTTGGCGGGCAGAAGTTCATCCCCTACTCCCTCAATAAGGTCCGCCGCCTGAAAGAACTTCGACGAGATCTGGGCCTCAGTTATAGGATTGAGATTGACGGTGGGGTCGCTCACGATACGGTCGCCAGCATCGTCGAAGCGGGAGCCGAGTTGCTGGTCGCCGGCAACGCGGTTTTTGGCGAGGGCCACCCCGAGCGGGATGCGCGCAGCCTGCTCGAAGCAGCTGAGCGAGCCGCCCGTATCGCGGCCGCATAAGATCAGTTCTTTGCCCGGCACAGGGTCACGCAGACCATCCTGTGCCGGGCGCAAGTTGCACGGGGAGTCTGCACTCATGAGGTGTTATGAATCGGTCGTTCATCCGTACTTCCGCAGTTTGTCTGGGCCTGGTAATCGCGCTTTCCTCCCCGTACGCCTTTGCCAAAGAGCACCCCAAAAAGAAGAAGAAGAACGTCGACCTCAGCGCCAATCCGCTGGGCAATGTGCATTCGAAGCAGCCTGACAAAGAGCTCTTCGACAAGGCGATGAATGCCCTGAAGCACGGCAAGTACGACGTGGCGCGTCTCGACCTCCAGACCCTGCTCAACACCTATCCCGAGTCGGAATACGACATGCGCGCCAAGCTCGCTGTCGGCGACACGTGGTTTAAGGAAGGCGGCTCCGCGGCACTGACCCAGGCCGAATCGGAGTACAAGGACTTCATCACCTTCTTTCCCAACACTCCTGAAGCAGCCGAAGCGCAGATGAAGGTCGGGGACATCTACTTCCAGCAGATGGAGAAGCCGGATCGCGATCCACAGAACGCCGTGCACGCCGAGCAGGAATACCGCACCATGCTCGAGCAGTTCCCGGACTCGCCGCTGGTCCCGCGTGCCAAGCAGCGTCTCCGCGAAGTGCAGGAAGTCCTGGCCCAGCGCCAGTTCGAGATCGGCGAGTTTTACGCCACGCGTGAGCAGTGGGCGGCCTCGATCGCTCGCCTCCAGACTGTCGCCGACAGCTACCCGCTGTTCAGCCACAACGATCAGGCCCTGATCACCATCGGCGACGCCTACGCGCAGGAGGCGCAGGTGATGTCGCGCTCTAAAATTCCGCCGAGGGCGAAAGCCGAGCTGGTGAAGCATTACGACGACCGTGCTGCGGCTGCGTGGTCGCGCGTCGTCTCCCGGTACCCACTCGCGCCACATGTGGAAGACGCGAAAGACCGCCTGATCGCCCTGGGCCGCCCCGTTCCCGATCCGAGCCAGCAGGCTCTTGCCGAGAGCCAGGCCGAGGAAGACAGCCGCGTGAATTTCAGGCTCGGCAGCCGCGCGGTGCAGCTGCTCGGCCGCGGTCCCAACACGGTTCGGGCCGCACGCGTGGGCGATCCTTCTCTGAACAGCCCGCCTCCGGTGCTTGCGCCTGACGTTGTGAAGGAAAGCGCAACCTCGTGGGCGCAGGCTCTGCGCGGGCAGCCCGTGACCGGCGTTGCCCCCGTCGCGCCATCCACGACGAATGCGGCCATCGATAACGGAACCGCGCCGCCTACCAGCGAGCATCCCGCGCAGAAGAGCACTTTTGAAGAGGTGCCGGACGCCACGGGAACCCCGGGCAGCACGGTCACCGTTCAGGTTCCGAGCGACAACTCCCCATCCGCGGGTTCATCCCGGCCACCGGCCACTCCGGCGACCGAGGTGCCTGCAGCTGAGGCTCCGGCGGCCGGGGCAGAAAGCTCGCCCGCCAACGCTGCGGCTCCGGCAGCTGGTGGAACGGGTGCGGCCGCGGCTCCTGCGGTTGAGCTGCACAGCAACTCTGAGCCGCTGGTGAAGCCCGTAGGTCCCGGCACGCCTCAGCCGCTTCCCGCCGTCGACAAGCCGGCGGAAGCCGCGCAACAGGTCAATCAGGTTCCTGCGGGCGGCAACGGCGCCCAGGTCGCTACCGGAGCCAATGCCAGCGGCAAGCCCAACAAGAAGAAGAAAGCCCCCTACGACAAGAAGGACGAATCTTCGAGCAAGCACAAAAAGAAGGAAGGCGTCGACAAGCTGAACCCCTTCTAAAACAGCCGTGAGGTCACAGGGGAGAGGCCGCCTTTGGGCGGCCTTTTTCCTGTATGGATCGGGGATGTTCGGCCCCTCGGCATGAATCGTCTCCGTGCAACGAGAATCGAAAACGTTATATCGTGAGAAGTTACTGCTTGCATGCCGCCGCACACCGATAACATGATCGATCCGCTCGCCGCGCCACTGCCCCGCGAGCTTCCCAAGGCCTACGACCCCGCTGCCATTGAAGAGCGCTGGGCGGCTTTCTGGGTTAACGAGCGGCTGTTCGAGGTTAAAACCCCGGCGCCGGGTGCCGCGGGTCCGCGCGCCTTTACCGTGCTGCTGCCCCCGCCGAATGTCACCGGCAATCTCCACATGGGGCACATGTTCGAGCACACCGAGACGGACATCCTGGTTCGCTGGCACCGCATGCTCGGCGAAACGACGCTGTGGCTTCCCGGCACCGACCACGCCGGCATCGCTACGCAAATGCTCGTCGAGCGGCAACTGACCACGGAAGGCACCTCGCGCCAGGCCCTCGGCCGCGAAGCCTTCGTCGAGCGCGTCTGGCAATGGCGCAAACACTACGGCGGCGCCATCCTCTCGTCGATGAAGCGCATTGGCGACACCGTCGACTGGTCCCGCGAGTACTTCACCATGGACGAGCATCTCTCCGTCGCTGTGCGTGAAGCCTTCGTCCGCCTCTACGAGGACGGCCTGATCTATCGTGGCGCGTATATCGTCAATTGGTGCCCGCGCTGCCAAACCGCGATCAGCGACCTCGAAGTTGCCCACGAAGAACAGCAGGGCAAGCTCTGGGAGATTCGTTACCCCGTTGTGGGTTCCGAAGAATTCCTCACCGTCGCTACCACGCGTCCGGAAACCATGCTCGGTGACGTCGCCGTTGCTGTGAACCCGCTCGACGAGCGCTACACACACCTCCACGGCAAAATGCTGAAGCTCCCGCTGACGGATCGTGAAATCCCCGTCATCGTCGATGACTGGGTCAAGTCCGACTTCGGCACCGGCGCGGTCAAGGTCACGCCCGCCCACGACCCCAACGACTTTGCCATCGGCCAACGCCACGGTCTTCCCGCCATTTCCGTCATGGACGAGACCGCGCACATGAACGCCGAAGCCGGTCCCGCCTACGCCGGGCTCGACCGCTACGACGCCCGCAAAAAGGTTCTCGAAGACCTCGAAGCCCAGGGCCTCCTCGGCGCAGCCCGCGATCATGTCAATGCGATAGGGAAGTGCGATCGCTGCAAAACCGTCGTCGAGCCACGCCTCTCCACGCAGTGGTTCGTCGCCGTCAACAAGGAGCCGCGCAGTAAGGAGTCCATGCCCGGACGCATGTCCATGGCAGGCGCGGCCAAAAAAGCTGTCGAGGACGGCTCCATCCGCATCACGCCCGACAACTACTCGAAGATTTACATCGACTGGATGAGCAACATCTACGACTGGTGCATCTCGCGCCAGCTCTGGTGGGGTCATCGCATCCCCGCGTGGCATTGCGGCAATTGCAAACAGATCACCGTTACCCGGCAGGATCCCACGCACTGCGCCCACTGCGGGTCTGAAAAGATCACTCAGGAAACCGACGTCCTCGACACCTGGTTCTCCTCCGGCCTGCTGCCCGTGACAGTTTTCGGATGGCCTCCGCCGCCGGGCCAGTCCACGCCCGACCTCGACGCCTTTTACCCCACGTCGCTGCTTGTCACCGGCTTCGACATCCTCTTCTTCTGGGTCGCGCGCATGATTATGCTTGGGTGCTATTTCTCCCTCGACGCGCCCATGCCCGACGGCTCTCCGCGAACGCTGAGGGAATCCGTTCCCTTTCGCGAGGTTTACATCCACGCCCTCGTCCGCGACGCCGACCGCCAGAAGATGTCGAAGACCAAAGGCAACGTCATCAACCCGGTTGAGATCGTCGAGAAGTACGGCACCGATGCTGTTCGCTTCACCTTGGCGTCGATGGCCTCGCCCGGCACCGACATCGCGTTCAACGAAGCGCGCACCGAAGGCTATCGCGCCTTCGCCAACAAAATCTGGAACGCCGCCCGGTTTATCTTCATGAACGTCGAGCGCGCCAAAGAAGCCGGCATTGTTGTCGACCGCTCCATCCTGGGAGCCGCGCCTACAGCGGCAGCCGACGCGCCTCTCGATGCCCGCTGGATCGTCGCGCGCCTCAACTCCGTCGCCGCCGAAATCAACGCGGCCTTCGGCGATTACCGTTTCGACGAAGCGGCCAGCCTCGTTTACCAGTTCTTTTGGGGCGACTTCTGCGACTGGTATCTGGAAATTGTTAAGCTTCGGCTCGACTTTGGCGAGACCGCCGACAAGGGTGGAACGCGATCTGCACTCACCACGCTGCTGCAGGTGTTCGAATCCGCGCTGCGCCTGCTCTCGCCCATCATGCCCTTTCTTACCGAAGAACTTTGGCATGCGCTCTATGACGGCGAACCGCCCGCGCAATCGATCGCGCTTAGCCGTTACCCGCTCGGGGCTGTGCATTCCGACGATGCGGCCGAGAAGAACTTCTCTCTTCTTCAGGAACTCATCGTTTCTGTCCGCGGTCTTCGCAAAGATCTCGGCGTCGAAGAGAAGGCCTCTGTTCCGATCCGCGTTCGCGCAACTGCTGGCGTTTCCTTTGCGGACAATCTCGAAATTATCCAGCGGCTCGCTCGCGTCTCCGAGGTCGCTTCCGTCCAAGCCATGCCCGAGGGAGCCGCAATCCGCTCAACGCCCCAGTTTGACGTCCAGGTTATCTACGAGAAGAAGGTCGACGTCGCTGCCGAACGCGAGCGCCTTACCAAAGAACTCGCCAAACTCGAAAAAGGCCTCGCCTCCGCCGAACGCCAGCTCGGCAATTCCGCCTTTCTCGACAAGGCCCCGGCTCACGTTGTCGACGGCCTCCGCAAGATCGAAGCCGACACTCGTCTCCTCCTCGAAAAAACCCGCAAAGCCCTCGACGATCTGGGTGCGGAGGGCCCACACTAACCGCCATGGAATGGAAAAGCCGCCGCATCGAAGCCATTCTCGAACAGGCCATCACGGAGGATAAGGCCACCAGCGACGTCACCACGGTGCTTACCGTCGATCCGTCGCTTCGCGCCACGGCGACCATCATCGCCAAAGAGGACTGCGTTCTCTCCGGGCTGCCCTCAATCCCGCGATTCCTCGACATCTTCGCCCGCCTCGACGGCAAATCCAGCGGCCGCTTCGAAGTCATCAGCCACCCGGAGATCTTCGACGGCGTCAACCTGCGCAAGGGCCAAGCGGTCGCCGTCATTCGTCACAATGCCCGTGTCATTCTGGCCTGCGAGCGTGTCATGCTCAACCTCATGCAGCGCATGAGCGGCATCGCCACGCTGACTCGCCGCTATGTCCACGAGATCGACGGCACCGGCGTCAAAATTCTTGACACCCGCAAGACGATTCCCGGCCTCCGCATCCTCGATAAGTACGCGGTGCGCTGCGGCGGCGGCGAAAATCACCGCCTCGATCTGTCGGACGGCATTTTGATCAAGAACAACCATATCGCCCTTGGTGGCGGCATCGTCAAAGTCCTGACTCGCGCCAAAGAGCGGCGCAAGCCCGGCCAGACCATCGACATCGAAGTCCGGAATCAGGCCGAGCTCGAGCTCGCCCTCGACAACGGCGCCGAGTCGCTGCTCCTCGACAACATGACCCCCGCCGACATCAAAAAGTCTGTCGACTTCGTCCGCGAGCGCGGCCTCAAAATTCCCATCGAGGCCTCCGGCGGCATCACCCTTGAGAACATCCGCAAGTATGCTCTTGCCGGCCCCGACTACATCTCCGTCGGCGCCCTCACCCACTCCGCCCCTGCCGTCGACCTCTCTATGCGTATCACGGCGGAGATCTACTAAAGCTGTGCTGGACGCGCATCACACGATGATCGAAGACCCCTTCGATCTTCCGCTACTTGAAGCCGCTCTCGCCGGTTCGCGGTTCGCCGGCAATCTTCACTTCTTTTCCTCCATCGGCTCCACCAACACCCACGCCATGCAACAAGCCGACGCCGGCGCCCCCGACGGCAGCGTCTATTTTGCGGACGAGCAGACCCTCGGCCGGGGCCGTGGAGCTCACGCGTGGGCCTCGCCGCCGGCCTCCGGACTCTACGTCAGCATCCTCCTGCGCCCACGCATCGCGCCCGCCGATGTTCTGTGGCTATCGCTTGCCGCCGGCCTCGCCGTTCACAGCGCCATCCAAAGCGTCACCTCGCTGCAGCCCGACCTTCGCTGGCCCAACGACCTTCTCTTTGGGCCACGGAAATTCTGCGGCATCCTTACCGAGCTCAATGCTGAAGTCACGCGCGTCCGCCATGCGGTCATCGGCATCGGCATCAACGTCCACCAGCCCCAGTTTCCGCCGGATCTCCGTCCCGTCGCCACCTCGCTCTTCCTTGAGTCTTCCCGCAACTGGCCGCGCCAGGATTTGCTCCTCGCGTTGTTACAATCTCTTGACCGCGAGCTCGTGGTGCTGGCTGACCCGCCAACCGCCGCGCAAAGCATTCGCATGCGCCTCGAACGGAATTCCTCCTGGATTCGCGGCAAACGTGTTCGCGTCGATGAGGGCGAGCTCTACATCGGCGTCACGGAAGGCCTTGACCCGCGCGGCTTCCTTCAGGTCCGCACCACCTCCGGCCTTCGCACCGTCCTCTCTGGAGGCGTTCGCGAAGCCGGTTCGGCATAAAATCGAACCCGAGCCGAACGACCGCATAAAATCAGACCATGCTCCTCGTCCTCAACGTCAACAACACCAACACCGTGATCGCCCTCTACGCGCTCACCCCTACCGGTCATACCGGCGAGCTCCGTGCCACATGGCGCATCAGCACGCGCCAGGGCCAAACCGCCGATGAATACGGCATTCTCGTTCGCAGCCTCTTGCAAAGCGAAAACGTTGAGACCTCGGCGATCCGCGGCATTGTCATTGCCTCCGTCGTGCCTCCCATCGACTGGATTCTCCGTCAGTTTTGCGATCGCTACTTCGGCCAGAAGCCGCTCTTCATCGAGCCTGGCGTGAAGACCGGCTTGCCCATCCTCACCGACAATCCTGGCGAAGTGGGCGCCGACCGCGTCGCCAACTGCGTTGGCGCCTTCCATAAATATGGAGGGCCTACCATCGTCGTCGACTTCGGCACCGCGACCAATTTCGATGTCGTCTCGAAGAAAGGCGAATTCCTCGGCGGCGCCATCGCTCCGGGGCTCAACGTTTCCGCCGAAGCTCTGTTCGCCCGCGCCGCCCGCCTGCCCCGCGTCGAAATTCGCCGCCCCGCAAAAATCATTGGAACCAACACCGTCGACAACCTTCAGATCGGTCTGTTCTGGGGCCACATCGGTTTGGTCGATTCCATCCTTGAGCGCATGATCGCCGAGCTTGGCCCTGAAACCAAGTGCGTCGCCACTGGCGGCCTTGCTCACCTGATCGCGCGTGAATCGAAACACATCTCCGACGTCAACGACCGCCTCACCCTCGAGGGTCTGCGCCTCATCTACGACCGCAATCGCGTCGCGCGCAATCAATCCGAGCCGCAGCCGGCGCGCACTCACGGCGCGTGAAGCGTGGAAAACTACTTCAGCTACTTCACTGAAATTGAGGATCACTTCCAGCGTCGCCGTGGATCCATTCTTCTCTTATCCACTCTTGACTGGGCCCTGATTGAAACCTGGCGCGAAGGTGGCATCCCTTTGGAGGCCGTTCTGCGCGGAATTGACACCGCTTTCGACCGCTACGAGTTGCGCAAACACCGCACAGCTCGCCGCGTCAACGGACTGGCGTGGTGCGCGCAGGAAGTCATCACCGCAGCCGAAGAGATGCGCGAAGCGGCGTTGGGCACGGCGAAGCCACAATCCGATGCGGCGAGCGCAGGCCTCGAATGGGAGAGCATCGCTGCTCACCTCACCCGGGCTACGGACCAGCTCAAAACTGCACGACTCAGCGGCCTCGCGGCTCAAATCGCAGCCGAAGTTGCTGACCGCCTCACCACGCTGGCTGCCTCAGCCACTTCTGCTCCTGGTCTTGAAGACCTCGAGCGCAACCTCACTGTGCTGGAAGAAAAGCTTCTCAATGCCCTTATCGCCACCACACCCGAAGCTGAGCTCACGGCACTTCGCGAACAGAGCGCTGAGGAACTCGCTCCTTACCGGCGCCGGATGCAGGCCGTCCAGATTCGGCAGATCGAACAGCAGTTCCTCCACAAACGCCTGCTCGAAAAGCACAAACTGCCGCGCCTCAGCCTCTTCTACATGAGGCAGGAGTAAGTGGGTCAGCACTGGTGAAGCTCCACATCGAAAAATCCGTTTATGGTGGATCGGGACTGGCGCGCGCCGACGGAAAAGCCATCTTCATTCCCTTTACACTTCCTGGCGAGGAAGTGGAAGCCGACGTCGTTTCTGACAAGGGCGGCTTTGCGACCGCAGAGCTTCAGTCTGTCGTCGAACCCAGCTCCGCCCGCACCCACCCCCCGTGCCCGTACTTCGGCCGATGCGGCGGGTGCCATTATCAGCACGCCCACTATGCCGCACAGGTCGAAATCAAACTCGCCATCCTTCGTGAATCTCTCGAACGCGCCCGGATCAAAGACATTCCCGCCGTCATCCCCATCACAGCCGAGCCCCTGGGGTATCGAAATCGCATCCGCCTGCACATTCAAGAAAATCCCTTCGCGCTCTGTTACAAATTCCGCAAATCGCACACGAACCTCCCCATTGCAACCTGTCCCATCGCCGCTCCTGCCCTGCAGCGCGCCATCGAAATTCTGAATCACGAAGGCGCGCAACTCGGCCTCGCACCATTGGTAACCGAGCTGGAACTCTTTACCGCTCCGGACGAATCTTCTTTGCTCGTCTCAATGTGGACGAACCATCCCGCATCTTCCGCCAAACCATTTCTGGATAAAGTGTCACCGCAACTGCGACACATCCTTCCCGAAGTCCACGGTATCGGCCTCTTCGCGACCGAAAGAAACCGCACCACGAATCGACTCCTGGCGCGCTCAGGCGAAGAATTCCTCGTCTATCCCGTGAGCGCACACAGCTACCGAGTGGGTGTGGGCTCCTTTTTCCAGGTCAACCAGTTCCTCATCGAACCCCTCGTCCATCTCGTCACCGACGGCGAACAAGGAGCCCTCGCCTGGGATCTCTACGCCGGCGTGGGCCTCTTCTCTCTGCCTCTTGCCGCTCAATTTGCTGAAGTCACCGCTGTGGAGTCTTCGCCCTCCGCCGTGCGCGACCTCCGAGAAAATCTGCGTGGCACGCAGCACCGCATCGTGGCGGCCGACACGGCGGCTTTTCTGCGCCAGGCCGTGCAGCAACGCTACCCTCGCCCCGACCTCATCGTCCTCGACCCGCCCCGCGCCGGCCTCGATAAGGAAGTCTCCACAGCCCTCGGCAAAATCCTCCCGCGCAAGATTACTTACGTTTCCTGCGACCCTTCTACCCTCAGCCGCGACCTTGCCGTCTTAGTAAAATCCGGCTATCGCCTCAGAAATATACATCTGCTGGACCTATTCCCGCAGACCTACCATCTGGAGAGCGTCACGCATCTCTCTCTCGATTGACCGCACGCGAGGCGACCATTCACAATGGCCACCTCCCTCGCCATTCCGCAACGCACCCCTGCGCGTCCTCCCACGCAAACCACGGCTTCAATAGCCGGAACCGTCCCCTTCCTTACCGCGCCCGCCCTGCTCATGGCCATCGCCTTCGGCATCGGTGACATCGTCGCCCAGAGAATTTGGCTCTCGCCGAGCCATCTCCTCATTGCCGTGGCCCTTTTCTTCGTCATCACACCGATCGCGGCCCTCCGCGCAATCCGCGTCGCTCCGCTCGCAGCTGCCATCCTGTGCTGCCTGCTCGGTATCTTCTCCGCCGAAGTACAATCCCATCCCGCAGCGTCGACGCCGCTCGAACGCATCGCCTTTGCCACGCCCACCTCCACGGCGGCCACGCGGGCTGCAGGCCTCGAACTCACGCACACCGTCTCAGGCGTCGTTATCCGTACCAACCCCCTTCGCCACATCGACAGCTTCGCGCCTTACTCCGACGTAGTCCGCCACGAACTGAGCCAGCAAATCGATCTCCTCGTCACGGCTGTCGACGACCAGCAACTCCCCGCCTCCGAGGGGCTCCGCCTCACCCTCTATGCCCCAGCCGATACGCCCTTCCCTCAGCTCGCTTGCGGCGAAACCCTCAGGGGCCCCGTCGCAATGCACACGGAAGAGCGGTTCCTCGACCCTGACGTATGGGATGCCTCCGCGTGGCTGCGCCAGCAGGGGATCAGTGCCCTTGGCAGCGGTCATGCGACAAATGTATCCGTAACTGTTACAAAGGCACGCCAAGGCTTTCCCTGTTGGCTCCACGATCTCCAGCAATTCGCCAGTCAGCGGCTTGTCGCACTCGCGGACCAACCTTCCTCGACCTGGCTCCCAGCATTCTTCCGTCTGTCCCACGACGACGCCGCCATGCTCACCGCGATGCTTACCGGCGATCGGACTTTACTCGGTCATCGCCTCCGCGTCGGGTTCGAGCGGACCGGCTCTTTCCATCTTCTCGTCGTTTCCGGAATGCATCTCGCTATCTTTTCGGGGATCGTATTCTGGATCACGCGCCGCTTCCGCCTACCACGCATCGCCGCTTCCATCACCACCATCGCCCTCTCGCTTGCCTACGCGCTCTTCACCGGTTTTGGCCAGCCCGTGCAGCGCGCCTTCTGGATGGTCACCCTCTACCTTTGCGGTCGCATGCTCTGGCGCGAACGTCATCCTCTGAACGCCATTGGATTCGCCGCTCTCGTCATGCTCGCCGTCAATCCGTCGGCGCTGCTCGACGCCGGCTTTCAGATGACACTGCTCTCAGTCTTCGCCGTAGCCGGCATTGCCGTCCCGATCGCGGAAAAAACCTTCGGCCCTTACCTCAGCGCTACGCGCGAGCTCTGGCTTCTTCCGCTGGATCCCGCGCTCCCTGTGCGCGCCACACAATTTCGTGTCATCCTTCGCATGTTCGCGGCGCCATTACGCCCCATCGTTGGTCCGTGGCTTGCATTTCGCGTTTTTCCCGGCACAGTCCGGGTTGCCCTTCTCATCGCCGAGCTCATCACCACCTCTCTCGCTATTGAGCTGTTCATGGCGCTGCCCATGGCCATCTATTTCCATCGCGTCACCACCGTCGCCCTGCCCGTCAACATCCTCATCGTTCCATTGCTCGGGATCCTCTTGCCCTTCGCACTATTCACACTTCTCCTGGTCGTCACAATCCCGAAACTCGCCGTCGTCCCCGCCACGGCTATAGCGTTGCTGCTGCACGGCGTCAGCGCATTGGTCCGCGCCTTCGGAGCCATGCGTCTCGGGGATCTCCGTATTCCGCCGCCGCATCCGCTCTCCATCATCGTGATCATCGTGTTCACGGCCATGGCCCTGATTGTCATACGCCTGCGTCGGCTCGCCATTCCCGCGGCTGTGGCAGCGCTTGTTGTAGCAATTACTGTGACAATCTGGCCGCAGCCCCTCGCTCACCGCGCAGAGTCGCTTGAAATCTCCACCATCGACGTGGGCCAGGGGGACTCCATTCTGGTCATCACACCCAACGGCAAAACCCTGCTCATCGATGCCGGAGGCATTGTCGGCGCCGGTGGCCCCAACGCCTCGGACCCCAATGCCCACGCCTCGAACTTCGACGTCGGCGACGACGTTGTCTCGCCGGTTCTCTGGTCGCGTGGCATCCGGCGGCTCGACGCGGTCGCCATCACGCATGCTCATGCTGACCACATTGGCGGCATGCCCGCCGTCCTTGCCAATTTTCGACCGCGTCAGCTCTGGATCGGCATCAATCCCCACTCCTCCGCGTATGACGCCGTCCTTGCCGACGCACAAGCCGCAGGCACGCAGATCCTGGGACACACGGCCGGTGACAGATTTGCGTTTGATGATGTCCAGGTGCGCGTTCTGGCCCCTGAGCCCGGCTATCATCCGGCCGCCAACCCCGGCAATAACGACTCGCTGGTGTTACAACTTCGCTACGGCAACACCACCGCAATGCTCGAGGGCGATGCCGAATCGCCCAGTGAGAATCGAATGCTCGCCGAAGGCGGGCTTCACTCCGACTTCCTCAAAGTTGGTCACCACGGAAGCCGAACTTCGACCACGCCGGAGTTTCTCGCCGCCGTTGCGCCCTCCTGGGCCGCCATTTCCGTCGGGCGCCGGAATTTCTACGGTCATCCACGAGCCGAGGTCCTCGACGAACTGCAGGCCGCGCGTGTCCGCACCTACCGCACCGATATGCTCGGTTTCTCCACGTTTTATCTCGATGGAAAGGTAGTGCGCGCCAAAGTCTGGGCTGCGTAATCCGCTCACTAACGGCGCGTCGGCATTTGCTCCAGCGCGTCGCAGGCGGCCACCGCCCCGTTCTCCGCAATAATTTTTGCAGCCGCTGCGCTCGCCCGCGACACATAGGCCGAATCCGAAAGCAACTTCGAGATCAGCTGCGCTGCCGGTTTCGCGTTGTACTTCGTCCGCCCCAGCACTTCCGCGACGCCCAATTTTCGCACGCGCCTGGCATTGTCCGGCTGATCGTGACTGTACGGCATGACCAGCATCGGCCGGCCCGCTCGCAACGCCTGCGCCGTTGTCCCGATCCCTGCCTGATGAATGATCACCGACGCCCGCGGAAAAATCTGAGAGTACGGTGCATACCGCGCGACGCAGATCGTCTCCGGGAGCTTCCGTTTCGGCAGGTTCCGATCATCCGAGCCAATCAGCAGCACCGCGCGCTGCCCCAAACTCTCAGCAGCCTGAGCGCTTTGCTCATAAAAGTCCCCGGCATGCATCACCGCGGCTGAGCCCAGTGTGAAGACCAGAGGCGCGGGGCCTGCATCGAGAAACGCTGCCAGTTCGGGCGGCAATGCGCCCTCGGAACCGGTTCCGTCGTAGAACGGGAACCCCGTCACTTTGACCGACGGGGGCCAGTCCGGCTGTGGGTCGCCCATCACCTGCGAATACAACGCGAGCACCAGCCTCTGCGCATGCTTGGCATCGAAGATCGGATCCTTACCTCGCGGGAGCCCCAGTTCCTGGCGCAACGCGTACACCGGCTCCGGCCACTTCCTGGTCACGAGCCGCGCAAATCGCGCCACCACATGTCCCAGCGGGGGCAGCGTCTCCTGCACCTTCGCGAGTGTTGGATAGGGTGGCAGCACCGGTGGATCATATCCGGAAAAAAATGAGAACGGGGCCAGCACGTAGGACGCCCACGGCACTCCGGTTTTCTCCGCGACAATCGGCCCCGCATACGCCAATTCGCCCGTCACCAGCAGGTCCGCCCCGCCGTCCGCCTCCACCGCCGCCAACAAATCTTCGTAGCTCTCGCGCAGGGCAGGGAAGAGAAATTTGCGCAGCCCGGTCTCGGTCCCGTGCTTAATGTCGTAGATCATCGCGATCAGCCGCGTGTCGTTGGGGTCCTGCTCGGGCCGCACCGGTATAAACCCGATGCCCAGCGGTTCCACCTTCGGCCGAAACATCTCCGGAATCGCCAGCACCGGCGTATGGCCGCGCCGCTTCAGTTCCAGTGACAGAGCGATCAGCGGATTTACATCGCCAAACGTGCCATACGTGGAAAAAACGATTCTCATCGCGCTCCGAAACCGGAATTATTGGGTGACGCGGTCAGAAGCTCGCCTCAAAAACGTGGAACCGATGCTCCAACTCCCACTCCTGTTGCGCCTTTTCGCTCCGCTGGACCAGCGTCCCACAGGCCAGCTCAGGGGTCTCCGCGCCCAATTGTTGGCGGCAGGCCGCGACCGCCGTTTCCAGCTTTTCCGGCGTCTCTGGTTCCCACAAACCTGTTCCGGACAGAAAGCTATGCTCGATTCCGGTCCGCGCCATCAGCTTCAAATCGTGATAACTCAACGGATACGTATCAGCCGCGCGCACATATTCATGGGTCAGATCGATACGCGACACGCCTTCATCGTCAGTCGACAACGCTACCGGCACCCCCGCCTTCCGATACAGCATGAATGGATGATCGTTGCCCTTCACGTTCAGGATCACGTCATTGCTGGTCAGGTTCACTTCCACCATCACGTGCCGGTCCGCCATTTCCTTCATCAAATCCCACGGCCGATCCTCGAACATCACATCCACGCCGTGGCCAATCCGTTCCGCGTGCCCCTGCTCCACCGCCAAACGAACATGGAATTTCAGCCCATCCGGAGGCACCATTTCTTCATTCAGCTCCCCTGCATGCAGGGTGATATGCACCTGCGGATATTGCCCGTGCAGATAATCGAGCATCTTCATCTGCAGCGCATAATCACGCATCGAAATATACCCGTCCTCTGGCATAACAAAATTAATTCCCACTACATCTGAATCACCGGAAGCAACCTCGAACCCGAGAAGCGCCTGGGCAAACACCGTTTCCGGTGGCAATCCACGGAGCACCTGATAAAGAAAGCGGACGGTCACACTGCACGCCGGAGCAGCGCCCGGCTGCCCACAATGCTCCAGTTCGCTACGCTTTCGCAACGCCTCGCGATACTCGGCTTTCGCGCTATTGACGTTCGCGTGGAACCCGCTCTCCGCCAGCAAGCTCTTCTTCAGCCGGGCCGGATCACCATCCCATCCGATCTTCGTTGCCAGGGCCGCCGCCGGCCTGAAGTTCGGCGTCTGCATCAACTCCAGATACTGCTCGTTCTGTGCCGCGGCTCGAGCCGCCACCTCGTCGATCCACTCTCCGGTGAAGCGCTTATCGTCGCCGAACCGCTCAAACGTGTCGAAAAAGTGATCGTGCCCCGATTCGCCTGTGACCGGTACAAAGGTCCGCATTGAAAACGCATCGATCAGCGCGTCGTACAAGTGCTGATTTGCGGGCGCGTCCTTAGCCGCGGTCTCGCCCTCCGGGCAATTCGGCCCATGATGCTCCGTGTCCATTTTCAGCTGCGCCGCGTTCACGCAAAGCCCGTCCTCGCCGGCCTCGCGGATAAAGGTCTCAGCATAAACAGCCCCGCTCAAATGGCTATGCAGGTCCGCCCCTTTGGGCATCCGATAAAGGAACGCTCGCAGCGCTGCTGGTCCTTGCCTTCTGGCCTCCTCGAATGCCCGCGCGGCCTTCGCTTCAGGATCGACGCCGGGCGTTGCGTTGGCGCGACGAGACCGTTTGGCGCCATCCCTCGTCTGTGCAGCGACCGAAACACAGCACAGAGACCAAAAGCAGGCAGCCAGCAAAAGCGAAACACCCCACACGCGGCGAGTCAGGACCATAAGCCTTTCAGGTTCCTCTGGGATTGGAGCAGCGGCAAATCGTGGCACAAGTGTATCGCGACTTTCCGCCGCATCTTCGCCGTTTCCGGATGCGTTTTCCGCCACCGGCAAGGTAAAGTCGTCAGCATGGAAAGAAAGTTCTCCCGTCTCACTTTGACCGGGGTTATTGTCGCCGCCGCTCTCAACCTTTGCGCGCAGTCCGCTTCGAGTGGGTCATTCGGCTCCATGGCTTCGGGCGCGGCGATGCCTGCTATGGACGACATGCACGCTATCCCGCCCCCCGACCAGCTTCCCGCGCCTGAACACATGACTGGTATCGGCAATTCGCACCTTGCTATCAAGGCCAGCGCCGACGCGCAGGTTTGGTTCGACCAGGGGCTGAGCCTCCTTCATGATTTCTGGGATTACGAATCTGCCCGCGCCTTTGAGCAGGCCATCCGCACCGATCCCAACTGCGCCATGTGCTACTGGGGCCTTGCGCAGGCCGAAGGATTTCGCGGCGGTCCCGATAAAACCTACGGCAACCAGGCTCTCGCGCAGGCAGTCCGCCTCGAGCATAAGGCCAGCAAGTCCGACCGCCTCTATATCGAAGCTGCGCAGGCCGACGATGCAGGCGGTCCAGAAGGAAAAGCAAAGTCCGTTGACCTTTACCGCAAGCTGGTCAAAATGGAACCCCACGGCATTGAAGCCCGCATCTTCCTCGCGAATGCTCTCGGTGACGGCTTCGACGAGAACGGCGATCCTAAGCCGGAAGAGAAAGAAAAAATCGCCATCCTCGAAGCCGTTCTTAAAGACGCACCCAGCGATTCTGCAGCGAACCATTACTGGATTCACGCGATGGAGCCGAGCAATCATCCCGAGCGGGCCATCCCCTCGGCCGCGCTGCTGGCGTCGCTCGCGCCCACCAGCGGCCATATGGTCCACATGCCGGGGCACATCTACTATCGGGTCGGGGACTATTCGAGCGCGGACCGCTGGTTCGCTGCCTCCACCGCGGCCGACGAGCGCTACATGCGCGACCAACATGTCAACGTCGACGACGACTGGAACTACGTCCACAACCTGATGTACGGCATCGCCAACCTGATGGAGCAAGGGCGCCTTGATGATGCCAACGCCCTCTCTGACCATCTCGCGGGGGCGCGTGGCTCGCTCTCCGCCACGCTCTATATATGGAGCGCCCGCGACCAGGTTTCGCGCGTCAGCCGCCGTCTTCCCGTCGCTCTGCGCATCGGCGACTGGTCGGCCGTCCTCGCTATGCTCGATCAGGCCGAGCTTCCCGACAATAACAACACCACGAACCTCCGCTTTCTCAAAGACGAACTTCGCAATTTTGCCGCGGGGATGCAAGCACTCGGCCGTGCGGACCTCGCCGCGGCGCAGGCCTGCTCGGCGGCCATGGATGCGGGCCTCTGGCGCCGCAATCAGGATGATCTCGGCGCCTCGGACCACGCTCCTCATTTCAGTAAGGCCGCCATCGTTTCCGGTTTAGCGGCAGGCAGCACGGGCACCGCGAAGAAAGCCGATTCGAACAAGGCTCCCATGGAGCCCATGAAACCCGACGCCGACCCGGGGCCGCTGGTCAGCACCCTCAGCATCGCTTCGCTTGAACTTCGCGCCGGCGTCCTGCTGCTTGACGAAAAGGCCGAGTCCGCGAAAAAGCTGTACGGCCAGGCAGTCGCCGCGGAGAAAAAGCTCGGCTATCACGAGCCGCCTTTCTACATTCGCCCTGTTGCTGAAACCGAAGCGGCAGCTCTGCTTCGCGCCAAAGATTATGCCGGTGCGAAGAAAGCCTACGAAGCCGCGCTGGTCGAACGTCCATCCTCAGGCTTCGAGCTTTACGGCATCGCCCACGCCGATGAACTCGCCGGCAACGCGGCTGCGGCTCAAACGGAGTACCGCACGTTCCTCAAAGCGTGGCCTTCGGCTGACCCCCAGCTTCCCGAGCTCCGGCACGCTCGCGCGGCGATGAGCGAATCAAGTTCTGTAGCCGCAAAATAGGGCGCAGTCCTGCGCCCGGTGACGCAGCGACCTGCGTGGTCGCCTGCATTGCATCGCATTTGGTGTACAATCGACGCTTTCCTCTAACCCAGCGGAGCGATGCCGAATGTTGAAGAAGCTTTCCCCTGTTGAGCGGTACCTGGTGTATGTACTTTGTTTGGGCCTGACCTGCGGATCTCTTCTGGCTCAGAGACGAAACCGAGGCGGATCGAGCGAGGACTTCGGATTTCGTTTCCTCGGCCCCATCAATGGAAATCGGGTGGCCGCTATCGCCGGTGTCCCGGGCGACCCCAGCACCTGGTACGCAGGGGCTGCATCCGGCGGAGTCTGGAAATCGACGGACGGCGGGAATCGGTGGAATCCCATCTTCGATGAAGAGCCTGTGGCCGCCATCGGCGCGCTGGCCGTCACGCCCTCGGACCCGAACGTCGTCTGGGCGGGAACGGGCGAAGCGTGGGCGATCCGCGATATCGACGTCGGCGGCGACGGCGTCTACAAATCCACCGACGCGGGCAAGACCTGGACGCACATGGGCCTCGACGAGACTGGGCGGATCGGGCGGATCGTCGTTGATCCTGATGACAGTGACCGCGTCTATGTGTGCGCGCTGGGCAGAATGACGGCGCCCCAGCAGGAACGCGGAGTTTATCGGACCGAAGACGGCGGCAAAACGTGGCAGCGGGTGCTGTTCGCGGATGCCAATACCGGCTGCTCGGGTATCGCGATGGATCCTAAAAATCCCCGCACGCTGTTTGCCGGCATGTGGCAGGTAGAAATGCATACCTGGGGAGAAAACGGCGGCGGTCCGGGCAGCGGCGTGTATGTCTCCCACGATCGCGGTACGACGTGGACCCGCATTGAGGGCCACGGATTGCCCCACTCGCCGGTGGGCAAGATCGATGTTGCCGTTGCGCCCTCCGATCCGAATCGCGTCTACGCGCTCATCGAAACCGACAAGCAGGGGTCCATGTGGCGCTCGGATAACGGTGGCGCCGATTGGCATGTCACCAGCTGGGACCGCACTTTGATCGGTCGCGCCGGCTATTACATCCGGGTTGCTGTATCCCCAGCCGACGAAAACAAAGTCCTCGTCTCCAACAGTGCATTCCTGGTCTCGACCGATGGTGGCATCACCTTCGAAGAAAAACCATGGGGCGGCGATAACCACGACATCTGGATGGATCCGAAAGACGCGAACCACTTCGCCATCACTTTTGACGGCGGCCTCGCCATTACCACGGTCGGCGGCCGAGGGTTCCACGATGTGACTCTTCCCATCGGCCAGATGTACCACGTCGCGGTCGACGATCAGGTTCCGTACTACGTCTACGGCAACATGCAGGACAACTCCACCATGCGCGGACCCAGCATTGCCCAGGGACAGGGAGGCGACACGGGCTGGGACCACGGCATGGGCGGCTGCGAATCCGGCTTCACGCTTCCCGATCCCACCGATACCAACATCGTCTGGGCCTCCTGTTATGCCGACGAGGTTACGCGTTGGGACGCGCGCAACAAAGAAGCACGCTCCGTCAGCCCATGGAGGCATACCCTCGACTCCATCCCTAATCAGTCAAAGTACCGTTGCCACTGGACCCCGCCTCTCGCCATTGATCCCTTCGACCACAACACCGTTTACTACGGCTGCCAGGTCATTTTCAAAACCAGCAATGGAGGGCAAAGCTGGTCGGTCATCAGTCCGGACCTCACCACCCAGGATCCTGCGCACAACGTTTCATCCGGCGGCATGATCCCCGACAATCTCGGACAGTTTTACGGCGAAGTGGTGTTCGCCATCGCTCCCTCCACTCTGCAAAAAGGCCTGATCTGGGCAGGCACGGACGACGGAAAACTCTGGAACACCCGCGACGGCGGGGCGCACTGGAACGACCTCACCGCGAATATCGAAGGCATGCCGAAGCTCGGCACCTTCACCAGCATCCAGCCATCCTTCTTCGATGCAGGCACCGCGTACGCCACTGTCGACGCGCACCTAATCGACAATCGCGACCCCTTCATCTTTAAGACGACCGACTATGGCAAAACCTGGGTGAGCCTTGCTGGCGATCTGCCGAAAGGACCGCTCGCCTACGTCCGTAACGTCTCTGAAGATCCCAACTGCAGAGGGCTGCTCTTCGCCGGAACCGGGAACGCCCTGTACTATTCGCTGGACGATGGCGGCCACTGGACCCATCTCAACAAAGGCCTGCCTCCGTCCCCGGTCACCTGGACCGTGGTGCAGAAGCGCTTTCACGACCTGGTGGTCTCCACCTACGGCCGCGGTTTTTACATCCTCGACGACATCACGCCGCTGGAGCAGATGGCGAAGCAGCCCGCCACCGAAGACGTCCGCTTCTTCGCGCCGCGACCCACCTACCGCCTGCCGCGCGGCGAATCCGTTTTCCTGGCTTACTCCCTCAAAGCTTCACCCCCCGGGCCCATCGAGGTGCAGATTCTCGATGCCAAAGGGAAGCTGGTGCGTAAGCTCACCACACACGGCCACACAGGCCTAAACCGTCTCACCTGGGATATGCACTACGACGCTCCGCGCCAAATCTCCCTGGTCACCATTCCTCCTGAAGATCCGCACATCTGGGAGGAAGCCCGCTTCCGCGGCAAAGACGATCGCCCGATCACCCATTGGGGAATGGAGCGTATACCGACCCCGATGGCTGTCCCCGGCAAATATGAGGCCCGTCTCACCGTCGACGGTAAAACGCTTACCGAGCCCATCACCATCCTTATGGATCCCAACTCGCCTGGCAGCGAAGCGGACATCGATAGTTCGGTTAAGCTGCAACTGGAAATCGCCAGCGAAATCGACAGAATTTCCGATATGGCGAACAACATCGAGTGGATGCGCAAGCAATTGGCCGACATCGAAAAAATGCCCGGTGCCAATCCTGCGGACAAAGAACGCCAGCAGCAGGCCGCGAAGATGGACGAGAAGATGCAGGTTGTGGAGTACGAATTGTTCTCGAAACCCCTTGCCGCCAGCGACGACAAGACGTATATCTCTGCCTGGAAGGTTTATTACAACCTGATGTGGCTGAACGGTGAAATTGGATCAGGCGCCGGCGACGTAGCGGGGGGCACGGACTTCAAGCCCACCGATACCGAAGTTCAGCTCGCGCACGAAGATGAGCAGGATCTGGTGAAGGCGGAAGGCGACTACCACAACCTGATGACGAAGGATCTGCCTGCGTTCAATCACACGCTGCTCGAACACAATGCCATTCCTGTGGCCGCGACAGGAGCGCCGGCGGCTGATTCTCCGGCTGATTCTCCTGAATAGCAGCTCCTGCCGCTAAAACGAGCACCGCACGCCCAGCTGTAACTGGCGCGGAGGGCGGTTGCCGTAAGCGTTGGCTGAGATCAGCGAGCCAAAGGTCGGTGAGTCGAAGACGCGGTCAGGCACATCGAAGTTCGGATGGTTGAAACCATTGAAAAGATCGGCGCGCAACTGCAGCGTCGTTTTATCGGCGAGTCGCTGGCTGCGCATCACGCTGACGTTGAAGTCAACGAAGCCGGGGCCGGTGACGCTGTTCCTCGGTGCGGTGCCAAATCGAACTTCTCCCAGAAGGTTGGGGTTTGAAAACGCGCAGGGATTAAACCAGCTCCAGGGCTTGCCGGTTACATCGGCGGCGCGTCCACCGTGGGAGATGGTCGCGTGGCAGGTGGGGTCGGCGTTGGCCATCACCGCACCCGGCTTCGTCGGGTCGCTGACCTCGTCGGGGCGATCGATATACGCCTGGATTCCGGTCATGCTCTGCAGCACCGACCGGTTCACGGTGAAGGGCCTGCCGGTCTGCACGGTGCCGGTTCCCCCAAAGCTCCAGTTCGAGAGCAGCGCGGACAGCACCGGGATGCCGGCGAATCCAAAGCGGCCTGCAAGCGCCGGCTCCTGGTAAACATAGCTGGCTACAAAACGCTGGCGTGCGTCGAAGTCCGACAGAGCCCGCTCGGCGCGCAGGTCACTGGAATTCTGCGGGAATCCTGGATCGACCGCGGTGCTGAACAGTTGCGATGCATCGTCGATGGACTTCGACCAGGTGTACCCAGCCAGAAACTCCAGCCCATTGGCGTAGCGCCGCACCGCGCGCACCTGGAGCGAGTGATACGTGCTGTCGGCAATCGACGCGATCTGCTGCATCGTGGTGAACTGCGGATACGGCGCTATCCCACCCGGCGCCGGCTGGTTGGCATCGCGGCGCAATGGCAAACGGGTACCTTTGCTGCCCACATAAGCCACATCCAGCACCAGACCCTTCGTGATCTCCACCTGATTGCCGAGATTCCACTGCTGCACATAGGCATCGCGAAAATTCTGCGGCATCGTAAACGAGATGGGGAAGTTGATCGGCGAAGTGAAGATGGTCTGAATATTGTTGGTGCCATCGTTGACGAAAGCCTGGACCGGATAGAACGGCGGATTGAGTCGCGAACCAAAGTTTGTGTTCAGAATGGTCACGTCGTAAAAGATTCCATACGCGGAGCGAATCACGTACCTCTCGCTGCTCAGCGGCCGCCACGCCAATCCAATGCGAGGAGCAAAGTCGTCGCGATCCGGACGATAGACTCCGCGCGGTACGCCATGGGTTCCGGCGATCAGAAACATGCAGTCCGGCTTGGGCGAGCACGTCGCCGAAGCCGTTGAAAGATCGGGGATAGAGAGCCGATTGCCCGTGTCGTAGGGCGGCGAGCCGTATTCGTATCGCAGGCCGGCGTTCAGCGTCAGCCGCGGATTCAGCCGGACATCGTCCTGCGCATAGACGGCCGTGTCCGAGGTGCGCAGATCGGTGGCCGTGTTGCCGCTGACGCTGACCGCGATGGCGGGCACGCCGAGAAGAAGATCCTCGATGGAGTTGCCGCTGATGCCGAGAAAGTCCCAGAAGTCGCGCGAAAATTCGTCGATGTAGCTGTTGTTCGCGATGTTGAGATAGTCGACGCCAAAGTTGAACTGGTGCCTTCCGCGATAGAACGCAGGATGCCACGCAAGATTGTCTGCGAAGTTGAATGTGTTGTTGTGGCGATCCATCGGCAGGCTGGTCGATCCGCCGATCCCGTCGTATCCGGTAATTTCAACGTCGGGATAACCCTGGTCGACCGGCCGCGTGAGCATGGTTTTAAAACCGGGAATCGTCTGGTTGCCCTTGTTCGCAAGGAAGCCGCCGAAGGTGTTGCGATTGAACCCGAACTTTGCCTCGTTGATGGTCTCCGATCCGAAGACATGGATCCACCCGATGCCGACGTTCTGTCCCAGCGTGTCTTCCGGCGATCCGTAACCGGGCAGATTGCTGAACGAGGGTACTCCCGGATCGAACGGATTGAATCGGTTCTGATCGAAGACCGCGTAGTGACCGGAGAGATTGTCGACCGAGCTGATGTGATGATCGAGCCGGATGGTCGGCATCTGCTCAGTCTCCGTGAGCAGCGGCGCTGCAATGTAGCGCGTGGAGGTGATCGGATCGCCGACATTTGCTGCCGGCAGCAGATCGAGAACCGCTTTACCCGCGGGGTTGATTGCCGGTGGAGGGATCACAGCCAGCAGTCCCGCGCGCAGGGCCTGCGAAGGGACCGAAGCCTGGCGGGTGATCGCCTGCCGCAGCGACAACTCCTCATCCGCGACAAAGAAGAACGTCTTGCCGGTGCGAAGCGGTCCGCCGATCGATCCGCCGAATTGATCGCGATCGAAGGGCGGAATCGATCCGCAGGCGCCCGTTGTCGATGTGGCGCCGCACGAGGGAAGGTCGAAGTAGTTCTTGGCGTCCATGTTGCGGTTGCGCAGAAACTCGAACCCGCTGCCGTGGAAATGGTCGCCGCCAGATTTGAACGCAACGTTGATCTGTCCGCCTGCGCTGCGGCCAAACTCCGCGGATGAATTGCTGGACTGCACCTTGAATTCCTGGATTGCCTCGACCGAGGGGAGCACACTCCACTGATTCAGGAACGCGTCGTTATTGTCGACCCCGTCGAGCAGGAAGTAGTTGGACTGTTCGCGCACGCCATCGATGCTGATGGCGCTGCCAAGAACCGTATTCTGCGATCCATCCGTGCCGGGTTCCGAACCGGCAACCAGCAATCCCAGACTGAGAAAGTTGCGCTCGTTGAGCGGCAGGTCGGCGATGCGAGCGCCATCGATCACCTCGCCGACGGTTCCATTCTGCGACTGGATCAGCGGCGGAGCACCGCTGACCTCGACGCGCTCATCCACGCGGCCAACGGGCAGCGTGAAATCGAGCGAAACGACGGAGTCAATCTCGACGCGGATGCCCGACCGAACAACTTCGCGAAACCCAGGGCTCGCAACCGTAACCGTGTATTCGCCCGGCTGCAACAGGGGCAGAACGAAGCTCCCAAGAGCGTCGGTGCGAGTCTCACGGACGGCGTTGGTCGCCAAATAACGCGCCCTAACGGTGGCGTTCACGATAACGGCGTGCTGTGGATCCTCAACCGTGCCGCGAATGGAGCCTGTGACGTCGAGGGCGAAGGCCGGCCCGCAGCCGGCAAAAATCAAAATCAGAACCGGAAAGAACTTCGAACCAATGCTCACCAGTGTCTCTCCAGGCCGCCGGCGGGGACGGCGGCGTTTAGCGTGTGGGCCGACGCTCAGCATGGTGGACCCATTCAGTCGCCGCGATCCGCGGACACTACCAGCGGCGTGGAGTCGTCATGGTCTCACTCAGTCCGGGCCCAGGCGCAGGGGAGAACGCCCGACTCGACTATACTTCAGTCGCGTGCCCCCCAGCGCGGAAAGGGAACCGAATCATTGGAGTCGACCATTTCTCATTACCGTCTGATCCGCCAGATCGGGTCGGGTGGAATGGGCGTAGTGTACGAAGCGGAAGACCTGAGTCTGGGCCGGCACGTCGCGCTCAAATTTTTGCCTGAGACCGTCATCGGTGACGAACCGATCGAGCGCTTTCGCCGCGAAGCGCGAACCGCATCCTCGCTGAATCATCCGGCGATCTGCACGGTTTACGAAACCGGTTTCGATCAGGGGCGGCACTTCCTGAGCATGGAACTGCTCGAAGGCGAACCGCTGAGCCAGCGGCTTACCCGCGGTCCTTTTGAACTGCGACCGCTGATTGAGTTTGCTCTGCACATCAGCGCGGGACTGAGCGCGGCACACCGCAAGAACATCATCCATCGCGATCTCAAGCCCTCCAATCTGTTTCTCACCAGCTACGGTCAGGCAAAAATCCTCGACTTCGGCCTGGCGAAACTGATTGACGACGCACATATGCGTCCCGATGCCGAAACTGTGGCCGCGCCGCTCACTCAGGCCAACGCCGCCGTAGGCACGCTCGAATACATGTCTCCCGAGCAGGCTCGTGGAAGCCAGCTCGACGCCCGCACCGACATCTTTTCCCTGGGCGGCGTGTTCTACGAGATGGTCACCGGCCGCCGGCCCTTCTTTGGTGCGACGCAGGGCCTGCTCTACGATGCCATTCTGAATACCGATCCCGTCCATCCGCGCACGCTGAATGGATCCATTCCCGCCCGGCTCGAAGAGATTATTCTGGCCATGCTCGAAAAGGATCCGGACCTGCGCATGCAGAGTGCCGACGCCGTGCAGACGGATTTCCGCCGTTTACAGCGCGATGTGGATCAGGGACGCGCTGGTGTCGCTCCGGCGCCGGACTCATCGCCCGCCGCGGCTCGACCCCGCGCCTCGTCGTCAGGGGCTCGCTCCACCTCGCGCGTCACGAGTTCCCGCACCACTGGCCGCGTCGCGCGTCCACGCCGGCGGGCCATTGCGGTGCTGCCGTTTGCAAACGACACCGGCTCGCCGGAACTCGAATACCTCAGCGACGGGCTCACCGAAGTCCTGATCAATAACCTCTCCGGCATTCCTGAGCTCAAGACCGTGCCGCGAGCAGTGGCCTTTCACTTCAAGGGGCGCGCCTTCAACCCGGCCGAGATTATCCGCGATCTGCGGGTGCAGACCGTCGTGGTGGGCCGGCTTTCGCGTAGGGCGGCGCGCCTCAGCGTCGGGGTCGAGCTCCTCGACCTCACTTCGGTGGAGCAGATCTGGGGCCAGCAATACAGCGTCGACGAGCAGGAGATCGTCGGCCTCGATAACACTATCGCCGGCGACATTACGACAGCCCTGCGCCTGAATCTCACCTCCGACATCACCAGGCGGATTTCGCGCAGGCAGACGACCAACGCGCGCGCCTTCGAGCTTTATCTGAAAGGGAGGCACGCGTACGCGCGGTTCCTCTTGCCGGACCAGGTGTTTCAGGCGATCGAGTATGCGCGGCAGGCCATCGAACTCGACCCGGCGTTTGCTGCGGCGTGGGCGCTCTCAGCCGATGCTTATGCGATTTGCGGATACTTCCGCTATCGCAGCCCCGAAGATGTCTTTCCCAAGGCCAAGGCCGCGGCGCTGCGTGCGCTCGAACTGGATCCGGCGCTGGGTGAACCGCACGCGACGCTGGGGCTCATCTACTATGTCTACGAGTGGGACTGGAACCGCGCAGAGCAGGCTTTTCAGAGAGCCGCGCTGGCGCAGGCTGAAGGCCTGGGCGGCGGAACATCGCATGCATTCCTGATGCTGACCCTCGGCCGCTTCGACCAGGCCATGGAGTTGTGCGAGCGCGCGCTCAAGGTCGATCCGCTGTCGGCTCCCGTGGCTTTGGCCGCTGCCTGGATCTATCTCCAGATCGGTGAAATTGACAAAGCGCAGCGGCAGGGAAAGAACGCGCAGGAGCTGGATCCGAATATTTATAACAATCTCGAATTTCCGCCCATCGACATCCTCATCGATCTGCGCCAGGGCCGCGGAATGGAAGCCATGATGAAGTATCAGGCGTTTCTCGTGGAGGCGAAGCTCGACCCCACGAAGAGCGCGATGCCTTACCTGATGGCGCATGCCGGCCTGAAGGATCAGGTGCGCGGCATTTTTCAAATGGCGGATCTCTCGGCAGCCGATCCAGTGAAGCTCGCCGTGGTCTACGCTTTGCTTGAGGACTACGACCAGGCCTTTGCCTGCCTGGATCGCGGCATCGAAGGACGATACCGCGCCATGCTTGAAGTTGCTGTGACTCCGGAATTTACGTCCATGCGCACCGACCCGCGTTTTACCAGCATCCTGCAGCGCATGAAGCTACCCGTCTGATCAGGGCGCTTTGGCGCCGTTGCGGGTTTCGCCAAAATCTTCGCCGAATGCGGTGGAGGGTCGGCCGAGGACACCGGCAGCCGCCTGCATGCCGGAGATCGTCGCGGCTTCCACGCATCCCGCGTTCACTCCGTTGTCAGTCCAGTCGCCGGCGAGAAACAGATTGTCGAAGCCCGATCCGGCTGCGGGCAAACGGTACTGCGGACTCCCTTTTACCGACATCACGTAGCGCTCCGAAGGGTCGATGTTCGCGCGGAAGAACTGCGCGCGGAATCGGGCCTCGCCATCGCCGTGCCCGATGTCCGCAAGCAGCGAAAAATCGCATGGGCTGGCCTCACTTGCTGTTCCTGGCAGCAGAGCCGCGCAGCTTGCGTTCATAAACTGCAGCGCGGTTTGATAAATCGCCTGCTCCTGCGTGGCGGGGAAACCGTGTTCTGTCGCGGGCGGCAAGGGAATGCCCGGCATAGGACCGCAAAAATAGCAGATGCTGGTGGGCGCCGTGGACGCAGGCCAATCTTCGCGGATCAGCAACTGATCCATGTTC
Organism: Acidobacteriaceae bacterium; assembly: GCA_036490815.1. Taxonomy (GTDB): domain Bacteria; phylum Acidobacteriota; class Terriglobia; order Terriglobales; family Acidobacteriaceae; genus Palsa-343. The sequence continues at coordinate 154,982 of DASXDF010000013.1, forward strand.
GCGAAGGTGTCCATCGGCTCGGTGAAGCCGGCGACCAGCGGTAATTCCGTCTGCCAGCAGGGCCAGCGCAGACCAGCCATATCCGGCAGATACCATGCCTGGAAGGCCTGCGTCGCGGTCGTCTCCACATGGTTCACCATGGCCTGCCATGCGGGACGCGCCGCCACCAGTTCCGGGCAAAGCAGAGGAACCGCGCCAATGGAGATTCCAAAAACAACCTGATCGAAATCGACGCCGCGCACCAGCGTCTTTTGTTCCACGTTCTGCCAATCCGTCCAGTTTGACTCGAGATTGATGTCCCGGCGCCGCAGTTCCTCGCCTTCCACCAGCTGATCGTAAAGCGGCTCGCTGGGCCAACAGGGAAGCCGCCGCACTGGAACCAACGGTTCGTATTCGCCCGTTTTGACCGTCGCCTGCCGTCCCACATCGATCGATGCGATGGATCGCCCATCGTCCGACATGTGCAGCGCAGTGACCTTGTGAAAGAAACGGAACTGCACGCCGCGCTTCTTCAATACCTCATACAGCGGCGCAAAGATCGTATCGCCCATGCCGGCTTGCATTCTCCAGTACACGGCCCCGCGATACGTAAACAAGATGCGCAACATCCCTCGCAGATAAGTTCCAGCGGCGCAGGAGGTGTACGGGCTGAAGCACAGATCGTAGAAGGCCCGCACCAGGCCGCACGACGAAACATCGGACGACGCACCGTGACGGGTCAGCCACTCGGCGTAATCGTATTCGTCGATGGAGGAAAGCCCGCGCACCAGAACGCCATCGGCAATGATGCCGCGCAGGTTCACCACCACAAACTCAGTCATCAGCAGGAACCGCCGCAGCTCCTCATTGGGTTGGCTCGGTTGCGGCTGGGCGCTCTGCGTCCTCTGCTGGATCCATTGCCAGTAGGTTTCCACCATCGAACCGAGCAGAGAATGAGCAGCAGGATCGGTGTGGCCGCCACGTGCGGCAGTCGCATCCACGTGTGCTTTCGCCGTGTGCAGAATTGTTTCCCCTGTGCTGCGCGTGGCTTGCGGGCGGCCAAGCCTCGCCTCCACCAGGAAATTCTCCACGCGTGAACCAAAGCTTTCATGCTCCGGCGGCGCGTCGGCTGGCAGCGGCGCCTTCACCAGCAGGTTGCGCATGAACTGCAGAGTCGTGCCCAGGATCTCCCACAGAGATGGGAGCACCACGGTGTCTCCGGGAGTATCAGGATTGGGATCGAAAGTGAGCAACCATGGAATCCACTGGCCGTTCACGTGGTCTTCGACATTCACTTCATTGCAGGGTTTAAAAGCCTGGGTCCACCTGGCGAGCGACTCGGTGAGGGGCCGCGCATTTTCCTCATAGCATTTCCGGATCATGCGAAAAGCATTTTCGTAAAAGCCGAGCCAGAAGTGCAGCCCATGTTCCTCGATGCGCTGGGCAACAGCCGCGTTGCGGCCGCTCGCGCCCTTTCCGCCGAGCCGCCACCCCATCTGGTACAGCGTGACTTCGTAGCGATCCTGCCAGTTCGTTTCCGACGTCAGCTCAAACGCGGCAGACATCGCGCCCACGCCGCCGCCCAGGATGGCCACTTTGGTTTTGCGTCCCGCGTTCTCCATCCGTCAGCCTTCCTGCGCGGGATCCGCGGCTTCGGGATGAGCGAAGGCCTCGCCCGCAATCGTAATGCCGGATCCCGCAATGGCGCGCGCCGCGGCCTTGCCCCCCATCACCCCCCCCCTCCACGCAACCCGCGTTGAGCGGCGTCTTCACCCAGTCTCCGGCAAGAAACAGATTGCCGATCCCGGTGTTGCCAGGATCCATCCGATACTTCGACGATCCAGCGGCCGACAGCACATAGCGCTCCGACGGATCGATGTTCACGCGCAGATACTGCGAATCGAAGCGCGCTTCTCCCACGCCATTCGCCCAATCCACGAGCAGGCTCCAGTCAAATCCCTCGGCAGTGTGCGCGGCGGGCCAGAATCCTTTGGTGTGGTCGTTCAGATAGGCGATGGCCGTCGCCTTCAACCGGTCGAGCTCCGCCGCGGGAAAGCCCTGCTCGCTCGGCGGAGGCATCCCCGCCTCTGACACGCCACATAAATAGCCCACGTGATTCGGACTTAGGTTGGCGGGCCACTCCTCCTTCAGCAAAATATCCGACATATCGGCCCAGCTGTTGATGGGTTCGGCGGAGGTCAGCGTGACCGCCGCGGGCAGGCGCCATGCGGGATAGCCGAGGCCCGACGCGTCAGGATACGTCCAGACCTGGAAGGACTGCGTCGCGGTCGTGGCGACGTTGTCGACCATCGCCTTCCACGCCGGCAGCCGATCGACGATCTCCGAGCAAATGCCAGGAACAGCCCCGAGGGAGATACCCAGCACTACATCGTCGAAATCCGTGCCGCGCCGCAGCGTAATTTCTTCTACGTCCGGCCACGGTGTCCACCACGATTCCAGATTGGTTTGGTTGGCGCGCAGCGTCTCGCCTTCAACCAGCTGCTCGTAGAGAGGCGCGCTCGGCCAGCACGGCAGTCCGCGAACCCCGAACAGCGGCTGGTACTCGCCACTCTCCACCGTTGCCTGGCGGCCCAACTGGATCGCACTCACGTTCTGGCCGTCTTCGGCAAGCGCGAGATTGCGCACCCGATGGAAGAACTGGAACTGCACGCCGCGCTTCTTCAGTACCTCATAGAGAGGAGCGAATACCACATCGCCCATTCCCGCCTGCAATTTCCAGTAGATAGCTCCCTTGCACGTCAGCATCGCGCGCGACATCACCTGCAGCATCACGCCGGCCGACATGGTGGACCTATCGTGCAGCATGAAGTTGTACGCCCAGTTCACCGCCTGGGAATGCAGCGTGATTTCCGATGCGCCATGGCTGCGGAGCCACGCGCGATAATCGATGTCGTCCAGCGCCGCAAATCCTCGATGAAGCACATCGTCGGCAAGATATCCGCGCAGATTCGCGATGCCGAAATCCGTTAGCAGCCAGAGACGGCGCGCGGGCGCCGATCGGTCAATGCACTTCTCCATCAGATCCCACAGCCAATGGAGAAATCCATCCAGCTTGCCCACCAGCCGGTCTCTCCAGTCCTTCGAGTGCAGTCCCTCTTTCCCTTCGGTGCGGCACAGCCGGTCAATCTCCTCGAGCATCAGCTCGCCAATTTCCAGCGCCGAAGCTTCAACGAGGCCACACAGAAAGCGTTCGAGTCCCTGAAAGAGATGCGAAGAAGTCCCTGACCTCGGCGCCGCCGCAGCGCAGCGAAACATGCCCAGCATGCCTTCCACCGCGGAGCACAGCACTTCCCAGTGGGACGCGACGTTTCCATCGCCAGGGTCGCCGGCGGGCGGTGAAAACTCGACCGGCCAAAAATCCATCCCCTCCGGATTGGGGTCTTCCATCACGTGGCAGTTGTACGGCTTGAATGCTTCGTTCCAGGTGGCCAGCGGAGCGGTTAGCGGCCGCGCATTTTCCGCGTAGCAGGCGCGCATCACGCCGAAGGCATTTTCGTAGTAGCCCAGCCACAGATGGATGCCGTGCTCTTCAATGCGATTCGAGTGTTCGCGGTTGCGCCCGCTCGCGCCCTTACCGCCCAGCCGCCAGCCCAGCTGATAAACCGTAATTTCGAACCGTTCCCTCCAGTCAGGAAGACTGCTCAGCTCAAACGCTGTGGCCAGCGCGCCCACACCACCACCCAGGATCGCAATCTTTCGCGGCGCTGCACTCATTCGGTTCCCGTTGAGCTGTTGGCAGAAACGCTGCTGGGTGCGTTGGTGTTGTTCGAAGGGTTGTTGGGCGAGGCGCGGTTCGCCGAGGTCAGGGAGATGGGGCCGAGCGGATCATTCTGCAGCACCAGCGGATTCCCCTGAACGGCCTGCGCCGACAGCATCCCGCTCATCACAGCGGCCTCAATGCAGCCCGCGTTGATGGGATTCTTCGTCCAGTCGCCGGTGATCACCAGGTTGTCGTATCCGCTTTCATCCGCGGCGAGCCGATATTTCGAGCTCCCCGTTACCGACAGAACGTAGTGCTCTGTCGGCTCAATGTTGGCGCGGAAATACTGCCCCGTCAATCGATCCACGCCGACACGATTCTCCGGATCCACCAGCAGCTGCCATCGCGGCAGCAATGTAAGCGGGTCAACCCAGTGCGACCACAGAGGGGTGGCATGGTTCTCCAGAAAATCCTGTGCGTAGCCTTTCACGATTTGTTTCGCCGCCTCGGGAAAGCCGGTGTCTGTGAACGGCTGTAAAACCACGTCGGGTTTCATGGGGCCGGTCAGGTAGGCAATGCTGTTGGGCGTATGTTCATCCGGCCACGATTCGCGAATAATGATGTCCGACTTATCCGCCCAGGTGTCGCACGGTTCCACATAGGTGCTGACCATGCAGATTTCGTTACGCCACATCGGATTCCCGAGGCCTGCAATGTCCGGGTGCATCCACAGCTGAATGCCCATGGTCGGGATGGCCTTCACGTTCTGGAGCATAGCCTGCCATTTCGGCTGCGCCGCGATGATCTCAGAACAGATGTAGGGCAGCGCGTTGATCGAGATGGCCAGCACGATCTGATCGAAGTCTTCTCCCGCGTGCAGAATCGTGGTCCCGGCATCCTGCCAGTTCGTCCACGACAATTCGAGGTTGACCTTACCCTCCTGCAGTTGCGGCCCTTCGACAATCTGGTCGTATAGAGGCTCGCTCGGCCAGCAGGGAAGTCCCCGCACCGTCACCAGCGGATCGTAGTCGCCGGCTTTGAGGGTCACCTGCTGCCCGATCTCGATGGAATCGATACTCTTTCCGTCGGCCGCCACCGTCAGGTTTTTCACGCGATTGAAGAATTTGAACTTCACGCCGCGTTTCTTCAGCACTTCGTAGATGGGCGCGATCACCACGTCCCCCATCCCCGCCTGCATCTTCCAGTACACCGAGCCCTTGTAGTTCAGCAGCAGCTCGAGCGTGGAGCGCAGCGCGGTTCCGGCTTCGTAGGTATACCAGTCGCCGCAAAAGACCAGCGCATACACGCCCTGCACCAGCGGCGACCTGAGCGTGAAGTCGGTGGCGCCGTTGCGCCTGAGCCAGTCGCGAAAATCCCACTCGTTGATGACGTCGAAGCTGTTTTTCTGAATGACGCCATCCCGAATCATGCCGCGCAGACTCGATGCCAGCAGATCGGTCAGGATCCACAAACGCCGTGCTTCCATGTCCTTTTCGAGGCGATCCTGTATAGCCGTCTTCACCTTTTCGAAGTGAGCGTCGAGCAGCTGCACGATCTTGTTTTCATGCTCAACCGGATCTCCATCGCCGGAGATAATCCGCTCGAAGTGATCGATGGCGTCGTAGAGCGCAAGACCGAGCACTCCCTGATCGAAGGCCTTCCTCGCCTCGCGGAAGCGGTCGCCGATCGCCTGCATGAAGGTTTCCGGCTTCAGGATGTATTTGGCCGTGGTCAGATCGTCATCGTCAACATTTGCGGCATCGGTCTGGTGCAGGCTCTGCAGCAGCTCGGCCATCGATCGGAATGCCCGCCCGGACAGTTCCAGAATCGTGGGCCGCGGCAAATTATCCCCGGGCGTCAGCGGATTGGCGCGAAATTCCAGCGGCCAGTTCACCCACTTATCCGCGACGTGCTCCATGATGACCCAGTAATCGACCGGCTTGAATGCCTCAGTCCAGGTGGCCATTGGCATTTCGAGCGGCCGCGCATTCTCCGAGTACATGTTGCGCATCAGGCGGAAGGCATTGTCGTAGAAGCCGAACCACATGTGGTAGCCGTGCTCCTCGATGCGTTTGGCGTGTTGCATATTGCGACCGCTCGCGCCCTTGCCGCCGAGCCGCCAGCCCATCTGATATACGGTGATGTCGTATTGCTGCTGCCAATTCGGCTGAGAGGTCAGCTCTGCCACGGTGGTGAGGCCGGAGATGCCCCCACCCAGCACGGCAATCTTCTTCGGTGCGCTTTGTGCCATGGTTTCACCTTGCGAAGCCGAGGGGTCGACCGAAGGACGAGTTCCCGGAAACAAAATGACCGGAAAACGCCGCTGTCTTCGTGGGGGGAAGGAAATCGGGATCCGCGAGTAATCCCGCAACATTATCGTTAGTGGCGAAGAAGCGCAAGTGATGGAGCGGTCCCCCGAGCGCAGCGCAGTCCGGCAGGCGAAATCGACATCGAACACGCCCGGCGCAAAGGACCGCCATCCGGGTGGAGATCAGGCGTGGATCATCCCCTGACTCGCCGTGGGACCGCGGCGCGAGGCAGAGACAAGGTTCGATCAGCGGTTAGAAGGTAAACCGGGTTCCGAACTGGAATTGCCGAGGCGAGTTCACCGTTGAAGTAATTTGCCCAAACAGCGCTGCATCGGCCGGCTGTGACTGTATGTCCGTGATGCTTGGAACTCCAGGCATGCCCAACTGAGCCCGATTTGCGACATTGTAGGAAGAAACGTCGAGGCGCAGCTGGCGGGTTTCACCAAAGGAAAACGCCTTATAGAGAGAAATATCCACGTCATTCGCGCCCATGGTCCGCACGTGATCGAGATACGCGGGCGCACTTCCAGCAACGAAGGACGACTGCGGGATTGCGAAGCAGGTTGGGTTAAACCAGGTATTGACCGTGTGCGGAGCGCCTTTGCTCGGATCACACGTCAGATCGGGACGCTGATTGAAGTACGATGTGCCGGCGCCCACGAGAGGTGACGCGATGGGAACGCCATCGCTCCAGTAAAAGATTCCATTCGTTGTCCAGCCACCCAGAATCGCATCCGCAAAGCGGTTCAGCTGTACCGCGCGATCTTTGCCCACGGGCAGGTCATAGGAAACCTCACCGGTGAACTGATATTTAACGTCCTGGGGGCTGACCGAATGTTCATACTGCATATTTTTCCAGTCCTGAGGCGAACCGAGATGTGAGCCGACAAAACCAAGCGGCGGATTGCCGTCGTCGGTGATGAGCTTGGCCCAGGTAAAGCTGCTGAGAGTGGTGAAATGATGCGTCAGCCGCTTTTGCAGCTTGGTCTGCAGCGAACTGTAGTCAGAGTCGCCACCAGGATATCCGTGGATGTTGATGCCGTTTCCTGCTCCGTACCCGCCGTTGCCGAACTGCGGATAGGGCTGCACGGCGACCCATAGCGGGACCTCTGCCGATCCGCTGTTGGCATTGGTTGGCGGCTGAATGGCTGCCCACTGGTTGGGCACCTGGTTATTCAGGAGACCGGCCTGATACTGGCCGATGGCCCCGAGGTCCAGCTGATTGAGGTCGACGGACTCAAGCGGCAGAAACAGGCCGCGGCTTCCGACATACGCCGCGCTCAGTACTAACTGGTGCGGAAATTCATATTCGAATCCAAAGTTGAAGTTATAAGTCGTCGCGGTGCGCTGCGAATGCAGCATCGCATTCAGCGTGGTGCCCAGGTTGTTGCCCAGTCCGGTTGGTGCGTTAATGGGCTCGACCAATCCGCTGGGAAAAGGGTTGCTGAGGGAGCTGATCATGATCGTGTTGCCCTGGCCGCCGCAGACCCCTGCGTTCGAACAGTCGTAGGCAATGGTGTTGGGATCGTTGTTCCAGTCGGTAGCATTCCAGATGGTCTGCGTGGCAAACCCATCGCTGTTCAGCGAGGCGCTGCCCACTGCCTGGGCACTGGGTCCGTAATAGATGCCTGCACCGCCGCGCAGGACGAGGTGCGTCGCTGCTTGCCACGAAAAGCCGAGACGTGGGCCGAAGTTGCTGAGATTTGTGGTAAACGGAGAGCGATGGCTGCCGTTCACATATACTTCCGCGCCGGTGTATGACACGCCGCCGACACTGGCACTGGCCTTCGGGTCGAAGTACTCAAGGCGATTGTGCCGCTCCGTCCGGCCACCGAAGATATCCCAGCGCAGTCCGGCCGTAATCGTCACCGCCTTGGTTGGACGCCAGGTATCTTCAACGAAAGCCGCATAGTAAGGGCTGGTTTCGGCGGCGAACAGATCCTTCGAGAAGTTTGGATAGTTATCCGACTCGGTTCCGGGGGCGGTGCCCATGCCAACCAGGAACGAGGCAAAGTCGCTGCCGCCCGCGGCCGAATTCGTTGTCTGATCGGTGGCTGAAATATCGAACGCATACGAGCCGGAGGGCGCGACCGGCTGGCCGACGTTCAGGAAGCGCTTCATATATTCAAATCCGGTCGAGATCTCATGCTTGCCAAAAAGGCGGGTCAGGCTGGCAGTGGCGTCGCTGTTTTCGCTGGCGAAAATAAAGGTGTTGTAGTCCGCGGTTCCACCCACGCCGCTGCCGTTATCGTTGAAGATGACAAACGGCAGCAGCTTATAAACCTCTTCGCTGGCCAGCGAAGAGGGAAACCCGAGCTTCGTGATGTCGTAGCCTACCTGCCCGGGGTCACCGCCCTGGTTCTCATAATGGCGGGTGAAGGAATAGCGCAGCTGCAGCACGGTTCTGGCGTTCAGGGTCAGATCATCCGCTAACAGAATGTTGCGCCCATTCGTCACGTTCTGCGCGTAGTTCAGGTCCCACATGTTGCCGAACGAATTAAACGTGGAGGTAAACAGGCGGTCGAACGAAAAGCGCCCAAAGATGCGCTGCTTCTCGCTTTCTGCCCAGTCCAGGCGCACATCGAACTTCTGTGCCGTAGTCGGGTCAAGGCCAGGCAGAAAGAAATTGGGCGTCAGATCATCGGACTGCTGGTCGCAGGGAATCCCCGGAATATTACTAATGTTGCATTTCGGCATCTCGGACAGGAACTTCTCTGCGATGGGATTCGGATTGGCAATTACGTTGCCGGCAAACGGTTGCCTGGTTCCGGCCAGAGGCCCGGTCGCAATATCCGGCTGCGTCGGGTCGTAGATGGTGAAGGGATCGGCCGAGAAATCGCCGGTCAGCTCCGCGGTTGTGGGAACGACAAACCGATTCGACCCATCGTATTGCTGCTGCTGCGTCGATTCAAAGTCCCCAAAGAAAAAAAGCTTGCCGTGCAGGATGGGGCCGCCGATCGCCCCGCCTTCCTGGTAGCGATGAAAAGCCGGCGGGGTATTCTTCAGGCCGTTCTGCGCGTCGTACTGCTTGTTGAAGTACTCATTGGAAGCAAGGGCCTCGGGGCGGAAAACCCCAAAGGCGTCGCCGTGAAATTTATCGCCGCCTGCTTTTGTCGCAACGCTGATTACGCCCGCGGCGCCGCTCTGGTACGACGCAGGAGTGTTCTGGGTCTCGACACGAACCTCATCCACATCGTCTTCGGGCAGGTCCATGGCCGGGATGATAGCCGCGGCGTTGTTCTCCGCGATCCCGACAGGGCTGCCGTCGATCATGTAATAGACCGAGCCCTCAATGGCTCCGTTGACTGAATATGAAGAGACATCGACGCCTGGACGGCCGCTGGAGATGTTTTCAATGTCAAAGGAGCTGGACGAATTCGGTGCGCCGTTCGCAGGCGTAACACCTGCGCTGAGCTGGATGAGATCGTAGACGTTGCGAGTGAGCAGCGGAACGCGGTCGATGGTGGCCGTGCCGATCAGCTGGCCCACGGTGGAGTTACTCGTATCCATCAGCTCTGTGGTTCCGTTGACCGTGACAACCTCACTGACGGAGCCGACCGTCAACGCGAAGTTGACTGAGGAGACCTGGTCGATGGTGACACTGATTCCTTTCTCAACCACGGTGCCAAACCCTTTAGCGCTGGCGGTGACGTCATATGTTCCGGGCGCGAGCGAGATAAAAGAGTAGACGCCGGCATCCGTGGTGAGGGTCGTGAGCTTCGATCGCGTTGCATTGTTGGTGACGGAAACGGTAGCGCCGGGCACGATCGCTCCGGTGGAATCGGAGATGATGCCGCTGATGCCGCCCCGCCCCGCCTGGGCGGCCGCAAGCTGCGCGAAGCTGAGCGCCAGCCCCAGACATGCAAGCCTGAGCAGGAGCGGATAGTTTTTGTAATTTTCTGTTTTCATCGCCGGCCCCCGTGGATTACATTGATTGAAACGTTTGAACCCGATTTAGCGGAATATAGCCCGGCCTCCTCAGACTGTCAAGATGAAAGCGCGGACTGGAAGCCTTTTCGAAAGGAGACAAGGTGGGTCAACGAAAGTCCGGCCACGTCACGCTGCTTGACATCGCCCGGGCGAGCGGGTTTTCCATCTCGACCGTCTCGATTGTGCTGAGCGAGGCTCCGCTGTCGCAGAACGTGGCTGCTTTCACGCGAACCCACATCCGCACGATTGCCCGGCAGCTTGGCTATCACCCCGATGCTTACGCGCGGAGCCTGCGCCGGCGGACCACGCAGACCATTGGCATAGTGGCCTTCGATCTCTCCGATCCCTTTTGCATCCCCATCGTCCGCGGGATTCAGGCGAAACTACAGCCGTCAGGATATTTCCCGCTGCTGATGGACGTACAGACGCAGCGTGCCCTTTTTGACGACTATCTGCACATGCTTCTCGAGCGCCGCGCCGATGGCGTCATCGTGATTGCGAGCTGGGTATTCGAGGAAATGAATCTGCTTGGAGACGTTCGCAAGAACAATGTGCCGATTCTCATCATCGGTCGTGATCTCAGCGCGCGGGGCACCAGCTCCATCCTTGTTGACAATCAGGAAGGGGGGGCTCTGGCCATGCGGCATCTCTGCGAACTCGGCCATCGCCGGATCGCCGTTATCCGCGGGCCTCAGGAGTTGTGCGATTCGGAGCCGCGCTGGAAGGGGATCCGCGACGTGGCCGTGCAATGCGGCATGCAACTGGATGAACGGCTGGTTTTTCAGCTTCTCGGCGTCGCGGGGCCGGCATCGGGATTTGAAGGCGGACTGCAATATGTCCGCGCCATGCTCGCCCGGCGCCAACCATTCACTGCGGTCCTGGCATTCGACGATCTGACGGCGCTGGGGGTGGTGCGGGGTTTGCGCGAGGCCGGCCTCCGCGTTCCCGAGGATTGCTCGGTGATGGGGTTCGACGATATTTTTCCGGCGGAGGTGGCCACCCCCGCGATGACAACAATTCGCCAGCCGCTGCGGGAGATGGGCATGGAGGCGGCCGAGCGGCTGCTCGATGCCATTCGCGGCAAGGCAGAGAAACCCCGTCTGCATCGCACGAGGCCGGAGCTGATTGTGCGCATGTCTACCGCTGCGCCACCGGTTCCAGCCGGAAACGCGAGAAACGGACGGCGCCGTTGACAAAAAGTGATTGTCCTCGCGTGGCACCATAACTGTTTTGCGATATCAAAGAGGGTTTCAAGATGCAGGACCAGCATTCGACGTCAGAAAGGTTGCAGCAGATGGGTCGCAACGTCCTCGGTTTTCTTCTGGCTTTTTGCACTCTGCCCCTGTGTGCGTTAAATACGAGCGTCAGCCCCCTGCATGATGGCTGGCGCCTTCAATCCGCCTGTCAAACACAGGCCGATGGCGCCGCGATTTCCATTTCCGGCTTTTCAACAGATGGCTGGCTTAACGCAACGGTTCCCGGGACGGTGCTGGCTGCGCAGGTCGCGAACAAAATTTTCCCCGACCCTTACTTCGCCATGAATCTGAGAAGCATTCCGGGTGCGACTTATCCCATCGGGCATAACTTCGCAGAACTGCCTGTGCCGGAGGATAGCCCCTACCATTGTGGCTGGTGGTACCGTGTTGAGTTCAACGCGCCCCACGCAAGCCGCGATCAGCGCACAACAATACATTTTGGCGGAATTAATTATCGCGGCGATGTTTGGATCAATGGGCACCGCATTGCCGACAGCACAACGGTGGCAGGCGCCTACCGGACCTACGATTTCGACGTCACAGAATTCCTGAAGCCGGATTCCGCCAATGTTCTCGCCGTCGAAACCTTCGCGCCCAGCGACAAGGACCTCGGCATTAACTGGGTCGACTGGAATCCTGCGCCTCCCGACAAAGACATGGGTCTGTGGGGCGACGTGAATCTTGTTTCCACCGGCTCGGTCACGCTGCGCTCGCCGATGGCGGTCACGCACTTTGCTGACGACTCATTGAGAGAAGCCGAACTTACCGTCTACGGTGAACTGCATAACGATACGGGCCATGCCGTACGCGGCACTGTCAGTGGAAGAGCGGTGGGTGTCGAATTCCAGCAGCCGGTCGAACTGGCAGCCAACGAGGACAAGACCGTCGTCTTCACACCCGAGCAGTTCCCCGCGTTGCGCATCCATGATCCGAAGCCGTGGTGGCCGAATCAGATGGGGGAGCCGCATCTCGAGCGTCTGAGCATGAGCTTCTCAGAAGATGGCGTGGTTTCAGACACGCAGAGCGTGGACTTCGGCATTCGGGAGATCACCTCCGAGCTCACAACGAACGGCTCGCGCCTGTTTCGCATCAACGGCAAGCCTATCCTGATCCGCGGCGCGGGCTGGTCGCCGGATATGCTGTTGCGGAACGATGCGAATCGCCTGCGCGATCAGATCAGTCTGGTTCGCGACATGAACCTGAACACCATTCGCCTTGAAGGCAAACTGGAGACAGAGGATTTCTTCCGTCTTACGGATCGCGAAGGAATTCTGGTTATGCTCGGATGGTGTTGTTGCGATCACTGGGAGCACTGGAAAGACTGGACCCCGCGCGATCTCGACATCGCCAAAGCTTCGCTGCACGACCAGATGCTGCGTCTCCGCTCTCACGCCAGCCTGTTGGTGTGGCTCAATGGCAGCGACAACGCGCCTCCCGCGAACGTTGAGAGGGCTTACCTGCAGGTGGAAGCGGAAACGCACTGGCCGAATCCGATTCTGGCCGCAGCTTCGGCGGCGAGTACGCTGGCCGGCCACGACGGCGTGAAAATGACCGGTCCTTACGATTACGTTCCGCCCAGCTACTGGTACGTCGATCAGCACAACGGCGGCAATTACGGTTTCAACACGGAGACCAGTCCAGGCCCGGCGATTCCTTCTCTGGCCAGCCGCCAGAAATTTCTTTCCGACCCCAGCGCCTGGCCGCCCACCGCCGACTGGAGTTATCACAATGGGGGCGGCGAGTTTACGAATCTCAAGGTGATGGATGAGGCGATCGCCGCGATGTATAGGCAGCCCGCCTCAGCCGCAGATTACGAGCGGATGGCGCAAACCATGGCCTACGACTCGGAACGAGCCATGTTCGAGGCCTACAACAAGAACAAATATTCCTCGACCGGCGTTATCCAGTGGATGCTGAATAACGCATGGCCCTCGATGATCTGGCATCTGTATGACTACTATCTCGACGCGGACGCAGGTTATTTCGCGACGAAAAAGGCCTGCGAGCCGCTGCATATTCAGTATTCGTACGACGATCGCAGCATCGTCGTGGTAAACAGCACCTACAGCGGCGCCCGCAATTTGCACGCGCGCGTTCAGGTTCATGGCATCCAGTGGAACGAACTCTATCAGGCGGATGCGCTCGTCAATGCAGCTCCGGACAGCTCGCAGCAGGTCTTCTCGATTCCCGATTCACTCTATTCCGGCAGAGAGAGAATTTTCTTTATCGACCTCACGCTATCCGATTCCGGCGGCCACATCGTGAGCCATAACTTCTACTGGGTTCCTTACACACTGACCACCTTTGACTGGAACCGCACGGACTATACCCATACTCCGGCAGAAAGATATGCGGACTTATCGGCCCTGGCAAATCTGCCGAAGGCGCAGGTGCAAGCCTCAGCCGACATCAGGCAAACCGCGGATGGGCGAGTGATTCGACTCCATCTGCAGAACCCATCGTCCACACTGGCTTTCCAGCTGTCTGCGGCGGTTCGCACTCCGGAAGGTGGCCTCGTTGCGCCGGTCTTCTGGTCTGACAACTGGGTCGAACTGGCGCCCGGGGAGTCCCTCACGCTGACGGCGCGGCTGCCTGGCGATGCTCCCGCGACTCCAGCCATACTCGTGCAGGGATGGAATATTGCGTCCCTCTCTCTCATTCCAGGCGCCGCGTCGCAGGATCACAAAGGCGAGTGACGACCGGACTGGAGAGCACTACGAATGTCGCAGGGCTTCCGGGCGATGCGCTTTTGCGATCTCGGGCTCTACGGCATCATCCGGATCAGGACCGCGGCGCTGAGCAGGGTCGCAGCGCGGGAACCTTTGGTCGCAGGTTGTAAGAGCGACGGTGATCGATCAGGCGGTGTCTGGGTTGAAGTTTGCTGACAAACAGGTGCGGGAGACAGCGAAGTCGCGCGCATCCGCGCCTCTGACTGCGATATGGCCTCAGGGAGCTTGCGCTGGCTTGCTCTCCACCAGACTGAAATGTTTGCGCGCGGTTTCCTGATCGAGTGACTGTTGCTGGAGTGCCGAGAGTTGCTTGACCAGAGCTGGAATCTCCGTAGCGGCTTGCCCCTGATGGGCGTGACGCAGCGCGACGATCAGGTGATAGATGGCTGTTTGATCGGATGGGTCGTTCTGGAGCGCATTTCTGCTCTGTTGCTCCGCGTCGGCATAACGGCCGGAAGCAATGGCGATGTCTGCCAGCAGGTCCCGGGCCTCGTTTAAATCAGGCTTCAGCGCAATGGCCGCCGACGCCTGGTTCTGCGCTTCTGTCATGGCCGGACTGCCGGCCTCATTGCCCTGGCCCCACAGCAGCTTGGCGAGCAGAAAGTGCAGCAGCGCGCTGCGCGGGTGAACCCTGAGCTGGGCGCGAACATGCTCGATGGCTTCCGCGGGTTTATTTTTCTGCAGGTCGGTGAGGTCGATGGCAAAGGCACTAATGCCCTGCGCCGCGTCCAGTCTTTCAGCCACGCGAAAATCGGCCTCCGCCTTGTCGTAATCCGCCACCTGCGCATACAACAATCCGCGCGCGATGTAGAGCGACGAGCTGCCGGGAATATGACGGATGCCAATATTGAGCATGTCGACGCCCACTTTGAACGACTCATGATTGAGGCACAAAGCGGTAAAGGCAACGTAATAACCAGGCTCGTTGGGATTGAGGACGATGGCCTGGCGCAGCAGACCGACCGCCTTTGGGGTATCGCCGGTAGCCTCGTACGCATCGGAAGCGAGCCGCAGCGCGTCCGGATCGGGACGGTCGCCGGAGATCAAGGGCGCCAGAGTATCGATTGCTGCCTGGTTTTGGCCGGACTCCGCCTGTGCGACGGCGAGGTCATAACGCGGCCAGGTTTGCTGGGGGAGCGCGTCCGCCAGTTGCCGAAAAACAGGAACAGCGTCCGCGGGCCGCTCCAGCTGCATCAGGCATTTGCCGTAACTCTCCAGGGAGAGAGGGTGGGATGCAGTTGCAGCGCCAGCAAGGGCAAACTGCTCCACCGCATCTTTGCAGTTGCCTTGCTTTTCTTTGAGAGTGGCGAGCATTTCATGCGCGGTGTTGTCGTTTGCGTCCTGCGCGAGAATTCGCTCGAGCAGAGGAATGGCGCGCTTATCCTGCGACTTGTACAGAATCGCAACCTCTCCACGCAACGCCGCAGGGTCGTCGGGAGCAATCTTCAGCGCTGTCTCAAAGTCTTTTGAGGCGTCGGCGGTTTTGCCGGTCACGGAGTCGATGATGCCCTGGAGTGTCCAGAGATGAGGATTGCGCGGAGAACCGCGCAGAGCTTTCTGCACCTCGGTGCGCGCTTGATCGTAATCGTGGGCGCGGATCAGAGCCTCGATGCCGCTTAGAGAAGAGGAGGGGTTCTGCGCGAAGAGGGAAGCGATCGGCAAAGCGAGGAGAAGGAGAATGCCCGCACGCATTGGATAACGGGGCATTCAGCTGCGGCTCCAACCCCGATTGGGAATAATGCCGTGGGTCTCCTGAATGGTAAGAAGTTTGTTGGAGCCCACGTCACGGTATTCCTCTTTGAGACCGTTCGGCCAGTGGATGGTGAGATCGGCGGTGGAAGCGGCGCCGAGCCCGAAGTGCAGTCGAGAATCATTGCAGGAGTAATAGCTGGACTGGCTCAGGACTTCCTGGGCCTGGGTGCGTCCGGAGTAGTGAGCGAGCACACGCGCGCCGATGGCGCTGCGATTGGACTTTGTGCCCACCAGGCGCACTTTGAGCCAACGGTTATCGCCGCGCAGGTCATTTCTCAGCAGCGACGGCGGCTCGTTCATATTAAGGATGAGAATATCGAGGTCGCCGTCGTTGTCGAAATCGCCGAAGGCACAGCCACGACCCGAGTGGGGCGTGGTGACTCCAGGACCGGCATCGGCAATCTCTTCGAAAGTGCCGTTGCCGAGATTCCGAAAAAGAATGCGTGGCGACTTATTTGGGCTGTCGGGAAGCAGCTTCTCGGCCTCAGGATACACGCTGCCCGTGACGAAAAATATGTCGGGCCAGCCGTCGTTATCGAGGTCTACGATTCCGGCGCCCCAGCTGGCGAAGCGCACTTCGACACCGAGCTTTGCGGCGAGGGTGCGATCGTCGAAGTTACCGGTGCCGTCGTTGTGATAGAGCACATCGGTATCTTCGGCAAAGTGCGTTTTGAAGATATCCAGATGGCCGTCGAGGGCGTAATCCCCTATACCCACCCCCATACCGGCTTCTTCACCGCCGTCGTTGCTGAGTGCGACGCCGCGCTGGATGCCTTCTTCTTTAAAGGTTCCGTCGTGCTGGTTCATGAAAAGGAGGCTGGGGGTTGAATCGCAGGCGACATAAATGTCGGGCCAGCCGTCCTCATCAAAATCGGCGGCAATCGTGGTCATGCCATAGCTGGGCCAGGATTGCGCCAGACCGGCCGCTTTCGTTACATCGGCGAAGGTGCCATCGCCATTGTTGCGATAGAGAGAATGCCGGCCGAAGGGCAGGCCGCGCGGGCCGCAGTTGACCGGCAGCCCTTTCCAGTTACAGTTCGCGCCCGTGCCCGGTCGCGGCACGTGCGCGAAGTCGAATACCAGATAATTGGAAACGAACAGGTCGAGATAGCCGTCCCGGTTGTAATCGACGAAGGTGCAGCCGGCTCCCCAACGGGTATCCGCGTCGATAAGACCAGCTTCCCGCGTCACGTCGCGGAAGGTGCCGTCCCCCATGTTGCGATAAAGACGGTTCTGGCCGAAGTACGTGCAAAAGAGGTCGTCGAATCCATCGTTGTTGTAGTCACCGACGCAGACTCCGTTGGCCCAGCCGACCGCTTCGAGGCCTGCCTGTTTCGTGACATCGGTGAAGGTGCCATCGCGATTATTTTTGTAAAGCCGATTGGTGGCGCCCGCCGGTGCGCCCTCGAGCCGAGTGCCGCTCAGTAGAAAAATGTCGATCCAGCCGTCGTTGTCGTAATCGAGGAACGCACAGCCGCAGCCGTTCGCCTCGATGATGAATTCCTTGTGATCGACACCGCCATAGACGACTGGCGCGGTCAGACCTGCGGCTGCAGCGACATCGACGAAATGTGCGTCAAAAGGGCGGCCGGACTGTTTGGGCCGCGCCTGGGCCGGCGAGACGCGTCCTCCCATGCCACCCGCTTGTTGCCGCTGGGCCAGGCTGCGGTCTGCGATCGTAGCCGCGAAGGTTGCCAGAGAAAGGTGAAGAAAGCCACGCCGGCCGGTGCGCATCATGGGGACCAAACCCACATCATAATCGTACTTGTGTGCACCGGAAACGTTTTCTGTCAGCCCCGCGCACGGCTCGAACCAACAGCAACGTGGGACTGAGTGCTGCTTCGAGCGCTACCAGAAATAGCTGGCGACCACGTGGGGTGGTCCGGGGATAGCGTCGATGACGCTGGTCTCGACGACGATCTGCATGTTCCTGCGGCTCCAGTCGGGTGGCGCAGTGCGCAGAAATTCATCAAGGTAGGCAGGATTCGAAATCAGTTCGCCCGCAGCCTGCGTTCCCGGCGAGCCGATGCCTGCGGCCGAGACGAGGAACTGTCCGCTCTTTGCGTCGAGCAGGCGCGTGATGACGCCATAGTCGGCTGTGTAGCCTTTGGCGGGGTCGTATTGCGATTCCCACAAATGGCCGTTAGGTCCCTGCTCCCGAATACCCACGTTATAGAGCAGGGCGAAATGGAGATTCGAGGTCATCTGCATAGTCCAGCGATTATTGAATGCGCCAAGGACGACCGCGGGAGCAGTGCGGAGGTCTTCGAACGAATAGCCGCTGCCAATGCGAACCCGGCTGGGTTTGCCCATGCGGACCAGCACATTGGAGATTTGCACCGCGGCGAAGGTATCGCCGCTGGCCACACCGTAGCCGGGATAGATCTGCATGTCTCCCCAGGTCATTTTTTCCGATGGAGCCAGCGGGAGGACCTGATTGTCACGCTCGGCTTCTGTTTGGAAGGTACCGGGATGCGTGCGAACGTAACGTTCATAAATCTGGTCGCTGGGCCGGTAAACGACGGGTTTGGCCAGGCAGATGATAACGGGCTGTGACGACTGCAAGGCCGGCGACCAAAAAACATCGAGGGCCGACGGTGGGGGTTTGTGGCCGCGCAGGAAGAGAAACGCAGCAATGCCGGCAGCCAGCAGCACCAGCGTCGCGACGCCGAGGGTCCACATCAGTTTGTGGTGCGAGGGAGCCCCTGCCGCCGGTTGCGCCGGAGTCACATGGAGCGGGAGAACGGGATCGGCGACAAGTTCGTGCACCCCGGAGCGCGCGTGGGCGGATCCGGGATGCGGAGCCATGCCCGTGGGCGTCGAATCCTTCCAATGGAAGGTCGGGCAGTAAGAGCCGATCGGAATCTCGATACGGACGGGCAGATCGGGTGGCGCGGCGTAGTAGTACTGCTCCAGCCGGCGGCGGACCTCGCCAGCCTGCACCCGAACCACGGGATCCTCTCCGGTGGAGTAGTCGGCATCGCGATGGAAGACCTCGGCGCCGATTACCCGTTCTTTCAAATGGTCATGATGTCCATCGAGGCTGTGCTGAACGACGTAGCACAGAAAGTCCCGGCGCCGGTTGCTGCCGCGAAACTGGGGACTCTCCAGGATTCTGTCCAGCTCGGACAGGATGATTGCCTTCGCTGCATCGTTTTCCTGGGTCACCGGGTGAGGAATTGGATGTCGGGGATCTCGGACAGAAGTTTCCATGGGGGGGACCCGGCCTCCGTCGGTGACTATAACAAATCCAGCGGGGGTTCGACTACGGGTTCGGAGGTAGCTATGTTACCAACGTGCATCAATATTTGAATCAATAAGATAACCTGCGTTCGATACGGTAATTAACCGTCCAATACTTGCGGGAGACGTGGTGGATCACTAGGGTTGCCGTCGGCTCGGTATCCATCTAAAGATGGAACTCGAGCCAATCCGGGAAAACGATTTCACAGTTGGTACTGGAAGTAAGCCTTTTTGGGAGGGTGCAAGCGATGCGACACAACGTTCGGGGCCTGTTGCTCTTTTTGGCAGGAGTGGGATTCAGCGTAACCACAGCTTTCGCTCAATACTCCAGCGGCATTGAAGGGACTGCGCACGACTCCAGCGGCGCGGTAGTTTCTGGCGCCGCGGTTACGGTTACCGACACACGGCTCGGCGTCACCAAAACCACTACCACCAATCAGGCTGGCTACTTCCGGATTGACAGCATCGGCGCCTCGAACTACACGGTCCAGATACAGGCCAACGGATTTGAAACCTGGCACCAAACCGGTCTGGATCTGCAGGCGGGCGAGGTTCGGGAACTGACGCCAACTCTTAAAGTTGGCGCGGTATCGACCAACGTCACAGTCTCGGCAGCCGCTGAATCGGTGGATCTCACCTCGCCCGACACCGGAGCAGTGATCGGAGAAGCCACCGTAGAACAGGTGCCGCTGCCCGGCCAGAACGTCTATGCGCTGGCCTCGATTACGCCCGGAGTGACGGGGAGTGCTGTCACCTCGGGTGACAACTACACGAATGAGTATTCGATCAACATCAACGCCGCCGGTCTGCGCCAGGAAGAAAACGGCTACATGATCGATGGAGCCTTCACGAACACGCCTTCCCGCGGGGGAGCCACGTCGATTTCGCCGAATCCTGAAATCGTGCAGTCGATCAACATCGAAACCAATTCCTTCGACGCTCAAAAGGGAAGAAACGGGGGCGCCATCGTCGATGTCTACACACGCTCCGGCACCAACGACATCCACGGAACCTTCGACTACTACTTCCTTAACAATTCGCTGAGCGCCCGGACTGAATTCCAGACGAAGGTATCACCCTTCACCCGCAACCAGATCGGCGCCACCATCGGCGGACCGGCTCTCAGGAACAAGCTCTTCTGGTTCGGAGCGATCGACGTGCTTCGTTCCGGCCAGACAACGTCCTACCAGGGCACATTTGAGACGCAGGACTTCGATAACTGGGCCAAAGCCAACCTTCCCAACAGCCTCGCAACGCAGATCCTGCTTGAAGCGCCGCCCCTGAATTTTCCCTCATCCGGCATCCTGACCGTCAGCCAGCTGGAATCGTCTGTACCGGGTTATTACGCACCTCCGGCCGGTATCCCCGCCAGTCTGAATGCGGTAGGAACTTCGAACATCAGCTTTACTGCTCCCAAGAACGGTTATCAGTGGAGCTTTCGCGTCGACGACTACCTGACCAAATCCGACCGCATTTACGTCGATGCGATGCGTACGTATGACACCGGCCTGAGCAATATCGGACGGCCGGCCCTGAACATCCCGCAGTCGAACTCCTCCGACTTTGTCAACCTGAACTGGACCCACACATTTAAGCCAACTCTTCTGAATGAAGCGGGCGCCGATCTGATTCGGCCCCAGGGCGCCGATCTTCCGTCAGCAATGGAGGAGATTCCTTACATCAATGTCAGTTCACTGAACGGATTCTCGAACTGGGGCGCAGGCAACTTCATCCAATCCACCTACGGGTGGCACGATGTGATGACCGCGACTCTGAGGACCCACACGCTTAAGTTCGGTACGGAAATGTTTAACATTCGCGAGATCGATAACCAGAGCAGCGCCTTCGATCGGCCGACCTACAATTTCCAGAATCTTCTGGATTTTGTACAGAGTGAAGCCACGAGTGAAAATGCAACACCGGTCAGCCTCACCACACACCAGGAAGGGCCGTACGATCGCCGCTATCGCGCCTTCTACCAGGCGTATTACCTGCAGGATGCCTGGAAGGTGAAGCCGCGGCTAACCTTCAATGCCGGCGTCCGCTACGACGAAATGAACAACTATTTCGATATCCAGACCCCCACGGAAACCAACTTCATCCTTGGTGCGGGGTCGTCACTCGACAGCCAGGTTGCCAACGGTAAGGCAGTGTTGACCGGAACCACGCATGTCCTCGATCACAACCTCTGGGCCTTCAATCCACGAGTGGGCTTTGCGTGGGATGTGCGAGGTAACGGCAGAACGTCCATTCGCGCAGGCGCTGGAATGTTCTCAGATCAGCCGCCTTACCTGCACGTCACGGACCTCATTTCGGCGAATTTGCCGAACTATTACAGCCCGTCGATCAATGTGAAATCCGGCCAGCCGATGCCCACGTTTCAGCTCTGCTCGCCTCCCAGCGGTTACAACGAAAACTGTCCGATTGTAGATACCAGCAACATCACGCTCAATTCCTTTGGAGCCGTACCCGGCACCCGTGCCAACGTGAACGGGTACAGCACGGATTTCAAACTGACTCAGATCGAAGCGTGGACGCTGAGTGTACAGCAGCAGGTCGAAAGCGATCTGGTGGTTGAACTCAATTACTCCGGCACGGCAGCCCATCATCTGCCGGTAGAAAACGATAACGGCATCAACCGATTTGCCGGCGACCTGATCGTTAACAAGGGAACACTCGCCCGACTGAGTCCATACTTTGGATCGGTGAATTATGCCAGTTCCACCGGCAATTCGGCGGGCAACTATGGGTCGGCGGCTGCGACTCGGCGGCTGGCGCATGGCTTTGCTCTGCGCGGCATTTATACCCTTGGAAAGACGCTGGATCAGGTAAGTCAATCCGATTCACTCGATTCGGGAGCTATCACAACGACAACGGGTGTGGTTGACTGGCAGAACCTGAACTATCAGCGGGGCCGCGCCGACTTCAGCATTCATCAGCAGTTCACCGCGGATGGCAACTGGATCGTGCCCAACCATTATGGCAATGTTTTCGAGCGCGACACGCTTGGCGGATGGCAGTTCAGCGGGGTGTGGGTGATGGCCTCGGGCTTGCCGTTTACAGTCTCAACCAGTGCGCCGTTCGCGCCGGTTTTCGATTCAGGCGGCAACGTAATCGGAAACACAGGAGGCGATTACAACGCCGACGGAACAAACTACGACATTCCCAATGCGCCGAGTTTCGGAAGGCGTCTGAGCGGAGTCAGCAACAAGAAGTTTCTGCAGGGCATCTTTGGAACGACAGGAGCTGCCGCTTTTCCGTCACCAACATTGGGACAAGAGGGAAACCTGGGGCGCGGTACATATGATGGTCCCGGTTACAACAATCTCGACTTCACCTTTGAAAAATTCTTCGACGTTCCCTGGTTCTTCAGCGAGAAGATGAGGATCGAGGCCCGCGGCGAGGTAACGAATCTTTTCAACCGCGTCAACCTGAACGGCGTCAATGCCGATCTCAACAGCTCCGCCAGCGCTTTTGGGCACTCCCAGAATCAGTTGCCCGCACGCTATCTGCAGTTCCATTTGCGAGCGAGTTTCTGAGCCTGCGTGCCTCCGTGAGGGGGAGAGGAATTCTCTCCCCTTACTTTTTATGAAGCTGACTGCCACCGCGGCTCTCAACGGTCTCTGCCTGAAACTGCGAAATGCGGTTGGCTGACGATGGCGCTGCCATCGATCTAACCCGGGAGTGACGCGTGCCTCGAAGCACTCTGTGGTCCTTTCTCTGTTTTGCTCTGCTGACGAGTTTTTACGGCCGCATCGGCCTGGGTCAGATGCCGGGCCAGTCAATGCCGGGCCTGCCTGCCATTTCCGCAGATCAAACGGCGAGCGGGTTGCGCGCGAAGATCGGTAACGAATCGCTCGACATCACTGTATGCACCGACTCGGTGATTCATGTGGTGGCAACGCCGGAAGGGTCTTCCGAGACGCATCCTCGCCCGTGGATGCTGCCTGGCGATCAATCCTGTCCAGGCGGCTCTTTCCAGTTTGTCAGAAACCAGGCGTCTGTCTCCCTGGTAACGGAAAAGCTAAAGGTGGATTTCTCCCTGAACCGGGGAAACGTGGCGTTTTATCAGGCGGAGGGCTCGAGTCTTGCTCGGGAGGGAGATGCCATCCCTCGCACCTACGAGCCTGTCGAGCTCAACGGCAATCACACCTTCACAATCACCGATCGCTTCGCTCCTGACGCTACGGAGGCGATCTACGGGCTGGGCCAGCACCAGAACGGCCTCTTCAATTACCGGGGCGCGACGGTCGAACTGGCGCAGGACAACACCGACGTCGCCATACCATTTCTGCTGTCGAGCAAGGGATACGGGATTCTGTGGAACACCGCCGCGATGACGACGGTCGACAATCGTTTCCCGCTGGAGTTGAAATTCACCTCAATAGCCGGCGAAGCGGTCGATTACTACTTTCTCTATGGCCCGGAGATGGATACGCTCATCCACGAATACCGGACCATGACGGGCCACGCGCCGCTGCTGCCAAAGTGGGCCTACGGATATTTCCAGTCGAAAGACCGATACGTCTCTCTCGACGAGATTCAACAGATCGCGAAGCGCTACCGCGATGAGCACATTCCTCTGGACGCAATGGTGCAGGACTGGTTCTGGTGGAAGACCGAAGGCGATCCCGTGTTCAACTCCAATTACCACGATGTGCCCGCCGATCTGGCGGCACTGCACGCCGAGCATGTTCACACCATGATCTCGGTGTGGGGGCTCATGGATCCGGAGTCGGACACTTACAAATTGCTCGACGCACGGCACGAACTGATCGCCGGCGCTCACGTTTACGACGCCACCGATCCGGCAGCGCGCGATATCTACTGGAATCACCTGGTGGGAAAATTGTTTGGCATGGGGTGGGATGCGTTCTGGCTGGACAGCGCCGAACCCGAAGAGTATTGGCCACACTTTGGAGACGCCATTCTCCGCACGAAGCAACTGGCCATCGGCAACGGAGCGGAATACACCAACATATTTCCACTGGAGCATACTCTCGGCGTTCAGGACCACTGGAAGGAGGCGTCGAACGACAAGCGCGTTTTTCTGCTCACCCGCTCAGCCTTTTTGGGACAGCAGCGCGTCGGCGCAACGGTCTGGTCGGGCGACGTGTACAGCACGTACTGGGGACTTCGCCATCAGGTGGCGGCCGGGCTAAACTTCGCCCTCTCCGGCTATCCGTACTGGACCACGGATATCGGAGGTTACTGGCCGGCCTATGATGGCAAAACGCAGATAGACAATTATCAGGAACTGTACGCACGCTGGTTCGAATTCGGTACGTTCTGTCCCATCTTTCGCAGCCACGGTCACCGGCCGGCAAACGAAATCTGGACGTACGACAAGGTCGAACCCACGCTGATCACATGGGATAAGTTGAGTTACCGGCTGATGCCCTACATCTACTCGCTCGCATGGAAGGTCAGCCATGACGACTACACTATGTTGCGGCCTCTGGTGATGGACTGGCGTACGGATCCACAAACCTGGAACATCAGCGACCAGTTCATGTTTGGTCCGGCAATTCTGGTGAATCCGGTTCTGGAAGAGAAAGCGACGAGCCGGAGTCTCTATCTGCCCGACACTTTCTGGTATGACTTCTGGACCGGAGGCAAAACAAAGGGCGGAGGAAAGATCGACGCCGATGCGCCGCTGGATCATATCCCACTGTATGTCCGCGCCGGTTCCATCCTCCCCATGGGTCCGGAGATCGAATACGCGGACCAGGCGCCGGCGGGTCCAATAGAACTGCGCATCTACGCCGGGGCCGACGGTGAGTTCAGCCTCTATCAGGATGCCGGTGACGGATACGGCTACGAGAAGGGTGAGCGATCTCTGGTCCCGATGCACTGGGACGACAAAACCGCGACGCTGACCATCGGGGCGCGGCAGGGTTCTTACTCAGGCATGCCCCCGAAGATCGATTTCCACCTTGTGCTGGTAGCAAAAGGCCACGGCGCAGGAGAAGCCGTGACCGCGGATGCGGATCGAAACGTCACCTACAACGGGAGAGAGATTGTGGTAGGGGTTCGGCAATGAGAAAAGATTCCCTGCAAGCCTGGAGCGCGGTGTGTATTGCTGCCGCGGGTATGATCCTGCTGTCGTCTTCGCTATTAGCCCAGGAAGAGGCCGGACAGGGCGCAGCGCTTGTGCTGGAGAGGCAGGGGCGGGTGATTGCGCTCGAACCCTATGCACCCAATGTTTTGCGGATCACGATGAGCACCGACAAGACTGGCGCGACGAGCGCTCCCGGATATGGAATTGTGGCAAAGCCGTCAGGCGACGGATGGACCCACGAGCGCTCCGCAAATGGCAGCGACGTCTACCGTTCCGCGCAAATGGTGGTACGCATTTCGCCGGAAGATCTGCCGGCCGATAAAGTGCCGCAGACAATGCCGCTCGATGATGTGAATCGACAGTTGCGCGAGCTTTATTTCGGGGGAGGATCGAGACGCGGTCCGCACAACGATGCGTTGCTGGTGACGACTGCGGACGGCCGAACGCTGCTGCAGATGCGCACCTGGATGATGGCGCCGGAAAGTCCGGAAGTAGCCGCAGCCGATCCGTCCGACAAAGGCTACCGCGTGATGGCCATGTTTGACTCACCTGCGGATGAGCACTACTACGGGCTTGGCCAACAGCAAAAAGGCTGGATGGATCTGCGCGATCATGAGATCAGGTGCTGGCACGATTACTCGGCCATTGGCGGCGAAGATGTGTGCGTGCCGTTCATGGTCTCGACGCGCGGCTACGGTCTGCTTTGGGACAACCCATCCAAAACCACCGTCGATCTGGGATTCAACAACCGAAACGTGTGGTCGTCAGAGGTGGGGAACCGCGTCTCCTATTTCGTGATCGCGGGTCAGACCAGCGACGCGATCTATGGGGGCTATCGGCTGCTCACCGGCGTGACGCATATGCTGCCGCGATCGGTCTATGGGTACATCCAGAGCAAAGCGATTTACCCGACTCAGCAACAGATTCTGGATATGGCCAAAGGCTACCAACAGAGAAACCTGCCGCTGGATGTTGTAGTGGTTGATTTTCTCAACATGACGCGCCAGGGCGAGATGGATCTGGATCCCGAGCGCTGGCCCGATCCGGCCGCCATGAATCGTGAACTGCATGCCATGGGCGTCGGGTCGCTGCTCAGCGTGTGGCCGCACTATGCTCCCGGCACGCAGTTCTACGACATGCTCCGGGACAAAGGGTGGCTCATCCACACACCGGACGGAAAACCCGATGCGGGGCACTTCAAAGATGCGATTGGGCCGAATATCGACACGACGAACCCGGAGGCCGCGAAGTGGTTCTGGGAGAAAATCCGCGACCGCTATGTGAAGCCTGACGGTTTCGACTACCTCTGGCTGGACGAAACCGAACCGGACATCGATCCGGCCAAAGACAAGTTCTCGATCGGCTCCGGTACCCGCTTCTATAACGTGTATCCGCTGTTCCACACCGCGTCGGTTTACGAAGGCTTTCGGCGCGACTTTGGAGACAGCCGGAGAGTCATGATCCTGGCGCGAGCCGCGTACCTGGGCGCGCAGCGCAATGGCACCGTCTTCTGGTCAAGCGATATTATTTCGACCTGGGATATGCTGAAGCGCTCTATCCCCGCGGGCCTGAACTTCACCGCCACCGGACTGCCTTACTGGGACACAGACATTGCCGGATTTTTCTCGCCTGCCCTGCCGCCCGACTACCATGCGCCGCATAAACCGCTGATCGACGGATCGGACGTCCGTGCGAACATCGGGAATTACGAGGACTATCCGGAGTTGTTTGTGCGCTGGTTCGAGTGGGGCGCGTTTCAGCCCGTGATGCGTGCGCATGGTGAGCGCATGCACAACGAAGTCTGGGCCTATGGCAAGCAGGCGGAGCCGATTCTGGCGAAGTATCTGAAGCTGCGTCACCAGCTTCTGCCTTACACTTACTCGCTCGCTTATCAGAGCTATCGGACCGGCGCTCCTTTCATGCGAGCGCTGTTCATGGACTTTCCCGGAGATCCGAAGGCCGGGGACATCCCTGATGAATATATGTACGGACCAGCTTTGCTGATCGCTCCGGTTTCTGAGCAGGGCGCAACCAGCCGCAGCGTCTATCTACCGGCCGGTACCGACTGGTACAGCTACTGGACAAAGGAGCGGTACCATGGCGGGCAGACCATCAACGTCAGCGCACCTATCGACACGCTGCCGATCTTTGTGCGTGCCGGATCGATTCTGCCTATGGGGAATGGGGAAGAAAACGCGTCACAGCAGAAGGCAATAACAAAGGTAGAGGTGTGGCCCGGCGCGGACGCTGACTTTACGCTGTTCCAGGACGACGGCCAGACCTACGCGTACGAGAAATCCGGCGGTGACGTCACGAAGCTTCACTGGGACGATCGGGCGCAGCGCCTGACCCACAGTGGAGCAGCGCCGTGGACCCAGCCGGACAAAGAACTGCTGGAGGTGATCCATGAGCAGTGACTCTCCGGCAATGGCGACGAGGAATGAACCCGGTGACGAGACAGCAATGCGCTAAGACGGCAGACAATCTGTATGGACCCAGTCGCCGGCAAAGCCTGCATCAACCAGCGCGGTTGCGCCGAGTAATATACGGCCTCGCCGCAATGCTGTTGACCGCTGCCGGAATCGACTGCAGTCAGGCGCAAACGCAGACCGTCGATTCGCGCGTTGCACCCGGCCAGGCGGCACCATCTGCGGAATCCGCCGAGTACAGGCAAGCTCAGAAGCGCCTGGCCCAGGGATGGAACACATGGGACGTGCACAGTGTGATCACGCAGGTCCTCTTGCCCGAAGGCCTGGCCATCCATACAGCGCTCAAGCACAACACCACCGAAGGCAGCGACGCGTTCCTCGAAGATGCGCTGATCGGAAGGCTGACGCCCGGCGCCGAACAGGTGACCCCTGGGCCGCACTCGTGGGACGGCAGCTATACCGACGTTCGCATCGCCTGGCATGGACACGAATGGCGGATGCAGAGCGCGCACGACGGCAACGATGAAGTGATTCTGGCGACCCCGCTGCCGGGGAAGCGTCCTTCCGCCCTGCCGCCCACCATCGTATTCACGGTCGACTTCCTCTGGAACCGGCAGGGCAAAACCATGCGTCACGGGGATTCCATTGAGTCGCAAGGTCCCACCGGAACGATTCAGGTCTTCTGCACGTGCGCGACGGCGGCATCGCGCCCCGAGCGTGAGTTGATCGACATCCCCGGCGGCGGCCCGTATTTCTCTGCGGACCTTACTGAGCCCATCGGCGTAGGCACGGGCAAACGCCGGACGCTGGCTGAGATTCAGGCGGCGATCGACCGGCAGAGCCATGCATACGAGGATTCCATTCACCGCGCCGACAGCAACGGGCCCATTGTGGATGCGATCGAAACCACGCTCGGCTGGGACACGATCTACGAGCCAAGCCACGAGCGCGTCGTTTCTCCCGTCAGCCGCGTGTGGAGCGTCGCCTGGGGCGGCTATGTGATCTTCGACTGGGATAACTTCTTTGCCGCAACCATGGCGGGAATCGGCGACCGCGATCTTGCCTATGCCAACGCCCTGGAGACGCTGCGCGAGGAAACGGCAGAGGGCTTTGTACCCAACTATGCGCGCGGCGGGGAGTGGAAGAGCTTCGATCGCTCGGAACCGCCGGTGGGTGCAATCACTGTGCTCGGGCTCTACCGGAAATTCAACGACCGCTGGTTCGCTGAGGACACATTCGAGCCATTGCTGCGCTGGAATCGCTGGTGGGCGGCCCATCGCGACATCGACGGCTATCTGGCCTGGGGCAGCGACGGCCAGAATTTGCCGGGCAATCTTGACGATGGCTCACGCGGAACGCGGGCCGGGGCCATTCTCGAGTCGGGCCTCGACAACAGCCCGATGTACGACACAGCTACCTACGATGGGCAGAAGCATGTATTGGAATACGCCGACGTGGGGCTGATGAGCCTGTATATCGCCGACTGCGAAGCACTCGCGGAGTTAGCGCAGGCAGTGGGCAAGCCAGACGTCGAAAAGGAGCTGAAAGACCGCGCAACTCGCTATCGCGCAAAGCTAGCTACCCTGTGGAGCGACCAGGAGGGCATCTTCCTCAACAAGGACCTGCACAGCGGGCAATTCAGCACGCGGCTCTCCCCAACCAATTTTTACCCCATGCTGGCCCGTGCAGCCACGCCGGAGCAGGCACGCATCATGATCCAGAAGCACCTGCGCAATCCCAGCGAGTTCTGGGGCCAGTGGGTAATTCCGTCCATCGAGCGCAGCGATCCCGCCTTTCACGACCAGGACTACTGGCGCGGACGGATATGGGGTCCGATGAACTACCTCGTCTATCTAGGGCTGTGTAACTACGATGACTCGGCCGTGCGTCAGGAGTTCGCGCAGAAGTCGTACGCGCTGTTTCTTAATGAGTGGACAGAGCACCGCCATGTCCACGAAAACTACAACGCCGACGGCGGCACGGGGGATGACGTGCGCAACAGCGACCGCTTCTACCACTGGGGCGCGCTACTGGGGTATATCCAGTATTTGCAGGCGATCCGGGGGGGAAAGTAATCCGAAAAGTGCCGGAAGGGGGCCGTGTCGACGATTTTCGCGCGACCGGACTTTCGGACTTCAGGATGGTGGCCAGGGACGGGATCGAACCCTTTTAGTATGCTGAAAAAACAAGTTATTGAAAACTATGCAAGCACGATAAGCTCAAAAATCGGGAAACGCGGGTTCGAAGTACGTATTGAGTACACGGCTCTTCGACTCAAAGAGTATGCGGCTCCTTTACCGGCTTCCCCGCCTTGATGCGCACCTCACTCACACGACGTCCAGCCGGCGTGAGCGGCAGGGGCTTGTCGTTGCCGCGAAGCGCAGCGGTCGGACTCTTCTTTGCGCCAGACTTATTGCTCGCCTTCTTCATCACAGCCTCCACACTCGGATCATATGCACGCCCTAACTCGTCATGAAAGGGCCCCGCTTATCACGGGGCCTTTTCCCTTCAGGAAGTCATCCCTTGCCGGATGAACCTCTGCCGTTCGCTCTCCGAGATTAGGAACGTCTCGTATTTGCGCGGTCGTCTTCCGGGCTGACACGGGAATTTAAACGGCCGTATCAACGCATCAGGTCGCAGGGTCAAGGGAGCCTATCTGTTGCGGTCGCTGCGCAGGAAAAACGATACTGTTACCCCTCATCATAAACCCTCGGGTGACCCGGATGCGCTTGAAGCCGTAACGTTCATTCACTCTCCGTCGTAACAATTCACGTCGGGTTATGGGGAACCCGGCGCACGGGCGGAGCGGGGTCGAATGTGTCCGCTCCCACCCAACGTTTTCCGGCGCGATTCTTTCCCGCGCAGAGGAACACGCTTTTACAAGGGCCATACCGCGTAACAGAAGTCCGAAACAAAACCCTCAGAGAGCTTTGTGCCGCGCGGCTCCGCAAGGGGCGGCGGCTTTTTATAGGTGCTACTCGCCCGGGAGCTTTCTGCCGCCCACTAGCACTCCGACTCCAATTCCGACGCAAAAACCTGCGGCGACAAGTCGGACTATATCCGCCCCATGCAACGCGCTGAGTCGCGGTGTACTTAGAACGTTCAGGAACACAAAAATCCCGAACAGGATTAAGAACACGAATAGAGACATCCTTCCTTTTTTCATATGTCCCCCTGAAAAGTTGTCCACAGCATACGCCTCTTGCAAAGGGGTTCTCCTGATACTGAGTCGAAAGCACTTTTCGTTCAGGTAACGAACGCCGAAGGGTAATACGGGAGGCGATACAAGACCCGTTCTGCCGACCGCTTGCGAGGGAGCAAAATCCTCGTCAAGACTCAAGTTGATGAGTAAGCGATCCGTCGCCCATCTCCCGGCCGATTTTTCGAAAAAAATAATCGGGGGGAGTGATAGCGAAGCGCCAACTATTTTCGAACAAGATTCTGCAGGCGAGTGAAATGCAACTCCAGATCCTCGTAAAGAGGTTTCACATTATCGTCTGAGAGATCAGCTTCAAATGCTACCTCTGGAGCATCTGTTAACGCATCGACCGGATGACCGCCCCGTCTGCGAGGAGTAATCCGCATACCATCGAAACGCCGCTTCAGAGGTACACAGACCAGCCGATGTTTGATTCGAGGACTACGCTCGCGTCATTGGCCTAAGCGCCAGTCCAGAAGATGAGCACGACTAGAAGAATTGTTGCGCAACTTGCGCAGAGTCCGGTGATCTTCAGCTTCCCATTAGCGAAGCACGAGAGGATGAATGCAATTACGGAAAGTACAGCTGCAATCATGAAGACATCCACGAAGGCACCCGCCCGCCCTGAAAAATAGTGGCCTACCGTCCACGTTCGAAAACTGGTTTCCAGTAGAGCCAAACTCATGAGAGTGATGCCCAATATCACCAACGACGCTACTGCGCCAAAAGCGCCTGCAACCGAACGATGATTGATAGCGTTCCTCACTGAGTGTGGCTTCTTACATGCAAATTGATAAAACACGCATTCTTGTTTCCTACGGAATGACCGCCCGATCTGAATACGATTCCACCGTTCGATGAAATTTGTCAGCTCTCCATAGTGCGTGCGCGTCGAAGGTTCCCAATTCGTCAAATCGAGCGACTGCCGGACGACGGCCTCATGTACTTAGCCCTGTACCCAGATCGGGCAGGAACACTTCGCGCGCCGGCCCTTCAATTTGCATTTCGCACGACGGCGCCGATAGAGAGAAAGCATGTACGCTCCGGGGACGCGATTATCGCAAACCTCCGAAGTCTTTTGCAATCAATCTTTTTGAGTGGTGGCCAGGGACGGGATCGAACCGCCGACGCCGGCCTTTTCAGGGCCGCGCTCTACCACTGAGCTACCTGGCCGCCGGAGTGTTCCAGCAAGAGAGGAGCCGTTCAGGAGCAGCGCTCACAATCCCTGCGCACTCACTCAACGACCTCAGCAAGTATAACAAACCAATCGCTCCCGCCAGGAACCCCCTTGTCTCGATCTGCGATCCCGCTCCCGCGATTCTCTGCATCCAAATAATCGTGCTGAGGAGAACCCACATGGCCCCATCCCAGACGCATCAACCCGAGAACGCTCGCACTGAATCCGATACCTGTTCGAGCACCACCGACCCCGCTGCGCCCGCCGGAAGCAAAAACTCCCTCGGCGCCAAGAGTGACTGCAATGGCCGCCCAGCCAGTGACGATTCCGTCGTCGAAGCCATGGATGAAATGGGCCCCATCACCACTCCGCCCGACGCAGATCGCAAAGAACGGCGTCGCTAAAGCCATGGGTCCCGCGCAATTTTGGACGTCCCAGGCGGCCAAATTGCTGTGGGCCGGATAGTCGCCATCCGTCCACCCGGCGAAGGCTTCCGAAAATTGCCCCTGGCTCCTCGCAGCACTGGATGGTCTTTTTAACGACACCATTGAAACGAAGTTCCCTCCGCTTTCACATCCTTTTGTGCCGCAGGTTGGATGGTCTGCGCCTGCAGGAGAAACCGGAGGAAGCCCATGAAGCAAACCCTGCTGTGGATGCTGGTCCTCGCGGTGTTGATTCCCGCAAGCGGAACCGCGACCGGCACCTGCACTACCAGTTGTTCCATCGCCGGATTCGCCGCAAAGAACCACCGGACCTTCGGCCCCCACCCCACCCCGACGGCTGGCTCGTGCAAGATCGGCAAAAAGAACGGCTACCCCATGCCCGATTCCAAATGCACTCCCGGCGCCATCAACCCGACCGTGACCGTGGCTGTGCTCAACAACGCCAAATTCCGCACCTGCTGCGTGCGCGACAAAGTCGAATCGGAAACCGCCAAGAAAGTCGCCTACGGCTGGTACGGGCTGACCGCTCCCACCAACAACGTCGGCCAGTCGATGACCTGCGAGCTCGACCACCTTGTTCCGCTCGAACTCGGCGGCGGCGATTCCATGGACAACATCTGGCCGCAGTGCGGACCCAACGCCGTGACCCTGAACAACCGTTACTTCAAGGGAAAAGATTTGGTTGAGATGTATCTGGCGGGTCAGGTCAAGTCCGGCCAAATGGACCTGTCCAAAACCCAGCACGGCATCGCCACCGACTACACGCAGTTTATGGACGCAGCCAAACAATACTGCGCCACCCAATCCTGCGCGCAATACGGCGGGGGCCCCCTGCCCAACCTATTCGCCAGTCCCCGACCGCCAACAGCCACCGGCTACCCGCTACCGGCTCCATTGCGGTACACTCACCCTCTGGACCGAGCAGTATGGCGAAATCCCATCACAATTCGACTTTCGAAGTAGTCTGCCCCGACTGCGGGGCTATGCTCAAAATCGACGCTACCACCCGCGCCATCATCGCCCACACCCCCGCACCCCGCAAGCGAACCTTCGAGGACTTCGATCAGGCCACCCGCGCCCTCCGCGAAGCCGACGAGCGCAAGGAAAGCATCTTCCGGCAGTCCCTTGAAGCCCAAAAGAACCAGGAAGACGTCTTCAACAAGCGCTTTGCCGAAGCCCTGAAAAAGGCCCAGGAAACCCCCGACACCGGCAAGCCTCTCCGCGAATTCGATCTCGACTAGGCTCGCATCTCAGGTAGCATGGACAACAACAAACAACAAATCATGAAAATCACGAAGCAACTTGAAAGCAGTCTCTCGGAAATCCCCTGGACGCGCACCGTCGCCGCCGGCTCTCTGGTCATCGGCGCGCTCCTGCTCATTACCGGACGCCGGAAATCCGCCCTGGCCGTCTCCGCCGCGGGCGCCGCTGTCGCCCTGCTCGAAAATCCTGAAATCGTGCGCGAAGCCTGGAACTCTATGCCGCGCATGGTCCGCGCCAGCCAGGATTTCCTCGTTCGTGTTGAAGACTTCGTTGAAGAGCTCAACAAGCAGGGCAGTCAGATCCGTTCGGTTTTGACCCGCGACTGACTCCGGCAAACCTTTGCCGGGGTCACGATTCGGCGTGCCCCTTGTAACGTCTGTCTTGCATGGCCTGCGCTCGCTCCGTGCATTCCACAGTTCCTGCGCCATGCCCCCGCTAAACTAAAAGCAAGCCATGAAGCGCACCATCACCCACTATGAGCTGGTCCGCAAGCTCGGAACCGGCGGCAGCGGTGTCGTCTACCTCGCCAACGATACGCAGCTCATGCGCCCCGTCGTCCTCAAAATCCTCAAACGCGGCGCTTTCACCCTCGAGCAGATGCGTACCACCGTCCTTCGGGAGGCCCGCATGGCTTCCGCCATTGAGCACCCCAACGTCTGCGCCATCTACGAAGTCGGGGAAGAAGGCGAAGAAGCCTTCATCGTCATGCAGTATGTGCCGGGGCAGTCCCTGGATAAGCTCATTGCCCGCGGCCCGGCCAGTCTGCAACTGATCCTCTCGGTCGGCATCCAGATCGCCGACGGCCTCTCCGCCGCCCACCAGCTCGGCATTTTCCATCGCGATCTCAAGCCGGCCAACGTCATGCTCACCGACGGCGGCCTCGTTAAGATTCTCGACTTCGGGCTCGCCCGCCGCCTGCCTCCTGAAGAAGCTGAGTTCGACCCCGCCAAAGCCTCACGCCGCAAGATGGGCGACCCCATCGCCACCTATACCGCGCGCGGCGGCACCATCGCCTACATGGCTCCCGAGCAGTTCGTTACCGGGCAAAGCTCGGTCCAGTCTGATCTCTGGGCGCTCGGCGTCATCCTCTACGAGCTCTCGAGCGGACGACACCCCTTCGCCCGTCCCGATGGCGACGAGTTTCAGTCCATTCGCGCCATCCAGTTCAGCGATCCTCCGCCGCTGGACAACATCCCGCCAGAGCTGACCTCGGTCATCTTCTGCTGTTTGCAGAAAACCCCGGCCGAGCGCTACTCGAGCGCGGCCGATGTCCGCGAAGCGCTCAAGACCATCATGAAAGCGCTGCAACTTGAAACCGGCGTCATCCCCGGCGATGCGGCCGCGGTCCTGCCGCCCTCCACCCCGGCCGAGCAGGAGAAACGCACCACCGGCATCCTCTCCATGCTCGCCGAGCGCTTTCGCGAGTCCTCCGACGAGAAGGCCGAGCACAATACCATCCTCGTTCTGCCGTTCCAGAACCTGGGCGCCACCGACGTCGCACCGCTCTACGGCTACGCGCTTGCCGATGCCATCGCCGCGCGCATCGCCCGCATGTCGTCGCTCGTCGTCAGGCCTTCCTCGGCGCTCATGCACCTGCCCGTCGCGCAAATGGATCCTCTCGAAATCGGCCAGAAGCTTATCGTCGACTGGGTCCTTACCGGCAACTTCCTCCGCTCCGGCGATGGCTTCGACCTCAATTGGCAGCTCCTCGAAGTCGACACGCAGAGGGTCCGCGGTGGCGGCTCCATCAGCGTCCCTTCGTTTGACCTCATCGCGGTGCAGACTGAAATCTGCAACGAAGTCTTTGCCTCGCTCCAGGGTCTCGGCCAGCTGCAGCAGGGAACCACGCAGCAAACCAATCAGCGGCCGCGCGGGCTCGGCGAAGAGCTTTCGGAGGAATACCTCCAGGCCCGCGCGCTCCTCTCCGGATTCATGCAGCGCACGGGCTCGCGCTCTGACCTCGAGCGCGCCCGCCAGCTTTTTGAAGCCGTTACCGAACGCGACCCCACCTTTGCCCCTGCGTGGAGCGGCCTCGGCATCGCGCAGCTCCAGTACATCCGCTATGGATTCGGCGGCCACCTGCACGTGATGGCCGCGCGCAAAGCCCTCGATTGCGCTCTCGAGCTCGACCCCGGCTCGGTCGAAGCCAACCTCTACCGCGTCTACATGCTGCTCTCTCGCGGCGAGAAAGAATCCGCGCGCCACGGCGTCGAGCACCTGCTGCGCACCGCCGCCAATGACTGGAACGTCCACCTTGTCGCCGGTATCACCCTCCGCGTCGACGGCATGTATGAGGAGGCTCTCTCGCATTTCCACCGCTCCCTCATGCTCAATCCATCAAACGCCGCCGTCGTCTATAACCACCGCGCGCGTGTGTATCAGTATCAAAACCAGCTCGAGCTCGCCGAAGAAGAGCTGCAAAAGGGCCTCACACTCGAGCCCAAGTACCCGCTGCTCCGCACCTCGCTCGCCTACCAGCGCATGCGCCAGGGCGATCTGCACCAGGCCATCGACCAGCTCGAGTCGGTCATCCGCGATGACAGCTCCATGCGCATCGCCGTGCCCACTCTCGCCATGTGCTACGTGCAGATGGGCGACCGCCAGCGCGCCGCCTCGCTCATCGCCGAAGAGACCATCGCCGCCGCCGAAGCCGACAGCGAAATGGCCTATCGCCTCGCCACCTACTTCGCCGTCGACGGAGATGAGAGCGAAGCGCTCCACTGGCTGCGCCGCGCCATTTATCTCGGCAACGAAAACTATCCCTGGTTTTTGAAGAACCCGGCCTGGAACCGCCTCCGCGAACACGCCGACTTTGAGCGCATTTTGGAAGACTTGAAGAAAAGCTTCCGCCGCAATCAGAAAACGTGGAAACGGCTGCTGGCCGAATCCGGCGCGTAATTGCCATTTGATCGCGGCGGACGACCGTCTCCCTTGCCCACGAAGTTGGTTTCAATCGAATGAGGTTCGCATCAGAGCGCGCAGTCAGTCGTGGCGTAAAGCGCCTGGACCCGATTATCCCTCACTTCGCCTTCGTCCGCTGATATCTCTCCAGCAACCGCGTCCCCTTGTCCGCCAGCTTCTTCGCCGCCGCAATTGTCTTCGGTACCGGCTCGCCCCACGCGTGCGCCGACAACGCCAGCCGCGTCGGCTTACCATCTTTCACCAGCGGGCCACGCAGGTTCGCAAAATGACGGCGCAGGAACGATCCTTTGCGCCGCATCTTTTCCGGCGTATCTGCCGCGCCTTTCACTCCGGGCCGCAGATGCGAGCCTTCCGTCCGCGCGAAAGCTTTGCGCCCCTCCGCTGAGAGACCGCCCTTCGGATCCTTTCGTGGGGCTTTTGCTTTCGCCGATTTCTTGCGCGCAGGAATTGTCCCCGCAGATTTCCTCGCCGTGTTCGATCGTTTCGACGCCATGCTGGATAGGATGCAGCGCGAGGGCCGCGCTATCCGCCGACAGTCGATTCGATGTTCCTCGATCTCCAGCCGTCCGAGCGGGCCCAAAGGTCAAAAGTCTTCAGGCACGAAAACAGCCCGCGCGCTAACCCGCGTTCTTCTTCAAATACTCAATCGCCTTCATCTCCACCGCCACCGCGTCCATGACATCGAGCACCAGTTCCACGCTGAATTCGAACGCAGCAAAGACGCTGGTCACGTAATGCATATCCGCCGGACTGTCCGTCTCGATCACCATATAACCGCCGTAGCCTCCGATCCGCACCACGAACTGCTGGATCGAAAAACTCGCGGGCATTTTCCAGTCTTTGAAGATCGACAGGATGCGCTCATGCGCGCCCTCCTAGTCTCTTGCGGATCCCACCGGGCGCTCGCGCCAGGAAACAACATATTTTCATCGGTCAGCCACCTTGAAGGCACTCTAATCGGGCCCTGGGCCAAAATATTCCTGGTTGCCCGGATGAATCACTGCGCAACAATCACCGCAGGGAGAATGCGTCGAATGTCAGGTATAGCGCCGATTCGACGGCAGCCCGTCAACCAGGCGCAATCGAAATGTCCGTCGCCTCAAAACCAGATTGGCGCTCTTACCGCCGCTCCGGTTCAAACTCTAAACTCTGCTCCTACTCCAACCGATACTTCGTCTCTGCCAGGTGATACAGCGGCCGCCACACCAGTCGATTGATCGTCACCACCATCAGGGCCATGATCATGGTTGCGGCCAGCAGCACCGGATAATTGCCGTTGTCGCTGGCCGCGCTGATCTGCGCGCCCAGGCCCAGCGTCCCCAGCGTGCTGCCCTTCAGATGGAAATACTCCGCCACAATGGACGCGTTCCACGCACCACCCGATGCTGTGATCAGCCCCGTGATCAGGAACGGAAAAATCCCGGGCAGGATCACCGTGGTCCAGCGCTGCACATCCTGAAACCGAAACAGCCGCGCCACTTCGCGCAACTCCGACGGAATTGCCTGCGCGCCCGCAATCACGTTGAACAGGATGTACCACTGCGCCGCCAGCAGCATGAGCACCACGGAGCCCACGCCCAACCCCACGCCGATCCGGGACAGCGCCACGAGGATCAGCGGAAACAGCGCCGTTGCCGGAAACGACGCCGCAATCTGCGCGAGGGGCTGCGCAATGTGCGAAAGGCGCGGATTGAATCCGATGGCCACACCCACCGGAATTGTCCACAGCGACCCGATCAGCAGCGCGGCGTTCACGCGCACCAGCGTGAGCCCCGCGCCTGCCAGCAGATGCAGAAATTCCGAACGCTGCATACCTTTCAGCAGAAGCAGCGCATGGAACGCTGCTATGCCAACTGCAACCAGCACGGCGAGGGCGGCAACCACATACAGCGCCGTCGCTGTTGTTCGCGGCTTTTCCGCTTCTGGCCGCGGCTTCTTCCTTTTCCGCCGCTCAGCCGACTCCCGATAAAATCGCTCCGCCATCGGCCGGAAGGTATAGCGGTTGATGATCCCAACCACGCTGGAGTTTCGCAGCGCGTCGAGCACCGGCGATGTGACCCGGCTGGTGCTCTCCGTGTTTTCAAATTTGAATTTGTCCGACCACGCAATCAGCGGCCGCCACAGCAGCTGGTCGGTGATCACGATGATCACCACCATTGTGATCAGTCCCCACGTCACAGCAACAAAATCGCCGTGTCCCGCGGCCGTCTGCAGATACGACCCCAGCCCCGGCAGCCGAAAATTCCGGCTCCCCACCGGAAACATCTCGCAGACCATGAGGAAAAACCAGCCGTTGGCCACCGACACGATGGAGTTCCACACCAGTCCAATCGCACCAAACGGCAGCTCGAGCTGGAAAAGTCTCTGCCACCGCGAGAAGCGATTGATCTCCGTCGCCTCCATCAGCTCGCGCGGAATGCTTTTGAGTGAGGTGTAGAAGCTGAACGCCATGTTCCACACTTCGCCGGTAAAGATCAGCAGGATCGCGCCAAACTCAATTCCCAGCTGGCGTGAAGGGAACAGCGACATCATGGCCAGCATCACGCCTGGCAAAAAACTCAGCACCGGGATCGACTGCAAAATATCCAGAGTGGCAATCAGCAGCGCTTCCAACCGCTTGTTGTACGCCGCCGTATATCCGTACGCGACCGCGAACACCAGGCTGAGCGCGTAGGCAAAGAAAATCCGCACCACCGAATAAAACGCATACAGCGGCAGATGCGCGGGCGAGCGATAGATCTCGACTTCCGGAATCGCCGAGCTGAACCAGAACTTCGCGACCCATAGAATCGCGTAGAACCCGGCCAGTAAAGCGGCTGCCACGCTCAGGTCCACGAATAACGGCCACGTCCGCTCCATCACGAACGCGCGGGAGAGCGTCAGACGCGGCCTCATGCGAACCCTTCGGCCAGCTTCTCGCTGGGGGCGTTCATCCAGCCTTCTCCTGCTCCTGTTCCCGTTCCGTACTCGGGTCGCCTGCGGCCTCCGGCAGTTCCTCGCCCTCATGCACATGGAGCATGAAGCGCCGCCGTGCGTCGTCCCAGTCGAACAGCTCCGCGTACCGTCCCCAGTTGATCGCCGTTTCCAGCTGTCGAGTACACTCGTCCTCGCTGAACTGCTCGTCCAGCATGTCCAGGAAAAATTCCTCCGGCACGGAGTGGTCGCTCTTGTTCGCGAGGGCGCGGCTGATCTGCCGCAGCAGCAGCACATGCTCCAGTGCGGCCTTGCGGAACAGTTCCTTCTGCTTCAGAATTTCCGACTCCGCATAGGCCCGCCCTTCCGGTGTCATTACCGCATCGCCTTCCTCCACTTTGAGGAACCCCAGCAGCTGTGCGGCTTCCACAATAGGGAACAAATCGTCGATCTCGAACGCCAGTTCATCCGCCAGCTTGTAAATATCCGTGCGGCCGCTCAGGTCGATGATCAGCTCCAGCAATCCGGCAATCCCACCCGGCCGCGCATGCGGCAGCATCTCGTAACGCATCTGGCGCTGATCGCGCACCCGCCGCCCGTCGGCCAGCACGGGCACTTCCGTCGGCACCACATCGGGCCGCGTCAGCACCTTATAGATGTAGTCGACCAGCGCAGTAAACGCCTGCGTCTTCCGGTCCCGCGGCTGCACCAGCGAAACTTTGAAGTCGGTGCGCACATGCCCAG
The DNA here is from genome assembly GCA_036490815.1 of Acidobacteriaceae bacterium. Taxonomy (GTDB): domain Bacteria; phylum Acidobacteriota; class Terriglobia; order Terriglobales; family Acidobacteriaceae; genus Palsa-343. The sequence continues at coordinate 195,052 of DASXDF010000013.1, forward strand.
GGTTGCGCCCCAGCACGATGATGCGATCCGCCAGCAGCACCGCCTCTTCAATATTGTGTGTGACCAGGAAAATTGCTTTCGTCGGAATCGTCTTGTTGTGCCACAGCTCCAGCAATTCGCTTCTCAGGTTGTCGGCGGTCAGCACATCGAGCGCTGAAAATGGCTCGTCCATAAACAGCACTTCCGGCTCGACGACAAGCGCTCGCGCAAATCCCACGCGCTGCCGCATGCCGCCCGAAAGCTCTTTCGGGTACGCTGCTTCGAAACCGTCCAGGCCCACCGTGTCGAGAATCTTCAGGCTCCTCCGGTGCCGTTGCGGAGCGTCCATGCCTCGGGCCTTCAGCGGCGCTTCCACATTTTCCAGAACCGTCAGCCACGGAAACAGCGCAAAACTCTGGAAGACGATCGACACGTTCACCTCGGTCGATCCCAGATCCTTCCCATGCCACAGAACCTCGCCTGCCGACGGCTGCGACAAGCCGGAAAGCACGCGCAGCAGCGTCGATTTACCCGACCCCGAAGGGCCCAGCAGCGCCACAATTTCGCCCGGATAAATCGCCAGGTCCGTCGCCGAGATCACCTGAATGCGGGAGTCGCGCGACTGCGCGTAGTACTTCTCGACCTGTCGCGCCTGGATGATGGGATCGGTCATGAGAATCAGGCCAGTGAGTCCCGCGAATTCCGGGGCATCCGCTCAGCATAATGGTGCTGATAACAAGGTTCCGTTAAGATTCTTATGGTTGAGAATGTGGATGGGACCATGCCGCGCAGTGAAGGCATCTCCCGAGGAAAGCGTATCATCATAGGTGCAGGTTATCCCGGCACGACTACCCCCAGGAGTCCGCTCGGCGATTCTGCAATCTCAATTTTTCCTGTTCATTTAGACGACAAGGAAGCGGTAAGAGACGAATGTCCGAACAGCAGGCGAAACCCAGGGTGCTTGTCGCGGACGACGAGCGAGTGATCGCCGATACCCTCGCGATCATCCTTAACCAGGCCGGATTCGAAGCCACCGCCGTCTACAGCGGCGAGAAGGCCGTCGAGATGGCCCAGATTCTGAAGCCCGACATGCTCATCAGCGATGTCATCATGACCGACCTGAATGGTATCGATGCCGCCATCCAGATTCGCGCCATGCTGCCCAGTTGCAAGATTCTCCTGTTCTCGGGGCAGGCTGCCACCGCCGATCTGCTCGACCGCGTGCGCGTCCAGGGCCACGAGTTTGAAATCCTCGCCAAGCCCGTTCATCCTCAGGACCTGCTCGCTCGCCTGCGCAGTTAAGGGATGTAATAAAACGGATCCGCCAGCTTCACGGATACGTCTGCCCGCGGCGAACCGGTGAGATCGCTCATTTGATCGCCGATGTTCACGGCGATTCGATAGCCCGCTGCGACGATTCGCTGTCGCGCGGCAGCCTTATAGATTGAAGTCGGCGTCTTTGCTTGGTCGGGCTTCCGCAGAACCAAACCCGCCCACTGCGTGTATCCCTGGCTCCGCAGATTCTTCTCGGTTGCGGCGCGCTGGCTCTCCGGACGGCCCGTAATAAAAAACACGGCGATGCCCAGTTTCTCCGCTTCCTCGTAGAAATGCAGTGTTCCGGCAATCGCGGGCGCACTCGCCTGATCCACCCATCGGTTCCACGCGCCAGCATCGTACGCAAAGTCCGCCTGTCTGATCTCCTCCCAGTTTGACAGCGACGTTTCGTCGATATCCAGCACGACCGCCAGCTTCGCCGCACGGGTCGATTCGCCCTTGCGCATCCGCGCCGCCCGCTGCAGCGCCCGAGTCGCGACGCCGGCCTGGCGATCCAGATCGCTCGTGTAGCAGCCATGGTTACCTTTGCAGTCGTGGTAGTCCTCGAGTTCCAGCTCGAGCTTGCCCAGATTCGGCAGTTCCTGAGGAACGACGATGGTTTGTGCGGAGACCGAACCGCCAAACAGCAGACAGAACAGCAAGGGAACGATGCCCGGGGCAAAGCGCCGGAAGGAGATCGCGTGCGCCCGACTCGCCACTCCCTACTGCTCCCTCGCCTTCGGATACCACGTGATCTGGCCTGCCGCCGACGTGTCGCTGTGCGCGCCCGTCTCGTAAATCGGGGCCTTCCAGCTCTCGTACTGCACCCAGCCCTTTACCTCGATGTCCTTTCCGATTCGCTTCACCACGGAGCCCGCGAAATCATTCTGCGTCGTTCCGCCAGGAATAAACTGCGCCGAAGCCTTCGCGTTCCGGTACGAGAACTGAATATCTTCGTTGCCCGACAGGTGGTACGTCAGCCATGCCTGTCCACCTTTACCCTGGCGGCCAACCCAGTCCGGCAGAAAGCCCTTATTCGTGGGCCCCTGCCTCTGGACGACTTCCCAGTAAAGAAAATCTCCCTGATTGATGGGAGTGCCGCTCGCCGAGCTGTGGCTCGTGGGCTCGGTGCTCGCGCCTTCGAGGCGCAGATCCAGGTGGTGGAGAGTGGGGAATTGCGCCAGGTAAATGCCTGGATGGAACGCTGCGCGCCGCGGTGCGTCAATCGGGTTCACCTCATCATGCGCGAATGAGTCCGTGTACAGGGTCACCCATTTCTGCAGATGGGGCAGGCGCCACTCGAAGTCGAAATTGCTGAAGCGCGCACCCGGATCGCTGCGGGAAAGCTTCTCCGTGGGGGTCCCGGCCGCTGTGCTGAAGAAGCTCTTCAGGAAGGTGTGCAGTGTGATCGGCTCGTGCCCCTTGCCGCCCCATATCACCAGCCGGCTGAACCCAAACTCAAGATCCTTCGTCGGCTTGAAGCTGATTTTCTCCATGTGCACCCAGGGATCGTTGGGGTCCGTGTGTCCCTTCAGGCTGCCTACAAAAAAGTCGTAACGGAACGGTCCCGTCACCCGCGACAGTCCAGGAATCCGCAACGGCTCGACGCGATTGATCTCGAAGTCGTAGATGTCCTCCGCATTGTTGCTCCACAACATGCTGGCGCCCTGGTCAGGCCCCAGCCAGTGGTCGTTCTTGCCAAAGGAAATCTCATGCCCCAGCAGGTGGTAGGAAATGTTGGCTTCCAGTACGCGCGCATTGTTGGCCACCGCGATCGGTCCCTCCGGAATCGTGGCCTGCACGGGATTGGTTGAAAACGGAATGCCGTCGATATTGTCTGACAACAGAGCCGCCAGTGCCGGTGAATATCCCACCGCTGCTGGTGCTCGCTGATACTCCTCCCGCCAGTAGAGTGAGAATCGTCCCGCCTCCGCCCTTGCGCTGAAGCCCGTGTAGTTGTTGAACCCACTCTGATAGGGGCGGCCATAATCGTCAACGATCGTCTGACCCAGATGAAAGCTGTCCCGCAACGGCGTCCCGCTGATCCCGCGCAAAACCGTGTAGACGCTCTCGAGCTCCGCGCTGGGATGATTCAGTTCCGTCGCATTGTCGATGTCCGGTTGCACTTCTTCGAGCACCGCCAGATAGGTGCTCCTGGCCTCGTCGTCGTTCGTGTCCGTGTCGATGCTGTCCGCGCTCTGTTCCAGCATGTGCGCGATGCTCAGGCGCGTCCACGGCCGCAATCCCAGGAAAGCCGTGTTCAGGTATCCCAGCGAATGCAGCCGATCCAGTGCCGGATAAATCCAGCTGTCCATCGGCACATAAGTCGATCCCTGCGAGCTGGTGGAAATGGTTTCCGCGGGCGGCTTATATCCAGGAGGGAAAGGCTGCTCCGTCGTTACCTGGGCTATAGCCGATGAAAGGAAAGCGCTGCATAGAAAAAATGCGGGTAGGCAAAAGGAGAATCGCAAGCAGACCTCGGCGGGGGTTTACCGTTCCGGGCGCGGGGCTGTTCACATGTGCGCCGTAACTTCAGACTCATTCATCGAAACTGTGGTGTCAAGCGTACCCTGTCAGTTGCTCCTCAGGCGTGCGCCGGATCGCCCCGCTCTGCATCCACGCCAAGTTCTGCCAGCGCCTTTGCGGCTTTCTTCACGTCGAATTTGCCTTCACGCGCCAGCTTCGACAGCGTTGCCGCCACTACCGACTCAGCATTCACTTCGAAATGCCTGCGCAGATGCTCACGATTGTCGCTGCGTCCGAACCCGTCCGTCCCCAGCGACACCAGCCGCATCGTCAGCCATGGCGCAAGCTGATCCGGGACTGCCTTCATGTAATCCGTCGCCGCAATAATCGGCCCCTTCGTCTTGCTCAGCGTCGACACGATGTACGGCGTCTTCTCCGCTTCTGCGGGATGCAGCCGGTTCCACCGCTCGACGCTCAGTGCTTCACGGCGCAGCTCGTTGTAGCTGGTCACGCTCCACACATCCGTCTCCACGCCGTACTTTTCCATCAGGATATCGTGGGCGCGAAGCACTTCGTTCAGAATCGGCCCGCTGCCGAACAGCTGCGCTACAGGCTTGCCGCTGGCCGCCGCCTTCAGCTTGTAAATCCCCCGCACAATGCCTTCGCGCGACCCTTCCGGCATCTCCGGCATGGCGTAATCTTCGTTGTACATCGTGATGTAGTAGAAGACGTCCTCGCCCTCCTCATACATCCGGCGAATGCCATCCTGCAGAATGACCGCGAGCTCGTAGACAAACGCCGGGTCGTAGCTGACGCAGGTTGGAATCACGCTCATCAGCAAATGGCTGTGACCATCCTGGTGCTGCAGCCCCTCGCCGGTCATCGTAGTGCGGCCCGCCGTGCCCGCCATCAGGAAGCCCTTGCCCCGCGCATCGGCGAAGGCCCACATCATGTCGCCCACGCGCTGGAATCCGAACATCGAGTAGTACATATAGAAGGGAATCGTCGGCACCAGGTAATTCGAGTAGCCCGTGCCGGCCGCCGTGAACGACGCCATCGATCCGGCTTCCGTGATCCCTTCCTCCAGAATCTGCCCGTCCTTTTCCTCGCGATACGAGAGCACCATGTCCACATCGTGCGGCTTGTACTTCTGTCCTTCGCTCGCGTAAATCCCCACCTGCTTAATCGCAGATTCCAGCCCAAACGTTCTGCCCTCGTCGGGCACAATCGGCACAATGTATTTGCCGAACGCAGGGTCCTTCATCAGCGAGCGCAGCATGCTGACGAATCCCATCGTCGTCGACACGGCTCGCCCCTTCGATCCGCTCGTCCACTCCTTAAACGTCTCCAGCAAGGGGGCCTTGAAATTGATTTTCGGCACATCACGCCGCGGCATAAACCCGCCCAGCCCCTGCCGCCGCGCGTGCATGTACGCCATCTCCGGCGCGTCCTGCGGCGGCCGAAACAGTTTGCCCTCGCGCGCATCCTTTTCCGGAAGCGGCAGGTCGTAGCGCCTGATGAAATCCACCAGCGCGTCGTCCGCGACCTTCTTCTCCTGGTGCGAAGCGTTGCGCGCCTGCGTGCTTCCCAGGCCGTAACCCTTCACCGTCTTGGCCAGGATCACCGTCGGGCCGCCCTTGTGTTCCACCGCCCGCTTGTACGCGTTGTAAATTTTTCTCGCGTCATGCCCGCCGCGATGCAGGTGGAAAATCTCATCGTCCGTCATGTGTTCCACCAGCTTCAGCAGCTCCGGATATTTCCCGAAAAACTCACTCCGGATATACGCGCCGCCCTTGGCCTTGAACGCCTGATACTCGCCGTCCACGCACTCTTCCATCCGCTTCAGCAGCAGGCCGGTGTGATCGCGCTCGAACAGTTCGTCCCAGTCCGATCCCCAGATCACCTTGATCACGTTCCAACCCGCGCCGAGGAACACCGCCTCCAGCTCGTCGATGATCCGCCCGTTGCCGCGCACCGGACCATCCAGCCGCTGCAGGTTGCAGTTCACGACGAAGATCAGGTTGTCGAGCTTCTCGCGCCGGCCCAGAGACAACGCGCCCAGCGTGTCCACTTCATCCGTCTCGCCGTCGCCGACAAACGCCCAGACCTTCCGCGGCGTCTTCTCGATCATTCCGCGATTTTCCAGGTATCGCATGAATCGCGCCTGATACACCGCGTTCAGCGGTCCAATCCCCATGGACACCGTCGGAAACCGCCAGAAATCCGGCATCAGCCACGGGTGCGGATACGATGACAGCCCCGGCGTATCGCGCAGCTCATGCCGGAAATTCAGGATCCGCTCCTCGTCCAGCCGCCCCAGCAAAAAAGCTCGCGCATAAATTCCCGGGCTCGCGTGTCCCTGGAAATAAACGAAGTCGCCCGGCTGATCGCCGTACGCCGCGTGAAAGAAATGGTTGAACCCAACCTCCAGCAGCGTCGCCAGCGAGGAGTACGTCGCGATGTGCCCGCCGATGCCGTGGTCCTTCTTGTTCTGCCCATGCACCATGGCCATTGCGTTCCACCGGATCAGCGCCTCGATTCGCCGCTCCTGCCTGCGATCGCCAGGGTAGGGAACTTCCTCGTGCTTCGGAATCGTGTTGACGTACGGCGTGGTCAGTTCGCTCTGCTGCGTAATTCCCGCCTCGCGCGCCCGCTGCTTCAGCGCCGTCAACAGCTCCGCGCCCTGTTCGTGTCCATCGCTTACAACCACGTCGTCAAACGCTTCAATCCACTCGCGAAGCTGCTGCGTAAAATCGTTGCCCACCGGATTTGTCACCTTCGTTGCCATAAACTTCTGATCACTCCTCTGCGTCTACGCGATGCGTTGTTCCCTGCGTTCTTCTTTCATCACGCCATCGACCGAGTTCTGCATGCCAAAATTCCGTCCGCTGCTCTCCGCTTTGAGCTCGGCGATGATTTCCTGCCGCCACTCTGCAGCCGGCAATCCTCGCGCCGTCAGCCAATGCTCCAGATGAACGATGGCGTCTTCCGTCTTCACTTTTGCTGAGCGCTGGCCGCTCTTCGCCGCCGCCGGCTGCCACCGCACGCCCACAATATGCGTTGGGCCGCTGCCCTCGCGCGCCCGCGTAATCGACTCATGTGCCACTCGATACAGCGCGATCACGTCCTGCGTGTCTACTGGAATCGACGGATGGCCGAGCACTGCCGGCTTCTTCTTTTTGCCCGCCAGTGGTTTCTTCGCGTTGCCGTACTCCACCAACAGCACCGGCAATTTGGCATCGATGGCCAGCGCCCGCGCCTCCTGCAAAATCTTTCCGTTCTGCGCGGCGTCGAGAAAAATCGCCGTCACCCGATTCGTCTTCCTCATTCGATCGCCCACCGCATCGCCCAGCGCAACGATCACGCGCTCCTCCAGACTGCGCCGGTCCAGACTGCGTCCCGTCTCCCCGCGCGCAATCTCGTCCACCGATCCGGCGTACTCGGCGACGACCCTATCGTCGCTCTTCAAATCGGCCGCAACCCCTGCCAGCACCGCCTCGCGTCCGCGCAGCCATCCCACACCGTGCTCACCCACCATTTGCAGCTTCAACGCCATCGCATACAGCTGCCGGAACTTCTCGCCGCTGATCAGTGAATGACCGTGCTTGCCATGCGCCGCCGCAGACGGCACCCTGTTTCCTGCCTCAATCGCCATGTGTTCTGTTTGTCCCTTAACGACCGCTGATTGGGGGTGTGCGGCCTTCGCTGCTCTGACTGTGTCGAGCCGAGCAGAACCGGCTATATAAAAATTGTAGCGCAGCTGAGCGCTCGGTTCCTGAAGTTACCGCTCAGCACACGACGTTCCGCTCGCTCGAATAGTTTTCAACAGTTTTGTGAATAACCCTGTGCATTTCCCGCTTCCATCGCCCTGAACTTCACCAATGATGCGCATTTCACCGTTCTGCACTCACTGCGATGCATTCTCACTTCAATCTGCGATGTGATTTTCATCACACCACGCGGTACGGCTGAACAGCGGTGTAGCGTCTCCGTTCGAACTCTAAACTCCAAACTCTGAACTCTCGCTTCTCACGTCGAATATTCCGCGTTGATCCGGACGTACTCAGCGCTCAGATCGCATGTCCAGAATCGGCATTGCCCTTCACCCACGTTCAGGGCAATGCGAATCGAATACTCAGGTTGCTCAAGATGCGCATGCGCCGCGCGCTCGTCATATTCCGGAGCGCGTCCGCCATTCACGCAAATCGGCAGCGTCCCAAACCAGATCGCAATCTTCTCCGGATCAACCGGCACGCCGGAATATCCGACCGCCGCGATCAGCCGGCCCCAGTTCGGATCCGATCCCGCCCACGCTGTCTTCACCAGCATCGAATGTGCAATGGACCTGGCCACCGTTACGGCATCCGCGTCGCTTGGCGCGCCCTCAATCTGCAATTCGACAACATGCCCCACACCCTCGCCGTCCGCGACCATCTGCTTCGCCAGCGAAGTGCATACAGAGCCCAGCGCATCGGCAAACTCCGCATCTTCGGCCCACGCATCCACCCCCGATGCGCCCGATGCCATCAGCAGGACCGTGTCATTCGTCGACATATCACCGTCAATGGAGATGCGGTTGAAGCTCGCGTCCACCGCAGCGCGCAGAAAGCGGTTGAGAGCTGTTGGATGCACCGCCGCGTCTGTGAACAAGTACACCAGCATGGTTGCGTGCAGGGGCGCATCCGGCGCCGAGCCTCCGGACGCAGTAGCCGACACCACCTGCGGGTGAATCATCCCTGCGCCCTTGCACGCGCCTGCAATGCGTACCCGCTTTCCATCGCGCTCAAAGCTCGTGTGCGCCACCTTCGCTCGCGTGTCCGTGGTCATGATTGCTTCCGCGAACCCGATAAAAGACTTCGCGTCCGACGCCAGCGCGCTTTTCAATGCCGGCAGTGCACCCACCAGCTTCTCCGCCGGAAGAGGTACGCCGATAATCCCCGTCGACGAAGGCAGTACCTCGTGTCCCTGGCACCCGAACGTTTGCGCGGCGGCCTTGCACACCTGCTCCGCCGCTTTGATCCCGATCTCGCCCGTGGCGCAGTTCGCATTCCCCGCATTCACCGCCACCGCGCGCATCAGTCCGTTATTCCGCTCCAGATGGAGCCGCCCCACCGTGATCGGAGCAGCCTGCACGCGATTCGATGTGAACATCGCCGCGGCGCTCGCGATTTTCTCCGCTAAAGCAACCGCAAAGTCCGTCTTGCCGCTCGGCTTAATGCCCGCCTTCACCGCCGCAAATCGAAATCCCCGCGGCAGCCCGTCGTCAGAAATCAAAAGAGTCTCCGTCATCTCTATTAGTTAATCACCTGGGGTTCCCAGGCGGCGGCGCGGTCATCAGCTCCACAAATTCCCGCGTAAATTTCGCCAGATCCACATCCAGCTGCGCATGGACCTTCTGCACATCTGTCGCCGGTCGCATCGCGTCCGCCCACGTCAGCGTGTTGCCATAACTCGGACCATGGCTCAGGTCCACATCCATATACACCTGTTTTTCCTTCGTGATGATCGAAGGATCGAGCCACGCGCACGCCGCCAACTCGTCCCACAGGTAGTAGCGTTCCTGCGACCACGCGGCAATGTACCGCGCCCCAGGATTCTGCGACTTGCTGATCTCGTCCACCATTGCCTGCGTAAACATTGCCTTAATGGAGATGTCCACCGTCGTTACATCGATGCGCGGCCAGTGCGCGCCCAGCACGATGTGCGTTGCCTCCGGATCGAACCAGAAATTAAATTCGTGCCGCGGGTTCTCCACAAATTCCGGATCGTCGGTCTGCGGATTCAGGCTTCCGCCCATCATCACGATCCCCTGTGTGAGCTCCGCAAATTCCGGATCGATCCGAATCGCGAGCGCAATGTCCGTCAGCGGCCCCGCCGCGTAAATCGTTACCGCATGCGGATGCGCATGCACCTGGCGGATCAGAAAATGCACTCCGTCCTCGTCAATCGCTTTCGTGTGCGGTGCGCCCTCCGGCATCGGCGGCACCACATACGGCCCGTGCATCGCAGGATTCTCCGGCTTCGCCTTCTCCACGCCATGCGGCGTCTCCACCAGATTCATCGCGCCCTGACCCCAGGCGCCCAGCCAATCCACCTGCCCAACCAGCGGCGTCTCGAGCTGCGTCTCTTTCTCCGTGCGCACCAGTGGAAACACCGCGCCCTCCGCCACCGGCACATCGGTGCGGCCGATCAGCTCCAGCATGCGCAGCGTGTGTTGGGTCTCTTCGTCGCGCCAGGCATTGCCGGTCACCATCGTGATGCCCAGCACTTCCACCTGCGGCGATTGCAGCAGCACCATCATCGCCATCTGGTTCGATCCGCCCGGCCCCGACCCATCCTGGTCGATCAGCACCATGCGCTTCTGCGCCAACGCCGGCGCTGCCGTCAATATTGCAAACACCGCAGCGATCGCCAGACACAGTTCACACCGCCGCCACGCTTCAAAAGCAAACCACCGTGTCTCGTTCATCGATAGGGATTCCCAATGGGAATTTACCAGTAAACCAGGCACCCGCGTGCCTCGAGGTTGCCGATCCACCCCGGTGCAGCCAGCGCGGTCACCCATCGCAGGTCTACTTTTTCCAACTTCGGCAGCGTCGCCATCGCCTCCGGCAACGACTCGAGCGGATTCCCCCGCAGATCGATCTGCCGCAGCTCCCGCATCTCTCCTATCGCCGCAGGCAGCGTCGTCAGCCGATTATTCCGCAGATGCAGCTCCCGCAACCGCGTCAACTGTCCCACGCATGCTGGCAGCGAGGTAAGGCGATTGTCCGACGCGCGCAGCTCGATCAACCCCTCCATCGCGCAAACCGCCGCGGGCAATTCCGCGAACGCGTTCTCGCCAATGTTCAGATACCGCAGCCTCTTTAGTTTTCCCAGCGAAGCCGGCAACGCGGTCAGTCGATTGTCGTGCAGATAAAGAAAATCCGTGAGGCCTTGAAGATCACCGAGGCTCTCGGGAATTCCGGTCAGCACGTTGTGTCCCAGATCCAGCATCCGCAGCCTATGCAGCCGCCCAAGCTCCTCGGGCGCCTCGGCCAGATTGTTGTCCGCCAGCACCAGCGTCTCAATTTCCGCGTTCTCCCAAACCGACGGCGGCACACGCCCGAGCCGCTTCTTCCAAAGGTTCAGATGAACACCAGACTCGCTCGACATGACCCACCTCCTCGTTCTCGGTCGCGCCTCTGCAATAATTTTCTCTTGACCCCGAACCCCGAATCCGACTTCCTCTCGATGCGCGACGTCAGCGTTGCCCGCGGCGACAACGTCGTCCTCCACACTATCTCCCTGCGCATCGCCAACGGCGAGCACGTCGCCATTCTCGGCCCCAACGGCTGCGGTAAATCGACGCTGATCAAAACCATCACCTGCCAGTGCTATCCCATCGTCACGCCCACCACCGAACTGCGTCTCCTCGGCCGCGAGCGTTGGGATGTCTCGCAGCTTCGCACCCACCTGGGCGTGGTCTCCGCCGAACTGCCTGGCGAGCGCACCCCCGTCACCCGCGGTCTCGACGCCGTCGTTGCCGGATTCTTCTCCGCTTCCACCCTCTGGCCCAACCTCCACGTCACGCCGGAAATGCGCGAGCGCGCCCACCAGGCCCTCCTCCTGATGCAGGCTACGCATCTTGAGCAAAAGCTGGTGGGCGAAATGTCTGCCGGCGAGCAGCGCCGCATCATGATCGCCCGTGCCCTCGTCCACCAGCCCGAAATGCTTCTCCTCGACGAGCCCTCGAACGCGCTGGACCTCGCCGCCCAGCGGGAGCTGCGCGAAGCCCTGCGCCGTGTCGCCCAGCAGGGCGTCGGCATCCTGATGGTCACCCACCATATCGCCGACGTTTTCCCGGAAATTGCCCGCGTCATCATGATGAAGAGCGGACGAATCTTCGCCGATGGCTCGAAGAGGGAACTGCTCACGGCAGAAAAACTCCGCAAGCTGTTTGGGGTCGATGTTCGCCTCATCGAGCACGAAGGCTCCTGGCACAGCTGGTAATCGTGTATTTCAGTGGTGTCTGACGCGCGTCCGACACGTGTCCGACACGCGTCAGACAATGTCCGACAGGCAGGCTTCCAGGCCCGGAGCCCGGAGTCCGGTCCTCTGTCCGACGTTCCCGCCTCGATCCCCTCCCTCTTGCTCCCAGGCCGCTCGCCGGGTTAACTTATCGGTACACGGGAAAGGAGGATGATCCAGCGAATGAAAAATTCTGATGGTAGTAGTATCCGCAGAACCCTACGTGAGGTGACTGAGGCTTAGAGCCGCTCCTGGCTCCAGTGAATCTCCGGTTCCACATTTGCGTGGAATCGGGTCTAAGTCCTGGCGTAACCCAACGCCGAGGCCACTCCGAAAGCGGGGGCGCCTCAGGTCAATCTCCACAGTCAACCGGTGATCAAGGCCCGCATGCCCAATCTGGCTGCGGGCCTTTCACATTTCTGGTAGAACATGCCGATAGAGTCAGCAGATGGTCTGCGCATGAGCAAGAACATGAAGCGGGTCGTGACAATGGACGCCGAGGCATTCGCAGCCGATTGTCTCTCACTCCTCGACGAAGTCTACAAACACAACATCGAAATCATCATCACCAGGAATGGGAAGCCGACGGTCCGAGTCATCCGGTTCGTCGGACGTAATCCAAAAAAGAAGACGAAGCCATTGACGCGGTGAACGCACTCCGCACCCTGTGGTGACCGCCGCCACTGCGCCTGTCCCGCGCAGTTCTACAATGGTCCCCATGGAGCCCCTCGTCATCGCAGGCAAAGCCTTCCAGTCCCGCCTCATCGTCGGCACCGGCAAATACCGCAACGGACCCGAAACCCAGGCCGCTATCGAAGCCTCCGGCGCCGAGATGGTCACCGTCGCCGTCCGCCGTGTCAATCTCGACCGCTCCACGGAATCCCTGCTCGACTTCATCGATCCGCGCCGCTACTTCCTGCTCCCCAACACCGCCGGCTGCTACACCGCCGACGAAGCCATCCGCGCCGCGCGCCTCGGCCGCGAAGTCGGCCTCTCCGATTGGGTGAAAATCGAAGTCATCGGTGACCAGGCCACCCTCTACCCCGACGTGCAGGCCACCCTCGAAGCCACCCGCGTCCTGGTCAAAGAGGGATTCACCGTCCTCCCCTACACCTCGGACGACATCGTCTTCGCCCGTCGCCTCATTGACGCCGGCGCCTCCGCGGTGATGCCGCTCGCCGCGCCCATCGGCTCCGGGCTGGGCATTCAGAACCGCGCCACGCTCCGGATCCTGCGCGAAAAAATCACCGAGGTTCCGCTCATCGTCGACGCCGGTGTCGGTACCGCGTCCGACGCAGCGCTCGCCATGGAAATGGGCGCCGACGGTGTCCTGATGAACACGGCCATCGCGGCCGCCGCTAATCCCATCCTGATGGCGGAAGCCATGCAGCACGCCGTTCTCGCCGGACGCCAGGCCTATACCGCCGGCCGCATGCCTCGCAAGCTCTACGCTACCGCGAGCTCGCCACTCGAAGGCGTTTCGAAGGCCAGCGTCTAGACTCCCGCAGCTTCAGTCAAACGGCAGCGGCGCCTCGGGCATTCGCGCCGCTTGAGCCGCCTCACACAAACGAGTGCGCACGTCCGGCCCCTGCAACCGGCATGCGCACTCTTCTGTTTGTCCCGATCCGCGCCGCAGTCCATAGACACAAAACGTCTCGTCCGCGCCCGGTGGACATCGGGAATCCAGCTCTTGCGGGTCGCGCTGCGCGGGTCTGTCCATGGCTATCCCCATCATCGGCACCCCGGGAACGAACTTGAATTGCTTTCCCGTTCGGTCCCGCGCCGCCCCGAACCATCCCAGCAAAACTGAACACCCCTTCTCCATATGCCGATGTTGATGGTGTGGCGACGGCCCATTGGCCCGCACGCTTTCTCACGGAGGCAATCGAATGTCCGGAATCGCGGCAGCGCTCACGTCCGCTGCGACCTTGAAAAAAGGTCAGAGAACCGCCCTCAGCGTCGAAGCCCTTGCCCGCTCGTTCCTCGACAACCTCTTCTTCGTCCAGGGCCGTTCGCTCGAGCGCGCCACCCGCAACGACCTCTATATGGCGCTGGCCCACACCGTGCGCGACCGCCTGGTCGAACGCTGGATCTCCACCGTCACCAACTACCAAGCGCAGGATGTCCGCGTGGTCTGCTACCTTTCCGCGGAATTCCTCACCGGCCCGCACCTCGCCAACAACCTCATCAACCTCGGCATTTACGACGAGGCCGACCAGGCCATGCGCCAGCTCGGCCTCGACCTCAACACCCTGGTCGAGCAGGAAGAAGAGCCCGGCCTTGGCAACGGCGGCCTCGGACGCCTCGCCTCCTGCTTTATGGATTCACTCGCCACCCTCGACATTCCCGCCATCGGCTATGGGATTCGCTACGAATACGGCATCTTCGATCAGCAGATTCGCGATGGATGGCAGGTCGAAACCACCGACAAGTGGCTGCGCCTCGGCAATCCCTGGGCGCTCGAGCGTCCCGAAGACGCCTTTGAGGTCAAGCTCGGCGGCCGTACCGAAACCCAGTCCGACGCCAACGGCCGCGCGCATGTCACGTGGATTCCGCAAAAGCTTGTCCGCGGCATCCCTCACGACACCCCGATCCTGGGCTATCGGACCAACACCGCCAACACCATGCGCCTGTGGGCCGCCCAGGCCGTCGAGTCCTTCGACTTCGGCACCTTCAACAACGGAGACTTCGTCGGAGCCGTCGCCGACAAAGTTTCCTCCGAAAACATCTCGAAAATTCTTTATCCCAACGACGACGGCATCCAGGGGAAACAGCTGCGCCTCGCGCAGCAATTCTTCTTCGTCTCCTGCTCTCTACAGCACATCCTGCGTATCCAGCTCACACAAAAACGTCCGCTCGCCGAGCTCCACCGCAGCTTCGCTATCCAGATGAACGACACCCACCCCGCGATTGCCGTCGCGGAGCTGATGCGCCTCCTCGTCGACGAACACTCTCTCGAGTGGGACGTGGCCTGGCACGTCACCCAGCACTGCCTCTCCTATACGAATCACACCCTGCTGCCGGAAGCGCTGGAACAGTGGCCGCGCAGCCTCTTTGCCGCCCTGCTCCCCCGTCATATCGAGATCGTCGACGAAATCAACCGGCGTCACCTCGACGGCGTGCGTCTCCGCTTTCCTGGCGACGACGCGCGCGTCCACCGTCTCTCCCTCATCGACAACAATGGAGGATTTGTGCGCATGGCCCACCTCGCGGTGGTCGGCAGCCATGCCATCAATGGGGTCGCGGAGCTCCACACCGAGCTGCTCAAGACCAACGTTCTCCGCGATTTTTACGAGCTCACCCCGGACAAGTTCAGCAACAAGACCAACGGCGTCACCCCGCGCCGCTGGATGGTCCTCAGCAATCCGCGGCTCACGAAGCTTCTCAACACGCGCCTCGGCTCCGGCTGGATCCGCGACCTCGACAAGCTGCGCCGTCTCGAGCCCATGATCGATGATCCGGAGCTGCGCAGCGAGTGGCGCGCCATCCGCCAGCACAACAAGCTTCAACTCGCGGCCTACATTCACGAGCGCCTCGGCATCGCTATCGATCCCGAGTCCATGTTCGATGTGCTGGTGAAGCGTCTGCACGAATACAAGCGCCAGCACTTGCAGATCCTTCACATCCTGACCCTCTACAAGCGCATGCAGCGCGACCCCGAAGCCAACGTCGTTCCGCGCACCTTCCTGTTCGGAGGCAAAGCCGCGCCGGGCTATCGCATGGCCAAGCTCATCATCAAGCTCATTCACTCCGTCGGCGAGGCCATCAACTCCGATCCTCTGGTTCGCGGGCGGTTGAAGGTCGTCTTCCTGCCCGACTACAGCGTTAAACTCGGCCAGCGCGTCTATCCCGCCGCCGATCTCTCCGAGCAGATTTCGCTCGCCGGCAAGGAAGCCTCGGGCACCGGCAACATGAAGTTCGCCATGAACGGCGCCATCACCATCGGCACCCTCGACGGCGCCAACATCGAGATTCGGGAAGAAGTCGGCGCGGAAAACTTTTTCCTCTTCGGACTCACCGCCGCCGAGGTCGAGCGACACAAAGCCGAAGGCTATAACCCGCGCCTCTGTTACGAGACCAATCCCGCCCTCAAAGAAGCGATCGACGCCCTCACCAGCGGAGAGTTTTCCCACGGCGACTGTGGCCTCTTCGAGCCCCTGGTCCGTTCGCTGCTCACCACCGATGACTACATGCTGCTCGCCGACTATCAGTCCTACATCGACTGCCAGGAGCGCGTCAGCGCCGCCTACAGCGACCAGGAGCAATGGACCCGCATGTCCATCTTCAATGTGGCGCGCGTCGGCAAGTTCTCCTCCGACCGCTCCATCCGCGACTACTGCGCCGACATCTGGAAAACCTGGCCTGTGAAGATCCAGGTGTGAGTGCCGTGCGACCCAGGACGAATCCGCTCCTTCGGCGAGACCGGAATAAAATGAAGGTAATGGCCTGCGCGACCCGTTGTTTGTGCCTGTCCGTCGCCGCCGTTGTGCTGACCGGGTTCGCGGGCGGTTATGCGCAGAGCCCCAATGCCCATCCACCACGTCCTTTGCTGGTCGGTTACTTTCCTCAATGGGGCCTCAGCTTAAAGGAGCCGTTTTATGTCAAGGCGCTCGTCACGAACGGCGCCGCCGGCCGGCTCGACCAGATCAACTATGCGCAGGGTTCGGTCCGCAATGGCCGCTGCTCCCTGGCAGATCCCGCTGCCGATCTGCGCATTGGCTTCACGCGGCAAAACAGCGTTAATGGCAAATCGGACGGCCCCACGTCCCGGTTTCGCGGTTATTTCCACCAGCTGAGCGAGCTGAAGCGCCGTTATCCGCACCTGAAGCTGCTGATTTCCCTCGAGGGCGAAGCAAGGGACTTTGCCGAAGACGCTCAACCGGAAAATCGCCAGGCGTTTGTCGCCTCCTGTGTCGACGTCTTTCTCCGCGGTCATTTCGCTCCAGGCGTCTCCGGCCCCGGCCTCTTTGATGGATTCGACATCGACTGGGAATCTCCGCAGGCCAGGGATGCAGCCAATTTTCTTGCCCTGCTCCAGGAGTTTCGCCGCCAGGAGAACAGGGTGCGGAGCGGGTTGCGGCTCGCGGTTGCCGTGGATGAGTCGCCCCAGACCTTATCCGGCACGGATTTCGCCGCTGTTGCAGCTACTGTCGATCAGGTTGGCGTCATGAACTACGACTATGTCGGCCCCTGGAGTCCAACCACCGGATTGCTCGCGCCGCTGTTCTCCACCGACCCCGACGATTCCCACACCATCGAACAGAGCATTGCTGCCTGGGAGGCCGTGCACGTGCCTCCGGACAAGCTCCTGATGGGGCTCCCGTTTTATGGCTACAGCTGGACCGACGTCGATATTCTCAATGACGGCCTCTTCCAGACTGGACATCCGGTCAAAGAGGATCGCGCCTATAACCATATCCGGAGCATCGCTTCGAGTTTCTCCGCCTTTCGCGAGGAGCAGTCCCAGGCGCCTTGGTTCTTCGATGGCCGCACCTTCTGGACCTTTGAAGATCCCGTCTCCATTCGCTTCAAGGCCAGTTACGCTGCCCATCAACATCTGGGGGGCCTGATGATCTGGGAACTCAGCGGCGATACCAACGACGCTGAGTTGCTCAACATTGCTTATCGCTCCCTCCACGACCCCCTGGAGGAGAAAACCCTCAAAGAACATGCGCGCAAGCGGCCTCCGGCGCCGGGCGCCGTCCGCCCGCACTGAGGCGCTCCTGTTCACAATCTCCTGCGCCTCCACTGCCCCTGCGCTAAACTAGCGGGTAGCGATTCAGACCATCCGCTTCTTCTGCTGAGGCCTTTTCGTATGCGTGTCTGCGGCGTTGACTGCGGAACCGAAACCACCGGCTACGGCGTCGTTGAATGGGACGACAGCGCGCGCGAGCCGCATCTGGTCTCCATCTGCTCCGGCGGCATCTGTCCTCCCAAAAAATCCCTGCTGCCTGGCCGCCTCGCGCTCATCTATGCGGAGCTTAGCTCCCTCTTCGAGCGATTCAGCCCCGACGTCGTTGCCGTCGAAGAAGTCTTCTACTCCGTGAATGCCAAGTCCGCCATCAAGCTCGGCCACGTCCGTGGAGTCGCGCTGCTCGCCGCCGCCACTGCCGGCCTGCCCGTTGCGGAATACGCTCCCCTCACCATCAAATCCACCGTCACCGGCTACGGCCTTGCCGCTAAAACCCAGGTTCAGTTCATGGTCGCGCGCCTGCTCTCACTGCCCTCCGCACCCGAGCCTGCCGATGCCGCCGACGCCCTCGCCATCGCTATCTGCCATATCCACCACGCGCAGACCCTTTCCCGGCAGGAGGCTCGCGCGGTCTAGCCATGAGCCTTTGTCAACAACCCCGGGTGCCCCATCCTGCCGGCAGTTGGCAGGGTGGGATTGTTCGCGTCGTGCCGGTTCTTCTCCTGTTGATATCCGCCGTTCCCTTATTCGCGCAGTCTCCCACTCTCTCCGCCTCCCGCATCGTCTTTTCCTTCGACCATCCGCAGCTCCAGCCCGCGCATTACACCATCACCGTCGACGAAACCGGCGCAGGCCGCTTTGTCTCCCAGCCCGGACCCGTGTCCGACGCGAGCGACGGCGTTTTCCCAACCCCCGTCGACCGCCCCATCGTGCTTGATGACGCGCTCCGCGCCGACCTCTTCACCTACGCCCGCGCGCACAGCTTCTTCGCCACCCGCTGCGCCACCACCCAAACTAACCTCGCCTTCACGGGCAACAAGACTTTCGCGTACACGGGGCCAGACGGCAGCGGCTCCTGCACCTTCGTCTGGGCAGCCGACCCCCTCCTCCAGCGCCTGACCGAACAGCTGGGCGCAGTCGCCTTTACCATTGAGGAAGGCCGCCGTCTCGGCGTCGAGGTCCGCCACGACCGCCTCGGCCTCGATGCCGAACTCGCCACCCTTCAGGACGCCGTCAAGGATCGGCGCGCCTCCGGCCTGCCCAATATTGCCGACGAGCTGCACGCCATAGCCGATAACGAACAGGTGATGGACCGAGCCCGCAAGCGCGCCCTCTCCCTCCTCGCCTCCAGCGGAACCCCCCAAAAACGGGACTAAGTCCTGCTCCAGGCATCCGGATTCCCGGCCCCAAAATTGCTCGGAATCTAATTCCCCAGCGTTGTCTTCCCGTGCGAAAATAAGTCGAAACTTAATGCGACCCTGGCACGTTATTCAGGTGCAGATGGGTTGTGGGCCACAGCGTCTTCACTTCAAGGCCCGGGGCGACAGGGATTGCAGGATCGGCCACTCCGTTCGGTCGCAGTGTTCCAGTCCCGCCTCACCGGCGCCAGCGAAGACGCTAAAAGGAGGTGCCTCATGGGGCGCCGCTCTCTCTCCGCCGTTCGCCGCAGAAATTCCTCTCCGCGCCTGATCCTTTTTGTTGCCGCTCTGGCGATGTTGCTTACCGGACTCGCAGCCCGCGCCCAGGATACGACCCCACCCCCTCCGCCGCCTGACCAGTCTGGTGCTCCGCCGGAAACGCCGGGCCAGAGCCAGGTCCGTGCCGTCCGCATCAGCGACGTCGAAGGCCAGGTTCAGATCTTCACCGGCGATCAAGTCACATTCGACCAGGCGCAGCCCAATATGCCTGCTGTCGAAGGCATGCGCTTCGTCACCGGGGACAACGGCCGCCTTGAAATTGAGTTTGAAGATGGCAGCGTCGCCCGCATCACGCCTGACAGCTCCGTCCGCCTCACCCAGCTTCGCCGCAATGCCGACGGCAGCACCGTGACGCAGATGGATGCCCTCACCGGCCTGAGCTATTACGAGCTCAACGACCGTGGCGGCCAGTACACCGTCCACTTCGGTTCCGATACCGCGACGCCCGTACAGAACGCCGTCTTCCGCGTGGCACTCGACACCGCTCCCTCCCAGCTTGCCGTCATGCATGGTTCGGTTCATGTTGACGACGGACTGGGTCTCTCGCTCGATGTACACCCAAGCCAGACCTTCCAGGCCGATCCGCAGCAGCCTGGAGAATTTACCGTGGCGCAGGTCGTCGCAGCCGATTCGTGGGATCAGTGGAACTCCGACCGCGACGCGTCGCTGGCCCGCCTTGAAACCAGTCAAACCACCGCCCGCGCCAGTTCCGGCGAACCCAACAACCCCGCCTGGAATGATCTGGACTACTACGGCAACTGGTACAGCCTGCCCGGTTATGGACAGGTCTGGTCGCCCGCCGGCGTCAGCGCCAGCTGGGATCCCTTCGGCAACGGTGCCTGGGGCTACTACCAGGGCACGGGCTACACCTGGATCTCCGGCTATCCCTGGGGATGGATGCCGTATCACTGCGGCGCCTGGGACTTCCTCGATGGCTACGGCTGGGTCTGGATTCCCGGCAACTGCGGGTACGGTTTCTATGGCAACGGCTGGTATCCGTATTCCACCGTGTGGCGCGTTCCTCAGGGCTACGTGCCGCCCCTTCGCCCCCACGGCGCACCCATTCATCATCCGGGACAGCCGCGCCCCGTCAACCTTATCGCCGTTAACCGCGGCGGTCAGTTTTCCGCTCCCTTCCACTATGAGAACGGGCTCAAGCCCGCACCTCGCCCCCTGAACTTCCAGGGCAGCAACATTCCGCCTCTCGCGCCCGGCATTCACCCCATCCAGCGCGGACCCATGGGGGAGAGTTTCACCTCCGCCCTGGTTCGCACGCATCCTGAGATGATGACGCCCGGTCTGCGCCCCACTCCTGGCATCGGCAACGGCCTGCGCAGTACCTACACCCCGTCCATCCTGGGATCGCGCACCATCGGCGCGCCCCCTGCCTTCAATGCTCCGCGCGCGGGTGGATACTCCTCCGGCGTCGGGGGCGGCAGCCATGGATCCTTCAGCGCAGGCGCCGCATCGCACAGCGGTGGCGGTGGTTTCAGCGGCGGCGGAGCCTCCAGTGGCGGCGGGTTCCACGGTGGCGGTGCAGCCAGTGCACCCAGTGGCGGCGGAGCCAGTGCTCCCAGCAGCGGCGGCGGCGCTCACCACTAGACTCCAGCTCCTCGTTGATGATCGAGACCGGCTCTGATTCTTCAGGGCCGGTTTTGCTTTCCGCCCTCTGCTAGATCCCCACAAACTCCAGCAACGCGCCGATGTGCGCTCCGATCGCGCTGATATAGGTCACCCCGCCATACTTAAAGCTGGGTTTCAGCCGAGGCGTCGTCCTCGATACCGGAACCGCCAGGGACAGCGCCGAACGCGCCAGGTACACCACCGGCTCCCCGGGGAAGGGCCAGCTCGCGGTCGCAATTCTGCCCAGCCGTGCCACAGCTCCCTTCACCCGCCCTCGCTGCAGATTTTCAACCAGCGCGATCGTCGCCTTCTGCGCATTCTCGCTCAGGGGCGGGATCAGGTCGATTCCGTGCTTCGCAAACGCTGCGCGGAATCGCCCCGACCGCATCATCAGAGCACTCCCCAGGATCAGCACCCGCCGTGCTCCGATGCGCACCGCTTCCTTTGCCGCTGTGTCCAGACTGCTGATCACCGGAATGCCCAGGCCACGCACGATCTCGTCGAAGCGGTGATGCGAAGTGTTGCTGGTCACCACCGCGACCTCGGCTCCGCTCGCTTCCACCCGCTGCAGCGCGGCGCGATGGTACTCATCAAATTGGCTCCATGATCGCTCATCGTCATCGTTGCCCAGCAACGACAAGCTCTTCGCCAGGTCCAGTGACTCGATCACGATCTCCGGCGTCGGCGTTATACCTTCCAGGCCCCGTGCCACATGCCGCTCCTGCGCGCAGCGGCAGATCTCCCGGTAATACTCCAGGGTCGGGCGCCAGCTTAACCCGCCCACAATGCCGATCTTCTTCATTGACCTTCCCGAATGTCCGATCATGACTGCGCATCGCAGCAAGGAGCGCTCTCGATGGCGGTCCCAACCTATCTACCAGAATAACTTCGGATTCCAGCACTTATTACCGCGCACTGGAATCAACGAAGGATCATACCCTGGATGCGAGTCAATCGAAACGGAAGGCGTATCTATCTTTATAACTGCCTGCTTCTGCCTGATTTCTTCAGCTCTTATCTGGCGGGTCCGCCAGCATCTCCACAATCGTCTGGGTCCTCGTCGCGCGCTTCGTGAACCCAAACGTTCCGCGTTCCTTCATCTCGCGCGCCGCGCTCAGGAACGCGCCCAGCGCCATCCGGCACAGCGCGCCCCCCACACTGATCCGCCGCACGCCTATCTCCGATAAGTCTTCCGCGCTCAGCACCAGTCCCCCCAGACCCATCAGCACATTCACCGGCCGATCCACTGAGCTCACCACCGCCGCAATCTCTTCCGCCGTTGTCAGCCCCGGCGCATACAGCACATCTGCCCCCGCCTCCTGATACGTCCGCAGCCGATGGATCGTGTCTTTCAGATCCCGCCGTTCGTAGAGATAATTTTCCGCCCGCGCAGTCAGCATGAAGGGAAACGGCAGGCCGCGCGCGGCCTCGGACGCCGCCTCGATCCGCTCGATCGCCCGCTCGATCGCGTAAATCGGCTCGTCGGGCCTTCCCGTCGCGTCTTCAATCGATCCGCCCACCAATCCCGCCGCCGCCGCCATGCGAATCGTCTCCGCCACCGTCTCCGGAGCATCGCCAAATCCGTTTTCCAGATCGCCGCTCACCGGCAGTTCCGTTGCCGCGGCAACCGCCGACACGTTGGCCAGCGTCCGCTCCCGGCCCACCGCTCCGTCCTTCACTCCCAGTGAAAAAGCATTTCCCGCGCTGGTCGTCGCCAGCGCCTCAAACCCCAGGTGCGCCAGCATTCGCGCCGTTCCCGCATCCCACGGGTTGGGAATAATGAATGCTCGCTCGCGCTCGTGCAGCGCGCGAAACGCCTCAGCCTTCTCCGACTGCGATTTCATAGTTAGCTCCCCTCCCGCGACGCCGCCCCGACGCAGAAAGTTTCCTCAACCGTCTCCAGAAAAGTTCGTTCTTCACGCACGATGAACCGCATTCTCTCGGCCATCGAAAAGTTTTCCTTCGCCTCGGCATCGCTCCTCAGCCGCGCTCGATAAACCTCATACGCCGCAAGGCTCTCGAACGCGATCAGTCCCCACGCCACATCGTTCGTACCTTCGTCCGGCAGAAAATATCCAATCAGGCGTCCTCCGCAGCGCGGAATGATCCGTCCCCAGTTCTCCGCGTATTTCCTGAATCCTTCCCTCTGAAACGGATCGATCTGGTACCGGATAAAGCATGTGACCCTCATCGTCCTGTCCTTTCCCTTCGATTGACCGCCCGCGATTCCTTTTGCGCCATAGCCAGCCGTCCGCCAAACCACATCGGACGCACCTGCCACCACCACTGCGATTGCCTCCCGGCGCGTAATCCTGGCCGCTCCCATACCTCGTAGCATGACCCTTGCTGCGCAACCACACTTCGTTTACGGTAAAAGCATGGATGCAACTGGCAATCCCGACGCCGCCGTCTCCTCCATAGCCGCCGCCATCGGCGAGCCGGCTCGCACCCGCATGCTCTACTCGCTCATGGATGGCCACGCCCGCACCGGAACGGAGCTGGCCATCGTCGCGGACGTCTCTCCCTCGACCGCCAGCGTCCACCTCGGCCGTCTCAAATCAGAAAATCTGGTCAGAGTCTTCGTGCAGGGCCGCCATCGCTACTACTCGCTCGCCGGACCCAGCGTCGCTCGCGCCCTCGAGCGCCTCAGCGTCCTCGCCGGCGGCCCGCGCCGCCCTTTCGCCTCTCATGCTCCCGAACATCTGCGTGCCGCGCGCTCCTGCTACGACCACATGGCCGGAACCGTCGCCGTCTCGCTCCATGACCGCTTCGTTCGGTCGCACTGGATCGAGCGCGTCCGGGGGGACGCACCCCGATTCGATTCCTACGCCCTCACCCAAGAAGGAACTCGCGCCTTCGCTGCCCTGGGCCTTGACCTCGACCAGGCTGGCGCCCAGCGCCGCCGCTTCGCCTACGCCTGTCTGGACTGGAGCGAGCGCCGTCCCCACATCGGAGGCGCGCTCGGCGCCGCGCTTCTGCGCCTCGCACTAACCCGCAAATGGCTGGCCCGCGAATACGACAGCCGCGCGCTCACCATCACCCGCCTCGGCCAGCGCGAACTCCGTACCCGCTTCGGCCTTGAGCTCTGATCCACCGCTACATGGCCTTTTTGAACCCGCGCCGCAGCAGCCAGACATTGACCGGCCACGCCGTTACATAGCCGAGCATCATTCCGATCTGCATCATCAGCCAGAACACCGCCGACCGCGGCTCCAAGTGCGGGTGAGCGAACAGCACGAAATACACCACCGCCATCCAGCCATACATTCCAACCTGGAAAAACACAATCGAGAGCGTATCTGCCTTCGCGGAAGCGACAAGGGCCTCGCCCGTCGAAAGCTGCTTCATTGGTTTGATCGCGAAGTATTGAAACGCAATCCCCAGCGTCCATGCCAGCGCGAGGGTCACCGCATATTCGGCATAGAGCATCTGTCCGAGCAATGACCAATGCCCGGCGAACACAATGTTCTCCCCAATCATGTCTGCCAGCGCACATCCCGCACCGCAATGGCTCGTCGAAACCGCAATCTGCTTCCAGTTCACGTCGCCCCCGGCGCCGCGCGCGTCATCATCCCCGCCTGCTGTCCGTCCGAAAGCAAAATAGGCCCACACCCCAATCACCGGCGCGTAAAGCGATGTCAGCGGCCACACCAGGTTCATCACCCACATCGTTTGCGGTCGCCGGAACTCGTCGATTGCGATTGCAGCCGCACCCAGCACCGATGCGCTCAGCGAGAACCAGGCGATCACCATCAACCAGAAGGGAATCATCTCTCCCGGTTAGAAGCCTCCACCGCGCAAACGGTTCCCGCTGCCCGAACCCAATTCATCGCGTCAGTCCCGAAAAACGCCACCGCCGCTGGGGGGCGATCGTCCCGGTCATGGATCACCTACAGAACCGGAGCCATCGACCGGATCACCCCTCGGGACCATTCTTCTACTCGCAGCGAATCGCCGCCATCGGGTCGATTCGCGATGCCCGCAACGCCGGCAGCAGGGACGCCGCGCTTGCAATCACCGCCAACGCCGCTACTGATCCGGCCAGCACCCACGGATCGCGGGTCGAAGTCCCATACAGAAAACTTGCCAGTGCACGCGACGCCAGCAAGGCCGCAATCAGCCCGGCCGTCGTCCCCGCAATCGCCACCAGCGCATTCTGGCTGCACACCATGCCCACCACCTGCGCCCTCCGCGCCCCCAGCGCCATGCGAATCCCAATCTCGCTCGTGCGTCGCGCCGTCGCAAACGCCAGCGTTCCGTACAGGCCAATCGCCGTCACCAGCAGCGCGCATCCTGCAAAGAAGACCGACAGCATTGCCATCATCCGCTCCGCACTCAGCGAATCATCCACGATGGTCTGCATCGACGTCATGACCGGCGCCGGAATCGCGGGAGCCATCTTCTTCGCCAGCTCCCGCGCCGCGGCCGCCAGCGGTCCCACGGGCGCATTCGTCTTCACTACCGCGGTGTACGAAGGCCTTTCCCGACCGTCGTCCTGGGTCATCGCCACATACGCAGCTGCCGGCGTTTCGTCACGCAGGTTTTCGTACTTCGCATTTCCCACCACGCCCACGACCTGGTACCCTGGTTCACCCTCGTCGCGCAGCGTAACAGCCTGACCCAGCGCATCGCCATTCGGAAACAACAGCTTTGCTGCCTTCTCATTCAGGATGATCTTCAGTCCCGCCGCCTTCGTTTCGTTCCATCCGAAGTCGCGCCCTTCGAACATCGGAATTCCCATCGTCTTGAAATATTGCGGCCCAACGGCGTTCAGGTCCAGGTCGTGTTGCTCGCCGTGGCCCACGGAAAAGTTCTGATCCCAGACGAATCCCGTCATTGGCACCAACCTCGCGAAGGTCACCTGCGTGACGCCCGGCTGATGCCGCAACCCTTCGCCCATCCCCTGGTAAAATTGCATCAGCGCATCGCCCTTCAGCCCGCTCTTGTCCATGCTGAACGCAATATTCTCCACCCCTCGTGGATCGAACCCCTCACCGGAGCTGTACAAGCGCACCAACGTCGAAGCCAGCAGTCCCGCGCCCACCACCAGCACCAGAGCCAGGGCCACTTCAAACGACATCAGCAGCCGCGGCAGCCAGCGGCTGCGTTCTCGCGCCTGGGTCGCATGCTGCCCGCTTTTGATCTGCTCGTTCAGCTCGCGCGACGTCGATTGCAGCGCCGGAACCAGCCCGATCACCACGGTCGACACAATCGCCACCGCCGCCGCAAACACGAACACCCGAATATCCAACGACGTATCCAGATGTGCGTCATGTTCTCCGCTCAGCAGCATCGCACCCAGAGTCCGGCTCACTAGTGGCGCAACCGCCAGGCCCAGCCCTGTACCCATCACGGCTATCACCAGACTTTCCGTCAATAATTGTTGCGTCAGGCGCCCCCGTGTTGCCCCCATCGCCAGTCTCGTGGCCAGTTCTCGCTCCCGTGCCGCACCCCGCGCTATCAGCAAACTAGTCAGGTTCAGGCACGCCAGCAGCAGAATCCCGCCGCACATTGCAAACACCGCCGCCAGCGGCCTGCGAAAGAACAGTCGCACATAGGTGAACCCCGTCGACCCTGGCTCCACGGTGAAATGAAAATGCCGTTTCATCTCATTGGCGATCCATCCCGGGTCGGGAACGCTTTCATGCAGCACCGCCGTGGTCCGTGCCTGCATCGCAGCATCCGCCTGTTCTACTGTTGTCCCGGGTTGCAGCCGTCCCATCACCGTCAACCACCAGGCGTGATATCCGGCTTTGGTCAGACTCCGCTCTCCGTTCAGGATCGGTTCGGCGGCCATCGGCAGCCAAAGCTCCGGCCTTTGCGTCGGATCAGCCCCTATAAACGGCTTAGGCATCACCCCAACCACGGTAAATAAAGTGTTGTCGACGATTAGCTTTCGCCCCACCACGTCGGGAGCGCGATTGAACCATCGTTGCCAGAAGCCCTGGCTGATCACCGCCGCGAATCCCGCCGGATCGCCGCCGGTTCTGTTGTCTTCCGGCGCCAATATCCGCCCGAGCAGCGGAGCGACTTCCAGTGCTGTAAAAAACTCGCCGCTCACCAGCTGCCCCTGCACATTTTCGTTTCCGTCGCGCCCGCGCACCTCGAATTTCGCATGGCTGAATGCGAACACATTCGCGAAGACGTCCGGCTTCCGCTCGATGCTTCGAAACACTGGCTCCTGGAAGCTGTAATTCCGATTCGGCCAGCCCCGGTCCATCCCCAGCACGACCAGCCGATCGCTCTCCGGCACATTCAGCGGCCGCAAGAGCAATCCATTGATCATTGAAAACACCGTGGTGTTCGCCCCTACGCCCAGCGCCAGCGTCAGCAGGGCCACCGCCGTAAATCCCGGCGACTTGCGCAGTACGCGCGCCGCGAATCGCAGGTCACGCGCAAAAGTTTCCACGCTGCGCAGTTGCCACAGCTCGCGCAGCCGCTCCTGCCACCGGCCCGCGGAGCCGAATCGCCGCCGGGCCACAGCATCCACGTCCTCCGCCGCCACGCCCTCGCGCAGCAGCTTCGCCCGCAGCAGCTCCTGGTGGAACTCCAGTTCCTCAGTCATCTCGCGATGCATCTGCTTCCGGCGAAACAACCCCTTCACGCGAAGAAAAAACTCATGCAATCCCTGGCTCATCTCTCACCTCACGAGGCCTGCATCACAAATGCCACTGCCGCGGTCAGCCGCGCCCACCGCTGCGTCTCCGCGTCCAGCCGCCTGCGCCCCTCCGCCGTCAGCCGGTAGAACTTCGCCCGACGATTGTTCTCGGAAGCGCCCCATTCCGCCTTCAGCAACCCGCGCAGCTCCAGACGGTGCAACGCCGGATACAGCGCTCCCTCTTCGACCTTCAGCACCTGCTGCGACGTGTTTTCAATCCACTCCGCCACACCATACCCGTGCAGCGCCCCGCGCTGGAGCGCCTTCAACACCAGCATCTCCAGCGTCCCCTGTATCAGATCGCCCTGATCTTCAGTTTGTCCCATAAGCACCTTAGGGAAGAAAGTAGCCTCATCGCCTCGACCTGTCAATGTGTCTGTGACCGGCGGTCAGCCACTCGTGACCCGCTGGTTCATCTGTCACTTGCCTATCCCGCCGCAACCCGCTATACAGGCAGGGTCATCTGCCGGAGCCCACTCCTATGGACAAGCGCGCGTTTCTCAAATCCTCAGCTTCTGCTTTCACCGGCTGTATCCTGTCGCGGATGCTTCACGCTCAGGGACAGCCCGCGCCGCGCACCAACTGGGCCGGCAACCTCACCTACTCCGCCCCTAACCTCCTCGAACTGCACTCCGTCGAAGAAGCTCAATCCGCGGTTCGCGAACTGCCTCACCTCCGCGCCCTCGGCTCGCGCCACTCCTTCAACGCCATTGCCGACAGCACCGAGAATCAGGTCTCCCTCCACGCCCTTAACTCCATCGACCTCGATCCAGCCGCCAAAACTGTCACTGTCGGCGCCGGCGTTCGCTACGGCGACCTCGCCCCCGTCATCGAGGCGCGCGGTTTCGCCCTCCACAACCTCGCCTCGCTTCCGCACATCTCTGTCGCTGGAGCCATCGCCACCGCCACCCACGGCTCCGGCCTCCACAACGGCAATCTGGCCACTGTTGTCTCTGCGATGGAATTCGTTGCCGCCAACGGCGATGTCGTGCGCCTCAGCCGCTCTGCCGATCCGGAAAAATTTGCAGGCGCTGTCGTTCACCTCGGAGCACTCGGCGTCCTTACCCGCGTCACCCTGGACGTTCAGCCCACCTACCAGGTCGCGCAAACCGTCTACCTCGATTTGCCATTCGCCCAGCTCGAGCATCATCTCGAAGACGTTTTCGCTTCCGGCTACAGCGTCTCGCTCTTCACCGATTGGCAGCAGGGCCGCGTCACCCAGGTCTGGATCAAGCGCCGGACGGACCGCAACGACGCGCCCAGCCTCGGCGCCGACTTCTTCGGCGCCCATCCCGCCACCGAAAAAATGCACCCCATCCTCGGCCACCCCGCCGAAGCCTGCACCGAGCAGCTCGGCGTCCCCGGCCCCTGGTACGAGCGCCTGCCTCACTTCAAAATGAATTTCACGCCGTCCAGCGGGCAGGAACTGCAAACGGAATACTTCGTCCCCTTCGAGCACGGCTACAAAGCCATCCGCGCCGTCGAAACCCTCCGCGACCAGATCACCCCGCACCTGTTCGTCACCGAGCTTCGCACCATCGAAGCCGACAGCCTCTGGATGAGCATGGCCTATCGCCGCCGTTCCCTCGCTATCCATTTCACGTGGAAACCCGAATGGGCTGCTGTAAAAGAAATCCTGCCGCAGATTGAAGCGCGCCTCTGGCCCTTCGACGCCCGTCCGCACTGGGCCAAGCTGTTCACCGTCGCGCCTGAGCGCCTTGACTCGCTCTACCCGCGTCTCGACAGCTTCAAATCGCTCGCCGCCCGCTACGATCCCAACGGCAAATTCCGCAACCAGTTCCTGGCCACCAATGTTTACAGTGTCTGAAGCGCTACGCGGCCTTCGCAAATCGCATCGCTGCCGAGTTCATGCAGTAGCGCAAACCCGTCGGCGGCGGACCGTCGTCGAACACATGCCCCAGATGAGCGTCGCAGCGCCTGCACGAAACCGCCACCCGATCCATCCCTGCGCTCGGGTCGTGGGTCTCCACCACATTCTCCTTCGCAATCGGCTCCCAAAAACTGGGCCATCCCGTACCCGATTCAAACTTCGTCGACGAATCGAACAGCGGCGTATCGCAGCACACGCAGTGGTAGATCCCCTTGTCGTGCAGGTTCCAGGTCGCACCCGTGTAGGCGAACTCTGTGTCGGACTGTCGCGTCACCTCGTAGGAAATCCTCGACAGCTGGCCCTTCCATTCCGCATCCGTCTTCGTGAGGTGCGGCACCGACACGGCTCCCATCTTCCTGCCCTCCGCATCGAACTCCACAATCGTGACGCTGCTTGGTGCCCCGGCCGCGCTCACCAGGCGCGGCGCAATCAGCAGATTGCTCCTCAACAGCGTCAACATTGCGCCGCTCGCCGCCACCGCCGCTGAGATGATAAAAAGCCGTCGGCCCACCGGACGCGAATCTTTGTCCATTTCGTTCCCAGCGGACTCTGCGGTTCCCCGTTCCATATTCGTCATAGCCACTCCCAATATGCTTAGACGTCAACGCGGCCGCCAGAGCACCCTGAACGCTATCCGCTAAACGCTGGTTCCTGATCGTAAGCGCTAATAGTCTTCAGATTCCGCCGCAGCCGACCCGCTTCCCCATCCTCCATCCGCGCCTCCATCTCCGCATGCGTCCGCTCCCAAACCGGAGCCGCCTCGGCGAGCAACCTGATGCCCTTCGCCGTTAGACTCAACCGCCGCCCACGCCGGTCCGTCGGATCTTCCTTCACCTTCACCAGTCCGCGCCGCTCCAACGGCTTCAGTGCAGCTGTCAAAGTGGTCCGGTCGACCGCCAGCAATTCCGCTACGGCGCCCATACCAGGCGCCTCCGGCCGATTCAGCGACATCATCAGCGAGAACTGTCCGTTTGTCAGTCCCAGGGGCCGCAATACCTCGTCAAAATGCCGAGCCAGCGCCCGAGCCGCCCGCTGCACATGGAGGCACAGGCAGCAATCCTTCACTCGAAGAGTGGTCTGGTGGGAAACGGCAGGAGTGGCTCTTGACATAGGCTCCATTCAGTTGATATCAACATAATTCATGGTAGTCAAGTCCATATTCTGCGGTTTAGCCTTGGCCCATCCGTCACATTCGGAGTCTGCTTTCTTGACAGATGGGAAACCCGTTGGTTACGGTTAATTGGTAACTGAATGGTTTCCATTCAACGCGAACAGTAAAATCGTCTTTCCCTGGAATTCGAACGTCAGGCCCCAGCCGCTTGTAGTCCCCAGCCGCACCGGAGAATCGTAATGTCCTTCCTTCGCGATCTGAAAATCGCCATCCGCTCCCTCTCCCGCGTCCCTTCGCTCTGGATCACGGTAGCCCTGACGCTCGCCCTCGGCATCGGCGCCAACGCCGCGATCTTTTCCGTCGTGCGCGCCGTCCTGCTGCGCCCCCTCGCCAATCGCGACGAAGCCCGCCTTCTCTACATTCGCCAAAGCGCGCCCGGCATCCATGCCGACAACACCACGTTCTCCGTCCCCGAAATCGACGACCTCGGCAAGCACCTCCACAGCATCTCCGAGCTCGGCACCTTCTCCGAAATCGATTTCACTCTCCAGGGTCTCGGCACGCCTCGCGCCATCCCCGCCGGCGTCGTCGACGGACACTATTTCGAGGTCATGGGCCTGCGTCCCATCCTCGGCCGCCTTCTCGGCCCCTCAGACGATGGCCCGAACGCCCCCGGCGCCGTCGTCCTTACCTATAAATTCTGGACGCAATCTCTCCACTCCGATCCCACCGTCCTCGGAAAAACCATTCGTCTCGACAGCTTTGCCG
This sequence comes from Acidobacteriaceae bacterium, assembly GCA_036490815.1. Lineage (GTDB taxonomy): Bacteria > Acidobacteriota > Terriglobia > Terriglobales > Acidobacteriaceae > Palsa-343. The sequence continues at coordinate 226,261 of DASXDF010000013.1, forward strand.
GTTCACGCACTGCCAGCATCGTTGGCGTGCTCGAGCCCTCCGTCCCCTATCCCGTCGCCACGGAAATCATTGCCAACGTCGTCACCAGCCCCCACCATCTCTCCGCCACCATGGTCACCGGCCGCGAACATCGCATGACTGAAGTCTTTGGCCGGCTCGCGCAGGGCTCTACCCTCGACCAGGCTCGTGCCGAGCTGCGCACTGACTACGCAGCCATGCTGCAGGCGCACCCCGAGACCTACAAGCCCGACGACGGCTACCAGATCTCCGTCCGTCGCATGCACGACCAGATCAACTCCCGAGCCAATACCATCCTCTGGGTGCTGTTCGCCGCGTCGGCGCTGCTCTTCGTTATCGCCAGCTCCAACGTCGCCAACCTGGTCCTCGCCCGTACTCTCCGCCGCGAGTCCGAGCTCGCCGTTCGCTCTGCCCTCGGAGCAACCACCGCCACTCTGCGCCGCTCACTCCTCGCTGAGAGTCTTGTTCTGTGCGGCAGTGGCGTCATCGCCGCTCTCGCCATCGCCGCTCCCATGGTCGCCATCCTCGGCAAATATGCCGCGCGCTTCAGTGTTCGCGCCGATGGCCTCAGCCTCGACTCCACCCTTGTCTGGTTCGGCGTCGCGCTCGCTCTCGTCGCCGCGGTTTTCCTCGCCTACATCCCGCGACTGCCTTCCACCAAAGCCTCACCCGCCTCCGGCCTCACCAGCGGCGGAACCCGCAGCGCCACCGGCAGCAACCGCCGCCTACGCATCTTCGCCGTCACGCAAATCACGGCATCCTTCCTGCTGCTTGCCGGCGCCGGCGTTCTCCTGCGCACCCTCTACGCTCTCGAGTCCACGCGTCCGCCCTTCGATACCTCGCACGTCCTCGCCATCAATCTTCCCGTCGTCTCCTACGGCCGCACGCCGCAGCAGATGCAGGATTTCAGCCGCGACGTTCTTCGTCGCGTTTCCGCGCTGCCCGGGGTCCAGAGCGCCGCCACCGGTTTCACCGTTCCCTGGCGCGATGGCCAGGCGCTTAACATCCGCTTAGCTTTTGCCGTCGAAGGCGCAACCCGCAAAAATGGCGACGAAGATCTGCGCGCCAATTACCGTTCCATCTCTCCAGGATTTTTCTCCACCCTCGGCGTCCCTCTCCTCGAAGGCCGCGACTTCCGCGACACCGATAAAAACGGTTCCGACCGCGTCGTTATCATCAGCCAGAGCGTCGCCAAAACTCTCTTTCCCGGCCAGGAAGCCATCGGCCGCACCATGCGCTGGACCGACCCCGTCATCAAGTTCATCGGTATGGGCGGTGACACTCGTCGCATCGTCGGCGTCGTCCCCGACTTCGACGACGAGAACATCATTCCCGACCCCTCCATGACCGTCTATCAGCCCGTCGATCAGGAAGGCTGGGGTGGCCGCCTCTTCGTTCGTACAGATGCAAATCCCTACCTGCTCGTCCCCGCCATCACCAAAACGATTCAGGGCATCGCCGCCGATCAACCTGTCGAGCGCGCCGCCACGCTTCAGGACATCCGTGCCGAAGTCCTCACCCCTGATAAGCTGAATGCCGTTGTCTTTGGCGGATTCGCGACCGTCGCTCTGCTCATCGCTGTCGTCGGGGTCGCCGGCGTTCTCGCCTTCTCCGTCAGCGGACGCACGCGCGAGTTCGGTATCCGCATGGCTCTCGGCGCGCAACCCAGCAAGATCCTGAGCGACGTTCTGCGCGAAGGCCTCGTCATCGCATCCATTGGAGTCGTCACCGGCCTCGTCGTCGGCCTCGCCGCCGCGCGTGGCGTCGCCGCCTGGGTTGGCCCGATTCACTTGCCTGGCTTCCTGACCTTCGTCGGCTCCGCTGCCGTCATTCTCACCGCAGCCGCCATCGCCTCCGCAATCCCCGCTTCCCGTGCCGCAAGAATCAACGCCGTAGAGGCCCTCCGCTCCGAATAGCTTCGCGGGTGGGGTGCCCAAGCAGGTGCCTGGACCGCGCGCATCTCCGCCTACTGCAATCCGCGCAGCTCATCTTCCGCGGTCGCGCGCGGCAACGGCACGTACCCCACCGCCGAGCTTTCCTTCTGCCCAGAAGTCAGAATCCAGCTCAGCAATTCCTTAAGCGCCGCCGCCTTCGCCGGGTCGCCCGTCGACGGCGGAATTAACAGCCATGTGAAGGTCGCGATCGGATACGCGTTTCTGCCGGGTGGATCTGTGATGTCGGCCGGCAAGTCGCTGCCCGCGATCGAACTCCTCGCTGCTTCTGCCAGGCTATCCAGATCGGCGTGTACAAATTCTCCCACCCGATTCCGAATTCCGGCGAAACTCAGCTGCCGCTGAATCGCATATGTCAGTTCCACATAGCCAATCGAGTTCGGCGTCTTCGCTACGGTTTCGGCAACACCCTCGGTGCCTTCCACTCCCATGCCGGTTGGCCACCGAAGCGATGCTCCGCGCCCCACTGTCCACGCCCACTCTTTACTCACCTTTGAGAGATAGTTGCTCCACACCCACGTCGTCCCGCTTCCCTCCGAACGATGCACCACCACAATTTCCGCATCCGGCAAATTCACTCCCTTGTTCGACCCGCGAATCGCAGCATCGTTCCACCGGTGTATTTGGCCCAGATAAATTCCTGCCAGCGCTTCTGGTGTGAAATGCAGATCCTGCACCGCACCCTGCAGATTGTAGATAGCCACCACTGCGCCCAGAGTTGCGGGCACACGACGCATCGGCGCAGCTGGCGCCGCACCCGTCAGCAGTTCAGGCGCGACATCCGATCCTGCAAAGTCGACCTTGCCGGCGCTCAGGCTCTCGATGCCCCGCTGCGATCCGATCGCGTCATATCGAACACGCACGCCCGGATGCAGCTGCTCGAAATCCTCAAACCACTTCTGATACAGCGGTGCAGGGAACGCAGCTCCGGCCCCATTCAGTTCTGTCTGTGCCAGTTGGCCGGCGGACACTGAACCGGATACCGCGCCAGCTGCCGATGTTGCCGCTACCAGCATCTTCGCCGCCGCCCGGTCCGCCAGGTTATCGACGATGCTCTTCCACACCAGCCTGCCCGGTGTTACCAGCCACGACCACAACGGTTGCCCCGCGGCGCCGCTCCAAAAGCAGCCATCGCCAGGGCAACAAATTTAACAATTCCTTAGTGCGTCAAGATGAAGGTTCGGTAAACTTCGCCGTTTTTCCGCTCGCCCGCGAAATTATCCTCTTCACGGTTACGTATTGCCGTCCTCCTCTGCTATCGTCGCTCGCACACCTCCCGGTCAATTTCCGGAGAAAACAGGCGAGACACCCACCCATGCCCAGCGATCCCGAAGAACTGCGCCACGTCCCCCTCTTTGAGCTTCTCGACGATGACGAAGCCGCCGTCCTTGCCGCCCAGGTCGAAGTTCGCCGCTTCTCGCCCCGCCAGCGCATCTTCAAAGCCGGAGATCCCGCCGGCCATGCCTACATCGTCATGACCGGCAGCGTCCGCGTCTTCACCACCGACGACGACCAACAGGAAGTCACCGTCGACGAGCCCACCCATGGCGATTTCTTCGGTTTCGCCTCCATGATGCGCGAAACCCCCCACCAGACCTCCGCCATGGCTGCCGAAGAAACCACCTGCCTTGAAATCGGCCGCGACGACATCGCCGCACTCCTCACGCGCCGTCCCATGGCCGGCCTCGACATGCTCACCATGCAGGCCCGCCAGTTTCACTCCCAGCAGCAACTGGTGCGCAGCCGCGCCTCACGAAATCCCAACGACGTCATCGAGGAGCAGGAGACATTCGGAGAGCGCATCGCCGACTCGGTTGCCCGCTTCGGCGGCTCCTGGTCGTTCATCATTACTTTTGCCGTCATCCTTATCGCTTATTCGTCCATCAATATCGTGCTCAAAGGCCGCGCCTGGGATCCCTATCCCTTCATCCTTCTCAACCTGTTTCTGTCCATGCTCGCCGCCATCCAGGCGCCGGTGATCATGATGAGTCAAAACCGCCAGGACGTGAAGGATCGCCTGCGCAGCGAACTCGACTTCGACGTCAACCGGCGCGCGGAGTCCGAAATTCAGGCCCTCTCCCAGCGCCTCAGCCTGCTCACCGACAAGCTCGAAGATGTAGAGGATCTGCTGCGCAAGCCACCAAAATAGGAGCTGAAAACTCAATGCTCGTTCCGTCCGCCTCCTCGCTTCACCCGGCTTTTTCTGCTCCGCGAACAGCACCCGGACGAGGCGGAGCCTTTCGCCCGCCGCGCCTTTGACGCTCAGTTGCGCACGCTCGGCCCCAAGCACCAGGACACTCTGGAAAGTCTCGGCTTTCTCGGCGACGCTCTCACCCGCACCGGCCGCTACGACGATGCGAAACAGTTGTATACCGGCGTCATCGCCGGCATGGGCGCGGATCAAAGTCTCGCCGCGCGCGAAGGCATCGTCGATCTCTGGTACGATCTTGCCTGCCTCGCCGTCCGCTCCGGGCGCCGCGATGAAGCCTTTGTCCATCTCGACCACGCCGTCGATGCCGGCTACAGCAACGTTCCCTATATGCGGTCCGACAAAGCTCTGCTGTCACTCCGCAGCGACCCGCGGTTCGATCGGGTTGCGGCCCGGGCCGCCGCCGCTGCCGGCCAGCCCGCATCGAAATAAATCGTCTCCACGATTACGCCGCGTCCCTAAACCGGCTCCGCCTCCACGATTCCCACATTGCGAGCCATCAACGCATCTCCGTCCACCGGGTGAACGCCCACCAGCTTGAACCCTGCGGCTTCCAGAAGCGTCTTCCATTCCTGCTCGCTGCGCTCTCGTCCGCCGGTTACAGCCAGCATATTCAGATCGCTCATCAGCCGGCCTTCCAGTTGCAGGTCCGCTTTGGACACCACAGCAGGAAGCACAAACTCGATCACCAGCAATCGCCCTCCCTGCGGAATCACCGCCCGGCAATGCTTCAGCACGTCGATCGCGTCCGCGTCTCCATATCCGTGCAGCACATGCTTCAGCATGTACACATCGGCTCCCGCCGGAACCGCCTCGTCCAGATCGGCCACCATCAACTCGCATCGCGCCCCAACCCGCTCCTCGGCGAATCGCGGCCGGGCCGCCTCAATGCTCTCCTCGCGATCCACCAGCATTCCACCCACCTGAGGATTCAGCTCCAGCACCGCCAGCACCAGCGACCCCCCTCCGCCGCCCAGATCCGCCACTACCTTCGCCCGCGAAAAATCCCATGCCCGCGCAATCGGCGCATAGTCTTCCACCGGAGCCGTCCCCATCACCGCGCGAAAAATCGCGAAGCCCTCCGGCTCCTGCGACCAACGCGAAGGCACGTTAGGATCCCGCACCTCGGCCGCGGTTTTTCCGGTGCGAATGCATTCCGTCAGCAGCGACCAGTCATCGGCCAGCAGATCCGACCAGAACACCACCGCCGCCCACGCCGACCCCGGCACGTCGCGCCGCAACGGCTGGCCAAACGCCGTCAGCTTGAAATGCCCCGGCGTCGTCTCTTCCGTCACGCCGATGCTGGCCAGCGCGCGCAACAGCCGACGTAAAGCATCGGCATCGGCCTGGCATTTGTCCGCGAGGAAACTCACGCTGCGCACCTCATCGCCCAGCGCGTCGGCGATCCTGAGTCGCGCAGCCGCGCACAACATGCAGCTGCGCGCATACGCCATCGCCATCTCCACCAGTCTGGAGTTCGCCGTCACGTTGCCAATGCCGCCACCGTTTTCAACCATGCAGGTCCCTCAAAATCCGCACGCAGAATACCAGAGTCCCGCTATGCGAGGTCGCGGACAGTCACCCCGGGGCGTAGAGCGCAACGCATGTTTCGAGCCGCCGGCCCCTGGAAACGCGACTTGGCGATTTTGCGCTCACTGACGGTGTCCGTGGCAGGTCGTTGACTTTAACTTCGTATCAGGGGATTGATCCTGAAAATCAAGATTCGAATCCCGCCGGTTGGGTCCGTCGCTTCCCAGCCACCAGAAGGGCTATGGCCCCGGAAAGACGGCTGATACCTGGTACGCCATGGGCATACCTCCAGCGAATCTCAAGTAGACAGAGCTGTTATTGCTTTGACGCCCTTGATCGCCCGGATCGCCTGGAGACTGCGCTCTTCGGCAATCGCGGAACAACCTGAACGCCGGCCCAAAGCGTGGCGATCGTTCGCTCGACCACGAGGTTCTGGTCAGGCAAGTCAGGCACAATCCCCTGGATGACCATGAGCGTGGCGAGGCCAAAGATCGTGAACCACCACGTGTGGGCTACCACGACGTCATTCCGACTTGGCAATCCTTCATCCCTGGCAACGTCGAAAAAAAGCTGCACGAAACGCTGGAACAAAGGCGCGCCAATGTCGTTGATATATTGTCCGGCGCGGATGCCGTTGCGGTTCTCAGGCCCGAAGAAGACGTTGCGGAACTGCTGTGGATGGGCAGTGCACCACTGAACCAAGCCACGTGAAGTCGCGAAAAGGCGCTCCTTCGATGCAGGATGTTGAGCGGCAATTTCGTCGAAGTTCTGAATCATCAGCCCAATCGTCTCGCGGCTCAACTCGGCAAGAATGTGCCATTTGTCAGGAAAATGCTGGTAGATCACGGCGTGTGTATAGCCGATCTCTTCAGCGATCGCTCGAAGCGTCACTGCTTCGTAACCGCGTTCGGCAAACATCTTGCCTGCAGCCGCAAGAATTTCGCCCCGCAGCCTTTCCTTGCGCTCTGCCCGGCGACTGGGTGATGGGGATGTCACTGCAACAGCTTAGCCCCTTTTGACGACTCTTGCGACCGATTGTTGCTTTCTAACCACTGGTTCATAACCGCTGATTATTTTGTAACCATTGGTGTTTCAGAACCTCTAATGATCAGGTCGCGCATTTCGATGGGCGGCCAAATCCAGGGCAAAAGGAGAAATCGAGCATGTATTTAGTCATGGGCATTACCGGAAAAGTTGGCGGCGCCGCCGCGCGGCATCTGCTGAAGCAGGGCAAACAGGTGCGCGCACTTGTGCGCAATCGCGAGAAAGCGGCGAAATGGGCAGACCAGGGCGTGGAGTTGGTGGATGGCGACTGGAACGATGCGAAAGCCATAGCGGCGGCGCTCCAAGGCGTTGCGGGGGCGTTTGTCATGTTGCCGGCTATCTGGGCACCCTCGCCTGATTACAGAGAAGCAAAGAGCGTGATTGCGAACTATGTTCAGGCGCTGACCGGAGTCGTGCCCCCGCGCGTGGTAGTGCTCTCGTCGATGGGCGCGAATAGAGCGACCGGGGTGGGGATGATCACGGCCCTGTCACTCCTGGAGCAAGGTCTGCGCCCCCTGCCATCTCCGGTCGCATTTGTGCGCGCAGGCGGCTTTTTCGAAAACTTTCTTTTCGGCTTACAGGCGGCCCAGGGCGGAACACTACCCGTCTTCTACAACCCTACAAACCGCAAATCGACCATGGTCGCGTCCAACGACATCGGCCGAGAGGTAGCAACGCTTCTGACCGGGCCGGCATGGTCAGGGCCTCGTGTCATCGAGCTCGGTTCGATGGTAAGCGCGGATGAAGTGGCCGGACAATTGGGTGAAGTCATGAAACTCGACGTAAAAGCCTTTGCAGTCCCGCGTGCAGGGTGGGCCGAAGCGTTTCAGCAGTTCGGCGTCCCGAAAGGCCTCACTGGACCTGCCGAAGAAATGTTTGAGAGCGTTAACGCGGGTTGGATGGACCTCGGAGTCACGGGTACGGAGCACGTAGCGGGTACGACGTCGGCACGCGATGTGTTTGCGGCTGCACAGAACGCCGTCCAGCCGTAAATCCGAGGCAAGCACGCATCAGCGCTCCCGGGGGCGGGGACAGCCAGCCGTAGCCACGGCGGTTTCGTGTTCGATCGGCTGTTCCTGCCTATGCCACGCTTACAAGGACAAGGACGGCCATTTAAGCCGCAAGGAGAGGATCGCTTTTAATATGAAAACTGAACTCGCAGTCGATAAAAACGCGCGGACAGGTCGCGCAACTCAAATAGCCGCCATGGCAATAACCGGCCTTGTCGCCTTCGTCTGGTTGTACTTCGGAAGGCTGTATCTGATTCACGATCCCGGCGAATGGAGGATCGCCCATCAGCAGCTCGGATACCCGCTCTATATCATTCCTCTGATTGGCGTGACCCACATCCTTGGTGGCGTGGGCCTTCTGATTCCCAGTGTGCCTCGATTGACTCAGTGGGTTTATGCCGGTCTCGCGATCAATCTTTTACTCGCGTTCTATTCACAACTGCATGGCGGCGGCAGTACCTGGGATAAATTTGATCCAGTTCTCGTCCTGGCGTTCGTCTTTGCGTCGTATGGATTAAGACGCAGCATGTGCGCTAACAGGTGGTCGATATGAAGAACACGCCCGGCGGGCAGTTTTGCTTTTCCAGGCGCCGTGCGACCAGGTGTCAATTGACGCATACAGACCAATGCCCTCATTCATCTGAGCTTCCCCGGAGCGGAATCGGAAGGGCATGCATCGGCAGCCAGGATGCCGAGGTTCTGGAAATCCTCACGGAGGCCCCTGAAAAATCAAGAAGGAGCGTGCCTGCCCTCTCGCGATTACGAAGCGCCCCCGCACATTGCCACCCGATAAAGCGCTGCCAGTGCATCGTCGATAGGATGCCGCTCCGGTTTTCCGGACGCGTCCAGCGTGTTCCACCGGATCAGGTTCACTGCGATCGACATCTGCCGCCTGCCATCGGCTCGCGTCATCGTCATCGCTCCCGCGCCCCACACCGTGCCGTCATGGCCCCAGAAAACTCCATGGCCAGGAATCTCCACCTTGTGCAGGCCGAGCCCGTACTCAATCTTCTTGCCCTCAAACGAAATGACTGGAACCGTCCTCTGCATCTGCTCCAGCAACGCTGCGTCAAAAATCTCACCGGCGAGCAACAAACCGTAAAAGCGGTTCAGGTCCGCAACCGTCGAAATCAACGAGGCCGCCGGACCAACCCATGACATATCGAACACGCTGTAATCCCGCGGTGGATCGATCATGCCAAACCACGCCTCGTACATCTGCGAGTGAGGGCCGGTGATATGCGGTCCTGTCGGAAGCTCGGTGTTCCGGAGCCCCGCGCGTTCAATCACATTTCTAGTGAGATATTTCTCGGCCGTTGTACCAGTGACATGCTCCAGCAGCTGGCATAGCAGAAGGTAATTGGTGTTCGAATACACTCCCGGCGAGCCCCCCGGCCTGCCCACCGCCGGCGCCGCCATCCCGCTCCCGATCAGTTGGATCGGGTCAAACCGTGTCAGACGGTGTTGGTCCAGGCTCGCAGGCGTCGTATCTGCGAGCCGGGGAAACGCCCTCAGCGATGAATACGCATAGGGCAAATATTCCGCCAGCCCGCTGGTGTGATTCAACAACATGCGTACCGTAATTGCGTCGCCGCGTTCCCCCGGAACTAATCGCCGCAGATAGCGCCCAATCGGCGTGTCCAGTCCGACCTGGCCGTTCTCCACCAGCTGCAAAATCGCCGCCGCCACAAATGTCTTGCTGATGCTCCCCACGCGGTGCCGCATCTCGGGCGCGACCCTCAGTCCCGTCTCCACATCGGCAACGCCCGCGGCGCCGCGCCATACCTCATCACCATCGCGCACCTCGGCTATCACTCCAGGCATCCCCGCCTCATGGACCTTGTCCATGGCCGCCTGAAGTTCTGCTGGATCGATTGCTTTCTTCATGACACATGCAGATTCCGTCATCGACATGCTGTTTTCTCCAATCGGCAGCGCCCGGGCGGGCCGCCCCTATTGCCGGCATCCTGCGCCCGTGCTGCGTTCAATAACATCAGCGTAGGCAAACAGCCGTCTGCCGGCTTGAATAAACTGGCTACGATGTCGGTGTCGCCCTTCCAGCTCTACGCGTGGCCGCAGCGTCTTCTCATGCTCGGACCTTCCTATGCGTCGGCCCGCCACCGCCACCACGCCGCGCAAATTGCCTTCGGACTGGACGGCCCCGTCCTCTTTGAAAGTCCGCTAACCGGCCAGCACTGCGCCGACATGCTTCTGATCGCGCCGAACATTCCCCACGCGCACCCGGCCTTCGGCGCCGTGGCCTTCCTCTATCTGTTCCCCGAAAGCGTCGAGTGGCGAAGCTTTCCCCGGCGGGAAAAGGGCAGCATCGTCCCATTGCCTTTTAATCAGCAGCTGCGCTCCGCTGCTCGCCGCGCCGCAACCGGCGACGCAGTTGCGGCACAGTCGTTAGTCGACGACCTGGTTGGAAAATCAGCGAACCGCGCCCTCAGCGATGATGCTCTCGTTTCCCGCGCCACCGCGCTCATCAACCAAAGTCTCGACGGCCCCATCACTCTCGCGGCTCTCGCGAAAGAATTGCACCGCTCTCCCAGCCGTCTTGCTCACCGCTTCAGTGAGGCGACCGGCGTTCCGCTGCGTCGCTACGTCTTATGGGGCCGCCTCCGTGTAGCGGCGGAAGCAGCCATGCGCGGTGCCAACCTCACTGCAGCAGCGCACCGTGCCGGATTCGCAGACTCCGCCCACCTGTCCCGTACGTTCCGCGCCACCTTCGGTGTCACTCCATCCTTACTGTTCAAGCCCGGCCAGGCCACCTTCACCTTTTGTGAGCCTCCCGCGTCGCCTGACTCGCACTCGCCTTAGGGCTGGGCAGGAACTTACGAATTGACTGGGCGGTATTAGGGCTGAAAGTGCCAGGGTAAGGATCGTTGGGATAGCCTGGATTGGTGGGGTTGGTAAAGCTGGCAATGATTCCTTTGCCGTAATCGCCGCGCATGGCCATGATCGTGCGGAATTTCTGCGTCCACTGAATCTTATTGGATACCCAGGGCTTCCAATCGTCTCCGTAGATTGATTCAAATCCGTGTCCGCCGGCAAAACGGCAATCTGGTCGAGGGAAGGAGGAAATCGGTCTCTCGGGAACGCGCATCGGCGATTTTGCGTTCGTGGGGAGAACTGGTCCTATCTTCCAGGAGTCTGGTCAGCTAAATGCCTTTGCGAGTCGAATGAGCCCTTGCCGGATCGCAAGTTCGTCGAATCCGCCAAACCCGAGCAGCAACGCTTTCGGATCAGGACGTCTCAGGGTGCATCGATCGACGCCAAGAACCTCAATGCCCTGGGCTGCCGCCAGCTTTTCCGCCTGTCGTGAAGTCATTTCATTCCTGAGGTACCCGATGGTGTAGAGGCCTGCCCTGACATTCGAGATCTCAAGCAACCCAGCCATGTGTTGCGTGGCTCCTTCAATCAGCGTTGCCAGGCGCTCCGCATACAGATTCCGCATCTTCCGCAGATGACGCGCCAAATGCCCGTCTGCGATGAAGTCGCAGAGGACTGCCTGGTCAAAGGATGAATTCCGGAAATCGGTTCGGTAACGGAGGCCGAGGAAGAAGTCGATTAACGGCGCCGGTAATACCACATAGCCAACGCGTAAGGCTGGGAACAGCGTCTTGCTGAACGATCCGATGAAGATGACGCTGGAGTGATTATCGAGACTTTGCAGAGCAGGCACAGGCGGTCCTTCAAACCTGTACTCGCTGTCGTAATCATCTTCGATCACAAAAGCGCCGGCGCGTGAGGCCCAGCTCAGAAGGGCCATCCGCCGCTCCAGCGACATCGTTACCCCCAGTGGGAATTGGTGAGCCGGTGTTACGTAGGCCCCCTTGGCATCCGGACAGATCTTCATTCCGGCGGAAACAGACAGCCCCTCGTCATCCACCGGGACACCAATCATCCTGGCTCCCGCATTGTGAAATGCGATTGCGGCTCCGAAATATCCAGGATCCTCCATCCAGATTGGATCGCCCTTTGTCAGGAGCAGGCGTGCCAGCAGGTCGAGCGCCTGTTGTATTCCGGAGACGATGACGATTTGTTCCGCGGTGCATCGCACGCCACGGGACGTGCGCAAATACTCCGCGACTGCATCGCGCAATGGCTGATATCCACGCCGGTCAGCCTCTTTCTTCAGCCATGACCTGAAATCGCGTGCGCGGGTTGCCGCAATACGCCCCCAAACTTCGGACGGGAATTCGTTAATGGCTGGAACCCCGATTCGAAAGGGGCGAATCCGGTCGACAAAGGCCAGGTCAATCCAGGGCTGTGGGGGTTTACAGGTCGCAATGACGCGACGAATATACGCGGGAGTGGTGGTTGCATGGCGGGCCCCCCGCGGCGCCTCCACACGATTGACCCACGTACCGAATCCGACGCGGGAGGTGAGATACCCCTCGGCTTGTAAGCGCTCCACAACGCTAACCACCGTGCCCCGGGAGACCTGGTATTGTCTGGCGAAATCTCTTGATGACGGCAGCCTGGCTCCGGCCGCGAGCCGGCCTTCGAGAATGGCGCAACGCAGTTCGCCATACAACCAGTTCGTCAGGGACTGATGCCGCGACCGGCCTTTGAGAGTGAGCTCGAAGGAGCTGATGGTTTTCGGCATCTCGAATGGTCCAGTATAAATAGCGAAAATGGCTCTTTTCGGTGAACCACTGCCGCGATACTATCAGCTCTTGAATCGAGGAACGTATGTCTCGTTATTGAGCTCCGGCTTTCCGTTGAGCGGCTTATGGGAGATCAAAAGATGAAAGTCGGAATCTGGTTCTATGGCGTGGGTACCACTCTCACCGGCGTTCTCGATATCGCATGGCGACAATTTGAGCCCTCTCATCAACCGATCAAAGCGCTTGGCAATGTTCCCGGCCAGAACATACTGGCCTGCCTTGCGGGCATCTGGCTGGTGGCGGCCGGCGTTGCCCTGCTGTGGCGGCCCAGCGCAAGGTTCGGCATCGCGGCTTCCGCGGTCATCTATTGGATATTCGCTGCATTCTGGCTCATGCGGTACCATGCCGCGATTCATGCGCTGGGCTGGCGAATCAACGTCTTACTCGGAATCTCTTTCGGGCTCGCTGAACAGGTATTGCTGATCGCTCCGGCAGCGATCGTCTATGTGTCCCTCGTTTCAACGGATTCTCTCTGGCAGGCCCGAGCCACAATCGTGGCGCGCTGGATGTTGGGATTGCCACCCATCCTCTTTGGCTCATTCCATCTCTTCGGCATGCGCGTGTTCGCCAGTATCGTTCCACACTGGATACCGTTTGGAAATTTTTGGGCAGTGTTCACAGGAATCGCATTCATCCTGGCCGGGCTCGCAATTTGCTCGGGAATTAAAGATGTGCTGGCGGCGAGGCTTCTCGCATTGATGCTGTTGTTATTTGAAGGTCTTGTGGAAGTGCCTCCTGTTTTTATCCGCCTGCACAATCAGCCGACTTGGGGGGCTGCCACCTACAACCTGGCTGCGATAGGGGCATGCTGGATCTTCGCCGAGTTTGTTGTCCGAAGCCGCGCAGGTCGAGAAGGAATCGCCGCTGCGGGGAATGTCGCGATGGTGCGCCCCGATCCGGTGGTGGTGTGATTGGGTAACACATGCTCGTCGAAGAGCGTTTGAGTCAGCCTCGAAACTGTGCGACTGATACGCGGACTGGAAACGCTGCCGTTGTTGCCGGCAGTGGCCTTGAATATTGAGAGCAAATTGTTATTCGCGAAGCGCGATCGCTGACGATCTTCCTCGATTGATTCGTCGTCCCACGCCGATCAATGCGTTTCGCTGACCGCCGAACGGGGGGACCTCAGTGACCGTGCTCCTCGAGATACTTTTCCACTTCGAGAGCCGCCATGCAGCCCGTGCCCGCCGCCGTGATCGCCTGCCGATAGCGCCGGTCCTGCACGTCGCCGCACGCAAATACACCGGGAATTCGCGTGAAGACGTTGTTGTGCGTCTTGATGTACCCGTCCTCATCGAGATCGAGTTGGCCGGCAAACATCGCCGCATTCGGGATATGCCCGATCCCCAGAAACAGCCCACTGATGTTCAGGTCCGATTCGACGCCGGTCTTGCTGTCGAGCAGCCGTACGCCCGTCACTTCCTTCTGCTCAACGCCCAGCACCTCTTCTACGATGGCGTTGGTCATAAAGGCAATCTTCGGATGCGCAATCGCCCGGTCCAGCATGATCCGCGACGCGCGGAACTGCTCGCGCCGGTGAATCAGCGTCACTTTGCTTGCAAAGCGGGTCAGAAACAGCGCTTCTTCCATTGCTGAGTCGCCGCCGCCGATCACCGCGATTTCCTTGCCGGAGAAGAAGAAGCCGTCGCAGGTCGCGCACGAGCTCACGCCGTGTCCGATCAGCGCCTGCTCTGACGGAAGCCCAAGCCAACGCGCCGACGCGCCGCTGGCGATGATCAGGGTTCGCGCATGAATCGTCTCGTGCCCGAGGTTCAGCGCAAACGGATGTTTGGTTAGATCGGCCGTCGCCAGGTGCCCGAGCTTGAATTCGGCGCCGAACCGCGACGCCTGTTTGCGCATGTTCTCGATCAGTTCCGGCCCCTGGATCCCTTCCGGCCAGCCCGGAAAGTTCTCCACCAGCGTCGTGATCGAGAGCTGGCCGCCCGGCTCATGCCCTTCGAGCACCAGCGGTTTCAGATTGGCGCGTGCCGTGTAGATCGCTGCTGTCAGTCCGGCGCAGCCGGTACCGAGGATGACTGTGTCGCGAATGTTTTCTGCCATGTGCCTGAACTTTCAAATTGTACCTGCGAAAGGCCCGTAACCCGTTTCTTCCGCAAGCCGAGCCCAAAACCGCTCCCGTTTTGAGACGGGCCGCGCTCGCTGTTCCGATCTGAACAGATGCTGCTCACTTCAGCTTCGATTCTTCCGCCGCTCTCGCCCACCCTGTGTGGGAATGAGAACGGAAGCTGTCGCACGCTTCGTTGCGGCAGCTTTTGGAGGGCTCACAATGCGCCGCGTACCCGGCTCGCAAGGCAGTGAAGAATCAATGAATCCAGCCTCAGATTGGTTCGTGCCGCTCGCGTTGATTTTCGTCTTCGCTGTGCAGATGGCCCACGCCGGCGGCCCGCGATGGGTCGCAGGTTCGAGCTACTTCAATTCCTCGGCGAAAGGGCAGCCCATCGTCTGGGCCAACGGCAAGGTCACCTACTTCACCGATCTCGGCGCCCTGAGCTCACAGGTCACACAGGAGCAGGCCAACGCCATGGTGGCGACCGCTGCCGAAGTCTGGAACAACGTGAATACCGCTGCGGTTTCCATCCGCGAGGGCGGCAGTCTGGCCGAAGACGTGAACGGCGCCAACGTCATTGCTGATTCCGACGGGATTACTGTCCCGGCGGATATCCAGGCCACCGACACCAGCGTGCCGGTTGCCGTGGTCTACGACGCCGACGGCTCCGTGATCGATGCGATCTATGGGGCAGGCGCCAGCTCGCCACTGGTCTGCCAAAACGATGGCGTCATGGTTTCGATCGATAACCTTGCCGTCACCGGCAATATCGTCCACGCTGTGGTCCTGGTGAACGGGTTGTGCGCGAGCACCACCACGCAGCTGACGAACCTGCAATACCTGCTCGTGCGCGCCTTCGGGCGTGTTCTGGGTCTTGACTGGTCGCAAACCAACGAGCAGATATTCGAAAGCGCTCAGGTCCCGACGGGCGGCCTCGATGGCTGGCCGCTGATGCACCCAATCGAGCGGCTCTGCAACGGAGGCAGCGGTGAATGCTTTACCAATCCAACCCAGCTTCGAACTGACGACATCGCCGCTCTGAACCGGCTTTACCCGGTTACTACGGCCAATATCGGAGGGTTGCAGGGCAAGACCCTAACCTCGTCGGCGACGATTTCGATTCGCGGAACCATCCAGTTTCCAGGCGGCCAGGGGATGCAGGGCGTCAACGCAGTCTTGCAGCCTATGCTCAACGGCGCACCCGACCTTCGCTATACGGCCACGGCGGTCAGCGGAGTGTTCGAGGGCAACGCCGGGAACCCGGTGAAGGGTTCGACCGATACGGCCGGGAACGCATTGAACCGTTTCGGCAGCGATGACACATCCCTGGAGGGATATTTCGATCTCAGCGGCGTGCCCTTGCCGCCCGGAACAACATCGTCTCAATATCAGTTGACCTTTGAAGCTCTGAACCCGCTGTATACCGGAAACTCGTCAGTGGGACCTTATACCGTCGGTCAGGTGACGCCTTCCGGAACGATGCCGGTCATTGCGCTGGGAACTCTCCATGCCGGATCCGCGATGACGCAGACAGTGATAGTCGACGATGCTGCCAATGAGAATCAAAGTGGCGCCGACGGAACCGAGGGGGCACCCGCGAGCGTTCCCGTGACGGGCGAGTGGACGGCCCGCATCACCGGGTATGCTCACGCGGGATGGTTTCAATGGTGGGCCAGGGGCGGACGCGAATTCACAATCGAAACGGAGGCGCTGGACGAGAACGGAACCCCGACTGAAAACAAAGCACAGGTGGTCCTGGGCGCCTGGAACGGCACCGATGCAGTTGGCACCGGCCCAGTGACAGGAACGGTACAGCCATTCAATGGCCAGGGGACCGGTCTCACCACACTTCCAGTCATGACCATCGCCGACAGCGAGGTTCGCATAGGGCTCGCGGACCTTCGGGGTGACGGACGTCCCGATTATGCCTACCGAGGGCGCATTCTCTACGCGGACAGCGTTTCTCCTGCCCGGCTGCCGGTGGGCGGTGGCCAGATGGTGATCCAGGGAATAGGCTTTCGCCCTTCCATGAGTGTGTTTGTAAATGGAGTTGCGGCCCAGGTAAGCAGCGTGACCCCAACAACGATTGTTGCGACTGCCCCACCTTCCGGCGGAGCAACCGGCAACGCGGTTGTGCAGCTCCAGGATGCACAGACACTGGGCATCGCAGCCATCAATAGTGGAGTAAGCTACGATGCCGAACCGGATGATGCTGTCGCGATTCTGTCAGCTCCCATGGGTTCGGTTCCGATGGGTGTGCCGCAGCCTCTTGCTGTGCAGGTGATCAACGTGACCACCCAGACCGCCGCGGCCGGTGTGACGCTGACTTTTGCTGTTACAGCCGGCACGGCTGTGCTTGCCTGCGGCCAGAACGCGTGCAGCGTAGTTACGGCGGGAGATGGGACTGCCGCTCTCTCCATCCTTCCGAACTCGACTGCACTGGCGCAGATTACAGTGTCGCTGACCAACGGAAACAGCGTGATGACGGAGTTCACTGGCATTGCTCCCCCCTCCATCGCAGCATTAACCCCAAATCTTTTCGTTGCCCTTGGATCGACGGCGCAATGGCCAGTCCAGGCGCTGGTCCTCAATTCGTCTGGAGTTCCGATCGCCGGGCAAACGATCCTCTGGACCGCGTCGGATTCGGGAGTCAGTGTGAGCGCCAGCCAGAATGTGAGCGATTCCACAGGCACGGTGACAAACCAGGTGAGTGCCGGACCCTTCAGCGAGAGCGTGAATTCCACCATCAGCGCGTGCATCCCAGGAACCACGAGTTGCGCAACCTTTACCGTGACGCCGGTCCATTCGGAAACCGCCGTTCTTTCTGCCTGGAGTGGAACATCGCAGTACATCTCCCTGAGCCAGGGATTCTCGCCGATCGTCTTGCGCGTCACCGACGCCTTCGGACATTCGCTTGCGGGGGCCAGCGTAACATTTGCCGAGAGGCTCGACGGTTGGACGGAACCTTGTCCGGTTCAGGGAGGTTGTGCTCCCGCTCCGGTTCTCGGACAGGAGATCCTACAGACAGTCTCAGGAGTGGATGGGACGGTCACTCTGACACCCCTTTCCCCCAATGGTGTGGCGGCTCGTTTGCTGGTGTTGGCCGCAACCGGCAACACAATGCTGGGTTGCGAGCTGGACGCGCATCCATGAGCGGTCGAATCGTCACCCGATAACGCGAGCGCGACCGCCGCGCTTTACGAGTGCTGCGAAGACAGATACTCTCAGGGAAATTCGTTTCATCGAGGTTTTTCGATTTCGAGCCGTCCTTTTATCCACCCTGGCAAAGAAACGGCGATGCGCTGCGAGGGCGTCGGCATGGAGCAGCTGGCGCGCAGGTATGGAACGCCGCTGTACGTCTATTCTGCCGGCCATATCAGGGAGCGAGTAAGGCTGTTCCAGCGCGCCTTCGATCGAGTTCCGCATATGTTGTGTTACGCCGTAAAGGCCAACCCTGCACTCGCCGTTCTTAAGTTACTGGCCGGGGAGGGAAGTGGATTTGACGTTGTTTCCGGAGGCGAGCTGGAGCGGATCATGGCGGTCGATTCCGCGGCAGTGGCCCGGGTTGTGTTTTCGGGCGTTGGCAAGACGGAGCCCGAGATGGATCTCGCTCTGAAGGCCGATATTTTGCAGTTCAACGTCGAGAGCGAAGAGGAACTCGAACTTCTCTCGCAGCGCGCGGCCAGGCTCCGGAAGAAGGCGCGCTTCGCGCTGCGAGTCAATCCGGATGTTTTTGCGGAAACCCATCCTTATATTTCGACAGGAATGCGGGAGCACAAGTTTGGGATTGATATTCGCCGCGCGAGGGCCGTCTACAGGAAAGCGGCGAAGTATCTGGAAGCCTGCGGGGTGAGCGTGCACATCGGCTCGCAGATACGGAACCCCGATCCTTTTGGCGCTGCGGCGGAGCGTGTGGTGAAGTTGATCGCGGAACTCAGGCGCGATGGTCACGCCATTCGAACCATCGATATCGGCGGCGGGTTGGGAGTGGAATACCACCTCGACCGCCCGTTTGACGCGGCTGAGAAGGTTCATCAGTACGCAGCGGCGATTATTCCCGCCATTCAGGCGGTAGAGGGGCTGAAGTTGCTTCTGGAGCCAGGGCGTTTCATCGTGGCTCAGGCGGGGGCACTCTTGGCGCGCGTCCTGCATGTAAAGAGGAACGGCAAAAAGACGTTTGTGATCACAGACGCGGCGATGAACGACCTGATTCGGCCAGCGTTGTACCAGGCGCATCATGAAATCGTTCCGGTTACCCGTCGGCGATCGTCGCGCAGGACTCTGGTCGATGTTGTCGGTCCGGTGTGCGAGACGGGTGATTTTCTCGCGCGGGATCGGGAAATGCCACCGCTGAAACGAGGAGATCTGATTGCGGTTCTCGATGCCGGCGCTTATGGAATGGCCCTGGCTTCGAACTACAACTCACGGCCGCGCGCGGCGGAGGTCCTTGTGGATGGCCGACACTCCCATCTGATTCGGCGACGGGAGACCCTTGAAGACATGCTGGCTGCGGAGCAATAAGGGTCACTGCTCTGCTATGGTGGTCTGTTTCACGAATGGGTCCGCGAGAGAAAGGGAGGAAACGGGTGCAATTTCCAGGTAAGTTTGTTGTCGCCGCAGCGGCCATGTTCAGCCTGATGTCGGGAGTATCCGCCAAAGCAGCCGATCAACTGACGGTTAAAACGGACAAGGGAAAAATCCACGGCAAAAAAAGCGATGATGGTCAGGTCCGTACCTTTCTTGGAATTCCCTACGCTGCGCCCCCGGTTGGGCCGCTGCGCTGGAAGCCGCCGCTACCAGCCGTAAAGTGGGCGGGCGCTCGCGATGCAACCGCCTTTGGTTCGCACTGCATGCAGCCGGACATTTACCACGATATGCACTTTCGTGATCCAGGCGGTAGCGAAGACTGTCTGACGCTGAACGTCTGGACGTCAGCGAAAGACAAGCACGCGAAGCTGCCGGTGATGGTTTGGATCTACGGAGGCGGTTTTGTGGCCGGAACGACATCGGAGCCGCGTCAGGATGGAGAGCACCTGGCCACGAAAGGCGTGGTGGTGGTTTCGATGAATTATCGGCTGGGGCTATTCGGATTCTTTGTCCATCCGGGCCTGGCGGCCGAGTCCAGCCAGCACGCTGCGGGCAACTACGGTCTGATGGATCAGACAGCGGCGCTCGAATGGGTAAAGCGAAACATCAGCGCATTTGGCGGCGATCCGAATAACGTAACGATATTTGGCGAGTCGGCAGGATCGTTCTCGGTAAGCGCACAAATGGCGTCGCCGCTGGCGCAGGGTCTGTTTGTCCACGCGATTGGAGAAAGCGGGGCAGCCTTTACAAGCCGTGGATTGTCGTTTGCTCCGCTGAGTGCGCGGGAGACCTCCGATCCGGCCTGGGCAATGGCCACATTCGGAACCTCGGATCTGGCAGCACTGCGCGCGATGAGCGCGCAGGACCTGATACAGAAGATGGCAACGCAAACCAATCCGGGTCGCTCAGGAACAGGGCCCGACGTGGACGGATACTTCCTGCCAGAGAGCGTTCCGCAGATTTACAGTGAGGGGAAACAGGCCCATGTCCCGTTGCTGGCAGGATGGAATCGTGATGAGCCGAGCGCACTGGCAGTGAATTTTCCGGCTCCGCCGACCGTGCAGAGTTTCCAGCAAAAAGCGGAAAAGGACTTTGCGGAACGCGCGCCGGAATTTCTGAAGGTCTATTCGGCGCAAACCGATGCCGATGCGGTTCGTTCGGCGATCGACTTTGCGGGTGACAGCTTCATTGCTTTCGGCACATGGGAATGGCTGGAAGCGCAAGTGGCCACGGGTGGTGCACCGGTTTATCGCTATCACTTCGAGCGGCCTTCGCCTGCGGACAAATATCATCCTGCGGGGTCGGGCGCATTCCACTCCGACGAGATCGAATATGTCTTCGGCACGCTCAACTCGAGGCCGGATGCGGTTTGGCAGCCGGAGGATCAGAAGCTGAGCGACCTGGTCGAGACTTACTGGACCAACTTCGCGCGGACCGGCAATCCGAATGGCGGTGACGCCCCGCAATGGCCGCAGTACAACGCGGGGGATAACTGGCAATTGATGCACCTCGATGTCAACTCGGAAGCTGGACCGGATCAGCATCGGGACCGCGATTTGTTTTTGCAGAGCGCCTGGGCAAAAAAGCAGTGAACCTAGACGTCGAGTTGCCGGAGCAGCTGCGCGCGATGGGGAGCGAGCACCTCGCGCAGAGGCCCGATCGCCGTGACCCGGCCGCATTCGAGGAACACGACGTTGGCAGGCATGCGCCAGATTTCAGTGAGGTCGTGCGAGACGTAGAGGACGCGCACGCTCAGAGATGACAGCCGAGACAGAATATCGTGCGCCGAAGCGTCATCGAGTCCAGCCAGCGGTTCATCCAGAAGTAGAAACTTCGGAGCAGGCGCCAAAGCTCGGGCCAGAGCTACGCGCTTGCGTTCTCCGCCCGAAAGCTGGCGCGCCGACTGCTCCGCGAATGTTGCCGCTCCAAAAAGTCGAAGCATTTCGTTCACGCGTTCTGCGCGGTGGTCGCGCTCGAGATGGCGGATGCCGAAGGCGACATTCTGCCGCACCGTCAGATGTGGGAACAGGTCCGGCTGCTGCGTGACGAAGCCAATGGATCGCTTGCCTGCGGGAACCGAGATGCCGGCCGCGGTATCGAGCACGATTTGACCGCCGAGTTGGACGCGGGCTGAGGCTGGTTGTGTGAGTCCCGCCAGGATGCGCAACAGCGTCGTCTTGCCGGAACCTGAGGGACCGAAGACGACGGTCCATTGATTTGTGAGCGAGAACTCTGCTTCGAGCTGGAATTGCCCCTGGCGGTGACGAATACGGATGTCATCCATCGGGCGCTCCGTCTTTGGCCCTGCGTGAGTAGAGCAGCACGAGCGCAAGTGCGGAAATACTGACCAGCAGGAGCGAAGTACGATTGGCAGCGGCGTACGAGAATTCCTGAACCTGATCGTAGATAGCGATGGAGAGCGTGCGCGTGGCGCCAGGAATGTCGCCGCCGACCATAAGTACCACGCCGAACTCGCCGATGGTATGCGTGAAGCACAGTGCGGCCGCTGCGATGACGGAATGCAGAGAGAGAGGAAGTAGGACGGATTGAAGGATGCGGATACGGCTGGCTCCGAGGAGCGAGGCTTGTTCGATCAGTGACCTGTCGACGGAGCGAAATCCTGCGGTCAATGGCTGCACAGCGAAGGGCAGGCTATACACAACCGATCCGACAACGAGACCTGAAAACGAAAACGCGAGTGGATGGCCGAAGAGGCGCGAGGTAAGGCGTCCGAAGCCGGTGCGAGGCCCGAGCAAAACGAGGAGATAGAATCCGAGCACCGTCGGCGGCAGAAGAATCGGAAGTGTTGTCACCGCTTCGATCAGGGGGCGCCATGCCGCCCGCGTGGAAGCAAGCCACCAGGCGAGAGGAATTCCGATGGCAAGGAGCAACAGCGTTGTCGTCGCCGCAAGACGCACCGTGAGCCAGAGCGCCTCAAAGTCCATTAGTGAATAGGCTCGAGGCCCTCGGCGGCGAGCGCCTTCTGAATCTCGGGTCTGGCGAGAAATTCAAGGAAGCGGTGGGCGTTGGAGGCGCCTGCGCTGGCGCGGATGACGATTGCGCCCTGGAGGATAGGTGGATAGTCGTCGTTAGGAACCCGAATAAAGTGGCCGTCACTCTTGAGGCGCGGAGTGAGCGCAGAGGTGAGTGAAATGAATCCCACCTGTGCGTTTCCCGAGTCAGCAAACTGAGCTGCCTGCGCGATGTTCTCCGCGGTAACCAGCTTGGGGCGTACCGCATCGAGGATGCCAAGATGCTGCAAGGTCGCCTGGGCGGCGCGCCCATAGGGCGCATGCTCAGGATTGGCGATGGCGATGGTTTTGACTGAAGGCTCGTGAAGCGCGTCGAGAGAGAGATTGGTTACACCGGAATCATTCCGGGTCCAAAATACGAGAGTGCCGCGCGCGTACTGAATCGGGCTTGACTCCTCTGCGCGTCCTGCGTCGATCACCCGCTGCGGGAACGAGAGATCGGCTGCCAGAAACAGATCGAAGGGTGCGCCGTCGATGATCTGGGTTGCCAGCGTTGCAGACGACTGATAGGAGGCGTCCGCGTGAACGCCAGTCTGGTGTTCGAACTGAGCGAGCAGCGGGGGCAACAGAGGCTGCCAGTCGGCGGCGGCGGCGATGCGCAGAGCCCTGCCTGGCAGAGGTGATGATGTTTGCTGAGCGAAAGCGGGGCAGAGTGCCAGGAACAACGCCAGGGCGGCGCAGATGGGTTGGCGATCAGACACGGAGCACCATCACTTCGGTCGATTTGATGAGGGCGGCGACCGTCTCGCCTTTTTTCAGGCGCATTTCGCGGGCGGCGTCCGACGTAATGATGGAGGTGATGATCTGACCTCCGATGGAAAGGCGAACCTGGGCCAGCAGGCCTTCGATCTTCAGTTCCACGATGCGGCCCACCAGCTGATTGCGCCCGCTCACCGTACGCATCATCTGACGCTTCGGAGTTTCTGGGCGTTTTGCTTTGAAGAGAAGCGCGTCCAACTCAGATTCAGGAATACGGTAATGGCCGCCGGGGGTTTTAATGGCTTTCAGCTTGCCACGATAGATCCACTGCTTGATTGCTGCGTAAGAGATGCCAAGCCTGAGCGCAGCATCGCGGGGCGTGAGGAGTGGCGCCATCGAACGATTTTAGTCGAAAATCAGGGTACGGATAGGCGAAAGTAGACGATCCAGCCTGACTTCGACGAATGTTAGGCTGAAAATATCCGGCACACGATGAATGAAATTTATCAATTGAGGTGCATCGGCTGCGGGCACGTGGCTGCGCAACAGGTGTTGCCTGGCAATTTCCGCTGTGAGGATTGCGGCGAGTTGTACGAAGCGGTCTACCCCGCATGGGCGGGCCCGAGACAGACGCGGCCTAATCCCAGCGCACTTCGCTGGTTGTGGAGAGAGCGGCGGTCATCGCTGGAAACCGCCGATTGCAGCGGCGTTTGGCGATTTCGCGAAATGCTTCCGATACTGCAGTCGCAGGACAGCATCGTTTCTCTGGGGGAGGGGAACACGCCTCTTTACGATTTGCCGCAATCGGCAAGACGGCTCGGCATTCCGCAATTGCGGGCCAAGCATCAGGGAATGAATCCGACGGGGTCTTTCAAAGATACAGGGATGACCACCGCGATCTCCGTTGCCCGCGAGAGCGGCGCGAGCTGGGTGGCCTGTGCCTCGACCGGGAATACGTCTGCAGCGATGGCGGCGTACGCCGCACGCGCCGGGGTGCGGAGTCTGGTGTTGCTGCCCGAGGGAGAGATTGCGTGGGGCAAACTGGCGCAGGCGATGGATTACGGTTCGCTGACACTCCAGCTGCGCACCGATTTTGACGGCTGTGTGCGCGTGCTTTCCGAAGTCGTCCAGCGGGCACCGGTTTATCTGTTGAACTCCGTCAACCCTTTTCGGCTGGAAGGGCAAAAAACCGCAGCGTTCGAGATTGCGGAGCAAATGCAGTGGCAGGTTCCGGACCATCTGATCGTACCGGGAGGAAATCTTGCAAACAGCTCAGCGCTGGGCAAGGGCTTTCTGGAGATGAGGAATCTGGGATTGACGACGAGCGTGCCGCGCATTTCCGTGATTCAGGCGAAGGGAGCCAATCCGCTGGTGCGCACGATGACCGAGTTCGGTGGGGAGAAGCTTGAACCGGTGGAGGCGCGCACGCGGGCCAGCGCGATTCGCATTGGCAATCCTGCGTCGTGGCGCAAGGCGGTGAGGGTAATTCAGGAGACAGGCGGATGGGTCGCCCAGGTTTCCGAAGCGGAAATCGCGCTGGCGAAAGCAGAGATCGGTGCCGAGGGTATCGGATGCGAGCCGGCGTCGGCCGTCACCCTGGCCGGTCTGAAGAAATTGTTACAGCAGGAAAAAATCGGGCGAGAGGAGTCGGTGGTGCTTGTCCTCACGGGACACACCCTGAAGGACCCTGACTATACGATCCGATACCATCGCGGAGAGCTGATGTCCGAGGCAGAAGCGGCAGGGGTCGCATACGACATCGAAGCCAGCCGTCATAATGCGATCTGCGTCGATGCGTCCGCGGATCATGTACTGCGCGAACTGGAGCGTGCTGCCGAATGAGCTGCGTTCACCTTCGGTTGCCGGCCACCTCGGCAAACCTGGGCCCTGGCTTTGATTCGGTGGCCCTGGCGCTGAAGTTGTACCTGTATGTCGAGGCGCAAACGAACGAGCGGATCACGGTGGAAGCCACGGGCCGCGATGCGTCGATCTGCGGAGCCACGCAGAATAACCTTTTGGTCGACACTTATCGGGAAATCCTTGCCGCTCACAAGCGCGAATTCGTTCCACTGAGCCTCAAGGTGCGAAACGAGATCCCCCTTGGCATGGGATGCGGCTCCTCTGCTGCGGTAAGACTGGCTGCTGTAACTCTGGCTTCGCACTACGGCGGTCTCGGTTGGAGCGGGGATCGAATCCTCACCGAAGCGGCGCTGCTCGAAGGTCACCCCGACAATGCCGCTGCGTGCTGGTTGGGCGGTTTCGTCGCGAGCGCGCTGGAGGGAGACCAGGTCCATGCAATTTCGATCGCTCCACCGTCCGAGTGGCGCGCAGTTATCGCGCTGCCCGACCACCCCCTGGCTACAACAGCCTCTCGGAGCCTGCTGCCGGATCACTACACCCGAAAGGATGCAGTCGCAAATCTGCAGCGTGTTGCGCTGCTGACGGCCGCCGTCGCATCGGGACGTGAAGATCTTCTGGCGATTGCCATGGGTGATCGACTGCATCAGCCATTTCGGATCGAAACGTGCACCCTGCTGGCCCGGCTCCTCCCACTGGCCGGCCGCGGCGGTATCGCGGGTATCGCACTAAGTGGTGCGGGCCCCGCGGTCCTGCTCTTAACTCCTTCGGAAAAGGCTGCTTCAGAGGCGAAAAATCTGGCCGCAAAGGAGCTGGGGGGCGACGGAAATGTCGAGTTCCTGACGTGCGAAATTGAGAGCCGGCCGGTGGCGTTTTAGCGGACCATCCGTCGACGCCAGCGGTGGCAGAATGCGGGTCGACGCTGGGCCGGCGCATACCCCATTAGTAACGCCATATCCGATCATGCGTAACTCATTCACTCCATTACCAAAAATTACTGAAGATTGCTTTACACGGGCCACCAGAGGCCCTATGTTCGCATCTGTGGGCAGTTCTGGGGGAGGGCTGCTCCGGCGTCCGTGATTCTTAACAGAATCCGGGCGCCTTAATTTTTTGCACCAAAAGTTGTGGAAACAGCTACGCTGCGACCCGAGCGTTGCAATTGCATCTATTAGAAGTCAGGTAGACTTGCAGGAGTGCTTCGGGCACGCAAAGGGGACACAAAAAGACATGGCCGCAGTGGGAATCGCCGAGGTGACGGACGCAACCTTCGATCAGGAGGTTCTGCAGTCGGATCAGCCGGTTCTGGTGGATTTTTGGGCAACATGGTGTGGTCCATGCCGGGCGCTGGCGCCGGTTGTTGACGAGGTTGCGACAGCTTACACCGGCCGGCTGAAGGTGGCGAAGATGGATGTCGATCACAACCAGGCGACGCCCATGCGTTACGGAATTCGCGGGATTCCGGCCTTACTTCTCTTCAAAGGAGGCAAAGTGGCCGATCAAATCGTGGGCTATGTTCCCAGGGAGACCATTGAGCGCAGTATTACTCGGGTTCTGGGTTAGATTCGGGCCTGCGGTTCATCTCAGTACTTCCTTAGAACCCCTAATACGCGTCCCTGGATGGCAACCTGTGCCGCCGGGACCATGATGGGGTCCATCTCGGTGTTGGCGGGCTGGAGCCGGATGACCGCACCTTCGCGGTAGTAGCGTTTCAAAGTCGTTTCCGAGCCTCGCACCAAAGCTACGATGATCTCCCCGGAGCGGGCTGTATTGGTGCGTTCGACGAGGACGAAATCGCCGTCCAGGATGTGTTCGTCGCGCATGGACTCTCCGCGCACCTGGAGCGCAAACACGTCGCGATTACCGACAATATCCGCCAGGCTGATACTCTCTGGAATTTCAGCGGTTTCTACAGGATAGCCAGCCGCGATACGACCTGCCAGTGGCAGGCGATCGACGCCCCGCCCTTTGGATCGAGGTGGGAGCACATCGAGCGATCGGCTTCGATTATGCGCGCGAGCCAGCAGACCTTTGTTTTGGAGATTTGTAATGTGTTTGTGGACCGTTGCCAGTGAACGAAGATCGAGACCGCGGGCGATCTCTTCAAAAGAGGGAGAGTAGCCGTTCCTTTGTACGAATCCTGATATGAATTCGAGGACTTCCTTCTGCCGGCGGGTGATGGCCATAGGCGCCATTATAGCGAACAAAAAGCGAATCGAGTAAATAAGTTTTTAAGGCACGGCGGTTAAGACCCTGATCTCCCGATTCGGCACGGCCGGGAAAACGTATTCCATCTCTGGAATTACGTTTGGAGTTTTCTCATATTTCTCTTCAAGTCGATAGCCCAAAGCGAGATTGTGAATGTGGGAGAAAATTCACATGCGTTTGCTGATAGCGGAGGACGATCCGGCACTGGGAACGTTTCTTGCACGCGGGATGGAGCAGGACGGTCATGAAGTCACGATGGCCACCGACGGCGAGATGGCGATAGCGGCCGCCAGGAGCAACCTTCCCGAGATGGCGGTTCTCGACTTGAATCTTCCAGGCCGGGACGGTACTGAGGTGCTGGAGTTCCTGCGATCGCTCACCGATGATTTGCCCATTCTCATCCTGACGGCGCGCTCAGAACAGGAGACCAGGCTTCGCTGCCTCGAAATGGGAGCGGACGACTTCATGCAAAAGCCATTTTCGTTCGCCGAACTGCGGGCGCGGTGCCGCGGCTTGGCCAGGCGCAAATCGCCGGGGCTGGTTCTGCGTCACGGCGATGTGGAACTGAAACGCGTGGAACGGTCGGTGACACGTAACGGGAAGCCGGTTTCGCTGACGACAAGAGAATTTGCGCTCCTCGAATACCTCATGCTGCATCGCGGCCGGCCAGTCTCCCGTGCGACGTTGCTGCGCGAAGTGTGGAACATGCCCGAAGCGGGCGGCACGAATGTGGTGGATGTTTACATCAATTATCTGCGGCGCAAACTACAGGATGGCCGCACCGAGGGTGACGCGGACGACAGCAAGCATGCAAACCAGGCTGCGACCTTCCCGCTGATCCAGACCCTCCGTGGAGTTGGATACACGATCGCTCAGCAGTAAGGAGAACCAGTGACGGAAACAGCAGTGCAATCGAAGAATCTATCCAGTGCACGCACAGCGGTTCTGGTCAGTGCGGATGCAGCGTTTCGCCAGCGACTGCGGAGTGCGTTATCCGATTTGCGGTGGCAGGTTCGGGAAGCCGGGAGGGGCGCCGAAACGCTCGCCTGCCTGGATGCGTCGCCGGCCGAAGCGGTGGTTCTCGATTCATGGCTGCCGGACCTTGAGATCCACGAATTTGTTGACGAATTCAGGAAGGTCCACCCGGACACTGATCTGATTATGGCGGACGCGACGCTGGCATCGGGAAGCGCGCCGCGAGGCCCGCGACGGAACGAAGTGCTGTTAGCATTGCGGCGGGCGCAGGCTACGGACGACGCGATATGGAATGTTGCACCCGGCAGCCATGCCCGTCCGTCATTTGACGGCGACGAGGTTCAGCGCGAACAGTCCGGATCTTCGACTGAAGTGGTGACATCACCCGCCCGTCCTGCTGCGGCGGAGCGAGATCGGGCGGTAGCTAATCCGCTTACCGCAGAAACGCGTCTTTCGGAATTCGTGGGCTCGCATCCCGCCCTGCTGGAAGTAAGCCGGAGAATCCGCCTGGTTGCACCGCGGACGACATCGGTTCTGATTGAAGGGCCGACCGGGAGCGGCAAGGAACTGGTTGCGAAGGCTCTGCACCGGCTCAGCCCGAGGGCTACGCGCAAATTGATTGCACTGAACTGCGCAGCGATCCCCGATGGCCTGCTCGAGGCCGAGCTCTTCGGTCATGCACGGGGAGCCTTCACCGGAGCCGTGGAGAATCGGACCGGGCGGATCGAAGCTGCCAATGGTGGCACGCTGTTTCTGGACGAGATTGGTGAAATGCCATTGCCATTGCAGGCGAAGTTGCTGCGATTTCTGGAAACCGGAGAATTGCAGCGGGTTGGCAACAATGATTCAATCGCTGTGGATGTGCGCATCGTTGCCGCCACGCATCGACCTCTTGCAAAGCTGGTGACGCAAGGCGAATTTCGAGCGGATCTCTATTATCGGCTGGCGGTGTTTTTGATTCAGACCCCGGCCCTCGACGGTCGCCACGAGGACATTCGGGCCCTGACGCAGTATTTCCTCGAGAAACTTGGAAGAAAGAGCCCGGCGAAGAAAATCACAGCAGCTGCGCTGGCGCGTCTGATCTCTCATCCCTGGCCTGGAAACGTGCGTGAACTGGAACATGTTCTCGAGCGTGGCTGGATTCTGGCCGAAGATCGGCCCCGTATCGACATCGAGGAGATAGAACTCGACGAATCGCGGTGAGAATTTTCTAATGCTGGCAACGAGGGCGTGGGTGCTTCGTTGCATTCGTTGAGCTGGAGATTTTCCTGAGTGGCAGTCGATGCAGATAGAAACGCCAATTTCCGAGGCTCTGAACCGATATCTGGACCTGTCGTCGCTTGAACTGAAAATGACGGCACAGAATATGGCGAACGTCGACACGCCCGGGTACCGAACGGTGGGATTTGACTTTGCCGGTGAGATGTCGCGCTCGCTCGATAGCCTGGAAGGCTCGGATGGAAGCACTGCGGCCACCGGATTGTCCAATGTTCATCCTGATCTTGTGGATGGTCTGCTGGAACGTCCCGACGGGAATAACGTCTCGATGGATCGAGAGGGCATGAAGATGGCGGAGGCTCAGTTGCAGTTTCGGACCGGCGTGGAGTTGTTAAAGCGAGAATTTACCCGTGAACTGGACGCCATTCACGAAGACCAGAAGTGAGATTGCATGGCTTTGAAGGAAGGTTGGTGGTTATGAATCTGTTCGGCGTGATGGAAGTCAGCGGATCTGCGCTTCAGGCCGAGCGTATCCGAGCCGAAGTTGTAGCCGCCAATATGGCGAACGCTGAAACGACACGCAGCGCGGATGGCAGCGGTCCCTATCGTCGCCAGCATGTGGTGTTCACTTCTGAGGCCGGCCAGCAAAGCTTCGGCGGTCAGTTGCAGGCAGCGTCCGGCACATCCGGCGAGATTGGCGGGGTTCGTGTAGCAGCGGTTGTAACCGACGGTGGAAGTCCGCTGCGGCGCTTTGATCCCCGCCACCCCGATGCCGACAGAGACGGTTACGTTTCTTATCCGGACATCAACCCACTAACGGAGATGGTCGACCTGATGGGCGCGACCAGAGCTTATGGGCTGAACAGTTCGGCAATCCAGGCGGAGAAGAGCATGCTCTCCACCTCGCTCGACATTTTGAAATAGGAGATTCGCACATGCAGCCAACAGCAATCGCTTCCTCTGTAGCGCCCGTCGTGATCGCGCCCGCCATCGCGACAGGATCGGCATCCGCGGGCGCGGCTCCCTTCGGCGATCTGCTGAAAGACGCCGTCTCAGGCGTCGACGGTCTGCAGCAGCAGGCATCCTCCGCGGTGGAGGGATTGCTGCGAGGGACCGGCGTCGACGTTCACGAGGCGATGATCGCCACGCAGAAAGCCGACATGAGCTTCGAACTGGCACTCGCTGTAAGGAATAAGGCAGTGGCCGCCTATCAGCAGGTGATGGGGATGCAATTCTGAATTGCGGTGGTGAGAACGGATGGCTGACAAATCTGACAAACCGCAGACCGCGCTGACGATACAGCGAGCTGGATCCATGGCTGTCGAAGTGGCTGCTCGCTTCCGCAAGCTCGATCCGGCACGCAGGAGCCGGCTGCTGATGGCAGGTGTGATTCTGGCGGGTTGTCTGGGCGGACTGCTTTGGTACACGTCGCGAACCGACTGGCGCACGCTGTACGCCGGACTCGATCCGGACGATGCTCGCCAGATGGGGCAGCAACTGACCACGGCGGGCATTCCATTCGACGTTTCGCCCGACGGATCAGCGCTGAGAGTGCCGGCGCAAAATCTGGATAAGGCGCGGCTGGCTACCACGGCCAAAGGTGGCCCGAGGAGCGGGCGCATGGGATTCGAGCTCTTCGATAATCCGAACTGGATGGGGTCCGAGTTCGACGAGAAGGTCAATTACCAGAGGGCGCTGGAGGGAGAACTGGAGCACACGATCGCCACGCTGGCTTCCGTGCAGTCGGCGCGCGTGCACCTGGTTTTGTCGCATGATTCGCTGTTTACAGCTGAGCAGCGGGACGCAAAGGCATCGGTGGTTTTACGGCTGCGGCACCGTGCCCTCCCGGACGGAGAGTCGGAGGCCATTTCCAATCTGGTGGCGAGCGCGGTCGATGATCTGCGGCCGGAAAATGTGGTGCTGGTCGATGCAGAGGGAGGAGGGCTGCTGGGCCGACGGACGGGCGACGCAGCCCTTGAATCGCGTGAGCAGGAGATGGCCGCGAAGGTAGTTGAGACTCTGGAACCGGTGGCGGGGCCAGGCAATGTTCGAGCTTCTGTCAGCCTGGATTACGATGCGAACTCTGCCGATGAGCTGGACGAGACCTATGATCCGGCGCAGACGGCGACCCTTTCGATGCAGCGTAACGAGCAAACGGCGGGCCAGCCGGCCGCTTCAGGGATTCCGGGCACCGCGAGTAACGCTCCAAATGCCAGGCCGCCTCTTTACCCGACCCAAAGCACGGCGCAGCAGAACCTGAGGCAGGAGAGTGCGACCTATGGCGTTTCAAAGAAGGTACGACACAGCGTGGAAGCTGCGGGAGGGGTCCGACGGCTGACGGCAGCGGTTCTGATTAACTATCGGCGAACCGGCGATGGAAAGCAGGCCAACTGGCAGCCGCGGTCGCAGGACGAAATGAAGCGTCTCACCGATCTGGCGCAGGCCGCGATCGGGTTCGACGCATCGCGTGGAGATCAGGTCAGCATGGAAGAGCTTGCCTTCGACGACGATGTGGCGCCCGCGGAGCCTACCCCGACCGAGAAATTGCTTTCCACAGCGGCACGATCTGAGTCTTTGTTGCGGTACGGAACCATCCTCGCGGCGATTCTGGCCTTCTTCTTTCTCGTGCTGCGCCCGGTTTTGCGCACCCTCACTTCAGGTCCGGTTGCGAGGCCGGCAGTGCAGGGCCAGGCCGCGCCGCTTCGCATTCAGGCAACGGCAGAGGCCCCGGAACTCTCTGCGGAGCAGCAAGTGGTGGAACAACGCAAGCTGCGGGCACAGAGCGTTTTTGAACAGGTCTCTGAAAATGTAAAGCGCGAGCCCGCGCAAAGCACACGGTTGCTGGAAAGCTGGATTCGTTCAGAGTAGGTTTATGTCCTCAAGCGCAGCTCACCCAACCGCGGTCTCCAGTCACGCCCTGAGCGGTGTGCGCAAGGCCGCGATCTTCCTGGTAGCGGTGGGTGATGAAGTGGGAAAGAAAATCCTGCAGAATCTCTCCGAGCCCGACGTCCAGCGGCTTACCGAGGAGATCGCCGATCTTCGCTCCGTGCCGCCGGAGCTGTCTCTGGATGTAGTCGAAGAGTTCCATGAAATGATGGAAACCCAGCAATACATGGTTCATGGAGGTCTGGACTATGCGGCGAAGCTGTTGATCGATACGTTTGGCAAGCAGCGCGCCGAGGATTTGCTGGCCCTTGTAAGACGAGCCCAGGAAGCCAGCCAGAGCGATCTGACGGTCCTGCAGAGGGTTGATCCGCAACAGCTGGGCAAGTTTCTTGAGAGCGAGCATCCGCAGACGATTGCCGTGGTCCTTGCGCATCTCGACGCAAGGAAAGGTTCAATCGTCATCGACAGTCTTAGCGAGGAGCGTCGCGTCGAGGCAATCAGGCGGCTGGCCGCTATGCGCCAATTTTCTCCGGAGATGGCCCAGCGCGTGGCGATGATCCTGCACAGGCGGCTGGAAAATATGGGGGACACCGGCCGTAAGTCCTACTCCGGCTTTAAAGCGGTCGCTGATTTGCTGAACCGCATGGAATCGGAAGAAACCAAAAAGATCCTGGATGAGATTGAGGCCGCGGATGTTGCGATGGCGCTGAACATCCGCAATCTGATGTTCACTTTCGACGATCTGGTGACGATTCCTCCTGCGAGCATTCGGGAGATTGTGGCTGCTGCGGATAAGCGACAGCTCGCACTGGCCCTGCGCGGTGCCCAGGAAGACCTGCGGGCGCACGTCTTCGCCGCGATGTCGACTCGCGCGGCAGACATGCTGAAGGAAGATATGGAAGTCATGGGTCCGGTGCGCGCCAGAGAAGTTGCCGGAGCGCAACACGAGATTCTGGCTCTTGCCCGCAATCTCGAGGCTGAGGGCAAAGTGATCCTCAAACTCGAGCAGGGAGACGATTTCGTTGTGTGACGTATGAGTCATTCATGTTAGACAAACTCGAAAATGAAATCCGGCCGATGGAGTACCCGGTGCTTGCGGGAACGCCGATGTCGGTCATGGAACTTGAGTCGGCCGCGAATCTGGCGAGTCGGGTGCGCGATCTGGAGTCGAAGCTCGAAGACAAAGAAAGGCTGCTTGCCCGGAGACTGGAGAGCGTACGGCAGGACGCACTGGAACAGGGGAAGCATCTGGCGGGGAGTGAATATACCGCCTGGCGCGAACAGTGCGCGGGACAGTTAAGCCAGGCGATCGATGAATTTCGCGCGAGCACGGATGGGTACCTGGCGCGAGTGGAGCATGAGGTTGTCCGGCTTGCATTAGCCGTTGCGGAACGAATCCTGCACCGGGAGTCACAGCTGGATCCGCTACTGCTTTCAGGCGCCGTGCGCGTGGCACTGGGACAACTCGCCGAATCGACGGAGGTCCGCTTAAGAGTGCCACCCGGGCAGCAGGAGATGTGGGCGGAGATGGTGCGTTTGATGCCTGGATTGCCACTCCGGCCGCAGGTGCAGGTGGACGCGGGTCTGGAGACGTGCGAGGCGGTACTGGAAACCAATGTGGGTACGGTCGATCTCGGCGTTCGCGCGCAGCTCGAAGAAATTGAGCGAGGGTTCTTCGATCTTCTCGAGGTTCGCAGGGAATCGAAAAACGACGCAGCTGGTCCGGACGCGACCGGCAAGAGGGGTTAATGGACCTGCTCGGAACCTACTTTGCCCGGCTTCGCCAGCGCCGGCCTTACCGCTGGAATGGGCGAGTCGTCGAGGCAACCGGTCAAACCATCGAATCGGAAGGCCCTCCCTGTTCAGTGGGTGAATGTTGTGAAATCCGCGACTCCGCTGGTACCTCTCATCCGGCGGAGGTGATCGGGTTCCGCGGCACGGGCGTGCTCTCCATGACTCTGGACGAGGCAGATGGAATTCGGTATGGAGATCCGGTATCCGCATCGGGGACCACGCCGCGAGTGGAAGTGGGAGAGGGCCTGATCGGCCGCGTGATGAATGCGATGGGCCAGCCGCTCGATGGAGGCCGCAGACCTGTTCTGCATACCGCATTCGCGCTGGAAAGGCCCGCACCGGCTCCCTTCGACCGCAAGCCGATCCGCGAGGCGCTCGGTACCGGCGTTCGCGCTATCGACGGTTTGCTCTCCGTCGGCAGGGGCCAGAGGGTCGGCATTTTTGGAGGTTCGGGAGTAGGGAAGAGCACGCTGATCGGGATGATGACTCGTAACAGCGATGCCGATGTGATCGTCGTGGGATTGGTTGGAGAGCGCGGCAGAGAAGTTGGAGAGTTTCTCGAGGAGGGTCTGGGGCCCGCGGGAAAGAAGCGCGCCGTGGTGCTCGTATCCACATCGGACCAGTCGGCGTTGCTGCGGATGAGGGCCGCGCTGGCAGCGACCAGCGTTGCCGAGTACTTCGCCAGCAAAGGCAGACATGTGCTGCTGGTCCTCGACTCGCTGACCCGTTTTGCAATGGCGGCGCGAGAGGTTGGCCTGGCGGCTGGCGAGCCTCCCACGACGCGCGGCTACACACCCTCGGTGTTCAGCCGACTTGCGCGACTTGTGGAACGTGCCGGGTGCTTCCATACAGGCAGTATCACGGCCTTCTACACCGTCCTGATGGAGGGAGACGATCTTCAGGATCCCCTTGTCGACGCAGTGCGCTCTTATCTGGACGGACATGTCGTTCTGGCGAGAAATCTCGCCGCAGAGGGATGGTATCCACCCATTGACGTCATCGAATCGATCAGTCGTCTGATGCCCCTCGTCGTTACCGACGAGCACGCACAGGCCGCGGCCGCAGTCCGTCGTGTGCTGTCCAGCTGGAATCGGTCTGAGGACCTGATACGGATCGGTGCCTACAGGGCCGGGACCGATCAGGACATTGACCGCGCTTTGCGATTCCGTCCGGCGATCCGAACTTATCTGATGCAGAGTGCTCGGGAGGCCGAAAGCCTTGCGGATGCACGAAATCAGTTGGTGCGGCTGGTTGCTTCTTTCGACAGCGCGCCCTCGAACCTGAAAGCATGAAGCGACAGCTAGAGCGCATTCTGCAAATCCGCGAATTGATGGAAGATTTGTCGCGTCTTGATTTCGAACGCAGGACCGCAGAGTTGCGCTATCTGGAACTTGCCTCGGAGCGGCAAAGTCGGCTTTTCCGGTCTGTGCGGGAAAGCGCCTTGCAGATGCTGGCCGAGGAAGACTCTTCAAACAGCAACGGCTGGCTCATCGGACTTGCCGATGCTGAGATTGCCGGCTGGAAAGAGGCGCGACTCCATGCACTGAGCGAAGCCGAAAGGCCAGCGGTCGACCGAGCACGGGAAGAGATGCTGACTCGCCGTCAGGAACGACGGCAGCTGGATATTCTGAATTCCGCCGCGGCCCACGCACAGGAGAAGCGCCAGATTCGGCAGGAGCAAAATCAAACCGACGACTGGTTTCAAAGCCGTCCGGAGCGAGCGGCGAAAAGCAAAAAGTAAGACCCGTCTCAGATTTCTACACACCGATTGGCCAGCCCGTTGCACGTCAGAGCCGCGAAGGATTCAGCCTTTGGAATTGACTGCAGCACAAAACGTTCCATTTACCGGGGGACTAAACGACAACCCCGTCGCGGGAAATCAAGTCAAGCTTGCGACGGGCGGCGAGTTATTCAGTTCTCTCGTTCGAAGACAGTTGCAGAGTGGCGGGGAAGCGTCTTCTGAATCAGCGAACCTGAAGCAGACGGCCGGGACCAATATGGGTTCTGATTCCACAGCATCGAGGCTTGCGAGCCAGCCAGGGGATGCAACTCATTCGATCGCGGCCGGCGCCGGGGTTTCCGCCGCAGATCAGAACGCGGGCCTGGGCGGAGGCGAGGCAGATTCGCCGATCCGCGGGGACGCACGGGGGATCAGCCCTGCGATGTTGGAATCGCGGGCGATCGCAGAGGGTCAGGCATCCGGGGCGGCGAGAACCGGGCAATTTTCCCACTCTGACGCGACCGCGGAAAAGCAAGCGGTTGAGGAAGGCGCCGGTGCAACTCCAGGCGGAGGTGCAGTCGGCGACCGCGCCCAAATGAAAGAGGGATTGGCCGGCGCAGCGGAATCAATCGTCAATGTCAGGATCACGGCGTCAGCAGCTGAGGAAGATCAACTCGCTGAATCCCGGAAGCCTTCGGGGGATGAGCCGACGTCCAAAGCCGATGCAATAAACGAGGCGTTGCGAGTGGCCGGTGCTGCGGGTGCGATTGACATACCGAAGATCAACGGCAGCCCTGCGGCCCAGGGCGGTGAGCCGGCCTCGGGTTCGGCTTCCTCGAACCCTCCTGGCACTCATTTGCAAAATCCTTCGTTAATCCACCGCGCGCCTCGCACGCCGTGGCAATCGAACCGTCCCGCCTCGGGCAAATCCTCGATAGTGGGGATTCGTCGGGAGAAAGCAATGTCTCTTCAAAATACGGATACGGCGGGGATGGAGGCTTTTGCGAGGCAGAACCCGGCCGATGTGCCTTCGCTCTCTTCGTTTAAGGGCACGATCACTGCGGCGACGCCCTCGATGCTTCGGGCAACCAGGGTCAATGCACAGCGTGCTAAAGATATGACGGCGGGGGCCGGCAGGAATTCCGACGGAAAACCGGTGGATGCTGCCACCACCGATCCTGAAAGCAAGCCCGAAAGCTCCTCTCGCCCCGAATTCGCGCCGATCGTTATCCGCGGCGAGGCGACCCTGGGGCATGATGCAGCGTTCGCAAAGACGATCGGATTGCAGAAGGGCGCGGTTGACTCTGTCGCAACTCCATCCACGAGTTCAGGCTCGGATTTGTTGGCTCCGGGCACCCCTCCGGCTGCGCAGCCGATCCACTTAGCCGGACCCATGACAGCTCAATCGTTGTCGCCCGCGCCCTCTGCGCGTGCCTCCGCAGGTGCCGCGTTCGAGCGCATGGATTCCGCGGCTGGGCCACAGGTCATTGAAAACACTCCGCAGAGGCTGGCAGTAGGCGTACACAGCACGGGGCTGGGATGGGTGGAAATTCGCGCCAGCAGTGCGGCGGGCCAGGTTTCAGCGACGCTGACCAGTTCGGCGGAGTCCCATGGCGCAATCGCCGGCCAGTTGTCGACGGTGCGGGAATACCTCGCAGGCCAGCACGTGCAGATCGACACACTGGCCTCGGAGAGATTCTCGTCGAGCGGAAACGGAAGCTCTTCTCACGAACACTCTCGAAACGAGAATGCGCAACAGGCCAGATCTATCGAGCGGGGCGGAACTCAGAACGCAACGCCGATTGAGGCGGACGCGGAGAGGCTATCTTACATCAATGTACGGGTCTGCGGGACAGACCGACGAAAGGGGTTTCATGCAGATATTTCCAAATACCATTGCGGCCGCGGCCACGGGGGCAGTACGTCCGGAAGATTCCGGGACACCGTCCGGCACCGGCTCGTCTTCTTCCTCGAGCAATACGGCGACGGTTTCCGCGAATGACTTCCTGCAGCTTCTGGTGTCGGAGTTAAAAAATCAGGATCCGACGGCCAATACCGATCCAAACGAATACATCAACCAGCTCGTGCAGGTGAACAGCCTCGAACAACTGATCTCGATCAATCAGGACCTCGCGCCGCTTGCGTCTGCGGACAGCGCCGGCTCGGGTACTCCGTCGGGCGGGGTTGCTGTGCCGGCTCAGGCGGCGAGCGCCAACACTTCACCGACGGCGAGCGCAACCGGAAACCTGAGCGCTCCGAATTCCGGGAACTCAGCGTCTCGTATCGCGAGCTCACTCGAGACCGCGGCGAAAACCCTCGCGCCCGGGTCCTCGGCAAGCCCATTCGACTCCGTACTCAGTTCAATGAGAGCCCGCGCACAGCAGGCCCGCACATCCACATCAACCCCGGTGCGTTAAGGCGCGCTCGGCTCTCTAAGGAGAAACTATGTCATCTTTTTCAATTCCACTGACTGGACTGGAAGCCTCGTCGAAGGCTCTGAACACGATTGCCAATAATCTTTCGAATATGAACACGACGGCATTCAAGAGCCAAAGCGTAACCTTCAGCGATCTTTTCTATCAGCAGATCGGCAGTTCCGGAGCCGGGGATCCTCTGCAGGTGGGCGCCGGCACACAGGTGGCCGCAACGAAAACAGATTTTACCCAGGGAAGCATCAATGAAACCAGTAATTCGACCGACGTCGCTCTCAACGGCGACGGCTTCTTTGTCGTCAAGAACGGGAGCGATACCGAATACACACGGGACGGAAACTTCAGCCTGACATCGGACGGGTCGCTGACGACGCAGTCCGGCCAGCAGGTGATGGGATATCCGGTAGTAAACGGCGCGGTGAATACGAACTCGCCGCTGGCGCCGATCCAGATCCCGATTGGAGCCGTGGAACAGCCAAACGTCACCAGCAAAATGTCCATGAGCGCCAATCTCGATTCCAGCGCGCCAGCGGGGACCGTGGTTCCTGCACAGATCACGGTTTACGATTCCCTGGGCGTCAGCCATGTGGCGACAGTCGATTTCACGAACGTGAGTACCGCGTTGAACCCGAATGCATGGACCTACCAGATCTCGCTGCCCGCGGGCGACGCGACGGGAGGGGCGAATCTGACAGGAGCCTTGCAATTTGACGCGAACGGTAACCTGACGACGCCGGCTGCCAACGTGGCGGGCGTCAGCTTTACCGGCCTGAGCGACGGCGCGAATAATCTGAACATCACTTGGGATCTTTATGGGGCGAACAACAAGCCCACCATCACCCAGGTGTCCTCAGGGTCGGCAGTCTCCGCAACGACACAAGACGGCTACGCCAGCGGCGAATACAGCGGCTTCACGATCGATTCTGACGGTTTGGTTTCCGCTAAGTTCAGCAATGGACAAACCGCACCCGTGGGCCAATTGGCGCTGGCCAGCATTACAAACGAGCAGGGCCTGATTATTACGGCCGGCAACAACTATCAAACAACGCTGGCGTCAGGATCCGCAAGCGTGGGTGTTGCTGGTGCGGCGGGTCTTGGAACGATGCAGGATGAGGCGCTGGAGCAGTCGAACGTCGACATTTCGACTCAATTCGCCAACCTGATCGTGGCTCAGCAGGCTTTCGAGGCAAGTTCAAAGGCGATCACGACCTTCGACAGCATCTCCCAGGAAACCATCAACATGATTCA
This sequence comes from Acidobacteriaceae bacterium, assembly GCA_036490815.1. Classification (GTDB taxonomy): domain Bacteria; phylum Acidobacteriota; class Terriglobia; order Terriglobales; family Acidobacteriaceae; genus Palsa-343. The sequence goes on from DASXDF010000013.1 coordinate 265,421, forward strand.
TTGATCACCGGCACGGGCAGACCCGTTCAGAACCTCCTCATAGAAGCGCTCGTACAAGGGCAGAATCTTTGAGGCGCAATAACGGGTCTGAGCCGTTCGGCGAGCGGCCTCAGCCATCGCCTGATACCCATCCGGGTCACGGAAAAGTTCGACCGCAGCGGCGGCCATGCTCTCAACATCTCCGACGGGAAAGAGACGGCCGTTCACTCCGTCATCGATCAACTCAGGCACTCCGCCGACAGACGTTGCGATCGTCGGAACGCGACACGCCATCGCCTCGAGCGCGACAAGGCCGAAGGATTCCTGCTCGCTGGGCATGAGCAGCAAATCGGCAAGGGGCAGGATCTCGGAGACGCTGCTTTGTTTGCCGAGGAAGTGAACCCGATCCTGGATTCCCTTGCGATGAGCGATCCATTCAGCCGCAGAGCGGTCAGGGCCGTCCCCGATCATCAACAGACGCGCCGGCAATTCCTGAACGACGCGCGAAAATACGCGGATCACGTCCGCGGTGCGTTTAACCGGCCGAAAGTTGGACAGGTGCACAAGGATCTTCTCATTCGGCTCGGCGTAGCGAGTTCTCCCAGCTGCACGTTGCGTCTCATCCAGAGGCTGGTAGACGTCGCAGTTCACAAAATTTGGAATGACCTCGATCGACCTCTCCGGATGAAACTCCTGTATTGTTTTCTCTTTCAAATACCGGGAGATGGCGGTGACGCCGTCGCTTTCATCGATACCGAATCGCGTTATCGGCAGATAGGAGTGGTCGAGTCCGACCAGGGTAATGTCCGTTCCATGGAGCGTCGTGATGAAGGGCAACCGACGGTTTTGGCGAGCCAGCATCTCTCGTGCAAGGTAGGCGGAGATGGAATGGGGAATTGCATAGTGGACGTGCAGCAGGTCGAGTTCGTAATAGGCCGCTACTTCGGCCATGCGGGTGGCGAGCGCCAGATCATACGGCGGATATTCGAAAAGCGGATAGTTGGAAACCGGCACTTCGTGAAAGGCGATGTCCTGCTCGCGGCCGCGAAGGCGGAATGGCTGTGAATACGCGATGAAATGAACCTGATGCCCGGCGGCGGCCAGTTCGATGCCGAGTTCGGTGGCGACGACTCCGCTGCCTCCGTAGGTGGGATAGCAGGTAATGCCGATCTTCATAATGTTCCTCGCAGAGGATACAGGTAGAGATGCCGGAACTGAGTGCACGATGCGCAACCCGCCAATTGCAGCGACTCCTCTCAAGGGCTGGACGTCTGCATATCCCTGTTGGGAAGCCGCAGAGCTGTCGCGATGAGTGCTGCGATCAGAAATCCCGCAGAGGTAAGGGTGAGGGCGAAGCCCAGCCCTGTGCGCTCAGAAATACGGCCGATGAGCCACGGCGAAGCAGCGCTGAGGATGCGGCCGATGTTGTAAACGAAGCCCATGGCCGAGGCGCGCAGAGCGGTTGGAAAGAGTTCGCTGGCAATGACCGCGAATCCGCTGAAATAGCCGGTGCCGAAGAATCCAACCAGCGACCCAACCAGTAACAGAGCGCCTGCATGATGGACGATGGCGAAAACCGGCACCATGAACGCCGCCACTACCAGGTAGGCGATGTAGGTGTTTTTGTGGCTGAATCGGTCGGCGAAATAGCCGAAGCTGATGTAGCCGAGAAACGTTCCGGTCTGCATGACGATGGTCCATTCCGAGGTCGTCACAATTCCAAGCCCACGTCCGCCTTCGGCTACGGGCATCGAAAGGAATCGAGGTACCCAGGTAAAGAGTCCCCACCACGCGAACAACGACGCTGCATTCATGGTTGCGCACACCAGGGTGCTGCGCCCCAGGCGGCCTCGAAACAGGCGTCCCCAATCGGGCCGATGCGACTTTTCCTCACGCCAGGCCTCGGGTTCATGCAGGCGGGACTGAATCCACAGTGCGAGGAGCGCGGGAGCGGTGCCAGCGAAAAACACGGCACGCCACCCGAAGTGCGGCATCACGATCGCGACCAGCGCCGCACCGAGCGCATATCCGACTGCCCACGAACTCTGCACGAGCGCTAATGCCTTACCACGGTGATGTGCCGGCCAGGTTTCGGCCACCAGAGCGGCTCCAGCGGCCCATTCTCCACCCATGCCAAGCCCGAGCACGACGCGGCACAGCAGCAACTGTGGAGCGGTATGGGTCAGCCCACAACAGAATGTCGCAACCGAATAAATCACAATACTGGCGGTCAGCGCGCGAACCCGGCCAGCGCGATCGGCAAACCATCCAAAGGCAATGCCTCCGACGGCGGCGCTCAGCAGCGTGATGGACATCATGGCTCCGCTCAAGCCGGCGGAGAGGTGCAGTTCTCGCTGGACCTGCCCGAGGACGAGGGCGTAGAGCATGACATCCATGCTGTCGAGCATCCAGCCCAGGGAGGCTGCGGCCAGAGTGCGCTTCTGATCGCCCGACGCGGCAGCGAGCCAGCCATAGATTCCGTTCAAAATGCCTCGGTTGCTTTACAGTTCAGAAATACGGCTGAGCTGCGGGATGCCGTCATACCACGATACGAGAGCACAGCCCTTTGCGCACGGCGATTGATACAGGCGGCACTTTTACAGACTGCGTTTACCTCGAGCAGGGACAACTTCGTGTTCTGAAACTTTTCTCCACTCCTTCCGATCCGTCGAGCGCCGTTCTTGCGGCTCTTGCCCGCATTCGGGCAGGCTCAGCCGTCGACGTGCGTCATGGCACAACGATTGGGACCAATGCGATGCTGGAGCGGCGCGGCGCGCGTGTGGCGTTTGTCGCTACCGCGGGATGCGAGGACACGATTGCGATCGGCAGGCAGACACGCAGCCAACTGTACGACTGGTTTGCGCCGATTCCAGAGTGCATTGTGCCGCGGGAGCTGCGTTTCGGGGTCACCGAACGGGTGAGCGCGGAGGCAGAGATCCTCCGCCGCCCAACGGAGGCAGAGCTTCAGGAGCTGGCCGAAGCACTTCGTGCCAGCAATGCTCAGGCGGCCGCGGTTTCTCTGTTGTTTTCTTTTGCCAATCCGGAAACCGAGAAGCGGGTCGAGATTGCGCTTCGCCCACTCGGGATCCCTGTTTCGGTTTCCCATCGGATTTTGCCGGAGTTTCGCGAATACGAACGGGCATCCACTACTGTGGTGAACGCATATTTGTCGCCTCTGATGCGGCGGTACCTGCTCGACCTCGAGGAGCGTGTCATCGCAGAACATCACGGCGGCGGAGTTGATGTGATGCAGTCGTCGGGTGGAATCGTATCGGCGCGTGTAGCTGCGGACGAACCGGTGCGTACGGTTCTCTCCGGACCAGCAGGCGGAGTCGTCGGGGCATCGCGAGTCGCTTCTTGGGCGGGGTTCGACCGCATCATTGGTTTTGATATGGGTGGAACATCCACGGATGTCTTCCTCGCCGACGCGAAGCTGGGTGGAGTGCGGCGCACCCGGGAGTCGGTGGTGGCGGACGTTCCGGTGAGTGTGCCGATGCTTGAAATCCACACGGTCGGCGCCGGGGGCGGTTCAATCGCGCGCTTCGACCAGGGTGGAATGCTCCGGGTCGGACCTGAATCCGCTGGCGCCGATCCTGGGCCGATTTGCTTTGGTCGTGGGACGATGGCGACGGTGACCGATGCCAACCTGCTGCTCGGGCGGCTCGATGCGGGAAGCTTTCTGGGCGGCAGTGTGCCCCTCCATCCCGACCGTGCCGAACAGGCGATGCGCGAGCAGAAAGGCGTGCTGCCAACCGCCGAGGAGTTCTCGGCAGGTATCCTGCGCGTCGTCGAAACGGAGATGGTGAAGGCGATTCGCGTGATTTCGGTTGAGCAGGGGTATGACCCTCGCGACTTCACACTGGTGGCGTTTGGCGGCGGGGGTCCGCTGCACGCCTGCGCTTTGGCGCGGGCACTGCGCATTCCGACAGTGCTGGTCCCGGCCATGCCTGGAGCGCTTTCCGCGCTTGGCATTCTGCTGGCGGATGTGGTTCGCGATCATGCCCGGACCGTGATGCTGCCAGGAGATTCGATCATCGATCTGGAGCGGCGCTTTGCGGAGCTTGAGCAGAGCGCTCGCTCCGAGTTTGTCACAGAGGGGCTTGTGGGTGAGGCGGAATATTCGGTTGACCTCCGTTATGCGGGCCAGGGATATGAATTGAATGTTGCCTGGAGCGCGCTTGCGCCTATGAATTCGATCGCTGGGTTTCACAGCCTGCATCAGCAGCGGTATGGCTTCAGCGAACCGCAGAAGCGGGTTCAGATTGTGAGCCTGCGCCTGCGGATGATTGCGGCCGCCGAGCCCTATGTACCGGATCGAAGCGATCCTGTTGCCGGTGATGGCAGCGCGGCACGCTATGCCGAACGGCCGATTTATTTCGACGGGCGATTCGTAGCTTCGCGTTTTTATCATCGAGACCAGCTCACGCCGGGCGATGCGATAGAAGGGCCGGCCATGATAACGGAGTACACGTCGGCGACGGTGCTCCCGTCCGGATGTCGCGCCGTCGTCGATGGCTTCGGCAATCTGGTGATCACGATTGGAGACGCTGCATGACTGCACAATCTGTGGACCCTGTTGAGCTGGCAATCTACCGCAGCGCTGTCCATTCCGTTGCGGAGGAGATGGGTGCAGCACTTCGGCGCACGGCCTTGTCTCCGAACATCAAAGAGAGGCGCGACTACTCCTGTGCGGTTTTCGACAGCGAGGCGCGTGTGATCGCGATGGGCGACCACATGCCGGTCCATCTGGGCTCGATGCCCATGTCGGTGGAGGCTGCGGTGGCCGCGATGCAGTTTGCGCCGGGCGATGTTGTCGTCCTCAACGATCCTTATGCGGGAGGAACGCATTTGCCCGACATCACGATGGTGCTTCCGATTTTCCTCTCCGTGGCGGCGAAGCCCTCGTTTTACGTTTCGACGCGGGCGCACCACGCGGACGTCGGAGGAATGTTCCCGGGTTCGATGGGTCCGGCGCGCGAGATTTTTCAGGAGGGTATACGCATCCCCCCGGTGCGCATTGTGCGCGGTGGAACCATGGATCGCGAGATGCTCGATCTGATCCTGCTGAACGTGCGCACGCCACAGGAACGGGAGGGCGATCTTGCAGCGCAGATCGGGGCATGCCGGGTGGGTGAGCGGCGCATCCTCGAACTGGTCGAGAAGTACGGCGAGGAGCGCCTGGGCATGCTGACGGACGGACTGCTCGAATACTCCGAGCGGCTGGTGCGCGCGGAACTACGGCAGATGCCGGCCGGCGAATTTGCCGCCGAAGATTTTCTGGATGACGACGGCGTCGACGACAAGCCGATCCGGATCGCCGTTCGCATGAAGCTCGATCCCAGGGCCGCGTCCATCGTGGTCGACTTCACCGGATCGTCGGCGCAGGTACGGGGCAGCGTCAACGCGGTTCGCGCGATTACACTATCGGCTTGCTTCTACATTCTGCGGTGCCTGCTGGGGCACGACGCTCCAGCGACTGCGGGCATTTTGCGTCCGCTGACGCTGGTGACTCCGCCGGGCAGCGTTGTGGATGCGAGGCCGCCGGCGCCCGTGGCAGGTGCGAACGTCGAGACTTCGCAGCGGATTGTGGACGTACTGATGCGGGCGCTCGCCCAGGCGGTGCCGGATCGAGTACCGTCCGCGAGCGCGGGCACGATGAGCAACCTCACGATCGGCGGCATTGATCCGCGGAGCGGACAGCCGTTTACCTATTACGAGACGGCGGCCGGCGGCATGGGTGCGCGGCCCCGCCTCGACGGCATCTCGGGGGTGCAGACCCATATGACGAATTCGCTGAACACGCCGATCGAGGCGCTCGAGTATGCCTATCCATTCCGGGTTCGGCGGTACGCTTATCGATCCAGCTCGGGCGGTGCGGGCCGGTTTCGTGGCGGCGACGGGCTGATCCGTGAGATTGAGCTGCTGGCTCCGGCGCAGGTGACGCTGCTGGCCGAGCGGCGGAAGTTCCAACCGTGGGGACTACAGGGCGGCGAGGCCGGCGCACCCGGGCGAGCAACGCTGACGAGGGCGATCACGGGCGAGGTGACGGAACTGCCTGGCAAGTGCAGCGTTCATGTTGACGCGGGTGACGTTCTGAGGATCGAAACCCCGGGCGGAGGAGGCTGGGGCGCCTTGGCCGAGGGGGCAGACGGCGGCAGATAATTGTCGAACCGGCCTTAGCCAGCCTCTCCGGAACGCGACGGATAAAGGGGATTGTTGTCTATCGAGGTTTTTGCTTGTGATCCGGTCGCCCGCTATTCGCTGGCCTCTTCTTCTGGCGATTCCACTTCGGCAACTTCCACGTTCCAGGTCTTGAGGATCCGAAAAATCACTCCTGTAGAAAATCCTGCCCGCACCAGCAGTCGCACCACCCGCGCCGCCTCTTTCTCGTTCGCGGGCTTCTTCACCCGCTTGCGCTCCAGATGCTGCCGCGCCAGTTCCTCTTCATTCACATCCGCATACGCCGCATTCAGCGTCTCCCCGATCACCGCCGCCTGCACACCCTTACGCATCAGATCCTGCTCGACCCGCCGCTTCCCCATGTATGCGTTTTCCTGGCGCAGCTTCGTGTAGTCCTGCGCATACCCCGCATCGTCGAGATACTTTCGCTCCTTCAGGCGAGCGATCACCGTCTCCAGCGTCGCCGCGCCTGCCTCTCCCGGCACCACGCGCCTTTGCAGCAGGCGTTTCACGCCCGCAACCGTCCGCATCTGCTGACCCAGCAGCTTCACCGCATAGTTGTAAAGAGACTCCTCATCCAGAGGAGCAACGGATTTGCGAGGGCGCCCGAACACAGGGTCCAGCGTAGTACAAAGGACCCGCGCAGGCGCAAGAATCAGAGCCGCTCACAGTACCGAATGTTGCTGCGCCGATCTAAACAGCCCCTCACGCGCCACGCGCGAGGGCTCCAGCCCAGCTGCCAGGTGAAGATGCTTCAGGGCAGCCTGCGATTCAAATCCCCGGGGGCCGACTCACACCTCAGACCCTGCGGCGATACCGAATGTCAAACTCATATCCGGCATTCGGTGGAAACATTTCCGCCACGTGGCGCAGCCGCTCCGCGAGGGCCGGTGCGGCCAGCAGCGGATACTCCCGCTCGCGGAGGTCCGCGTAATCGAAATCCACGGTAAGTGACAGCATGTAGATCGCCAGTGCATCGGCGAACGTGGACTCGAAGTAGCTGGTTTTGGCGCGCTCATCGACTTGATTGCCGCGGCTCCGGTCGAGCGCCCGCCTGCGGCTTTCCCACGCATCCTGGCTTGTCTCGCCGCGCACATCGGCGCTGGCCTGGGACCATGCCAGATCGGCGAAGCTCTGCGGTACGCCCACCACGTCGACAAAGTGGTGACCGACGTTGATGAGAAACTCAAACGCGAGGGCAAATTTATCCTGCATGAGGCGCGTCGAAATAAAAATGCACTCCGAGCCGCCGAAGCGCACGTTGCGATGGCAGATTGCCCGATCGCCGAGATCCACTGTGTAGTCCGGCGCGACCACCGTCTCCTCATCCTCGCCAATGGCGAGCGGGACAAAATACCACGCGCGCTGGCGCAGCGCTGCCGCGATCACGGGCGGCACCGCCTGCACGATCTTCTCCAGCTCGTCGGCGCTGTTGTGCACTTCGCCAAAGCTCGCCCAGCACATGCCGTTGTCGGCTTCGCGAACTTTGGCCTCCTGCGCTACCTTCGCTGCGGAATACAAGGGGATTTGCGCGGTTCCAGCCATAAGTCTGTATTCTAGTGGCGTGTCGAGGAAATTCATAACGGAGCCCGACAAAGAAGACGCGCTGTGACTGCTTCCGCCCAACCCGCCAAACTCCTCGGCATCCCCCTCGGCGATTTCGGATTTTTCTCTTCCCTGCTGCTCTCGCTGGCCTCCGGGTTCCTCGCCTTCTTCGCCACGTGCTTCTGTGCCATCATCGCGCTGCTTTTCTGGAACCTCGCGGGCCACCATCACGTCGACTACGCGGACAGCTATCTCTATGTAGCGTTTCCAACGGGAGGGGCGGTCCTCGCACTTTCGCTCGTGTTTCTCGCCGGAACCTGGCTTCGCCGCAAAATTACCGGAGAACACCAGTAAAGATGGCCGTCGTTACCATCCCCTCCACCGGGCTCACCGCTACCCCCGACCAATCCCGCACCTTTTGTGCGCAGCTCGAAGCCGGTGACATTCTTTACTTTCCTGAGACCCCGGTCCGTGTCAGTCCGGACGATACCAGCTTCCTTCTGGGGCAGCAGCAGGCTGACAGCTCGCTCCACAAAAATATCGCCTACAAGCCCGCCGTCGATCGTCTCAGCGGTTTCGACAGCAAAACGGCCAATCCCGCGGCGGTCAGGCGCCTGCAGAGCATCATGCGCGGTTACTCGAACTCCGTGGTCCAGTTCCTCACTCTTTTCCTCGCGCCGTATCAGGCGCACTGGAAGCTGGACTACGCCAGCTTCCGCCCCCAGGAAGAGCAGAACCGCGACCTGCCGGTTCGCCGCCGCAACGACCTTCTGCACACCGACGCTTTTCCCACGCGTCCCACTCACGGCGCGCGCATTTTGCGCTTCTTTAACAACATCAATCCCACGCGCACCCGGGACTGGATCGTCAGCGATCCCTTCGCCGCCACGGTTCGCCAGTTTGCTCCCAGCGAAATCGCGCCCAACCCGGGGTCGACTCTGTCGCGCATCGGCAAAGCCACGGGCCGCGCCATCGGACTCAGCGCCGCCTTTCCTTCAATCAAGCGCTCGCCCTACGACGACTTCATGATGCGGTTCCACAATTTCCTGAAAGAGAATCCGCGCTTCCAGTCCAGCTGCGCCAAGTATGCGTTTCAGTTTCCACCGGGATCTTCGTGGATGGTTTATACCGACACGGTTCCGCACGCTGTACTGGCCGGCCAGTATGCGCTGGAGCAGACATTTTTAGTGCGTCCGGAAGCGATGGTGCGCCCGGAAATTTCTCCGCTCAGAGTGCTCGAAGAAATCGCCCAGGCTCCGCTGGTCTGATGCGGGTTAGACGACCACGGAAATCCCTCAGGCCGACCGCAACAACTCGGTCCGATATTTGGGGGCCAACGCCACCACCTTCTCAATAAACGCCTTCTCCTCCTCGGCTGACAGCTTCGGCGGGGGAGTTGTCCGCGTTGCCACCTGCACCCCCACCTCTTGAAAAAACTTCTCTTGCCCGGCCGGCGAGCAGATACACAGCATCCGAACTGGCGCGCTCGAGACATTGTGAAACTGATGCGGAGCGTTGGCTGGAATATGCACCGTATCCCCAGCCCGCACCGTTCTCCTGTCTCCACGAAACGTAGCTTCCATTTCGCCCTCGAGCAAAATAAAAGTCTCCTCAAAATCATGGCGATGCGGTGGGGGCCCGCCCCCCGGCGGCACATGCATATCCAGGACACAGAACCGCCCCGCAGTCTGCTCCCCGGTCACCGTAATCGTGTATGTATCGCCTACCAGCCCGATATGCGGCAGTTCATCGGCCCGTCCCAGCGCAAGTTCGCGCGCCATGTCATCGGCCGGCAAAACCGGTACGCCATTGGACATTTCATTCTCCTATCGGAAGTCGTTCTCGTGAAAAGTAGCTTACCCTCAGGCCAAAGACCGCAGGTTACAGCGCTGACCCTTACGCCGGCGCGCCCGGATCTGTGGCATTCTTATACCGACAGGGAACCCCACGCCCCAGCGCCCACCCCTATGAAAAAAACCTTCCTCGCTCTCCTCGCCGCCCTCACCGCAATTCCGGTTTTCGCGCAGTTTACGCCGCGGCATATCTACAACGAGAACGCCGACCCCAAAGCCGAAATCCGCGACGCTCTGGCCACTGCAGCGCGGGAGCACAAGCGCGTCATTCTCGACTTCGGAGGCAACTGGTGTGGCGACTGCCAGGTGCTCGACATTTACTTTCATCGGGCGCCCAACGACCAGCTCCTCAACGCCAATTACGTCCTTGTCGACATTGACATTGGCCGCATGGACAAAAACGTTGACGTCGCCCAGAAGTACGACGTTCCCCTGAAGCGGGGCGTTCCAGCTCTCGCCGTCATCGACGCGCACGGCCGCCTTCTCTATAGCCAGAAAAACGGAGAGTTCGAAAAGATGCGCGGGATGGACCCCGGCTCCGTTACAAAGTTCCTGGAGCAGTGGAAACCCGGGGACAACAAGGGCGGCCAATAGTCTGCGGCTTCGCTGTCAGACGCGCACATGACGAAACGTCCGCCCGCAACCGAGCCCGCCGCGGCGCGCACGATTGACGATCTTTGCGCGGAGTGGGCCGATTTTCAGGACGGAATCCCCGGCATCGAGGTACATCCCGACCCTGACATTCACTGGACCGTCGAAGCCGCCTCGGCGTGGGGCAACTGCGGCTTCCGCGTTCGTTTTTCTCCGGCCACGGTCGCCCGGCGCCTGGACGAAATCCTGGCCCGCTATCGTGACAATGGACACGGCGCGGGTTTTTGGGTGGGTCCCTTTGCGCAGCCGGAGAATTTCGAAGGCCTGCTCGCCGAGCGCGGCCTGCGGTGCCGAAAATACTTTCCCGGCATGTACGCCGACCTCGCCTGCCTGCCTCGTGTTCCGAAGTCGGAATTGCGTCTCACCTTCAGGGTCATCGCGGACTACTCCATTTTCAGGAAGAATCCGCATCCCTGGATCGGCCGCATCACGACGCCGAATCGCCGCCTCGCCGTCGCCGCGCACCAATCCCGCGCGGCCCGGGAGCCGAAACAAGTGTGGGAAATCATGGCCGTCTCTGCGGGCGTGCCGGTTGGCGTCTGCACTGTCTTTATCGGCCGAGCCGCCGCTGGGTTTTTTGATGTGGGGGTAATCGAGAGCGTCCGCAATCGGGGCGTCGGTACAGCGCTCATGGCGTATGCTGCGCGGTTTGCGCGCGATCGCGGTGCGAGCGCAGGGGTGTTGATCTCTTCGGGCATGGGCTACCAGGTCTACAAGCGCGCCGGGTTCCGAGAAGTCTCGCGCATCGGCTTCTGGTATGGAGCCCGGCCCTGGCAACGACCTGCCAGCTAGTCGGCCGGCGCCGAACCTGGCTCACCTGCCCCCGCACCCTGTACCCTGTTTCTGCATGCTGCGTGCGTTCCAGCACCTACGACGGGCCCTCTGGTCCGCTTTCGGCCACAGTGTCTTCTCCATGGCTAAGGCCGCGGCGTATTCGGCCATGCTGAGCATCTTTCCGGCACTCGTCGTCGTGACCACGCTGATCGCCGTGATGCCCTCCAGCGACGACGTTCGCGGGGTTCTTCGCGGCGCGCTGCAGCAGGTGCTGCCGCCCGACACGATGCTGCTGGTACAGAACTATTTCATCAGCTACCACACGCGGTCGGTTCGCATCGTCTGGGGCTGCGCGTTCGTATCGCTCTTTGCCGCCATGGGCGTGCTGATGTCATTGATGGAAGGGTTCCGCCGCGCCTATCGGCTGCCGCGCGGCGTTTGGGGATTCTGGCAGGAGCGCATCGCGGCCATCCTGCTGGTACCGGGAACCATGGTGCCGATGGCCGCCGCCACCGTCTTCCTTACCTTCGGTCATTTCATCGAGCAGTGGATGGTCGCCAACTCCGAACACGAGCTGCGCCTGTCCATCATCCTTTTCTGGCGCCTCGCTCGATGGGCCATCGCGCTCGTGGCCAGCGTGATGTCGCTCGCCCTGATTTACCACTTCGGGATCCCGCGCCACAAACACCCGGATCGCGGAGGGTCCAGAGCCTTTATCCGCGGACGCTGGCGCGAAACCATTCCCGGCGCGGCCATCGCCACTGCCTCCTGGTTTATCGCCACCCTGCTCTATGGCTGGTACGTCACCCGTTTCGCCGATTACTCCATCGTCTACGGATCTTTGGGCGCGGCCATCGCAACCCTGATCTGGCTCTACATGATCTCCCTCAGCGTCCTGATCGGCGCAGAGTTCAACGCGCAGCTCTTCCCGTTCCCCGACATCCGGCCTGTCCCCATCTCGAATGAAGAATTCCCTGGCGACGCTTCGTTCCTTCCTGACAATCTGCCGCCAAATTCTCCCATCGTCCCGCCACATGCCGCCCGGTCCGCCGCCGCACGGTAAAATCGGTTCGGGCCTCGGTGCTGCCCAGGCAAGCCACACGGACCATCAATTTCAGTCAAATTCTTTGGGGGTTGGATGAACTTCTCGCTGTCAGGGTCGGCGGTCGCAGGTGACAGCCTGCGCCGCGCCAAAATCGTCGCCACGCTGGGGCCAGCATCCTCCAGTGAAACCATTTTTCGCGAGTTGCTCCGCGCCGGCCTCGATGTTGCCCGTCTCAATTTTTCTCACGGTACCCTGCCCGAGAAACTCAAGCTGATCGAAATGGTGCGCAAAGTTGCGCGCGAGGAAAGCAAAAACGTCTGCATCCTCGGCGATCTTCAGGGCCCCAAGATCCGTACCGGCCGGCTCCGGAACCGCATCCCTGTCCAGCTAAAAGCCGGCCAGCGGCTTACCATCACCCCCCGCGACATCCTCGGGACATCCACCGTTATTGCCACCACCTTTCCCACGCTGGCGGAAAACCTGGAACCAGGCGCGCGCATTCTTCTTTCCGACGGGCTCATCGAGCTGCGCGTCGTCGAAATCCCCGGCGAAGAGGTCGAGTGCGAAGTCATCAACGGCGGCATGCTCGGCGAGCATAAAGGCATCAATCTGCCGGGCATTCCTGTGCGCGTCCCCTCCCTCACTGAAAAAGATGAGGAAGATCTGGAGTTCGGGATGAAGCACGGCGTGGATGCCATCGCGGTCTCTTTTGTTCGCACCGCTGAGGACGTCCGGCACGTGAAATTCCGCGTTGCCGCCCTCGGCCTCGAAACATGGATTATCGCGAAGCTGGAAAAACCCCAGGCCATCGAGAACCTTGAAGCCATTCTTGAAAACGCCGACGGCGTCATGGTGGCCCGGGGCGACCTCGGCGTGGAAATGCCGCCGGAAAAAGTGCCTGCCATCCAGAAGCACGTGATCCGCCGCGCTGCCGAATATCGCAAGCCCGTCATCACCGCTACCCAGATGCTGGAGTCGATGATCGAGAACCCGCGACCCACCCGCGCCGAAGCCTCCGACGTCGCCAACGCCATCTACGACGGCACCGACGCCGTCATGCTCTCAGCGGAAACCGCTGCCGGTAAGTATCCGGTCGAAGCGGTCAAGATGATGGCTAAGATCGTCAGCGAGACCGAGTCCAATCTCCGCGACTCAGGCAGCTACGAAATCCATCACGGCAATCGCGTCCGCCTCTCCATCGCCGAGACTATTTGCGAGTCGGCCGCACACGCCGCTGAAGATCTCGATGTGAGCGCCATCGCTGTGTTCACCGAGTCCGGCGCCACGGCGCGTCAGCTTTCGAAATACCGTCCCAAGCCGCCCATTTACGCGCTCTCTTCGATCGACTCGGTGATTCACCGGATGGGCATGCTCTGGGGCGTGCACGCCATCAAGTGTCCGAAGCTGCTGACCGCCGAGCAGATGGTTGAATACGCGGAGACCGTGCTCGAACAAGACGGGTTCGTAAGGCCAAAAGAAATTCTTGGCATCGTGGCCGGCACTCGGACTCGCTCCGGCTCCACGAACTTTCTCCGCCTCCACGTGCTGGGCGACCGGCTCACGGACGCGCTGGCCCATCGCGGTGAAAAGGATGTTCGCCCCCGCAAAGCCGTACGCAAGCCGGGAGCCAAACGCCCAACCGCCAAAGTAAGCTGATCCGGATCGATGTTGTCGTTGATTTTCGAACGTAGCTGAGGCAGGGCATCGAAGGGGCGGCCGGAGAACAAAGTGCCGGAAGAATGCATCGACGCGCATCATCATCTGTGGAAGTATGTGCCGGCCCACTATCCATGGATGGCGGAGAGCATGGGCATCCTGCGGAGGGACTACCTGGCTGACGATCTGGCCGCCGTCGCGCAGGCGGCTGGAGTCACCGGTACCGTGGTTGTTCAGGCGCGGCAGATGGCGGAAGAAACCGAGTGGCTTTCCGCCATGGCAGAGCAGAGCAGTTTGATCCGGGGAGTGGTGGGCTGGGCGTCTCTGGCGGAGGGGTCCGCACCGGCCGTTCTGGAGAAGTTCGCGGCCCTGCCAAAAATGCGAGGGATGCGGCACGTCCTCCATGACGAGGCCGACGACTTCTATATGCTGCGCGAGGACTTTAACCGCGGAATCTCCCTTCTGAGGAATCTCGGACTGCGCTACGATCTTCTGATCTTCGAGAAGCACCTGCCGCAAACGATCGAGTTCGTCGATCGCCACCCGGGACAGATCTTCATCGTCGATCACATCGCAAAGCCGCGCATCAAAGACCAGATCGTCTTTCCGTGGAGCGATCAGCTGCGAGAGCTTGCACGCCGACAGAACGTCTACTGCAAGCTCTCCGGGATGGTCACGGAAGGAAACTGGAATTCATGGACAGACGACGACCTGAGGCCGTATTTCGAAACTGCGCTCGCAGCGTTCGGTCCACGCCGCCTCATGTTCGGTTCGGACTGGCCCGTGCTGACTCTCGCTGCTTCCTACACGCGATGGATTGAAACCGCGCAACGCGCTCTTGCCGCTCTCTCACAGTCTGAGCAGCAGCAGATTTTCCACGACACAGCGGTAGAAGCTTACGGTCTGTGAGGGGCCCGAGCAGGATTCATCCGGCGCCCAATGGGTGATTAAAATCACATCCTCGCCCTCCGCGAAACGGCACACTACTCTCCATTGGCCGGATTCCGCGGTAAAGGAGCAGGAAACACGATGAACGCCGCCCATCTCATCTCTCAACTACTGGAAATTGAACGCGCCATCGGCAACGGGGATCTCACGCGAATGCGGAGCATGGTTTTTGAGGCCGAAGAAACCGTTCTCGGCATTGAGAAGGAGATGATCGAGATTCTCATTGAGAATGAGAGTCTTCGCCAGCAGATGGACTTGAACGAGCGCGCCGCCAGTGCCTCCAGCCTTTCGGAGCCGAGGTTGGCAGCAAAATATTTTGTCAATTGAGACGCCGCCCAGAGGAATGAACGGCGTCCAGGAGAACGGGCCTGAAGGCAGCCCGTGGTGCAACCTCGCGAACCGCGGCGCAACGGGTCAGGCGCTGCGGTAAAACTCCGCATCATCCAGTGCTGCAGTGGGTCGCGACTGAGCGCCCTGCTGCGCCTCCAGCCGGCGGCGCAGTGTGTCAATGTCATGAAGGTTTTCAAGGTCCATGCACAGCGCAGTTTCCTGCGCATCGATGACCATGACGCGCAGCGCAGCCGGTGTCATGTGGCCGATGGCGCGCTCGATAGCAAAAAGTTTCTGGATCAGGGGTTCTGGTTTCATGAAGGGGCCTGGAAAAACTTGCGTCAATCGGCAGGTGCCTGGTCTTCAGCAGAAGTTGAACTGCCAGGATGTCTGCCAGTTGCAGCATAGGCACCGTGGCGGCTCAGGGAAATCGCCTGACCGTGGTATTACCAAGGTTCATAGAGCCAGCGATATTAGCGTTGTAGTAATGGAGTCATCTAACCAATCGACACCAGGCCGATGAAAGCCCGAAACGCCTCCACCACCCAGCGCGGCAGTTCCTCCCGATTTCGATTGTTCATCAGCTCATGCCCGGCGCTTTGGACCGCCATCAGCTGCGTCCGCGCCGGGATCATCTGGAGCGCCGTTTCGATTTCAGGAATTGTCCCAAACCCATCTCGCGCGCCGGAGACGAAGAACGCCGGGGTTGTGAGAGAAGGGAAGTGCTGGGTCCGCATTTGCTGCGGCGCCCTGGGCGGGTGGAGGGGGTAGGACAACAGCAGCAGGGCATCTGCGAGGCCGGGCAGTTTCGCCGCTGCCATCGACGCCATCCGTCCACCATAGGAATGCCCGCCCAGATAGATTCGACGGGGGCTGATGTGCCGGCGCATCGCCTCTGCCGCAGCTTTGAGCCCGGCCTGATCCCGCTCCGCGGTACGCATCGGCGGACCTGCGGGGCGAGCCTGGCGGAAGGGCAGATCGCACCGCAGCACCGCGATTCCGGACGCAGCAAAGGCCTGCGCCATCGCCACCAGCAGCGGAGCCTGGGAGTTCGCCCCGGCGCTGTGCGTCAGGATCAGACAATCCGCATCGGCACTCGCCGCGGCATGCAGAAATCCCTTCACCGGCTCGGCTCCGGAAGTATCGACGAATTCCCGAATGTCTCCCATGCAGTACGTCAGCTCCCGATCGCCGGCCTGGGCCCAAACCAGGCGCGCGCATCGGCGCGAAACAGCAGGAAAGTGATACCGGCAAAAATGATTGCATGCACCAGCACCTGCTGCGGCCCGTTCAGATAGCCGACCCAGACGTGAAAAACCATCCATGCCACCGCCACCCAGCGTGCCCAGTTGTGCCCGCGCAGCATAAAAACGCCGGCGACGATGCCCACCAGCTCCACGGCCGCGATCCCGAGGTCCTCCATCTGAAACGAGCGCATCGAGGCGCGCATGTGGATCACGAGCGCCGCCACACCAACAGCGATGAAGAGCCAGCTGAGCACGGTGACGGCAAACGGGCGTCGTTTCATGTGATCGGAGGCCTCAGTGGACTGACGGACAGCGGACGTAACGCGTTCCGTTAAAAGAAAATCGGTCGTGTGGGCGAATGTCTCCGTTCAGGTTCGCAACCTCATCGCGGCTCTGCTCGGATCCGTTCGCCCATCGGAGGGTATTCCGCGGGTCGCTCTGCACGCGATCGACCTTCAGATCGGCTAACCCGGCAGGTGTGGGAACCGGAGTGATGGTGCTGGACCAACCGCCCCGATCGGGCACCGATTCGCTGATTTGCATCAACAGAATTTGCCTGAACGCGCCATTGACCTTTGCGAACAGGTGAAGGTTCATGAGACTTACTCCCTGGTTGGTTCCACCGTCATCGACGAAAATGCCGTCGACGCTGTCGGCCAGCGCGTGGAGGCTGACCCACTGCGTAGAAAAGTCACCCCATCCGCCCGCCTGCAGTACGCCGAGTTCTGAATCGGCAAGCTTCCATCCATCGGGCCGTTGATCGAATTCGAAAAAACTCAGATAGGGCTGACACGCATGGCAGTCAAAATTCCGAGGAGTTGTTTCGAAGGTGAGGAAAGTAGCGGTATGGCTGGCATGCGTCAGGCTGTTTTCCGCTACAAATTTGTCAGTGTAGGGCGGAGTGCCGAAACCCGCCACTTTCCACTTCTTCTTCCTCAGCTGAGCTTCGGCGATTTCTTCGGCCGCTGTGCGGTTCCAGCTGCCGGCGATATCGACTGGCCCTGGCGAAATGGCCGGAGCCGTCGTGGCCGCGGCAGCCTGGGTCTGATGCCGGCCAGGGTCGATCGCCCGCGTAGGTAAAGGCGCGACCACGGCGCCAGTGACGATCAGGAGCGCAAGGACGGCTGACACCCAATACCCCTTAGCCGTATTGGATCCAGCAGCCATGGGTTTTGGCAGTCTTTCTCTATTACGCCTGTGCCAGCGCCCCGATGGCCTCTACCAGCGTGTCCAGATCCGCGGGCCGGGTGTAGACATGCGGCGTCACGCGCACGCAGCTGATGTTTTCCCACACGATGCCCACGGTGTGAATCTTATGCTTCTCAAACAAAGCGCCAGCCAACTGCTGCGGGGTCATGCCGTCGATGGAAACGCCGCAGATCGCGCAGGAATATTCCGGACGCAGCGAAGTGTGCAGCTTTACTTTAGGCAACGTCTGCACACGCGTGGCCCAGTAATTCTTGAGGTAGAAGATGCGCTGTTGTTTACGCGCGGGCCCGATGCCTTCGTGGAAATTGATGGCCTCGCCGATGCCCTGCTCCAGTGGAAAACTGCGGGTTCCGAGCGTTTCGAATTTTCGGATGTCCGCTGAGTGCGGCATCGAATTACACGTGAGGGGCCAGACTTTCTCGATCTTGTCCTGGCTCACCCACATCATCCCGGTGCCAATCGGAGCCGAGAGAAATTTGTGGAGGCTGGTCCCGAAGTAGTCGCAGTGGAGGTCGGGAACTTTGAAGTCGATGAGCCCAAAGGAGTGCGCACCATCGCACAGCACTTCAATGTTGTGGGTGTGCGCCATGTCCGCAATTTTCCGCACCGGCAGTGTTTGTCCTACCCAGTTCACCATGTGGGTTACGTGGATCAGCCTGGTTCGCGGCGTGATCGCCTGTTCGTATCCCTTCACAATTGCATCATCGTCTTCGATGGGGAAATCGAAGCTGATTTGTTTGTAGACGATCCCGTCGCGCTCGGCACGCTGCCGGTAGGCCTGGATCATGTTGGGGTAATCCTGCCTGGTCCCGATCACCTCGTCGCCGGCCTTGAACGGCAGCCCGTAAATGATGGTGTTCAGCGACTCGGTGGAGTTGCGATCGATGGCAATTTCGCCGGGCCTGGCGCCGGCCAGGTTGGCGAGCTTCTCCCGAAGCGGCTCGCGCCCCTGATCGAGAATCTGCCACATGTAATAGGATGGCCCCTCGTTCGAGAGCTGGTTATATCGTTCGACGGCTTCCTGCACGACGATGGGGGCCGGCGATACGCCGCCGTTGTTCAGGTTGATGATGTCGGGGTTCACGGAATACGCGCGCTGGATGACACTCCAGTAATCCTCATTCTGGGCCACCTCGGCGGGAGCCAGGTCCCGGACCGCATGCGATGCTGTCCCAAAGTCGGCAGCATGCGCCTGGCTGAATAAGCTGTTCACTGAAAATGCGCCCGCAAGGGTCGCAGTGCGTTTCAGAAAGGTGCGGCGGTCACTCGGTGTCATGCCAAGCACTGTAGGGGTAAAGTGCCTCGCGGCGCAACTGGCAATGATGGCGGAATGCCTGATGCCGAAGGCGCACTCCCCCGTCGGAGGTTCAACTTCCAGGCACGGTAATCACACAGAAGTGGGAAGCGGGTTCTACACAAGTACTGTTACTCTCCCTCCCAGCAGTAACGAACTCGCCAATCAAAAATGACCGCAACCGTTCGCGGCCACGAGGCAAGAGACGTGCAAACCCGGCCACCGGGTCCCAGCAGCAAGCGGATAACTGCGGAAGAAGGTGCCCAATGATGACCGGCAGCTACGACCTCGCACTGGTCGCGGTTTCGCTGATTATCGCGGTGCTTGCCTCCTATACCGCTCTCGATCTGGCCAGCCGTGTGACCGCGGCTACAGGCCGAGCCGCTACGTGGTGGCTCGCCGGCGGATCGGTGGCTATGGGCATTGGCATCTGGTCCATGCACTTTATCGGCATGCTGGCCTTTCGGCTTCCGATGGCGATGAGCTACGATCCAACGGTCACCTTCCTCTCCCTGCTGATCGCCATCGCTTCATCGCTGTTCGCGCTCTGGATCGTCTGCCAGAACGATCTCTCCTGGGTGCGGCTTGTAGCGGCAGCGTTCATCATGGGAACCGGCGTCGCTTCGATGCACTACACGGGCATGTCGGCCATGCGCATGACGCCGGGTATTCGCTACAACGTTCCCCTGTTTTGCCTTTCTGTTGCGATTGCGGTGGTGGCCTCGGGCGCGGCTCTCTGGATGGCCTTCCATCTGCGCCACGGCAGCCAGCACGTGCGCCGCCTGCGCGCGGGAGCTGCGGTGGTTATGGGGCTCGCCATAGCGGGCATGCATTACACCGGCATGGCCGCTGCGGGTTTCCCGGCCAACAGCCATTGCCTCACCGCCGACTCCGGCGTCACTATCGGATGGCTCGCCCTCCTCATCACCGTATTCGCGATTTCGGTGCTTTCCATTGCGCTCATTACTTCGGTCCTTGACCTGCGCCTTGAACAGCGTACGGCGCTCCTGGCCGATGGTCTGGCCGACGCTAAGCAGGAACTCCAGTTTCTCGCGCTCCACGACGGGCTGACCAAGCTTCCTAATCGCGCGCTGTTTACCGATCGGCTCGAACAGGAAGTCGAGGCGGCGCGCCGCGAGCAAACGCGATTCTCAGTGCTTTCTCTCGATGTCGACGGCTTCCGCCAGATCAACGATGCCTACGGCCATTCCTCCGGCGACCAGTTGCTGGTGGAAATCGCCAAACGTCTTCGCAGCACTATTCGGAACCGCGATACAGTCGCACGCCTTGGCGGCGACGAGTTTGTGGTGCTGGCCGACGCTGCCGAGCCGGGAGACGCCGTCAATCTTGCGGAGAAGCTCCTCTCCGTGGTTCGGGAACCGATCATCATCGGCGGCCACGACGTGAGGGTTTCCATGAGTATCGGTATCGCCCTCTACGACGGTCGCGATCTCCAGAATGGCGATGTTCTCCGCAACGCCGATACGGCCATGAACCACGCCATGGTTCTGGGCCACAACGGCTACGTTTTCTTTGAAGCCTCAATGAGCGACAACGCCCAGAAACAGCTGCAGCTGGTTCAGGATCTGCGCCAGGCCGCGGAGCGTCATGAGCTTGTCCTCCACTATCAGCCCAAATTCAACGCCGCCGATGGCGCGATGATCGGCGCGGAGGCCCTGATTCGCTGGCGGCATCCCTCGCGCGGCCTGGTGCCCCCCGGCGACTTCATTCCGCTTGCCGAAAAGACCGGCCTCATCTTTCCGATCGGACACTGGGTGCTCGATGAAGCGTGCCGCCAGATGCGCGCCTGGCGCGACGCCGGCCATACCGACTGGGCCATCTCCGTCAATCTCTCCGCACTGCAGTTCAACCATTCCGGCCTTATCCAGATGGTTCGCGAAGTTCTCGATCGCTATGCCCTCGATCCTCGCTGCCTCACCCTGGAGATCACCGAGTCCACGGCCATGCACGATGCCGACGTCAGCCTCGGCATCCTGCAACAGCTTCACGAGATGGGGGTGCGCATCTCCATTGACGACTTCGGAACGGGCTATTCCAGCCTCCTTTATCTGAAGCGGCTGCCGGCCAGCGAGCTGAAAATCGACCGCGGCTTTATCCGCGATCTTAGCCACGACACGGAAGACGCGGCCATTATCGCGGCCATCGTGGCGCTCGGCCGTACGCTCAACCTCAAGATCGTCGCTGAAGGTGTGGAGACCGCCGAGCAGCAGGAGTTCCTCACGCGTCTCGGGTGCAGCTCCCTCCAGGGTTTCCTGCTCGGGCGTCCGATGCCCGCGGAGCAGTTTCTTCAGGCTGTCTCCGGCCCGGGCCGAAGCTCTGCCTTCCCTGGATTGGGACTTCTGGCCTGATCCCGGATTCACCAGTCAGTCACCGCTACCGATTTCTCCTGCGCCGATGTGATGGCCGTCACATCATCCACAGCACCACTGGGTTTACTTTTCACTAACCGATCCGGCAGCTGAGCCGATTTTGACTGCCCGTGGGTAGGCCCAAAGTGGACAACACGCAGACCCTCGAAAAACTGACTGAACGTCCCCCGGTCCCATCCCATCAACCTTCCCCGGAACGCCCGGAGGACATGCGGGAGATGGTGATCCAGATCGCCCGTGCATTAGTCGATCTACCGGACACGGTTGAGGTCGAGGCGCAGAAGAGCGAACACTCCACCGCACTTCGGCTCCGCGTCGATCCCTCCGACATCGGTAAAGTGATCGGCAAACAAGGCCGGACCGCCCGTTCCATAAGGACCATCCTTGGGGCGGTCAGTATGAAGCACCATCACCGCTACACGCTCGATATCCTCGAAGAGAAGTGACCGCGGGTAGCTGCCGGCGCTGCCGCTGTACCCTTTCCCTCCCCCGGATCGCGGCCGCAGCGATGCATCGGCATAACCCCCGGAGCGCCCTTCTGCAGGCCGCTCCACTTGTTACAATCGCGGCACCGCTGCCCGTTGTCCATCCACATCGTGAAAGGATTCCCCTGGTGAATCTGCGCTTGCTGGTTTCCTGTTCCGCCAGTTTGCTGGTGGCTGCCTCTTCATTCGCTCAGAGCAGCATCACGTATCAGCACCCGCCCAAAGCCATCGCCGACCTGCTGGAGGCGCCGCCCACTCCGCTGGTCGTGGTCTCGCCGGAGTCAAGATCCGGCCCGCGCACCCTCCTCATCGAGCAGCCTGGCGGGCTCCTCACCATTGCCGACCTTGCCCAGCCGGAGCTTCGTCTCGCCGGACTTCGCTTCAATCCCCGCACGAACGGCCCCAGCCGCCTGCCTTACACGATCGCGCTCCGGTTCAAAGTTCTCCCTGCCGGCAAAGAGGTAGCGGTGACCGGGGTACCCGCGCATCCGCATATTGTTTTTGCGCAATGGTCTCCGGACGCGCGTCGTGTAGCATTTGTGCTCATCACCGGCACAAATCCAGGCGCAGGCCTGAGTCTCTGGACTGCCGACGCGGCCACCGGCCATGCTGCCCGCGTTCCCGGCGTCGCGCTCAACGGTGTCTTTGGCAACCCTTGCTCCTGGATGCCCGACAGCCGCAGCCTGCTTTGCATCACGGTGCCCACTACTCGCGGCCCTGCGCCGACCGCGTCTGAAGTTCCTACCGGCCCCGCCATCCAGCAGAACCTCGGCCGAGTCACCCCCGCCCGCACCTATGAAGACCTCCTCAGGAATCCAGAGGACGAGCGCTTTTTCGACTACTACGCCACCGGCCAGGTCCGCCTCGTCGGGCTCGCCGGCGCTGCCAAATCCATCGGCAAGGCCGCCGTCATCGACTCCGCCGAGCCCTCGCCTGACGGCCACTACGCACTCATCGAAGAACCGCACCATCCGTATTCCTACGAGTTGCCCGTCGAAAACTTTCCCCGCCGCGCCCTTGTCGTCGATCTCCGCACCGGTGCGGAAGAGCAGCTCTCCGACCTCCCGCTGGCAGACAATATTCCGATCGCCTTCGACGCCGTTGCCTCCGGCCCGCGCGACTACCAGTGGCGTGCGGATGTTCCCGCCACGGTAACGTGGGTGGAAGCCGGCGACGGCGGCGATCCCAAAAAGCCGGCCGCCGTTCGCGACCGCATCAGCCTCCTCGACGCGCCGTTTACTGCCGAGCCCCGCGTCCTCGCCGAATTGCCCATGCGCTTCGCCGGGCTCGAGTGGGGCAACGACCACCTTGCCCTCGTCAACGAGCGCGACTGGACCCACCGGCGCCGCCTGATTGCCGCTGTCGATCCTTCTGCGCCCCAGCCTCACCTCGAAAAACTTTACGAGGGCTCCTCCGAAAATCGTTACCAGGATCCGGGCCGGCCGGTGATGAAGGAAAACGCATCTGGTCATTCCGTGCTCAACACTACCCCCGACTCTGCCGGCATCTATTTCACTTCACCCGGCGCCAGCGCCGAGGGCGACCGCCCCTTTGTCGCCGTTATGAACGCCACGACCGGAAAAGAGGACCAGATCTGGCGCTCGGCTGCGCCGTTCTACGAAATGCCCACAGCGGTTATCGATCCGGCGAAGAGTCTCCTGCTGATTCGCCGTGAGTCTCAGGAGCAGCCACCGAACTACTTCCTGCGCGACAGTACCGGTCAGTTCACCCAGGTCACCGCATTTCCCAATCCTTATGGCGACACGGCGCTGCCAAAGAAGCAGATTCTGCGCTACAAGCGAGCCGATGGCGTCGAGCTCAGCGCCAACCTTTATCTGCCGCCTGGCTATAAGTCCTCCGATGGGCCGCTCCCGGCGTTGATGGAGGCCTACCCCGCCGAATACAAATCCCGCTCCGCCGCCGGACAAATTACCGGCTCGCCGTACCAGTTCCCGCGTTTCTCCTGGGGAAGCCCCATTTTCTTCGTGACCCAGGGCTACGCTGTGCTTGAGAACGCCGCGATCCCCATCATTGGCGAAGGCGATGCGCAGCCCAACGACACTTACGTCGAACAATTAGTCGCCAGCGCCAAAGCTGCCATCGACGAAGGCGCGCGGCTTGGCGTCGTCGACCGCAGCCGCGTTGCCGTGATGGGCCATTCCTACGGCGCCTTCATGACCGCGAACCTGCTTGCCCACAGCGACCTCTTCAAAGCCGGGATCGCTCGCAGTGGAGCCTACAACCGGACCCTCACCCCCTTCGGCTTCCAGAACGAAGAGCGTACCTACTGGCAGGCGCCGGACGTTTACTTCAAAATGTCGCCGTTTTCGTACGCGGACAAGATCAAAACACCATTGCTGCTGATCCACGGCGAGGCCGATAACAACCAGGGAACCTTTCCCATTCAGAGCGAGCGTTTTTACGACGCGCTCAAAGGCCACGGGGCTACCGTGCGGCTCGTCTTCCTGCCCCTTGAAGCCCACGGCTACGCCGGGCGCGAGTCTCTGCTGCACATGCTCTGGGAGATGAACAACTGGCTCAACACCTACGTCAGGAATCCGCCGCCGCCGGCCGCCGGGGGGCAGTAGAACACAGACGAAACGACAAACTGCGCCGCGGCCAGAGGGTTGGCAACGCCATCTTCCCGGTCGCGCCTCACAAAACAGGTCATGCACCGCTCCTCGCTCTGCGCGTCTACTGGCTATGGGTCGGCGAACGCCCTTGAATTTTCCTCGAAACGGGGCCATGCTGATGGTGTCAGGCTCCTTCGCGAACAGGCGGGCGTTATGCTCAGGTCGAAACGTGCCGGTATCCCCCCAACTCTGGCGGCGTTTTGCGCGCTACCCTTTCTTGCGGCCATTCCGCTCCATGCTCAGGTCTTCACCGTTGAGGCGGAGCACGTCGAGAAGCATTACACCGAGTTCGCTCCCACCCACGTCCGGTATCCTGAGCAGCCCATTACGCAGCTGGGCCGTGAGTCCCTCATCCGCTTTATGCAGTCCGAGCAGGGATTCGCCATGCGTCCTCTGCCCATCGCCGCCCTTACCCTCCATGCCAACGGGCACATGGATCCCACCGGCGACAAATATGTCGATGAGCTCCACCAGAAGGGCATGTCCGTAAAGGCTGGCGATCGCGTCGTCGTCACTGACATCAGGATCCACGAAAAAAGCATTGAGCTCGACCTCAACGGCGGTCCCGAGCACAAGCACAAATATCTCCGCCATATCTCAATTGGGGTAGGCGCGGCGGAAGTTCCGCTCGCCTCCGACAACGGCATGCCGCCCACCGGAGCACGCATCACGCTCGTCTTCGAAGAAGCCGTTCCCGACCTCAACGGCGAGCAGCTCCAGGCTCTGCTCAAGCCTATGATCGACTTCGGCGTGAAGTCGCCTGCCGAAGCTTTCGCCGAATCTCTGCCCGACTTCCTCCGCACCGCGGTTCAGGACCACCGCGTCCTCGTCGGCATGGATCGCGACATGGTCGTGTATTCCAAGGGCCAGCCTAATCGCAAGGTCCGTGAGACGGGCGAAGATGGCAAGCCTTTCGAGATCTGGATCTACGGCGAACCGCCGCAGCCCGTCGAAATGATTCGCTTCCAGGGCAGCTTCGTTAACCGCGTTCAGCTCGCCCGCGTCGGCGAGCCCATAGAAGAGCGCACCCAGAACGAGATGGGCGACTACTGGGGCAATCAGCCGGCGGTCGCGGCCAATCAGCATGAGGTGAAGCTCGGCGATTCTACGGACTCCGAACGCACTGAGGAAAGCGCGCCCCGCGCTGCTCCTACCCTCCGTAAGCCCGGCGAGCAGTTGCCGTCCGACAACCCAAAGAACAATCCCGCCGGCTCCATGCAGCCTGTGAAGATGCCGCCCGATCAGCAGCGCCCCGGCGACCCCGGCTACTCGCCCACTGTCTCCGCCAAGCCGCCGCAAGGGCAGGGAACACAGCAGGGCTCCGGTTCTTCTTCCCAGACCAATGGCGCCTCGACCACGAACTCCACCCAGCCCAGCTCCGCGCCCAGCCCGCAGCAAAAGCAATCCGACTCCACCGACCAGTCGAACCCCCTCGACAAGCCACAGTAGTCAACGATGCAGCGAGCGACCCGCCACCAGGTGCAGGCCACCCACCTGGCGGCCACCAGCCACGAGCTGTGTGGGGAGTATCCTCCTCACCATGCGCTTCTTCCTGCCCGCTCTCATCGCTGCGTCGTTCACCCTCTCCGCTGCCGGCCAAACCACGCAGCCCTCTGCGTGGCCGCCTGGCCCGGAACACGCAACCGTGACCTTGTGGCCTGGCGCGACGCCCGATCCCAACGGCCCCCTCCCCGCCGCCGGACCCGAGCACGATACGACCAAGTCCACTGACAATCTCATCGCCGGACGGCCACTCGTGCGCCTCGGCAACGTCTCCGTGCCCACCCTCACGCTCTATCTCGCGCCCAAACAAAACAACACCGGCGCCGCTGTCGTCGTCTTTCCCGGAGGCGGCTACTCCATCCTCGCCATCGACCTCGAAGGCACTGAGGTCTGCGACTGGCTCAACTCGATCGGCGTCAACTGCCTGCTCGTAAAGTACCGTGTGCCCGACAGCGGCCCTTATCCCAAATCTTCCGCCGCCTTGCAGGACGCGCAGCGCGCCCTGGGGATCGCCCGCCAGCACGCCGCCGAGTGGAACATCGACCCGCACCGCATCGGCGTCCTCGGTTTCTCCGCCGGCGCCCACCTCGCGGCCGCCCTCAGCACCCACTATGATCAGCGCCTCTATCCGCCGATCGACGCCGCGGACCAGCAAAGTGCCAAGCCCGACTTCGCCATCGTCATCTATCCCGGCTACCTCGCCATCGCGGATAAGAACTTCGCCTTCAACCCCGACATTCCCGTCACCGCCGCCACTCCGCCCACCTTTCTCGTCCAGGCCGAGGACGATCCCGTCCACGTCGAAAACGTCATCCAGTACTTCATCCAGCTCAAGCAGGCCGGCGTTCCCACTGAACTCCACGTCTACACAAAAGGCGGACACGGCTACGGGCTCCGCCCCACTGACCTGCCCGTAACCCACTGGCCCGAGCTGGCTACCACCTGGCTGCACACCATCGGCATCCTGCCCACTGCAGGCAAGTAAGCGCGATCAAGGGCGGCGCATCAAACCGCAACCGCCTCCATTCGACGATCACCGCTTTCATCCACGCTATCCACCGATGCGTCCGATCCGCCACGCCGATACTGCCGCGGCGAACATCCCATCGCCCTCCTGAAGGCCTTGCTGAATGCGCTCTCCGATTCGTAGCCCAGCGACAACGCAATCGCGGAAACCGGCTCGTCGGAATTTGTCAGCTTGTCCCCGGCCAGCAACATCCGCCACCGTGTCAGGTATTCCATCGGCGACGTTCCCACCGTCGCCTTGAACTTCAGCGCGAAGATCGACCGCGACATAGCCGACCGTCCGGCCAGCTCCTGCAGCATCCAGGGATGCGCCGGATCCTCATGCATCGACGTAATCGCCGACTTCATTTGCTTGTCCACCAGCGCCACCAGCCATCCTGCCCTGCCGTCCCATCCCTCGCCCAGATGCAGCCGCAGCGCCTGCACCAGCATCATCGTTGCCAGTTGCTGTGCCACCAGCAATCCGCCCGGCCGCTCTTCCCGCAGCTCCTGTCGCATCCTCTCCAGAGCCCACCGCAGCTCCGCCCTGTCGTCCTCCGCGCGAATATGGACGATCGGCGGTAGCTCCGCCAACAGAGTCCGCGCATGACTGCCCTTAAACGCGAAGTATCCGCCGACGCCGAAACACTCCCCGCCGCCGTTCCATGTTCGAATCCCGCCGTTCACCGGCGGTTGAAACAGTGTCTGGGCGTCCATCGGTTTTAAACGCACATCGCTGGCCAGCCGGAACGGCAACCCGCGCGGCAGCAGAAAACAGTCTCCGGTTTCCAGACGCACCGGTTCCCGAACGCCCTCCACCACCAGCCAGCATTGGCCCGCCGCCAGGGCGTAGCACTTGATGCCCTCGTGCGGTGCGAACTGTACCGACCATTCTCCGGCCAGGTCGAACCCGCCAACCATATAGGTGTGCAGTTTCAGCAGAGCCAGCACATCGGAAAGGGGATCCATCAACGCCTCCGGACGATCGAGCCAGTATTACGGACTGCCAGCATAGATCGTATGGTTATTCTGATTCATCTTTTCACCACAGGACGCAAATGCGCCCCAGTCCACCCACCCAAAGGAAATCCAATGCGAGTTTTCATCACCGGCGCTACAGGCTTCATCGGTTCGTCCATCATTCCCCAGCTTCTGGAAGCAGGCCATCAGGTCCTCGGCCTCACGCGCAGTGATGCCGGCGCCCAGTCCCTCCAGGCCGCCGGCGCCGAAGTCCATCGCGGCTCGCTCGAAGACCTCGAGAGCCTCCGCAGCGGGGCCGCCAACTCCGATGCCGTCATTCATACCGCCTTCAATCATGATGCCTTCAGCCCCAATGGCGGCGGCTTCCCCAAATTCATCGAGAACTGCAAGCTCGATCAAAACGCCATCGAGACCCTCGGCTCCGCGCTGGCCGGTTCCAACCGTCCGCTGATCGTCAGCTCCGGCATTCCCTTCGATCCCACCCCCGGAGCCGCACCGGCTGGCCTGGTGACAGAAGACGTCAACCACCCTGCCAACGCGCCCATGCCTCGCGTCTCGGAGCCGGCGGCGCTGGCCACAGTGGCCAAAGGCGTCCGCGCCTCGGTTATTCGCCTGCCTCAGGTTCACAACACTGAAAAGCAGGGCCTCGTCACCTACCTGATCCAGACAGCGCGACAGAAAGGCTTATCAGCCTATGTCGGCGATGGAAGCAGTCGCTGGGCCGCTGCGCACATTTCCGACGTTGCCCGCCTCTACCGCCTCGTACTGGAGAAAGGTGAAGCAGGCGGCCGCTATCATGCCGTCGCCGAACAGGGAGTCGCCGCACGCACCATCGCCGAAACCATCGGCCGCGGCCTCAACATCCCCGTCGCCTCCATCTCGGCTCAGGAAGCAGCGGACCATTTCGGCTGGTTCGGGTTCTTCGCTGGTCTCGACCTCGCCGCCTCCAGCGAGCAAACGCAAAAGAAGCTGGGATGGCGCCCCACCGGCCCCGGCCTGATCGCCGACCTCGAAAACATGCGCTACTGAAGTTGAATTGGGCGTGCAGGCCGGGTGAATACGCTCGGCCGCGCCCGCCTATAGGTGAATATTCACCAGCCCATCGGCCCCCGCAGCCGACGGCGGGCTGGGCCGCTGCGGCGCCCGCCAGTGATCGATATACGAAATCTGGTGTACGCAGCTCACCGTGCAGTTCGGCGCGCAACCCTTCTCCGTCCGATACTCCCGCTTCAGATCCGCCTTCGTGTACCCAGCCAGCGGCACGCCCGGATATCCGCGCTGCTGCGAGCAATAATGCACCAGCCCGTTCTCGCAGATATACAAAAACCGCGACCCCGCCCGGCATCGCCACTCATTCGGCTCGCCGTTCGCAATGTTCACCTGGAAATGATTGAACCGCGAGTAATTCTTCTTCTTCCACCCGCGCATCTCCGACCACACCCTGCGCTCGTGATCGCCCAGCGGCTTCAGCTGTCCGCTGCCGTCGTGAATAATCCCGATCGTCGACGTGAACCCCAGCCCCACCGCCCGCCGCCCAATCGTCAGCGCGTCGTCAGGATTCTTAATCCCTCCGCCCACCACCGAGTTAATGTTCACGTGGAAGTCCGCGTACTCCGACAAAAACTGCAGCTTCTTGTCCAGAACCTTCAGGCTCTTTTTCGAAATCTCATCCGGCTGGACGTTGTCGATGGAAATCTGCAGGTGATCGAGCCCCGCCTTGTTCAGCCGCTCAATCCGATCCGGCATCAGCAGGTATCCGTTCGTGATCATGCCCGCCATCCGTCCGTGGTGCCGGATGCGCGCGATAATCTGGTCCAGCTCCGGATGCAGCAGCGGCTCGCCGCCTGAGATCGTGATGATGCTCGTCCCCAGCCGCGCCAGATGATCGATCCGCCGCAGCATCTCCTCGACCGGCACCGGCTTCGATACATCGTCGTACTCATTGCAATACGCGCACGATAGATTGCATCGCCGCATGGGCACAATCTGCGCCATCACCGTGTGCCGTGTCGAGGCCAGCGCGTGCGCCACCAGCGACACCTCGCGCACCTTCCGCGAGGCAGCCTTCAACCGGCGCTTCAATGTCATTTTCCGGGCCTGGGTTTCGGGGACTGCTGTGTCGACTTCTGCCATGTCTCTCTCTATTGAACCATAGAGCCCCAACGCGGGCGACTGCCCTGAATTAAAAGGCAGTTAGCGTGCGCTGAACGGAGCGGAAGCGAGGGTCAGTTCGTCTCAGGCGCCCGGTGGTAGAGACGATCCATCCGCGTGGCCGCCAGCGTGTAGTGCGACGCCACATACCGCGCGCCTCGCGACGAATCGGCCAGCACCCGCACATCCACCCCGCCGCCATGGAACCGAATCCGCACACCGGTGTGCGGCGCCAGGCCAGCCAGCACATTCCTGCTCGGCGTCTCCACAGGATGATTGTGATTCTCCGGCATCATCGCCGCGCCCAGCATCGCCAGCAGCTCCGCATTGCTTGGACCCGACCGCAGCACATACGGCTTGCCGTCCAGCAGGATCGTGTAGAACTTGTCGCTCGCCCGCGAGCAATACTCAAACGCAGGATCGGGGCGGCACGTCGTCGTCCCGAGGTACGTCGCCTCCCGATACTCCGGAATCGGCGCTCGTTTGATCGAAGGCACCTGAGCCGCAGCCCAGCCGCACACCAAAATGGAGACAACGAGAATCGCAACGCGCCGATGCACGCGCGAAGTCTACCAAAAACAAGACAGTGGAAAGGGAAAAATTCCAGAAATCTGGATTATCAGCAACCGGCCTCCCATCGAACCCCCAGGGCCGCCATCGGACTGGCTTAATATACGGACCAGCCAGACCATACGCTCAAAACCGACTTCAGGGGCAGGATGGATTTCGACTATTCGGTCATGCCGATTGCGATTGCCGTAGCTGCGCTGGCATGCGATGCGCTGTATCTTCGCTACCTTCACCGCCTCTCCGCCAAAACCAACCCGCATCGTCATCCATGGACGCGTCGCGTCCTGTCCCTCGCCGCAGCGCTTCTTGTCACCGCCGCGGCATCGTGGTGTGCATACAACGCCTTCGCCATCCAGATCTTTTGGGCGAAGCACCCTCCAGCCGGCCGCTTTGTGGTGGTCAACGGCTACAGGATGCACATCGACTGCACAGGCACCGGCTCCCCTGCGCTCATCCTCGATGCCGGCCTGGGGGGCGACACCGTCAGCTGGTCCGTTCTCCAGCCGGCTCTTTCACGAACCAGCCGCGTTTGCTCCTACGATCGTGCCGGCTTCGGCTGGAGTCAGCCCGTTCCCGGCCCCCGCGATGCCGACCACATCGCCAACCAGCTACAGTCGCTGCTGAAGCAAGCCGGCGTCGACGGCTCTCTGATCCTCGCGGGCGACTCCATCGCCGGCCTCTACATCCGCGACTTCGCGGCACTCTATCCATCGCAGGTTGCCGGGCTTATCTTCGTGGATTCATCCACCCCGTTTCAGGATCGGAATGCGCCCTACGCCACCAGCCGATGGAATCCGCAGTCCTGGTTTTTCCAGGCGGCGCTCGTTCTGGGCGTACCTCGGCTGATCGGAATGTGCTCGTACTCCGGAAACGGCCCCGATGCGGATTTCGAGAAGATCCGGAATGAAGACACTTGCCGGCTTCACTATGGCGCGTACGCCGCGGAGCTGGCTGCGTTCGATCGCTCCAGTCAGCAAGCCGAGCGCGCGCCTTCCTTCGGATCCCTCCCTATCCTCATCTTCTCTCACGATCCGCTGGGGCCCGTTCCCGGCAGGCCACTGCCGGAAGCTGAGAAAGCGCAGCAGAGCGCATGGAACGACATGCAGGAGGATCTGAAAACTCTTTCCACTCGCAGCCGCAGGGTCATCGTAACCGGCGGTTCGCATCGCCTCGACCAGGAACGTCCTGATCTGATCGAAACGGATGTTGCGGAATTCATCGAACAGATTCGGGGCTCCGCGCCCGCGCCTTCCGGCTACGGTTCGACAAAGAGGGAATAGCGAGTGACCGAAAGCACTCTCGTGAGGCTTCACGTTCCGGTGGATTCCTGACCGGTACCGTTGCGGTCGAGGCGGCCTCAACAAAGTCGAACCGATCCAGGCAAGCCTATTCGGAATTTACGACTGGCACCTGGCGAAGCTTTCTGATTCCGACATGCGGCCGCGATCCGTTGCAGCATGTTCTGCCTTGGGATTCTGGTGCGCCTGTGGAACCATGTTCGGCTGGCGCGGCATTCGCCACGCGACCAGTTGCTGACTGCGGCTCGCTGTCAACTTCCTGTTAACAGCTAGCTTTTTTCCTTCGCCCGGCCAGCCACCATATCCACCGTGCCTTCATGCCGGTCGCGGATCACCGTCAGCTGCACCTGCTTCCCGCGATTCTGATGAAGGGTATGCGTCCATTGGTTCGTCGTCGCAATGTTCTGGCCGTTGACCTTCGTGATCACATCGCCGGCCCGCAATCCTGCCACCGCCGCGGGACTGTTGTCGTCCACGCGCCGCACCAGCAGTCCCTGACCGTCATGCACGCCAAAGTAGTTCGCCAGCTGTGGACCCAGCATGTCCAGATCGAGGCCGGTATAAAACGGATTCGACGTCAACGAAGAGAAAATCCCGTTGCCGAAACTCCCGCCCGTTCCTGCTGCCGCCGCCGGCTGTGCTGCATCGCCGTCCGGGTCCGTTACGGGAATATGCTGCGACCACGCATCCGCTTCCAGCGTCGCCCGGTCCGCCAGCTGAACGTTCAGCGTCTGCTGCTGCCCATCCCTGCTGATCAGCAGGCTCACCGAGTGGCCGGCCGGCGTGTCGTGCAACACGCGCTGCAACTGCGCCTGCCCTACAATCGCCTGTCCATTCGCGCTCAGAATCACATCATGGATCCGAATCCCCGCCTTACAAGCAGGAGCGTCGTGATCCACCGTGATAATCTCCACCCCCGTCGCCGCTTTCAGTTTCAGCTGGGCAGCGCGGTCCGTGTCCACATCGCGCATCCCCACGCCCAGATAGCCCTGGGCCTGGTTCAGCATCGCAGGTTCCTGTCCTGGCAAATTGAAGTGCTGTTGGGGCGAATACGCCAACAACACGTCCTGCCCGTGCACCACATGGGGCAGGGAAAGACATCCCGCGGCCACAGCCAGCGCCGCGATCGGGAGAGAGTTCAGTATCGGCCTCAAAAACGTCATACTCTGCGCCTCAATTCTGCCCTGGGTTTCTGACGAACGAGAAACGCGCAATGTCAACCAGTGACCGGCACTCCAAATAGTACGAAAGTGCCCGGCCCTTGTCTCTACTCAATTCAATGAAACCTGCTCCAGATACTGCCTGGAGACGGTGCGGATGGCAGGGTTCTGATCCCGGTTCGCCACCGTTTCCAGCACCTCGCGCACCGCGGAATCTGCATCCACCGGTTCCAGCAATCCAATGGCTTCGGTGCGTACTTTGGCGTCGGAATCATGCAACACCGCTTCCAGCACCGCATCCCGCACCCGCGTGTCCATTGGGATATACGCTTCGAGCCCTTCCAGCGCCTTGCGGCGTACGCGTGGATCGCGGTCGTAGCGCAGGGCCACCATCAGCGCACTGCGGATCGGCTCCCCGGTGCACTGGTGGCCGGCCTGGCACTCCTGTGCGAGCAGGTCGACCGAATCGTCATGAACAACAGGATTAGCGCGGTTCCGCGCCCCTACCAGCAGCAGCTGCCGAATCTGCGGATCGTCCAGGGTGCCGAATGCCGTCTCCGGCGTCACCCGCTGAAAGCGCACTTCCACGTTTTCCGAGCCCGGCTCGAGGCTGATGCTGCTGACGCCCGCAATCTGCGCGGCGTCGATGTCGGCCACCACCGGCACTCTCGATCCGGAGTTCCGCGCCATTTCACCGGCATGCACATGGTGCAGCGCTACCCTGTAGCCGCCGTAGCCGCCGGCCGCCGTTCCAGCCAGCAGCAGAAACATCGCCATCACCGGTGCGCCCTGCAACGAACCCAATCCACGGCGGAATCGCTGGCTCACACGGCGAAAAAATCCGCCGCTGGGCATCGCATCCAGCGCCTCATCCAGCCGCAGCCGCGTTCGCGCCAGCAAACTCGGCGACGGCTCTTCCATCGGCGAGGCCGACATCGCCTTCTGCAACGCCCCTACCGCTTCCATTTCCTGACAACACCGCTCGCACTGCGCCAGATGCTGCTCCAGCCTGTGCGCCCGGTCGTCCGGCAACTCTCCATAAACGGACAGGACGATGTCTTCCTGTGCCAATTCGCAGTTCATAAGTCTTCGTGCCTCACTTCGCCTCAAAATTTCCAACTGCCGTTCCGGATCTCAATGCCCGGTCATGCAATCTGCAACCTGTAACCTGCTCCCCGCCCTACCGCAACTCTGCCAATTTCGCCCTCAGCTTCTTTGTCGCTCGAAACAGCGTGTTCTTTGCTGTCTCTTCCGTGGTGTTGAGCATCTCGCCGATCGTCCTCAGCCGTAATCCCTGATAATGCTTCAGCTCGAACACCATCCGCTCCCTGGGGGTCAGCTCATCGAGCGCTCCCAGGATCCGCTGGCCGAGATACTTCCGATCCAGCTCGCGCCCTGGGTTCGCACCCGCCCGATCGTCCGACACATTGGTCAGCAGATCCATCTCCTCGCCCGAGGAGTCGATCACCACCGCCTGATCTTCCCGCCGCGACTTCCGCCGGCGGAGATGATCCAAACAAAGATTCGTGACGATCCGATAAATCCACGTGTAAAACGAGCACTCGAACCGGAAGTTGCCCAGATACCGGTACGCCTTGAGGAAAGCCTCCTGCTGGATATCCTGCGCGTCCTGCTCGGAGCCGGTCAGATGCATGGCCAGCCGCAGAACCGCCCCATCATATTGACGGACCAGCGAGTCAAACGCCGTGCGCGATCCGGCCTGCGCTTCGCGAATTAAATCTGTCTCGGGAAGGTTCTCCCTGAGGGGACCACCCATACGCGAGGATTGTATTCGAGGCTTGGCGGGGGAGGGACGGGCCGGGGACAAAAAACGAAGCGCATCAGCAGGCATTGCGGCTCCTGTGGCGTGGGTTGCGGGACTACGCAAACAATAGACGCCCGAGTTGAGATTTGGTGAGCAGCCCCCGGTCACAGTTTTGAGACCTATGGCACAGGGCGGGCCGATCGAGGACGCACCCCCTCCCGTTGCCGTCCACCTCTTTCTACGAAACCGACCGTACCAATAAAGTTCCGCCGGGCCCGGGTGCCTGCCGAGCGGCCCCACGCGGGCCCCGCGGTTTTGGTCCAACTGGGGGATGAAAGCAACAAAGAAACGCCGGAGCGCAACCTCCGGCGTTCCGCTGGCTGTCATCCCGAACGCTTCGCCTTGCGAAGCGGAAGGATCTGCGGTTGCTCTTCGCTACCGCGCCGAATGGCTTTGTATCAGGCCAACTTTACAGCTTGCGGAATAACTCGCCTTCGCACGAAAAAGTGAAGAGACATGACTTTAGTCGTGCCGTTACCGCTCACGGAAGAAGTGGGCTTCAGGCCGTGCGCCTCACTCCCCCCGGCACAGCGCGCAAATCGCCGCGCCGTACCGGTCTGCCTTATTGGGACCAATCCCTCGCACCGTTGTCAGCTGCGCCAGGGTCCGCGGCGCCGCCAGCACCAGCGCCCGCAGAATCGTATCCGAAAATACGAAGAACGCCGGCTTACCCGTCTGCGCCGCCTCCGCTTTTCGCCACGCCCGCAGCCGGCTCTCCAGCTCCGCCTGCACCGTGGTGAACGCCGCGCCCGTATCCGCCCCGGCGTTCTTCTCCGCCTTGCCCGCAGCCCGCTTGCGCGAAGACCGTGAAGTTGTGTTGCTCACTTCCGGCAACAGAACCCCCAGCGGCTCCCCAATGCCCCAGCGCCGTCCCTCCTCCGTCAAGCTCACGCGCTGATAGGTCACCTCGCGGCCTTCAGGATTGACCCACTTCTCCGGAGTCAGGGTCAGCCAGCCGGCCCGCGCCAGCCCGTCCAGGAGCCGATCAAAATACCTGCGATCTTTGCCCACCGAAGCCTCGGTAAACAGCCGGCCGGCAGCCATTGACCGGCTCTCCCGCACCGTTTCAAGGATCGCGCGCAGGTCCCGCTCCTCGGCCTCGGTGGGCTCCTGATATCGGCGACCGACGGCCGCCTGCGGCGCGCAAAAGTCGCAGTGCCCGCAAGGCCGGCTCGCTCCGGCGCGGTCGCCAAAATGGCCGACCAGTGCTGCCATTCGGCACTGCGGCGTCTCCGCAAAGTGGATCATGTTGTCGAGCTGCGCGCGCCGATGCGCCAGCTGCGCCTTGTATCCGGCGCGCCATCCTGACGCGATGCCCTGCGCGCCTCGCACCCGGCCCTCCATGTCAAACTGAGCCGCACCCTGGGCCGCCAGTTTCTCTACCGCGCGTCCTACTGTGTCCGGATCAAGCTCGAGTCTCGCGACCAAGGCATCAGCCTCGGTGAATTCCACCGTCAGCGCCCGCACCACCTTGTCCAGATCCTCAACCGGCGGATAATCGCGCTCGAAAAAGCTTTCGTGAATCCGGCGATCCGCAAAGCTGTGCAGCAGAATCGCGCGCGATGCCAGGCCATCGCGGCCGGCGCGGCCAATCTCCTGGTAATACGCCTCTACCGACCCCGGCAGCGCCGCATGGATCACGGTTCGCACATTTGCTTTATCGATCCCCATGCCGAACGCAATGGTCGCCACTACGACGTCGAGCGCGCCTGCCTGGAATTGGCGCTGGACGCGCTCGCGCGTCGCCGCTTCGAGGCCCGCGTGATAGGCCGCGGCGGGAAACTCCCCGTTGAGCTGCACCGCCAGATCGTCGGCCGCCCGGCGCGATGGCGCGTAGACAATGGCCGGCCGCGTTTCGGGTGCCTTCAAATATTGCGTAATAAACTCGGCGCGCTCGGGCTTCGAGAGCTCGACTACTTCAACCGCCAGATTCTCGCGGCGGAATCCGTGAATATAGAGCGCCGGGTCCGTCAATCCCAGCTGCGCCACAATATCGGCTTGCACCGTGGGCGTTGCCGTCGCCGTCAGCGCGATCACGGGAGCGGGCCGCAACATCGGTAGATAGTCGCCGAGCGTCCGGTAGTCCGGCCGAAAATCGTGCCCCCATCCTGAAATGCAGTGCGCCTCGTCGATGGCGATCAGCGCGGGCGTGCGTTTGGCCAGCATCTCCGGGAATCCGGGCACCCGGAGCCGCTCTGGCGCGATGAACAGGAACTGGAGCGTGCCGTCGAGATAATCGCGGCAGGCTTGTCGCGATTCGTCGCGCGACAGCCCGGAGTGGATGCGGGCCACTCGCAGGTGCTTTTCCTGGAGCTTCGCGGCCTGGTCGTCCATCAGGGCGATCAGCGGACTCACCACCACGGCGGTCCCGCCGCGGGCAATGGCTGGAAGCTGATAGCAGAGGCTTTTGCCTGCGCCGGTGGGCATGACCAACAGCACGTCGCGCCCTTCGGCGACCGAGCGGCAAACCGCCTCCTGATTTTCGCGAAAACCAGAAAACCCGAACGAGTCACGCAGCAGGGCAACGAGGTCCATGGGAAACTCTATTGTCCCCCGGCCGCGGCGTAACGCCGATGTGGAAACTGCGTCCTGGCATCACGACAGTGATCAGGAGGGGCGGCCAGAGACAGCCGAAATCGAAACGATTTCGGTTGACCGACAGCCACGTCGCCGCTCAAGATGGCTTCCGCTAAACTCGGTTTATGTTTTCGGAGCAGGGAAGCGGCAGTCTGTTTTCAGCGGACAATTCAAAGTCCGAGTGGGTGACGGCGTTTTGCGATGGCGGATCGCGGGGCAATCCGGGTCCAGCCGGTTATGGAGTTTTTATTCAGGGCCCGAACGGCGAGCCCCTGGCTGAGCTGAGCGAATATCTCGGGAAGACAACCAACAACGTCGCTGAATATTCGGCGCTGCTGGGAGCTCTGGCATGGGCTCTCGAACAAGGCCGTCCGCGGCTGCGCGTCGTGGGTGACTCGGAACTGCTGGTAAAGCAGATCCAGGGCCGCTACAAGGTCAACAGTCCGGATCTGCGGCCGCTCTTCGACGAAGCGAAACGGCGTATCGGCAAGCTTGACATGTTTCGCATCGAGCATGTGCTGCGCGGCAAAAATCAGAAAGCTGACCGCCTGGCGAATCTGGCGATGGACAAAGGCATGGGCCGAAGGCCTGGCGGTACGGATGGGTCTGGTTCGTCCGCTGGAAAACCGGCTCCGCGGCCGGCGCCGCAGCCGGCGCTGAAGGGTTTTGTGAAGGGCGGCGTTGTCCATCTGCTGGAAGGCGAGCTGCCCGACGGCATGTTTGTGAAGATCACGCCCGACCGGCAGTAGCGTCACGGGGCCGGAGGCGACGAGAAGGAGGCCTTTTGCCCGGTCCAGTGATTCGCGCTGCGCACCTTGACGATCTGTCACGGCTGACGGCCATCTACAACCACTATGTTCTGCACTCGCCGGCGACCTTCGACCTCGAACCGAAGACCATCGACCAGCGCCGCGACTGGTTCACGCAGTTTGCCGAAACGGGGCGCCACCGCCTGCTGATTGTCGAACAGGGCGGGGTGCTGCTGGGCTACGCGGGCACGATGCGCTGGCGCCCCAAGCCCGCGTACGACACAACTGTGGAGACCACGATCTATTGCGCGCCCGAGGCCGTGGGCAAAGGCATCGGCGCGCAACTCTATGGCGCGCTCTTCGCCGCCATTGCCGGGGAAAACGTCCACCGCATCGTCGCGGGCTACGTTCCTCCAAATGCGGCTTCAGCGGCGCTGCACAAACGCTTCGGCTTCAGGCCGGTGGGCACGTTCAGCGAGGTGGGCTACAAGTTCGGCCGCTATTGGGATGTGTGCTGGGTGGAGCGGCGGCACTGATCGGTCAGGCTTTGCGCCGGGTGGTCGACCGCGAGGCTCTCCGCGCCGTGGCATGCCCGGCAGGATGCCGGCGATAGGCGGCGATGCGCAGCCTGGCTGCGGAGCGTCCGCGCCGGCGATGTGCAACGGCAGGATGCAGCACGGCAGCGACCCGATGTTCCGATCCGGCAGGATCGTCGAGGTACTCGGGATCGAGCATGGCGATAACGGCAACGGCGCGCGCCCTGTACAAGCGCGCCCACTGGCTCTCGATCAGCGAGTGCTGCACGGCGAGCCAGTGGTCGGCAGCGTCGGCGTCCGGTGCGTCGAGCGCCGAAACAGCAACGGGCTCATTGTTGATGAGGTTCAGAAACTGGCCGAACTCGCCGAGGTTTACGCCCATCTGGTAGACCAGCTGGCTCAGCGCCATTTGCTGCGGCCCGCTGAGCTGGTCGAAATTGCGGCAGTACGCGCGCGCATTTTCGACTGCCTGGATCGCGGCCACGCGCAGCAATGCCGTCGCTTCGTCGTCGGTGATCTGCGGCGCGAGCGAACCAATCCTGCGGTGGTGGCGCCGGATGATCCGCCAGGCGGCAAGATTGTGGTTGAACTGGTCGAGCACCTGGTCGAGGCGTGTTGGGGCGAGCCCAGCCGCCTGCCATAACTCGGCGGAAGAAGGCTCGATAAAGGAGTGAGGATTGAGGGCGTCCGTCTGGATGTGCTGCCGCTCCGGCAAATCGAGGCTGAAGCCGGCGCCGATCAACGGACGGCCGGTCTTTGGGTCGGGGTAAGCAGCCAGAACCCACCCTTCGTGCCGGCGGTCGCGCAGAGTGTCCATCAAATCGGCGAGGTTGAACCTGACTTCCGCGGCGCGGAAATCGAGCAGCCGCTGCACCGTGTCAGGAACAAGAGGTGTTGCCGGCGCATCATCAGGAACAGGCGCGGCTTGTATTGCGGGTGGAGCAGGAACCGCATCCGCAGCCGGTAAAGACTGGCCCATGGCCGGCCACCCAGCCGCCAGCAACAAGGCCGCGCTCAGAAGTCGTAGTGCGGGGCGCAGGGTGCCGGGGTCTAAAAAGCTGGTTCGAGGCCGCATGGTTTGGACCACGATGCCGTAAAAGCTGGTAAAAGACAATGACAAAAAAGGATCACTGGGGGGTAACGTTCCGTTTGTGACTCCCTGGGGAGGGCGCCCAATTCCGGAAGGCGTCGATGTACAGGAAGCCCGTTCCGAAGTACGCTGTTCGGGATCAGGAAAAAGCATGGCCACCGTTACCGTCCAAAACCCAGCCGCCACCGCAACGACGCGGATGCTCTCGCTCGATGTCCTGCGCGGGGTGACGATCGCGTTCATGATCATGGTGAACAACAATGGCGCCCAGGCCTACTGGCCCTTCGAACACGC
The DNA here is from genome assembly GCA_036490815.1 of Acidobacteriaceae bacterium. Taxonomy (GTDB): domain Bacteria; phylum Acidobacteriota; class Terriglobia; order Terriglobales; family Acidobacteriaceae; genus Palsa-343. The sequence goes on from DASXDF010000013.1 coordinate 305,379, forward strand.
GCGATGGAACGGCTTTACGCCGACGGACCTGGTGTTTCCGACGTTTCTGTTTCTGGTGGGGGTGACCATTGTTTTCTCGACCGAATCGCGGCTGAAGCGGGGCGCGACGGAGGGATCGCTGGTGCCGCACATCGTGCGCCGTTTCCTCATCCTGATATTCCTGGGCATTTTCGCGGTGAACGGATTCCCGCACTTTCCCTGGGCTTCCCTGCGCATCTACGGCGTGCTCCAGCGGATCGCTGTGTGTTACCTGATTGGCAGCCTGCTGTATTTGTGGGACCGACGGCCCGCGAGCAAGGTGGCGATTCTGGTGACAGCGCTGGTGGGTTACTGGGTGCTGCTGCGCTGGGTGCCTGTGCCTGGTTTAGGCATGCCGGGGCACGACATCCCCTTTATGGATAAGGATGCGAACCTGGTGGCGTGGCTCGACCGGCATATTTTTCCGGGGCGGCTTTACGAGGGCACGCGCGATCCGGAAGGAATGCTGAGCAATTTGCCTGCGCTGGGAACGCTGCTGCTGGGAATGCTGACGGCGATTTGGCTCCGCACCAGCCGCACGCTCGAGCGTAAGTGCGCAGGGCTGCTGGGCGCGGGCCTGGTGTTGATTGTGCTGGGCGCGCTGTGGAACCCATGGTTCCCGATTAACAAGAAACTGTGGACGAGCTCGTATGTCCTGTTTGCAGGCGGCCTCTCCATGGTGCTGTGGGCGCTTTTCATCTGGCTGATCGAAATCAAAGGCTGGAAGAAAGGCTGGACGTTCTGGCTGGTGTTTGGGATGAACGCCATCGGAGCCTACGTTCTTTCGGAGATGCTGTCGTCGGCGATCGGGGAGTTTCACGTGAGGCTGGGGCTATCGGCAGAAGCCTGGATTTACGCACACGTCTTCGCGCCCATTCATCCGCCGGGCGTTGCATCGTTGCTCTATTCGATTGCGTTTGTCCTCGCTTGCTGGCTGCCGATGCTGGTGCTGTACCGGATGAAGATCTTTCTGAAGGTCTGACCGGGAGCCCCGATCCTGTCATCCCCCAGGGTTGGGAAATGCTCTAGACTGGCCAAGCATGGGAAGGCTGCGAAAATTTGAGGTCGCGGTGTTTCGCCTGGCGCGGCGCGGCCCGCCGGAAGGCTTCGTTCATCGTGGAGCGTTCTGGTTGTTTGTCGGTTATCTGGTGCTGTCGCTTCCTGGATGGCTGCCGGGCACGGCGGGGCGATTCTTCAGCGACCTTGCATCGCTCGATTTTTTCCTGCTGCTGATCCTGTGCGTGCCGCTGCTGTGGCGGTTCGTTTTCTACCGGCTCCTGTGGAAGGTGCGCAACCGGCTGATCGTCACCTATCTACTGATGGGGCTGACGCCGGTGGTGCTGTTTGTCTCGCTGGCGCTGATTCTGTTGTATGTGTTCTCGGGGCAGTTTGCGATATTCGCCGCGACCAGCGTCGTGCACAGCGAGCTGGAGCGCATCTCGTCGATGAACCGCAGCCTGAGCGTGCATATGGCGCACGTGTTTCATCAGGATCCGCGGCTGCACACGGTTGCCGTACCACCGGAAGCCGATCGTCCCAGCCAGCGCGAATATACCGGGATGACGGTGGCGGTGTACGAGGACGGAAACCTGGTGACGCTGACACCAGCGATGGGCGATCCGAAGCTGGCTCCGGCGATTCCTGCCTGGTTTCACGGGGAATTCAGCAACCTGACCTTTGACCATGGACAGCTGTGGCTGCGCGCGGCCAACGAACAGACGATGGATGGCCACCGGACGGTGGTGATTTCGAGTGTGCCGCTACAGCGGGAGAACGTCGAAGCAATTGCGCAGAATCTGGGAACGGTATCGATTTATCAGGGTGTGAATCTTGGGGAATTGCCGGACGCGACCAGTCCGCCTGCGAAGACCGGGGGGACAACCTACAGGGCTGGCCAGAGCGGCGTAGAGATTAATGGCGAACAACTCAAGGAGGCCCGAAAGCGGTCGATCGCAGGGGGAACGCTGCCGGAGCCTCTTCATTTTTATGATGTCCCGGTGTGGTTTCTGGCGCCGCTGTCGACCGTGGACTGGGCGACGAACAAGCCGGTGGATGCTTACGCGTATGTGACGTCGCGTCCGTCGCTGCTGTATCGCCGGTTGTTCATTACGTCGCTGAATGTGGGCGATGTGATCCGCGATGTGCTGATCGGGATCGCGGTCGCATTCGGAGTGCTGGAACTGCTGGCATTCCTGGCGGCGATGCGCCTGAACCAGACCATCACACGGTCGGTCCACGACTTGTATGAGGCCACGCTGGCGATCGACGGCGGCAACCTCGAACACCGGATTCAGGTGAAGCGGACCGACCAGCTGGGCGCGCTGAGCCGTTCGTTCAACAGCATGGCCTCGTCGCTGGCGCGGCTGCTGCAGGAGCAGCGCGAGAAAGAGCGGCTGCAGAACGAGCTGGCGATCGCGCAGGAAGTTCAGGCGAATCTGTTTCCGCATGGACGGATCTCGCTGCCGATGCTCGAGCTGCATGGGGTTTGTCTGCCTGCGCGCACGGTGAGCGGCGACTATTACGATTTTCTGCTGTTCGGCGAAACCGGCCTGGGCGTCGCGCTGGGCGACATCAGCGGCAAGGGGATCTCAGCGGCTCTGCTGATGGCGACACTGCACTCCGCCGTGCGCGCTTACCGCTTTGCCGGCGAGGAGCTGGTGACGGAGGGCACGGCCGCGCTGACGAATCCGCGCACCCGGTATTCCGGCGAGCAGGAGCTGGAGTGCAGCGAGCTGTTCGAAGAGCCGGCGAAGATCATGCTGATGCTGAACCGCCATCTCTACCGGAGCACGCAGCAGGAAAAGTACGCGACCCTGTTTCTTGCGCACTACGATGGGCTGAGCCGGCGGCTGGTTTACACGAACGGTGGACACTTACCGCCGCTGTTGCTGCGGGCCAACGACACGGTGACGCGGTTGGATCGAGGCGGGTCGGTGGTGGGACTGCTGGATGATCTGGAGTGGGAGCAGGGCGTGGTTCATCTCGAGGTGGACGACATTCTGATTGCTTACAGCGATGGAGTGACGGAGCCGGAAAACGATTTTGGGGAATTTGGCGAGGCGCGCCTGCTCGAAGTCGTGCGGCGTTATCGGCACTTGAGTCTCGAAGCCATTTCGGAGCAGGTGATTCAGACGCTGCGCACCTGGATCGGCGCACAAGAGCAGCCGGACGACGTGACGCTGGTGCTGGCGAGGCAACGATAAAGGCAGGGAGTAGCGTGTCGCCAGTCGGGAGTAGCGAGTCGGGATCAGGGAATGGCTACTTCGGCTCCTTTGCGCTCTGCAGAAAGATAGGCGGCGTAAATGGCCGCTATGGTATCGCGCGCGAGCTCGGCGTTGGCCTGCGGTTCGCGGCCGGCGGCAATGCTTTCGACGAAATCCTGAAATTCCTGCGGGTAGCCGTGCTGCCAGCCTTCGTCGGGAGCCGGATGACTCCATCCCTGCTTCGTCTCGATTTTCTCGGTGAGATAGATGTCGTTGAAGGCGTCCGGCGTGGGGTTGAAGGTGGTGAGCGCGTCAATGGGATTGAGTTGGCAGCGGGTGCGATGATTGTTGCCCATGACCTCAAGCCAGTTGCTGACGCCGCCCAGAACGAGTTCGGATGCGAAGAGATCGGCCACGGTTCCGTCGGTGAAAGTAACATGCATCTGGCCGTAGTCTTCGATGTCTTCATACGCCGTGCGAAGAAAGCCGGCGTCGCGATAGGCCGGCAGTTTGGTGATTGCGTGGGTGCGGGCGCTGACGGTTGCGGGGCGAATGGGTTGGCCGTGGCGGGCTGAACCTTCTGCGCGTTTGAGAAAAAGTGCAGCGCTTAACGGATGGCAGCCTTTGCCGGCCAGCGATCCGCCGCCGGAATGCTGCCAGATGCCGTAGTACCGCGAATGGGAGCCCGAGTGGGACTGGTTGCCAATCATCCACAGGATTTGCGCGCCGCTTTTTGTAACAATCTCGCGCTCTTTTTGGATGGCAGGCGCGTAGACCCAGTTTTCGGCATAGCAGATGGTTTTTCCGCTCGCCTGGGCCGCCTCCGCGATGCGACGGCAGCTCTCGTTGGCGTGCTGGAGCATGGGTTCTTTGGGGGCGGAGTTGCCGTGAAAATCCTGCTCGCCCGAGCCGAAGGAGCCTGTGAAGGGCTTTTCGACGATGATGTGCTTGCCGCGCTGGAGCGCTTCGAGGGCGAGCGCTTCGTGGGTGGAGGGAGGCGTGCAGAGGTCGATGACGTCGGCCGCGTCGCAGAGGGCTTCGAGGCTGTCAAAGGCTGGCACGCCGCATTCGTGGGAGAAGGCGTCGCGGTTGGACTCCGAACGGGAGGTGACGCCTGCAATCTGGACCGGAACGGTGTGAACGCGCCGCAGATTGTGGAGATGAAACCGTGCTGCGAAGCCGGCGCCGACGATGCCGACGCGAATGGGGTCTGTCATGTCTTCTTCTGCTATGCGCGGACCAGGTGGGAATTCGTCAATGTTTGGCGGCCTGCTCCAGTTGTTTGGTGGCAGGCGTGATGAAGCTGACGACATGATAGCTGGCGGGTCCGGTTCCGGCGTTGCGGATGGCGTGGAGCGTGTTCGCGGCGTTAAAGATGACGGAGCCAGGACCGACGCGCGTCCACTTGCCTTCGCCGAAGGCTTCGACGGTGCCCTGATCGACGATGATGACTTCTTCGTTGAAGTGCCGATGCGGCGGATGCGATTGCTTATTGGGTTCGAGCATGGTGGCGTGCACTTCGAGCTGGTCGAGGGTGGCCGTGGGCTGGCGAATGAACTGCCGGGCTTCGCCGACGTCCGATTTAACGGCGGGCACGGAATTCCAGTCGATGACGGTCCAGCCGAGGATGCCAGGTTTCGGGTCGGCGAGAGCAAAGGTGCAGCCGGTTCCTACGATGGAGAGAACAGCGATGGTGAGGTCGCGACGGGTCAGCCATTTCACAGGAGGGTCTCCGGGGCAGCGTTGGGGAAAAAACCATTATGCTCCTGCGGACGGGATTGAAGTCGAGGAAATGATTTGTGTTGCCAACAATATTGATTTGGAGGACGAAAGGGGAGCTTCTTCAGTGAGCAGTCGTGGAATGACATGGAGAAATGACGTTAGAGCAGATGGCCGGTTGCCTTGGCGCTTGCCGCTCGTTCGTTGACAGAGCGCAGAGCTCTAGATAAAGTGTGGGCCGCGTACTAAATAACGTGGAGCGCAGAGCGAAAGCTGAGGACCCGCCGAAATGATCGAGAGAAGCTGGATGGAACTCGTGAGGAAATCGCTGGCCGCATCTGCGGTTCTACTGCTGGGAACGTTCACTGCGTGGGGTAAGGCGGACCAGGGCGGGAAGGTCGTCCTCGACACGCGTTTGACGATTGTCGTTGGGGCGGACGAGCCGGGGCCGGTACAACTGGCGGCGAAGGATCTGGCGGCGGATTTTGAGAAGGTGCTGGGGACGAAGCCGAGGATCGCGGAGCATGCGGGTGCGTCTGGGGCGACGGTGCTGATCGGTGAGGCGGCGAAGTTGCCGGAGGACAAGCGGCCGGCGAGCGTGACCGATCCAGAATCATTTTCGATTGCGGCATCGGGAAAGACCGTGGTGCTGGCGGGCGCGGATATGCGGGGCACGATGTATGCGGTCTACCAGTTCTCGCAGGAATTTCTCGGGGTCGATCCGATGTATTACTGGACCGATCACGAGCCGGTGCGGAGAGCGCAGGTGGAAATTCCAGCGACGCTGAACAAGGCTTATCCCGCGCCGGTTTTCAAGTATCGCGGGTTCTTCATCAACGATGAGGATTTGCTGACGGGATGGGCGCCGGGCGCGAAGGATCATGCGGGGATTTCGCTGGAGTGCTGGAACAAGGTTTATGAGACGATCCTGCGGCTGAAGGGGAACATGGTGGTGCCGGGGACGTGGATTTTTCCCGACACTCCGCAGAATCGTTTGGCGGGAGAGCGGGGCTTAATCCTCACACAGCATCACGCAATTCCGCTGGGCGTGAACGTGGCGCGGTGGCCGAAGGATGTGCAGTACAACTTCTCCACACACCCGGAAATTCTGGAGCGGGCGTGGAAAGATGCGGTAGCCGAGTATCCAAAGGATCAGGAGATTCTGTGGGCGGTGGGGCTGCGCGGGCTCTCGGACACGAGCTATGCGTCGATGGACACCAGCGTGGCGGGGAACGATCCGCTGCTGGGGGAGCGGATCAGCGCGGCGATCCGGGAGCAGATGAAGATTGTGCGCGCGGCGCATCCGGATGCGCAGTTTGTAACGGACCTGTGGCAGGAGGGTGCGCGGCTGGTGCAGGAGGGGTATCTGAAAATTCCGCCCGAGGTGATGACGGTATGGGCGGATGACGGGTACGGATACATCCAGGACAAAGGGCAGGTGGCGGCCGGACAGGGAACGTATTACCACGTGGCGATGATGAACAATCGGACCAACCAGCTAACCGAGATGGTGCCGATTGAGCGCATCACGGAAGAAATGGGCCGCTATGTGAAGGCGAAGGCGACGGGATATTTTCTGGTGAACACGAGCGACATTCGTCCTTATACGCTGACGACGCGCGCGGTGATGGACTACGCATGGCTGGGAAAGTTGCCGGGCGCCGAGCAGGCGCCGGCCGGCTACTACCGGCGCTATGCCGCGGAGGAGTTTGGCGAGAAAGCGGCCCCAGCGATTGCGGAAATGTACAAGGAGTACTTCGCTGCGCCGGCGCTGTTGAAGTCGGGACATCAGGGCGATCCACCGCGTGAATACGGCGACCAGATTTATCACACTGAAGGCCGGCAGATGCTGGAGACCTGGATGGTGGACTCGCCGCTGTATGCGCTTCCTGGCCAGTCGCCGAAGTGGACGGTTCCTCGGCTGATTGGGGAAGGTTTTGGTCCGCCCGCGTTCGGCGGAAAGCCGTGGCTGAGCACGACGGCGGCCAGGGAGATTCAGCAATGTGGTGATGCGCAGGCTCGGTGGGACTCGGTTTGGAAGAAGGCGGTCGCCGCGGAGGCGCTGGTTCCACCGGCACGGCGGCCGTTCTACCAGGCATCTGTGCTGACAATGGTGACAATCAATCGCGAAAGTAACGAGATGTTGCTGGATATCTCGAAATCGATTGAGGACGCGCAGAACGGGAAGACGGCAGAGGCGCAGCAGGAGGCGGCGGATGCTTTGATCGCCGTCGGGGAAGTCCACAAGGCGCAGGCGGCGGCGGAATATGGCAAGTGGAAGAACTGGTATCGAGGCGACTGGCTGACGGGCGTGTACCGGACGCAGCAAACGCTGGAGGCATATGCGGCGTTTCTGAAGGATCCGCTGACCCACCTGTCTCCGCCGATTGCGTGGAGCGGGTGGGAGGCTTACTACCACATCATGATGTACGAAGGAGACCGGTCGGCGGACGTGCAGTAAAACATCTAACGGCAAACTGCCGCGGATGCCGGACGATTCTCCTTTAGAATGTGCGCTGGAAAACGAACCGATCCTGCGCTGCTCTGAAAGGAAATTCTGCTCGCCATGGCCCTTCGTATTGGAAGACGTTCTCTCTACCGCTCCCTTCTTGTTGCTGTTGGCCTGGCCGCGGTCCTGGCGCCCGCCTCGTTTCTGGTTGCGCAGGACTCGGGCCCGATGCCGGACATGCGCTGGCGCATGATTGGGCCGTTCCGCGGGGGCCGTACGCGCGCGGTTGCCGGCGTGGCCGATCAGCCAAATGTGTTCTATATCGGGCAGGTCGATGGCGGAGTGTGGAAGTCGACGGACTACGGGCGGACGTGGGCTCCGATCTTCGATGCTCAGGATACGCAGTCGATTGGAGCGCTCGCGGTTGCGCCGTCGAACAGCGCGATTGTGTATGCGGCGAGCGGCGAGGGGCTGCATCGTCCTGATCTTTCGGTAGGCGATGGAATTTACCGGTCGGAGGATGCGGGAAAGACCTGGACGCATCTGGGGCTGCGTGGGGGCGAGCAGATTCCGGCCATGGCGGTGGATCCGACGAATCCTAACCGGCTGTTTGCGGCGGTGCTGGGACATCCATATGGGCCGAATGAGGAGCGTGGAATTTTCCGCTCCGATGACGGCGGGAAGAACTGGAAGAAGGTGCTCTACAAGGGCGATCGGATCGGGGGATCGGACGTCGTGCTCGATCCGAAGAATCCGCGCATTGTTTACGCGTCGCTGTGGGAGGACACGCTGGGGCCGTGGGAGGATGCGAATCAGTATTCGGGCACGGGCGGCGGGCTCTTCAAGTCGGTGGATGGTGGGGCGACATGGAAGCCGCTGACCAAAGGGCTGCCGGAGGGGCTGGAACAGATCAACGTGGCCGTGGCGGCGAGCAATCCGCAACGGCTGTATGCGACCCTGCAGTTCAAGTCGGAGGGCGGTGAGAGTTATGCATCGGGGCGAGGGCTGGGCGTATACCGCTCCGACGATGCGGGCGAGAGCTGGGTGAAGATCACGGACGATCCCCGGCCTGCAATGAAAATTGGCGGCGGTGATTTGTCAGTTCCGGTGGTTGATCCGAAGGATCCAGATGTACTTTATGTAACCAGCATTGTTACGTGTAAATCGAGTGATGGTGGAAAGACGTGGATCAGCCTGCGGGGAGCACCGGGCGGGGACGATTACCAGAACATGTGGATCAACCCGAAGAACCCGCAGATTATTTTGCTGGTGGCGGATCAGGGCGCGGTGATCAGCGTGAACGGCGGCGAAACCTGGGGTTCCTGGTATAACCAGCCGACAGCGCAGCTGTATCACGTGGCTGCGACGAATTCATTTCCGTATCTGGTATGCGCGGGGCAACAGGAGAGCGGTTCGGTATGCACGTCGTCACGCGGCAACGACGGATACATTTCGTTTCGTGAATGGCATCCCGCGGGGATTATCGAATACGGATATGCGGCGCCCGATCCGCTGCATCCGGAGATCATTTACGGAGCGGGTCGGACGGAGGTATCGCGCTACAACAGCATCACCGGCGAGGTGGAGAACGTAACGCCATTGCCCACGCGAAAGCGCGACTTCCGCGCCGATCGCAGCGAGCCGATTCTGTTTTCGCCGGTCGATCCACACACGATGTATTACGCATCGAACCATCTGTTCAAGACCACGGACCACGGGCACACGTGGCAGACCATCAGCGGCGACCTGAGCCGGGAGCAGAGTGGACAGCCGGAATCGCTGCCGACATTGCCGGCTGAGCAGCAGGCGCAGCGGCGCGGGGTGATCTATTCGGTCGCGGCTTCATACAAGACAACGCAGACGATTTGGGCGGGGACGGACGATGGGCTGGTGTGGATCACGCGCGATGGCGGGGCGAACTGGGCGAACATCACGCCGCCGGGGCTGACGCCGTGGAGCAAGATTGCGCAGATCGACGCATCACGCTTCGACGATGACACGGCATATGTGGCGGTGAATCGGATGCGCATCGACGATATGAAGCCATATGCATTTCGCACGCACGATGGCGGTAAGACGTGGCAGTCGATCAGCGCGGGGCTGCCCGACGATACACCGGTGGATGCGGTGCGCGCCGATCCTGTGCAGACGGGGTTGCTGTACGCCGCGACGGAGCGCGCGGTGTGGGCGTCGTTCGATGACGGAGCGCACTGGCGGCCGATCCAGTACAACCTGCCGCACACGTCGATGCGCGATGTGCTGGTAAAGGATGACGATCTGGTGGTGGCAACACATGGCCGGTCGTTCTGGATCCTCGACGACGTGGCGCCGTTGCGGGAGATAGCGGCGCAGGCCGGGGAGAAAGCGGCGATGCTGTTCAAGCCTGCGGATGCATGGCGCGTGCGGGACATGGAGTATACCGACACGCCGCTGCCGCCGGATGAGCCGATGGGGGAGAATCCGCCGGACGGAGCGTTGATCGACTACAACCTGGCGGCGAACGCACAGGAAGTGACGCTGGAGGTGCTGGATCGCGACGGGAAAGTGCTGCGCCGCTATTCGAGCAAGGATCCTTTGACACCGACACCGGAGGAGATGAAGAAGAATCTGATTCCGCCGTACTGGCCGTTGGTGCATCGGCCGATGGCGGTGACGGCGGGGATGCATCGCTGGCTGTGGGATTTGCGATCGACGACGCCGACGGCGACGCGGTATAGCTATCCGATTTCCGCCGTGCCTTACAAGACGCCGCTGAACCCGCAGGGACCGCTGGTACTGGCGGGGACGTATACGGTGCGGCTGACGGTGGATGGGCACAGCGAGACGCAAACGCTGACGGTAAAGATGGATCCTCGAGTCCACACGGCGCCTTCGGATCTGGAGGCTCTGCACACCGCGCAGATGAGCATGGCGGAGGATCTGGACCATGTGGCGAAGGCCGATCTGGCGGCGCATGCGGCGACGGAACAGATCAATGCGCCGCAGAATGCATCGCTGGCAACGGAGCTGAATCCCTACCGCGATGCGCTGAAGGCGTTGGTGAGTGGGGATGCGGCGAAGCATCGGCCGGGGCTCGACGAGGTGAACGGGGAGACGGGGCAACTGTACGGTGAACTGGAGCGGGCCGATGGTGTTCCGACGGAGGCGTTGATGGCGGCGGTGGCGCACACCCAGGATGAGGTGAAGGATGTCCTTCCCGGGTGGGATGATTTCCAGCAAAACCAACTGCCGGCGCTGAATAAGGTGCTCGAGGCTGCACACCACGCGCGGATTAATCTGACGAAGCCTCCGGATGATATGCCGGAGGAAGGCGACGTGGACTGAGGGACCGGGTCGGCGATCAGCGTTCCAGGGCACGGACGGCTGCGTTCCGCGATGTGATCTACTGAGTTGCCCGGGAGCAGGGCGGCACGAGCGCTTGCGACCGCAGGAAGCGCGCTGCCTATGGATGCGATGAATCGTAGCGAAGCCGATCTGCGCAAGCGCTGGACGCGCGTTCTGCCGGCGGTCTTCGTCACGTACAGCCTTGCGTATCTTGACCGCGCCAACTATGGATTTGGCGCGGCCGCGGGGCTGGCGCAGACCCTGCACATCAGCGAGTACCAGTCCGCGTTGCTGGGATCCTTATTTTTTCTGGGATATTTTCTACCGCAGCTGCCGGGAGTCATTCTGGTGCAACGGTACAGCGCCCGCTGGCTGATTTTCGGAGCGCTGGTGGCGTGGGGCGCTTGTGCGGCGCTGACGGGGGTGATCCGCAGCTTCTGGTTGCTGGCTCTGGATCGAACCCTGCTGGGGATGGCGGAGAGTTTTGTTTTTCCGGCACTGCTGATCCTGCTCACGCGGTGGTTTACCAAGCCGGAGCGGTCGCGCGCCAATTCGCTGATGATTCTGGCGAACCCGGTGACGGTGCTGTGGATGTCGGCGCTGACGGGATTTCTGATCCATGCCTGGGGATGGCAGGTGGCGTTCATCCTGGAGGGCATGGTCGCGGTGGTGTGGGGATTTTTCTGGCTGGTGCTGATGCGGGATCGGCCGGCGGAGTCGGTGTGGCTCAGCCGGGAAGCGCGCATGGAGCTGGAAAGGGTTCTTGAAAAGGAACAGCAGCAGTTGCCGCAATTCGCAAACTTCTGGGCTGCTTTCCGCGAGCGCAATGTGGTGCGGCTCTGCATCAACTATTTCTTCTGGAGCGTGGGGATTTACGGATTTGTCCTGTGGCTTCCGGTTGTGATTCGTAACGCGACCAAAGCAGAGATGGGCGCGACCGGCTTGATCGCGGCGGTGCCGTATCTGGTGGCAGTTTTTGTGATGCTGGCGGTGTCGCATTACTCCGATCGCACCGGACAACGGAGAAAGTATGTTTGGCCGCTGCTGATGCTGGGCGGAGTGGCGCTGGCCGGATCGTATTTCAGCGTGGATCGGTCGTTCACGGTGGCGTATGTGTGCCTGATTGTTTCGGCCAGCTGCATGTACGCACCATACGGACCGTTTTGGGCTACGGTGCCTGAGTTGCTGCCGCGCAATGTAGCGGGCGAGACGATGGCGCTGATCAACAGCGTTGGGGCGCTCGGTGGATTTTTCGGGACCTTCTTTGTGCGCATGCTGCAGGTGCTGACGAAGAGCTCGGCAGCCGGTTTCTTACTGATGGCGGTGTCGCTTATTCTGGCGGGAGGCGTGCTGCTGGGAATGAACCCGCCCGCTCCGGCAGATGCGCTTCGCGCCGATGTGCCTGCGGAGCAGTGATCTGGAGAAGATGACTTCAATGAGAGCGATCAGCGCGAGTGACGTACTGGAATCGCGAGATTTAGATCTCGGCGCAGTGCAGACTCACGCGCGCGGACCTGCGGGTGCGCTTCCGCTAAGCGCGGCGATGTTGCTGACCGAGCCTTCGGGAAATTTGTTCGGGTTAACAATGAATGCCGGCATGGGATGGGATCCGGCGCGCATGGGAGGGCCCGAGGTTCTGATCCTGAGCACGCATGGCGGTTTGCGCGCGGCGGATGGGACGCCGATTGCGCTGGGGTTTCACACCGGACATTGGGAAGTGGGATTGCTGGTTGCCGAAGCGGCGCGGGCGTTGAAGGATATGGATGCGGTTCCGTTTGCGGGAGCGGTGACGGATCCGTGCGATGGGCGGACGCAGGGGACCGAGGGAATGCTGGACTCTCTGCCGTATCGGAACGATGCGGCGATTGTGTTGCGGCGGCTGATGCGGTCGCTGCCGACGCGGGCCGGCGTGCTGGGCATAGCAACGTGCGACAAGGGACTGCCGGCGATGATGATGGCGCTGGCGTCGCAAGGGGAGTTGCCGACAGTACTGATTCCTGGCGGCGTGACGCTGCTGCCGGAAGAAGGCGAGGACGCCGGGAAGATTCAGACCATCGGAGCACGATTTGCGCAGGGGCAGATCACGCTGGATTACGCTGCGGAAGTTGGGTGCAGGGCGTGCGCGTCGCCAGGCGGAGGGTGCCAGTTCCTGGGAACGGCCGCGACGTCACAGGTGATTGCGGAAGCGCTGGGACTGGCGCTGCCGCACACCGCGCTGGCGCCGTCGGGACAGCCGGTGTGGCTGGATGCTGCTGCGCGGTCGGCCGCCGCGCTGCTGCGGTTGCGGCAAATGAAGGTGGGCACGCGTGACATCCTGACGCAGGCGGCATTTGAAAACGCGATGGTGGTGCATGCGGCGTTTGGCGGGTCGACGAATTTGCTGCTGCATGTGCCGGCGATTGCGCATGCAGCGGGGCGGCGGCGGCCTGTCGCTGAAGATTGGATCCGCGTGAATCGCCAGGTGCCGCGGATTGTGGATGCGCTGCCGAATGGGCCACGAAATTTTGCGACGGTGCAGGTGTTTCTGGCGGGCGGCGTGCCGGAGGTGATGCTTCATCTGCGTGCGTCGGGGCTGCTGGATACGAAGAATATGACGGTGGCCGGCGTGACTCTGGGAGACTGCCTGGATTGGTGGGAACAGAGCGAGCGGCGGCGCGCGCTGCGGAAGAGCCTGCGGGAGCGGGATGGGATCGATGCCGATGACGTGATTTTGTCGCCGGATCGGGCTCGTGCGCGAGGGCTGACGTCGACCGTATGTTTTCCCACGGGCAATCTGGCTCCGCAAGGATCAGTGGTAAAGAGTACGGCGATTGATCCTGGCCTGATCGGCGAAGATGGTGTGTTTCTGCATCGTGGCCCGGCGCGGGTGTTCACGCTGGAGAGCGAGTCGATCGAGGCGATTCGCAAAGGTCACATCGGCGCAGGGGACGTCATCGTATTGATGTGCTGCGGTCCAAAGGGCGCGGGGATGCAGGAGATTTATCAGATCACCGCGGCCCTGAAGGCGTTGCCGCACTGCCGTCATGTTGCCTTGCTGACGGATGGGCGGTTCAGCGGCGTTTCGACAGGGGCTTGCATCGGGCATATTTCCCCGGAGGCATTGGCGGGAGGACCGCTGGGAAAGATTCAGGAGGGCGACCTGATCGAGGTTCGCATCGATCGGCGGAAACTGAGTGCCACGGTGAATCTGGTGGGCGAGAGCGGAGAGGAATTTAAAGCGGAGGAGGGAGCGCGGCGGCTGGGGTTGCGGGCGTCGCGTGCGGATCTGCGACCGCATCCTGCGCTTCCGGACGATACGCGCCTCTGGGCGGCGATGGTGGAAGCCAGCGGCGGCATCTGGGGCGGGTGCGTTTACGATGTCGATGCGATTACGGCGCGGCTGGCGAGCGCTGAAGCGGAAGCGAAGGAGAGAGTGTGATTCTGTATCGAACGGTGGATGGACTGGTAGTGGTTGAGGGCAGCAAGGGATTTGTGGTGGGGCTGTCGCTGGATGAATTGGTGGCGAAGGCGGATGTGCACGCATTTCTGGAGGAACAGATTCGCACCGGCGAAGCAGCGGGGGCGCTGCATGCCACGAAGCTGCTGGCGCCGATTGGAAGTCAGGAGGTGTGGGCGGCGGGCGTAACGTATTTGCGCAGCCGCGCGGCTCGGATGGCGGAATCGAAAGACGCGGGCGGCGGGGACTTCTACGATCGCGTGTACACGGCGGAGCGGCCGGAGCTGTTTTTCAAGTCGGTCGCGCACAAAGTGGTGGGGCCGGGGGCGGCGGTGGGGCTGCGCAGCGATGCGACGTGGAGCGTGCCCGAACCGGAGCTGGCGTTGTTCGTCAACCCAGCGGGGCAGATTGTGGGCTACACGATTGGGAACGACATGAGCTCGCGCGATATCGAAGGGCAAAACCCGCTGTATCTGCCGCAGGCCAAGGTTTACAACCGGAGTTGCGCGCTGGGGCCGGGGATTTTAATGACACGGGAGCCGCTGGCCGCGGAGACGCGTATTTCGATTGCGATTGTGCGGGACGGAAAGGCGGTGTTTTCAGGGGAAACGAAGCTGGCACAGATGAAACGGAAGCCGCAGGAGCTGGTGGACTACCTCTTTCGTGACCAAACTTTCCCGCTCGGCTGTTTTCTGCTGACGGGAACGGGAGTTGTGCCTCCCGATTCCTTTACGCTGGAGAAAGGTGACACGGTTAGGATCGGGATCGACGGAATCGGCGAACTGGTGAATCCAGTCAGCTAGCAGGACGCTCTAATCACAGGAGATGACTATGCAGACGGCAGTGGAAACGGCGAAGGTTTTGATTGGCGGGGAATGGCGGGAGTCGGACGCGGAAGGTGTTTTCGAGCCGGAGAATCCTTCGACAGGCGAAAAGCTGGGGCGGGAATTTCCCGTGAGCCGGTGGAGCGACTGCGACCGCGCGCTGACAGCGGCGGTGGCGGCAGCGCATGAGCTGGAGCGGATTCCGGCTGAAAAGATTGCGGCGTTTCTTGAAGCGTATGCGGCTGAACTGGACGCGAACGCTGAGGCGATTGCGCAGGCTGCGCATGAAGAGACGGCGCTGCCTTTTACTCCCAGGCTGAAAGATGTGGAACTGCCGCGGACCACGGATCAGCTGCGTCAGGCGGCTGCGGCGGCGCGGCAGGGAACGTGGCGGAACGTCACGATCGATAAGGCAAAGAACATTCGGTCGTGCCATGCGCCGATTGGGCCGGTGGTGGTGTTTGGCCCCAACAATTTTCCGTTTGCATTTAACGGGGTGAGCGGCGGGGATTTTGCGGCGGCGATTGCTGCGGGGAATCCAGTGATCGCGAAGGCGCATCCGCTGCACGCCTATACGTCGCAGCTGATGGCGGAGGCCGCGGCTCGGGCGCTGAAGAGCACGGGGCTGCCGGCAGCGACCGTGCAGATGATCTATAAGGTGAGCCACAAGACAGGCGAACAGCTGGTGAGCGATCCCAGAATTGGCGCAGTGGGCTTTACGGGCAGCAAAGGCGCGGGCCTGAAGCTGAAACATGCCGCCGAGGAAGCAGGGAAGCCGATTTATCTGGAGATGTCGAGTTTGAATCCGGTGATTTTTTTGCCGAAAGGCCTGAAAGAGAAGACGGAAAACTGGGCGCACGAACTGGCAGACAGCTGCACGGTAGGGTCGGGACAGTTCTGCACGCGGCCAAACGTCGCGGTGCTGATCGAGAGCGATGCGACGGAGGCTTTTCTGCGGGAGGTGGCCGCTTCTTTCTCCAGTAAGCAGCCGCACGCGCTCTTGTCGGCGAGCTCGCGGGACCAGTTGAGCCAGGCAGTTGAGACGCTGAAGAAAGCCGGCGCCGCAGTCGTGACGGGCGGCAAGGTAGCCGCCGGCAAAGGGTATGCATTCGAGAGCACGCTGCTGCGGGTTACGGGCAAGGCGTTCCTCGGGGCTCCGCATGAACTGCAGAGCGAGGCGTTCGGCAACGAAGTGATGGCGATTGTCGTGGCAGACGAGGCTGAGCTGATCAAGGTGCTCGAAAAGCTCGAAGGCAATCTGACCGGGTGCGTTTATTCGGCGGCGTCGGGCACTGATGATGCGTTGTACGCGCGGCTGGAGCCGGTTCTGCGGCGCAGAGTGGGTCGATTGCTGAACGACAAGATGCCCACGGGGGTCGCGGTGAGCCCGGCGATGAACCATGGCGGGCCTTTCCCCGCAACGGGTCATCCGGGATTTACGGCGGTCGGTATTCCTGCGGCGATTGCGCGCTTCACGGCGCTGCATTGCTATGACAACGTGCGTGAGGATCGGCTGCCGGCGTTTCTTCGCGATAAATGAGGAGTGAGACGGGATCACGGATCGGCGATCCGTGATCCGCGGAGTCGTGGCTAGATTTCTTCGGGACTGTTGTTGCGCAGTTCGCGTGCCAAGTCCTGCTTCGACGTGAACCCGCGCACCAGCAGCGGCATGACAAACAGAATAGAAAAGACCGTTGTGATCATGCCTCCGACGACGACGCGTGCCAGCGGCTGCTGCGCCTGCGCGCCGATACTAGTGGCGATGGCAGCGGGCAGGAGTCCGATGCCGGCCGCCATGCAGGCCATGACAACGGGACGCATTTCGTCGAGACAGCCTTTCTCAAGGCCGCGCTCGAGGCCCTCTTCGCGCTGAGCGCGCCGGATGCCTGCAAGAAACACGACGGCTCCGAGCGTGGCCACACCGGTGAGCGAGGTGAATCCCACCGCGGCTGAAATGCTGAATGCGGTTCGCGTGATGAACAGCGAAAGAATGCCACCGATTGCAGCAAACGGCAGCGTGGCGATGACGATGAACGCATCGCGCCAGGTGCGGAACTGGATGTAGAGCAGGATGAGAATGACAGCAAGGCTGACGGGGATGATGACGGCCAGGCGGCTCTGTTCCTTTTTAAGGCTATCGAATTCGCCGGCCCAGGTGTACTCATATCCGGAAGGCAGCTTGACCTGATCGGCCATGCGGTCCTGCAGATCGAGGATGGCGCTGGCGAGATCCCGGCCGCGCACGCTGAACTTGATGGGGATGTAGCGGCGGCCGCCTTCGTGATAAATCATGAAGGCTCCGTTGCGGATGGTGACGTTGGCTACCATGCCGAGCTGCACCTGATTGCCGTCGGGGGTGGGCAGCAGGATGCGGGAGATTTCGTCGGGCGTGCTGCGAAAATCGGGCGCGTAGCGAACGGCAAAGTCGAAGCGGCGATCGTTGTCGATGATCTGCGTGACGGGCGCGCCCCCAACCGCGGCCTGAACAACATTGTTGATGTCCTGAGGCTGCAGGTTGTAGCGTGCAGCTTTTGTGCGGTCAATGGAAACGAGAAGGCTCGGCTGTCCGGTGACGTCGAAGACTCCGACGTCGGTGATGCCGGGAACTTTCTGCATGATGCCGGAGATCTGGCCGGCAATGCGGGTGAGTTCCTCGAAATCGTTGCCGAAGAGCTTGAGTGAGTTTTCGCCCTTGACGCCGGACATGGCTTCTTCGACGTTGTCCTGAATATTCTGCGAGAAGTTGAAGTCGATGCCGGGATACTGCTGGAAGCTTTTGCTGATGGCGGCGATGAGCTGTTCCTTGTCGCCGTGGAATTGCGGGCGCCATTCGCCGACAGGCTTCAGGTCGGCGAGAAACTCGATGTTGTTGAAGGTGCTGACGTCGGTGCCGTCGTCGGGCCGACCCATCTGAGAAAGGATCTGGGTGATTTCGGGATAGGCGCGCAGAGTGGCGCGAATATCGTCAGCCATTTTTTCTGAAGACTGGAAGGAAATGTCCTGCTGGAGGTCGGCGCGGATCCACAGGTTGCCTTCTTCTAGGGCTGGCATGAACTCGCCGCCAACGAAGTGAAAGATGACGACGGCAGAGCCGAGGGCGAGGAACGCGAAGATCCATGCAATCCCGCTGAAACGAAGAATGCGGTTCAGACCCTTGTCGTAATGGCGGCGGAAGAACCCGCTGAGCCATGTTTCTTTGGCATCGCCCTTGGCGTTGACGTTTTTGGGAACGGCGATGGAGGCCAGCACCGGTGCGAAGACAAGGGCAAAGATCAACGCGCCGGTCAGCGCGAATCCATAGGTCACCGACATGGGCGCAAAGATCTTGCCGGGGACGCCCTGCATGGTGAAGAGGGGGATGAACGCGACGAGAATGATGAGCGTTGCGAAGAGGACGGGTGTGGCGGCGTCGGCAACTCCGGCGAGGATCAGATCGAAAATCTCTTCGCCTTCGATCCGGCGGGAGACTTTTCGATAGACGCTTTCAAGGACGACGATCGATGCGTCGACAAGGATGCCAAAGTCGATGGCGCCGATGGAGATGAGGTTGGCTGACTGATTCGTCAGCACCATCAGACTGAAGGCGAACAGCACAGCAAACGGAATCGTGATGGCCGCGATAAGCGTGATGCGCCAGTCGCCCAGCATGCTGAGCAGAACCAGAGTGACCAGCGTCAGGCCGAGAAGAACGATATGGCGCACGGTGGCGGTAGTAATGTGAATCAGATTGGTGCGGTCGTAAATGGTGCTGATGTGCATGCCTTTCGGCAGCAGGTTCCCGTGGTTCAGGTGGTCGATTTTTTCGTGAAGAGCGGCGAGGGCGGGCAGGGACTTGGCGCCCTTCTGCAGAAGGACGATTGCCTGCACAATGTCGGGATCGTCGTGGTGATGGAAATCGCTGAGGCCCACCTTGCCGAGGCGTGGCTGATGTCCTTCCTGGACGTTAGAAACATCGCGCAGCAGAACCGGAACGCCGTTACGCTCGGCTACGACGATGTTGCGCATGTCGTCGAGCGAATGGAGCAGACCGATACCGCGTACATTGACGCTTTGACTTCCTATAGTGAGATAGTTGCCGCCCGCATTGGCGTTGCTGGTGGTGATTGCGTTCACGACCTGGGTCATGGTGACGCCGTAGGTGAGCAACTTGTTGGGGTCGACCTCGGCCTGATACTGACGAGTGGTGCCGCCGAAGGTGGCCACGTCGATGATGCCGGGCACCTGCTTAATTTCGCGCAGCAGCAGCCAGTCCTGGGTGGCCTTGAGCTCATTCAACGAGTAGCCGGGGCCCGTGAGTTGATAGCGGTAGATTTCACCGACGGGCGATTCCGGCGAGAGCTGCGGCTGCAGGTTGTTGGGCAGCGTCACCTGCTGCAGACGATTCATCGCTTCCTGGCGATCGGTGAAGTAATCGCTGCCGAAAGTGAAGTACATCTTAACGTCGCTCAATCCGAAGATGCTGATGGAGCGAATCTGATCGAGTTCGGGCGTGCCGTAGAGCCCGGTTTCCATGGGAATGGTGACCTGCTGCTCCATCTCTTCAGCAGACCACGATGGATACTGCGTGATGAATTCGACCATGGGCGGCGAGGGGTCGGGATAAGCCTCGATGTCGAGTTGATAGAAGGCATACGCGCCTATTGCAAGCATGGCGAGGAAAACGATGAGCACAACATTGCGGTAACGGAGGAGAATTCGGATCAGAGCCTGCATGCTACTGAGCCTCTTCCGCGCGCAAGAGTTCGGCTCCGCTGCTCACGACCTTGTCTCCGTCGTTCAGGCCCTGCGTGATTTCATCGGTGTCCGCGCGCGTTTCACCCAGCGTGACGGTGCGGCGTTCATATTTGCCGGGAGCGGTTTCAACAAAGACAAAGACGTCGTGGCCGTTCTGGACGACAGCGGTTGCCGGCACAACGATGATGTTGCGCTGTCGGCCGGCGACGGTCATGGTGGCGTACATCTGCGGCTTCAGACGGTGGCCGGGGTTGGGAAGAACCACGCGCACCTTAAGTGTCAGAGACACCGGATCGACGGCATCAGAGATGTTTTGGATGGGACCGTGCAGCGTCAAATCTGAATAACCGTTGACGGTAATTTCCGTTTTGTCGCCGACGCGGATCGATCCCTGATCGCGTGGGTAGAGATCGCCGACGGCCCACACTGAGTCGATGTTGGCGATGGTGGCGATGGCGGTGGCGTTGTCGAGCGAGCGCTGCAGTTCACCAGGGCCGGTACCAACGTCGAGCACCACACCGGAGATCGGCGCAGTGATGGGGACAACGTCGGACGTGTCGTTTTCGTTAAAGCCAAGAACGTGGAGTGCCTGGCGAGCGCGCTCCAGTTCGGAGTGATCCTGATCGTCGAGTGCCTTGAGATCGTCGTAGTCGCGCTGCGCCATCACTTCGTGCTGCATCAGCTCTTTGGCACGGTTGAGCTGCAGATCGGCTCGGGCGGCCTCGATCCTCGCCTTTTCAAAATCTGCGCGCGCCTGGGCGGCGTCGCTGCTCTGCAGGGTTCCGAGCTTTTGTCCTTTGGTCACGGTCTGTCCAGGTAGGATGCTGAGCGACAGTACGCGCCCGCTGATGAGCGGATAAATATGAACCATATCCGTGGGGTTGGCCATGATGCGTGCGGGCAACACCAACTCACTTGTGACTTGCTGTGGATGGACCGTGGTGGTCTCGATGGCCTGCTCTTTTGGCGTAGGAGTCTGGACAGGGGCTTGGTTCGCATGGCAGGCCGTCATCGAAAGCAGGGCCAGCGCAGCCAGCGCGGAGGGGATTGCTGAGAGGGTTTGCCGTTTCATGGAACGATCTCCGTGGCAGCGGCGAAGCTGAGCTGATGAATGCTGAGCCAGACCTGTTGATTGGCGTTGAGAGCATCGATATTGATCTGGCGATAGTCGCGCAAGGCATCGAGATAGTCGAGCAGGGTGGAACCGCCGTTGCGATAACTGAATTCGAGATTGTCGCGGACGCGCTGCGCCTCGTCGACATAGTGGTTGTTGTAGCGTTTCGCGAGGTCGCGCGCAGCGTCATAACCAGCCCAGGCCTGATCGACATCGCTCAGTACCTGATTACGGGCAGCGATTTCGCCGAATCGGGCGGACTGTGCTTCGTAACGCGTGCGTTCCTTCTCGCCTTGATTGCGGTCGAAGATGCGCAGCGGGATGGAAACCTGAAATCCCGCGCTGTTATAGCTGGCGGTGCGTTCATATTCGCCGCCAACGCTGGGATCGGTTGTACCTTCCGCGGCTGCCAGCTTCACATTCGCGTCTGCCAGGGTTACAGATTGGTGGGCCGCGAGGTAGTCAGGGCGGGCGGCAAGAGCTTCCTGCTCCACCTGCGGGAGGGTCGTGCTGATTTCGGGAGCCTGAAGGTTGCCAGTGATATCGAAAGCCGCCGATGGCTTCTCGATCCCCATCAGCAACTGCAGCGAATCGCTGGCCTGGATCAGGCTGAGCTTTGCGCCGTCATCGTCAGACTCAAACTCGGCAAGCTGCAGGTCGATGCGTTCAAAGTCGGTCTTGCTGATGTCACCGGCGTCGAGTCGCGTCCGACTCAGGTCGACAGTTTTGCGATAGGAATCGAGGTTGTCCTGAGCGATGAGGAGGGCTTGTTTCGCGATGAGCATGTTGGTGAAGGCGTTTTTGACGGCGAGAACAGTCTGCCGCACCTGATCGTTGTACTGGCTGCCGGTGACGTCAGTCGTGGACCGGGCGACGTCAAGGCGCCAGCGGCGCTTCTGGCCGCGTTCGAACAGGCGCGTGAGATTGGCGGAGTAGGAGTAGGGGCTGGCCGGGTTGTCGGCCGGCAGCGAGATGTCCGCTCCGGTGACGGTGAAGCTGGGGTTCTGGCGAAGCCCTGCGGTAATTTCTGCAGCTTTGGTTGCGGCAACATGCTGATCGGCGGAGAGCAGCGAAGGATTCTTCGTTCGGGCGATGTCGAGCACCTGCTGGAGCGTCAACGCCGTGAAGGCGGACGGAGGCGTGGGGGTTGGTGCAGACGCTTGCGCGTGCATGGCGGGACATACGAAACAGAGGGCCAGAATAATTCCGGGGCCGGAAAGACGGAAGGTCATCAACGGTATCCAGTGATCGTCGGAAGACGATCAGCATTGCAGGGAACAAAATTAAGTCAGGGCCGGATCGGTCGCGGTCGGAGGGGCGCGGGTAGGCAGACCTTGAGAAAACCCAAACGCCTGCTGCGAAGCGGGCCGCTGAGCGGTCATGAATCCCAGCAACACCCTCGACGGAATCGTGAATGCAGCGACAGGCGGCGCGAAAAGAACAGGCTGACTGTGCGGTTGCGGATCCGGCAATCCCTGCAGTCCGGTACGCCGCGAGAGGTGCTCAGTCTCGGCGGGATTGACGGTGGCCTGCAGGTCGTCGGTCAGGGAAATAGCCGGAAGGAGGACCGCCGCGAGGATGGCGAGTGCGATCAACTGCACGGCTACCGCGGGGCGCAGGGGCGCATGGTCTTTCTGCCGGCAGGCTGCGCACCACGCTGCGACAAGCGCGACAGTGACGCCAACCCATATAAGATTGAAAAATATTTCCACGATCCGGGCTCGATTATATCCAGGTTAGACGGTGAGCTCAGGGAACAAGACGCCCCTCGCCTTCGGTTAAGAGCCAGAACTGGTCTCTGTCTTTACGGTTCTTTAATGCAAGCCGCAAACGGTCGGCAGGGGCAGTTTCGCCGTCGTCGGCGAGCGCGAATGTGCCGAAATGGATGCCGATAGCGAGCGACGCCTGAAGGAGGTCGCGAGCCTCCACTGCCTGCTCGGGCGTCATGTGCACCGAGCCCATGAACCATTCCGGGTCAAAGGCGCCGATGGGCAGCAGGGCGAGACGGATGGGCGAGAGGCGTTCTTTGAGGGCAGCGAAGACGTCGCAGAAGCCGGTATCGCCGGCGAAATAGAGATTCCCGTGAGTGCTCTCGATCAGCCATCCACTCCACAAAGTGCGGTTGCGATCGAAAGGGGTGCGCGCAGAGAAATGTTGCGCCGGCACGCAGTGAATGCGGAGATGCCGCCAGGGCAGCGACTGCCACCAGTCGAGCTCATGCACCTCGCAGAAGCCGAGCCGGCGGAGGCGTTTTGCCAATCCGAGTGGAGCAAAGACCGTGGGCTGATGCAGGTTGGCGATGCGCTTCAGGGTGGGCACATCGAAATGGTCATAGTGATTGTGACTAATCAGAAGGCAGTCGATGGGGGGCAGGTCCTCGAGGCGGATGCCGGGATCGCGATGTCGCTGGGGGCCAGAAAAGCTAACCGGACTGACGCGGTACGACCACACCGGATCGGTGAGGATGTTGAGGCCCTCGGTCTGCAACAGCACAGTGGAGTGGTTGACGAAGGTAACGCGGAGCGCGCTACCCTCCACGTGCGTAGGAGGTTTCGGTCCGGGTGTGGAGTCGATCCACTTCCGCCACGGGCCGATTTTCCGATTGATCATCCACTTGAGAGCGGTGGTGAAACCCTGCACCGACGCTCGTGGATTGAAGAACCGCCCATCGCGAAAATGTTCGACAGCGGGCGTGGCCTCGACAGCTTCGGCCAGCAATCCGGGCGGATCAGACATGAGTATAAGGATGCTGGACGCCGGAGAAGGACGCAATCTATGCGCAACGATCTTTCGCCAGGCCCCGGAATCGCCGGCAGCCGAAGATTGATGCGCTATAGTGTTTCAATTCGTAATCTGTCGCATCCCTCGCAGCTTAATCCACACCTGAGGTACGTACCGTATGCGCCTGCCAATTACTGCTGTCTGCTTGTTCGCTCTGGCCGCTCACGCTGTCGACGCCGGGAAACCGCTGCGTGGTTATACGCCGGAGAATTCGGCGACTGAAGTCAGCTGGGAGCAGAAGTTCCGGGAAATGCCGGATCGGGACCACATCCGCGAAAACATGCGGCGGCTTTCGGCGCGTCCGCATCACGTTGGGTCGCCTTACGACAAGGACAACGCGGAATGGCTCCTGGCACAGCTGAAATCGTACGGGCTGGACGCACAAATTGAGACGTTTTCTACTCTGTTTCCGACGCCGAAGTCGCGCAAGTTGGAATTGCTGGGTGCGGCGCCCTTCACGGCGAAGCTGGAAGAGCCGGCCATCAGCGTGGATCCGACCTCCAACCAGAAGAGCGAGCAGTTGCCCACCTACAACGCCTTCTCCCGAGACGGCGATGTGACCGGCCCTCTGGTTTATGTGAATTACGGACGTCCGGAGGACTACGACGTCCTGGATCGGATGGGTGTCTCGGTGAAGGGCGCCATTGTGATCGCCCGCTACGGGGCGAGTTGGCGCGGGATCAAGCCGAAAGTCGCCGCCGAGCATGGAGCGGTAGGCTGCATCATCTATTCCGATCCGCGCGAGGATGGGTACGCGCAGGGTGATGTGTACCCCGAAGGTCCGATGCGCCCGCCAGATGGCGCGCAGCGCGGCAGCGTGATGGATATGCCGGTTTATCCCGGCGATCCGCAGACTCCGGGCGTGGGAGCGGTGGAAGGGGTGAAACTGATCCCGCTCGATCAGGTGCAGACCATCACGAAGATTCCGGTTCTGCCCATTTCGTACGCGGACGCGACGCCGTTCCTGAAAGCGCTGGGTGGCGAGACGGTGCCGGAGGCGTGGCGCGGCGGCCTGCCGTTGACGTACCACACGGGCCCGAGCAAAGCAGAGGCGCATCTGGCGGTGAGCTTCAACTGGGATCGCAAGCCACTGCGCGATGTGGTTGCGAAGATTCCGGGCGCGAAATATCCGGATCAGTGGGTAATTCGCGGCAATCACCATGATGCATGGGTGAATGGCGCAGAGGATCCTATTTCGGGTGCGAGTCCTGAGCTGGAAGAGGCGCGCGCGCTGGGCGAGCTGCTGAAGCAGGGATGGAAGCCGTCGCGTACGATCATTTACTGCTTCTGGGATGGCGAGGAGCCGGCCTTGCTCGGATCGACGGAGTGGGCGGAGACGCATGCCGATGAGCTGAAACAGCATGCCGTTGCTTACTTCAACTCGGACGGCAATGGGCGAGGCTACTTCCGCGTTGAGGGATCGCACTCGCTCGAAAACTTTGTCAACAGTGTGGCGAAGGACATTCAGGATCCTGAAACGAAAATGACGGTGTGGAAGCGCGTTCGTCTGGTGGATCTTTCGCGCGCGACGCCCCAGGTTCGCAGCGAGATTCGTTCGCGGGCAGACATGCGGATTCCGGCGCTGGGGTCAGGGTCGGACTACACGGCCTTCATCGATCACCTGGGCGTGGCCAGCGTGAACCTGGGCTACGGCGGCGAAGACGAGGGAGGGCAGTATCACTCGATCTACGACGACTTTTATTACTACACGCATTTCATGGACACCGATTTCAGTTATGGGCGCGCCCTGGCACAGACAGCGGGCACGATGATTATGCGCATGGCCGATGCGGACATCCTGCCGTTTCAATTTGGCGATCTCGCCGACACTGTGCACCTTTACGACACGCAGCTGAAAACTCTGCTGACGGAGAAGCGCGACCAGGCGAAGGAGAACAACCTCGAAATCTCGGATGGGGTGTACAAGGCGCTCTACGATCCGAAGAAAAAAATGGTGCCTCCACCGGTTGAATCGGTTCCTCCTTATCTGAATTTCGGGCCTCTCGATCAGGCTTCGGACGATTTGATGGAGGCAGCGAAGGCCTTTGACCAGGCATTCGCGGCGGCGGACGGAAGCGGGCCAGCGGAAGTAAATCTCGACCTGATCCGGAGCGAACGGCTGCTGACCGATGAGCGCGGGCTGCCGAATCGGCCGTGGTTCAAGCATCTGCTCTATGCTCCCGGTTTCTATACCGGTTACGGAGTGAAGACCATCCCCGGCGTCCGCGAGGCGATCGAGCAGAAGAAGTGGAGCGAAGCGGATGAGCAGATCAATCGGGTATCGGCGGCGTTGGAGCACGAGTCTGAATTGCTGAAGGAAGCGACGAAGCTGCTGCCGCCGCAAAAGGCGGAATAGTCCACCATATTTTTATCTTGATGGATACGCATTGAGGAGGTCTCCATGAAATTGATCTATAGTGCGGGGTTACTGCTGGCGGCGGCGTGTTGGCCGATGGGCGCCGCCATGGCAGACAACACTGCCGGTCTTTCTGTTTCGGTCACGGTGATTCACTGTCCCAATCTGTTCGACAGCGCTTCGGGCAAGATGCTCGGTCCGACGACCATCGTCGTTTCCGGCGACAGGTTCGACAAAGTCGAAGCGGGGACACAAACCCAGAATGGCGCCACCGAGATCGATTTGACCGGAGCGACGTGCATTGCAGGGCTGATCGACGACCACGTGCATCTTGACGATCAGTTTGGCAAGAACACCTACGCTGAAGCGGCGCATGTGAACTTCGCCGACGAGGTGCTGAAGTCGACGCTGTATGCGCGGCGCACGTTGCTGGCCGGATTCACGACGGTGCGCAACGTGGGCGATACCGATTACGACACGGTCGCGCTGCGTAACGCCATTGCTGCGGGAACCGTCGTCGGGCCACGAATTTTCACGGCCGGTCCGGCGATCAGCACGACGGGTGGCCATGCCGACCACACCAACGGTCTGAGCATGGAACTGCAGGGCGATCCGGGGCCGCTGCAGTCCATTTTTAATGGGCCGGACGAAGCCAGGAAGGTGGTGCGCCTTCACTATAAGGAGGGCGCGGACCTGATCAAGGCCATGCCTTCGGGCGGCGTAATGGACCTGGGTACGAACGGATCGGGCCCGCAGATGAGTGAGGACGAAATCCGCGCGCTGGTGGAGACGGCTCACGACTACGGCATGAAGGTGGCGGTGCACGCGCATGGTGCTGAGGCGATTCGCCGCTCGGTGATTGCCGGTGTCGATTCCGTGGAGCATGGGACCTTTATGGACGATGCCGATATCAAGCTGATGAAGGAACACGGGACGTTTTATTGTCCGACGGTTTACACGGGCCAGTTCGTGGCTATGCAGGCGGCGAAGGGCGAATATCCGCCGACTGTCGCGAAAAAGGCGATGGAAGTCGGTCCGCAGATTATGAAGACGGTGACGCGGGCTTACCAGGGCGGCGTGAAGTTTGCTTACGGCACCGACGCGGGCGTCTATCCTCACGGACAGAATTGGGAAGACTTCGTTTATTTGGTGAAGGCAGGTTTGCCTCCTGCCTATACGTTGCAGATGGCGACGATCAATGCGGCGCAGTTACTCGGTCACGAAGACGAGCTGGGTACCGTTACCGCCGGGAAATACGCTGATTTAGTGGCGGTTCCGGGCAATCCGCTCGATGACATTAGTGTGATGAGCAAGGTCAGTTTCGTAATGAAGGCTGGCGTCGTTTATAAGCGGGATGGCCAGGAGGTCCTGACGCAGTAAGTGACGTCCCACGGGAACGCATCACTGGCCAGGACGGCCGGCGGTCTTTTCGTCGGATTACCTTCGGATTGGCCTACCCCAAAAAGCCGAGATAGGGTGAGGAGCCGAAGTTGGCGAAGTTGGGGAAGACCTGCTTGATCTGGCTGTCGGAGAGGCCGAACCACCGAGCTAATGTCCCCGCGTACTGATCGACGGCTGTAGTCGGGATCAGGCGCCCTTGCCCCACGTCGTTGGCCTGATCGGTGCCGACGACCGGGTACTGACCGTACATGTCGTGGCCCTGCACGGCGCCGCCGACAACGAAGTGGTGACTGCCCCAGCCGTGGTCCGTCCCATCGCTGTTGGAGGTCAGCGTGCGGCCGAAGTCCGACGCGGTAAACGTCGTCACCTGGTTTCCGATGCCGGCCGTGTTCATGAGCCCATCGAAGTACTCCATCGCCTGGCCAAGCTGGGTCAGGAGCTTGGCGTGGGTCATCGCCTGGCCGTCGTGAGTATCGAAGCTGCCGAGTTGAACGTAGAAGATCTGGCGATTGACGCCCAGCCCGGCGCGTCCACCGATGATGCGGGCGACGGTCTGCAGGGAAGCGGCAAGCGGGTTATCGGTCAGCATGTTGGTGGTGGGGTCAAGATACTGCGGCGGATTGGGAACGCCGGTCGGGCCGGCGGGAAGCATGGAGGAGGCGAGCAGAGCCTGCGCCGCCATGGAGCGATTGACGACGACTTCGTACTCCTTGGCGAACAGGTTGGTTTCGTCGGCCGTCAGGATGGAGTTGAGAGCACTCGATCCGGCTTGCGACCCGAAGAGCGAATTCTGCAGCCCGTAAATCGGAATCGGTCCGGCGGGGGTGACGTTGAGCTGGAACGAAGTCTGACCGGAGAGAAAGAGCGCGATCCCGGCCGTCGAGATGCAGGTGAACATGGAGTTGGAATTCATGTTCATGCTCTCGATCAGGTCGGCGACGGCGCCGCCCCAGCCCACATGCTCGGCGCTGCCACCGTTGGAAGCGATGGCTTGCCAGGCAGCGGTTTGATCGAAGTGCGAGAAGAGGGAATCGGGGAGCTGGACGGAATTCGCCTGGACCTGCGCTTTGGTGGCGGGCGTGATGAGGGTACCGGTGTTCGCCACGACCGCAGCGCGGCCCGCGTTGAAGAGGTTCTGGATTCCGGCGAGATTGGGGTTGAGGCCGAAGGTGCGCCCTGACTGTGAGGTGTTGGGGACGATGGGGAGCAGCTCCGCGAGGGGATAGGCCAGGCCGGGCGCGCCGGAGCGAGCCTGGGTGAAGGCCGCGAACGATTCGGCGTCGGTGGCGATGACAGTGCCGTGGCCATCGTTGCCGCCCTGCAGGAAGACGCAGACCAGAGCACGATAATCCGTAGCGCCCGTGCCCTGGGCCATAGCAGCGAGCGAGTTGAGCCCAAGAATGAACGGGCTCGCGGAGATGCCGGACATCGTGGCCAGCGATGCGGTGCGAAGGAACTGGCGGCGGGTCCGGTCGAATTGGTTGGTCGTGCACTTACACATGCGGTGGGGCTCCCTAAAATTGAGCTGCAAACGCTGGCGAGGCCATCGTGAGGTAGATCGCTGTCTGGACACGGGCGGTGAGCGCGGCATTGATGGCGCTCTGATTGCCGGCGGGGACGCTGATGGCGCTGACAGCGCCGAGAATCTGGCTGCGGAGGTTCGAATCCATTTCGCCGGCCATGAGCAGCAGGTTGATGCGATCCATGAGCGCATCAGGGTTCGCGGCCAGGCTGAGCTCTTCGCCGTAGTTCGAGAAAATGTCAGGGCCATTGGCTGAGGAGCAGCCGATGGCGTCCTGCACATAGTTGAGATAGCCGACCACGGTGGAGACATTGGTCATCTGCATCTCGGGGGCGACAAGGCCGGCCGCTGCGATGCTGGTGCCTGGCGGAACATAACCGGGAGCGAACCAGTTGAAGACGGTGGGCGACCGCAGCGCCATCTGGCCGAGTCCCCAGATCGGGTCTTCGGTGCTGCCGTTGAAGTACGAGCCGGTGCGCGACTGTGCGGTGAAGGCGCGAGCCCATTCCGTATAACGGATCATCGCCTCGCGGACCTTGCCGTACTGCGGATTGGCAAAGTCGGTGGCAGAGTCGCGGGCCTCAGGATCGAGCAGGATGGCGGTGATGACCGCCTTCAGATTTCCCCGCACACCGGTGCCGTCATTCTTGAAGATCGCGGCGATACGGCTGATGTAGGCCGGACTGGGATTGCTGGTGACCAGGTGCTGGATGAGCTGTTTTGAGAAGAAGGCCGGAAGGTTGGGGTGGTTGAAGAGAGTGTCGAGCGCGGTTTTGAGGTCGCCGGTGGGATCGGCCGAACCAGAAGAGGGAATCGTAACGCCGAGGAAATCTTTCTCCGCGGTGGAGTGATGGCTGGGATAGCTCGTCATCGGGAGCAAGTCTTCGCCGAAACCGGCACCGACATAAATGCAACAGCTCTGCCACGCTGTGTCGGAGGTGTTGCCGGGGACGTTCCAGCCGAAGCCGGTGAAGACTTTGGCTAAACCCTGCACATCGTTGTTGGAGTAGGTGGGGAGGGGATTGCCGGAGCCGTCGAGTTTCGGCGAGCCGTCGTCGTTGAGCTGATAGAGGCCCACGGTGAGGAGCTGCATCACTTCGCGAGCGTAATTTTCATCGGGGTCGGTGGTGGCGTTGCCCTTGTCGTTGCCGAGCATGGAGAGGAACTGACCCATCATGGGGTTCAAGGTCACGTCGTTGAGCAGGGTTCGGAAGTTGACGAAAGCGTCTTTGCCGAGCAGGTCATAGTAAGCAGCCTCGCCGCGGGGCATGTTCTGGATGGCGAAGTTGTTATTGGTCGATATAACGAAGATTTCCGAGAGCGCGTATTTCACGCGCTGACGGAGCTGATCGGACGCGGCCAAAGACTGCTGCCAAAAAGCGTCCTGGACATAGATTTCACCGGAGGTGTTCTGGACGAAGAGCGCGGCGTTGCATTTCAGGTTGCCCGTGGCGCAGGGCGGGTTGTTTGTGATCAGCGACTGCTCGACGAAAGGCTCCTGGGGCGTAGGCGGCAGGACGAATTGCTGATTGAGCCAGGCCTGGTAGCCCTCCATGGAGACGTCGTGGATGTCCGAGTCCGTAGCGCCGAAAGTGGCCTGCTCGAGGAAGCGGGAGGCGTCTTCCGGCGTAACGATGGGGACGGGCGGAGTGCCCTGGACAAGCGCGACGAGGTCGGCCGAGGTGGCGGGACCCGGGCTGGGGTTGAGTACCTGAATATCGAAGTTGCCGGCTTGCGTGAGGCTGAGAGTAGCCGTGAGCTGGGTTCCGCTGTTGAAAGTGGTCGGCATGGGCGCGCCGTTCATCAGGACCTGAGCGCCGGAGATGAACTTAAGTCCAGTGACGATCACAGACGCAGAGCCGGTGGTAGCGAAAGTGGAAGGCGTCGCGGAGCTGAGGATGGGGATGGGATTGAGGACGGAGACGTTCTGGTTGATGGAAACTTTAGGATTGTCGACGCTGGTGATGGTGAGCGGGATGATGTTGCTGGGCGTGGGCACGACGGCGGGCGCGGTGTAGGTGATGGAACCGTCGGGGTGGGCGACGGCGGTGCCAACCGCGGAGTTGCCGCCGGGGATGCCGTTGACGGCAACGGAGACACCGGTGTTGGCGGTGCCGGTCACATCGACTGCAAGGTTGAGGGAGTTGGTGACACGGACGTCGGTGCCGTTATTGGGCTCGATCGTGAGCACGACCTGGCCGGGACCAACGAGGACTGAGAGCGTGCCGGAGTTGGCCGCGCCAGGATTGGGGTCGCTGACGAGGAGTGGGTAGGTTCCGGGGGTCGGGGCGGTGACGGCGGCGGCGACTTCGGTGGAGGAGACGAAGGTGGTCGAGACGGGCTGGCCATTCCAGAGAATTTGCGCGCCGTAGACGAACTCGGAACCCTGGACGGTGATGGTGGTGGTGCCCTCGGTGGGCGCGGCGGGCGCGACGCTGGCGACAATCGGGATGGGGTTGAGCACGGCGAGGGTGAGGGTTCCGGGCGCGGTGTCGGGATGGCCGCCGGCAGTGGCGGTGATCG
The DNA here is from genome assembly GCA_036490815.1 of Acidobacteriaceae bacterium. Classification (GTDB taxonomy): domain Bacteria; phylum Acidobacteriota; class Terriglobia; order Terriglobales; family Acidobacteriaceae; genus Palsa-343. The sequence continues at coordinate 336,783 of DASXDF010000013.1, forward strand.
TGACGGTGTTCGGCGTGGGCACGATGGCGGGCGCGGTGTAGAGGCCGGCGGAGGAGATGGTGCCGATCTCGGAATCGCCGCCCTGCACCCCATTGACGAAGAACGTGAGCGGGACCGCAGTGACGGTCATGCGGTTGGCGATCTGGATCTGCTGATTGACGCGGATGGTGCCGGATGCGGCAGAGATTGCGGTCAAATTGCCGAGCGGAGCAATGATATTGCCGCAGCCGGTCGTGAGGGAAAGCGCACCGATGAACAGAAGCGACGACAGAGCGACACGGCGAGCGCCAGGACGTTCGGATCCAACGTACACGCATCCTCCTGGGGGTAGAGCTGCGATTTCAGGATTTTGGGCCGGTGAGCTTGGCTGGTGTGAAGTGTTCGCAGCCTATCACCGGAAAGTGCGCACTGAAGTTGGAATCAGCGCATGGGAACTACCACTAAAGTGGAGTGGGTTCCCCGGCGCGTGTTCAGTAAGATTCTGCGGTTTTGTGAAGAGGGGGCAGGAGTTACTGGTGTAAGCAGGGTTCTAATCAATGCGTTTTAAGGATCCCGTACGCCGATTTGGTATGCATCATAAATGGTGCAGATGAGTCGAGGTGTACGTGAATGGAGATGTCGAGAACAGACAGCACCGTGCGAGCGAGAATTTCTGTCGCATCTGCGTAAGAGTGGAATGAAATTCGCGCAAAGACAAAAAGATTTGCGACAATGGTTCGCCACATGCGCAGGGTTTGCGAGCAAAATCCAAATGCGCCCGGCTGACAGGATAGTCGAACCGCTTAACGAGCCCATTTCCGGAGTGCTGTCGATCCTCTCCATGAAGACAGGTTGAGTTCGACGACGAACTCTTCTCTGGAACAGATCGATCGCGTTTTGGACGGTTTGCTTACCCGCCGGTCGTGTGTTTTGGTTGCCCCCCTGGACTCTCTTCGCAAGTGGATGTATTTTCGTTGCCTCGGCTGTTGGGAGGGTATTCGCCCATGAAACTTCCTGTTCGCCCGTGGACTCCATACCTGGTTGCGCTGTTGTGCCTCAGCGCTTGTTTCTCCGCGCGAGCGGGAATCTCCGGAATTTCAGCAGGCCAGCCGCCCGCCGATGGCGCGGACAAGGCCCCGTCTTCGGCCAAAGAGATGGTTACGATTCCGGGACCGCTGCGGGGATTTTTGCGCATGGCTGGAATCAGTCAGGAGGCCGAGCCGGATGAGGTGCTGCCGCTGCTGGCGCGCAACGTATCGCTGCACGGCTATGAAAACGGCACGCAAACGGAGTATCTGGTTTTGCTGCGGCGTTACGTGCAGTTTGCGCGGGAACTGCGTCAGCAGGCCGACGCCTCGGGAACGATCCGGGTGGAAACGTGCGACGATGCCGAGCGGCTGGTGGATGTGCTGGGATATCAATTTGCAGAAGGATGCGGGGAGAAGAAAGCGTACGTGGTAACGGCGAACGCGGAGCGCGCGTTTCTGACCATCGATTCAGGATTTCCGCTGACGGCTCTGGAAGACGCGCTGCAGAAGCACGTCGCTTTCACCTATCAGTTCCCGGCGACGCAGTTGCCCGTGCTGTTTCGCGAGCAGGACTGGACGGCGGCCACGGCATGGCGGCAAAAAGGCGGGATGAACCTGGTGGACGTGCTGCTGCACGACCAGGATCTGGATGTTCTGTATTGGGCTTTGTCAAAGAATGATGAGGAGACGAGGCAGGCTCTGCGGCAGGGCCGGAATTTGCGGGCGTTGATGCCGATGGCGACCGCGCTGGAATTCTACGGCGGCCAGATCTCGATTCGTTCGGGGCGAGTGGTAGTGCCCGGTGGAGCGGAAGCGGAGAAGTCCTGGCAGGAACTGGTGGGCGCGAGCCCGGGATCGCCGGGCGAATTTACCGGCCATTTGTTCTCAAAAGATCGCGGTTGGCTGGCTGCTTATTATGATGCGCTGTCGCGGGTAAGCCGCGGGGAGCAGGCGCACCTGACGCAGGGAGCGCGGCTGAAACAGCTTTACGATGTGTACCGCCGAGCGGGAGCCAATGCCAGCGCAACCAAAGGCGTTTTTCCGAAGAACGCGGATCTGCTGATTCTCTTCAGCCGGCTGCAGTGGCAGCCGGATGGCACCCCTTATATACCGGGCGACTTGGGCGTGTGGAGGGATATCTTCAGTCAGAACACGGCTCCTAAGCTGATCCATGACTGGGTGAGAAACGCGCGGACGTGGGACAGCCCGGAGCAATTGCTGATGACACTGGTGGCGTGCTCGAATTTTCCCAGCGACTCCGGGCCGCTGCAGATTTATTTGACGCTGAGCGCGATCGACGCTGCGCGGACCCCGGGATCGCGTCTGGACGATGGAACGGTTCGACTGATGGCCGCCAAGTTCACGCAGTTCCACAGCTGGTATCTGGCATTTGCGGAATTTCCGACCCTGAACGATACATCGATCACGCAATTTGTAAATGCAGGCGAGTCGGTGACGGGGATTGGCAATCCGGCGCTGCGCTCGAATGCGCTGGGTTCGCTGCAGGCGAATGTGGGGCTATGGGAAATCCTTGCTCGTCAGCAGCAGATTCCGAACAGCAAGATGAACGCATCGTGGCAGGACACTGTTCATCCCTTCAGCGGCGTTTCGACAGCGGCGCAGTTGTTTGAGGCAACACGCACCTCGCTGCGGGGAACGATGGTGGCGGCGGGTGCGGAGCCAAATTTCTCGCAGGATCAGTTGATCGAGGTGCTCGCAGGCCCTGCACAGAAAACGGATGCAGGACGAAAGGCACATACCGAGATTGCGGATCGGATCCGCGCCGTGCTGGACGATCAGCGGCTGGTGTCGCTGGACACGCTGTTCGGCCTTTACGATGGCCTGGATCAGCTGGCACATGGATCACCGGTCAAGGATCAGCTGATCCCTCTGGCCGGCAGCCTTCGGGAATTCGAAATGCCGCGAGCGATTTTTTCGGCGGGAGAAAAAGCGGCATGGGCTCCGCAAATTTACTCCAGCCGTCACGCGGAGTTGCAGGTGCGAACGGATCTGACCCGTGAGATTCAGTCAGCGGCTTCGTCGGCACAATTGGAAACGGCACGCGGCCAGCTGAGTCCCTTCTTGCGCGACACGTTGGTGGGTCTGAACTACGCCTATTACGAACCGCCCGGCGCGCAGGTGCTGCACAACAATCCACTCTTTGTCCGCTCTCACGATTTTTCAGGGACTTCCATCCTGGGATATGGCCGGATCTGGAATGCTCCGGAACTGGTGGGCATAGGGGTAACGGCGGGCGGAGGCGCCTACCTGATCGGCTCGCTGGCCAACCTCCCGTACGCGCTGGCGACGGCGGAAGAAGATTTCATTGCTCCGGAAAATGTTCAGGCTTTGATCTGGCAGGCCGCGGGCCCGGCAATTTTGGTGGATGCGGTTGAGCCGCGGTGGTGGGACGTGAGCCCTGCAGAACTGCATGCTGCGGCCTTGTATCAAAAGATGGGAGAAGAATTGGTGCTGGCGTCGCCGGATCACACCGAGATGCGGGGAAGAGTGTTGGCGATACTGGGGGACCTGATGAGTCCGCGGCGCCTGGAGCTGACAGATCGAGCATTGCAACATGCTGACGACGCGGCGGCGATGATTCCGGAGATTACGCCGGCGGAGAAGTTTTATCTGGCGGCGGAATATCGCAGGCAATATGAGGCGGAGGCGGCGACGTGGGGACCGGCGGGCCGCGAGCTGGACGATCTGGATCGCAAGAGCCCCGCGGAAGTGAGCGAAGCGCGACTGTCAAAAGATTTTGGGGTGCCCCACCCAACGCTGGAGCAAACGAATGCGTGCTCGATTGTGAGCGTACGGCCGCTTCCTGCGTATTCGGGTGAAGCTTACGGACTGATGGGCGAGTCGTGGGAATCAAGCAATCTGTACTGGGCTCGGCTTGCGGATGAGATGGGATACTCGCCGGAGTCGCTGAATCTGCTGATCCCGGAACTGAGCCGGCGAATGATCGCGAAAATATTTGCGACGGATCTGGAAGACTGGCCAGCAATCGTGCGCGCGATGGAACAGACAGGGGAAGAGTTCCGCAAGGGCGGCATTCATGTCGCATCAGTGGGAACAATTCCTCAGCATTGATTCAGATGGCGAGGTCGAGTACGGAGCGGTGTATCCATGAAATTGTTTCTATTCGTCGTATTGATTTCAGGTTTGATCGTTGCGGTGACAGTCATGCCTGGGTCAGCAGCCCAGGATCAGAACTCGCGAATTTTCGTCAACGTGGTGCTGGTGCAGCTCAACGTGGCAGTGACCGATCGCAAGGGGAACTATATAACCGGTCTGCGTCCGGAAAACTTCGCGGTGAGCGAAGACAAGATTCAGGAGAAGATTGCCTCGTTTGACGAAGGGGGCACGCGCGAAGGCAGCATGGACAAGGGCGAGCCGCCGCCTGAAGTGGCGGGTGGTCCTGCCGCCGGTGCTCCTGCCGGTGCCGCGACTCCGACGCCACCGAGCGGCGAGCCTGCGGCGTCCATCTCCTCGGTGCCTCCCTCGATTTCGCGACTGGCCGGCGCCAGCGTGTTTGTGCTGTTCGACACCAGCGACTATATGTATCGCGGATTTGTGTTTGCGCAGGACGCGATCGGCGGATTTGTGCGCTCGATGGAAGACGCGAACAAGATTGCCTTCTACTCGTACAGCCGGAATCTTTCACGAGCCACGCCGCTCACGACAGATCGATCGCTGGTGATGCGCGGAGTGCGCAGTACGGTCGCCGGCGACGAAGCGGCGCTCTACAACTGCCTTTTGCTGACGGTTCGCGATGCCGCGCAGTTGCGGGGACGCAAGGCGATCGTGGTGTTTTCCAATGGCCCCGATAACGCGAGCACGGTGCCTCCGGAAGATGTGGAAGAGCTGGCGCAGTCGACCGGAACAATTATTTACATCATCAGCACGCGCCAGGCGCAGGATGAGCCGATTTCGAGTGCGGTCTTTGAGCGCATGAGCCGTGGCACCGGCGGGAAAGCGTATTTCGCGAAGGACTGGCGCGACGAAAGCCTGGCGTTCGGCTCAATCAAGGAAGACCTGGCGCATCTGTACACGATCAGCTACTACCCGAAACTGAATCAGAATCGGGGATGGCGAACAATTTCGGTGAAGCTGGTGGGCAAGGACACGGAGAAGTATCGGGTGCGCACCAGGGACGGGTATCGTCTCCAGGAACAGGTACCGCAACCGCAGGCGGCGGCAGTCGGCGGAACGTCGCCGGCCGGCGCCAACTGAGGCTGTTTCTCAGTGCGGACGGCCGCAGGCGCTAGCGGAATCGGCGGATGCGCAGGGTGTGGCGGCCGGACCGGTAGAAGCCGGTGACGTAGACAGTAGCGCGGCCGGTCGTGGAGAAGATGAGTTGGCGCATCCGCAAAAGGGGCGTGCCGCGGGGAAGTATCAGTAATTCCGCCATGCGCTGATCGGCGTCGGTGGCGTCAATTTCCTCGTCGGCGTAGGCCAGCTCCACGCCGCATTCGCGTTCCAGCACGGAAAACAACGAAACCTTGTCGAGCGGCGCATTCATCAATGCCGGATACTCGTCGGTGGACCAGTAGCAGACCTCGAGCGCTACGGGTTCTTCGGCGGCGAGGCGCACGCGCTCAAGCCTCCCGAGGCGCGCGGTGGGCGGCAGGCCGAGCCGGGCGGCGATCTCATGTTCGCGATTCACGATCGAGGACGAGACGATCCTCGACTGGGCGGTGAGGCCGAGGCTGGCCATCTGCTCGGTATAACCAAGCAGCTTATTGAAATGGACTTTGGGGGGAGCTACGAAGGTGCCGGCGCCGTGGCGTCGCTCGACCACGCCATCGCGAGCCAACTCGGTGAGGGCATGGCGCGCGGTCATGAGGCTGACGCTGTGGATGCGGGCGAGCTCGCGTTCAGAAGGAACGACGTCGCCAGGTTTCAGCTGGCCTGAATCGATCCGGCGGCGGATGGCATTCTGAATTTTTCGGTAGGCGGGCTCGCCGTTCCGATTGGGCATCGTTGCGGTACTTCCGTTGTGGCTGAAATCCTGAGCCGATTCAGCGAGTTGAACCAGATGTTTCCTGAACACCATATCAGACCCAGATTGATGAGAGTTGACTGCTATAGCGGTTTAGAGCATCTATGCTACGGGTGCTATAGAGCGGACGATAGCATGGGAAAGTGAATCTGTAAACCCGGGCGCGGAGCCCGAGTGGTCAGGAGCCAACCGGTGGCGCGGAAAGAAAGTGGCGTGGCTGTACTTTATGCGGCGAATAAGCGCTTAAAGAGGCTATTCCTCGGATCGGACCGGCGACGGCGGCACTCGCGGTCTGTCGAAATCGATCTGATGGCTCTGAGATTTCCACAGTGGGCGGGATGGGCCCGCTTGACATCCCGTGGCAAATCGCTATATAGCATTACTCAACGTGCTATATAGCTCGGTAGGTTCCCTGCCTAACCGCGCAAAAGTTCGGAACCGCGCTAAGGAGGAATCCCAGTGAACTCAAGAATCAGAATGTCGCTGTTGATCACGGGGGCTGCGTACCTGCTGGTCCTGTTGTTTGGAATGCCCGCAGGGTTATGGGCTCAGCAGGCAGCTGGGTCAATCACCGGTACTGTGACGGATCCGTCGGGTTCGGCGGTGCCGAATGCGAATGTGACGGCCCGCGATGTGAATCAAAACACCACGTGGTCGACCAAAACCAACGGCGATGGTGTCTTCGAGTTCCCGCAGATCCCGGCAGGAAAGATTGCGGTGAAGGTGGAAGCCGCGGGCTTTCAGACCCAGGAGCGCACCGCCTTCGAGCTGGTGGTGAATCAGGTGGCCCGCCTCGACTTTGGGCTCGCCGTCGGCAAGGTGAGCACGACGGTGCAGGTGAGCGGTCAGCCGCCGCTGCTGCAGACTTCGTCGACCGAAGTGGGAACGGTGCTGAACGCGGACGACGTGACGTCACTTCCCCTGGCGACTCGCGATGTGAATCAGTTGACGCTGCTCGTGCCGGGCGTAGTGAGTCCGAATATTTTCGCGTTTGAATCGTCCCAGACGACGTTTGGCACGGGGCGGCCGTATGTCAACGGCGCGCGCGAGCAGGACAACAATGCGTCCCTCGACGGCATGGATGTGAATCAGCCGGACAACAACGACGTTGCGTACGTTCCGAGCCCCGATGCACTGGGGAATTTCAATGTGATCACCAGCAACGCTCCCGCCGATTACGGAAACTACATCGGTGGCGTGATTGTGCAGACGCTGAAGTCAGGCACGAATGCCTTCCATGGAAATGTTTTTGAGTTTGTCCGCAATACTTCTTTGGATGCCAACACCTGGCAGGATAAGGCGAACGCCTTCCTCGTGATTCCGAGCGTAACGTCAACGACACTGCCCCGGCCGGTATTGCAGTGGAACGAATTTGGCGGGACCATCGGCGGACCGATTATCCGGGACAAGCTTTTCTTCTTTGCGGATGAGCAGAACGAAATCAACAACACGCCACGGACCGCGCAGACAAACACGGTGCTGCCATCGGCATTCCTGACGGGCGATCTGAGCCAGCTCTGTACCAGCCAGGGCGCCACGTTCGTAGCGGGAGTTTGTTCGAACCCGGCGTATCAGCTGTACAGCCCGACTTATTTGTCGGGCCCGAATGTGGGGCAGCCGGCGCCGGTAGCGGGACGGCAGCCCTTCGCGAATAACCAGGTGCCGGTCAACAGCAAGGTCGCAGCGGCGCTGGTCGCTTCAAAGCTGTTTACCACGCAGGAAGAAACGCCGACGTACTTCCAGAGTGGGTATGTGCATTCCTACCAGGGCGACGTCAAGATCGACTGGCAGGCATCGCAAAACGACCACATCATGGGGCGGTATTCGCAGCTGTACACGATCAACACGCAGTCGAACGGGACGAATCAGCTAACGCCGAATCTGACCCGTGAATATCCGCTGAAGAACATGGTGGTGGATTACGCGCGGACGATTTCCCCGACCCTCGTGAATGATGTGCGCGCGGGTATCCAGATCTTTCCGGCGAACGATCAAATCTATACGAATCCGCTGAGCGGGAATCTGCCGCAGCAATTTGGATTGCCGGGCGTACAGGAGAACATTCTGCCGGCTATGAGCTTTGGATATACGACAATTGGGAGCTCGGACGGGGTGGAGGTTTTCCACGACACGACGATCGAAGCGGAGGACGCGCTGACCTGGACGCACGGCAAACATACGATCCATGGCGGGTTCGAGTACTACCACTACATCATGAACGACGTGTATGCCGGCAATCAGGGCGCGGCGGGTGCGTTCAACTTCAACGGACAGTACACCGGCAATGCCGCGAACTTCGGAAACGCCTTCGCAGACTTTTTGCTGGGACTGCCGAGCGGCGTACAGCAGGGCGTTCCGTTCAACTTCCATCTGCGCAACAGCCTTTTTGCGGGCTTCGCACAGGACAACTTCAGAGCCACGCACAATCTGACCGTGAACGTTGGGCTGCGTTATGAGCTGACCACGCCCCGTGGCGACAAAGACGCGGGCGCCAACGTAAATTACGATTTGCTGACGGGTACGCCGCAAATCGGAACAAACTACAACACATACAAGGGATGGGATAACTGGCAACCCCGCATCGGCTTGGCCTACCAGCCGAACTGGGCACGGAACACGGTATTCCGCGCCGCCTATGACATCTCGACTTACATGGAAGGCAACGGCGTGAATAACATGGCCGTCGTCAATCCGCCAAACGTCGAGCTGCACAATGAGGTGAACAACTCGGGCGCACAACTAGAATATCCGACGACGACGCTGGATCAGGGATATACGCAATTCTCCGCAGCCTGCACCCCGACGCAGCTGATGGCGTTTGCACCGGCTTGCTTCGCCAGCGGCCAGGCGCATGCGACTGATCCGGACCTGCAGCCCGCGGTCGATCAGCAGTGGACGGCTGCGGTCGAGCATCAGTTCGGAGGCAACCTGACGGCGACGGTTCAATATGTGGGAAACAAGGACGACCACATGTCGGACATTTATCTCTACAACCAGAAAGTGCTCACTTCATCGGGGACGGTGGTTCCGGGTCCGTTCATGCAGCCGATCGTGGCCGCGGGAGCACAGGCGCGCTACAACGCGTCCGACGGCATCTCGCGGTACAACGCGCTCGAAGCAGTGCTGGCGCAGCGGAATTATCACGGGCTCGACATGCAGGCCAGCTACACGTGGTCGAAGTGCCTGGCGAATTCGTTGGGCTACTTCGGATCGTATGGCGATGAAGAAGGCGCCGGTGAATCGCAGACACAGGCGACGCAAAATTTCTTTCAGAACGAATACGATCCAAAGGCCGACTATGGGCGGTGCACGATTGACGTCGCGCAGAACTTCCAGGCGTACGGGGTTTACAACCTGCCCATCGGCCGCGGGAAGCTGATCGGCAGCGGCATGAGCCGGGGCCTCGACGAAGTGGTGGGTGGCTGGCAAACGGCTCTGAACCTGACGCTTCGCTCCGGATTTGCGATCACTCCGTTTGCGGGCGCCTACATGGGAGATGAGAATCCTGACTCTGCCGCGTCGCTGACGGGGTCGTACCAGCCTCGGCCGGATTGCGTGGCTGGTGTTTCACAATCGGAGTCGATGCAGACGGTACAGATCGGGAGCAGCATTGGGAGAACGAACCTGAATCCTGGCGCCGTGACCGAGGTTTCAAATGGTACTTATGGAAACTGCCAGAACGGCGCGCTGCGTGGACCGGCTCTTAAGACCGCCGATCTGAATCTGACGAAACAGTTTCCGATCACCGAACGCATGAACGTCGCGATCGGAGCGCAGTTCATCAACCTGACCAACACGCCGATCTTCAGCGTGCCGGCAAGCTGGTGGGGTCAGTACAGCTCGTGCGGCGCCTGCAACGGCACGCGCACCACCGGCTACTTTGGCGGCGGAGCGGGAACGGTGGGGCTATTCGGACTATTAGACGGATCAAATCCTGGCCGCGAGATTGTGCTGTCGGGAAAGTTCAACTTCTAAATTCAACTACAACCTCCTTACCAATGCCACCCTTCGCGGGTGGCATTGCCCGGAGCATTCGCGATCTGTCGATGGCCTTTCGCAGCTCCCTGGATCTGATGGACAGGACGGCTACTCCAGCAGCGCCGTCCCTTTTGATGCAGGACTCCTCAGTTCCAGGAAACGCTCGCTGGAGGGAATGCCGATCGCCGTACAAGTCGTCGGTAGCTGGCAAACCGAGTCAACGATTCTTCACATCGCATCGCTTCTGGAGCAGGTCAGCCTCGTGCGCGATCTACACCCAAATCTCTAACGGCGAGCAAAAGAAATCAGGAATGTGCTGATGTGCCCGTAAAAAAGGGCCGCAGCTCTTTTGCGACACGTTCTGGCTGGCTCATATCGTCCGCCGCCAGATGGCCGAGATCGGGGATTATGATGCGCCGCGCATGGAGTAAAACACCGCTCAACGCGTCCAGCGCCGCGGTCAGGTAGGCGGCGCTCTTCGTGCCTCCCAGCAGAAGCACTTCGGCGTTGACCGCACTGAACGACTCCAGCATTCCCGCCATCTCCGCCACATAGCGGAGGTCAAAGTGCATTGAGCGAATGAGACTTTCCAGCGAGGCATCCTCGGACTTCATACTCTTTCTGCCAGCTTGTAGCGCCAGCCGCATGAGTGGGATGAGGAGGAAGCGCGGCAGAGCCGTTAACCAATCTCCCCGATCTCCAGTACCTTTCATGACGGCGACCATTGCCCCAGCCAGATGCCCTCGCATTAGTTGCTCTTCGTACTTTGGCGCAAATGCCATTGGTCTCCGATCGCCCGCGAGCACCAATGCCGGCTCATACAGCGCGATCCGTTCCAGAGTGGGCAGCTTCAACGCAGCCTGCAGCGTGATCAGCCCACCCACACTCAGACCGAAGACATTGCGAGCGCCCGTCTCGCGGAGAAGCGCGTCAAGATCCTCGACTTCCACCTGTATGCTGTGCTCCTTACCGTAAGGTCCACTGAGGCTTCGGCCACGGCGATTAAGAATCGAGACAGTGAATGAACCTGAGAGTGCCGCACCGAGCTTCATGAAGTTCTGCGCGGCCTGCATGCCACCCGGCACAAGTACGAGGCCGGGGCCATTGCCCATCTGCCGATAGCTGATCCTCGTTCCATCCTTCGAAGTAACGAGGCCGGTCCTGTAGGATTGCTCCTCTGGAGCTTTCATCTACGATCAGCTTATCCGGAGAATTGCACGGACAGGGGTTGGCCTGAATGCTGGTTTCGCATCAAAATCCAATACCGTGAGACACTCCCCGGCGAGCGTGTCCGTCGCTTAAATCACAGATTTCAACTCGGGGAACATGAGAGGATCGGTCGGTCAAACTCGAGAGTTTGTGCCGCGTCATGCCCTGGACGCGATCACGGAAGCTCTGTATGGCGGACACCAGCAGCCTCGGGGGCGTGTGCGCCATTCTCCTTCATTGCGACGTCCCGATCGACAAGCGTTCTGAGAAACGCGATCACGTCGTCAATATCCTGTTCATCCCAGATTGGCTGCTGGCCGAGGTCTCGCCCGAGAGGAGCGTCCGTCCTGTCCACGTTGTCTCGGTATTGTGGAGGCAAATCGTCGAACTTTTCGACTCCACCGCCTGGCTTTTTCGGATACCACTTGCCGGGATCGGTATCGCGCTCCACATAAAAAAGCAGAACCTCCCGCAACGTATGAAAGCGCCCATTGTGAAAGAAGACATGGCGCATAGCCGCGTTGCGGAGCGTTGGAGTGCGAAAGAGCCCGCAATTCGAGGGCTCTTTCGCCGCCGCGTCTTTTCGAAATGGCCCGCAAAGTCCCAGATCGTAGTAATCGGGGTTCTTATTCCACGGGATCTCTCCGTTGCGCGGTACGCCAAGAGCTTCGAACTGAAAATCAGTGAAAAGAGGATGTGCTCCGTTTGCACCCTGTTCATCAATATGGCAAGAAGCACAATTGCCGCCATTTGGATCGTCAAACAGTTGCTTGCCGCGAAGTTCCTGGGTCGTGAGGTTTGCGTTGCCGTCGAGCCATTGGTCGAATTTGCTGCTATAGGGATGAAAGCTCCCGTCCTGTAACTCAAATTGCTGCAGGGCCTCGGTCGCCTTTTCGACCGCAAGCGCCGGATGATTAAAAATATCCTCCCCGAAAACGAGGCGAAACTCGTCCGCATAAGACGCGTGGCCTAACTTGTCTGCAAGCACGCCAACGTTGCGATCATCCATTTCCACTGCAGAAAACAAGGGGAACATTGCCTGGGCATGCGGCGAATTGTACCGGCCGTCCCAGGTATATCCGCCGGCGGGCACTTCATCGGGTTCCGTGAGCTGTTCGATCGGGTTTGTAGCTCGCACGTGAGTCCAGACAGGAACGCGATTGAGGACGTAGCGGAGCGATGGCACTGCCCTGTAATCGGGACTCCGCAGATCGGGTCCGCCATATTGAACAGCCAGGCCGTTGGGCGGACCATAGGCGTACCTGGGATCGTGGCAGGTGGAGCAGGCCATCTTCCCCGATGCCGAAAGGCGCAGATCGAAGAATATTTTCTTGCCAAGAACGGCGATTGAGTCCGGAGAAGCGCCGTTCGCCTCGGGAGATGGAATGCCTGTGCTGCCCGTCACGCATATCGCTCCTGCCGCAACAAGGACTACCGCCAGGAAAAGTGTTCGCGTGAACATCAGTACCCGCAGGGTCGCTGCGCAGTGCGACGATTGCCCTGCGACGAGAATGGATGGGTCTGCGGACGGCAGCATTCTGAATGGGCCGATGAAGCAGGCGGGAGCAGGTCGTCCCCTTCGTCAATCATGGGCAAAAATGTCCGGGCCAAATGCGATCAATCCCTTTTGTGCGGCAAAGCCCAGGTATTCGCGAATGCCGAAAATCTCCTCCATCGACTTCAGCAGCGAGTAGTGATTGTAGGGCACATTGGAAACGGTCCCTGGGCGAATATATTTCGAGAGCAGCAGAGCGCCGGTTCTGTCGCCGCCAAAGCCAAGGGTCTGGACGGTGATGGGGCCGCCGTGCTGCATATGGGTCGCAACGAGAGGATACTTTCTCCCCAGGTTGGGCCCCTCCTGCTGACCGCAGCAGGCTGCGCCATCGACCGTTACCAGTACACCGCTCTTCGAACGCTCGATTTTCCCATTTCCACCTTCATCAAAGTTGATAACGATCAGGCCATCTTTCTTATATGCAGGCGAACTCAGAAGCAGCGGGATCCACTTCTGGAGAAATTCATTAATGGATTTCAGACCGCCTGGTCCTCCGTTGGCGCACGGAGAATCGTGACCGTCGTCGCACAGGTTGGGCGCAATGAAACTGAAATCGGGTGTCGTCGCGATCGAGCGAAGGTCGGTTTTCAGCTGGCGCAAGCTTACGACATTATCGTGGCAGGCAGGCTGATCGATCACCGCGTGAAAGTACATGAATGGATCATGCCGCGTCGCATACATGTCCCCCTGCGGGACAGCTGCGCTGGGCGCTTCGGCTTCCTGAGTGAGGTCTCGGGCATTCAGCGCCGGATGTCCGCAGGTGGCGGACTCGCGCGCGGGGTCGTTGCCCATATCTTCCATATACCCTTTCCAGGTCAGCCGTGCTGCCGTGAGCTGGTTGGCCAGCGTCCTCACTGATGCCGGGTAGACACAACCCTGTCCGACAGCCTGCCCATCGGCAGCTGTTCCCGTCTGATGAAACTCGGCATACACGTTGCAATCGTCCGACGTCTGCGGCGTCGATGCCTGCCCACTCACCATTGCGATGTAGTTATCGAGACTGTTATGTCCGGTGCCGTAATACTGGGTCAGCAAGGCGCCCTGCGCGCGCAGGGTCCCGGCAAGATACGGCGCATCCGAGTGCGGACCGAATGTGTCGGAAAAGTTCTTGTTTTCGAGAGTGATGACGAACACATGCCGGATTGGCGGCAGGGCCGCGGCAACGGCTCCGCCGGCAGATGCAAAAAGGAATGTGCCGCAGACCGCGAAGATCTGCAACCAACAGCAGGTGCTGGACAAGACAGCCGACAATCGTTTCGTCGTCAAACGCGATTCCTCCGCAGGTGCGTTGTTTGTAAGGAGACGGGCTTCTGTTCCGCGCGCGGCTGCGGAACACACCTTCGCGATCTAAGTTTCTTCAGTGTAACCGCGTAAGACGACCGACCTCGACCAGCACCTTGGGCGAGAAGGGCGGTCTCCAACAATCATTCTGCGACGGCTGCGGGCTACCCGGCAATGGCTCGGATCAGCGATGCCGAGCCCATCGCATGAACGCGCTTCCGGAGTAGCTGCATCAGAACCTGGTTACACTTTTTGAGGTGTCGGCACCCCGAACCAGCGTTGAACGGATCGCTCTGCCGATTCTGGCTTCGGTTCGGCGTCGGTGGCCCAGGCGACGAAGCCATCGGGGCGAACCAGAAGTGCGGACACACCTTTCTCGTCCTTTGCCCGCGTGGCGACGTAGCGCAACCGGTCCTCAAGTCCATCGCAGGTGTCAGCCAGCGATTTGCCGGAGGTGAAGTCGAGTAGCAGGCCACGTCCGTCGTGGAGCAGATCGCCAAGGCGGCTGCCGTTTTCGAGTTCGAAATCCGGAGCGCTGCGGCCGACCAGCGCGTGACCGTCGCCGAGATCGTAGTGCATCGAGACCCCGGATATCTTTTCGACAAAGTAATTGGTTCCTTCTTTCGTGGCGATCAGGTCGCGAATCACCGAAGCGATGGCCCGCGCGTGCGGATCGGGTCGAATGATGGCTACCTGCGCACGTGTCCAGTTCAGGACCCATTCGCCAATTGGGTGGCGCTCCGCCGTGTAAGTGTCGAGTAAATCATCGGAGGCCCAGCCCTTGATGACCGCGGCGAGCTTCCATCCCAGATTCATCGCGTCGCCCAGGCCCGTGTTCATGCCCTGGCCGCCGAAGGGCGAGTGGACGTGGGCCGCATCACCCGCCAGCAGGATGCGTCCCTTGCGATACGTGGCCGCCTGCCGCGACCTGTCGGTGTAACTGGTCGCGATCTCCACGGATTTGAGCTTGACGCTGGTTCCCGATACACGCTGGAGCATCGCCTCCAGGTCTTCGCGTGTGATCTCAGAGGCGCGGTCGAAACGGCCGCCATCGAAATCTACGACGCCAACGCGTCCCGGAGCAGGGCCGTGGGTATAGAGACCCCGCGGGGTCAGATTGAATCCGGGAGCGAGGCCTCCGAGGTCCTCGAATTCCACGATGGCCATATATCCGGTCAGCTCAGGATCGGTGCCATCGAACGCGAAGCCGGCCAGTTTCCGCACGACACTGCGACCTCCGTCGCAGCCAATGAGCCACTTTGCCTCGAAATCGCCGTGAGCGGTTCGCACACAGACACGGTCCGCAGTTTCGGCGAACTCGAGGACTTCATGCCCGAGGCGAACGTCGGCGCCGAGTTGTCGAGCTCGCTCGGCGAGCACCGACTCCAGTGCTTCGAGACTCACCATGCCACCCCCGACCGACGGACCAGGGATAATCCATTGTTGGCTCGAGAAATCAACCTTGCTGGCGTCGAGCATGATGCCAGCGAAGTGGCCCGCGAATCGTGGTGCTGCAGCTGGAGGGGAGGAAACCTTCCCGTCCCCGGTAAACTGCATGCCCGGCCGTTCTCCCCCCGTCCAGCCGATTGCTGCGCCTTTCACGTTGCCCAGGAGTCCGCGCCGATAAAAAGCCTCTGTGGAGGGGAAGTTGAGTCCCCGCGCCCCCATCCATCCGCTCTTAAGCGGCATGCTGGCGCTCTCATTCTTCTCGAGCAGCAACACGGAAGCACCCGCAAGACGAAGCTCGCCCGCGAGAAAAAGGCCGACCGGGCCTCCGCCCGCGATGATGACGTCATAATTCATAGTCAATTCTCTACAGTGTACGAGGATCGAACTCCCAATGTTCCCCGGACCGGAGAGGCACTTTTTGCCCTCTGCCCGGTCCTCCCGGCATCATTAGCAGGCAGGTTTCCGCAGGCGTGAATTATAATAGAACGGACGTTCGATTTATTATCAGAATGGAGCGCAGTTCCATGAAGGCACGTCGTCCAAGCCGCACAGCCGAACACAATGCATTATTTCGCGCCATCGAGTGCTCGCGGCCACTTCAGGTACGCATCGTGAATGACCCGATGGCGCGTACCTTTCTGGGCTTTCCTTTCCGGCTCGCGGCTCTCTTTTCGCACAGCAGTGTCTGCCGAGCACCCCTGTGCCGGTATATCGACCATCGGTGGCCCGGATCGCGCACGTCGCTCATCGCCCGTACCCGACTGATCGACGATTACCTGACCTGCGCGCTGGCTTCCGGAGTGCGGCAGGTGGTTCTGCTCGGAGCCGGATTCGATTCCCGAGCCTATCGAACAGAGGATGCCTGCCGGGCGCGATTTTTCGAAGTCGATCATCCAAACACTTCGGCCATCAAACAAGCTTTCGTCCTTCGGTCTCTCGGCACGCTTCCTGAACATGTGAAGTTTGTTTCGGTGGATTTTCAGCGTGAATCAGTTCGAAACGCACTCGGCGAGGCGGGCTTCGATGGGCTTGACCGCAGCCTGTTCATCTGGGAAGTTGTTTCCAATTACCTCACTGAGGAATCCGTCCGGTCCACACTGGCATTTATTTCGAGTCTGATTCAGGGAACACAACTGATCTTCACCTACGTCGATGAGGCCGTCATCAGGAATCCCTCGGCATCCATAGGGGGACGCGAGGTCCAGCGGACGATTGCAAAGCTGGAGGAACCGTGGACTTTCGGAATCCGGCCCGCCCATGCGGTCGAATTCTTCCGCGAATCCGGACTTTGTCTGGACAACGATTTATCTGCCCCCGAGTATCGCAGGCTTTACTACGGAAACAGGCCGCGGATCCAGGGCTATGAGTTTTACCATGTCGTCACCGCCCATGTTCCCCCCGACGAGAAACAACTCCACGCGGACCCGACCGCGGAGGTTCACGATGCCTAAAGTAAGTCAAAAATATCTTGATGATCGGCGCTCGGAGATCCTCGATGCTGCGATTGTGTGCTTTTCGAGGGATGGATTCCATCGAACTACGATGAAGGACATCGTCCGTGAATCCGGACTTAGTCCTGGGGCGATCTACAACTATTTCCGGAGCAAAGAAGAGATCATCGAAGCCAACGCCGCGCGCCGCCAGGCAAAGGAACGGCGGTTGGTCACGGAAGCAATCGCCGATGGCCCAGCGGCCAGTGCCCTGAAGCGTGTGCGAGATGCATTTCTTGATGAACTGGAGAATCCGAAAGAACGGCTTCGCCGACGCCTCAGCGTTCAACTGTGGGCGGAGGCTCAGAGCAGCCCCGAGATTCGTAAGATCGTTCGTCGCAGTTTCGAGGAGCCGCGCAGGCTTCTGTCTGAGGCGCTCGTCGAGGCTCAGAAACAAGGCGCAATAGCGAAGTGGGCCGACCCGGATGCTCTAGCATGCTTTGTGATCGCCGCGTTTCATGGTTTGGTGCTGCAGCGAGAATGGGATAGCCAGTTTTCCCCGGAGCCTCACAAAGTGCTGCTGGATCTGCTCCTCAAGGCTGTTGCCGGAAAAAGCCGGCCCACAGCAGCCAGGTGAGCGGACCGGCGCACCATGGTTCGCAGCCGGACAGTTGCGGAAGTCTCATTCACCAATCGACAATATTTCTGCAGGAAAATAGAGCATGCAGACAAGACGCGACTTCCTGAAGCTTGCCGCCACGTTGTCCGGGGCCACGGCCGTATCCGGATTCATTCCCGGCTCTATTCAACGAGCCTATGCGATTGAGCCTGATCCGGGCTCTACGTTTCTCGATGCCGAGCACATCGTGATTCTGATGCAGGAGAACCGGTCGTTCGACCACACACTCGGGACGCTGCGCGGTGTTCGCGGGTTCAACGATCCCCGATCCATCCGTCTGCCGAACGGCAACTCGGTTTTTGTCCAGACGGATGCCACCGGTGCTTCCTACGCTCCATGGCGGCTGGACATCAAAGACACGCGGATTACCTGGATGGGTTCGATTCCGCATTCCCGCAACAGCCAGGTGGACGCCTGGAACGATGGCCGCCACGACCGGTGGATTGATGCAAAACGTTCCGGCAATCACGAATATGCCTCGGTGCCTATGACGATGGGTCACTACACGCGGGAAGATCTGCCCTTCTATTACGCACTCGCCGATGCGTTCACGGTGTGCGATCAGAATTACTGTGCTGTGATGACCAGCACCACTCCCAATCGCAGCTCCTTTTGGACAGGAACCATACGCGATCGCCAGAGCACCGACTCCAGGGTCTACATACGGAACGAGCAGTTCGAGCGGCTGAAGATGCCGTGGAAGACGTATCCGGAGCGACTGCAGGAGGCAGGAATCAGCTGGAAGTTCTACCAGAACGAACTGACCTATTCGGGACTTACCGGCGATCACGATGCGTGGCTGGGGAACTTCGGCTGCAACCTTCTGGAATTCTTTGGCGCGTACAACATTGAGGCCTATCCCGGCTTTCCCCTCGCTCTGCAGGCAGAGAACGCGGATCTTACCGAACAGATTGCGCGGCTCCAGGATGAAGCCTCAAAGGAGAGTGATCCCGATGCCGCCGCTCATCTTCGCACGCGGATCGAACGCGCGAAGATGCGCATCGCGGAATTGCAGATGCAGATTCCAGCCAGCGGCGCGACCCGATACGATCAGCTTACCGAGGCGCAGCGCGCTCTGCATCACGCAGCCTTCGTGACAAATGCCGCGGGCCCCGATTTTCACGAGCTGGAGCAGCTTCCGTTCACAGATGACGGTAAGCCGCAGGCGATGGCGGTTCCCAAAGGGGACGTCCTTTATCAGTTCCGAAAGGATGTGACGGAAGGCAAGCTGCCTGCGATCTCGTGGTTGAGTTCGCCCGAGAAGTTCTCCGACCACCCCACCTCGCCATGGTACGGAGCCTGGTATGTCTCCGAAGTGATGGACATTCTGACGAAGAATCCCGAAGTCTGGAAGAAGACCATCTTCATCCTGACCTACGACGAAAACGACGGCTACTTCGATCACGCGCCGTCCTTCGTGGCGGCTGATCCGAAGCGGCCGGAAACGGGCGGCGCATCCGCGGGAATCGATACGGGCATCGAGTACACCTATGTGGAAGACGAGCTGGCGCAGGGGGTAGCACAGAAAGAGGCCCGCTCAGGGCCGATCGGAATGGGCTTCCGGGTGCCGATGATCATTGCTTCTCCGTGGACGCGCGGAGGATGGGTCAACTCCCAGCTGTTCGATCACACTTCCACCCTGATGTTTCTGGAGAATTTCATCGAGCAGAAGTATGGCAAGCCAGTCAACGAACAGAACATCAGCACCTGGCGTCGTGCTGTCGCAGGGAATCTGACTTCGACATTCCGGCCTTATGAGGGCAGGGAAGCGAAACTCGATTTTCCGGGTCGCGACAAGTTCGTCATCGGTATCGAGCAGGCCCGGTACAAGGAGATTCCATCCAACTATAAAAGGCTCGCGGTGAATGAGATTGATGAAATTAACCGCAACCCGCAGGGCTCATCGTTCACTTCTCATCAGGAACCAGGAACGAGACCCGCATGCGCTTTGCCATATGAACTGTATGCGGGAGGCGGCCTAACCCCTGACGGAACGTACTTCGAACTCAACCTGACGGCCGGAAACAAGGTCCACGGAGACAAAGCTGCCGGGGCGCCGTTCAACGTCTACCTGCGCAATCTCAAGGACACGTCCGGCGGCGGATTCCAGGCCGCCACTTATGCCGTCAGGGCGGGCGACACTCTTCAGCCTCGTTTTCCTCTGTCTCTTTTCGCCGATGCCGGCTACTCGATCGAAGTGTACGCGCCCAATGGTTTTTACCGCTCGTTCCGGGGAACCCCGGATTCGCCGCATATAAAGATCGAGACTGAGTACGAGAAGAAAAACGCCAGGCTGACGGGCGACATCGTCATTCATCTGCACAACCCAGGTCCGGTGCCGCTCGCCGTCACAGTTGCAGACAAAGGGTATAGGGCAAAGTCACACCAGAAAACGATTGACCCCGCCGGCTCAGCTTCCCTCGTGCTGCACCTCCACCATAGCCATGGCTGGTATGACTTCACTGTAAAGGCGGACGGTTCGATGGCAGAGGCGCGTCTGGCTGGTCGAGTCGAGACCGGACGACCCAGTGTCAGCGATCCGTTGATGTCAGGAATTGTCTGACGGGTTCAGTCCCTGCTGTGAAGCGGCGATTCGGAGGCCAGGAACGCGCCAGCGTTTTCTGAAATCCAGTGACCCATGGTAAGCGGCTTCCTTCCCAGAACCCGCTCGACCGTGTCGGTCGTGGCGGCCAGGCGTCCTTCGCGTATGGCACGCCACAAGGCCACATGCGCTTCGGTTTCCTCCACCGAGCCACTGACCCGGGAATATCGTTCGCGTGCCTCATCGTCGGATATCACCTGACAGGAGAGCTGCCTGCCGATTGCGTGGCCAATAAGGTTCGTCGCTTCCGCGAACGTCATGGAGTCCGGGCCAGTGATGGGAAGCGCACTGCCCAGATAGGGGTCGTCCAGCAAAGCGGCTACGCTTACCGCCGCGATATCGTCCGGATGGACAAAGGGTCGGCGGCCATTTCCGGTGGAGGAGCGCACCACGCCTTCCGCCCTGATGTACGGCGCCCATGCCAGAAAATTGGACATGAAGCCTGTGGGACGCACGAACACCCAGGGTACGCCCGCAGCACGCAGCGCAGATTCGCCTTTCTCGTGCCACGCGCCGATGGCCAGGCCTTGCTCGACATCCAGAGAAGAGAGCTTCACGATCTTTCCGACTCCGGCCTCCCTGGAGAGTTCGGCGACCGCGCGATCCCGTTCAGGTATTTCCGGACCGACAGTGACAAGAAACAGGGCATCGACCCCCTCGAGAGCGGGACACAGGGTGGCCGGCGAAGCAAGATCTCCAACGAAGACATCGACGCGATCCGCAAACAGTGCGCGGGCTTTATCCTTATCGCGTGTAAGTACGCGGGGCCGCACTCCTCGCTCAAGCAAAAGCCGGGTAACACGCGCCCCTGTTTCACCCGTGGCGCCAGTGATCAATATGTTCATGGTTCCTCATTTCCGGATGCGCGGACTCGCGCTTCCTGCCATCATTCTCCGGTCCCGCAAGGTCGAATCGACTCGCATTTAGCCACGCCACAGAAGGGCGATCCATCGCGGCGTTCAAAGGCATAATTGCAGGAAAGCTCACATTTGCATTTAGACTTGGCCGATGAAGCGAACCAGTCGAGGATCCTCTTTCCACCGTCGCCGGCCCGTACAAACCAGAGCTCAGGCAACGGTTGAAGCGATGCTGGATGCAGCAATCAGACTCCTGAAGCGCGGTGGCGCTTCTTCGATCACGACCAATCGGATCGCCGAGACTGCGGGCGTCAGCATCGGCTCGGTCTATCAGTACTTTCCCAACAAGCATGCTCTCTTTGTTGCGCTCCATGAGCGGCACATCCGCCAGGTGGATGCAGCGATGCGGCGCAAAGTCGCCGAAGGCACGGGACGTTCTCTGGAGAACGTGGTACTGGGCCTGCTGGAAGCGATGGTGGAGACCCACGCGGCCGATCCCATACTCGCGGAGTTACTGCAGTCGGAAGTGCCTCATCGCGCTGACGGCACCATCGAGTTCTCAGTGCGGCTGCACAGCGTATTCCTCGCCGCGCTGGCTCCGCACGCGAAACGCCTAAGCCGGAGGACGGACCTGAATACCCGCGTCTTCATCATGGCCCGTATGGTCGACGTCCTGGGCCACGCAATTGTGCTGCGCCGGCCGCGAGGTCTCTCGCTGGGGGCCGCGAAAAGCGAAGCCTCCCGGGCGATTCTCGTATACCTGGAGTCCTGAACGCCCGAGACACGACAGTGCGACGGTGGCTGAATTCCAGCAAGAGATTTCACACGACATTTAAATTACGACTTGATTAGTCCGCGTTCATGTGCGATGGTATTTCCTATATCGGACTGGAAAGGTCGGATATGAGGCTTGAGGGAGCCTCCGGCCCCATTTTCCTTTACGACCGGAGTGTCTTTCGTGAGCGCGGTTAGCCCTTCTGTTTCTGAGAGTTACGCGCCCAACCGGGTGTGGCAGCAGACCCTGTTTCGGATGCTGCATCAACTCCTTGGCCTGAGCCTCGGATTGCTTCTCGTCAGCCAGGGTCTGAGCGGTGCAGTTCTCGTCTGGCGGCCAGAACTCGAGCGCCTCACCGTTCCGAAATCGCCTTTCGGAATGAGTGAGCCAAGATCCCTCGACGCGGAACAGGCCGCCGTCCAGCACATCGCGCCGAACGGGATCGTACGCATGGTTCGTCTCGCAGAAAAACCGAACAGCACCGATGAGTGGTACCTCACAATCCAGGCACCAGACTCATCCTTCACGAATCGCAAAGCGGGAATGCGACGGACGGTCTACCTCGCGCCTGGGACAGCGAAAGTTCTCGGAGTCCGCGGCCGGCAGCGCGCCGCGCTCGATTTTCTCGTCGAGTTTCACCACAACCTGCTGATGGGGCCGCTCGGCCGTGCCGTGCTCGGCTATCTTGCCCTTGCCACCATCCTTCTGGCACTCAGTGGCCTGTGGCTCTGGTGGCCAGCTACATGGAAGAGTTCGCGCTTCCGCCCGCGAGCGGCAGCGAAACCGCTTCACTATGCGGCCGGTTTCTGGGCGATGGGTCCATTGCTGATCATTGCAACCACCGCACTCTATTTTGTGTGGCGTCAGCCCATTCAGCGGGTGTTCGGCGTTGCCGGCCTGCAACGAACGGCGGCGCAGCCGTCCATCATCGAACGTGGCCGTGGCCGGCAGCATCGAGGTCCCGATCCTGGCCGGGCTCTCGCTGCGGCTCCTTCGCTCGACGCCATCGTAGCTGCCGCAACCGCTGCTGTCCCGACGGAACGCGTCGCAACGTTGCGCTTCCCGGATGAGCCTCGCAGTTTGTTCACCGTTCTGCTCGAACCCCGCAATCAGCATTACCGGGCTGCGCCGGATTCAGTGACCGTACGGATATTGCCCAACGGCCGCCCGCAAGTCGACAGTGTCCGGCTGTGGAACCAGATGCCCCGGAGAAAGCGGCTCCTCGAATGGCTGCCGCGCATTCATCAGGCGGAAGTGGGTGGAATCCCGATCCGCATGCTGTGGTCGATAACCGGGTGCATGCCGGCATTGCTTTACGTGAGCGGTTTTCTGATGTGGAGGCGCAGAGTACGCGCCGCAAAGAATTCGTTTGCCAACGGGCGCGAGATGAGGGCCGCGCTGCAACAGGAACCTGGAGGGCACGTGAGGGCGTGCTGGCCGCAACCGACAGGAGAACGTCGATGATTCAGAAGTTGCTGCAGAGGAAAACCCGCCGAGGATGGGAGGTTCGCGCCGGCTGGCGGCTGCGCACCATCATGGCCGCCGTCATGGCGGTCGGTGGGGCGATGATTCCTACTGGAATGAAGGCGCAGAAGAGCACCCACGGAGCGCCGATCGAAGTCGCGAGTGCGGGCGATGGCGGGCCGAGCGGACCGCAGGCGCCAACTGCACAGCACACGTTCGCCATTCCCGCTGGCCCCTTGCCTGCTGCCCTCGACGCATGGCAACAAACCGCCGGTATCCATTTGAAAATCACGATTCCCGTGGACAAACTGGCAACCCTGCAGTCCCCGGGCGCCGATGGCACTATGTCGGATGCGGTCGCATTGAAGCAGTTGCTGAAGGGCACCGGGCTCACCTCCGCAAGCGCACCCGGTGGCGAACTGAGCGTCGGCATTCGCAGCGTGGAGCAGGTGGAAGTTACCAGTTCCGTTGCCTCGATCTCCATGCAACAGTTTCCGGAGCCCGTGCTTGACACCGCCCAGACCATCGACACGGTTCCGCAGTTCGTCATGCAGGATCAGGCAGCGACCACGCTCCGCGATGGACTGCGCAATGTGCCTGGCATCAGCATGGCCGCCGGTGAAGGAGGCTCCCAGGGCGACAACCTGACGATTCGCGGCTTCAGCGCGCGCAACGACATCTTCCTCGATGGCATTCGCGACTTTGGCAGCTACTATCGCGACGCCTTCGATTACCAGAGCGTCGATGTGCTGGAAGGCCCTGCCGGCGTTGAATTTGGGCGCGGCTCAACCGGTGGCATCGTCAACCAGGAATCGAAGCAGCCCGAGCTGAACGAGCTGATCCGCGGCAGCGCGCAGTTTGGAACTGACGAGATGCGTCGTGTCGCGGTCGACATCAACGAGCCTCTCGCCAATTTCGGGCCCGGCGCCGCCTTCCGCGTGGACGCGGTGGGAACGCAGTCGATGGTCGCCGAACGCGATATCGCCGAGACGCGTCGTTTTGGTATCGCACCGGCGATTGAGTTCGGGCTCAATACGCCGACCCGCTTCGAGGTCCAGTATCTGCACGAGTCTGAGAACTCGACGCCGGATTACGGACTTCCTTACTTCGGCCCAGCAGTCGCCGATGTCGACCGCACCACCTACTATGGCTTTGCCGCTGACAACTACCTGCACACCGATCCCGACGTAGTCACTGGAAGGCTCGAACATGACTTTAACCCGCACCTGACGGTTCGAAACCTCCTGCGTTGGGCGAATTATCCCAGAAATGTGCGCATCACCGAGCCGCAAATCAACACCGCGGCGACGGTGGTGAACCCAGCCGGTGTGGGTGCTTCCGTCACCGCAACCTGTGCGCAGACCTCCGCGGCATCTTCGTCGTGTTATGCCCTCGATACTCCATTGAGCCAGGTAATGGTGAAACGCAATCAGCTTACTTCACGCAGCACCGAGGACATGCTGTGGGAACAGATCACTGCGGATGCTCATCTGGATGTTCTGCACATCCCCAACGATCTGGTCTTTCTCATCGAGGGCGGACGTGAGCGCTCCGATCCGGATCGCAATGGCTACACCATGCCCTACATCCCGGCGGTCAATCCGAATCCCTACGACCCGTTCCAGCCAACATCGTCCTATCCGGGTGTTCGGACTCACGTCGCGTCGCAGTCCTATGGTTTTGGCTTCAACGATACGATGCGGCTGCGGAACTGGCTGCTGATCGCGGGGGGCGTGCGCTTCGACTACTTCAATACCAACTCGCATGCCGCCGCAAACCCTCTGGCGTCTCCGGCTACAGTCGCCTTCGATGTGAGCCGTCTCGACAAACAACCGACCTATCGTGCCGCAGTCGTGGTAAAGCCACGTTCGGACGGAAGTTTCTATTTTGACTGGGGCACCTCGTTCGATCCTTCCGCTGAGTCCCTCTCGCTGAGCGGCAACAACGCCACCGCTCCTCCGGAGGAAAACGAGACCTACGAACTGGGAGGCAAGTGGGATTACCTGCACGACCGGCTCAACCTCTCCGGCAGCATCTTCCGCACTCGGAAAGACAATGCGCACGAAACCGATCCCAATAACTCCGCCAACACCCTGACAGTCGGGAGTTATATTGTTCGCGGCCTCCAGATAGGAACCCTGGGCCATCTCCCGCACAGCTTCGATCTGGTACTGGGATATGCTGTCCTCGACGGCTATCTCGGAAACTCCGCGCTGAATGCGTCGCCCTTCAATGCACCTAATGTGGCGTTGATTGCCCTGCACGATCCGCGAGCAAATACGGCACCCTTCTTTATTAGTCCGAACGGTTTCCCGATCGCCAACGTGCCGAAGAACAGTGGCAACCTCTGGCTTACACATCGGCTTGTCGGCCGGTTCAGCGGCGGCTTTGGCACCAATTACACCGGTGCGCGTCGCGCCAGCTCGGGAGCTCTCATCGGTATCTACAAAACCAGCGCACCGATCGATGCCACCCAGGTACCGCTGGAGGCGAAAGCTATCCCCGGCTACTGGATCTGCAGCGCGATGGTGCGCCGGCCGCTAACCGAGCGCATCGACCTTCAACTCAACGTCAACAACCTCACCAACAAGTTTTATATCGATGAGCCTCACCCGAATCATCTGGTGCCGGGCGAGGGCCTCAATGCGCAGTTCGGACTGAACTACAAATTCTGAATAAGACTTGTCGTCACCGAGGTGCCGTATGCTGACTATCGTTCCCGAAGTTTTCCCCAGGTCTCAGGTCGCCGAAATTCGCCGCGCCCTCGATGGCGCCGAGTGGGTCGATGGCAAAGTGACCGCCGGACATCAGTCCGCCCAGAACAAATTCAATTCACAAATTCCGGAAGGCCATCCCGTTGCCCGGCAGGTTGGCGATCTCATCCTGCAGGCGCTGGGAACGAACCCGTTGTTTCGTTCCTCAGCCCTGCCACTGCGGGTATTTCCGCCGTTATTCAATCGCTATGCCGGCGGGCAAACCTTTGGCACGCATGTCGACAATGCGATCCGAACGCATGGCTCCAGCGGCGGCCGGATCCGAACCGACCTCTCATGCACGCTCTTTTTCTCAGAACCGGAAGAGTACGACGGCGGCGAACTTGTCGTCGAGGATACCTACGGGTCGAAGCACGTGAAGTTGCCGGCCGGAGATTTGGTCCTTTACCCATCCACCAGTCTGCACCACGTCACGCCCGTAACCCGTGGTGCTCGCGTCTCCAGCTTCTTCTGGCTGCAGAGCATGATCCGTCAGGACGTTCATCGCTCGCTGCTGTTCGATCTGGACAATGCAATCCAACGGCTGACTGTCTCTCCGCACGCCGCGACCGACGAACTCAGGCAGACCACCGTCCAACTAACCGGCGTTTACCACAACCTTCTGCGGCAGTGGGCTGAGATGTAAACCGGAGCAACTGCCAATTTCTCGTGATCGGTTGAGCTTCGGTGCTTGTACAGGCCGAAGAGAGGCTCGCGCCACCCTCATGGCGTGGGCCTCTTGCCTTTAGTCGTGCTATTACTTGATGGCTCCGGGAAGCGCTCCTGGACCTGTGCTGAATATCGGGGCATCTCAGTAGAGTGCGCAATCTCTTTCATGTTCATTTGGTGAGTAACTCGCCCGTCGGATGCCCACTTACGAATGCGCTCTATTTTCCCGTTCCCACCGTACTGCTCTCGAGGAGCGATATATCGGCAACATTGCGCACCAATAGTGAAAAGGAATGCGAACGGGTACAGCGGCGCAAAAAAGACAGACCGCCTTGCGACGGTCTATCGATTAGAGGTTTCCGGAAGCGCTAGGCTGCCTTACTTTCCTGAATTGCCTTTGCGGCCTTGCGGATCACCTCGATGACTACATCGGGCTGGGACAGCATGGGGACGTGGCTGCTCGCTACCTCGGTCACGGTCGCTCCCATACGTCTTGAGACCCACCGCTGGAGATCGGGGTGTACGGTGTGATCCTGCGTGGTGAGGATGAACCAGCTCGGCTTGGACTTCCACGGGGTGCTTTTGATTTTCTGTTGATGGAACAGGTCGACGTGAGGCGGAAAATGTGTCGCCCAGACGAGCTTCTGCTCTTCCTGGGAAAGGTCTCCGCAGAAAAACTCAGTTCCATTCGGAAGCATCCAGGCGTACCCGTCAGCGACCTCGACGCGAGAAAAGATATCCGAGGGATACTTGTCGAGTTGGTTCTGAACAGTCTCGCCGACATCCGGCGCAACTGCTCCAATGTAGACGAGGCCAGCCACGCGATCGTCGACTCCCGAGGCGGTGATGGTGGCGCCGCCATAGGAGTGACCGACGAGGAGAACGGGGCTACTGACACGGCTGAGCGTGCGCTTCACCATGGCCACATCCTCTTCAAATGACTCCAGGCTGTATTGAACCGCAATCACTTCATGGCCGTCCCCCTGTAATGCGGGGATGACCTTGCTGAAGCACGAGCCATCGGCCCAGATGCCGTGGCAGAACACGATTGTTAGTTTCCGTTGTGATGACATGTTGATCCTCCTGGGTATGAATTTCGGACAACCGACGAGCATTATCCGTTGGCTATAAGTTCCTGCGCATTACTGCCAGGACAAACACTTTGATTGTTTGAGCCATGCGTATGAAGCATAGCTAAGGAGACGGATGGAGCTGCTGGTTGGCAGGGCGCTTGTCCGTCGGAGATACAACCTGTAATTCAACCTTCAATGAAAGCCATATCAATCGAGAATCGGTACTTGACGCCGGATATCAGCAGCCCGGTCATAGGCCTCGTTGATCTTCTGGATCGAAATACTCCTACATGCGTAAAACGTCTGTACCTGCGTACACCTGCGTCGATCTTGTGCGCAGACTTTATGCGACGAGCCTGCATGAACCGATTCATGAATTCGTCGAAATGGTTTCTGAATGCATGTTCAGCAAAGCTTGACGTTCCTGTCTCATTCGTTCGTTCTTGAGGAGCAATTCGCACAAGAGCATCTCCAGATTCGCCAATCGCATCTGCAGGCAGGTCCTGTCGATTTCGGGTGCGCCGTCAAATAGATCAGCTGCCATCGTGAGCTCCACTTGACAAGCCGTTGTATGGAATCTCGCAAAGTGTCAATGGATAGGATCGGCCTATGGAAGGCACCCATCGGCCTTCTCGAAAGTAGCGTAACCGCATCCGCACAATCGCGACAGACCCGATCGACTAGTTATGAGATAGCCCTTTTGGAGAGGTGGCGGCGCCGCGATTTGCCTGGCCCCGCTCAGCAGGCAGGATCAGTCGCCTTCCAAACATCCTGGAATCGAATCGGGAAGCGCGCTAAACAAGATAGCCGCGGGCCGTCGCCAGGCTAACAGCGTGCGTACGATCAGACGCGCCCAATTTCAACATGATGTTCTTCAAGTGCGCCTTGACGGTAGCTTCCGAAATGACCAGATCGGAAGCAATCACTTTGTTTGACATCCCTTTGGCTACTTCACGAAGTACCTCGATCTCGCGATCGCTCAGATCATCTTCCGCAAAGTGATCGGCAAGTTCAGCTGCCACCTCCGCAGGGATATATCGCCTTCCGGCGTAAACCGCGCGAATTGCCTCCAGCAGTTCTTTCCTGATCATGCTCTTCAGAATGTAGCCGGCTGCGCCCGCTTTCAAGGCGCGCCTGGCCAGCACATCGCCTCCATACGTCGTCAGTACGATGATGCGTGCCTGGGGATGCTTCTTCCGGATGTCAGCGATCGCCTCGATTCCATTCATATCCGGCATCTGCAGGTCCATCAGAGTCACGTCTGGCCGCAGGTTGTCGAACCTCTCGATCGCATCCCGGCCGCCCGAGGCATCCCCAACGACCAGCATGTCCTTTTCATCCTGGATCACCGCCGAGATACCCGCGCGCAACAGAGGGTGATCGTCGATTGTAAGAATTCTTATCTGTTTCATCGCTCACTCTTCGATCATTTCGTGTTTTGATCTATTCGGTTGCTGCTAACCCGCCACACCATTCTTTTCAGGAAACGCAAGGGCAGCTGGAATTACAAGTTCGACTTCGGTGCCGGCTCCGGCGCGGCTCCATATCTTCAGCTCCGCGCGAATCGTCCGGGCTCGTTCCTGCATTCCGCCCAGACCCCAGTGACCGGGCCGGCCATTCGCCAATAGACTCTCCTCGATACCGACACCGTCATCTCGAACCCGGATGCAGAGGAAAGCGGCGTCATATACGATCTCCGCCTCAACGCTCGAAGCCGACGCATGTTGAAATGCGTTTCTCAACGACTCTGTCGCAATGTCGCATGCCTCATCCTGCACCGTCGACTCGAGCGGCCTCTGCGCACCAATAATCGTGAGAACAAAATTGGCAGAGTGGGTTTGGGCCAGCTCTCGGCCGTACTTTTCGATGAATGTGGGCAGTTCATTCACATCAGTCGCGCGCTGGCGAAGCTTGCGTACACGTTGGCGAGCTTCGGACAGCGTTTCATCCGCGCGGTCCAGCACCTCGTCCATCATCGTCCGCAGCGGGTCCTCGCCCGTCAGCTTTTTCGCGATTCCCTGCACCTGCAAGGCAATCCCCTGGAATCCCTGCAGGAGCGTATCGTGCAACTCCCGGGCGATGCGCTCCCGCTCCTGCACCTGTGCCAGGACTCGCTCCTGAGCGTTGGCTGTGGCCTGCCTGAGCCGGAGAACATAAAGCCACCACAGCAGTCCGGCCGCCAGGATTGCCAGCCCGGCCCTGAACCACACGGTCTGGTAAAACGTTGGCTCGACCACGAACTCCGCCACTGCTCCGGCACGGTTCCATACGCCGGAATTATTGCAGGCAATCACATGAAATCGATAGGTCCCGGGTGACAAATCGGTGTAGAACACCTGCCGCCGCGTCCCAGGATCCTGCCAGCCTTTGTCGTGGCCCTCGAGGAAATAGCGGAATTGAACCCTCTGAGGGACGGAGTAACTCAATGCGGCGTAATCGATCTCCAGATTGCGTGGGTTGGGCGGAATTCGTGGTCGCCCTGACGCAGCATAGTGTTGGTTGTCAGCGATCAGTTGCTCCACATACACAGGTGGCGGAAGAGGATTCCGATAGACCTGATCCGGGTCGATCATCTCGACCTTATGCCCGTTCACGAACCACACCTTGCCGTCAGGCGCCAGAGACATCAAGGGCTGTAAGTGGAAGCTAAATCCCGTCTCATCCCCATCCCGGGCATCGAAGACTGTGAACGAGAGCGCGCTGCCCGAATTTTCGCGCCATCTTTCGAGATCGGACGCTTCTGCCTCTAGAAGGCCGCAACTGGCCGCGAGCCACAGCGAGCCATGTCGATCCTTGATCGCTCCCGTCAGTCCCTTACAGGGAAGCCCCTTCGCTTCGTCGACGACCTGCCATTGCTTCCCGCTCCAGCGGAACAAGCCGATGGATGTACCCAACAACAAAGGATCGTCAGGATCGGCAATAACACTATGGATCGTGACAGCTTCCTTGCTGTCCGGAATCGGAAAGGCTCGTACGATGCCGTCCTTGTACAGCATTACTCCGCCCTGCGGTTCCACGACCCAGATTCCGCCGCCTGGATTCAGCGCCAGAAGACTTCCCACGGGCGACCGTTTCGGCAGGGAGATCTCCTCCACGACTCGCCGATCCCGGATACGGAGAAGCTTGTTGCTATCCACTGCATAAATCGTGTGATCTTGATCCTCAAGAAATGCCGTTATCAGGTCATCCTTGAAAGGCTCACCATCCTGCCCCAGGATTCGTTCCGTCCTTCCGTGTTCGACAATAACAGGGTACGAATTTGCTTCCACGATGATGGCGCCGGAGTGGTCCTGCAACATGGCGCCAACTCTTCCAGGAAACACAGGTCCCGTCGAGAACCGCCGTGCCGGGCCTGCGTGCGAAATATCGATGCGTTCTTCTCCTCCCCATCCCTGCCCGTCGAGATTGCCAACCCATATCGTTCCGTCGCGCAACGCCAGAACGGAGGGCGCGGTATTCTCTGCCAATCCTTCATCCACGGAGTAAGTAATGACGGGCGTATTCCGGAAGAGATCGATCCCGCCGTCAGTGATCACCCACAGATTTCCTTCCCGGTCCTCCCACATGCATCGGACTTCATGGCCCGAGAGGCCATTGCTGCGGGAAAAGTGGTCGACGGTTCCTTTCCATATTCGATATAAACCATCGTTCGTCCCTTCGATCCAGAGTGCTCCGGCTCTGTCGACGAAGAAGCCATCTGCGGCTAGTTTGGAGCTGTTAAATCCCGGTGCGATGTAGTCCGACCAGGCTCCGTTGTGAAAATGCTGCACTCCAGCTTGCGGACCGGGCGCATTCATCACTCCCCATAGATCGCCCGAACCGTCGACTGCAACATCGACAACCGACGGCTGCCCGGGCCCATCCAGATATCTGGAGGCTTCCGTACCTGGCTTCCAACGATAAAGTCTGTTACCTCCTGCAACCCACAGGTTGCCCGCTGAATCTTCAGTCATGCCAAGTCCGTAGCTCGCGGGGAATCCATCCTGCTTGCCATAGCAATGCAAGCCGTGGCCTTCCACCTCACACAGCCCTCCCTCACCCCTTGGCGCTAAGTAACGAGTCAGCCAGATGTTTCCGGCGTGATCCTCCAGGATAGTGCTGATTCCAAATTGATCTCCCGGTTTTGTATAGCTGGAGAGATTCCCATCCTTCAACCGATAGAGCCCCGCTCTTGTGCCAATCCATAAGCTGCCGTCGCGTGCGCCGAGCAGGTAGTTGACAAACCCTGAGAACATTTCGCCCTTTGGAGGCCGCCACGGGACAAATTGGACGCCGTCGAAACGCCAAAGATTACTCTGGCGCCCGATCCATATGTACCCATCTGTTGTCTGCGTGATTGCATTGGCCGGCGGCACATTGTCTTCCTTCGACCGCCAGACAGTATGGCCGTATTGCGAGATGAGCCGATTGGGACCGAGGCCGTAGGCACCGGACGAAAACACGATGAGCAGGCAGAAGAGCGGCAAGAGCCTTGTGGAGATGGCAATGCCGATTCGCTGCATCCTCGCACTGCCTTGACGATCCACCGCAGTGCGCTTTTTTGAAAGCGCTTGTGCATCCAGAAGGTCGGCGCGCGTCACCTCAGGTTCGCGCGGCCTCCCATACGAGAATTCTCTCCTGGTCGCCATATACAGGGGAGCCAAGTATACGGCGCAGGGAAAATCGTTTTGTTAATCGAAAGCAGGATCGCGCCGTAGCCCTTTTGGATTCGCTCGTGCCCGCCCCGGCTGGTAGTGTTCTGAATGTCGTGCAGAGACTTTTCTCCCTATTTCCGGCCGGGATCGCCGGCATCGCCCTTGCTGTCCTGCGTTCGATCGTCGCAGTAACCGTCTTCGCGCAGGCGCAGGCACATCCGGTCACGGACTGTGCGATCGTCGTTGACGGGCTTGCGTCGATCGTGGGATCGAGCCTGATTCTTGGCTTCCTCACTCCCTACTGTGCGGCCGCATCCTGCCTGGCCGAATTATCTCTTCTGGCATGGTCAACGAAAACGGACGGATTGCAGCTCCTGATGGCCGCTCTGACCGCGGGGTGTGTCGCGGCTCTCGGCCCCGGCGCTTATTCAGTAGACAGCAAACTCTTTGGCAGAAAACTAATCGCCGTTCCCCCCGGAAACGCTCCTCGTTAAATCTCCTCGATCCAAGCTGCGGCGAATATTTCCGATTGTGGCGACGGTTGCCACGCGAGGCAGCTCAGGGCCGGAAAGCCCCCCAGGCGTACTGGAGGGCTCTGCTAAATGGGGTTATCCGGGAGTTGGACAATCGGCTAAGGGGTCAGGAAAGAAAAATTTGAACCCATCCCCCCGCAGCAATGCGTCTGGCATGTCGGTGATAATCCCGCCTGGGCCGCCTCGAATCTCGACTTAAGCGGCTGGCAGTCCTGGAAAGCCTGGAATCCCCTGTCTCCCGAGCCACGTATCTGGATCCGCTGCCAAGCGGACCTGTCCTCTCTGCAGGCGACCGCTCGGCCTGCGCTGCAGATCACGCTCTACGCTGCGTACGAAGTCTATTTCGATGGCCGGCTCATCGGCTCCGCCGGCAATCTGAAAACGGGCGACTTCACGATGAACATCATCCGCGAGTGGCCTCTCTCCGGAACCCTCGCATCGCCTGCCGTCATCGCTCTGCGCATCACGCGACGCGTGGTCTCCACCGTCCCCATCGGAGCCGCGCCGCCGCTCACGATAAGCGCCGGGAGTGCCGACCTTCTTGGTAACCGGCGCAGCGCCATCGTCCTCACCCAGGTTGCGCCGCGAGTCTTTCCTGCCGTCTGCTTCTGCATCCTTGGGGTTCTGGCCGTTGTCCTGCTGCCCCTTTGGTTCAACGATCGCAGCCGCCGTGAGCTGCTGCTGCTCTGCGCCAGCTGCGCCGCTCTTCCCTTTATCTATCTGAACTACACGGTTGCCGCAGCGCTCTGCTCCTTTCCGGTTTCGGTTTACTTTGCACTACATGCCTGCGGTGGTTCTCCCCATGTTCCCCGCCGCGCAGGCCCTCGCATTCGATAGCCTCCGGTCGCATCATCTGGACGCAGTTGGCGATGTCTTTCACATCCTGGAAAACCTCACTCCCTTTGCCGCCTTCCTGCCCTGGACTTCCGTTGCGCACCGCATGAAACCTCTGGCCGTTCTCTCCATGGCGTGGGGCCTGGTCATGATGGCCCTGTTCGCCGTGCGCCTGACCAGCGCGCACATTCCCGACATCCCCAATCTTCAGACACATTGGGCCAACGCTGTTGCCGACGGCGAGGCGATCGCGATCCTCAGCCTGGTGATCGCGCTGCTCTTCCTCCTGTTTCGCGAGCAGCAGCAGACCGCCCGCGAGCGCGCCGTTCTGGCCGGGGAAATGCAAGCCGCCCAACAGGTACAGTGCATGCTCGCGCCGAGCGTCCTTGATGCCGTGCCCGGTATGCGCATTGACGTGGCCTTCCACCCCATCCGCGAGGTCGGTGACGACTTCTACAGCTGCCGCATCCTGCCAGGAAACCGCCAGCGCATCCTCCTCGGCGATGTCAGCGGAAAGGGCGCTGCTGCCGCCATGACCGCGGCGGTGCTGATTGGCGCAGCCCAGCGCCGCGATCACGAATCACCCGCCGCGCTCCTCACCCCTCTCAATCATGTTTTCGCCGACATGTGCCTCGAGGGATTTGCCACTCCGGCCGCATCAATATTCATCGGCATTCATCGGCGGGAGCATTGGAGGGCTCGACCCTCCCTGGGACAACTGCCCAACCTCGGCGCGAAGCCGCTTTCGTTTACGACGCGCGGATTGCAGCGACGGGATCGACGCGCGTCGCCCGGCGCGCCGGAAAGTAGCATGCGAGAAGCGACATTGCCGCAAGCAAGACCACGACCACGATCACCGTCAGAGGATCGTTGGCTCCCACCCCGTACAGCAACGCGGCAATGAAGTGCGTAAGGCTGAACGAGAGCGCCAACCCTAAACTGAGCCCGATCGCTGTGAGCGAGAGCCCCTGCCACAACACAAGCCTCAGAACATCGCGGGGTGAAGCGCCGAGTGCGACGCGGATGCCAATCTCGTGCGTGCGAAGTGCCGTGCGGTACGCCACTACACCATAGATGCCCGTCGTCGCGAGGATCAGCGCGATCGCCGCCAAAATGCCCGCAAACGTGCTCTGCATGACCGCGAAGATCGTCGCCATCTGCGTGGTCTCGCGCATGGAGCGCACGTCGAACACCGGCGCCCGCCCATCAATCTCGTGAATTGTGCGCTCCACTGCCGGAGCTATGTCGTCCGGATTGCCCTGTGTCTTCACCTGCACAATAGTCTCGAAACCTCGCTGGAAGTAGTTCATGTAGACCATCGGCGCGGGGCGTTCGTTCATAAACTCGTGCTTCGTGTTCTTCACCACGCCAATGACCGCAGCAACGCTGTTCCCTATATGGAGCCTCTTCCCGACCGGGTCCTGCCCGGGCCAAAACCGTTGCGCAGCAGTCTGGTCCACGATCGCAACCTGCGGCGCCTTTCGGTTGTCATACGCTGCGAAGTCGCGCCCCTCGAGAATCGGCACGCCCAGAGTCTCGAAGTATCGAGGCGTCACCTCGGCATGTTGCACCTCGAGCGATTCATGCGGGCGCGGCGCATAGCCTTCCGGGTATGCGTCATCCGTCTTGCGGGTGAAGTTCATCGGCATCCAATCGGTGAGCGACGCAACCGTTACGGTCGGCAATGCCGATACTCGATCGAGAATCTTGTGGCAGATCGCCTCCACCTCGTCGCTGGAGTAGCCGGCGGCATACAGTCCCACCGACGCCGTCAACACATGATCCTGCCTGAACCCGGGATCGCCCGCGGAGAGATTGCGCAGCGTCTCAAGAAACAGCGCGGAAATCACCAGCAGCGCCAGCGAAAGCGAGATCTGCGCCACCACCAGGCCGCTGAGCAGCCGCCGGTTATGCGAGCCGCCCGAGACGCTGGCCGCCTCGTCCTTGAGCGCCTCAGCCGCGGGCACATTCGACGACCGCCACGCCGGAAGCACGCCGCACAGCACGCTGGCCACAGCCGCCAGCACCACGATCCCCATCACCACGTTTTGATCCACGCTTCCGTTCAGCGCAAGAGGGTTCGAGTTTGCCGGAAAGAATCGAGCGAAGGTCTTCGCCGTTAACGACGTCAGCAACATTGCCACTGCTCCGGCACCGGCTGAGAGGATCACGCCCTCCAGCACCATCTGCCGCACCAGCTGCACACGTTGCGCCCCCAGCGACTGGCGAATCGCAATCTCGCGCCGCCGCGCCACGAACCGCACCAGCGTAAGCGTAGCCACGTTGGCGCAGGTCAGCAGCAGCACCACTCCGGCGATGGCCAGCAGAATGGGCAGCGTGGCAGCCATGTAACCGTTCGCGCCGAACGGCGATCGCCACATCGGGTCCAGGGTAATGGTGTTCGTTCCCAGGTGATCGTTCGGATAAGCCGCCACGATCCGCCGCATGATCGTTTCGAGGTCCTGGGTCGCCGGTTCGCGGCTTACTCCAGGCCGCAGCCTTCCCAACACAATAAGAAAAGCGAGACCGCGATGCGTGATCGCATACTCGTTCGTACCCAGCGGATTCAGCGGCAGCCATGCATCTTCCCGCAGCCCCGGCGCCGCCCCAATAAACCCCTCCGGCGCTACCCCGATCACCGTCACCGGATGCCGGGCAATCTCGATCGCCTTGCCCACAATCTCCGCGTCTCCCGCATAGCGTGTCTTCCATAAGGAGTACCCCAGCACGACGTACGGTACAGCGTCCGGCCGCGTCTCTTCCTCGGGCGCAAAGAACCGCCCCAGCCGAGGCCGCACTCCCAGCACGCCGAAGTAGTTCGCTGACACATTCCCGATGTAGATACGCTCCGGCGCGACCCCGCCGCTCGTCAATGTGATCCAGTCATCGTGATAGGCGAGCAGCCCCGTCAGGCTGTGATTCTGATCTCTCAGGTCGCGGTAGTCGAGATATGAGAAGGGCGGCGTCGGCGAGGTGTTCCACGCGCCACGCATCACGCTCACCACTGCATCGGTATGCCGCGCCCCAGGAATCGGATGCAGCATGGTTCCGTTGATCCAGCTGAAAACCGTGCTGTTGGCGCAGATGGCAATCGCCAGCATCACCGTCGCCGCAATCGTGAATCCCAGATTCCTCCGCAGTTGCCGCACGGCAAAGCGTGTATCCAGAAGTAGTCCTGTCACAGCTGCCTCCGAGGGACATGGTTCTTACGGAATCGTTCTACGGAATCGAGAGCGCTGGGTGGTACGCCAGCACGCAGTGTGCCAAAGCGCGTCCAGGCCCAGGATGTTGCTCATCAACGATATAGCTTGTCAAAGAGCGTCCACGTCCGGCTTGCCGATGATCACTCTTCCTCCCGCATGTCCATACTCGAACACCCGCGACGTTCCTCCGCTCGCTTCCTGGAAGGCCGCTCACCGCACGCGCCGTCCACTTATCCATCATCGCCAATGCGCCCAACGACCGCCAATCGCTGGCCGGATTGGCAGCCACCAGCGTCCACGTCCTGCATTCATCCGTCGTCCGCAAAACCGTGCCTTCACCTCCTGAAGCCCACGCAACACCGTCGCCAACGTTATCGATGCTCCGCAGATCGGCCGTGCTCCCGGAGTTCTGGAGGGTCCATTGAGCCTGCGCAGCCCCCACGCAGCCAATCAGAACGAAGCAGAACTTCACGAATCGCATGATGAGGATTCTAGCTGCACCACGATTTTCGACGGATCGCGCTTGAATGCGCGCTTACGCGTCAGAGCCATAAATGGTGTTTTTTCGCGAAGTCATTGCCGAGATTGTTGATGACGGTAAGCCGCATTAGCCAGTCCGGGAGTGTTCTACTTCGGCCAGGGTGTTTGTCTGACTTATATTTCAACAGAGCGAGGTAGTCCATTTCTAGGAGGTGCTTTGTCAGAAGGATAATCTTCACGTCAGCCTCATAAAGTTCACGAAAGTAGACCTTATCCTCCTCGCTGAATTCCTCCGATAAGGTGCAGAAGCAAATATACGAGCCGGTCCTTTCTCCGAATGTTTTCAACTTCGCCCGTTCGTCAGCCTTGAGCGGAGCACCTGATTTCGACTCGCCGAAAATGGTCTCGACTTCGCGAAACATAGGGGTGCTGATGATCCCAAAGTCCATCTCATTCGATTTATCGCCAAGCTTGTAGTCGAAAGAAGGGGTGTACCGCAGGTCACGATCGAGGACGTGCGCGAAAAAATTCAGCGCCAGCAAAACTGTGACGTTGCCATCGAGCTTATTCCCACTCCGAAACAAGCCATCGGACGACAAATACCACTCATGCTCGTGGATGTGAGGGGTGTTCTCGCCGCAAAGCAGGACTTGCAGTTGTACCTGTCTGTGAAGTCCGTCGTGGCGTACCAGTTGCGCCGGTGGCATCGTGAGCATTGGAACACCAGCCCTACCTTGAAGAGCTTCGCCTCTATCGCGCTGTTCAGGAGCCGTCCAGCCCTCTCGCCCTTCTCGGCTTGAGACGCCGCTCTTCCGTGAATCTCATAGGTCTTTAGCGCTTGGATGAGGCTGATTTTCACCGAATGCACAGTGCGCGGGTCGCCCTTCGCCATATCTTCCAGTGTCTGTCGGATCGCATCATTCTGAAAAACCTCGCAGCTATGAAAACCGCCCATCATTTCGAGGATGCGAGCCAGTGCAAGCCCTGGACCGCTGGTTTGAACGTACTCGATGCCCGATCCTTCAAGGAATGCCCTGACGACCTCGATCGATGTGATCGGACTCAACCGAACATCGCCATCGTCACCGTCATGCTGCGAAACTATGCCGTGGCGCGAGACGTGGGTGGCATCCATTTCTGAATGCCATCCGATCTTGTGCCCGACGAGCGCGTCGCAACCTGAATTTAGCCAGGGCAACTCGTAACTCGCGGTCTCGTTGCCGTACGTGTAGAACGACATGCCCATCGACCAATGTTGATCTCTGTACTGGCTGGTCAGGAAGCTTGGCTTTGGGCCCTGCAATTTGCCATGGCCCTCATCCAGAACGCCGACCGCGTTTCCTTCGAATGCACGAATTGGACCAACCTCAAGTTCGTTCCCAACCCCATAGATATCTCGGCGGCTATGCGGAACCCAAGACATCCTGGAAAGCTGCGTAACCAGCCCTTGAGCACCGATCCACTGGGCAACCTCTTCATGCTCTGCATCGGTGATGCTGGGAGCCTTGATGATGATCGGCATGTTGGTGACGGTGTCGTTGATCGGGTAGGCGGATGCGGCGCCGAAGTCGCGAATGGGGTTTTCAAATTCCTTGAAGTCTTCAAGCGTGAACGGAAGCATATCAACTCCCGCCGCCCTCAAGTTCCAATACTCCATCACGTCGAATGGATCTTCCGGGTTGAGCAGGAAGAAAGCATGGGAGCGGATAGGCTGACGGCGCGAGACGCAATGAGAGGCGGTCACGCTTAATGGCGAGTAAATGGCACCAGGCTTCAGGGCAGCCTTGAATTGGGCGTTGTAGGTAAAAGATTCGGCAGCAAAATTACTTGTTAGAAACTCGTAGGCGTCGTCATTCGAGTACATGCCATATCGTGCGGCTAGAAAGAGCGAAGCTTCCGACGCAGCCTTCTCAGGGAAACGCAGCTTGATCCGCGGACTCTGGTTTCCTTTGAACTCACGATCCCATAATTCATCGAGGATGGGATAAACATCCACAAAGTAGGACATCTCCTGCCTGCCCCACGGATTCCAATCGAGACGAGCAGCCGGATATGTGCGGTGTTGAAAGCGCTTCAAGGCCTCTGGCAACGGCTCGTCCGAATAGTTAATCAGAAAGTCAGGGTCGAAGGAGCTGAGAATGTCGTCCTGCCGTTCGAGGTAAGGTTGAGGCGTCAGCGTTTCATAATGGACGCCATGGGCTAGGCGTGTTGCGTCGTCTAGGATAACGATGGGGTTGAAGATGCCTCCCCACAGCGTGGTGGCGCGGCTGATGACATTCAGCAGCAAGTCACGGTCTGGACTGGGGAGAATGAACGCCAGCCGAGCGGGCCGGGCGTTACAGCGGGCCTCGATCGTCGTCGTTCCCATGCGCTCAGACATCCTAAATGTCAGGCACCAAGGATATACTCGTCCGCGCCTTGGGGCACAGGCGTTAGAGCGCGTTAGATCATGAGTACAACTGGGGCTTCCCGGGGCATGTTGACACCTAATCTGCCCGAACGGGCGGATCATTGCCCATACAACATTGACCGCCGATCAGTCCCGATAAATCGGCTAATATCCAGACTCCCCAAAGAATCCCACCTCACCTCCCACAACCCAAAAACAGTACCTAAGTACCCCCACCCCCACCGATTTCCCTTGCCTTAACCTCCCCAACTTTCTAACCTGTAAATAGTGAAAGTCCCGCTCGAAAAAGCCTCGCCATCCAGCGAGGCTTTTTCTTTGCCCGCGCCCACTGCTCGCTTCTCGCTACTCGCTTTCCGGTGCTCGCTTTTCGCCTCTCGCTTCACGCTTCTCGCCCTCTTCGAAAGGATCTCACCATGGCCGACCTCAACACGCCTCCAGCCGAAACTCCCAACCTCCCCAAGGAATCCCGCCGCTGCCGCTCCCTCCGCATCAACGGCCTCCAGTGCAACTCCACCGCCATCCGCGGCCAGGACTTCTGCCATACCCACAAGCACTACAGCCGCCCCGAGTGCCCCAAAAAGGGCTCCAAAATTGTCATGCCCCTCCTTGAAGACCATTCCGCCATCCAGCTCGTCCTCTCCCAGGTCGCCCAGGGCCTCTTCTCCGGCACCCTCCAGCCTGCCGAGGCTCGCGCCCTCTCCTATAGTTGCCAGGTCGCCGCCTGCACCATGCCCCGCCCCGTTTCCGTCCGCCCCCGGCCCACCGAGCAAAAACCCGCATCCAGGAAGCCGTCGCCGAAGTCTTCACCGGCCCCGACGGCGAACCCAGCGGCCCTATCGAGAAATATTGCGGACCCACTTCTATGAGGCAGCGGGGCGTGCCCACAAGGCTGCCATCGCCCATTGAGGTAAGAGGGGAACGGACTTTGCGATTCCCCCCTCGCCCTCAAGCGTGGCACTGCGTCGTCGTGAATTACTGAGCAGGCGGCTCCTGCGGAATGGCGGCACCATCCGAACGCGGATCGCCGGCGGCGAAGTTCACCTCGCGGCGGCTGTCGCGAACCACTGCCGCGCCTTGTCCCACCGTGAAGGAAAACGGCTCGAGCAGCCTGATCTGATGACCGCGCTTCTCGAGGCCGGCGCGGACGTCGGCTGGGATCGTTTCCTCCATCTGGACATCGCAGCCGTCAAAGGTTTCCTTCGTGAAACGGGGTTGTTCGAGTGCAGACTGGACGTTCATCCCGAAGTCGACGATG
Organism: Acidobacteriaceae bacterium; assembly: GCA_036490815.1. Classification (GTDB taxonomy): domain Bacteria; phylum Acidobacteriota; class Terriglobia; order Terriglobales; family Acidobacteriaceae; genus Palsa-343. The sequence continues at coordinate 377,918 of DASXDF010000013.1, forward strand.
TTAGACACAAACTGGGCGTGGGCCTGAGCCTGGTTCCAGCCTCCCATGATGCCGAAGCCGATGTGGATGTCGCCTTTTTCCATAAACGCGGGAATGATGGTGTGGAGGGGACGCTTATGTCCGGCGAGAGAGTTGGGCAGGCCGGGCGTGAGCTGGAAGCCCGCGCCGCGGTTCTGGAAGGAGAAGCCGAGTCCGGGGGGGACCAGGCCTGTGCCGTAACCGGCGTAGTTGCTCTGAATGAGCGAGACGATGTTGCCGTCTTTATCGATGGTGGAGAGATAGATCGTTGAGTTGCCGTGCTTGTCCAGTTCGGCTTCGATGTCCGAGGGGACGACCTGGCAGGCAGCCTTGTTCATGTCGATGAGCTTCGCGCGCCGGGCGGCGAGTTCTTTTGAGATCAGCTGCTGGACAGGAATGGGCGTGAAGCGCGGATCGCCGACGTATTTGTACATATCGGCATAGGCAAGCTTTTTGGCCTCGATCATGACGTGCAAGGCGTCGACAGAGTTGTGGCCATACTGCGTCAGAGGGAAGTGCTCCATGATGTTGAGCATAGAGAGTGCGGCGATACCCTGTCCGTTGGGCGGAAGTTCGTAGATTGTCCAGCCGTGGTAAGTGGTGGATACGGGCTCGACCCATTCGGGCTGAAAGTCGCGGAAGTCCTCGAGGGTATGAACGCCACCGTTGGCATTTAGCAGGCTGCTGAAAAAAGGCCGCTCACCGGCGATGTACAGCCCGTTCGATATCGGCCATTCGGGATTGAGTGGCCGGGTAGTTCTCCGGAGCAAACGCTTTGTTCAACTCTGCGAAGCGGGGTTTCAGAACTGAGGCAACTCCTGTAAACCCGAGATCAGATGGATTGCCGGGATGATCGCCGCAGGAGAGCGGAACGAACAAGGCTTCCGTTGATTCACCTGTGGCCGCCGCGAGCGCCACATGAGGCAATTCCCAGACGCCGTGACCGTCACTGGGACCGACCGCAAGCTGACAGTCATCCTCACGCTTCAGATAAGTGAAGCGGAATTCCACGTTCCCGGCTGTGATGAGGATCTGTGAAAACCCGAACGAATCAACCGTGTTGGACCGCACTGTCGCTCCATGTTCCTCGAACAGAAAAGCGAGGTCCCGGCGAATTCGTTGCTCCATAGCAGCGTCGCGTCTGTTCCGCAGTCTGGGCATTTGTTCGGCATTTTACGCGAACACTCAACTTATCCACGCGGTCGCTAATGAGGCACTCCCCTTGCACAGGCTGATCGTGCTATGACCTGGATATGCGCGGAATCGATCATCAGCAGGGCCACGTGTTCAGTTATCTGTCACCGGAAGAGCGGGTTCGGAAAGACCATCCGCTGCGTGCAGTGCGGGCTATGACGGACGGAATTCTGCGCGAGATGTCCCCGCTGTTCGACAACATGTATGCGCGGCGAGGGCGTCCGTCAATCCCACCGGAAAAACTGCTGCGGGCGCAGTTGCTGCAGATGCTGTACTCGGTTCGCTCGGAGCGACTGCTGATGGAGGAGATCGATTACAGCATGCTGTACCGGTGGTTCGTGGGGCTGAATCTGGATGAGGCGGTGTGGGATGCGACCAGCTTCACGAAGAACCGGGATCGCCTGCTGGAAGCCGATGTAGCGAAGGAGTTCCTGCAGCGTGTGGTCGCACAGGCGAGCAGCGCGGGACTGACTTCGGATGAACACTTCACGGTGGACGGGACACTGCTCGAAGCCTGGGCCAGTCTGAAGAGTTTTCAACCGAAGAATCAAAAGGGCCGGACACCACCGGATGATCGCGGCAATCCAACAGTGGATTTTCGCGGCGAGCGGCGCTCGAATGACACCCATACGTCGAAGACCGATGCTGATGCGAAGCTGGCGCGGAAGGGTCCAGGCAAGGAAGCAAAGCTCAGTTACAGCGGCAATCTGCTGGTGGAGAATCGCAACGGGCTGATCGTCAACGCGGAACTGCTGGAAGCCAATGGACGGGCGGAGCGCGACGCGGCGCTCCTGATGCTGGAGCAGGTGCCTGGTACCAAGCGCGTGACTGCCGGTGCTGATAAGGGATACGACACAGCGGAGTTCGTTGCCGAGTGTCGGCAGATGGGAGTGACCCCGCACGTGGCACAAAACACCGGTAGGCGGGGCGGCAGCGCAATCGATACACGAACAGTTCGCCATCCGGGGTACGCCGTCAGCCAGAGACGGAGGAAGCGGATCGAGGAATGTTTCGGTTGGCTGAAGGACATCGCGTTGTTGCGCAAGCTAAAACATCGCGGTCTGTTCCGGGTCGGCTGGATCTTCACCTTCGCCGCAGCCGCTTACAACCTTGTGCGCATACGCACTCTGCGGAAGCTCTCTGTTGCTGGCGCGTGAAGCGGACTCCGTGGGCCCAGTCCGGGAGAATATATAGCCCGAACTGACCGATTCCTGAGTCCCCAACCAACTCCCTGAACCAGAAACACCTCCGCCGAGCAAAGAACATTTCGAAAAGTCAGTTTTTCAGCAGCCTGCTAAGCCCTACACCCTTCTCTCCTTAGTCTCCTTCCGAAAAAATCGCCTCAATCGTAGTCTCAAACAACCGCGCCAACTTAAAAGCCAGCGGCAAGCTCGGGTCAAACTTCCCCGTCTCGATCGCATTCACACTCTGGCGCGACACCTCCAGCCTCTTCGCCAGATCCCCCTGCGACCACTCCCTCTCCGCGCGCAAGACCCGCAGCCGGTTCTTCATCACCGGTACCTCCGTCCCACCAGGGGCTTGGCCACCGCGACGAAGATCCAGAACATCGGATACACCCACGTCAGGCCCAGACGCGGCGCTCGTCCAAAGTCCTCCATGTACCCCCACGCCGTCACCACCGCCAGCGTCGCCGCCACTCCGCAAAGAATCGCCTGGATATAAAGGTTGCGCTGGAACTCATCCTTTTCCGCGCTCAGGTAGGCCCCCGTGATCACCAGCGTCCACGCCACCGGCACGGCCGGCAGCACAGCCAGCACATAGGAGGCAAACCCCGTCACATGCCCGTGCCGAATCCCGAGGACCGCCGCCGACGAAAACACGATGCAGAACAGCGCCGCCCACATCATCCGAGCGACATAGAGCCGTTGCGCCGGATTCAAAGTGCACCACATAGTTAAGTCTCCTTTCCAATAAGACAAGTAAACATTACAGTCATTGCTTTGATCTGTCAAGCACCCTTGACAGAAATCCTTGCCATCGCGCCATCTCATCCCGCTCCCACCAAATGCCGGCGGATCGCTGCGCCGAATCTCCTCTGAAATCAGACCCTCGCCCAACCCTTCCGCGGTAGAATCGCCGTTCCCCTGGAAAGGTCACATGCCCAACCTCTCGGCAGCCGACGCTATCTCGCCCGCCATCCAGCGCACCCGGACCTTCCTCTTCCGGCCGTTTCGCTTCGGAACCTACCTCAAGCTCTGCCTCGTCGCATTGCTCACCGAAGGCTTCGGCAGCAACTTCAATTCCTCCGGCGGCGGAAGCTCACGCCACCACTCAACCGGCACGAAATTCGGGCTCACACCGCTCAATTTTCATTTCGCGCCGGTAGAGATCGCCATGGCGGTAGCCATGCTCGCTCTGGCCCTCGTCATCAGCCTCGCGCTCTTTTACCTCGTCACCCGTCTGCGCTTTGCGTACTTCCATTCGCTCGTCCACAACATCCGCCAGATCCGTCCCGGCTGGAATCTCTACCGCGCCCCGGCCAGGCGTTTCTTCTGGATGAACGTCGCCGTCGGGCTCTGCTTTCTCCTGTTCGCCGCAGCCATTGCACTCCCCTTCATGGCAGGATTCCTGCGCCTCTTTCACGAATCGAAATCCGCCGGCCATCTCGACGTTGGCTTATTGCTCTCGCTTCTGCTGCCGCTGATCCCCATCATCTTCATCCTCGGCATCACCGCTCTTGCTATCGATCTTCTTCTGCGCGATTGCCTGCTCCCGCACTACGCACTGGAGAACGCGACTGCCGAACAGGCATGGGCCGCGGCGTGGGCGCGCATCCGTGCGGAGAAGGGACAGTTCTTCGTCTACGCCCTGCTGCGCATCGTCCTCCCCCTCATCGGACTCATCCTGCTGTTCGTCATCCTCATCATTCCCGGAATCATCTTCATTGCCGTCACCGCCGTCCTCGAAGTCGCCATTCACGCGGTCTTCTCCGGCGGCTCCGGCCCCGCGACCTTCATCGGAATCTTTTTCCAGGTGCTCGTTGGCTTCATCGCCTTCGTCATCGCGCTCATCGTCGGCATTGGCGTCGGCGGCCCGCTCAGCACCGCCATCCGCGAGTACGCCATCGTCTTTTACGGAGCGCGCTACCGTCTCCTCGGCGACATCCTCTTTCCGCCACCACCAACACCAATACCGCCGCTGGCGTCCGCTCCGGCAACAACCTGAACTCGCCCCTCGCTCCAAGGCCAGCGTAATCCGTTACGATCGCGCCATGCCCGCCACCAGAACCTCGCGCTCCATCGGCGCTTCCAGTCTCTCCGCCATCCCCGCCTGTCCCGTCGAGCGCGCCATCCACGTCATCGGCGGCAAGTGGAAGCTCCTTGTCCTGCGCTCTCTTCTCCTTAACGGACCTCAGGGTTATAACGAGCTGCTCCAAACCGTCACCAACATCAGTTCCAAAGAACTCACACGAAACCTGAAAGAGCTCGCCGCCTCCGGCCTGGTCAACCGAACCGCCGGCGCCTCCCCGCGCACGACAACCTACTCCCTCACGAAAACGGGAATGCAGCTCATGCCCACCTTCAAAGCGTTGTTGACCTGGGGACAGAAATCCCTCTCCCCCAACCCGGCAGCGAACCTTTCAGTGCGTTGACCCGTCAGCGGCGTCACGGCAAAATTGCCTCCATCGATGGTTCGCGTGAGGGGCAAGAGCCCTCGCCACGAGGGGAGCCCGCCGCATGCCGGACAAAAACGGAACCAGACAAAATCCCTGGACGCTGAAAACGCCTCCGGGCACATCCGAATTTCTCGCCTTCAAAGATCCCGCAGCCAACCCTCCCGCGCTCGTCGTTCAGGTCGGCAAAACAGAACTGCGCTATCACCTGCGCTCCATCGACGACCTCCATGCCATGCTCAAATCGCATGGCGACTGGATGCTGCTCGGCAGTGCCGATGAACAGAAGCCCGCCGCCGAAGGCACCGTCGAAGCCTGGGCTCGCTCCGCGTCCAATCCGGTAGGCGGCTGGTACGGGCTCAAAAAAGGATTGCGCGGCCGCTTCGCCGTGTACGTCCCGCCCGTTCTCAAACAGCTCGGCCTTGCGGAAGTCGAGGAGAATCCTCGCAACAATCGCATGCGCGCGAAATAGAATCCGCCACGCCCGCGGCTCCCTCGACCCTGTGGTAACGCCTCACCTCCGCCAGCGCGAGGTTCTCCCTCCGCACCTCGTTTTTCCTGTGCTACCCTTTCCCCCAGTCATCAGCGGAAATGGAGGATCCGTGCCTTAAGGAAGTGAACGCGACGAACGGAGGCGGCATGGATTCCCCCCAGCCCTTTGCCTGCAAGTCCCGATACTGCGGCCGAAATACTTTCCATAAAAATCTCTTCGCGCTGGGCCTCTTTCTGGCCTGCGCCGCTCTCATTGGCTGCGGCACTTCATCCGGTTCGTCGAGCACTACGCCTCCGGCGACGAAGCCCACCATCACATCGTTCACCGCGAATCCCACCAGCATCAGTTCCGGCTCGACCAGCACGTTGAGTTGGGTGACCACCGGTGCCACCACCATCGCCATCACCCCCGGCACGTTTACATCGACGTCCGCAACCGGCTCGACCACCGTCAAACCCACCGCGACCACCAACTACACCCTCACCGCCACCAATGCATCGGGCTCGACTACCGCTACAGCCACCGTCACCATCACCACAGCCGGCGGTCCGCTCACGCTTACGACCACGTCTTGTCCCGGCGGAACGCAAAGCGCCTCCTACACCGGGTGCACCATCACCGCCAGCGGAGGCACTCCGCCCTACACGTTTTCCTTCGACTCAACCGGCAACTACGCTCCGCTGCCCGAAGGCATGGTCCTGAACGCCGGCACCGGCGCAGTCACCAGCGCTCTCATCGGTGGACAGGGCGCCTACACCGTCGACTTCATCGTGACGGACTCCGCAAAAGCGCAAGCCACGCAGCAAGTCACCTTCGCCATCGATGGCAGCAACGCCTTCCTCGCGACTATCTTCCCGGCCACGTCGATATTCCACCATCGCGTCGATGCCGCATCCAGCAGTCTTCCCGTCGACATCTCACCCGCCGCGCCCATCTATAGCGGCTATTTGTCCGCGACCATTCGCCCCTTCTTCGGCAACGATGGCAATCCTCCGTTTCCCAACGGAATTCCCGCCATCGAGGTCCCCGCTAACCAACCCGACGTCGCCGTCTCCACCACGCTCTATCAGTCCTACTTCACCTCGGGTCCCATCCCGGCGTACGCTCCCGTCGAAGGCACCCTCTACTCCAATGGAGATCGCCACGTTCTCGTCTATCTCGCCGCAGGCACCGGAACCAAACCCGCTCTCTACGAAATGTGGCAGGGCATCTACGAGAGCGGTCCGTGGACCGACTCATCGAACGCACTCTGGCCCGACGTTTCTTCGAACGCGCTCACCGCGCAGGGCAACGGCACATCCGATGCCGCTGGCCTTCCCGTCGGACCTCTGCTCGTTAACGCCGACGAAGTCATCGGCACCGGCTCACCCACCGCGCCCAGGGGAGCGGTCCTCCATCCTGTGCGCTTCACCCTCAATCACATGTTGAATTACTGGGTCTGGCCTGCCACCGAAACCGCGGGCGTCGGCAGTTGTGTCGCAGCCGGTTCCACCATTCCCACCGAGAGTGAGATTTCGCAATCGACTCCGCCCACCAGCTGCACCATGACCGGCCCCGCCGGCGAAATCTATCGCCTCAAAGCATCGGTCGCGACGCCCGGTTGCGCGGCGAGCAGTCCGCAAGCAGCCATCATCATCGCGGGTTTCAGAAACTACGGAATCATCCTCGCCGACAACGGCATGAGCGGCGGCCTCATCGGAACCCCCGACGCTCGCTGGAACGATGCCGACCTCGAGTGCCTGACCAGTCTCACCCTCTCCGACTTCGAGCCGGTGAATGTGTCAGGCCTCATCGTCAGCAACGACAGCGACCAAACCAGCCACTAGCGGACCTGCGGAGCAGAGCGAACGCTGTCGAGTATTTCCTGAACCCTGAGCCGGCAAAAGTCCCGTGCTGCCTACCGCACCACAGCATCGAGACGCGGATCATGTGCCGGCACCTCGGCCCGCTCTCTCCACGTCGCTTCCACCAGCCGCAGCGCCTCGGCAGGATCACGCGCCACCTGCACCAGTCCGCGATTCTCCGCCTGAATCATTCCCTCCGCCACGCATGTGTCCAGAAACGCGAGCATCCCATCATAAAATCCGCCCACATTCACCAACACGCACGGCTTCGCGTGGATGCGCAGCTGCGCCCACGTCACAATTTCGATGAACTCATCCATCGTTCCGTATCCGCCCGGCAACGCCACAAACGCATCCGCCCGCGAGGCCAGCAGTGCCTTGCGCTCATGCATCGTTCCCACCACATGCTGCTCGGTCAGCCCCCTGTGATCGATCTCCCGCTCCCGAATCACTTCAGGAATGACGCCCACAACCTTGCCACCGGCAGCCAGCGCCGCATCGGCCACCGCGCCCATCGCGCCCACCGTCGCACCACCGTACAGCAACCCATGCCCGCGTTCGGCAATCATCCGCCCCAGGTCCCGCGCGGCCTCCAAATACATAGGAGAAGCCCCCGCAGCCGAAGCACAAAAAACACAAACCCACTTGTCAGAATTCGCAGCAGCCATTAGCCCCAGTCTATCGCTCGCTGCTGCGGAATTTCCGCGTGGGATCCGGAACCATCGGAGAAGGGAACTGCTCCCAATAAAAACGTGCGGGTGCTCCATCCTGGCGGATGTTGCCACGGGAAGTGTTCCCTGTCTCGAATGATGAAGGGTTCCCGATCATGGCGGGAGTTGCCAGGGTGGGTGTCCTCACCGTCCCTGGTCTCGATCAGAGAGCGAAAAACAAAACCCGGCCAGGTCCATCCGACGGAAAGAAGCCGAATCCTCGGCCCACCGAAATCAACGTTGTCAGCGATGACGGGTGCCCCATCCTGGCGGTTGTTTCCGGAGTGGGTGTCTTCGCCGGAAGCCGTCCTCTGTCTCCATCGGAGAGCGAAAAACAAAAAGCAAACCCGGCCAGGTTCACCCACAGAAAGGAGCGGAATCCTCGGCCCACCAAAAATCAACATTGTCAGCGATGGCAGGGTCCCATCCTCGCGGATGTTGTCAGGGTGGGTGTTTTCGCCGGAAGCCGTCCCTGGTCTTGATCGGAGAGCGAAAAAGAAAAGCAAACCCGGCCAGATTCACCCAACAGTAAGAAGCGGAATCCTCGGCCCACCGAAAATCAACATTGTCAGCGATGACGGGTGCCCCATCCTCCCGGATGTTGTCAGGGTGGGTGTTTTCGCCGGAAGCCGCCCCTGGTCTTGATCAGAAAGCGAAAAACAAAAAGCAAACCCGGCCAGGTTCACCCCACAGCAAGAAGCAAAAGCCTCCGTCAGACCAAAATCAACATCATTCGCAACAGCCACCATTCAGAAGTAACGCCAAGACCCTTTTCGAACCCGCCTCGTCCCAATTCGGTACCTCTACCCCAACCACCGGCAGTTCCCCCGATCCGCATCGTCCGCCAATCAGTCCACCGCTCCCACCCACCTACCGCGTCACCACATCTCCGGCCATGCGGTCATATTCTCCCTCGGAAACCACGCCCTTCCGCACCAAATCCCGCGGCGTCCCATACGGCCGATTCGCTTCGATCTGCCGTGCCGTCGCCGCCGTCACACCTGGCAGCGTCTCTAAATCCGTCCGGCTCGCCGAATTCAGATCGACGCCGCTCCCGCCCTTGCCGTTGTGCAACCCTGCCTTCACGCCCCTCGCTACATCGTTCGCTTCGCGCTCGGCATTCGCCGCCGCCACACGCGCCTGCGCCGCGGCTTTGTCCGCCGCCACCTTAGCTTTTTCCGTCGCCTCCTGTGCCTGCTGCCGAATCTGCTGATCCGACTCCGGCTTCCCGTTCGCGTTACACGACGCTACCCACACCAGCGCCGCGCACACCCCCAGCGTCGCCACAATCCGAATCATCATGTCTGAAGTGCCTCTTCGCCGCATAGTCTCCCGCCTCGCACTTGCATGGAATCCTCTCATTCCCCGCGAGTTGCCAAGTGGTAAACCGAAACCTGAAATTTCCCTCGCCAACACCCCTCGAACAGCGCTAACATCCTTGTCCGGACGGCCCCTCCTGCCTTCCGAGTCCGGACCGCACCACCTTTTCCGGACCCGCGGCACCAGGAGTCGGCTCAACCGTTTCGTGGCTCGGCTTTCCCGGCCCACCGCTTCGGTTGCAGCCGGTCATCGCATTCTGACCGGTCGCATCCCCGGCGGCTCGCCGGGATCACCCGCTCCGATTCGGAATCATCCCCCCGAGGCGCTTATGAGCTCCATGATGAGCTTCATGCCCGTTGTCTGGATCGTGTGGGCAGCCGTAATCACGTTCCTGCTTGTCCTGCTTGTCTATCGCTCCAACCTCACCCGCTATGAAGAAGACCAGATCTTCCTCGACGAATCCGCCAACCACCAGAAGAAAGAACAGGAAGAATTACTGGTTAAGGTCAACAGAATTCAGCCTCTCATCCGCATCGTTACCGGGGCTACCTGCGTCCTGACCGTCTGCATCCTCGGCGTGTATGTCTGGGATGCCCTGAAACACCTGATGTAATCTGCGGCCCCGAGACAGGTGCGGCAATCGGTTCAGCGCTCATGCGCTCACGACCCATACCACGCCGGGTCGGATCTCTCAGGAGACTCCGGCCCGCGGGAATCCCCGCTCTTCTTAGTTCTCCCAGTCGTCTCGCCTGTCGCCCGATCCTCTCTATTGTCTGATCGGGGCAGCTTGCTGAGGGAAATGTCTTGATCGCGAAGAGCAGACCATGGGCGACTAAGGTAGTGCTCATTCTCGCCGCGCTCCCATTCACGATGCATGCAGTGACGGCACAGACTGCACCGGGTTCCGATCATAGCTCGGCAGAACTGACTCACTATTCAATCATCGCAATTCACCCACAAAAAAGCCTTCTGGAAAATGGCGAAGTCCAGTACTCCAATGCCACCGTCGATGGCATCGCACTGCGCGGCGCGACTCTGGAAACTCTCCTGACGTCAGCATTGGACGTTCAGCCGAATCAAATCGCCGGGATTCCCCACTCTCTGTCGACAGGACGCTACGATCTCACCGCGAGAGTGGATCCCGACGAAGTCGCTGTATACCGTGTCATGACCGGTGCCCAAAAACGAGTCATGCTCCAGTCTCTTCTCACAGAGCGCTTCGGCCTCCGCTACCACCAGGAACTTCGACCCCTCCACGTGTATGAATTAGTCGCCGCAAAGAACGGAACGAAACTGAAGAATCCCGCCAACAGCATCTTCCTCGTGTCAGCGGGAAGAGGACACCTCGAAGCGAAGAACGCACCGCTCTCAACTCTGACCGACCTGTTGACGCCGGAGACCGGCAGGATCGTGCTGAACAAAACCGGGCTTCAGGGAAATTACGACTACACATTGTCGTGGGATCCTGAGAATCAACCGAGCCCTTCATCGCCGCGGGAAAGCGATACTTCCGGCGGCAATCGAGACAAAGGCTCACTCTTCAGCGCTCTGGTTGAACAGCTGGGCCTGAGGCTGGAAGCGAAAACCGATCCTGTTGTAACGTTCGTGGTCGATCACATCGCGCCGCCTGCAGAGAATTGAGATCGATTCGCTGAGTCAGCATTCCGCGCGCGCACTCACCGCCAGCCTCACCCCTCGGCAATCGCCGCGATCGACACCCTCATCCCCGGAATGCGCACCGGTAACTTCGCTCCTTGCCGTGCCGGCGGATTCGCCGGAAACCACTGCACCCACTCCTCATTCATTCCCGCGAAATCCGACTCCTCGATCAGGATCACCGTCGCACTCACCACTCGATCCAGCGAAGAGCCGGCGGCTTCCAGAATGGCCGCAATATTCTTCAGACACTGCCGCGTCTGCTCCTGAATCGTCTCGCCAACAATCTTGCCCGTCGCCGGATCGTGCGGTCCCGTGCCGGAGACGAACACCAGCCCAGCCGCCCGCACCGCCTGGCTGTAGGTCGGTGGCGGAGCAGGCGCGTTCGGGGTACGAATAATGTCTCTTGCCATCCATCCTCCAGTGCTGCAGAAAAATCCCTCAACGCCCGCGCCGCCGCTGCCTGCTACCCGACTAACGCCATCTCCGCAGACGAGCCCTCGCGAATCCTCGTCTTCCACTCCTGCGTCTTGACGCCGGCAAGCACCACTTTTTCGATGCGCATCTCACCCTCCACCATATGAACGCTCAGAGCCCTTTGTCCGAGTTCAATCGACCCAAAGCCCGAAGCAGTCGAGAAAAAACATTGGAACGGCCGCGCCTGCAACTGCGGCGCAAACCACAGCGTCTTTTCCACGGCAGAGTAGCGGAAGCCCGCAAGCGCCGCTACCAGCGAGAAGCTCGCCATCGCCCGCGCATAATAATTGCCGCACTCATATTCGTTCCACGGATTGCGCGTCCTGCCATCGTAGCGGCTCCGCAGCGCCTTCACGATCGTCAGGCCTTCGGTGACAAAACCTTCCTGAATCAAATGCGACGCCACCTGGTACTCAATCCCCGTCCACACTTCGTCGGAGTAGACAAACGGCAGCGTCGGTTTCTCACCGCGAGGCCAGCTGCACAACAGCAATCCCGGCTCCAGCCCCATCGCATATCCGGGCCGCTGCGCATTCGCGTGTTCACTCAGATCAGCCTTGAAGTTGTTCTTGAAGATGGCCCGCAGCGATGAGCGCACATGTTCACGCTTCAGAGGTGTCTCAATTCCGTACGTCCGCGCCATCCACGCGCCAATCACTCCATCGGAAAGACATCCGCTCCCATACTGGTATTTCGGACCCTCCCGTTGCAGCAGTTGCTGCATCTCGCTGCTTTGGTCGTTCACCTTCTCAATCTCGGATGCAAACGACGTATCTCGCAGACCCTGATACTGAATCTTCTGCTGATAGTACTCACCGTTGAATAGCTTCTCGTCCATGAACTGCGCCGAGCGTTGCGCCAGCTCTGCATATTGCTTTTGATCGTGGCCCTCACCCACCGCCGCGGCCATCTCCGCCATGGCCGCGAGTGCCCCGAGATAAATGCTGGTGCACATCCCATCCGCGCCCCAGAACTCAATGTCGTAGGTGTTGTGGTGTGGCTCGAACAGCGCCCCCTCATGATCCGGATCCCATGTCCGAATGCAGTAATCCAGACTGCGCTTTACCCGGGGATACAGCTTCTTCATCCAGTCCGTATCGCCTGAGATTTGCCAGTCGCGATAGACCTTCATGATGCCGCCCAGCTGTCCATCCGCCGCCGCCGGCCCATCATGGTCCGTCGGCCCATCGGGAATCGCTCCGCGAAAATTCACGTGACCGTGCTCATCCATCGACCGCCGCAGCTCAAGGTCCCGCAGCGTTCGCTCCAGCTGCGGATAAAGATGAGGAAACGCCTGCGCATAATTCCACACGTGCGTGCACGATCCATGGCAACACCCGCTGTCCGGAAAACAACCTTCCCATCCCCACAGGTTTCCGTTGGCCTCGCGCAAAACGGTGGGCGACTTCAGAATGGCAAGATCCGCGGACACAGCATCGAGCACATACGGCGGCAGCGTCGAAGAGAACAGCGCTTCCTTGAACCGCATCGTCCGCTTCCGCAGCGAAACGTATTCCGCCTCCACGTGCAGCGCGACCTCCCGCGCATCGTTCCAGACCGTCGCATAATAGGGCCGCCACAAGGGCTCGGCTTCGTTAGCTAAAGTGCGGCAGCCCACGCGCCCCTGCATCTCCGGCGCCGCGCCCGTGCCACCGTCGTGCGAATAGCAATTCGGAAAATGCCAGCTGATCAGGATCGGATACGTCCGCGACTCGCCCGGCGCCAGCCTTCCCGCCAGCAGAATCGATGCGCCATTCCGTCCCGCAGTGTCCACACGATTCGATCCGCCGTTCGCAGTGAACGTCCCTGTTGAAACTTCGCGCCATAACGCCGAAAGGGAATCGAACTCCCAACCCGGACTCCGCAGCCACATGCCCTTAATTTTCGGATCAGCCCCAAGTACCGTCAGCGCCGCGCTCCCAAATGACTCCGCATGCGCCGCTTCCTCGTTGTGCAGAAACACGCCCTTCCCTGGGATCACCGTGTTCACGCTGGCCGCCTGCTCGGGCTGGCACCCCGGAGCCAGATGCGATAAATGGTAGGAAAACTCATACTCCACCGGCGAAGCCGATCGGTTGCGCAGCGTGTATTCCAGAATCACGCATGGAATTCCGGAGTTCTTATCGTCCAGAGGAATTAACGGATTCCAGCCGAGCAGCACGACCTCGATGGGCAGAGAAGGGTCGGTCAGCTGCGCTTCCCCGAACGGATACTCCCCCCGAAACGTGCATTTCGCAAAACGCGGAAATCCCTCGAACCCTCCGCGACGCAATCCCTGGCCCTGCAGCCCCTGATCGAAAATCTTGAAGGCCGGAAACGGCCCCTCAATCATCTTCGTAACGCTCGCTGTTCCCTTGATGTGCAGAACAGCAAACGCCGCTTCCGGAGAATCAGAAGTAAATCCTTCCGGTAAAGCCGTCGTCTCCGGCCGCGTGCGAATCGCAAAGTCCTGCAATCCCCCGTACCCATTCAGACAAATCGATCCCGCCCCGATTCCGCCCAGCGGCATCGCAACCTGCGTCGCATTTTCTCCGCTGTAGCTGCGCTGCGGCCCAGCCCGCAGCAAATCCTCAGCCGACCACGCCGTCGCTTCATCGTGAGCAGGATCCGCCCCCGCGCGCACAGCTGCCTCGGCCGGCGCTCCCACCGCTGTTGCAGCCGCAGCCAATGCCGCAGCCGAACCCACCGTAAGAAATTCCCTGCGACTTGGATCTTTGGGCGAGGACATCCAGCCTCCGGAAAACTGCTGTCATTCCCCGGCGAGGATTCGAGCAGCCACTTCACAATCCATCCGGGTAAGCAGCGACTATACAAGCCGTCGCGCAGAGCAAGACCGGCACCGTCTAAATCTGTCTTTAAAGAATTCGGCGACCTGGAGGATCACTAAGGCGCTAAGAACTGCTGCCGGTCCGGCACAGTTGTCCGATCATCGCGTCCAGCTCCGCATTCCTCCCGGCACCCTGCCGAAACGCATCAGGACCCACGTAGTGCACATTCAGCAACGACAGCGTCTCGCTCACAAACAGCGTCGGATGCACCAGCAGCCCCTGCCGCATCGCATCGCGCGGCACCGTGCTCGCGTGATACTGGCAAATCCCGCTCAGCTCCGGATACTTCGCGAATAGTTTCTCCAGCCGCCACTCGTACTCCACCAGCTTCGTAAAATCCTTCTCCGTCCCCATCTCCCACGTCATGTCGCCGGTCGCCCACAATCCCACATACCCGTCGCGCAAAGCCAGCTGGATCGCCGCCTCCAGCGTCTCGACCATCCGTTCCGCATCGAAGCGCCCTTCTGCCAGGTGTCCCTGCTCCGACGTCAGCACCAGACTCCCCCTGCCAACCTCGTGCTCGATGTCCACTCCCGCCGCCGCCAGATACGACCGCATCCCCGCCACCATCGGCGGACTGTTCAGATACAGGCATCGATAATCCTGCTCGAGTTTGTCGCGTGTCACCGCCGCCACCGCCGCCAAATGCCGCGACGGCGCGCCGTCATAGATCAAACATTGATGCCGGGGCAGGGTCTCCATCGATGCCAGCCATTATAGGGAGCAGCCCCACTCCTCCCCCTACAACTTTGGTCAACGCCAACACGCCCGCCCCAGGGCAACCCCACCCAAAAAATCAGGACTAGCATGGTTCCCATGCCGACCCGCTCCGCCCGACACGCTTCCGTCCGCATCGCCCCCGCCCTCCTACTTGTCGTCTCGATCGCCGCCGCCGCCCAAAACACCACTACCCCCCCAGGCACCCCCTACGACGCCGTCGACCCCCTCATCGGAACCGCCGGCGGCGGCAACACCTTCCCCGGCGCCACCCTCCCCTTCGGCATGATCCAGTGGTCGCCCGATACCCAACCCGACGCCTGGTACGACTACAGCAAAAAGCAAATCACCGGCTTCTCCCTCACCCACATCTCCGGCGCCGGCTGCCCGCTCTATGGAGACATCCCCGTTCTCCCCACCGCCGCCGACCTCACCGTCAGCCCGCACCAGAATCCCGCCCTCTACAGCCAGCCCTTCTCCCACGCCAACGAGACCGCCCACCCCGGCTACTACGCCGTCACCCTCGACAACGGTACTAAAGTCGAGCTCACCGTTACCGACCGCGCCGGCATCGCGCATTTCACCTTCCCCGCAGGAGTCCCCGCCCGTCTCCTCCTCAACGCCGGCGGCAGCGCCAACTCCGCCGTCTTCGATCAGGACCCGGCCAACCAGGCCCGCGCCAAAGACGGCTACAAAATCATCCTCGCCACCAGCAAAGCCGTCGAAGGCGAAGCCCGCGCCGGCGGCTTCTGCAGTTCCTCCACCAACTACACCCTTTACTTCGCCGCCCAGTTCGACCACCCCGCCCTCCGCACCTCCATGTGGCACGACGACACCGTCGACCCCGCTGCCCACCAGGAATCCGCCCGCCACGCCGGAGCCTGGCTCGACTTCGGCTCCCAGCGCGCCATCACCATGAAGGTCGGCATCTCCTTCGTCAACGTCGACAACGCCCGCGCCAACCTCAGGTTCGAAATCCCCTCCTGGAATTTCGCCGCCGTCCACACCGCCGCCCAGCGCGCCTGGTCCCAGACCCTTAACCGCATCGACATCCGCGGAGGAACGCCCGCCCAGCGCACCATCTTCTACACCGGCCTCTACCACATGCTGCTTTCGCCGAATACCTTCAGTGACGACAACGACAAGTACATAGGATTCGACGGCATAACTCATCAACTAACCGATCGCTATCATGACGCCCAGTACGCTAACTTCTCCGACTGGGATATCTACCGCAACGTCATTCAGCTTGACGCCGTCCTCTACCCGGACCGCACCGCCGACATGGCCCAGTCCCTCGTCAACGACGCCGCCCAGTCCGGCTGGCTCCCGCGCTGGCCCGCCGCCAACGACACCACCTACGTCATGGGTGGAGACTCGCCCACCGTCCTCCTCGCCGACGCCTTCGTATTCGGCGCCGGCCACTTCGACACTCGCACCGCACTCCAGCAAATGATCAAGGCCGCCACCCAGCCTGGCACCGGTCCGCACAACCAATCCGAACGTCCCTATCTCGCCGAAGAACTCCAGCACGGCTACGTCCCCGTCGACCACGACCGCATCGCCGTCTCCCGTACTCTTGAGTACGCCTCGGACGATTTCGCCATCGCCCAATTTGCGCGCGCCAACGGCGACACCGCCACCTACAACGCACTGATCAAGAGAGCAGGGAACTGGCAGAACCTCTTCGACCCCGACACCCACTGGATTCGTCCCCGCCTCGCTGACGGCTCCTGGCTCCCCGGCTTCGACGCCGACCGTTCCCTCCCGCGCCCGCCCAACGCACCCGACTACATCGGCCCCACCGGCTACGAGGAGGGCAATGCCTGGCAGTACTCCTTCATGGTTCCCTACGATTACCCGCTCCTCATCGCCGCCATGGGAGGCAGCGCTCCCGTCATCGCCCGCCTCGACCGCTTCTTCTCCAAACTCATCTGCTGGAACGAGCCCTGCTTCAACATGGCGAACGAGCCCGACTTCGTTACGCCCTACGTCTACGCCTGGACCACGCAACCCTGGAAAACCGACGACGTCCTCACTCGCATCGAGCAGCAGACCTTTTCCACCCGCCCCGACGGCATCCCCGGTAACGACGACTTAGGAGCCACCTCCGGCGTCTATGTCTGGAACGCCCTCGGCCTCTATCCTGGAATCCCCGGCGTCGGCGGGCTGCTGATCGGTACTCCGATGTTTCCCGAAGCTACGGTCCACTTATCCGGCGGACGTACCCTGGTCATAACATCGGAACAAAGCGAACCTACTCCGGGCGACGTAGCTCGAGGCGAACCAACTCCAGACCTGCGACATCCCGGCGTCTACGTAAAGTCGATCACCCTCAACGGACAATCCTGGAACCAACTCTGGCTGCCCTTGGACAAGATCGCCCCCAACGCCACAACGACGCTGCACTTCACCCTGCAATCCAAAGAACCGACACAAACGAACCTGAAACCGCCCCCTAACTTCCGGCCATAAGATGGGGTCGCCGATTCAAGCCGCGGGAAGCTCATTCAAGTCGTGAGGTGGCCCATTCAAGCCTTCTTTTGGCTTGAGTGGGGAAAGGCTGCGCTCTTGTATCAGGGCACGAGTTCACTCGTGCCAACAAGTTCACCCAAAGAAGGCGGGCTTCAGCCCCTGAGCTTTTCGCCAGCATCTCCAGAACCCTCAACCAACAAAACAGCGCTGTCATCCTGAGGAGCAACGCGACGAAGGATCTGCGGTTGCCGTTTTGCGCCCGACCGGGTCGAAACTTCCGGTTTGCCGACCGAAGTTCAGAATGAGAAAAGCGGCGGCCACGCAGCTCGGATCTCACAAGCTGTTTTCTGCTCGTTTCCTCATGCGGAGAATGGTCGTGGCAAGTACGATGCCCAGGACTCCCCCCAACGGGACGAGTGCTACGGCATACAGAATAATGCCAATTCCATCACCGGGGCTGCAGCACCTCGGTCCCGCCGCAGCAATGACGATCAAGCCGCTCGCCACGAGCCCGACCACGATCCCCGCCGCAATGCACGCCACATACAAAAGAACGATCCATATCGCTCGCGTCCGGGTCACGATCCCAGTTTACCTGCAACATGCCGGGAGCATGATATCTAGCGGATGACCGGCTAACCGGAAGTTCGCGGGCAGGTCGAAATGTCCGTATTGCCGACCAACCGGCAACTTGAACCGGTGCGCGAACGCCTCCGTCAACGCCGATGGGATGGCGCAGTCCGGAATTAATCATTTTGAGTCGTGTACTCTGTCGGATCGTCACCGCCAAGGTGTTGACAGTGTCTCAAATCGGCCTTCATATTTAGCAACGATGGATCATCGCATGAAGGAGTTCCGTTTATGACTGAAACCACAACCACTGAGGCGTCAGGTGATGGTGTGCGCGGATCTCAAGCGAACACACGTAACAAACTGCAGGCGAAGAGCGTTCTGACGAAGATTGCAGCGTTTGTTGCAGATCGAAATATCCCTTTCCTTGTTTGCAGCATTGGAATGGTCGTGATGTTGCTGTGGGCAGGCAGGTTCAAAATGACAGGACCCGGAGCAGAGGGCATAATCCCGCTCGTCAGTAACAGCCCACTTACCAGTTGGCAATTCAAGGTCTTTGGACCATATATTTTGGGGGATATGATCGGGGCCACTGAATGGACAGCAGCAATCCTACTGATCATCGGCTACTTTAAACCTAAAGCAGGCATTCTGAGCGGGATCATATTAGTCGGCATGTTCTTCACCACAAGCAGCATGTTGATCACGACTCCGGATGACACCATCGTGGTTCACGGCATCCATTACATGAACAATCTCGGCCTGTTTCTCTTCAAAGACATCATCTCTTTTGGAGTTGCGTTCTATCTGATCAGCTATTATGGCCGAAAAGCGATCGTGGCTGAAAATCAGAGATGATGGTCTGCGGGAAATACTACGGACTTCCGAGGATACATTGCGTTTACCGAGCCGACTCCTTTATGAGCGCGTTGTGTGTAAGCGATTCTGTGAAATGATGCGGCCAGTTTGTTCGAACTTGTCGTATCACCGGCAACCCGGAAGGTTCGCCCGTAGCAGACCAACCGGTCACTGTCTCGGGAGCGAAGCAGGAACTTAGCACCAACGCCTGTCCGAGACATCTCCATTCGTCGACGCGATACGCGCCGCGGTCTTGCGCCTGTTTCGGGGCATGACTTCAGTCGCGCCGAAAGCTCGCCCGAAAGAAGAGAGCCCCTGCGCTCTTTGCCGGCACCTCCACAAATCCCGAAAACAAAACAACACTGTCATCCTGAGCGAAGCATCCGCATCGTTGTGCCCGCACTGGGTGCAACAAACAATCAAGACGCGAGTCGAATGGACCTGCATTTCTTTCCGACCAACGGCAACATCATCTCCGCGGCGTGCCAATCGTCAAACTACGACCAGCTTTTGTATCAGGGCACGACTTCAGTCGTGCCGAAAACCCGCGCCGAAAGGCGTTGGTTGCTGGGGCGTGTATTTATAACAGCCACCATGCTGCCGCAGGCCGAGGCGGAGTCCGAAGGAACGCAGCCGGAAATCCTGTCGCTGGGGTTCGCATCGCGAACCCCATCCATATTCCCGCGCATGACCTAAGTACCGTCGCCCCTCACGATTTTCCTTGCTCTAACTCCTCAAAATTCCTACCCTGAATACAGGGAAAGCCCTGTGTGCCCGCCGCTCACCGCGCCGGTCCAACAGGGCTTTCCTATTTCTACGCCTAATTAAAAATTAGATACGCGCCCAAATCGCAACGCCCGTTTGAGGCCCTCAAACAAGCGATAAGGGGGGATATCGAGCTCGATAACATCCGCCCACCGCGTAAGATCAACCACTTGCCGGCCCCCCACCCCCCAGGGGGGTGGGGGGCCAGCGCCCGCCGCGCCTCAGTGCCACCTACAGCATCCGCCATCTCGTCCGGCCATCGCCCGACCGGAACCATAAAAATGGTCAGCTAATCCAGAACAGCCACCAAAAGAAAACTCCCCTCAAGGTGGGGAGCTATCTCGAAACCGTTCCAAATTGTCAGCAATCCCGAAACATCAGCCGGCCACCGAAGAAACTGCCTCCAGCTCCTTCACCCGCGCCTTCGCCGCGCCCCAGCCCAGCAGTTCCATCGGATTCGGCGTCGGCCGCCCCAGATAATACCCCTGCGCCTCGTTGGTTCCCAACGACCGCATCAGCTCCAGCTGCTCCTGCGTCTCGATGCCTTCGACGATTACTTTCATGTGCAGGTTATGCGCCATCGACAAAACCGACTGCACAAACGCCCGCGTCTCCGGCCGTATCGCCAGCTCCGTCACAAACGACCGGTCCAGCTTCAGCGCATCCAGAAATAACTTTGGCAGATAACTCAGGCACGAGTAGCCGGTCCCGAAGTCATCCATCGCCACGCCAATGCCCCGGCCCGTCAGCCGGCGAATCAGATCCGCCGCCCGTTCCACACCCGTCAGCGTTGCCGACTCCGTCAGTTCCAGCTGCAACAAACTCGGCCGCAAACCCGTGCGCCGCAGTGTCTCTTCCACTTCCTCTAAAAAGGAGTCCCGCGCAAACTGCACGCTCGAGACATTCACCGCCACCTGGATCGGCCGGCTCGCCCGGTTCTGCCAGATCACCGCATCCGTGCACGCCTTTTCCATCACAAACGCGCCCAGCGGCACAATCAGCCCCGTCTCTTCCGCAATGGGAATGAAGCTCATCGGCGGAATCGGCCCCAGCGACGGATGCATCCACCGCGCCAGCGCCTCGAACCGCACAATCGTGTTCGTCGCCAGATCGAATTCCGGCTGGTAGTGAACCGTAATCTCGCCGTTGGTGATCGCGCGCCGCAGCTCCCCTTCCAGCATCATGCGCTCGCGCGCCGCGCTGCCCAGCCCGTCTCCAAACTGCACAATCCGATTCTTCCCGTTCCTCTTCGCCGCGAACATCGCGCAATCCGCCTGCCGCAGCAACTGCCCACCTTCGTTCCCATGATCAGGAAAAATGCTGATCCCGATGCTGGCCGTGATCCGGATCGTGTGCCCTTCGACCTCAAATGGATCTTTCAGCAGATCCAGCGCAATCTCCGCTGCGTGGTCAGCATCCGACCGCGACTGTACGTTATCCAGAATCAGCGTGAACTCGTCCCCGCCGATCCTCGCCAGCGTGTCGCTCTGCCGAAAGCGCCCCTTCATCCGCTGCGCCACCAGTCCCAACAGGGCATCGCCAACACCATGCCCCAGGCTGTCATTCACCAGCTTGAATCCGTCCAGATCGATATACAGCAGCGCCACCTTCCGATTTTCGCGCCGCCCTTTCGCCAAACTGTGCGACAGCCGATCTGTCAGCAACCGCCGATTCGGCAGCCCCGTCAGATCGTCGATCAGCGCCATATGCTGCATCCTGGCTTCCGCGTCCCGCTTCGCGCGATCCCGCCGCTGCATCTCCGTCAGCATGGCGTTGAACCCGTCTACCAGTTCCGCAATCTCTTCGTTGCCGTGGTCCGGTACCTGCACATCGAACGGCCTCTGCGCCGCTACCTGCAGCATCGATCGCGACAGCTCGCGGATCGCCTGCGTCGATTCCCCAGCCTTCTTCAGAGCTGCATCCTGATCGCTCAATCGCCGCCGCAACTGATTCACGCGCCCCAGTATTGCCAGCATCGCCAGAACCACCACCGCCAGCAACGCCGCCAAAGCCGAGGTCGTCGGCAGCGCCCATCCCGGGCCGCCGCGGATCACCGCCACATGGGCTGGCAATCGTGGCTCAATCTGCAAAGTTTTTGTGCCGTCCTGCATCACGGCTGGGTTGACGGGGAGAGACCTGGGCCCCTGGATCGCGTCGTGCTTCGCCGTAACAGACCCCTGACACAGCACGGGCGCAAGCATCCCCATGCCCAACACTGCTCCCAGGACCGCGGCGAGCCTGGCCGTCGTTACTTTCGTGCGGCTCATGCCTGCATCATCTATGGCAAGGTTGCCCCGGGACTATACAACTTTGGATTGCACTTCTGCCCGTTTGGAATCACACGACTTAACCTGGTTAACCCCGCATCTTCCGACGCCGACTCCTTCGCTCCCCATCACGCTCCTGTCGATCTCCCTGCCGGAGTTATTAAAGCAATATTGACTCCGTAGATAATGCCATGATCCAATGGGCCACCACTGAGTCATGCCGGGTTTCCCGTCTCTGGACGGCGAATGTTGAAGTCATGATTCTTTTCGACGGCTTTGCTGGCGCACGTGCGGCAACCGCGAATCGAAAGACATACGAAACCCGGGCCTGCAGCGGGTAGTTGTCAGAACGATTTTCGGAGGTCCCTGTGGTTACTCTGTCCTGCCGCCGCATCGCGGCTGCGCTGCTCCCTCTCCTTGCTGTCGCCTCCCTTACCGTCTCCGCATCCGCGCAAACCATCACCGGCACCGTGGTTGGAACGGTAACCGACCCCAGCGGAGCCGTTGTCGCCGGAGCCGCTGTGACCGCAACGAATGTGACCACAGGTGTCGCCACCCGCGGCGTCTCCAACAGCCAGGGTCTCTACAGCATTCGATTCCTGCCCATTGGCTCGTACACGCTCGCTATCTCGGCTCCGGGCTTTTCCGCCACCACCGCCGGCCCGTTCAACCTCGAGATCGATCAGATCGCCAAGGTCGACGCAGTCCTGCACGTCGGCAATGCCTCCACCACCGTCAATGTTGCCTCCGACGTCTCCCCCGTCCTGCAAACCCAGGATGCCACGCTGGAATCCACGATTTCCTCCAACGCCCTCGCCAACCTGCCTTTGAACGGGCTCAACTTTCAGAGCGCCACGTTGTTTGTGCCCGGTGCCGTCAACCCCAGCATGTCCTCCATGGCCAGCGCCGACGGCAACGAGCGCAATGTGGACTGGTACGGAACCCCTTCCTTCAACGGCAACCGCGCGCAGACCAATAACTATGTTCTCGATGGCATCGAAATGAACGAGACCATCAATAACCTCGACTCCTACAACCCCGCTCCCGACGCGATCCAGGAGATGCGGGTTATCACCGGCAATGCCAACGCCGAATATGGCAACGTCAACGGCGGCGAAGTCCTGGTGATCACCAAAGGTGGAACCAACCGGTTCCACGGCAGCGCTTACGATTACTTCCAGAACAACAACATGGCCGCTACCTCCTGGGCCAACAGTTTTGCCGGCCTGCCCTCAACCCCATTTACCCAGGATCAGTTTGGCGCAACCTTCGGCGGTCCCATTTTCAGAAACAAGCTCTTCTTCTTTGGCGACTATCTGGGTTTCCGCTATCACAGCGGTGGAGAAGGCGTCGCAACCGTCGCTACTGCTGCCATGCGCACCGGCGACTTCTCTGAGCTGCTGACCAACCAATACGGCAACATCCAGCTGTATAACAATCAGAATGGCGGAGGCTATTCGAACGCCACTCCCTATTCCACCAATCAGATTCCAATTGTGAATCCGGTGGCGAAATTCCTCTTCGCTCACCCCACCGTCTATCCGCTGCCCAACGCCACTCCCCGCGCCGGCCTCGGTGACCTCGATAATTATGTTGGTCAAAGCAAGGGACAGACCCAGAACAACCAGGGCGACCTCCGCATCGACTACACCGTGGGCTCGCGCGACTCTCTCATGGGCCGCTACACCTATGGCGACGCCTTCGACTTCTACCCTCAGGTCGTCCTGCCCGTAACCTTCCCCGCCAGCAACGATTACCCGTTCCAGAGTTTCGTCACCAACTGGGTCCACACCTTCTCGCCAGCGCTGGTCAATGAATTTCGCGCCGGCGTCACACGCTCCGTTGTCGATCAGGGCGTTCCTTCGGATCCCACGGGCTTGTTCGGCACCAACGGCAACAGTGTGGTTGGACTCCCCATGCCCAATCAGGCATTCCCTGGATTCAGTCAGATGGCCTTTTCCGGCAACGAATCGAATCTGGGCAGCGTGGGCATTGTCACCCAGTTCCACGAGAACAACTTCTACTACGCCGATGACTTCACCTGGCAGCATGGCCGCCATACCACTAAATTCGGCGTCCAGATTCTTCGCTATCAACAGAACACTTTCTACGCAGGTAACTCCGGCGCACTGGGGCAGTTCTATTACAACGGCCAGTACACCGCCAATGGCCTTACCAACTCACCGGGCTACTCCTATGCCGACTTTGTTCTCGATCAGAGCGGCAGCGCCAGTGTCGGTGGGGTCTCCGGAGATAACGGACAGCGGCAATATCGCAACGCCTACTACGTTCAGGATGACTGGCGCGTCTTGCCCAACCTGACGCTGAACTTAGGCCTGCGCTATGCCCACGACCAACCTATCTATGAGGTCAATAACAAAGAGGCAAGCGTCGACCTGTCCAACATGAACGATATATCGGCCTCGGGCATCGAATTCGCCGGCAAGAACGGCAACAGCCGCGCACTCTATCAGCCCTACTACCTCGAAATCATGCCCCGCTTCGGCTTCGCGCTCCAGGTTTCTCCGCGCATAGTATTCCGTGGCGGCTACGGCATGACCGACGACCTCGAAGGTACCGGCCTCAACTGGAGAATGACGCAGAATGCTCCCTTCCAGGGAAGCTTCGTCGCCGCGCCCACGCCGCCGTCGCCTACCAGCAGTGGGCTCGCGCCTCTGCCCGTAGAAAATGGATTCAACCTCTCGCCTTCCGCGATTCAGGTCAGCTACTTCAATTACAACGCCTGGGATCCGCATCTCAAACCAGCGCTGATTCAGCAGTTCAATCTTGCCGGGCAGTTGATGATCGATAACCGCACCTCTGCTCAGATCGGCTATGTCGGAGAACTGGGCCAGCATCTCGTCATCCCTGAAGAGGCCGACCAGTTCTCCACATCCGCTTCCGGAGTTCTGGCCGACGGCGATTGCAGCGGTACCATCGCGCCCCCCGCTCCCGCCTGCAATCTCGTGGGCAACTCGGGCAACCTGCAGGTTACCGAATCCGAGGGCTACTCCAACTACAACGCAATGCAGGCCACCCTCCGCCGTCAACAGTCCCACGGCCTCGCCTTTACCTTTAACTACACCTGGGCGCGTGCCATGACCAACAACGCCGGCTTCTACGGCGTGGGCGGCGTGGCAGAAGGTTCTTCGTTCCTCCAGGACATCCACAATCCTCATGGCGACTACGGTCCGGCCGGCCAGGACGCCCGCAATGCCTTCAATGGCTACTGGTCCTACGCGTTGCCCTTTGGCCGCGGCATGCAGTTCGGCTCCCATATGGATCCGATTGTTGATGAGGCGGTAGGTGGCTGGAATCTTTCCGGCGCTGTCGTCATGTACTCCGGCTTTCCCCTCACCATGGGCTCCTATGAGGATTACTACGTCAACAGTTGGGCCGCCCATGCCATTCACTTCCGTCCCATGCATGTCGCCCATCGCACGGTCCAGAACTGGTTTGGTACCGATCCTTCCGCGGTGCCGTGTACGACGTTCGACGCCAGCGGCAATACCATCGACAACGGCACCTGCGCCTATGGCGTCGAATCCTTCAACGGTTTCGGCAATGCGCAGAACGGCTCCGAACGCGCCCCCGGATTCCGCCAGGTCGATCTCTCCGGCATGAAGACGTTCCACATCACGGAATCCCAAAGTCTGCAGTTGCGCGGTGACGCCTTCAACGCGCTCAACATCGCCAGCTACGGTCCTCCCGTCTCCCAGCTGGAAGATGCGGCGTACGCCAACCTCTTCGGCCAGATCAGAAACACCAATTCCTCGCAGCGCATCATGCAGGTGTCCATGCACTATTTCTTCTAACGCGCTCCCGTTTGCAGCTTCACAACTCAGCGCTCGCCGCACGGTTATCCAGAAGGTCACCGGCGTGATCAGCCGAATCGCGCCTTCGCTGTGCTACGCTTCGACCATCTGTGGCCAATTTTGAAAAGGCGCCTGTAGAGGTCCAGGAGATCCTCTCCAAGCCAATTCAGCAGCTCGGTCTCAAGCTGGAAGGCTCTCCTCTCGAACGCTTCGTCCATCAACTCTACAAAGAGCTGGAGGTCAAAGGCCTTCACAGGTTTCGCCCCCGCTGCTACCTCACCGACGAGTGGGGCTGCCCCAACATGGAGCCCGTCATCGGCATCCCCTTCTACCTGGCCGATCCCAAATTGCAGCGCCTCGAATCGGAGATGAACGACATCGAGGACACGCGGCAGATCATGATGTACATGCGCCACGAGGCCGGCCACGCCTTCAATTACGCCTACGCACTCTACAAAACGCAGGAATGGCGCAACCTCTTCGGTCCCTTCCGCCGTCCCTACCGCGACAACTACAAGCCCGTTCCGTTCTCGCGCCAGTTCGTGCGCCACATGGAAGGCTGGTACGCGCAAAAGCATCCTGACGAAGACTTTGCTGAAACTTTTGCCGTCTGGATGACCCCTCGCTCCAACTGGCGTAAGCGCTACAAAGGCTGGGGAGCGATGAAGAAGCTTCTCTACATGGATCGCATCGGCCGCAAGCTCGGCGATGTCGACCCTGTCGTCGCGCACGGCGATACCGACATCACCGTCGACGAAATGGATGTCACCGTCGGCGAGTTCTATCAGCGTGCGCTCGAGCAGGAGCTCACGCCCGGCGAACTTCTGCTCGATACCGATCTGCGCGACATCTTCAACGTTTCAAAGCACCGCAGAAAAAATGTTCGCGCAGCAGTTGACCTTCTTCGCGAAAACCGCAAGGTCCTCGTCGACAAAGTGAACTACTGGACCGGCGTCCAGCGTCCCATGGTCCGGAAGTTAGTCGAGACCGTCGAAGCAAAAGTCAGCGACCTCGGTTTGCGCGCCGATATGAAATGTGAACGAGAATATCTAACAGAGCTCACCGTGTACGTGACAGCATTGGCAATGAACTACATCACTCGGGGCAAGTTCGTTCTGCCCTGATGGCTGCTTCCCATCTGTCATTTGGGGACGGATGGAAGCAAATCGAAAAGCAGAGGCAACATGGCAAATCTCAAAATAACGATACTGCACGATGTCTGGGAAGACGGCCCTCCTGAACCGGAACCGGAGCCGATCAAGGCGCCCCGCAGCAAGAATGGCAAACATCGCAAGAAGAAAAAGGATCCGCTCCACGACCGCGAAGAGATCTTCGAGGCGCTGACCAAGCTCGGTCACGAACCTTCCTATCACGTCCTCGACGGCAAGAACCAGTCGCTGCTCTCGCTCGCAAGGTGCGGTGCCGACCTCATCTTCAATCTCACCGAGTCCTGGGCCGGCCACGACAGGATGGACAAGAACATCGCCGCCTATCTCGAACTGCTCCAGATCCCCTATACCGGCGGCGGTCCGCAAGGCCTCTATCTCGCCCAGGACAAGTCCATCGCCAAAAAGATCTTCGACTTCCACAAGATCAAGACTCCGGACTTTGCGACCTCCTACAAAGGCCGCACCGATCACTCGCACGACATCGAGTTTCCCCTCATCGTCAAACCGGTCTCTGAAGACGGTTCCATCGGCATCGATAACGGCTCCGTGGTCGACAGCGTGAAAGAGCTGATGGAGCGCATCCACTATATCCACGAGGAATTCGACAGCCCCGCCCTCATCGAGGAATACATTGAAGGCCGCGAAATCTACGCCTCCATTCTCGGCAACGACAATCCCGAGGTTCTCCCGCTCATCGAGCTCGACCTTTCCAAACTCCCCAAGGGAACCCCGCGCATCGCCGGCCAGGACGTGAAGTTCGATCACGAAACCGAGGCCTACAAAGTCACAAAATCCGCGCCCGCCGAAGACATTGACGAGGAAACCGAGAAAATCCTCTGCGACACCGCGCTCGCCGCCTATCGCGCTCTCAAGCTTCGCGACTACGGCCGCATCGATATGCGTGTGAACAAGAAAGGCGAAGTTTACGTCATCGAAGCCAACCCGAATCCCTGGCTCGCCAGCGCCGCCGAATTCGCCATGGCTTCCAGAAAAGCCGGCTACTCCTATACCGACATGATCAACAAAATCGTCGAGCTGGCCCGCGTGCGCCCCATATAGAAAGGGAACTGATCGGCCGCAAAAGAATTCTGCTGCCGGAGTAGCTATCGGACCTGTCCCGGCTCACCTAACGCTGGTTCAGTTGGTCGTAGTTCCACGCAACGGTACCCGCCATCACGCCAATATAGATCGACTGCCCCACCTGAGCCATCTTGCGGTGATGATGTCCCACCAGGGACCGATAGGCGAAGTAGTTCACTACCACGGTGCTCGCTTCGAACGCGCCCAGCGCCGCCCGGCTCCGCACCAGCGCCCGAGGCAACTCCACCTCGCGAAAATCCGCCGGGTCCTCGGTGAACTGCACCGTTGTCCTGTAATCCAAAAACCGTAGCGCCGCTGCGGCCCCCAGCAGGCTCCAGTCATACGCGCTCATCTTTTCCCGCTCGACGGGTGCGGCCCGGGCCGGCACCGCCCGGATCGCTCCCGACCCTGGCCCCGACCCTGGCCCCGGCATGGTACGCAGCGCGATCCCAGCAGGCTCCAGCGCGTTCGCCAAAACCTCCTGCCCCGGACAGTTCAAAGGCAACACCGCCAGCAGCAAAGGAAGAGAAACGCACAGGACCCGCATACCTCCTGTGCATCGGAATCATCAATCGCAAAGATTAGAAAGTTCTAATCCAAGCCACCCTCAACCCAAATTAAGAAAATCAGCCCGCAATTAGGTCACACCGCGCAGAAATAATTATGAAGCTACCTCAAGTTTGCGCCGCATCTGCCGATGTCTTTGTTGCCTCAAAAATCAACTAAACGGTGTACGTCGAAGAAGAAACCCGTCCACCGCGTCCGGTCCAGTTCGTGTGGGAGAATTTCCCCCGCGGCTGATCCACGCGCTCATACGTGTGCGCGCCGAAGAAATCCCGCTGCGCCTGCAGCAGATTCGCCGGCAGCCGCGCCGTCCGGTAGCCATCGTAAAACGCCAGCGCGGTCGAAAACGCCGGAGCCGGCACGCCCAGCGCAATCGCCTTCACAATCGCCTTACGCCACGACGCCTGATACTCGTTCAGCGCGCCCGCAAAGAAGCTGTCGAACAGCAGATTGTGCAGGTCCGGCTTTTTGTCGTATGCCTCTTTGATCTTTCCCAGGAAGCGGCTGCGAATAATGCAGCCCCCGCGCCACATCAGCGCAATTCCGCCCATGTTTACGCGCCAGCCATACTCCTTCGCCGCCTCGCGCAGCAGCATGTATCCCTGCGCGTACGAAATAATCTTCGAGCAGTACAGCGCCCGCCGTACGTTTTCGATAAAGTCCGCGCGATCCGCCGTCGCCGCCTGTCCCGACGGCCCCTGCAAAATCTTCGACGCGTCCACGCGCTCCTCTTTGATCGCCGACAAGCAACGCGCAAATACCGATTCCCCAATCAGCGTCACCGGCATCCCCAGATCGAGCGCGCTCATCACCGTCCACTTGCCCGTGCCCTTCTGTCCCGCCGTGTCCAGAATCTTGTCCACCAGCGGTGTCCCGTCGTCGTCCTTCTTCGCGAAGATCAGCGAAGAAATTTCGATCAGGAAACTGTCCAGCTCGCCCTTGTTCCAATCCACAAACACCGCACTCAGCTCGCCCGGCGTCAGCCCCAGCGCATGTTTCAGCAGGTCGTACGCCTCGCAGATCAGCTGCATGTCGCCGTACTCGATGCCGTTGTGGACCATCTTCACAAAGTGCCCTGCGCCCGCATCGCCCACCCAGTCGCAGCACGGCGTACCTTTGCCGCTCGATGTGGTGGCCTTGCCGTTGTCATCGACCTTCGCGGCAATCGACTGGAAAATCTCTTTCACGTGCGGCCATGCTTCCGGATTCCCGCCGGGCATAATCGACGGTCCGAACCGAGCGCCCTCTTCGCCGCCCGACACACCCGTTCCGATAAACAAAATTCCCTTGTCCGCCAGGTCTTTTGTCCGTCGGTTCGAATCCGTGAACAGGGAATTGCCGCCATCGATAAGGATGTCGCCCTTCGAAAGAAACGGCACGAGATGATCGATCATCTGATCGACCGTATCGCCGGCCTTCACCATCAGCATCACGCGCCGCGGGCTCTTCAGCATCCCCACAAATTCTTCAATCGAGTGCGCGCCCACCACCTGCGTGCCCTTCGCCTCGTTCGCGACGAAGTCATCGACCTTCGAAACCGTCCGGTTGAACACGGCCACCTTAAACCCATGGTCGTTCATGTTCAGAACCAGGTTCTGACCCATCACAGCAAGGCCGATCAGGCCAATGTCACACACAGCATCTGGCATTCGAATCTCCGGAGCGGTCAATTCCCCTGCACATTGTCCGCTTTCGCTCAGGATAAACCCGAGGGTAGACGCTCTCACGTTACCAGCAGTCGGCTACAGACTCGTCAATTCCATCGACCGCCATCCCCGTCTGTTACACCCTGCTGGCTATTCGCTAGTCCCCGCCTTCAATATCCCGCGGCCGCCCCAAAGTGATGCCGATGGTCCTGCCCACCGCTCAGCTCACCCGTCTTCAAATCCACTTCGATGCACTCGCCATCGCCCCATTGCCTTCCGACTTTCAGCGAGTAGCCCATTCCACGCAATCCATCCAGCGTCGCCGGTGTAAACCCCGGTTCCAGCATCACCGCGTCCGGCAAATATTGCTGGTGGAACCGCGGAGCATCCACCGCCTGCTGAATATTCAGCCCCTCATCGACCACGCTCAGAAACACATTCGCGACCGTCGTGATAATCGTTGCGCCGCCCGGCGATCCCAGCACCATCGCCACCTTCCCATCCTTCAGCACAATCGTCGGCGTCATGCTGGAGAGCGGCCGTTTGCCTGGTGCGATCGCATTCGCCGGACCCTGAATCAGCCCAAACATATTCGGCACGCCCTGCTTCGACGCGAAGTCGTCCATCTCATCGTTCAGCAGAAAACCCAGCCCCGGCACCGTCACGCCCGATCCATACGCGCCGTTCAACGTGGTCGTCACAGAAACCGCATCGCCCTCCGCATCCACCACGGAATAGTGCGTCGTGTCGGTTGCCTCCTGCCGCACGTCGGCCATCGTCGGCGCCGCTGGCAAAAATCCTGCAGGCCGCTGCAACGCTGCCGATGCGCTCGCATGCTCCGTGTTGATCGACGCGCGCCACGCCTCGCCATATTTCGTGCTCGTCAGTTTCTCCACCGGAATCTTCACGTAATCCGGGTCGCCCAGATAATCCGACCGATCCATATACGCACGCCGAAACGCCTCCACCACCAAATGCATCTCCGGCGCCGTGCGATCCCCCAGCGGTCGCAGATTGTAGCCGTCCAGAATATTCAGCATCTCGATCAGCGCGATGCCGCCCGACGACGGCGGTGGGGAGCTCACAACCGTGTACCCGTGATACGTCCCCGTCACAGGCTCGCGTTCCTTCGCCGTGTACCGCGCCATATCTGCCGCAGTAATCAACCCGCCACCCTGCTGCACCGCAGCGGCAATCTGCTTCGCCATGGCTCCGCGATAAAAGTCTGACGGGTCCTTCGCGATGTGTCGCAGCGTCTCCGCCAGTTCCGGCTGCTTAAACACTTCGCCTGCCTGGTAGAAATTCCCGTCCCGCTGGAAGATTCTTCGCGACTCCGGAAATCCCGTCATCACCTTGTCGCGCAGGCTGGCGGCTTCCTCCGCTGTCAGCACAAATCCATCCGTCGCCAGCCGTATCGCCGGCGCCATCACCTTCTCCAGCGTCAGCTTTCCGTGTTTCTTCTCCGCCTCCACCAGCCCCGCCACCGATCCCGGCACTCCGATCGCCCGATACCCCACGATGCTCGCGTTCGGAATAACGTTTCCCTGCGCGTCAAGATACATATTCGGAGTCGCTGCCAGCGGCGCCTCCTCGCGGTAGTCGATAAACAAATCCTTGCCGGTGTGCTCGTGGATCAGCATGAACCCGCCGCCGCCCAGGTTCCCCGCATAGGGATACACGACGGCCAGCGCGAACCCCACCGCCACCGCTGCATCTACCGCGTTCCCGCCCGCCTTCAGTGTGTCCACCCCCACATCCGTGGCCAGATGATGCACCGTTACCACCATGGCGTGCGGCGCGCGCACCGGCTCGTCGTGCTTCAGTATCAGTGCCACCTGGCTCGCGTCATCGGCAGCGGCATTCTGCGGAGTTCCCCCTTGTCCTGCAAGCGAAAGGGCGAAAGCGTTGACGAGAACAAAAGAAAGTCCGGCGGCGGCGCGATGAAAGGTAGTTTTCATAAGTGGCTGGAGACAAGCCTCGAATGGCAGCATTGTACGTGCAGCATGTACGTTGGAACCAATCCCCGCCGGGCACCTGAGCCCCAACCCGTGGCGGCCAGGGCTTCTCTCAAGAAAATTTGCCTGACCTCCTTGTCCGTCGCCGAATTCCTGTGCACAATCGCAGGGCCAGGAGAAAAGATGAAATCCTTCGCCCGCCTTCTTCCTTTGCTCATCGCTTTCCCCCTTGCCGCCCAAAATCCCTCTTCCCCCGTCCCGGATACGTGGGCGCCTCTTGCCTTTCTGCAGGGCACATGGGACGCTACCGCCGCCAGTGGCGGAGGCGTCAGCGCACAAGGTACCTACACGTTTCGTCCCGAACTCGGCAATCACATCGTCGCGCGCCACAGCGCGAAGACCGGCGACTGCAAAGGACCAGCCAGCTTCGACTGCGACCACGGCGACCTCCTCTACATCTTTCAGGACGCGCCCGGCCAGCCGCTGCACGCCATTTACTTCGACAATGAGGGCCACGTTATCCATTACGACGTCTCGACGCCCAACCCAGCCACAGCCGTCTTCCTTTCCGACGCCTCCAGACCCGGTCCACAATTCCGCCTCATCTACGAATTGAGAGATCACGTCATGAACGGCAAGTTCCAGATGCGCATGCCCGGCCAGGCGGACTGGAAGTCGTATCTGGAATGGAGCGGTCCGCAACACGCCGGAAACTGATCGCCCCCCATGCGCACAACCGCTGCCCTGGCAATGGGCCGCCCCATAGCCGTTGACCCCCCTCCAAACCGGCGCATACACTGAAGGGCAGTTCCTTCGTCCAACCTATATATATGCCGTCGTTTTCCCGCCGATTTCCTCTTCTTGTTCTCCTGGCCGCATCGCTGTCCGCAATCACCTGCCTCGCCCAGCAAAATCAGGCCCAGCAAAACCAGAATCCCGGCGCCACCCCGCAAAACACGCCGCAGCAACCCTCAAGTTCCAGCCACGTTCCGAATCTCAACCCCACCGAGCTTCCCACCCAAAATTCTCCCGCGCCAACCGACCCGAACGCCCAGGCCAAGGCTCCCGCCCTCATCGATCCCGCCGGGCCCACTGTCAGCCTGGAAACCAGCGAGGCCATGTTCGACATCGGCGCCGCCCTCAACGCCTGCGGCTACGACAAAGGCCTCGAAGAATCCGACCCTGTCCGCAAAAAAGTTCGCGACGAAGTGACCCAGGCCATTCAGGCCTCCGGCGAAGCCCGCGATGACCGCGACAAGGTCTGCCTCTTCATCGACCAGCACCGCCTCGAAGATCCAGCCCGTAACCTCGCGCAATATGTCTCGCTCGGCCTCTACCTCACGCCGCCCCCCGAGCTCACCCCCAGTGTCGATGAGCAGGATATGCCTCCCGACGCAACCGGCGTCGAACTGATGCTGCCCCTGCTGCGTCGCCTCGCCGACGATATCGATCTTCACCAAATCTGGGCCGCGAATCGTCCCGCCTACGACGAAATCACCAACAAGCTGCACGGTCCTCTCACACAGATGATCGTTGGTACTAACTACTACCTCAAGATGCCGGCCTCCACCTACAACGGCCGCCACTTTCTCGTCGTCATCGAGCCCCTGCTGTCCCCGGAAGAAACCAACGCCCGTGTCTACGGCCCCGACTACGTGGTCGTTACCTCTCCGAAGAACAGCCAGATTTCCATGGAGCTGGTTCGCCATGCCTATCTCCACTACCAAATCGAGCCCCTCCTTTACCAGCGCGCCACCTCCATGGACCGCATGCTGCCCATCCTGCGTGCCGTCGACGATGCCCCCCTCGACTACGAGTTCAAAAGCGACATCGTTGCCCTCGTCATCGAATGCATGATCCGCGCCATCGAAGCGCGCACCATGCCGACCGGCATTCCCGACGTAAAAGTCCCCGCCAACCTCCCTCATAGCGAGGCCGAGCAGTACGAGCACCAGCGCACCGTCGCTTTCCAGAAGCAGGAAGCCGTCCGTCAGCAGGCCGTCAACCACTCCATGACCCAGGGCTATGCGCTTACGCAGTATTTCTACAACCAACTCCGGGCCTTCGAGAAGAATCCTGAGAGTCTCGACGAAGCCATCGGCCCCATGGTTTACGGCATGGACGTCAGCATCGAAACCCATCGCGTGCGCGGCATCACTTTCGATGCCCACGGCGAAGGCCATGTCATGAGTCCGGCTCCGCTGCGTCCTCCGCAGCAAAAATCACTCGACCTGGCTGAAATAAAGCTCATGAAAGGTGACGTCCAGGGAGCCGCCGACCTTGCTCATAAAGCGCTCGACTCCCACACCGGCGATGCCGGACAAGCCGACTTCATCCTCGCCCGCGCCGATTTGATGAATGGCAAAATCGAAGACGCGGAAGCAGCCTTCCGCACCACACTCACCGCCGCCAAAGACCCGCGCACGCTTGCGTGGTCCCACATCTACCTCGGCCGCATTCTCGACGTCGAAGAAAAGCGCGACGACGCCATGACCGAGTACACCGCCGCGCTCTCCGTGCGCGATGGCCAGCCCGATACCAAAGCTGCCGCTGAGTCCGGCCTCAAGCACCCTTTCGCCATTCCCCATCGTGCGCAACCCCCCGCCGACGACGACCAGGACACTCCCAAGCCAATGCCTCAGCCCAATCAGCCGCATCCACAGTAACAACGCTCTGCAATAATTAAAGTTGAAACAGCCGCGCATGGAGTCCTCCCCTCAATCTCCCGGCACGTCCATCGATAGGCCCCGGTCTCTGGATGCGCCCCCCCCCGACCCGAGCGCACCCGGCTTCAGCACTGTCGACGAACTCGAAGCAGTCCTCGACCACCACTTCGCGAAACCCGCACTGCTCGAGCGCGCGCTAACGCATAGTTCCCTGGCCCACGAGCGCGGGGCCGACGATCCCCAGCGGCAAGACAACGAAACCCTGGAGTTCCTCGGCGACGCCGTCGTCGGCCTCGTCGCCGCTGAGTACGTTTACCGCTGCTATCCCGAGCTATCCGAAGGCGCGCTCACCCGTCTCCGTGGAGCCCTCGTCAGCCGCCGCCATCTCGCCGAGGTCGCCCAGGGCCTCCACCTCGGCAAATATCTCCTGCTCGGCCGCGGCGAAGAACGCAGCGGTGGGCGTATGAAAACCGCACTCCTTGCCAACACCATGGAATCTCTGATCGGCGCTGTCTATCTCGATGCCGGCCTCGCTACAGTGCGTGCCTTCATTGAAGCTCGCGTCATCGCCCCAGTCGTCGGTGGCTTGCGCGCGCAACTCACCGCCAGCGGCGGAATGGGCGACTTCAAATCCGCGCTCCAGGAATTGCTCCAGGCACGCCGCCAGGGCCAGCCCGATTACCGCATCACCGGAGAAACCGGCCCCGACCACCGCAAGCGATTCTTCGTCGAAGTCCGCGTTGGCGCGGAGGCCCTGGCCGAAGGCGAAGGCCACACCAGAAAACATGCCGAACAGGATGCAGCCCGTCGCGCCGTCGATAAACTCCAGGCTTCCAACCCAGGCGACCCCGAATGACTCCGCCCATCGACCCCACCCCTCACCAGAGCACAACCCGCCCGCGAATGCCTGCCGCCCTCGCTTCGAGCAGGCCCCTCGAAAACCAGCCCAAACCATCGAAGCTCGTCTTCTTTTTCCCAGGCGTCCTTGAAACCGTTCGCTCCCTTCTCGTCGTCCTGGTCATCGCGCTCTTTATCCTCACCTTCATCGTTCAGCCCTTCCGCATTCCGTCGGAGTCGATGGAGCACACCCTCCTCGTCGGCGATTTCCTCCTCGTTAACAAAATGATTTTTGCGCCTCCAGGTCCCTGGAAATGGCTTCTCCCTTACCGCGATGTCGAGACCGGCGACATCGTCGTCTTTCATTTCCCGCCCGATCCGCCAGAGCATGTCGTCAAGCGCGTCATTGGCACTCCCGGCGATCATGTCCACCTGGAGAATGGTCTCGCCTGGGTCAACGGTCACAAACTCGATGAGCCATGGGTCGTCTTCGAGCCCTCCTATCCCGACGACTTCCGCGACAGCTTTCCTACCCAGCTCTATACCGATCCCGGTGTCGATCCGCGCTGGTGGATGGAAATGCGCCGCGAAGTCCGCGAAGGCGACCTCGTCGTACCCCCCAACGAATATTTCGTCCTCGGCGATAACCGCAATTTCAGCCGCGACAGCCGTTACTGGGGATTTGTTCCCCGCGATCATGTCGTCGGCCGCCCCTTCGTCATCTATTTCTCTCTGTGCGAGCCTTCCGCCACCGATCTTGCCGAGCCTGTGGATGATAGACTCGGACAGAAAAATGATCTTTGGGACAAACTTGTCGAGTTCGCGCGCTGGAACCGCTTTATGCGCCTGGTTCGCTAAGGGATAACCGGTTCACTGCGGGTAAACCAGTTCGCTGAGGGTATCTGGAAAGCTGATGGCAGAAGAAGTCGAAGACAAGCAGGCGAATCACAAACATGAAGAGACTCCCCTCGAAGCCTTCGCGTCCATTTGCGGAGTGCTCGCCGTCGGCCTCTTCGTCCTCACCTTCGTCTTTCAGAATTTCGCCATTCCCTCGTCCTCCATGGTCAGGGCCCTGCTCGTTGGCGACCACGTCCTCGTCGATCGCATCTCCCTCGCCCCCCCCGCGCACTACGCTCCGTTTGTCCATTACCGCGACGTCCAGCACGGCGACATCATCGTCTTCTTTAAGCCCACCATCGAGGCCAATGGAGAACATCTCTACCTCGTCAAGAGAGTTATGGGCCTTCCCGGCGACCGCATCCACCTTCGCGCCGGCATTGTCTATCGCAACGGCGTAGCGCTCGACGAGCCCTATGCAGGCAAGCCCGACGACTCGGATTACAACCCCTATCGCGATGATTTTCCTTCTGTGAATCCAGCAGAGGGCGGCGACGTCACTGCGGAGTGGGCTGAAGCCCTGCCTACCTTCCTGCAAGGCCAGGATCTCGTCGTCCCCCCCGGCATGTATTTCGCTATGGGCGATAACCGCACCGTTAGCCTCGACAGCCGTTTCTGGGGATTCGTCCCCCGTGCCAACATCGTCGGACGCCCGCTCTTTGTCTACTGGTCCTTCGAAACTCCTGACACCCAGGAATACAAGACTTCGCTTTCCGACCGCGTCAGCTGGATCCTGCATGAGACCATCCACTTCTTCGACGGAACTCGCTGGCGCCGGACGCTGCATCGAGTGCAATAGTCATGGAATCGTGGGGGGAGCTTCTATCCTCCGAGGAATCGTCGGGTCGCCCCTTCCGCTGGCGCCCCGTTGCCATCGCGGGCGGTCTCATCGTCCTGCTCCTCATGGCAATCTTTCTTCCGCCTCTCCTCAATCTCGGAAAATATCGTCGCTCCATTACCGCCAGCATGTCGGAGGCGCTCGGCCGTCCCGTCTACGTCGGTGGCATGCAGCTGCGCCTGCTGCCCATGCCCGGCATCGTCATGACCGACTTCACCGTCGACGAAGATCCGGCCTTCGGCTTTGAGCCGGCTCTACACGCCAACTCCGTTGTCGCTGATCTGCGCCTGAGTTCGTTGTGGCGCGGACGCCTCGAAGTCAGCCGCATCAGTCTCGATGAGGTCAACCTGAATCTGGTCCGCAACAGTGCAGGGCAGTGGAGCATCGGTTCCATCCTCCTGCGTGCCTCGCAGATTCCCAATGCCCCCACCGGCAACCGCCGTGTCACGGCGCACCCGCGCTTTCCCTACATTGAAGCCACCAGCGCCCGCATCGACTTCAAGAATGGCGCGGAGAAAAAGCCGTTCTCTCTCATGACCGCCGAGTTCTCCATGTGGCAGGCCAGTGACGATGAGTGGCGT
The DNA here is from genome assembly GCA_036490815.1 of Acidobacteriaceae bacterium. Taxonomy (GTDB): domain Bacteria; phylum Acidobacteriota; class Terriglobia; order Terriglobales; family Acidobacteriaceae; genus Palsa-343. The sequence continues at coordinate 415,792 of DASXDF010000013.1, forward strand.
CTCCGCCTGCGTGCCCAACCCGTGCGCACCGACCTGCAACTGCATCTGTACGATACCGGCGAGATCAACATCGAAGGTTCCCTGCGTCGCGCTCCCAGCCTCCAGGCCATGCCGGTCGATCTGCGCGGCGAGTGGAGTGGTGCGCAGCTCGGCCAGGTCACCCGCCTCATTGCCGGCGTTGACAGCGGTTGGCGTGGCGACCTCCGCGTCACCGCAACCATGCAGGGTAATCTCGGTGACCTCAATCTCCAGTCGCGCATCCGCGTCAGCGATCTGCGCCGTCAGGAATTCCAGCCGCCTTCCACGGTCGACGTCGACGCAACCTGCCGCAGTCAATACCACCGCGCCGGCCACCTGCTCGACAACATCACCTGCTTCTGGCCCGTCGCCGCCGGCCACTTGCTCCTCACCGGCAGTCTGCAGGGCTTTGCCTCTCCCCGCGGCGATCTCCAGCTGGAGATGAATCAGATTCCCGCATCCTTCCCCGTTACGCTCCTTGGGCTCATGCGGCCAGGCGCGCAAAATGTTACCGTCGCCGGCCTCGTCAACGGCTCCTTCCACCTCCTCGCAGAAGAGCGCCGTGTTCTTTCTGGCGATGCCACAGCCACCGGCGTCTCCCTGCGCTATCCAGGTGGCGCAGTCTCGTTGCCTCCCATGCATTTCGTCTCGCCGCCTCCACAACCGCCGCCGCCCCGCGGTGCCCGGCACGTCGCGCCGCCCTCTCCGCCGCTCCAAAACGCAATCCAGCTGCAGCCCATCTCTATTTCCATGGGTGAGCCCGCGCCTCTGATCGCCGACGCGCGCTTCACGCGAGCCGGCTTTGAATTGCATCTCGCCGGCCAGGCCGCGCTTCGGGGACTCCTCCCCGCGGTCGCCAATTTCGGATTGCTCGAAAACTCCCTGGCAATCGTCGCTCCCAAAGGACGCGCCACCCTCAACCTCACCACCACAGCGAACTGGATGCGGCCCCTTATCCGCACCACCTCCGGCATCGGAACCAACGGCACTATCGGTATTGAGAGCGCACAGCTCAAGCCGCCCTTTCTGCCCGCTCCCGTAGACGTGGAATCGGCGGAAATCAACCTCACCCCCGATGAGATCGAATGGCAGAACGTCGCGCTCACATATCAAAAGATGTCCATGCGGGGATCGATGCAGTTCCCAACAACGTGCAACCCAACAGCTGCCTGTCCCGCAAACTTCACCCTCGCCCCCGGACCCCTCACCGCCGCCGGAATCGAAACCGCATTAGGAGCAGGCTCCAACGGATTCTTCGGTCAGCTGATCAACAACGCCCTCGGCAACGGCACCTCCGCATGGCCGACGCTCCAGGGTCAGATCCGCACTCAATCGCTCGACCTCGGACGTCTCCCGCTCCACGATGTAACTGTCACGCTCGGCGTCGAGGGCAACAAACTCACCCTCACCTCACTCGATGCAACCGCCCTCGGAGGAACGCTCCACGGCAGCGGCGAAATGGCCTTTGAAAACAACACGCCTCACTGGAAATTCAGCCTGCGCGTTACGGGCGCAAAGGCCGGCGAAGCCGCCGCGGTCTTTGGCGAGCAGTGGGGGGCAGGGATGATGAGCGGCGAAACCAACCTCACCATGACCGGCTACACCACAGACGATCTGGCTTCCTCTGCCGCAGGTGAATTTTCTGTTTCCTGGCAAAACGGCGCGCTCCTGATGCCGTCCGGCGGGACTGCCGAGGCCCCATTTACGCAATTCGATCGCTGGACTGCCAAGGGCTCCATTGCGAAGCAGGCTCTTACCCTGACCAGCGGTGGAATCGCGCGTTCTGCGAGAACCAGCAGCGTCCGCGGTAACATCACCTTCGATCGCGACCTGAACCTCACCCTCGAGTCGCGGCGCGGCCCCGTCAAAATCAGCGGAACCCTCGCCCATCCCAACTTCAGCAATGCGATTACTGCGAAGTAATCAGCTTCTCGTGAACGCTGTCCCGCACCTCAGGCACTGTCCCGTCGTTTAGATCCACTGCCGTCGGAAATTCCTGAAACGTGATCCGATGCGTGACCCGTCCGTGCGCCGGAACCCGCACCCGCTCCGTCAACGATGCGTCCCCGCCCTTTACCGTCACCGGAACCTCCGCCGCGGCATAGCCATCGTTGACGATCTCCACCGCCACCAGCACCTGCGACCGCGCCTCTCGGCTCGGATAAACCGCCGCAATCGACAAATCCGGCAGCCCGCGGTCGTGGTAAACCCAGTCGTCGAAAAACCACCGCAGATCTTTCCCGCTTACCTGCTCCAGCAGCTTTTCGAAATACTCCGGCGTCGTATCCTGCGCAGGATCGTAAGCCTCGAGCGCGCTCGCCAGCGACTTGTCGCCGGCAATGTCGTGCAGCATCCACAGCACATACTGCGCCTTGGTGCGGTAATACACCGGGCTCGTCGCATGCAGCAGGTCCTCGCCCGTACCATCGCCCGGTGACGGAGGCTCCGCCAGCGTCAACGCCGGCCGGTCCGCATTCAGATTCTCCACCGTTGCCTGCCGCCCCTGGCTCGCATCCAGCCAAATCGATCCCATAAACGCCGCCACGCCCTCCTCCAGCCATGGTCGCGGCGACCAGAATCCGCCATGCGCCAGCGCATGCACCACCACAGGAGACAAGTGCGCTGCATCATCGCTCGAAAGCGGCGTCATCAGCAGTGCCCCCGTCTCCGCCGCAGCATCGTCCGGCTCCGGCAAATCCAGAATCGTGGCCACCGCGCGCGGCTTCGCCCCCAGCCACATCCGTACCAGCGGCTCTACCGTCCCCGCCGACTCCACGTACCGCTGCGCGCTCCCCGCATCCGCATCCGTGGCCAGCACCCGCAGGCCATGCCCATCCACTTCCGTTCGCCGAGTCACAAAGAACGACGGCGTCTCGAACCCCACCCGCGTCGCCGGCAATTCCATACTCACTACGCCCGGAAACGAAGCCGACGGCATCGTCGTCGCCTCGACCTGCCCCACAAAATGCCCATCCAGGATTACCGCATTCGGCGCCTGCCCAAAAAATTCATCCGTCACGCGCAAACTCGCCGTCGCATCCTCATCCATCGCCTTCTGCCGCCCGATTTCCGCAAACAACTGCGCGCCATCCCCCAGCGACACCGGTACCGAGCTCACCGGATACCACACCACATTCCCGAAACCCCGCACCCCGGTGAAATCTTCCCCCACACGATCCCAGTCCGAAGCCTGTGCCGTCGCATCCGGAGCACCGATCCCCGTCAGCCGCCGCGCACTCAGCACAATCGTCCCGCCGTAATCCACGTCCAGCGTCATCGTCGCCCCAGGCGCGAGCGCCTCTCCCAGCGCAATCACCGCCTCCGCCAGTTGTCCCGTGTGATCCGCATCGCTGGCGATCGTTCCCTGTGCGAACGCCACCTTCTTCCCGCGCCAACCCACCGTCTCAAAATGCAGCGTCGACGAAAGCTCCAGCGCAATCTTGTCGACCGGCGCCGCGCCCCCATTCCGCAGCGTCACCCGCGCATGCGCCTCCACCGACTGCGTCCGCGGGCTCAGGTGCAAATCCAGATCCCACGCCGTAATCGCAACCGCCCGCCGCTCCGCATCCGTCACCGCAGGGCCAGCATTTTTTTCATCCGCGGCATTCTGCTCCGCACTCGCAGCAGGCTGCCCCGAAAACACCACCTCCGGAACCTTCTCCGCAGGCTTCTCCGTCTGCTGCCCCAATCCCCAACCAACGCCGCCCGCCAGCACAAGGGCAAAAATCCAAAGCCTCATGAACCCAAACCCTTCAGCGTCTTTGCCGGCCGACCGCCGCCACTCGCAGCCTCTGTACCCGACCGCCGCTGCCGAGCCGCCTCAAACAGCACCGCCGCTCCCGCTGCCGACACATTCAGTGAATCCACCTTCCCCGCCATCGGAATCCGCAGCAGATGATCGCATGTCTTCCGCACCAGCTCATGCAGCCCCGCTCCCTCGCGCCCCAGCACAATCACCGTATTGGACCGGAAATCGTACCCGTCGTAATCCATCGACCCGCGCTCGTCCAGGCCCACACACCACAAATTCCGCTCCTTCAAATCCTCCAGCGCCCGTACCAGATTCACCACCCGCGCCAGCCGCAAATGCTCCGCCGCGCCTGCCGATGCCTTCACCGCCACGGCACTCAGCGGAGCCGATCGCCGCTCCGTCAGCAGCACCCCATCCACCCCCGCGCCCTCCGCCGTCCGCAACAGCGCTCCCAAATTCTGCGGATCCTCTACGCCATCCAAAGCCAGCACCAGCCGCGGTTCCGGTCCGTCCAGCAGGTCTTCGACCCCCAGAAACTCCCGCTCCCGCACCACCGCCGCCACACCCTGATGTCCCGCCGTGCCCACGAGCCGCGTCAGCGCCTCCCGAGGCTCGGTCCGCACCGGCACCTTCGCCGCACGGCACAGCGCCACAATCTCCGCCAGCCGCTTCGCCTCGCCCCGCTCCAGCCGCTCCCGCGCCACCGCCACATGATCGAATCGCCGCGTCCCCGATCGCAGTGCTTCCTCCACCGGGTGCAGGCCATAAATGATTTCCATCCAGTCAAGTCTAACGTTGCCTTGCGCCGAAATCCGGCTGATAATGAATTGGTTACCGCAGCTCAACTTTGTCGCCTGCCAGGCTCGCAGGGGTACCCTTACGGATTGGACGCGAAAGGCCGAAAAACCCGTATCCAGCAGCGTCTTCCGCAGCCCTTTGTCCGTCTGTGTGAGTGACATGAGTGCTGCAGCCCTCCAGCTCGCGGATCAGGCACGGTGCGAAAACGTACGCGTCGCCGAAGGCCTCAAACGCCACGACTCCGCGCTGCTCGATGAGCTCATCCTCCAGTATCAGCACCGCCTCCTCCGCTACCTGCTCTACCTCACCGGCAATCGCGAACTGGCTGAAGATCTCTTCCAGGAAACCTGGATGCGCGTCCTCGTACGCGGCTCCCAGTTCAACGGCAATTCGCGCTTCGATACCTGGCTGTTCACCATCGCCCGCAATCTCGTCATCGATCTCCGTCGCCGCCGCTCCATGGCCAGCCTCGAAGAAATGTGCGAAGCCGGCGACGAAGAGCGCCCCTTCGAAGTCGCCAGCCAGGAAAAAACTCCCTTCGATCACCTCGCCACGGTCGAAAGTGGCCAACTGGTCGCAGACGCCCTCCTTACCCTCGATCCTCTCCACCGCGAAGTCCTCATCCTCCGCTTCCATGAGGAAATGTCCCTTGAGGAGATCGCGCGTATGACGCGCGCTCCGCTTTCTACCGTCAAATCCCGGCTCTACCGCGGCCTTGCCGCATTAAAACCCCACGTCCGGTCGGCAACCCGTTCCGTTGCCGAATCTTCTGAACGGGTGGAGGTTTGATGAGCAGCGACGTGTTCCGTCCGAGAACCGCTGTCGGACATCCCATTCCTGAAGTCGTGCTCCGTACGCGGCGCTCCGTAATGGAAGCCGCCAATAACCTCGAAGAGCAGCGGACGCGCAAGCGCCGCCATGCGGGCGTCGCCTTACTGGCGATGGGGACGCTCGTCGTTCTGCTAGCTCCCGCTCTCTGGAGCGCTGTCAGCGATCTCATCACCGGGGAACACTTCTTCGACCTCCCCGTGACCATCCTGACCCTCTTCCTGGTCCTGCTCTCTGCGACTTTCGCCATCCTGTTAATTTCGTGGAGAGACCGGGCTGCGCGCGAACAGCAGCGATAGCTGGCGAGACTTTTCTCAATGAACAACGACATGCGGCATCGGGTCGAAATACCCTCGGACGGCTTCTCGGGCGAGCTTCGCCTTATTCCCTTCTGGTCCGTCGTCGGAGCGATCATCGCCTTCGCGATCATGCAGTACCTCATGTGGGTCGTCGTTCCCGCCCACCGCCACCATCCCCCCAATTTGCCCTTCTGGTTCCGCTTCTATCTCGATCTCAGCATCGGCGCCCTCGCCGCTCTCTACGTCCTCATGATCGGCTATATCAGCCGCGATTCACCTCGCCGCGGCATGAGTACCCCTCTGTGGATGGCCGTCTGCGTCATCATCCCCAGCGGCATCGGAGCCGTGCTCTACTTCCTGCTCCGTCTCCCGGCGCTCTCCTCCTGCCCGGCCTGCAATGCCCGCATTGAGGCCGATTACCACTTCTGCCCCCAGTGTGCCTACCAGGTAGCGCCCTGCTGCGGCAATTGCCACCGCACGACCCGCATCACCGACCTCCACTGCGTCTACTGCGGTCACCACTTAGCCGTCGACAATCCCCCCGCCCGCCTCCACGCCTTCGCCGACTAGCCTTTTTGCGGTAGAAGCGCCGGGCTCAACCCGGCGAATCAAATGCCAAGAACGCGGGCCTTCAGGCCCGAAACACCGGAGACCTACGCCAAAGCAGCTCCAACACCCTGGCAGGACCAAAAAGCGCACAGGGCCTCGCAAAGCGAGGCGGCGGTAGAAGCGCCAGGTTTTAACTTGGCGAATCAGACATCAGGAAACACGGGCCTTCAGGCCCGAAACACCGGAGACCCACGCCAAAGCAGCTCCAACACCCTGGCAGGACCAAAGCGCATAAGGCCTCGCAGAGCGAGGCGACGGTAGAACCACCAGGTTTTAACCCGGCGAATCAGACGCCAGCAAACGCGGACCTTCAGGCCCGGAACAGTGGAGATGAATCAGGGCTTTAGCTTGCGTGTTACCACCCGCAGGAAACCTCTCCTCCGCCACGACAAGTGGCTTCAGCCGTGCCGTAACATGCCAGGAAGAACTGGGCTTCAGCCCCTGTGCCTTTTGCCGGCACCACCGCACCTCTCAAATCAGGAGAGAAAAAGTGTCATCTTGAGCGAAGCATCCGAATAGGTTGCGGCCCCTTTTGGCGCAACCAACAATTCAGCAGCGAGTCGAACGGACCTGCATTCCACCCCGCGCTCTTTCAATCCAGAGAACAGACCGCAATCCCAAATTCCGAACCTCCGCCCAAATCTGTCAAGCCCCAGACCGAAAATCCAAAGTAATGACTCCTGATTCCAAAGCCTTTCCAGGCCAAAATACCCGAACTAAAATCGTAACTGGATGAAAATAAAGAAAAAGACCGGAAAGATAAGGGGGGAATGGGGGCCTCCGCCATGCACGACGGTCAGACAAGCGCGCTTTTTGCCGCCGGCCGACGCCAAACGCTGGTCGCCGCAGCGACCCTGCCTCCTATACTCTTGACTTGGCGCGAACCCTATGTCCATGACCGCCCTCATCGTCGACGATGAAGAACTGGCTCGCGAAGAGCTCAAGTACCTCCTCGACACCACCGGCGACGTCGACGTGCTCGGAGAAGGCAAGAACGGCGTCGAAGCTGTCGACCTCATCCGCACCCATCATCCCGACGTTGTGTTCCTTGACGTCCAGATGCCCGGCCTTGATGGCTTCGCTGTCCTCAAAAAGTTACTCGAGCTGAGCAAAGGCGAGCAGCTGCCGCAAATCATCTTCGCCACCGCTTTTGATCAGTACGCAGTCCGCGCCTTTGACGTCAACGCCATCGACTACCTGCTGAAGCCCTTCGACCGCGACCGCGTCCTTCAGGCCGTCGAGCGTGCCCGCCAGCGCCTTCAGGAAGCCGGCCAGTCCGGCGAAGCCAAACCCGCACCCGCCGACCTCCGCGTCGACACGCTGCTCAAGCTCATTGAGCAGCACCAGGCGCCCAAACCGCACAGCGGCAAAATCGTGCTCCAGGCCGGCAGCCGCCTGCTCCTCATCGATCAGAAGGACATCTGCTTTGCCTCCATCGACGACGGTGTAATCTCCGTCGTCACCCAGGCCATCGAAGGCCAGTCAAAATGCCGCACCCTCGAGGAGCTCTTCGACCTCCTCGATCCCGCCGTCTTCTGGCGCGCGCATCGCTCCTACCTGGTCAACATCAACCACATCCGCGAAGTCGTTCCCTGGTTCAAATCGAGCTACCAGCTCCGCATGGTAGACAAAAAGCAAACCGAGATTCCCGTCAGCCGCGCGCAGACCCGCCGGCTCAGGGAGCTGTTCAATCTGTAGCGTCGTGCTGTTGGCGGCAGCCGGGCCGCTCTGCAGCCTTCCGCCCGGGAAGCTGGCGGAAGCCATCGCCCTCAGTCACTGGCGCACGGCCCTCTATTTCGCCGGAACCGCGTGGCTGCTCTTCGCGCTCTGGATGCTGGTCCGCATGCGAACCGGAGCAGCCGTGGCCGGGCTGGCCGCGCGTGTTTCCGCGCGCCCCTGGTTGCAGGGCCTGGTCGTCGTGCCCGTCTGGTGTGCGATCGTCATGGCCATCGAGATGCCCGTCGCGCTGCTCGGCCACCACATCAGCCTGAAGTTCGGCCTCTCCATTGAGAGCTGGCCCGCCTGGGGGCTCGACTGGCTCAAGTCAACGCTGCTCACGCTGCTGCTCGCCGTTGTGGCGCTCGGCATTCTCTACGCTCTCATGCGAAGATCGCCGCGCCGCTGGTGGATCTGGTTCTGGATCTTCACCGTCGCCGCCGAAGTCGTGCTGACTTTCGCCGCGCCTCTGGTGATCGATCCGCTCTTCAACCACTTCACGCCGCTGGCCGACACAAACCCTGCACTCGTCGATAAGCTGGAGCGCGTCGCCGCTCGCGGTGGCCTCAGCATTCCGCCGGACCGCATCTTCCTGATGGATGCCAGCAAACGCGTGACCGGAGCCAACGCCTACGTCACCGGCCTCGGCGCCTCGAAGCGCATCGTCGTCTGGGATACGACGATCCGCATCGAATCGCCGAACGAAATCCTTTTCACCTACGGCCACGAGCAGGGCCACTACGTGCTGCACCACGTCGCCAAAGGCCTGGCCTGGTCCGTGGTCGTCATCTTCGTCTTCTACTGGATCGCGTCTTACCTCCTGTACTGGCTGGTGCATCGCAGCGGAACGCGCTGGGGTATTGACTCCGTGGAAAGCTGGTCGTCACTCGGACTGGTTCTGCTGCTGGCCTACGCCTTGAATTTTCTCGCTCAGCCCATTGCTAACGGCATCAGCCGCGGCATCGAGCATCAGGCCGACGTCTACGGCCAGGAAGTGATCCACGGCCTCGTTCCGGATGCGCGGGCCACAACCATCAGCTCCTTCTGCAGCGACGCCGTGGTCTGGCTCGACGATCCGGATCCTGATCCCTTCGTCGAGTTCTGGACCTACAGCCATCCATCGACCGAGGAGCGCGCCGAGTTCGCCGCCCACTACGATCCCTGGGCGCCAGGTCACCAGCCAAAGTACTTTTCAAAATAAGCAGAAGAGCTATGGCACGCCGCCGCCGTCTTCCAGTGCGACGCGGTTGACGATCCGCTGGATGAAGACGACCTTCAGGTTGATGTGGCTGGCCACGTCCGGCACAAACTCTGTAACGAAGTTGCCCACCGGCGCGCTGATCCAGCCCACCGCCACCCGTTCTGCACCCGGGCCCCACCCCATCTCCTGGTAAGGAACGTAACTGACGTCGACCGCCTCATCGATCATCGAACCAACAAGGGTCGAATAGTTCGGCATGCCCTTGCCGGTATCGCTCGTCGTCCAGAAGGGCTGATAAACGCAGTGCCAGATGCGCCTCTGCAGCGAAGCGTTGGGCGCACGATGGTAGTGCGGATCCTGGTGATCGATCGACGGGATCAGAAACGTTCCCACAAATTCACCCGTCATGTCCTGGGTTAGCGTCACGCCGCTCAGCTTGGCCCATCCCTTCACGCCCGGCCCGTAAAAGGAGTGCGAGTCGGTTCCAACTGAGAGCAGCGAAGTGCCGCCAATGGTCAGCAGGTTGAATGGGTCGATGACCGCATGAATAGCCAAACGCCCCAGCTCCCGCGGCGTGTAAATGTGAATCGCGTTCTGAAGCAGGTAATTACCGAAGACATCGGAGCCTGGCTGACAACAACTGCGCCTGGGAGCCGCTTCGCTGCACGCGCTCAGAACGCACCATCGCGGCAGGGGAACGTAACTGGGCTGGAGGCCTGGCACGCTGAACCCCGGAACATTTCTGGCCTCGGGTGGGAACGTCTCCTGTGCGGGTTCAGCCGCAATCGCCACATCGAATGCGGGCCCGACGAAATCACCTGCATCGCTTGCCACCAACTGCGCTTGCGGTCGTGGTGCGTCCGGCAATTCCTGCGCGTGACACCCGGCCATAAGCGCCAGAGGCACCACGGAGCGAAAAATCCATCGCCGCATCCGGGGACCACGTTTCCGGGTCCCTCGAATTGCTTTCCAGCCGCGATGGTTTCTCCGGGATCTTCGCAGCCTGCCTGAGAACATTCGAGCTGGATCGACCTCCCGGGTGCGGCGCGCCAGGCTTTGAAGATGCCTGCGCCAAAGTGCCGCTGCACTATTTCCTGAGGGTATAGACGAAATTCACGGCGTTCCAGACGAATCGTCGTGGTGTTTGCGGTTGCGCCACGCATTCAGCGCGTCCGGAACGAACTCCAGAAACAGATTGTTGCCGGCGGCTCCTGCAATTGACGTGGCCCAGGTCTGCATCACCACATGCGCGTTGCGGCTCTTGCTCGGATAATAGGCCAGCGTCAGCACCGACGCCGCCAGATGGCCAAGAATGTCGGAGGCGTTCACATTGTGGCTCCCGCTGTCTCTCTGTGTCACCAGGGCGCGCTCCGCCGCCCACGCGGCGCGGCTCCCATAGTCGCCTGAAGCTTTGCGGTAGTAGCGCGGGTCCTCGTGCATCAGGACCGGAAACATGCTGCTGCAGAAAAACCGCATGCTGGCCTGGCGAACGAAGGCCGCCGCCACCCGATCACCGAATGCGCCGCTGTCTGTGCCGTAGTCGGGCGTGTCCGTTAGCTGGCCGTAGCCTGCGGAAATCAGCACGGGAAGGGCGGACGAAACCCGCTTCTCTTCATGAAGCCAGAAAACCCACTTGTCCGCAGGGTAAAGCGGCGGAACGTGTTCGCCCGGATCTACATACTGCGCCCACTTGCGCTTCTCGAAAGGGGCATGCACCATGGGGCTCGCTGCCTGCGGATCAGCCTGCGCCGGAGGGCTCTGATTCTGCCATGAACGGATGGCGCTGTCGGAGTTTGCAGCAAATGCCTGCGGTTCAGGAGCGTCAGGAAGGGAACTGAGGCCCTGCGCGGACGCCGTCCTCACACTGGCGATCAGAAACGAGGCGAGCAGCAGAAGCAAAATTGTCCAGTTGGCTTTCAGAGAGTCCCCGTCTTTCAACAGCTTGGAAGTCACTTCTGTCTCTTGGGATGCTTTTACGGCTCCCCGCCCCGCGCCGATTGACCATCGCACCCTTGATCGCAATACTGAATACAGTCCGCAGGACGGCAAGGAGCAGCCCTATGACCGAACCCGCAAGCCAGCGTTTCGAAAACTTTGGCCGCAAGATCGATGAGCACTTTGGTGGATGTAGCGATCGCCTCGAAGACGATGTAAAGAAAGTCATCACCTACCTCAACGACCGCGTGGTTCCCGAGGTACGCGAGAACTCATCGAAAGCCCTGCGCATCGCGGCCGATCAGCTGGGGCGGCTCGCCGATCATCTCGATCGCAGCCGGAAGGCCTGATTCCGACGATGTCCAGAAGCCTCCCCCCTCAGCTTTGGCCGTCCCGAATTTCGCAAGCCGGTTTCATTCTGATCGTCGCGTTGACGACCGGCTGCTCCCATAAACAGCCAGTCGCGTATGCGCCTCCGCCCCCGCCCGCGACAGCTCCGGAAACCGCTCCCGCTCCTCCACCCGCTTCCGCGCCGGCCGCTGGACCGCCCCCGTCGTTCAGCGCCGATGAACAGTTTGTCGATACACACACACCCATTTATTCCGAAAACGGCATCGCGAGCTGGTATGGTCCGCCCTACCACAACCGCGTGGGCGCAAACGGGCTGGTCTTCGACGAGAACGGCGTCTCCGCCGCGCATCGCACGCTGCCCATGGGCTCGCTCATTCGCGTCACCAACGTCAAAACCGGCCAGTCCGCCGTCATGCGCATCACCGATCGCGGTCCCTTTGTCGCCGGCCGCGTTCTTGATCTCTCCATTGGCGCTGCCAAAGCCGTAGGCCTGTGGCGCGCCGGCACCGGCGAAGTTCGCATCGATGTCTTCAGCACACCAAAACCGATGGATCAGGGCGGCCGCTGGTGCGTCCAGATCGGCGCCTTCCTGCATCAGGCATCGGCGCTGCACCTGCAATCGGAGCTGCAACACGAATATCGCACCGCCAACGTGATCGAATTTCAGGGGCCCACCGGCTACTGGGTTCGCATCCGCCCCGCGAACGACGACCGCACCCAGGCCGTCTCGATCGCGCAATCGCTCCAACCCGCTGAAGGCCAGGCCTGGCTGGTTCGTATCGATTGACGACCTCCGCTGGTAGTCTGGATACCTATGCTCGACCTTGGTTTCGTCCGGACAAATCTGGAATTAGTTGAGAAAAAGCTGCGCGACCGTGGGCAGGATCCCGCCGCACTGCTGGGAAATTTTCACGAGCTCGATCGCCACCGCCGCGAACGCATCACCGAAGCCGAACAGCTGAAGGCCCAGCGCAACAAGCTCACCGAAGAAGTAGCTCGGCTGAAAAAATCAGGCCAGGACGCCAACCCCGTCGTGGAAGAAACCCGCGCACTGAAGAAAAGCATGGATGAGTTGGAAGCAGTGGCCAGCGCGGCCGAGGAGCAGCTGCGCGCCATCCTCACCCGCATCCCCAACCTCACCCGCGATGAAGTCCCCGTTGGCCCCGACGAGCGTAGCAACGTTGAAGTCAAGCGCTGGGGGAATATCCCCGAATTCAGCTTTCAGCCAAAGCCGCATTGGGAGCTGGGCGTACAACTCGGCATCCTCGACCTCGAACGCGCCGCCAAAATCTCCGGCGCACGCTTCGCAGTTTATTGGGGTGATGGCGCCAGGCTCGAGCGTGCGCTCATCACTTTCATGCTCGACCTGCACACCCGCGAGCACGGCTATACCGAAGTCCTGCCGCCCTTCATGGTCAATAGCAAATCTCTCTTTGGCACCGGCCAGCTTCCCAAATTTGCCGAAGACCTCTTTCACTGCATCGACCCGGAGTCCAGCGAGCCCGGCCAGTATCGCGACAACGACCACTGGCTCATCCCCACCGCCGAGGTTCCCGTTACCAACCTTTACCGCGACGAGACCCTTGACGAGGCAAAGCTTCCCATCTCCCTTACCGCCTACACCCCCTGCTTCCGCTCTGAGGCCGGTTCCTACGGCAAAGATGTTCGCGGCATCATCCGCCAGCATCAGTTTCAAAAGGTGGAGATGGTCAAGTTCACTCGTCCCGAAGACAGCGACGCCGAACACGAAAAACTCACACGCCATGCCGAAGACATTCTGGAGCGACTGAATCTGCCCTACCGGCGCATGCTGCTCTGCACCGGCGATACCGGCTTCAGTTCCGCAAAGACTTTTGACCTCGAAGTCTGGCTGCCGGGGCAGAATCTCTACCGCGAAATTTCCTCCTGCTCCAACTTCGAAGCCTTTCAGGCGCGCCGCGCCAACATCCGCTACAAGCCCAAAGGCCAAACAAAAAGCGCGTTCGTCAACACTCTGAACGGTAGCGGCCTTGCCGTGGGGCGCACCTGGCTCGCCATCCTCGAGAACTATCAGCAGGCCGACGGAACCGTCTCGATTCCAGGAGCGCTGATACCCTATATGGGCGGACAGCGCAGAATCGAGCCGCGGGCAGGAGCGTAAGTTTTGGCGATCGGGCGGGTTGCGAAAAGCTATCTTTGGTGGACCTACGAACGCGGCAGCGTTCATTACGACGTCATGGTCACGCTGATCCTGGCCTTCATCTTCATCACACCCCACTTCATCAGCTATGGCGACCGCCCCAAGCCGGACTTTCCCGCCAATGAGATCCGCGCCTCAGTCGACCCCGCCGGCGGCATGATCTATCAAGTTCCGGTTGAGCTGGTGCGAGCGCAAAGCGGTAATCCTACCGACCAGGACCTTGCGAATGCCATCGCGGCAACCTCCGGCCCCGTGACCGTCGACCGCCGCGAAGCCGTAAAGGAAATCGGCGGCCGTGTGGTCGCCTGGCGCGTCTGGGGGCACCGCTAATAACGGTCCGCGTCCCCGCAATGCAGCAAAATTCCAGCCTTCCGCTGCATCCAAGTTATTCGGTCCCAGGAGGGACAGCCCTCTGTTCATGAAACCGACTCGATTCTCTATTGCGGCGCTCCTGTTGCTCTGTGCCTGCGCAGCCATGCCCCAGGATGCCGCGCTCCGGAAAGTCCTGAGCCAGATGGATGCATCGTCGACGAAATTCCAGGATGTCCAGGCCGATATTGCCGTCGACCTGTACACCGCCGTCGTGCAGGATCACGAGATGCAGAAGGGCAAAACCGCATTCCGCCGGGCCGGTAATGCTATTGAGATGGCCACCCAGATTCTCACCGACAACGGCGAGCCCTCTGAGCGCGACCTGCTCTACAAGAATGGCCAGCTGTCTTTCTATCAGCCCGCACTCAAGCAGGAAACCCTCCTCTCAGCAGGTGCCAATCGCGGCGAATATGACAGCCTGCTGGCCACTGGCTTCGGCGCCAACAGCAATGATCTCAACGCCACTTGGAAGGTAACCCTCCAGGGGATGGAAACGATCGACGGAACCGAAACCGCTAAACTCGATCTGGTTCCCAGGCAGGACAATATTCGTAACAACGTCACGCACATTACCCTCTGGCTCGACCCTGTCCGCGACATCTCGCTGAAACAGGTCATGTACCAGCCGTCCGGCGACTCGCGCACCGTGACGTATTCCAATATCCGCTACAATGCCCATCCGTCCGCAAGCCTATTCACCCTGAAAGTGGCGCCCGGCACGCAGATACAGAAAAAATAGTCCGCCGGAGATCCCGTTACGACGACTTCGAGTGAAGAATTCCGATCTTCGTCTTGCCGTCCGCATCCTCGTTGCTGATCGTCACCATCACGCTGTCCTTCTTGTCTTCGCTCGCCAGAGTGAGCACCGCGCTCTTGTCGCTCTGGTAAATCGACGCGCCCGAGCCCAGCTTGCCCTTGTAAAAGTCGATGACCTTATCCATCGAATCGCTCGTCACATAGGCTGCTGTGATCGCCGTCCCGTTCGGCGTGCTCACGCGCACCCCGCCCTGCTGCTGCGTGGCTCCCGGATAGATGTCCGTCCCCAGGTCCGACGCGCTCACCTGCACGTTGCCCGCGCTGAAGCTGCCGCCCGGTGTGCTCACTGAAACGCCGCCGCTGCCGTTGTTGCTGATCTTCACCGCCTTCGAGACCCGCCAGATCCCGAACATGATGGCGCAAACCGAAAGAATCCCAAGTCCCACAAAAACGCCAACAATAATCAGGATGATCTTCAGCGCGCTGTTCCCGCTCCTCGCTGGCGTGGCTGTGGCCGGTACATAGACGGGAGGAGCCGCGGGCGCATTGGAAACGGGCGGTGTATACGCAGTCGGTGCCGGTACTGCGGCTGCGCCCCCCGCGCCTAATGGCGCTCCGCAGGAAGTGCAGAAGGCCGTGTCGCCGGTCGCCGGCGCCCCGCATTTTGTGCAAAAACCTGCCATGGTGTCCTCGCTTCTTTGGGTTGAAACGCTGCGCGCCACAAGCAGAACCGATCGGGCACGGCGATATTCGTTCTGATTGGAGAACCGGAAACCGGCCACGGGGGGTGCGGCCGGTTCTGACAAAAGGGTGCGCCCTCTAGACTTTCACACTCCCGGCAATGCTCTTCGCCACACCTGCCGCGATCGGCACTTCGAACATTTTTCCCTGATAGGCAAACACCATCAGCACAATCCAGGCGATCAGCGTCACCAGGCTCAGCAGCGCGGAGAGCATCCACCAGAGCGAGAACAAACCCCAGCTGCCGAACCAGCCAAACCAGAACACCATGCGAAGAATGAAGAGCGATCCAAACACAACGATGGATTGCGCCGCGTGGAACCGCACAAACGGCCGCTTATCGATCAACAGGAAGATGAGACCCGTGAGCCAGCCAAGCAAGTAGCAGAGCAGGCCCGCCACGTTTTCAGCCAACTCGCTGGTCGGCGCGCCCGCCATCACAACCTGCCCCGTCGATGGCGTCGCTGCCGTCGCTGCTGCACCGGCCGGCGCCCCGCACTTGGGACAGAAGGCCACTCCGTCTCCCATCGACGTTCCGCACTTTCCACAAAATGCCATGCGTTACCTACCCTTCCTCATTTTGAAGTGATTCTTCGCAAATACCTGGGGAGGTAGCCGCCGGGAACATGGACCGGACGAACGGGGCCTTTCGGCTAGGGCAACACTATACCCTCAGTTGCCGCCGGTCGCCCAATTTTTTGTCGTAACGGCTCTCCTGTGACTAGTGCACAGAACAAGAGTTCCGTATCAGCTCTATGGAGCGATCCGAAGAGTTACTGCGGAGCCGCAAGCGACCCAGCCTCACTAGGCCGCCGGAAGCTGGGGCGACACGCAGGGGGACAACGTGTTCCGGCTCGCCGGCAACGGCAGTCCCGCATCCTCGGTTTCAATCGGCTCCACCATCGCGTCGAAAAGCATCGCATACAGCCCCCGCCGGCCTGTCAGCTTCTCGCGCCTCTTGCGCAAAAATTCAAAACGAAACGGCGAGAACCGCTCTGCCTCCTTCAAAAATACCGGAGAGAAATACTGATGCGACTCAGCCACCGCCATCAGAATCAGCGACCGCCAGCTCATCCGCAATAGCGCCTTCAGCGTCGCGGTGCCATGCGGCATCCGCTCCATCCTGTCGCTGACGCGCTCGCTGAAGGTCAGCAGCTGGATCACTTTGTCATCCAGCCCCCGGCCCGGCGCCGCCGGGCCTGAGAACAACGTCATCGACCCGCGCTGCATGTCTTCGCGCACATCCTGCAGATCGTCGCCCAGCTGCAATAAGACGCCCCAGTCGAAGGCGAACCGGCTCTCCTCTTCGTTCAGCCAGCCCCGTGCCATGCAGGCGTCCGCCAGCACCGACGTGCCACCCTTCGCGCAACTCACCGGCAGTAACTCCGCCTCGCTGCACTGGCTCTTCACCTGCGCAATGCTGTGTTCCTGCGCCAGATGAATCGCCAGCAGGCAATCGAACACGTCGGGATAACGCGCCCGCGGATACTGCCGCTCGATCAGTTCCACCAGCGCCCACAGCGTAACTTCGCGCTCGTTCTCTGCCGCAAGCGTTTCCCCCTGCAGCCGTTTTCTAAAGCGCCGGCTGAATCCGAGCTTCGCATCGACGCTGATGTCGGCGCCGTCAAGATAGTTGTCGGTATACGGGTAGAGCAGGCTGTATCCAAGAATCGACGGCGTCAGCTCCACGCGCTCGCCCATCAGCGGCTGCAATCCGCACGCCGTCCACGCATTGCGGCATGCCTGAATAATGTCGGGCATGCTCAGCTCCGGATCGAACTGCCGCGCCCAGCGCCCCAGCCGCGTCCCCGCCGGCAAGAAATCATGCGTCAGCAGATCGATAGCATCGTCATTCAGATCGAGAGCCGCCGCCGAAAATCGCGCGAACATCGTCGTTACGCGCTGCTGCGTCTCGTGCCGCCCTGCGGCCGTCCGGTTGCCTCGTGCGCGCTTCAGCTCGCGCTCAACAGCATGCAGGCCCTCGTCGTAAGCCTTCTCGCGCTTCCGCTGCTCCCCAACGCTGAAGCTCGGAGCATCCGGCAGCCGATCGCTCGCGCACTGCTTCCACGCCTCGCTGGTCTCGGCAACGCGCGCCTCCACCCATGCCCAGTTGTAAAGCCCATCCATAATGGGGAGTTTACGAAAAGGCGAACCCACCGGTTCCTTCAGGCAGTGTGATGGGGGGGATTAGCAGGGAATAGGTGCAGGAAAAAAGTGGAGGCGCGGGTCGGGATCGAACCGACGCATAAAGGTTTTGCAGACCTCTCCCTTACCACTTGGGTACCGCGCCCTGAACAGGAAATCTTACGCCAGAAGGGAACCGGCGAGCCAGCACAGAGCGCGCTGGCCGCAAACTGGAGCGGGAGACGGGACTTGAACCCGCGACCCTCGCCTTGGCAAGGCGATGCTCTACCACTGAGCTACTCCCGCTTGGTTCTCCATGAGTATATCGGCCTCCCGGAACCGCGGTCAACGCACACGTTCCGGGTAGTCCACGCGCACCGCCACAATTTCGTACGGCCGGAAGTGTACCGTCACGTGATCGCCCTCAACCGGCAGCGCCGACCCCTCCTGCTTCTCCATCAAGTTCGTCTCCACCGCCCCCGTCGCTCCCGGCGGCACACGCAGCTGCGCGCTGCCCCCTTTGCCCGCCCACTCATAAAAGTGGAACACCAGCGCGTGGCTGTCTTCCGCCTTCTTCATCGCCGTCAGCACCAGATCGTCCGGACCTACACCCACAAACGAGTGCTCCGCGGGCAGGGAACCAGCATGAGCCTCCACCTGCTGCGCCTCCAGCCGGTAGTTGTAGTCGTATCCATGCCGGACCGTCATCGCCTGTTTCCAGTCGCCCGCATGCGGATACAACGCGTAGCTGGAGTGCTGGTGTCCGCGATCCGCATTGGGATCGGGCCACACCGGCGACCGCAGCAGCGTAAGCCGCAGTAAATTACCAACAGCATCGTAGCCATACTTCGATTCGTTGATCAGGCTGAACCCGTGCTGCTCGTTGCCCAGATCGCCCCACCGCTGCGCCCCCACTTCGAACTGCGCCTTCTCCCAGCTGTTCGTCCGCAGCGTCGTGCGCTGGATCGTTCCGTAGGGAATCTCATACGTCGCGAACGGGCTCGTCGCCGACAACGCGAAAGCTGCCTTCAGCAAGACGTGCGTCTCGTGCCAGTCGATATCGTTCACCACCTCTGCCTGGTCCGATCCTGCATCGAGCACGATCTCCTGTACAAACTTTGAGCTCTGCCAGTGCCGCGTCACTCGGATCGCCGCCCGCATCGGTCCCCGATCAACCAACTGCACTGAGTCAGCCTGCGTAAGCCGCGTCGGCGGCTGATC
The DNA here is from genome assembly GCA_036490815.1 of Acidobacteriaceae bacterium. Lineage (GTDB taxonomy): Bacteria > Acidobacteriota > Terriglobia > Terriglobales > Acidobacteriaceae > Palsa-343. The sequence goes on from DASXDF010000013.1 coordinate 434,691, forward strand.
GAGCGTCCCCGGATCAATGTTCCACGCGTCGTAATCCTTCGGCGTGTCCTTGAAGGCCTGCAATTCATTCCCGCACGACCCGGCCGCAAGGGTCTCAAATCCAGCCTTCTTGTCGTAGAGGCTCGTGATGCATCCGCTCGTCCGATCGACCACCACCCGCAGTGCAGCGTTCTCCAGCGTCGTTCCCGTCGCCTTCAGATCGCTGGTGAAGGGCCGCTTGCCCGGCACAACATGCAACACTTCATAGCCCATCGACGGCACATCGTGAGCCTCAATCAGCAAGTGGAAGCTGCTTGTCGCCGCATCCTTCGACTGCACCATCGAGGGCAGCACGACTCCCTTCGGATCCAGCACCGATACATCCGCCGTGGGACCCGGCATTTGTACATCGACTGTTACATTTCCCGATCGCGCCCATCCCAGTGGATTGAAAACCAGTACCGGCACACCCGGCGCCGTCCGCGTATCGATCCGCGCTGCCACCGTCTTTAGTGCATTTGCGGAAATCTCATCGGTCGACCAGTGCACCGCGTCGTAATCCTTCTGCGCGTCCTGGTAGATCACCCCGATGCCCGAGCCTGCCGCCAGATCATGGAACTGATTGAACGTGATCTTCTTCCAGTCCTCGGTCAGCTCATCCCCCGGATACTTGCCCCCATCGAGCCATGCCAGCGACGCATACTTCTCCGCATTCAGCGCCCACTCTGAGCTTTCCCGCATATTCCGCTTGTGCTGTGCCTGGGTCGTGAACACGCCGCGGTGATATTCGAAGTACAGCTCGCTCTTCCATGTGGGGATGTCAATCTTCCCATCCACCGGCGGCGGCTCGTGATAGCCCTGCGCAATCGACTGGTAATTCCACTCGGGCGACTGCGGCGCCAGTTGCTTTTCTACTGACGAGAACCACGGCTGCGCCGTCCCATACTGCATTTTCGGAACGACCTTATTGTTTTGCATCCAGTGCAGGCCTTCGTCCAGCATCGCGCGCGTTGGCCCTCCGCCATGATCGCCCACGCCGAACAGGTCCATCATGTTCGTCATGCCTGGCGCATACGTCCGCGCCTGCGCCAGATCCACGGACAAACGAACCGGATTCAGATTCGTGTTCGCGTAGTCGTGCGGGAAATACGTCAGCACCTTACTGCCGTCCGGCGATTCCCACCAGAACAGTTTGAAAGGCAGCTGGTTGGTGTCGTTCCACGTCATCTTCTGCGTGACAAAATAATCGATGCCGGTCTTCTTGTAGATCTGCGGCAGCTGCCAGTTGTACCCAAACGAGTCTGGATTCCAACCGATCCGCACATCCACTCCGTAATGTTGCTGATACCACCGCTTGCCGATCAGGATCGAGCGCGCCGTCGATTCGCCGTCCGGCATATTCAGGTCGGGCTCAACCCACATCCCACCCACTATCTCCCAGCGTCCTTCCTGAATCCGCTTCTTGATCTGCGCGTCGATGTCCGGATAGTCCCGCGCCATCCAGTCGTTGTACGCCGCCGCCGACTGCGTATAGGTATAGGTCGGGTATTCGTTCATCAGCTGCAGCGCCGTCGAAAACGTGTTCTTCACCGTATCCACGGTTTCAGTCCACGGCCACAGCCACGCCGCGTCGATGTGCGAGTTGCCGGTCAGGTGCAGCGTAGCCTGCGCCATCATGGGCTTCAGCGCTTCCAGCGTCGACTGCGCGTTCCGCAGCGAAGTGTCGAACTTCCCCTGGTCCGCACTGTCCAACGCCTTCAGATCCGCCTGGGCAATCGCCTTGTCCAGTGTCCCCTTATCGGTCGCCACATCTTTTGACAAACTTGGGATCAGCACCGCCGACGATAGAAACTCCTCGCCAATGTCCTGCGGGCTCGGCCGTTCTCCCGCAAACTGGACGGTCATCGGGCTTCCCGCAAAATGCTTTTGATCCACGGTCGCCATCAGCTTCACAGCAACCAGCACACGGTCGCCCGGCTTGGCGCGATCGAACAGCACAATCGGCTCCAGATCGTCGCCCATCGCCACGCGCCGCCCGTTGAAGTAAATAATCTGCGGCAGCGGGCCGTTCACCCACGCCTGAAAGCGGAACCAGATCCGCGTGCCCGTCAGGTCGTAACCGTCCAGCGTCTTCGGGACCTCGACCCATTGACGGAACCACAGCGACTGCACCGGATACGTCGCGTCTACCTTTCCAACCGGCCACGACGAATCGTCGACCGCCGGATCTTCGGCATGTGCCATGTCGCCGACGTGGTAATGCCACACCCCAGGCGGCAGATGACTCAGGTTCTCCAGCCGCGCAATCGTGGCGCGCTCCGCGTCCGGCAGTTGCTTCTCGACGTTGAGACTCTGTTGAAGAAACTGCGCGTGAACGAGCCCGCAAAACAGAAACGCCACGGACGAAGTCCGCACAAAATTCCTGAACACGTTTGATCCTTTGGTCACCATTCTCTGTTTCCCACCACTGCAATACCCAGCCGTTGAGGATAACACTTTGCACCCCGCTCTGCGGATGCCGAGGGCCCCTTGCAACCCCCACTTAGGCTTGTGTGGGCGAAGCCGAAGACAGCGGTACAATTCGGCCCGTATCCATGCTGACTGTTTGTTGATGAAGGAGCCCCTCCTTTGAAGCGCTTCGCTCTCCTGATTTCCGCCCTGGCCTTGATCCCTTGCTGCCGCGCGCAATACACCCGTGGCATCGGCGTCTACCCCGGCGATCCCGCGGAATACACCGGCCCAGCGCTCACCACCGACGCCGCCACCTATCGCAATCTCGCGCTGCACCGCCCGGCATATCAATCCAGTGCCTACGACTACAACCTCACCGCGCAGCTCGTCACCGACGGCATCAAAAGCCCGCCACCCGAGCAGTGGTACCGCGCCGGCACCAATCTGAACCTGGGACCGCGCTTCGTTGTCGCATCCACTTCTTCTGCCGGCGTCCTCCCCAAACATGAGCGCGAAATCTTCCTCGACGGCAATATCACCTCCTCCATCGACGTCTCCGGCGACCACCCCTGGGTCGAGGTTGACCTCGAAGGCGGTGGCGCAGCTCCGGAACTGGACCACATCGACCTCTGGCTCCGCCGCATCAACGGGAAGCTTCCCGCTACGGGTTGGACCTACATCGTCTCCGGTTCTGACGACCACACCCACTGGACCGAGGTCGCTCGCTCCACCGGCACCGACTGGCCCAGCATGCATCTCGCCGGCCCCAGCTTCATGCAATCCATCCCCTTCGCTGCACCGGTGAACTACCGCGACTACCGCGTCGAATTTTCCGCGGAGGGAATCACGACCTGGGGCGTCGCCGAGCTCGCACCCTTCGACAAGGGCAGCGAAGTCCACGTCACGGGCCTCGACAACTTCTACAGTGCCTGGATGTCGGACCCGTCAGCAGGCAGCAGCGACCAGTGGGTCTACGTCGATTTCGGCGCGCCGTCCACCTTCGATCGCGTCGTCCTCACATGGCTTAAACCCGCCACTGCCGGATCCATCCAGATATCGGACGACGCCACCACCTGGCGAACTCTTCAGCCGCTTCCTCCTCCTTCGGCCGACCTCAGCGACGACATCCACCTGGCCCAACCGGCGCACTCCCGCTACGTCCGCGTCCTCATGACCCAACCTTCTGCGCCCAACCAGCCCTACGTTCTCGCGGAACTCGAAGTTTGGGGACGCGGCGGCCTCATCCCCACAGTTCCTGTTCCTCAAATGCGCCCCGATGGCTGGACCGCAAGCTTCGTCGACCTCAATTCGGGCTGGCACCTCCAGCGTGCATCGTTGGTCTTCGACGATCCCGAAAAAATCGCCCGGCTCAACTATCCCGCGCAGGACTGGATGATCGCCACGGTCCCCGGCACCATCCTTACCAGCTATCTCAACGATGGCGCCATCCCCAATCCTGACTACGGCGACAACCAGTACGCCATCTCCGACTCCTTCTTCTGCGCCGATTTCTGGTATCGCGACGTCTTCACCGCACCCGCTCTCCAGCCCGGCCAGCATCTCTCGCTCAACTTCGAGGGCATCAACTGGAAAGCCGAAATCTACCTCAACGGCCAGCACGTTGGACGCATCGACGGCGGCATGATGCGCGGCCGTTTCGACGTCACTGGCCTCATCCATTCCGGCGCGCAAAATACCCTCGCCGTTCGTGTCATCGCCAACGCCAACCCTGGAAGCACCAAAGATAAAGCCTTCCCCACCGTCAATGGCGGTGCGCTCGGCCGCGATAACCCCACCTTCCACGCCTCCGCCGGATGGGACTGGATCTCCACCGTCCGTGGACGCGACACCGGCATCTGGAACAATGTCTCCCTCACCACCACCGGCCCCGTCGCCGTTGAATCGCCGCTCTTCTCAACGACGCTGCCGCTCCCCGATATCACCCACGCCGACGTCAACGTCGAGGCCACGCTCCACAATCAGGATGCGCAGCCCATATCAGGAACGCTCCGCGTCAACTTCGGCGATATCCAGGTTGAGACGCCGGTCACCCTCGCCGCCTCCGAAACAAAAAACATCCAGCTCACCCCCGCCACCAATGCCGCCCTCCGCCTCTCCAATCCAAAACTCTGGTGGCCCAACGGCTATGGCGACCCTAACCTTTACCCCGTCACGATCGCCTTCATTGCAGCGGGCAAAATCTCCGACACCAAATCCTTTCAGGCAGGCGTCCGCCAGTTCACGTATTCCGAAGACGGCGGCATCCTCAAAATGTGGATCAACGGCCGCCGCTTCATCGCCCGCGGCGGCAACTGGGGATTCTCTGAATCGATGCTTCGTTACCGCTCCCGTGAATACGAAACCGCGATGCGCTACCACCGCGATCTCCACTTCAACATGATCCGCAACTGGGTCGGAATGACCGACGACGAAGCCTTCTACGACGCCGCCGACCGCAACGGCATCGTCATCTGGCAGGATTTCTGGCTCGCCAATCCGTGGGACGGCCCCAACCCCGACGACAACGCGCTCTTTCTCGCCAACGCTCGCGACTACCTCCTCCGCATCCGCAGCCACGCCTCCCTCGGCCTCTTCTGCGGCCGCAACGAAGGCTTCCCGCCGCAACCCATCGACGATGGCCTCCGCAACCTCATCGCCACCCTCGAGCCCAACTCCTACTACATCTCCAGCTCCGCCGACGGCCCGGTCAGCGGTCATGGCCCCTACCGCGTCGAACCGCTCCGCTACTACTTTGACCACGCCCCTACCAAATTCCACTCCGAAATGGGCGCGCCCAACGTCGTCGAAATGGATGACCTCGACCGCACCCTTTCCAAATCCGCGCTGTGGCCGCAGAACTACGAGTGGCCGCTCCACGACTACTACCCCCTCTCGCCGGAGCGGCCCAGCGCCCATCGCCCACCCAACGAGATCGACTCCGAATACGACGGCGCCGCCAACCTATCTGACTGGCTCGAGCTCGCGCAGTTCGTCGACTACAACGCCTATCGCGGCATGTACGAAGGCCAGAACAAGAACCGCTTCGGCCTCCTCATCTGGATGAGCCATCCGGCCTGGCCCTCGCTCCTGTGGCAGACCTACGACTACTTCTTCGACACCGACGCTGGCTATTACGGCGCAAAGAAAGGCGCTGAGCCGCTGCACATCCAGTGGAACGCCGCAACCGACGCGGTCGAAGTAGTCAACGACAGCGCCGGCGATCAGACCAGCCTCACCGCCCACGCCGAAATCCTGAACATCGATGGCTCGTTGAAATGGGAAAAATCCGCGACGCTCGACAGCAAGGAGGATTCGACCACGTCGCCCATCCAGCTCGACTATCCCGCAGGACTCTCGAAGACGCACTTCATCCGCCTCACCCTCTCGCAGAACGGCAAAGCTGTCTCATCGAACTTCTATCTTCGTGGGCTCACCGAAAACGACTACACCGGCATCCGCAATTTGCCCAACGTCGACGTCACCATGAAGAGTCACATCCAGCATCGCGGATCGCAGTGGCAAATCTCTGCCGACCTCCACAACACTGCGAAGGCCCCTGCCTTGCTGGTCCGCGTCAAAGTCGTCCGCGACAAAACCGGCGACCTCATCGTCCCCGCCATCTACGACGACAACTACTTCGCCCTCATGCCCGGCGAGCGCCGCACCATCCACATTCATGTTGAAAACGTCGACACCCGTGGCGAGCGTCCTCGCCTCGTCCTCTACGGATTCAATCTCGCCAGCAGCGGGCGCCATTGGACCTCGGCCGGCACGGCCCCCGGCGTACAACAACCGGGCGCGCCGGACTAAGGCTCTGGTTGTAAAGTGTGAAGCTTCGTCGGACCCGCGCAACTCACGCGGCGCAGCGCATTCAAAGAGGCAGTGTACTGATCAGCTTTTCAATCTCCCGTGTGTTCATAGACCACGGAATCAGGCCCAGGTTTTTCTGGTTTCCGTAGAGGATGGTCCACTCCGCCGATTGAAGCGCATGCCCCAGCATTTCCGTTGCATTCGACAAGCGCATCTGTCCGTCTTGAACGCCGATGAAGGTTCGATACGAACCGCTGCCCCGGTTGCCAAGAATCCCGTCGAAAACACAAAGGTCCACGCCGTTTCGCTTTCCGTGGATGACGCCCGTGGCGCAAGTGATCTTCTCGAAAGGTGGCTGCGACAACGAAAAGCGCTCGGGAAGATTCTTATCCAGATATTCAAAGTTCAATCGTGACGCAAGCATACGCATCCGCTTGCCTCGCATCGACAGCAGGAGAGCGACCCAGGCAATCGCCGCCACCAAAACTCCCGATATGACTGCGATCGAAATCATGCGCCAGTGATCCTTAGCTCCGTGCGCCTTAGTCTACCTTCACCGTTGTGCTTAGCGGCAAATTCGCGGACGAGTCCCCAACCATCAGGCTCACCGGATCCGCTTCCACTCGCATATCACCAGCTTTGGCATCCCAGTACGCCAGACGCGACGCCGGCAACGCAATCTCCACGGTTTTCGTCTGTCCTGCATCCACCGCCACACGCTGGAAACCTTCCAGCTCCTCGCGCGGACGCTCCACCTTCGAGTGTGGATACTTCACATACAGCTGCACCACCGCGTCGCCCAACCGGCTGCCTGTATTTGTCACATCCACGGATACAGTTACCGTCCCGTCCCTCGCCACGGTCGGCGCGCTCGTCTTCAGATTCGAAAACTTGAACGTCGTATAGCTCAGTCCAAACCCAAACGGATACAGAGGCTCGCCCTTGAAGTACATATAGGTGTATCCATCGCGAATGTTGTAATCCATGCTTGGCGGCAGTTGGTCCACGGACTTCGGCCACGTTTCCACCAGATGCCCGCCCGGGTTGTAGTCGCCAAACAACACTTTGGCCAACGCTGTTCCTTCATCCTGTGAGGCGTGCGTCATGTGCAGAATTGCCGGCACATGCTCCTGGCTCCAGTTGATCGCAAACGGAAAACTTGAAACCAGAATCACCACCGTCTTCGGATTCACCGCGAACACCTGCCGCACCAGTTGCTCCTGCGCCAGATCGATGCTCTGCCGATCGCGCCCCTCGCGCCCGTCGCTGGGCACGGTGCAGGGAAGCGTCCCGCCGCCATCTGGCGTATTCACCCAGTCATGCGCCATATCCGGCCCGCACGTCGGATCATTGCCCACTACCACCACCGCAGCGTCCGCATGCCGCGCCGCATTCACCGCCGCATCGCCCAGCTCGCTCTCGGCATAATTCACCTTCACATCCGGGCCCACGGCCTCCTTGATCCCCTCCAGTGGTGTCACCTTATAAGGAGGCGTCCCGCCATACCAATCCCAGTGCACCGAATCCGCCAGTGGCCCAATCACCGCAATCGACTTCATCGATTTCTTGTCCAGCGGCAGCAGGCTCTTGTCGTTCTTCAGCAGCACAATCGACTCCAGCGCCAGCTTCCGCGACACTTCCTTGTCCTTGTCGCCATTCCACGGCTCCGGCCCGTCTTTCAGCTTCGTGTACGGCACCATTTCCGGCGGATCCAGCAGCCCCAGCTTCAGCGCAATCCTGAATTTGTAACGGAGGACAGCATCAATGTCCGCTTCCTTCAGCGATCCGTCCGCGAGCGCCGCCTTTGTCTCGCCTGCATATTGATCCAAAAACTGATTCACGCCGTTCTTGATGCACGCCACAACCGCAGCTTCCTGGTTCGGGTACAAATGCCGCGGATCCACCAGCTGTTTCACCGCGCCGCCGTCCGTCGACAAAACCCATACGCCCCATTTGTCCTGCACAATGCTCTTCAGGATCGGATTCACCACCATCGTCGTCCCGTTCCATCCGTTGTACGAGGCCATCACCGCCTTCGCGCCACCCTCCTGAAACGCCATCCGGAACGGAACCGAGTAGTACTCCCAGAACAGCCGTTCATCGAAGTTCGACGTCGACCGATCCCGCTGGTTTTCATTCTCGTTCGCCAGAAAATGCTTTAGCAGAGGCGACGCCAGCCAGTATTTCGGATCGTCGCCCTCCAGACCCTTGCTGAAGGCGATAGCCATCGTTCCATTGAAGAATGGATCCTCGCCGTACACTTCTTCGCTGCGCCCCCATCGCGGATCGCGCGCCAGGTCCGACTGCGGCCCCCACTCCATCAAAATTTGCCGACCGTATTTCGGCGTCTCCGTGATGTACCGCGCCTCAAACCCCTCCACGCCACCTGCCTGCTCCACCAGCGCCGGATCCCAGCTCTCCCCCATCCCCGGCGGCTGCGGAAACTGCGTAGTTGTGATCGGCTGGCGTCCAAATCGAGCTTCGCGCTGCACCACGCCGTGAATTCCCTCTGAGCTGCCGATATTCGGCACACCCAGCCGTGGCACTCCGGTTCGCGTTCCCAGCACATCGATCTTTTCCTGAGTCGTCATCAGCGACAGCAGATTGTCGATGCGTTTGTCGCCCGGCAAGCTCGGATCATTGAACGGATACTTCGCTTGCTGCGCAAACGCGGGAACAATTCCCATCGTCAGGACACAAACCAGGACCAGGTACGTTTTCTTTGTCATGTCAGGAACCAGGTCAGCTCTCCGTGCGTCTGCCGGTCCAATCCGGAGCGGTCCGGCAGTGTCGCGTTTTCAAAACGCACCAAGCCTATCACGTTCCCCCGGTTTCGCCGGTGCCCCTGCACCGCTCCATCCATCCTGCTCAAACGTTCCAGCAGGAGATCGAGCCCACTTTCGATTTCAGCTTCGAAATTCGGTGATCCGTCTCGATCGGCCACAAGCAGGCCAACCGTCAGCCGAAAGATAGGCGAATATACGGCGAACATACAACGATTGTCCTGGCGCAATCTGGCCCTGCTCGGCTTATGGTTTGAAGTGAGCTATAAGCCAACCGGTGAAAGCTCTTTTCCAGCCCTCGGTCGGTCAGGAGCCCCGAGGGCTCTTTTCTTTCGGGATTTCCCCGCCCACCGTCATTGCATCCCTTGTTCACTCCGCGGAATTTGTGCCCGGTGTAGCGTTGTCGATCCCCGACCCTCGCGGATCCGCCTTTACCGTTACCGGCTGCGTGTAGGTCTGCCCATCCACCGTCAGTCGCACCGTGTACTCACCCGGTGCAAGAAATACCGGTGCCCGCCGCCTTGGACGTGCCGGTCGCGCCGCGGGCTTTTCTGTTCCCGCCGCTGGCGAGCACGCGTCACGCGGACGCTCCGCCTGCGCCGGACCAAAGAATCGCTGCTGCGGAAGATCAAGCGCATACCGGTGCATCCCCGCCTTCGCAGAAGGCGGCAGTTGCGCTGGCTCCTCCCAGATCGCCTCCACGTTGATCTTCTCCGTATCCACGGGCGTCACCGTGGTATCGCTCGCTCCGCACGCCTTCACCTCTCCCTTGCTGTCCACCAGTTCCAGCTTCAGCGGCTGCGCCGGCGCCGTCTTCAGCCAGTAGTAAGCCAGCACCCCGGCCGGCGGATTCAGCTCCGTCGGCTCTTCATGCGGCATTGGTGTACCGTCTTCTCCGCTCGGCGGAATCGAAATTGCATCGCCGGGCTTGAACAGATACGCGCCTGCTTCCTCGATCTGTCCGCCCTTTGAAGCAAGCTGGCGCAGCGCGCTCATCTGATCCATCACCCAGAATCCGCGCCCGTGCGTGGCCACATCCAGATCGTCGCCATGCACCACAATGTCGCGCACCGAGGTCACCGGCATATTGTTCTGCAACCCCTGCCAGTGATCGCCGTCATCGAACGAGACATACACACGCAGTTCCGTCGCCGCATACAGCAGACCCTTCTGCACCGGGTCTTCCTTCACGGAGTTGACGAACGCCCCTTCCGGAATTCCATTGGCAACGTTCTGCCATGTCTTCCCCCCATCCCGCGTGCGATAGATATAAGCCTTGTCATCCCCCAGACGATGCCGATCTACCGAGGCATACGCGGTCTCCGCATCGAAGTGCCCCGCCTCCACCTGCGACACTTTGCTCCACGCTGTCATCGCCGGCGGCGTCACGTCCATCCACGTCCTGCCGTCATCGCGCGTCACCTGGATCAGCCCATCGTCCGTGCCCACCCACACCGTCGTCGCGCTCAGAGGAGACGGACCGATGGTGTAGACCACGCCGAACCGGTTCGTCATCGTCTCATCGATGTCTTTCGCCGTCACTGCGTCGAGATTCGCCGGTACTCCCGGGTTCACCCGCGTCAGGTCTGTGCTGATCTTCTCCCACGTCTTGCCCCGATCCCGCGTGCGAAACACAAATTGGTTCGAGTAATAAAGCGCGCCGTCCGCCCCCGAAAACACCTCCGGCAGCGTCCACGTCTTGCGGTCGGGATCATTCGGGTCCGCCGCCGGCAGCGCTCCGCCCAGCGAAGCCGCCACGTTCAGCGCCTGATTGCAGCGTCCTGCCCCGGCGCCATACAGAATGTTCGGCTCGGTCGGATCAGGCACCACCGTATCGCTCTCCCCCGCCAGGCACGTCGGCTCCCAGTTGCGGAAATTCAGAATGCCTTCCCGCGACCACGTGCTCACCCGTACTGCTCCGCTGTCCTGCTGCGCGCCCACCAGCCAGTAAGGAAATTGATTGTCCGCGGCCACGTGATAAATCTCTGCCGTCGGCTGGTTGTACCAGGTGCTCCATGTCTTGCCGCCGTCCACGCTCACCACTGTGCCCTGATCGCTGCTCAGCACCATCCGGCTGCCATCCCGCGGATTCACCCATATCTGGTGATAGTCGTCGCCGCCCGGCGCGCTCTTGATCGGCGTAAACGTCTTGCCCGCGTCCGTCGTCAAAAACGTCCCGGTGTTGATCACGTAAGCCTTGTCCGGATTGTCCGGATCCACCGTCACCGATTCGAAATACCAGCCGCGTCCCCACAGCCGCGTCTCTCCGTTCACCAGCCTCCACGTCGCGCCCGCGTCGTCAGAAAGATAGACGCCGCCCTTCGGTTTTGGAGCAGGCGTCTTTGGCGTCTCTGCCGAAAAGCGCAGCGGCGCGGCCACACTGGAGCCGATGTCGTCCACCACCGCCCACAGACGGTTCGGGTTGCTCGGTGCCACCGCAATCCCAATCTTGCCCACAAATTGATCGTCCGGCAGGCCGCCGCCCAGCTTCGTCCAGTGATCCCCGCCATCCGTCGACTTATACAGTCCGCTGCCCGGCATGTACGAAGGTGCGTACACCGACCACGGCGGTCGCCGCGTCGCCCACAACGACGCATACAGTACCTTCGAGTCTTTAGGGTCGATGGCGATATCAATCGCGCCCACATTGTCAGGATCGGACGCGTTGAACAAAACCTTCTTCCAGTGCGCACCGCCATCTATTGAGCGATAAACACCCCGCTCCGGATTCCCCTCATACGCGTGCCCCAGAGCCGCTACGTAGACGCGATCCGGATTCGCTGGATCGACCACGATGCGCCCGATGTGCCTCGTCTTCTCCAGCCCAATCTGTGTCCACGTCTTGCCCGCATCCATCGACTTGAACATCCCGATGCCATACGAGTGCTGCCCGCGAATGTCTGGCTCGCCCGTTCCCACATAAACAATGTTCGGATCTGAAGGAGCAACGGCAACCGCCCCAATCGAGCCGATCGGGATCCCCTGGTCCGATATCGGCTTCCATGTACGTCCCGCGTTCTCCGTCTTCCACACGCCGCCGCCCACCGATCCGAAATAAAATGTGTTCGGCTCGCTGGCGACGCCCGCCACGCCAAACGATCGCCCGCCGCGCATCGGTCCCACATCCCGCCACCGAAGTCCATCCAGCAGGCTCTGCGGATAACTGTCGCCTGCAACAGGCGTCTGTGCAATCAGCGTGAAAGAGAATAAGGCAACCAGGCCCAGCGCGAAAACAGAGACCGACCAGCGTCGACGGTGATCCATGGTTATGCTCCTGCTCCGAACGGAGTGACTAAGAAAAGTGAACCTTCAAATTAGCATGCCTTTATCCGCCACCTGCGGCCGGCAATCTCAATGTACCGCGCGCCTCGCGACAGGCACGGGATGGCTCACCGGTACGATGGGCCTTTCAGCAGGAATCTGAACCTGCACAGCCGCGCCCGCGTACGTCACCGTTCTGCCTGCGGTTGTGGATTCTCCGACGCCGTGGCCCGGGTGCACCACCACCACCTGAAAAGTGCGCGCCGTCAGCATCCCCGGGAACTGCCCCTCTCGCGCTCCAATGCTCAGCGTCCGGCTTGCATCATCCCACTGCATCGGAATCCAGGAATACGCGCCCTTCTCATAGGCGTAGGTCGTTCCATCGTCTTCATAGAGCCGAAAACTCCCGTCGTTGCCCGGATAGATACGCAGCTCAATCGGATCCGCGGGCTTTTGACTCGCGTATTCCAATTCCGGACCCATCGGCAGAATGCTTCCCGCCCGCACATAAACCGGCATGATGGCCAACGGCGTCTCCCGGCGAATGGATTCACCGCCGTGCACGCGCTCCCCGGTCCAGAAGTCGATCCAGTCCGTGCCGGCGGGCAAATACACGTTGCGCGCCTCCGCGCCGGCTTCCGTCACCGGCGCCGCCAGCAGCGATGGGCCCAGCATGAACTCATCGCTCTTATCCAGCGCAGCACCGTCATAACGAAAATCGAACGCCAGCGCCCGCATCGGTGTGTACCCCTCCAGCGTGGTCCTGGCCGCGAGCGTGTAGATGTAGGGAAGCATCCTGTAGCGCAGCCGATCGTACTGCGCCAGAATCAACTGCGCCGCCTGTCCGTCCGACCACAGTTCGTTCTCGTTGTTCGATCTCGTCCCATGCACGCGAAACACGGGGCAGAACGAGCCGTACTGAAACCAGCGAACGAATAACTCCCGATACCGGGGATCGCTGGTGTCTCCACCCAGAAAGCCGCCAATATCCGTCGTCCAGTAAGGAAAGCCGGAAAGAGAATAGTTCAGTCCCGCAGGAATCTCGCGCCGCAGGGTGTCGAAATTCGTCGCGATGTCCCCCGACCACGCTGCCGCGGCGTTCCGCTGCATGCCCAGAAACGCGGATCGCGTCAGCGTAAACACCCGCTGCGGATCGGGGGCGCTGCGTTGGCCATCATAGATAGCAGCCGTCGTCATCAATGGATAAGCGTTCGCGTATTTCGACCCGTTGCCGAGCGCCGTCGTCGCACCGGCCAACATCGGTCCGTGCGCCTCGCTGTACAAATCGCCCGGCTCGGTCGAGTCCATCCAGAAGGCGTCCACACCAATGTCGTAAAGGGAAGACTTAACCTGCTGCCAGTACAGTTGCCGCGCCGCCGGATTGAAGGCGTCGTAAAGGCGCGTCCCCGGATCGTAGGAAGGAATGCGATTGACTCCCCCGGTCACAAAGAAACCATTTTTCTCCATCGCGTCGAACGTGGTGCTCCCTGGCTGAAACAGAGGCCAGATCGAAACCATCAGGTGGACATTCTCGTCGTGCAGCGTCTTCACCATCCCGCGCGCATCCGGAAAACGCGGCGTGAAGACGCGCGATCCCACCACGCTCTCCCATCCCGCATCCAGCACAATGGCGTCCAGCGGCAGCCCAAGGTTCCTGTACCGGGCAGCAATGTCCAGTACTTCCGCCTGGCTGCTGTACGCCAGCTTTGACTGCCAGAATCCATAGGCCCATCGGGGGAACAACGGTGCTCCGCCGGTCAAAGTGCGGTAACCGGCAATAATGCGATCGAAGTCCGGGCCGTAGATGAAGTAATAGTCGACGGCGTCGGCAACGTTGGATTCCATCGCAAGTACCGGCTGAAAGCGGTTATTCCATCGAGTCACAGAACCGTTGTTCCACAACACGCCATATCCCTTTGACGACAGAAAGAACGGCACCGAAATATTCGTGTTGTCCTGCGAAAGTTCCATCTCCAGAGTGCGCTGGTTCAGGATGCCGTTCTGATGCTGCCCCAATCCATAAAAATGCTCATCGGGAGTGAGCGCAAACCACGTCTCGGCGCGATGCGTAGCCTCTCCATCCGTCGTCACAGCAGTCATCTTCCGGGGATAAGGCCAGTCGGTCTCGCGCAGCAAAACACTTCCTGGGATATTAGCGAACCGCACCGCGCCGCTGGTCCGGTCGACAGCAATGGTCAGATCCGCCGTCAGGATGTCCACGCTGTCCTTGCTCAGCCGGGTGCTGAAGGGTACAACGTGGCACGCCGAATCAAGGATCCAGGGATTGCTGAGGTTCGGCAGCGTCTTCTCCGGGGTAAAGGTCACGTGAGCAACGCTGGCGGCGCAGGGCTGTATCCGCAACAGGCCGTTGGCAAGCACGATGCTGACGGCATTCGTATCGCTCTCGACGGACTGTACCGCGGCAGCGGGGCTCTGCACGGTGGTCGATACGGCTGTGTCGCTCTGCGCAAGCGCAGCTAACGGAAAAAACAACCATAGCAACGCGAGCGTGAGGAGCAGTGCAAGGCGAGAAATGGAATCGAGGCCGGCGCGTACTACTCCGGCGAAGAAAATCGTCATGCTTTCTCCAAATCGCTGCCCGATACAAATGTTTCGTCAGCGTTCTGCTCGCACGTTGGTTCAGCCTGAAGCTGTCGTCCTGCGCCGAACTGGTCGACCGGGGAAGGGAAGACGTGGGTTAATGCGGTCGGGTGCAAAATGGGGCGGCACAGGAGGCCTGAAAATGCCGCCCCGAGTCTGATGGATACGCCATCAGAAATAGAACTTCGTTGCCAGGGTCACGAACCTGGCCCCCGTCTTAAATGCAGGAGTTCCGGTTGTGGTCACGTTGGTGTTTGTCGGCGACAAATACTGCTCCTGCGGTGGCTGGCCGCCGGAATTAACGCAGCCCGAGCAAGTGGCGTTCTGCGTCCCGATGAAGCTGACCTGCTCATCGCTGCTGTTCGCCAGCCCAAACTGCCGCAGCGGATGATTCAGCCAGTTAGTGGCCGATATCCTGAACTGCACGTAGCGCGTCTCCGTGAAATGGAAATCCTTGTAGACTCCCAGATCGTTATCCACGTAATTCGGGGCGCGCATGTAAGGCATGTTGAACGCTCCCTGCTGTCCGTATCCCGGTGGCGCCAGGCAGGCTGGGTTGAACCGCTGATGATTGTGCAGGTTCGCGCCCGGATTGCAGCTGAGTGCCGGAACCAGCGCGTTGAACGCAAACGTACCGAAGTAGGTCGAGGGACTGATCCCGACCGCCTTCAGCCCATTGGGCATCGTGACACTGTTATCCGGAAGAGTCGGATTCGCCACGGTGGGCACCGTCAATGCCGATGGATACTGCGCGTTGAACGTGCCGCCCGTGAGTAACTGCAGGTTGTAGCCACTCTGGAAAGCTGTGTAACCGGACAGTTGCCAGCCGTTCACCGCCCCGCCCAGTAGCTTGTGCCCTAAGTCCTGGCCGTGGATCGCTGTCGGCGTCGAGTAGTTATAGACCAGATTCAAAATATGCGTGTGATCGTAGAAAAGCGGACCGTAGTTTGCCCGCAGGCTGAAAGGATCGAGACCGTTGCCGTTCCCTGATCCGTTATTCGAGCCTCCATCGCGAATACCCAGCGCTTTCGAGAAGGTATAGTTCGTCAGGAAGGTAATGCGGCCGGCCTGCTTCGTGTAACCCACCTGCAATGCGTTGTAGTTGGAGTAAGGAGCGTGGGTAATCAGGTAGACGTTCTGATAGTTTCTCAAAGGCCGGTAGTCGTTCTGATTGTAAGTCTGCGAATAAACGGCCGGGTTAGCCGCGCAGTAAAGGCTCTCATCAGCAGGATCGCTCGTGGAACACGGCGGCGGCGCCGGAGAAACAAGGGTGCCCGTCGCAGGATCCGGGTTGAATATCGCTCCCATCGGAACATTGTTCAGGTTGTAGAGATTGCTGTTGGTGCCGTCCATGAATTCGTTCGCGCTGCGATTGCCCACATAAGAGATCTCCAGCAGCGACCTCCACGGCATAGCCTGAGAGACCGTCGCATTCCAGTCGTTGGTGAACGGTGCGCGGTTGTCGCCCATTTGCATCGCGTAGATGCTGGACCCGTTTTGCGCGACACTGGAAGGAGGGACAAACGTGCTCACGCTGGCGATGCCATTGAACGGAGTCGAAGTCTGATATTCGAAGGATCCCGCTGGCCCGTTGCCGGCCTCAGCCGTTTCGCTGGTCGCCTGATAGCGGAAGACCCCGAACCCCGTCCGAAACACCGTCTTCCCGTTGCCGAAGATATCCAGAGCGATCCCGCCCCGTGGTGCCCAGTAGAGCAACGGGCTCGCGAAACCAGAGAGCGGAATGCTGTGATTGATCGCATGCCATGTCAGACCGGTATTGTCGGCGGCAGTGCTCGAGTTATCGTAGGTGGCCGGATCCCACACCTGATTGCCATTGGAAAAATCGTTGAACCCGTACCATTGCCCGATGTGATCGAAGCGCAGGCCGAAATTGATCGTCAGCCGTGGATTGGCCCGCCACGAATCCTGCCCGTAAAACGATACCTGGTGGTAAGCATTGTCCGAGGCTACGTTTTTGTTCTGCTGCTGGTAGTAGTTAACGTAACCAAGCATCATGTCCGCGACATCGTTCGTCGTGGAATTCTGGCCCGAGTTCACAAAACCGTACGTCCCGTTGTCCGGTCCTGTTCCGTTTTGCTGGTTGGAGCTGCGATCCCAGTAGAAGCCCACTTTAACGGTGTGCGGTCCAAAGACCCGCGTGAAGTTGTCGTAAACCGCCGGCACCTGCTTGATGCCTCCGAAGCTTCCTGACCCCAGCGGCGCTGTCGGCGAGTTCATGGGGTAGTAGTTAATGCTGGCGAGTTGCTCGCTACAGCAATAATCAGGTTCAAAGTTCGGTATCTGCGCCGTCGTGTTGCCAAACAAGCCTTGTGCGTTGAAGTTATTCGCGGAACGGGAAACCTTGGATGGATTCGCCAGCTTGTATGGGTTGACAAAGTGTGACCAGCTGAACACCACTTCGTTCGTTACCTTCGGACTAAACACGTGGGTCAGGTTGGTGTTGATCACGTAGGTCGTCGTGGAGGACGCGCCAGGGCTGGGGTAGGGAAGCGTGTTGGGCGTCGCCCACCAGATGCTGATCGGCGCCAGATCCTGTTCCTTCTGATACGTGTAAGAACCGGAGAGTTTCGTATTGTCGCTGATCGCGTAGTCCAGCTTGCCCGAAGCTTCCCAGCGATTCTGCGGGGAAGTATTTACATAGTGGTAGTTGGTGTAGCCGTTTGCAGATGAAGGCGTCTGATTCGTGGAGGGATAGAGTTTCAGAATCCCAGCCATGTTGGGGTCTTCGTCTGAAGTTGGTATGGAAGTCGCTGTCGCGCCCGCGGGTGCATTCTTCGTGATCTGGTTATAGAAATTCGGCCAGGTGCTGATAGCTCCCGCCGGGACCCCCGCATTGCTGAAGTCGCCGGATAGCTGCGCGGCGTTCGGCACGTTGTAATTGATGATGGATCCCGCCGGATGCTGCAGCATGTATTCGTATCCAGCCCAGAAGAACAGCTTGTCGCGATTCTTGTTAAAGCTCAGAAACGGCAACCGCACCGGGCCGCCGATGTTGCCGCCCATGTAGTAGTAAGACTGAGCGGCGTTCGTTCCGCCCTGGCTCTTCGTGTAAGCGTCCACGCTGTCCAGCGCCGCATTGTGCGTATACAGATAGGCTTCACCGTGGAACTGCCGCCCGCCGCTTCGGCTGAATGCTTCAAAAATGGCCGGTCCCTTGGCATACTCGGCGCTGTAGTCCGCGGACAAAAACTTAATGCTGCCCACCATGTCCTGGTTGATGTTAGCGATCTGTGTGCCGAAGTTACCTGGATCCACCAGGTCCGCACCATCCAGCATGTAAGCCATCGTTCCGTTCGGCTGCGTGCCGTTCGACGAGTAGTCGCCGACCGGACCGTTGTTCGAACCAACCTCAACATCATTATTGGCAAAAGTTTTTGAGGCGCCGCCGGCATTATTATTCAGCGCCATGCCTGGCATCACCTTCAGCAGTTCGCCCGCGTCACGCCCGGCCAGCGGGAAGTTGTCGATCATCTTCTCGTTCAGCGTCGTGCTCACTTCGGCCGTGTCGGTCGGAACCGTGGCCGCGCCGCCGCCCACCACCTGGACCGTGCTTGAAAGTGTGCCCACCGTCAGCCGGATGTCGGGGATATCGCGGGTGTCGCCGGTGGCCATGGCGATGTTGTCTTCGCGCCAGGTCGCATAGCCATGAGCGTCGACCTTCAGCGAATAGTTTGCCGGCTGCACCGCAGTGATCACCCACCGCCCGGCGGAATCACTGGTCGCCGTGCGTGTGTCACCGCTGGTCATGTTGACCAGGCTCACCCGAGCCCCCGGAACCACGCCCCCCGAGCTGTCGGTGACCGTGCCGCTCAGCGTGCCCGTCAGTTGCTGGGCATACGCGGTCCGCGCTGCTGCCATCGCAAAAACGAAAATCAACGAAACAAGGAAGAGGATCGACCAGCCTGACCGGTTCCGTGCGTGCGTCATATTGCCTCCTGAAAGTGTAGCCACCTCCGTGGCACCGATGCGGAATGGGCAGCCCATTCGTTGTGTGACTGCCACCCTCTGTTCTGCGTCCGCCCCAAAAGTTGGGTGCGGTTCTGCTACCAAACCCTCCAAATCAACGCTTCAGCGTAATCAACGCGCAAGGCGGGGTACGGTACGCTACCTGCATCGCAGACGTGAGATCATTTACTTTCATATAAATAACGGGGAGGTACTGTACCGATGAAAGGCCTGAGGAGATGAAAAGTGGCGATGCCCATCTCCGGCAGCCCGCCGAACCCAATGCCGCAGGCGCATCCGGCGAACGTGGGATCGTGCATCAGGCTCTTGATCTGATCCTTCAGAGCTACCCATTTCGCTCCAGCGCACAGTGCCAAAAGCTGCTGGCCTATCTGGTTCGTCACAGCCTCGATGATCGCGACGATCTGCTCCGGGAGCGCGTCATCGGCGTCGAAGTCTTCGGACGAGAGCCCGATTACGATGCAGCTAACGACCCCATCGTCCGCGCGCGCGTTGCCGAGGTCCGCAAGCGCCTCGCTCAGTACTATCTGAGTGCGACCTCCGCCCCGCCCCAGGTGCGGATCGAGATTCCGCCCGGTCACTATCGCGCCCATTTTGAATTTCCTGCCGCCGCCCTGCTCCCGCTCGCGTCTCCGAAAAACACTTCGCCTGCTGCCGCTGCCAAATCTGATCCTCTGCCCTCGGCTCCAGTCCCGACCCTGGTTCCGAAAGCCCCCCCGGAGGCGAAGGAACCTCGCCGCAGCACTCGATGGATTCCTGTGTTGTCAGCAATTGCCGCCCTCGCCATCGGTCTGGCGGCAGGTATCTTTCTCCCGCGGGCTCTGCGTCCCGCCACGCCCGCCGCGTTCCGGCTGTTCTGGGCTCCCGCCATCAACAGCCAGATGCCCGTCATCCTCTATACAGGAACGAACGTGGTCTATCGGCCCTCACCGCAGTTCATGGATCGCTACCGGCGATCCCATCACCTCGAAAATACCGGTCCTGAATTCACCATCGATCTCAAGAGCGCCGGACCTCTTACCGCCGACGATTTTCAGCCTTCCACCAAGGCCTATGTCACGGTCGGCGATGTCTCGGCATGTGCCGCCATCACCTCCATGCTCGCCCGCCAAAACAAATCCTACGAACTGCGCTATGCCGGCGACTTTTCCTCCGGCGACCTGCACTCGGCTCCAACCGTTCTCATTGGCGCCTTCAATAATCAGTGGACCATCGATGTCACCAATCCTCTGCGCTTTGCTTTTTCCAACGGCGACACCATCACTGATAAACTCACACATCGCTCCTGGACTGTGCGCGTCAAGCCCGACGGGTCCACCACGGACGATTACGCGATCGTCTCCCGCCTGCTCAGCACGGATAGCCGCCAGTTGATCATGACCGCCTCCGGTATCGGCCAATACGGTACGCAGGCAGCTAGTGAATTTCTCAGCAATCCCGTAAAGATCGCCGACTACGCTCGAAGCCTGCCCTCAGGATGGGAGAAGAAGAACCTCCAGATCGTAATGCACATTGTGGTCGTCGACGACGTGCCCGGGTCCGTCGACATGGTCGCGGCGCATTCCTGGTAGCCTGAGGGAGATCAGTCCAAAAAGTATCTTGCGAGCGCTCCCTCAAGAGACTGGAATCGAACAATCATGAATCGCACACAGATGATCGCGCGGGTCAGGGAACGCAGCGATCCCTGGGACATCGTCGTCATCGGCGGAGGAGCAACCGGCGCCGGCGTCGCCGTCGATGCCGCCACGCGCGGCTTCAGCGTGCTCCTCGTCGAGCGCGAGGACTTTGGCAAAGGAACTTCGAGCCGCTCCACCAAGCTCATTCACGGCGGCGTCCGCTACCTCGAACAGGGAAACGTGTCCCTGGTCATGGAAGCTCTCCGCGAACGCGGCCGCCTCTTTCACAACGCTCCCCATCTCGTCCAGGATCTGCCCTTCGTCGTCCCTACTTATTCCTGGTGGGAGTCGCCCTTCTACGGCATCGGATTAAAGGTCTACGATCTGCTCGCCGGCAAGTTCGGCTTCGGCAAGTCGCGCCTCCTCTCACGCGACGAGACGTTGGAAAAACTTCCCACCCTCCAGTTGGAAGGCCTCAGGGGCGGCATTGTCTACCACGATGGCCAGTTCGACGACACGCGTCTGCTCATCCATCTCCTCGCAACCGCCGTCGATCATGGAGCCGCTGTCCTCAACTATGCTTCCGCGGTTCGGTTATCGAAGGGCCCTGACAATTTCCTCAACGGCGTCGTCGTTGACGATCGCGAAAGCGGCGAGACCCACTACATCCCCGCCCGAGTCGTCGTCAACGCAACCGGCATTTTCACGGATGAGATACGTCGGCTCGACGAGCCCAATGCCGAAACCATGGTCAGCCCCAGCCAGGGAATTCACCTTGTTTTCGATCAGTCCTTCCTGCGCGGAAACACCGCGATCATGGTGCCCCACACCGCAGACGGACGCGTGATGTTCGCCATTCCATGGCACGGGCACACCGTGGTCGGCACAACCGATACCCCCATCGACCGCCCATCGTACGAGCCGCCTCCTCTGGAAGACGAGATTGAGTTCGTTCTCGAAACGGCGGCGCGCTATCTCATTCGTCCACCCACCCGCGACGACATCCTCAGCATCTACGTCGGAATACGCCCTTTGGTCAAGGTGCCCGGCAATAACAGAACTGCATCTCTTTCTCGTGAGCACACCATCCACATCGATGAGTCGGGCCTTCTCACTATCGTTGGCGGCAAGTGGACCACCTATCGCCACATGGCAGAGGACTGCGTCGATCACGCCATTACTCTGGGGGACTTGAAGGAGACGCCATGCGTCACCTGCGATCTGCGCCTGCACGGCTATCACCAGCACCCTGAGGCGCTCGGCTCTCTCGGAGTCTACGGATCGGATGCCATAAAGATTCAGGCGCTCATCGAAGCGCAACCGAATCTCGCCAGCCGGTTGCACCCGGATCTGCCCAACATCGCTGCCGAGGTTGTCTGGGCCGCGCGCGAGGAGATGGCCCGCAACGTTGAAGACATCCTCGCCCGTCGAACGCGCGCCCTCTTCCTCAACGCGAAGGCTGCCATCGCAATGGCTCCTGAAGTAGCCGGCATCCTCGCAGCGGAACGCGGGCTCGATTCGGGATGGGCATATCAGCAGGTCGAAAGGTTTCAGGCGCTGGCGGCACAATATGTTTCGGCCGTTTCATCCACGCAGTCACGCAAAGGCTAACGGAAAGCCGTGGGCAATCATTCGCCTTGGTATACTTCTCCAGGCTCGCCCTTGCGATCCAGGCCTCTTATGCTGACGATGCTCAGTCTTCAGGCCGGATTATCGAGGTGAAAGACACTCCTCCTGAATCGACAAAAGCTGTAGCCAATCGATTCACAAAGGGTGAAAGAGCGGGAGTAGTTCAGTGGTAGAACGCCAGCTTCCCAAGCTGGATGTCGCCGGTTCGATCCCGGTCTCCCGCTCCAATCAATCGCACGTACTTTCCCTTTTAAAAAACGCGCATCAGCATCAGCACAACGACGATGAGCACAATCAGGCCCAGTCCGCCACTCGGATAGTAGCCCCAGCCACGGCTGTACGGCCATGCCGGGAATGCTCCAATCAACATCAGGATCAAAATGATGAGCAAAATCGTGATCATTCGGTAGTCCTCTCGCGCGGGAGTCTTTACCGCCCCCCTGGCTCTCAACCAAGATGCGCGCCGGTCCCGAGGAAGATGTCCAGGGTAATAATTATGATCCGGGCAACCCACCCAGTTTTCGCGCCCGCTCGAAAACCCCGAGCATCATCGCAGCAGTCAGCTTGCCGGTATTCGTATTTTGAAGCGACGGATGATAGCTCGCGAGCAACCATCGATCCCCCGGAATCCGATACTCCACGCCGTGGCCGAACACCAGATCGCCGCGCCGTTCGATCTGCCCCGTGCGCACCAGATGCGCAACCACACCGTCGAACGCGATCTTTCCCAGGCACACAATGGCGCGTAGATTATCGAGCGCCGCAATCTCCTCATCCAGGAACGGCGCGCAGTTCGCAATCTCTTCCGGCAGCGGTTTATTGCCTGGTGGAGCACAACGCACCACTGCCGTGATCCACGCATCGCGCAGCATCATCCCATCATCCCGCCGCGTCGAAGACGCCTGCGACGCGAAGCCGGCCCGATGCAAAAGCGGATACAGAAACCCCCCCGACCCATCGCCGGTGAAAGGCCGCCCCGTCCGGTTCGAGCCATGCGCCCCCGGCGCCAGCCCAACAAACAAAACCCGCGCCGCCGGATCGCCGAAAGAGGGAACTGGTTTGCCCCAGTACTCCCACTCCAGATACGCCCGGCGCTTCTTCTCCGCCACTGTCGTGCAGTGTTCGCGCAGTCGCGCACAACTCTGGCACGCCACCACGCGGCGATTCAGTGCTGCGAGCCCCGCCGCTTTTGATCCTTTCGATACCGCAGTCGCGATCCCGTCCACATCGCGATTGTAAGAGTCCCGAACCCGCCATTGCAGGCGTAGAATGGGTGCGCTTAGAAAGCGTTTACCAGTTCTTCCTGGGAGATTCCATGTCGATTCGAAACAAGCTTTTTGCCCCGCCCCTCGCTTTGGCCATCGTCCTCATGGCAGGCTGCGCAAAGCAGGGCCAACCTGCTCCGCAAGCCAGCCAGCCCACTACGCCGCCCGTCCCTCAAATCGGCGGCGAGCCCGTCGTCAAGCTCACTCGCGCTGCCACCAGCAACGGCCAGCAGATGGAATTTCTCTCCGCCACCGTGTTACCCGGTCGCGGCATGAACGTCTTCCAGATCACCGCCAATGTTCCGGGCAAAGGTGAAATTCCCATCTTCGCTTCGCCCACCCTCGAAGACGCGGCAGCCAAACTCAACGGCGGCCCTAACGATCAGAACGGTAACGCCAGCTTCAGCTTTGGCGGTGCCTTCCTCGTCCCCTATCCCAACCGCATCATCGGCCCTGTCTCAGCCGATGGCACCACCATCACCACGAAATGGCACGGCAAGACCATCACCCTCCCCGCCAACTGGCACAGCTCTGCTGACCCTAACAAAGATAAGCACGCGATGCACGGCCTCATCCTCGCTTCACAAACGCAGGATGTGCAGACCCAGCCCGTCGCCGACGGCCAGAGCCTCACCGGTGTCATTCATGCTGGCGATTTCGGCGGCCACTGGCTCTCGCAAACGGATTTGACCTTCACCATCTCCCTCACCGGTCCCGCAGTCGACGCCACCATCGTCGCAAAGAACGTCGGCAAAGAAGACGAGCCCATGGCGATCGGCTGGCACCCCTATTTCGTCGTGCCCAGTGGCGATCGTAAGCAGGCGCTGCTCCACGTGCCCGCCACCAAAGTTGCGGCCATCAATAACTACGCCGACGTATTTCCCACCGGCGACCTGATGTCAGTCAAGGGCAAGAAGTACGACTTCACCGACCCGAAGGGCAAGGCACTCGACGACATCATGCTCGACGA
Organism: Acidobacteriaceae bacterium; assembly: GCA_036490815.1. Lineage (GTDB taxonomy): Bacteria > Acidobacteriota > Terriglobia > Terriglobales > Acidobacteriaceae > Palsa-343. The sequence goes on from DASXDF010000013.1 coordinate 459,043, forward strand.
CAACTGGTCCTCGCTTCAGCGCACCAACGGCGCTGTCGACGTCACCTTTGCCGATCCGGCCAGCAACTACGGCGTCCACATCCTCGGCCTCTCGCCGGAGATCCGCACTATCCAGGTCTACGCGCCTACCACTCCCCCCGCCGGAAATCCCAGGGCCCTCGCCGCCATCGAAGAGCAGTTCAACTTCGGTGATCCCTTCGGCAAAGAGTGGGGCAACATGAACACCGGCATGGTCACGCTCAAGCCGGGCGCCTCGGTCGAGTGGCACGTGCGGCTCACCCTCTTCCAGCCCAACAAGTAACGAACTGCATAGTGATCGGGAGGCTTCTCAGGTTTCCCGATCGCCATGCATCATGCCTGAGTGAGTTTTTTCCCGACGACGCAAATCCAGTTTTTTCGCTCATCTACCGCCACACGAATCTCTCCGAAGCCTGCCTCTGCGAAGAGCTCGCGGTGTTGCTCCGCCGTGAGCACCTTCATGCCCGACCGCTCCAGAGCTTTTTCGGTGACATTGCCTGACGCCACTTTCGATTGCTTGTAGATTTCCGCGATCACGATCAGCGTTCCGCCAGGCCGGACCACCCGCTGCACCTCGCGCATGTCATGCCGCAGATCAGGCCACCAGAAATGCGTCTCAACCGCGCTCACCAGATCGAAAAACCCCTCCGGGAAGGGAAGTTCCGACACCGAAGCCTGCTCAATCTCGACGCGCCCTTCCTGAATTAGTTTTGTATTCGCTTTTCTTGCAGCAATGGCGCTCGCTCGCGAATGGTCGATCCCGTACACCTTGCCTGCCGGCGCCATCGCCGCCAGCTTGTTCACCGTCCACCCTCCGCCGCAACCCACATCGAGGATTGTGTCTTCAACCCCAACCGCGATGTGCGCAAGGCCCCAATCCGTTACCCGCCCGTGGCGCGAGTTCATCAGCGCCAGGATCAGCCGCCCCGGAATTCCTGAAGGCTTGCGGCATTGATTGATCAAGGCTTCACAGCCTTCGCCTGTCCCACCTGATTCGCCGTCGCCGAGTACAAATGGCAATCCCCCGTCGTCTCCCTGAATCGGAAATACGGGTGCAGGAACAACGCCGCCCGCGCATCGCCCGACCCCTCCACCAGGTCGGTCAGCCACACCCCATCCGGTTGCGCGTGATCGTGCATGTGGATCCAGAACCCCTTGTGCAGATTCGCCAGGATGCCTCCGGCAATCCGGAGGTCCTGGGTAGACCGGATGTTCACGTCGATCGGCTCCCCCGTCTCCTCATCGATCGATATCTTCCCCGCCATCACCTGGCCGAAACGCTGGTAGATGTTCTTCGCCTGAAATTTCATGTTCGGAACAATGTCGTAGAACAATACGCTCCGACCATCCACGCCTTCCCGCCGTCCGTTGGTCAGGCTCATCGCCTCCATCATTTCGCGCAGTTCCTTGTTCTCCTTTTCCGTCTCCTTTTTCGCTGTCGCCGCATCGCTGTACTTGAGCGTCGACTTCATTACGCGCTCGTCTTCTTTCCGCGTCTGCTCAGGTGTGAGCTCCTTGCCGTCCTTCGCAAGCGTGCGGTCCACTTCCACTCCGTTCACGTAGAACTGCTCCTTGACCTCCGTCTCCGTTTTCTTCACGTTGCCTTTGCTGTCCGTCTCGGTTCCCTCATCGGTCACGCGGCACTCGTACTTCTCCTGCTGAGCCGATAGCTTCGCTTCGTTGGTAATGGCCCGTTGCAGCAACTCCGTCGCGTTGGGCAGCGGTGCGTCGTTCCCACGCGGCGCCGCCTGCGCCCCGAGACCAGCGGCACCTGCAATCACAACAATCAAAAAACAAAAGAATATTCCGCGCATGTCCCTCTCCTACGCGCCTCGGGAATGGTTCGTTCCCGGCACTCAGTAAGAGAATTCTGCAGTTTTAGACGAATCGCAGCCGCGCGTGCTCCCGCGGATCGGCCCGCGTCTACAGATTCTTCAGCTTTTCTTCGATTTCAGTAAGAGCTGCCTCGAGAGCCTTGCGGCGGATCGGGCTGGAAGTCCGCTCGTCCAAAATACGCTCGCGCTGCAACTCCAGTGCCTGCCGCTCCAGCATGCGCGCGGTTTTCTCGGCCGTGCTGTCTTCGGCGGGTTTGGCTCTGCGTAATGGCTCGGAAGAACGCTGCTCCACTTGCTCTTCCACGGATTTGCTTTCCCATCCTCTGGCCATAATCCATGGTAGCGCGCCTGCTCATCGCACCGTCGCACTTTTCGCCGCCACGTCTCCTGGGAGGGCATTACTGTTGTGACGATTTTCCCGTCGCGAGACTCTGACTCCCGGCAGCAGCTGAAAACAGCAGATCCGCCTGAATGCAACGGCCCATCGAGTCGTACGCGGGATTGTGAACCCCCGCCAGGCTGAATCCATTTTCCGCCAGAAGCGCGACCACCTCTGCCGCCAGTTTCTGTCCGGTATAAAGCTCAACAAACGAGCACTCGCAGTAGATCCATTGAAAAAAAGGCAGCATTGTCCGGCATCCAAGCAGAGCATCGTATTCGAAACCCTGCACATCAAGCTTCAACATTGCCGGTGCCCGCAATTCACCCTGCTCCACAAAATCGCCCAACGGTCCTGTTGTTACTTCCACCGAACCAATTTCCGCTGTCCCCGGAAAAAGTGAAGTCTGCGTCGCCGAAATCGGCAGCAACGAAGATGAATCGTCTCTTCCGGAAACATGCATCTCGCGACGTTCCGGCTTGATGCCAAGTGCGACCTGATGCAGCTCCACGCTGGCTTCGCCCGCAAACACGCTGCGAAAAATCGACGCCGGCCCCGGCAACGGCTCAAACGCAATAACCCGCGCCCCCGGTGCCCACTGGCGAACTGCCAGAGAAAATTGTCCCCGATTCGCGCCTACGTCCACCACCGTTGCCAGTTCAGTAGAGAGTACAAATCGATGCTCCGATCCTGCGAGCACCCGGTGCAGCGCCAGCGCCCGCGTGAGGCGGGCGGAGCGGAGGGCCTGGGCGATCTTGGAAAATTTGGACAAAGTCTGCTTATTCCTGATGGAATTCCATGTTCTTCATTGAAACAGATGTGACCAAAGGCGCTATGCGCAGCAAGAACCTTCGTTCAGCGGCAACGGTGGCGGAATCAACCTGACCTGGTGCATCATCTTCATCTTAAGGTGTGACCGGTGATCCAAATCGTCTGAGAGAAAAGCGGAACCAATGAAAGCGTGGCAAATTCCCGCATTTGGAATCGAGAACCTCAAAACGGTCGGCCTTCCCGATCCCTCGCCCCAGCGGGGCGAAGTCCTCGTGCGTGTCCACGCCGTCTCGTGGAATTATCGCGATCTCCTCGTCGTGACAGGAAAGTACAGCCCGAAGATGCGCCTGCCGCGCATTCCCTGTTCCGATGGGGCCGGCGAAGTCATTGCCATGGGCGAAGGCGTCACGCGCGTCCAGATCGGCGATCGCGTCGCCGGCATCTTCATGCAGAACTGGATTGACGGCGCGCCCTCCGCGGAGAAATCGCGCGGAGCGCTCGGCGGCGATGTCGACGGCATGCTCGCCGAGCTGGTCGCGTTGCGCGAAGACGGCCTCGTCCATTTTCCCCGTCACTTCTCCTATCAGGAAGCTGCCACGCTTCCCTGCGCCGCCGTCACCGCGTGGAACGCACTCACCCGAGCAGCGAAGACCAAACCCGGTGATACCGTCGTCATTCTTGGCACCGGCGGCGTTTCCATCTTTGCGCTGCAATTTGCGAAGTTGCTCGGCGCACGCGTCCTCGGCACCTCCAGCAGCGACGCCAAACTCGAGCGCGCAAAATCTCTCGGCCTCGATGCCGGCCTCAACTATCGCCAGCATCCTGAATGGGATCAGTGGGTCATCGATCAAACCGACGGCCGCGGTGCCGATCTCATCGTCGAAGTCGGCGGCGCCGGTACCCTCGCGCAGTCCCTGCGCGCGGTACGCATCGGCGGCGCCGTGGCACAAATTGGCGTGCTCAGTGAATCCCACCAAAGCTTCCCACTTGGGTTACTGTTGCACAGGCAGGTTCGTCTCTGCGGGATTTACGTGGGATCCCGCGCGGATTTTGAGAAGATGATCCGAGCAATCACTCAGCAGGAATTGAAACCTCAGGTGGATGAAGTGTTTAGCTTCACTAACGCTCCAGCTGCCCTGCAGCGTCTGCAGTCCGGTTCCCATTTCGGGAAGCTAGTTACTTCCGTGACGCACTAGAAATGTCTGTTCAAAAGGCGACATTTTGCCTCAAGATGCATCTGAAGTAGTGCTCACAGGGTCCCAAAAATGAAAGGAGCGCTCCCCAATGAACTTCCTGATGTCCTGCCTGCAAGCGGTTCTCACGTTCTTCTCAGAGATTCTTTTCGGATGCTCTCACTCGCGTGTCACGCGCCCCTTCACCCTCGGTGAGGAGACTTACGAGGTCTGCCTCGATTGCGGAAAACAAATTTACTATTCCGCCACCGAAATGCGGCCGCTCACGCCATGGGAAATTCGCCGTATGAAGGCAGCTCGCGCCGGCGAAGTCAAAGTCGTTCCCATCAACGCGCCGCTTCCGCATCTTATCCCGCGCGATCAGAAGCCGAACGTAGCGGCATAACCGTTCTTTCTCCTTGCTGCTGTTCTTTCAAGGGAGCGTTTCGACGCTCCCTTTTCACTTTTGTGGGACGGCGGCTGATCCCCTCGGGCGATAAGATAAAGACTGGCCGTCTCCTCCATGCGCAGGTTTTTCACAACCCGGCTGCTTCTTGCCTCACTGGCCCTCGGGGCTGCCGGTTGCGGCAGCATCAACTACGCCGCGCAGGCCGGTGATGGCAGTTTCGCCCTCAGCGCTGCCACCTTGTCCGTCGGCACCAATGGACAGATTTTCCTCCACGCCATCCTTCCCTCGGGTGACCCCGCTCGCGTCAGCTGGACAATCGCCTCAGGCACCAACGCCGCTACCCTGGGCCAGGGACACATCGACGCCGCCGGCGTCTACACCGCGCCCGGTTCGCTCTCTGCAGACAGCGTTGCCGTCCGCGTCCGTGCCGTTCTCGATGCGAATCCGCAAAGCACTGCGGTCGTTAACCTCACCGTTCATCCTGGATTCGTCCAGCCCCTGCTGCCCCAGAACCTCGCGCTGACCGCCGGTGCAACTGCCGACGTCACAGCGCAGATCGCAGAAGTCAACGCCGGTACCGTGAAATGGTCGCTGGCCAGCGCGACCCCCAACGATGAAGTTTCAACATCGGGAGCGCTCGGCACCCTCAGCAATTCCGAATGTCAGCGGAACGCCGCGCGTTACACCAGCTGCACCGTCACCTACACAGCGCCCACTTCCATTCCTGCGCAGATTGTCTACGTCACGGCCGCTGTCAACGCCAGCACCGTCACGTCGCCGCTGCGCGTGCTGCTTAACAGCCAGGGCATCGTCAGTAATCCCGTTGCAAACCAGGCTACGCAGTCTGGACCAGCAGTCCTCGGCTCCTCCGGCGGCAACGACAGCGATTTCGACACCTACGCAGATCACAATGGCGAGTCTTACGTCGCCGATTGCTGCGGTGGCACCTTGGGCGCGCTTGTTGAAGACGAACAGAACAATCAATACATCCTCAGCAACAATCACGTCCTCGCGGAATCCGATCAGGGACACATTGGCGACACCATCGATCAGCCTGGCCTCATCGATGGCGCCTGCACTCCGCTCAGCCGTCCGGGGTCGACGCTGCGTCCCGTTGGCACCCTCGAATACTTTGTGCCGCTCGCCTCGACACAAACCAATGTCGACGCCGCTCTCGCTCTGGCCACCCCTGGTGCCGTCGATTCCTCCGGCAGCATCCTGGGCCTGGGTACACCCAGTCACGACCAAACCCTGAGCGCTGCTCCGCCCATGGCCGGCCGCGGCGAAACGCTGACCGCGGCGAACCTCGGCATGAACGTCGCCAAGAGCGGCCGCACCACCGGCCTCACCTGTTCCACCATCGACGCTGTCGCGCTGACCGTCAAAGTCGACTACTACAAGGACTGCGCGGAAACGCAGCCTTACTACACCAAAACCTTCACCGATCAGATCGGGATAGGCGGGACGCATTTTACCGACAGCGGCGACTCCGGCGCGCTGGTCCTCGACGCCGGCAACGCTCAAGCTGTGGGCCTCTACTTCGCCGGCGGCACCGACGGCGATGGCAACGGACTCAGCGTCGTCAATCCCATCGGCGACGTCCTGCATGCGCTCAGTACCGAGTCCGGCAGCCAACTCAGTCTGGTCGGCACCAACGCCGCTCACGCGGTTGCCTGCCTCCGCTACGATCCCTCCGTTCCCACCGAACTGCCCTACGTCGGCCCTACAGCCCTCGCGCGCGCCGAAGCCCTCGCCCTAACCGCAGCGGATACGCTGCGCGGCAACGGCCTGCTCGGCACCGCCGCTGGGCACAGCCTCGATAGCCCCGGCGATCCGGCGGTCATCGTTTATGTCGACCACACCACCGCCAGCGTGCCCCAAACCGTTAGCGGCCTGCGCACCCAGGTCATCGTCACCGATGCGGGATCGATCGCGCGCGGCACAGCGCCCGCCATGCCGGTCGTTGAGGCCGGGATTCATTTGTCAGCTGCAGCCCTTGCCGGAGCCACTTCTCTCGAGCGGACAATCGCGCCACAGTTGATGGCCGATCCCGCCATCTTCGGCGTCGGCGTTACCCAAAGTCGCGACAATCCTGCTGAGCCCGCGCTCCTCGTCCTCGTCGATATCGGCCGTAACCCCCACGCCATGCCGCCCACCATCGGCGGACTCCGTGTGGTCTACATGCACCTCCATCGCTTCCACACCACACTCTCGAAATACGCAACCGCGCCCCACCCATCCGCCTGCCAGATCGAGGGTCTCCAAAAGACCGAGCGTCAATACCGCTAACACCGCTAACACCGCTAATACCGCTAATACCGCTAATACCGCTAATACCGGTAATACCGGTAATACCGTTAATACCGGTAATACCGGTAATACCGGTAATACCGCGAACACCGCCGAAGTCGCCGCAAATCTTCACGAAAACAAAACCAACAACAAAAGCAGAGCGCGCCAGGTTCACCCCACAGCAAGCAGAAGACTCTTCTGAGGCGCAAATATCAACGAGGATCGATCCACCGCGTCACCCAAAGTACCTCCTGCGGTCCCGTTTTGGAAAAAGTATGGGCCCAGTTCTGCTCCCTTCCCTTCCGCTCACCCTTCCGCCTCCTTGCGGATCCAAAAGAATCCTGACGACCAGTTGGAGAGAAATCCTTCTGCGAGTCAGGCCTTGTTACAACGTCCCGATTCACCGCCGTCCGATACCCGCCCTCCCCACATCCCTCGCCATCCTCTCACCCCCATCCCGAGCACGAATCGAACTTCCCAAGTCAACGCCGTGCCACACGGGCCTCCATCGCTGGCGCAAACCCGATCTGAGCGAAATCGACCACGGTAAGAACGTCGGCCACTGCTTCTGGTGCTCGAACCCCGCATCGACAGTGTTCTTTGCGAGCCATAAACGCCTCCAATTCGCCCAAACCGCTAAATGTGGAAAAGTTGTCAAGAAGCAAGCTCAAAAACAAAAGTAATGACGCCTGACTTATAAGCATTTACACGCCAACTTAGCCAAAGAAATTTGGGTAATAACATACTTGACACAGGCGACTAAATGGCGTACATTTGATTCATGGACGCGCCGAAAACACTTCAAGAAGCCATCATTTACTTCTCCGATGCCGACCGCTGCTTTCAATATGCGCTCAACCTTCGCTGGCCCGGTGGAGTAGTTACCTGCCCTCGCTGTAACTCCGATAGACACGCCTTCATCAAGACGCGTCGCATCTGGGAATGTTATGGGTGCAAGAAGCAATTTAGCCTGAAGGTGGGAACGATCTTCGAGGATTCCGCTCTTGGGCTGGATAAGTGGATGATGGCCATGTGGATGATTGCCGCTTGTAAGAATGGCATCTCCAGCTATGAGATTCACCGCGCTATCGGCGTCACTCAGAAGTCGGCATGGTTCATGGCTCACCGTATCCGTCGCGCCATGCAGGACAATTCGATCATTAGGCTCTCTGGAGAAATTGAGGCCGACGAAACCTTCATCGGTGGCAAGGCTCGTAACATGCACGTTGCCAAAAAGCAGCGGCGCATCACTGGCACCGGAACAAAGGACAAGACTGCTGTACTCGGAATCCTTGAGCGCGGCGGCAAGGTTAAGCTCTCCGTGGTGCCGAGCCGGAAAAAGCATGTTCTGCAAGCTGAGGTCCGCAAGCATGTCGAAGCCGGATCTGCGCTGTATACCGATTTCCTGCTGTCCTATCAAGGACTCGCAGGGGAATACGCTCACCGCGTTGTCGATCATGCTGTCGAGTATGTCAACGGTCGCATTCATACCAATGGCCTCGAAAACTTCTGGTCGCTCTTGAAGCGCGGAATCAACGGAACTTATGTCAGTATCGAGCCGTTCCATCTGTTCCGCTATCTCGATGAACAGGCTTTCCGCTACAACAATCGCAAGTCGATGAACGATCAGGCCCGGTTTGAAAAAGTAATGGGCAATGTTGCTGGCCATCGGCTTACCTACAGCGAATTGATCGGCACTGGTAGTGCTACCTCACACTAAGAAACGGCAAGGTCGAGGCCGCAAATCCTAGCCCTTGCTGTGCTTCTTCGGTTTGCTCTTTGGTGGTTGCGGGGCATCCTTGACAACAGTCTTAGGGGCACGGAATACCTGCGTACCTAGCTTGTTAAATCGCTCCAGCGCCTCTTCTCCTTCGTGATATTCGGGTTTCATTTTTTCCCCTCATCCTGCGATAACGGGACCATCGCCACTTTTCGGAAATTATGGTTTCTCGTACAAATCACCGGGCGCATTCCTCGATTTCCCATCCTCACATCCGCATGGGCCGCTGGATCGAAGACTAGTTCGCAGGTAACCTCAAAGAGATTTCTTGCCTTGTCTTGATAGGTGGCGACCAGGGACGTTGTTGCTTCGATAATGGTGGCATCTCCCAGGGAGATGTAATCAAGGCAAAACAAATGAAAAAGGTCTCGGGATGATTCGGGCACCGATTGGTTTTCTTTGGTTACGACATCCGGGTAGAAGAATGTCCCCTTCTTGGGAAGAAGCGCGGCAGCGATTCTATGCCGAGTGAATTGAACGATCTTTCCCCCCATTTCGATGGGTTCTAAAACAATGTTGATCGCTTCTCCTGCGCCGCGATTCTCCATGGAAAAGTATGCCTGAAGTTCCTTTTTGTCGCTCCCGCTGCTCCATCGTGCATCCACAAATTCGGGATAGACGAGAGGATCTGATTCCGAAACACTCCTGTCTGCCAAACTATTAATTCTCTCTCGGAGCTTGTTTACATACGCCATTGCCGATTTATGCTTTGTTTCACAATCCTCAATTTCTTCTCTCAGTACGTCATCCTCTGGGATAACTATCATTTGGTTTTCCCCGCGCATAATAGTGCGCTCTCTGCCTTCAAATGAATACCGCACCCTTAGCCGCTTATAGACGTTGATTACAGGTTGATAACCTCCAAATAGGTCAACACCCACCCACCCAACAAGTGCGTCTCCATGAATTCTAGGCTTCAAATATTTCTCGTAAACGTCTACGTCTGGTCCTCCTTCGACGCCATAACGAGCTTCAATTATTTTTAGTCTCGCTGGCGGAGACTCTTGATGAGTGGCCCCGCGTAGCTTCGAGCGACGCTGGAAGGCTGCCACAAGCTGAAGAATTCCACCAATAAGAAAACAGACAATAGCAGCCACAAGCGAGATGAGAAGGATTCTGGGCATACCTTCGCTCATAGGGGTAGCCGCGCCGACCGAAGAGGGCTGCTTGTTTGGAAATAAGACAGCCCACATGCAAACCACGGAAGGAACAAGGCCAACAATTTGGGCAATCTGAGATGCTTTTGAGAGTTTAGACTCTTCAGCCATAGGAAATTATTCTGCACCTGACGAGTTACATGTGTCAAGTATGTTATTGCCGAAATTTGGCTGGCTATTTCCTCTCATTTGGTATTCTGATACTAGAGAGATAAATTCAAAAAACAGGCCGCCGCGCGCGGCCTTTTCTATTGGAAGGAGAATCGAATGACTGGCATCTGCATGCGGCCAAATGAGGGTCGTGCCGAACCCTCAGTGGGCTATGCATCCAGGAACCCAGGACAAAAGCCCATCGCAAACTGCCGCCATAACACCAACTTGCCGCACCCCAAAACAGGGTCACTGCAAGCCCTTTCGAACGGCTAGGTTGCCCCAGCCCAGATCCCACAGAGGGAGGGGGGTAGGCAGCAGGTCAAAACCTTCTCAGCTTTCCAAAGCAGCGATCGCTTCCGGCGATGCCTTCTCGCTGCGAAACTCGCCTTCCCACTTTGCCACCACCGCCGAAGCCAGGCAGTTGCCGACCACATTCACCACCGTGCGGCCCATATCCATCAGCGCGTCGACTCCCAGGATCACCAGAATCGGCTCGATCGGCAAATTCAGGATGGAAGCTGTCGCCAGCAGCACCACAAGCACCGCGCGCGCCACGCCGGCAACGCCTTTGCTGGTCAGCATCAGTACCCCGACCATTGCGATCTGCCGACCGAGGCTCATATGGATGCCCGCAGCCTGTGCCGTGAAAATCGCGCCGATCGAAAGATAGAGCGCCGAGCCCGCCAGGTTGAACGTGTAACCCGTCGGGATGACGAACGCGACAATCTTGCGCGGCACGCCGAAGCCTTCCATGGCTTCAATTGCACGCGGAAGCGCCGCCTCACTCGTGCTGGTGGCGAACGCAATGGTCGCCGGTTCCGCGACCGCGCGCAGAAATTCGCGCAGCGGCAACCGCGCCAGCAGCAGAGCCGGCAACATGGCGATCAGCGCGAACACTATGATCGCAACGTAGAGCGTCAGCGCCAGCTTGCCCAGGTTCAGCATCACGCCCAGGCCCGACTGCGTCACCGTGTAGGCCAGCGCGAACGCAACGCCGATCGGCGCGTAAAGCATCACATAATTCGTGAAGGCGAACATCACTTCGGTGAGCGATTCGCACAGCCGCAGCATCGGCGCGCGTTTCCCTTCGCTGACACGCGATAGCGCCAGACCGAAGAAGAGAGCGAAGACCGCAACCTGCAGGATCTGGTTATCGGCAACGGCGCTCGCAATGTTCTCGGGAAAGACGTGAATCAAAAACTGCTGCCACGAAAGCGTCGCCTGAGGCAGCGGCGCGGTCGCCGCGGCGCTCGTTGTAACGGAGTGGAGGCTCAGACCAACGCCGGCTTTCGACAGATCAATCGCGATCAGCCCGATAACCAGAGCGATCGTCGTCAGCACTTCAAAGTAGATCAGTGACTTGAGTCCAAGGCGTCCCACAGTTTTCGCTTCAGCATGGCTCGCGATGCCGGTGACCAGCGTTCCGAAGATCAACGGCGCGACGATAACGCGGATGAGACGCAGGAAAATGTCGCTGAACACGCGCCCGGCAATGGCTACATGCGGCGCGTCGACGCCCAGCTCGATGCCGGCCAGCATGCCGGCGAAGATCCAGCCAGTCAGCGAGCGGCGCCGCGCAGCGGCCCAGCCCAACAGCAGCAGGCCGATAATGCGGAACCCAATGGCCACGGGTCGTGAACCAGGCCACGCATGCTGGGCAGAGGCCGCAGCCGCGTACAGCACAAGCCCTGCAATCACCGTCGCCGAGACATTCGGCTTTTGTCCGCTTGCCTTCATAAGAAAGCAAGCATATCTGAAGAACAACGAAGTGAGGATCGAGAACAGGGAAGTGAGGACCGTGGAGCGAGCGATGCGGAGCCAACGCGAGAAGCAATCCCTCGCAAGACTGTTTTATCCTGCAACCATGCGTAGTCTCGCCTTTGTATTCCTGTTTGCCTCCTCGCTTATGTTCGTCGGCGGAGCCGCGGCGCAAACACTCGAACCGCGGCCTCCAGATCCGCTGGCCAATGCCAACGGAAACGCGCTCTCGAACCCCGGGCTCACTCCCCAGATTGAGTTCCTCTATCAGCTCGAAGCAAAGTTTGCCGCCGACACAGCAAAGGGTGGAGGGAAGGCCTTCGGCGACTATTTCGCGCCCGATGCGGTGACGCTCGAAAATGGCGGCGCACCCGTCGTCGGTCACGACGCCATCGCTTCGCGCGCTACCTGGACGCCGGAGTCCTATCAGCTGACATGGACACCCGAAGGAGCGCGCATGGGCCCGGCGGGAGACATGGGGTTTACCTGGGGCCACTATGAAAGCAACTCGAAGGACGCCGAGGGTAAGCCGGTGAAAGAAACCGGCCGCTATATGACGGTGTGGAAAAAGCAGTCCGACGGATCATGGAAGGTCGTCCTCGACGCCAGCAATCAAGGTCCCGCCGACGACTGCTGCCGCGTAAAGTGACCGAAATTTGAGGCAAAATTGCCAGGCATGTTACCTTAGTGCATTAGCGAACGGCAGAGGCCAGTTACTACCGGAAAGTACTGTAAGCCATACGTATAGCAGGACTTGGCATCACCCGAACGGGGCAGAGCCGTGTGCAAAATACTCTGCAACAATGCTGCTTGGCGTCCTGCGTCACCGCGGTGAACCTCGCGAGGCAAAATTGCCCGCCGAGGGTTCCGCACTTGCCGCAGTCCGTGGATTGGCATGAGCTATCTGGCCACAACCGCGCAGTGGAGCGAAGCCGAAAGGCTGAAGTCCCTGCACGAATATGAAATTCTCGATACGCCCGCGGACCCGTCTTTCGACGAAATCGTTCGTGTCGCGGCCCAGGTCACGGGTGCGCCCTATGCATATCTGGGGTTTCTCGACGCCCAGCGTCTGTGGTTCAAGTCTCGCTTCGGATTTCAGGGCACCGAAATTCCGCGCCTCGCAACTGCGTGCCAATACACCATTCTCGAACCCGAGCCTTTGCTGGTGGCCGATGCGGCTATGGAGCCGCGGTTCCCCGTGCGCGGCATTCCGCTTACCCGCGCGGTTCATTGCCGTTCCTATCTTGCCGCGCCGCTGGTTGGGCCTGAAGGCGCAATCGGCACCCTGGCCGTGCTCTCGCCCAAACCGAATCAGTTCACCGAACAACATGCATCGATCCTGAACGTGCTCGCGCGCCAGGTGATGATGCGCCTCGAGTATTCCATTCACTCGAAGGGGCAGGATCATTCCCTCCGCGCGCGCCAGCGGATCGAGCGGGCACTCACCGTCGAGCGCAACTTCGTCTCGGCCGTGCTCGATACGATGAGCGCTCTGGTGCTGGTCGTCGATACCGCCGGCCGCATCGTCCGCTTCAATCGCGCGTGCGAAGAGATTTCCGGTTACACCTTCGCCGAACTGGCAGGCCGCTCGTTCCCGCAAGAGCTGTTCCTGACCGAGGAGCGCGGACAGGCTTTCAATCTTCTGGATCAGTCGCGTGGCGATACACGCCGCGATCCCACAGAATTGCACTGGCTCTCGCGCGACGGCCGCCGGCGCCGCATTGCCTGGACGACGACGACCCTGACTGACGGGCTCGGCGACATCAACTTCATCATCATGACCGGCGTCGACGTGACCGACCAGCGTGAGGCCACCGCCGCGCTGCATGCCAGCGAAGCCCGCTATCGGCAGCTGGTGGAAAGCTCGCTGGGCGTGGTCTGCACGCACGACCTGGAAGGAAGGATCCTCTCCATCAATGCCAACGCGGCCGAGAGCCTCGGCTATCGCGCTGAAGAAATGGTTGGCAAGCGCCTCATCGAATTCGTTCCTGACGATCAGAAGCTGGCCTTCGATGCCTATCTGCAAAGGATCGAGACCACCGGTGAGGAGCAGGGCATGATCAGCCTGCGCCATCGCACCGGCGGCGTTCGCGTCATCGCTTGGCGCAACCGTCTGCTCGATCTGCCCGATATGCCGCCCTTCGTGCTCGGCCACGGTATCGACGTTACTGAGAAGACCGACGCCGAGAACAAACTGCATTCGGTGATGCGCCAGCGCGAGTCGATTCTGGAGTCGGTTGGAGACGGCATTTACGGCGTCGACATGCAGGGCCGCATCATCTTCGTCAACGAAGTGGGCGCACGCCTGATGGGTTATACCCAGGAGGAGATGGAAGGCCAGGAGCTGCTCTCCATGCTCGGCCATGCTCGCGCCGATGGCTCCGTCTATCGCATCGAAGACAGTCCCATCTACGCCGCACGCCGCTCCAGCGCTGCCATCCGCGCGCGCGACGAAGTGTTCCGCCACAAGGATGGACATCCCATCCCCGTGGAATATGTCGCCTGCCCCATGCTTTCCAACGGCCGCGTCACCGGTGTGGTGGTGGCGTTCCAGGACGTGACGGAGCGGCGCCGTCTCGATCGCATGAAGGACGAATTTATCTCGACGGTGAGCCATGAGCTGCGCACGCCGCTGACCGCGCTGCGCGCGGCCCTCGGTTTGATCGCCGGAGGTGCGCTGGAGAAGCGCCCCGAAAAGCGAGCGCAGATGATGGATGTTGCCATCGGCAACTGTGATCGCCTGGTCCGCCTCGTCAACGACATTCTCGACTTCGAGCGCATGGGCGCGGGCCGGCTGCCCATGCGGTTCCAGGAGGTTGAGGCGAAGGATCTGCTGCGCCGCGCTACGGATCTGCAGCATCCGAGCGCGCAAAAAGCAGGCATCGGATTCCTCATCGATGCGGGACCTCTGACACTGTGGATTGACGAAGATCGCATCCTCCAGACGCTCGGCAATCTGATCAGCAACGCGATCAAGTTTTCGCCGGCGGGCAGCGAGATCTCGTTGCGCGCGCGGGTGCAGAGTGCCACTGAGGGCATTATTTCGATCGAAGACCGCGGCCGAGGAATTCCGCCCGAGAAGCTCGACATTATCTTCGAGCGCTTTCAGCAGGTCGATGCTTCCGACTCGAGGGATATGGGCGGCACCGGACTCGGCCTCGCCATCTGTCGCAACATCGTGCGCCAGCACGGCGGCCGTATCTGGGTTGAAAGCGTTGTAGGCAAGGGAAGCGTCTTCTACTTCACTGTGCCGAGAACAACGGTGAGGCAGGAACTGCCCGAGGCTACGCCTCAGTCTCCGGTGGCGGGAGCTCGACTGTTGTAGCCGGCCGAATCGGCGTTATCGGACGCACACCGGCGGCAGGCTGCGGCGTCATCTGATGCATCGTTACAATCAGTGCTACAGCGGGAACCGAACCTGCGCAGCGGTACGCGTGCGGCGTCGCAGCGTCGAAGTAAACGCTGTCGCCTGCTTCGAGGGTGTGGTTCCGGTCGCCATGACGGATCTCCAGATCGCCCTGCAGAAGATAAAGGAACTCGTAGCCCGGATGAACATGCGGGCGAACCTCCATCATCTTCTTTACCGGTACGAACTCCGCGAAATATGGATCGAGCTGGCGGTCGGGCACCATATACGCCAGGCTTTCAAAATAATATGTGGGATCGTCGACGCCGGACTGTGGCATGCGAACCCGCTCAGAGCGTCGATGCACGCGGAACAGGGCATGTGGTTCCGGTTCGAAGAAATATGAAAGATCCCGCCCGAAAACCATCGCTATGCGTGCGAGATTGCGCAATGTCGGCACCACGCGCCCGGTTTCAAGTTGCGAGAGAAAGCTGGCAGAAAGACCTGTGTGACGGCCCAACTCCACTAGTCCCATCGAGCGCTTCAGGCGCAGCCGGCGGATTCTCTCGCCGATGCGCTTTTCTGCGATGAAAGTCTCTGCCGAATGCGAGTCGGCAGGGACTGATTCAAAATGGGGCGCAGTTGGTTCGAGCTTGCGTTCCATGCAATTGCCCAGGAGGGAGCCTGACTTGTTGCGATGAGTGAAACTACCAGAGTGTTTTCCAAATCACAAGAACTTTTGATGCGGTGAATAGCCCGCAGCCTTCAACTGCGCTGTTGCGCTACCCATCGGGTAGTCCGTCCTGGCCCCAAAACCTGTTCTGGCGGCAGGACCCTGGCTCAATCCGGGTCCGTCCGAAAATGCTATAGGCTTGAATTGCATGCAGATGGCTCCTCCCAACCCTTTCCGCCCAGGCGTGGAGCGCTGGGGGGCTTGGGCTACCAATCCTTCGCGCCCAGGTGCCGCCCCTTCCCGTTTTCAAAGGTTCGGCGGCGTCCTGATCACCGCAGGCCTGCTTCTTGTCGCTGGATGCGGCCTGGCGGCCAATCCTCAGCCTCCCACCTTGTGGCTGCCTGCCCCGCCCAAAGATCTCACCGCGACGCGGGTCGGGGACGACGTCCATCTGCACTGGACGATGCCGAAGAACACCACCGACAAAGTGGCTCTGAAAGGCGCTCAGCGCGCGCACTTCTGCTGGGTGGGCGCATCGACGCCCACACTGCCCTTTGATCCGAAAGCCTGTAAGCCCGCCGGCGACGGCATGTTCCCGCCGGGCAAACCCGCAGAAGCCAAAGTACACATGTCCGCGGAGTTGACCGCCGGATCGCCGCGCGCAGTGTCCTGGTTCGTCGAGCTACAGAGCCACGCCGGCAAAACTGCCGGGCCATCGAATGGCGCGAGGGTCGCGGCCGGAACGGCTCCGCCAGAGGCAAAGGGTCTTCACGTCGAGCTGCGCCCCGAGGGTGTTGTGTTGCACTGGATTCAGGCTCAGCCGCAGCCCTACATGGTGTTGCGCATTCATCGTGAGCTGGTGTCGAAGCCGGGGGCTGCAAAGGCAAATCATGAAAATGGACTTCCTCCCCCCGACCAGCAGACTCTGGAAGCCGATCTGGACAAAACCGATCCCGGGGAGGCCCTCGATCGCGATGCCCCGCTCGATCATGTGTGGAAATATTCGGTGGAGCGAGTGCTTCGTCTGGAAATCGACAAGCAGGCGCTCGAAATTGCGGGCGCTCCGTCCGAGACGGTGACCATCGACGCGAAGGATGTCTTTCCCCCTGCGGTTCCTTCAGGCCTGGTCGCCGTAGTGGATGCCCAGGCCCACGCTGTCGACTTGTCCTGGTCGCCCGATACCGATGCCGACCTGGCGGGATATGTTGTTTTCCGTCGTGATGAAACCGCCGGAACCGCCATGGAGCGCGTCTCGCCTAAGACGCCGCTGGTTGCGCCCTCCTTCACCGATACGGGCGTGGTTCCCGGGCACCCCTATGCTTACACGGTCACCGCCATCGATCAGGATGGAAACGAGAGTGCGCATTCGACCGAAGCCGAGGAGGAATTGCCGCAGTGAGAAAGGTTCGCCGATGAAATATTGCCGTTTTCAAACCGATGCAGGTCCGCAGTATGGAGAAGTCGTCGATCGCGCGGGCACGTTGTGGATCGAGCACCTGTTGCCGCCCTTTGAAGAAGATCCCTGGACCAGGCTTTCGGTCGCCGCCTTCGAGCCAGTGCCCTTCGCGAAGGTAAAACTCCTGGCCCCGGTTGTGCCCTCAAAGATCGTCTGCGTTGGCCGCAATTATCGCGATCACGCCGCCGAACTCGGAAATGAGGTCCCTAGAGAACCGCTCCTCTTCCTGAAAGCCCCGTCCGCGGTGATCGCAGCGGGCGAGTTAATTCGCATTCCCTCGCTCTCGCAGCGCGTCGACTTCGAAGGCGAGCTGGCAGTGGTGATCGGCAGGAAAGCGACAAGAATCGGAGCGACCGAAGACGTGCGGCCCTATATTCGCGGATACACAATCGTGAACGATGTGACGGCACGCGATCTTCAGAAATCCGACGGCCAGTGGTCCCGTGGCAAAGGTTTCGACACGTTTTGCCCCATGGGCCCGTTCGTCACCGATGAAATCGATCCCGGGAAGGGTTTGACGGTCGAGACCCGTCTGAACGGCGAACGAAAGCAGAACGGAACCACCAGCGATCTGATTTTCGACATCGCCACGCTGCTGCGGCACATCACGGCGGCCATGACTCTGTTACCCGGGGATGTGATTCCGACCGGCACGCCAGCCGGAGTTGCGGCCATGAAACCAGGCGACCGTGTGGAGATTTCCGTCGAAGGCATCGGAACCCTCAGCAATCCGGTCGATGGGCAACCATAACCGCTGCGACAGAGACCCAGCGCCGGGCATCTAAATAGGAGGAAACAGGATATTCTCGCGATTTTCTTAGGAATTCAGCGCACGAACAGCGGGCCGGCCGCGAAATGCCGGATAATCGAGATGAACAGGCAGGAGGGGATGAATGGCGAAGACATTGCTGGCGCAACTCCGTGAAATGACCACCGTGGTCGGCGATACCGGGGATATTGATGCGATTGAGAAGGTGAAACCCCAGGATGCAACGACGAACCCGTCGCTTCTGACGACGGCGGCGCAGATGCCGGCCTACAACAAGATTGTCGACGACGTGCTTCTGGACGCGAAGAAGCAGCTGGGTGACAACGCCGAAGACGCGAAGGTGTCGAAGCTGGCGTTCGAGAACCTCGCCGTTGCATTCGGAAAGAAGATACTGCAGATCATTCCGGGCCGCGTCTCCACTGAAGTGGACGCGCGCTTGTCGTACGACACCGAAAAGACCATGGAGCAGGCGCGGTCGATCATTAAGAAGTACGAAAACGCGGGCGTCTCGAAGGAGCGGATTCTCATCAAGATTGCTTCGACGTGGCCCGGGATTAAGGCCGCCGAGAAGCTGGAGAAGGAAGGAATCCACTGCAACCTCACACTGCTCTTCGGGATTCACCAGGCCGTCGCCTGCGCAGAAGCCGGCGTAACCCTGGTCTCGCCCTTCGTCGGTCGCATTCTTGACTGGTACAAGAAGGACACCGGCAAGGACTACCAGGGCGCCGACGACCCCGGCGTCCAGTCCGTGACAAAGATCTACAACTACTTCAAGAAGTTCGGCTATAAGACACAGGTCATGGGAGCAAGCTTCCGCAATACTGGCGAGATTATCGAACTCGCCGGGTGTGATCTACTGACCATTTCGCCAAAACTGCTGGAAGAGCTGGACGCGACCGAAGGCACTCTGGAGCGGAAGCTCGATCCTGAAAAGGCGAAGACCATGCCGATCGAGAAGATGCACATCGACGAAGCCACCTTCGAGAAAATGCATGCAGCTGACCGCATGGCCCACGACAAACTGAAGGAAGGTATCGAGGGTTTCAGCAAGGCGCTGGAACAACTCGAGCAGCTGCTGTCGAAACGGCTGAGCGAACTCGAAGCTCAGTCGCCAAAGCCAGTGGGTGCGCGCTAGGTCTGCTGATCGGTCGACGAAACGGGCAGCCTTGCGGGGCTGCCTGCTTTGTTTTTCTGCAACAGAACGGAAGCGCCAATCGATGCCTGCGCGGCAACACCGTTGACTGGAGGGTGTCAGTCCGGGCATCATCGGGCAGCGAAGAGATTTCCAATCCGTTTTCTGAGGCGTGCGTTTCCATTGAGTCCCTATAGTTTCTCCCTGCTATCGATTCGAGCTGCAGGCAGGAATCTGAAACGGCATGCGTTGGTTTTTATACCCTCGCTTCTTTTGGCCCCGATGCTGATGGCGCAGCAGGCTGGAGCAGTGGGAGGCCCGGAGCCCCCTGTTACGGTCGGGAATCTGCCGGATGCTCCGGTTCCCATGGTATCGGGTGCGGAGAGCGTGAAGGCGGACTCCACCAGCATTGTGGCTGTAAGCAGAGTTCATGACCGGCCGGCTGCGGAGGATTGTTCTGTCGAGACAAACCATGCGCGCGGATGCGGTGTTCACTGGCACCAGTTGATCATTTCGACGACGCTCTTCAGTGCATTTCAGGACGCGGGTAATCTCTACACCGGTTATTTCTACCGAACCGAGACAACTCAGGGCGACTGGTTCGATCGCTGGATCAATTCGGCAGCAGGATGGCGCTGGAATGTCTGGAATGACGCCAACCCTCTGATCGACGATTACGTTGGACATCCAATGATGGGAGCCATCGCGGCCGATCTTTGGATACAGAACGACCCGAAGAGCATGACGGTGGATGCGTCGAACAGTTGGCCTTACTGGCGGCGAATGCTGCGAGCGGGGACCTATTCGGCCGCATACAGTTTTGAGTGGAAGTTGGGGCCGACCGGAGAAGCCGGATTCGGTCACAATGGCGATCACTATTACTACGACAATTCCTACAAGAACGGGAAAGAGCTGACGAACGAAACCGGATGGGTGACGCTGGTGACGACGCCAGTGGGCGGCGACCTGTGGGTCATGGGCGAAGACCTGATGGACAAACACGTGGTTGCGCCCGTTGAAGCTGCAGGGCGCAATCCGTTTGCTCTGCTGGGGCTGAGTTTTCTGGAACCGGCGCACGCCACGGCGAATATCTTTCGTTTTCGCCCACCCTGGTATCGCGACGATCGGGTGGTCAAGGCGAAGTCATTCTGGAGCGATCCCGCGGGCGAAGACGAAGTGCGTTTTGAGAAGGCGGACGACCAGCCGAGCGGCGCGCCGGAAAGTGCGGAGAGTGCAACCAACTTTGTGTCGTCCGTTGTGCCAGGATCTTCAGCTGCCGTCATCCGAACCCCCGGCAGTACCAAGCTGGAGCCGGTGTGGCCGCATCCTGGCGGTGCGCACGAATTTGGCGCCTGGTGGGGACTCTCGCTGATCAGCGGGCACATCTGGGGCTACGCGGGCGATGTCAAGTACATGCCCATCGACGTGCGATACTCCTACCTGATCAGCCCGCACCGGAGTTGGACGCTCCGCTATGCTCCCGAACTGACCGCGCTGGCGCTGCTGGATCAACCGGTGCCTGGGGCGAAGCCCACGACCGCCCAGCCGGCGGCGCAAAATCTTCGTGAACGCATCTATGGCAGCGGCGTGAGCCCGGTGGGTTTCGAAACCGATTTTCTGCCTGAGAAACGGTTCCAGCCTTTCCTCAGCACCAATGGCGGCTTCCTCTATTTCGATGACCGCGTGCTCTCTCCTCAGGGCTCGAAGTGGATGTACAGCATCGACTTCGGCACAGGGATTCACATCTTCCGCAAGGCGCGTCAGGACTGGAGCCTCGGCTACCGGTATCAGCATCTTTCCAACGCGAATATCAGCCTGCATAACCCGGGAACGGACGCGAACACCTTCTATGTTGCTGTGTCGCGCTTCCGCACGAAGGGTTATCGCTGAGGGTGCGGTCGAAGACCGATCTGCATCGGTAACGCGTTCGAATGTGTAGGCAGAGAAGTTAACCGCGAGATTTTCGGCGTGTGCCGCGATCCGCGATAAAGAGGCCAGGGCCCCCCTCCCCCCAGGGGGTGGGGGTACGGCATGTACCTTTGTTGTCAGCGGATACAGAGATATCGAGCTCGATACCTGGAGATCCGTTATTGACGGGGTGATCATCGGGTTGAGCTGTTTCTTTGGCGGGACGGCTGGCTGGCAGACACGGGAACCTCTTCAAGACAATGCTGATTTGGAAAACAAAAAAGCTCTGTTCGTGAGAACAGAGCTTTCCTTGTTTCGAGGTTAGGTGAAAAAAAGTGGGGATGCAATGGAAATCGGCGGGGGAGAGGGTACTTAGGTCACGGCGTTTGCAAGCGGAAACCTCGGCTGTCCCGTAGTGGCAGGGACTTCGTTGGGAGAGCGATGCGGCGCACGTGCCTCGTAGGCGGGAAGATCCCGGAAGACGAAATTTTCCCAAAATGGCCCTGCGGATTTTGGCCGGCGGTACTTCGGAATGCGGCAAGGAACGAAGTAGATTGCGACTCGGGGTCGCGAGGGAGTCTTCTACTGCTGTTGGGTGAACCTGGTCGTCTACAGGGGGGGGGCGTTTTTGGGTGTGGGGCTCGGAGCCCGTTCTGGAGGCGGTTCTGGAGCCGGTTCTGGAACCGGTTTTGGAGCCAGTTCTGGAGCCGGTTCTGTTTCAGGTTGGGGTTGGTTCGCTTTCGATTCGAATTCGATTTGATTTGGGCGAGCCCATGTACACCTAGAGAGCATCGGCAACCTGGAAGGAATTCCAAACGAAGCCTACAAGAAGCGCACATAGGCGAATCAGGACATACCGATCAGCGGTCGACTTAGCTGCCGGTAGTATCATGGGTCAAATTTCTATTGAGGCCCTTCATGTCCTTTGCTCAGCGGGCGATGCTGTTCGCCGCGGTTCTGCTCACGACCCATGCTTTTCTTCACGCCGACAATCTATCCAAATTTGACGATCGGCTCCGCAGCCTGCGCTCCCTTTCTGACGCGCAACGGCCCGCGGCGACCGTGCAGTTAGCCACCGACATCCGCGCGCTGCCGCCGAATATGGATAAGGTGAAGCCGGCCGATACGCTGGCGCACCTGGTGACGGAAGGCGACCAGGGCCAGGATACGGTTCAGGCTGTGGCCGACACGCTGCGCCAGTCGTTGGCGGAAACGCCCGTGCCACCGAAGAAGGGCGAACACCCATGCCCTACATGGACCTGGCCAATCTTGTTCGCTACGAAGGCGCGAAGGAAGAACTGAGCGACCCGCTCTACGCAAAAGCCCAGCAGACCCTGATCGACGACGATGCCCAGATCGCGAAGGCCGATTTCACGCTGAAAGATCTGCACGGAAAGAAGTGGACGCTCTCTGAGTTGCGCGGCAAGATCGTGATGGTCAATTTCTGGGCAACCTGGTGCGCCCCGTGCAAGCTGGAGATGCCCAACCTCGACTACTTCTATACCCGCTTTGAGCCGCAGGGGCTGGTGGTCTTATCGATCACCAGCGAAGATTCGTTTAAGGTAGCCACCTATACGTCGGCATGGAAGTATCACCCGCCCATTCTCATCGACCAGGGCGGCAAAGTCTTCGAGCGATTTCACATTCAGGGAATCCCGCGCACATTCCTTTTCAATCGCGAGGGCAAGCTGATTGCGGAAGCCATTGATCAGCGCACACAGCGGCAGTTTCTGATGATGCTGTCAAAGACCGACCTGCACCCTTAAAAGCAGGGAGCACGTCACAGGGTACAGGTTGCAAAAATGTCCAACCCCGGTGTGAGCTTTCGGCTATCAGCTCACCGCGTGCGTCGCCAGAGTCACGGTCACGACATCGTTGGGAGTTTTTGTGGTCGTGCCATCGCTCTGCGGATGAAATTCAATGGTCAGGGTAGTCGCGTTCACAATCACCCGCAGATAGCCGTAGTCGGTGCCGTCGTAGCTTTCGAGCGTCAGCGTGCTGTCGATGGGGTAGGGCGTCCGCAACGTTCCGCGCATCGCTTCGAGGGGTGAGTGGCCGCCGCAGCCCGCGACCACATAGGGAATCGACATGCCATTGACTGTGCGCGTGTAGCGCTGGTAGTTGTGCGAGTGGCCGGCGAACACCGCGTGCGGCCAAACTCCAGCCGCGGTGCAGGCGCTGTCAATGTCGGCGAGCATCGCAGGGCTGCCGCCGTGCGTTGTGCCCCCGGTAAACGGAGGATGATGGACGGCAACGATCACGGCTCCGGTGAACTTGTCGGTCTTTGCCCGCTTGAGCGCGGCCGTCAAAAACGCTACCTGGCGCTGGTCCAGCGTCGTATACGTTCCTTTCTGATCAGAGATCACGCCCGGATCTTCGAGAACGTTACTGTAAAGGCCGAGAATGCGGACAAACGGCGCGTCGAATGTGAAGTAAACGCCGGGCTCGATCATCGTGGTGCGATCCAGTCCGCCGGCATCGGGCGAGGGTGCAAACGACGTCGCGCAGAAGTTGCGCAGGAACGCTTCCAGCGAAGTCTCGGGATCGGCTGCCCAAACCACTCCGTCGTGATTGCCGGGGATTGCAACGATTGGCGCGGGGTAATTCCGGAATGGATCGAAAAACTGATCGTAGTAATAGGTGGCTTCGCCGAAGTAATAAACCACATCGCCGAGATGGAAGAAGAAGGAAGGAATATTCGCGGCGATCGGTTCGCTGAAGTCGCTGACCATCTTGTCCGCTACGAGGCTCTGGGTGTTCGGACCCTTCACGCTGCCGGTATCGCCGACGCAATGGAAGACGATCTGGCCTGAGGCGATGATTGCCTTCGTTTTCGCCGCACCCTGACTTCCGTAAGCCTGGGCGAGGGTGAGGATCGGCTCCGCAGCGGTGCCTGCTGGCTGGGGAACCGGCTCGACCGAGGCGATTTCTTTGTCGCTCTGGTCGGTAACGGGATTGCGGAAACTGGTTGGATCGGGTGAGGGCGAGGGCTGCGCGAAAACCGGATCGCCCACGACGGACGGTGCATTGTGGCTGGGCTTCTGTGGTTTTGTGGGTTTCTTGTTTGGGGGAGTGGTCTTCGGCATGATCGTCTCCTCGAAGAAGGATAGGCGATTCCTCCCCAGCTGGTGTAAACCGACGGTTATTCCCGCGGTTCGCAGTTGCAGGTGCTGACTGCCAAAAAGTTAGGGCAATGTACCACGTTAGTGTCTTGTTTGGCACAACAAATGCCGTAAATTGTCGATTCATAGAGTCAGCATGCTTCTTCAGCCGGGAGCCGGAGAAGCGATCGTGAACTCACCTCCGGCCGGCGGGCGAAGAAGCGCGGAGGAATAATGATTTCCGAACGCCATCCATTACGCCAGCTGTTCCATGAAGTCGTTGCGGGCTGCTACCACCGTCATAGCGGAATCGACGATCCGGAGCTGACCTCGTACGTTGGGGATCTGCTGACCGAGTTTACGGCTTCGGAAAACCTGTACCGTATTCGCGACCCAAGGGGCAGGCCGGTAAAAGATGTGCGCGAAATGATTGCGGCCTCCGACCCCGTCTTCGGGGCGGCCGCGTCCTTTGACGAGGAGCGCCAGGTCCGGCGCCACATTGGCGACTACGCTCTGTTCGCTACTGGCATGTATCCGGAATCGATGCAACTGTGGAAGCACAGCGGAGATGCGAGCTTCGTCGAGATGGTTAAGACCGGCAAGGAAAGTTACTACATCGTCTCGCAGTTTGATTTGTTCGAGTACAAGAGCGAGGCGCCGCTGTTTTCGCGGCTCTCCCATGACTTTGAACGCTGCATGCAGGGGCTCACTCACGTCCGCGAAGAACTGGACCACATGGGAGGCATGATTCAGTAAAACCAGGGAGCAGGGAAGAGCTTGCTGGGCTATTGCGATGGGAAAAGTGGGAGGCGGAGGCGAATCTGCCTGCGCCTTTCAGCCTTTTTTGACGCGCTGAAAGAAGAACACCGGCGGCATGGCGATGAGCGCGAGATATCCCAGCAAGCTGAAGTTGTCCACATACGCCAGCAGCGATGCCTGTTGCTGTGCCATACGGTAAACCGCACCCAGCGCCATGTGATGGGCGGTCCAACGGTCGAAACCTGCAGCAGCCAGTTTGGCTTCGATCCCCGCGATCACATCGCCGGCCGCGTGTCCGCCGGCTGTCAGGTGGGCCACAAGATAATTCTGATGGACCTGCGAGCGCCGCACCAGCAGCGTCGTTACCGTTGCGATCCCGACGCTCCCTCCGATATTGCGCATCAGGTTATAGATCCCCGACGCATTGCCGATTTCTTCCCGCCGCAATCGGCCCATCGCCATGGTGGTCAGAGGAACGAACACAAAGCCGCCTGCAAATCCATTGATGATGTTGGGCACAGCAACAGACGTCAGAGAAATACCGAGGTTGAGGTGGCTCAGCATCAGCGTGGAAACCCCGAAGATTCCCAGGCCGCCCGCGAGCAGCAGCCGGCCGTCCAGCCACACCGCAAGGCTTCCCGCAACCAGCATCGAAAGCATGGAGCCAACGCCCCGCGGGCTCACCGCGAGACCGCTGTCCAGAGCTGGATAGCCCAGCAGATTTTGCAGAAACAGCGGCAGTATGGCCATCACTCCGTACAACACGAATCCGTAAATCGCAGTGATGAGCGTGCCGACCACAAAATTGCGGTTCTTCAATACGTGAAGCTGAACGATAGGATCGCGGCAGCGCAGCTCACGCACGATGAAGCTGAGGAACGCGACAATGGAAAGGAAGAGTCCCCACCGAATCCAGACCGTGCCAAACCAATCCGACTCCTGGCCCTTGTCGAGCACCAGTTGCAGCGAGCCAAGCCACAGCGCCATAAACGCAAATCCCGTGTAGTCGATTGCGCCGCCCAGTGCGCGGCGGATATAGGGCGGGTCTTCGATGAACATGCTTGCGAGAAAAAGAGCGAGAATCCCAACCGGCAAATTGATATAGAAAATCCACCGCCACGAGTAGCTGTCCGTAATCCACCCGCCCAGGGTCGGACCGATGACCGGCGCTACTACAATGCCCACGCCGTAAACCGCCATCGCCGTCCCGTGTTCGCGCGGCGGAAAGCTCTCGAGCAGAATCGCCTGAGCCAGCGGTTGCATGCCGCCCCCGCCCACGCCCTGCAGAATGCGCGCCAGGATCAGCATCGGCATATTGATCGCAAGCCCGCACAGCAGGGAAGCCGCGGTGAACAGAACGATTGAGAACAGCAGCAGGCGCTTCCGTCCGATGCGACCCGTGATCCAGCTCGTGGCCGGCAGCATGATTGCATTCGAGACCAGGTAACTGGTCAGCACCCACGTGGCTTCGTCCGTCGACGCGGACAGATTTCCGGCAATGTGCGGCAGCGCCACGTTGGCCACCGAGGAGTCAAGCACCACCATGAACGTTGCCGTCATCACGGAAACGGCGATCATCCAGCGATTGGCAGACGGCGTCCACGGCGCTGCACTGGCAGGAAGGACAGCAGCCGCCGCGCTCAATCGTTCCTCGCGCGCCGCGAGTTGGGAAATGAGGGGATCAAAGCCCACTTTAATATGGGCTGTGCCAGGCTCAGCCGCCGAATCGCGCGCGCGGCCCATCCGTGGGTTACTTTCGGAAGCTCGAGGCTTACGTCAGTGCGCGATCGAGGTGCGTGTAGCCGCCGTCGACCGCAACAATTTGTCCGGTCGTGTGCGCGCTCTGCGTCGGCGACAGCAGGAACACCGTCATCGCGGCGATCTCCGACGCTTCGGTAAAACGATGTCCGAGCGGGATGCGTTGCCGAATTTCATCAAGCGCCTGTTGCGGATCGGGCCGTGTGGAAATCCACCGCTGGTAGAGCGGCGTCATCACCTCGGCAGGCAGGACTGCATTGGCTCGCACGCCGTGAGCCGCCAGTTCCGCCGCCCACTCGCGCGTCAGCGCCAGCTGCGCGCCCTTCGCAGCCGCATAGGCTGAGGTCCCGCCCTGGCCGGTGAGCGCGACTTTCGAGCTGATGTTGACGATCGATCCACGCGACGCCTTCAGCATGGGCAGCGCGTAGTGCGCCATCGCATAGTAGTGCACCAGATTCTGCTGCAGGCTCTCGATAAATTTCTCCGGCGAACCCGATTCCAGTCCCACACCATCGTTAGCGCCGGCATTGTTCACCAGCCCCGCGCAGCTGCCATACCGATTGCGGACGTAGTCGATCGCCCGCTCGCACTGCTTCGTGTCCGCGAGGTGGGCTTCAAAGAAGTCGCACTTGCGCCGCGTGTTCAGCATCTCGGCGAGAAAATTCTTCACGTTGTCGGAGGCCCGGCTTACCACCACCACAGTCGCGCCTTCGTCGAGGCACGCGCGAGAGATTGCCTGGCCAATCCCGGCGCCACCGCCCGTCACCACAATCACGCTGTTTTTAAGGCCGAGATCCATTGATGAGAGAGAGTCCGGAAATAGTCGAGGCTCGGAATTTAAAACTCCCGACCCTCCGCCCCAAAAAGCATATCAGGAGCAACGCGGAAACATTCCACTACCGAGGTGCGCCATGATCCCGCATCAGAAACGAGATGGTGCCCACCTGAAAGATCACCTTGCCCGCCCCCGCTGTTTTTGCCGGCGCCTGTCCGGCTTGCACTTTCTCGAACGCGGCGACAAGATCCTCCAATACACCCGGCGCGGCAACCGGTACGTTGTGTGCTCCGAGAACCACCCTTACATCCGGCCGCAATGCAGCGATTCTTCGTATCGACTGGCCGTAGGCCGCCAGATCCGTTTCCGGCAGGTAGAGCCATATCGTTCCGGGATAGTAGGTGTCGCCCGTGAACAGCAATCCGTTCGCGCGGTCGAACAGCGCAATCGAATCCGGCGTGTGACCCGGCGTGCCGACGACCTCAAGGATTCTTCCGCCCAGGTCGATCCGGTCGCCGTCATGGAGCCATTTCGAAACTGTCCACGGACGCGTCCGGTATGCCGCGCGATCGAATCCAGTGGGCAGTGAACCGCAGATCTGGCCGGGCGCAATCTCCGCCTTTGCATATTGCTTTGGCGAATCCTTCGCGTTGCGCCGCGTGAACTCCGTGTCCATCCCGTAGACCGTGTCGAATTGCCAGTTATTTCCAACATGGTCGTTGTGCGTGTGGCTGTTCAGCACGATGATGGGCAGCTTTGTGAGCTTCAAGGTCAAAGTCTTCAGATCGCCGATGCCCATCCCTGTATCGAACAGGAGCGCGCGCGCATTCCCCTCGATCAGATACCCGATCGTCTCTTCGGACTGGTGTGGTTCGTAGATGGCAAACACATCCGGCGCGACCCTATAGACCTCGAACCATGGGTCCGCGACCGGTACGCGTTCCAGCTTCGCGTACTCCGGCCGCGGCAACTGCCGGCACCATGCCGGCTTCTTCGCCGTGCCCTGCGCTCCGGCCATCGCGGAGGGCTGCAGGACCCCGATGCCGATCGCGGCCATTGCGGCGTAAATTCCTCGACCCGTCAATCCCCGCATCGATTCCTTTCTCCTGCCGGCGTTGCGCACCTCAAACTAACACGGTCGAATCGCGCGCCGTTCTGCGCTGGACTCTGTCACTCGCCAGACCTTCGCGTGTAAAGTCGAGGCATGGCAACCAGGCTCTCTTCTGGCGTGGTCCACGACGTGCCGACGGATCTGCGTAAGGTCCTGATTTCCGACGCCGCTGCGCGCGCTAAGTGGGAGGACCTCACGCCACTCGCCCGCAATGAATGGATCTGCTGGACGATCTCCGTGAAGAAGCCGGAAACCAGAAAGCAGCATGTGGAAAGGGTGTGCTCGCAGCTGAAAGCAGGATCGCGCCGTCCGTGTTGCTGGCCCGGCTGTCATCACAGATAGAGCAAACGGGAATGCAAACAACGCGACGCTGAGTGCGACCCCAGACTCCAGTTCGACAGCCTGGGCAAGATGATCCGCAGTCGCTGAACCGACTTCGGCTCCGAGCGAGCTGAAAAACGGCGAGCGATGCCGGCCAGCGGATGTTCCTTAGCGAACTGAAGCACGTTCTTTACGTCTTCGGGCAGAATCTTCATCGCAAATGGATCACACAAGATCGAGCCATGGTCGGCCACCTGATGAGTCAAGCGTTGCGAGGCGACCATCAGGGTCGTGCGGCTGGGTTCATTTGCCTTCACGTCGAGACCCCCCGCTCCACGAACGCAGTGCCTGGAACGCAACGATCAGGGATTAGTGAGTGATAAACACGTTTCACGTAATCGCGCAGAAGGGATTTGAAGGATTGCGGCTGCGTGAGGTTGCCGCCAGGGCGGGAATTGACCATTCAACCTTGCACCATCACTTTCCCACTAAAGCGGATCTGGTAGCAGCCGTGCTGGACTACGCCTCGGAGCAGTTTCGCCGCCGTCGCGGCCCGGACGATGGATCCCCCACCACCATCCAGGAGCACCTGGGGTTTCTCGCCGAAATGATCGTCGAAAGCCCCGAACTCCACACTGTGCTCCGCGAGTTCGATCTCCACGGCAGACGCGACAAGCGGGTGCGGGCCATGATCGTTAGAAGCGAAAAAGGCTGGAGAGATCGCCTCGCCGTACGGATGCAAAAGGCGAGGGCAGAAGGGGAGTTCGCGATCGAGTTCGATCCTGTGATCGGAGCGGAACTGGTGATTGCGGTCGTGAAGGGCGCAAGCTTCAATCCAAAGGCCACGCCCGGAACGATGAGGCTGTTTGAACGGATGCTCCACCAAAAAGGTACGAATCGTAGGCGCGGGAAAAGGCAGTCATGAGTGACCCGAAATTTCACGTGATCATCATCGGCGGCGGTGTCGGCGGTCTTTGTCTGGCGCAGGGGCTGCGGAAGAACGGCGTCAGTGCGGCGGTGTACGAGCGCGACCAAACTCCCGATGCTCGATTGCAGGGTTACTGTCTGAACATTGAACCGAAGGTTCGATTGCCAAAGTGTTTTTTCGCGCATGCGGGTGCATTGCACCGCTTCGGCATGCCATCTTCAGCGAGCCGCGCGCCTCCGATCCCTCAATTTAGATCGCGGAAGTAATCGAAAATTAACTTCGCTCGCTGTCATGGATACGTGATTCCGCCTTACTAGAGCGAGCCGCCGGTAAAGGTGAGGCTGTGGACGGTTGGACCGCCGAAGATGGCTGCAGCAATGCCGGGTTGTCCGGTGGTATAGGTGGTGTCAGTGTAGGTGATCAAGAGGGTGCCGTTGAAATAGACGCGATGGGTGGAGCCCTGCGATTCGAGGCGGAGAGTGCGGGGCGCGGTTCCGAGGGAAGCGTCGGCGGCGGCGAGCCATGTGAAGTTCAGCCCCCCGTTGTCATCGGTGCGATACAGGATCACTTCACTGTTATAGGCGATGGCCAGGTAGCCACTGCCGTTGGTGGCGCCCTGGACGCGGGTCATAACGGCCGGCCAGGCAGATGCGCCCGGGTCCTGGTCGAAGGTGATCTGCGAGAACTGGTCGGCGCTGACCACGGGTGTGACCAGACGCGCGCCGCTGGTGAGGGCGGTTGTGTAGGCCCCGTTGTTCTTCAGCAGGGTGCTCCACGAACCGGTTGCACCCCACATACCGTTCTCCGAGAGCGGGTTTTCGATACCGGTGAAGCTGCTGCTGGCGGTGGTTCCGCCGCTGGCTGCGGCAACGGAGAAGGTGATGAGGTAGTCGTCAGGGTTGGCGTTGCCGGCTGTATCCTGGCAACGAACGTAGTAGCTGTAGGTGGTGGCGTTTACTAATCCGGTGACGGCGGTTGACTGCGCGGTGCCACCTGCTGCGGTGAAGGTCTTTGTCATCGAAGCGTAGGCAACGCCCGCGGTGGTGGAGTAGCGGCAGGTCGCAGTTTCGCTGGTGGTCAGGCTGAGAGTGGCCTGCGTTATACCCGATGCGAGGGTCCCCGTGGGGGCGCCGGCGGAACGGACCGGCGGCGTTGTGTCAGTCGGACTGGCGACCGAGAACGTGATGAGGTAGTCGTCAGGATTGGCGTTGCCGGCCGTGTCCTGGCAGCGGACATCGTACTTGTAGGTCGTGCCATTCACCAGTCCGGTGACAGTGGCGGTCTGTGCGGTGCCACCTGCTGCGGTGAAGGTCTTTGTCATCGACGCGTAGGCGACGCCTGCGGTGGTGGAGTAACGGCAGGTTGCGGCTTCGTTGGTGGTGAGGCTTAGCGTGGCCTGGGTGGTGCCGGATGCCAGGGTTCCGGTGGGTGCGCCGGCGGAACGCACGGGCGGCGTCGTGTCGGCGACATTTGCGACCAAAAAAGTGATGAGGTAGTCGTCTGTATTCGCGTTGCCGGAAGTATCCTGGCAGCGAACGTAGTAGTTATAGCTAGTGCCGTTTACCAGCCCGGTGACGGTGGTGGATTGTGCCGTGCCGCCCGCGCCGCTGAAGGTTTTGGTCATGGAAGCGAAGGCGACGCCTGCGGCGGTGGAGTAGCGGCAGGTCGCGGCTTCGTTGGTGGTGAGGCTTAAAGTAATTTGCGTGGTGCCCGATGCGAGGGTTCCAGTAGGCGCACCGGCCGACCGCACCGGCGGCGTTGTGTCAACGACTTTCGCAACTGAGAAAGAGATGGGGTAGTCGTCGGTGTTGGCATTGCCGGCGGTGTCCTGGCAGCGGACGTAATAGCTGTAGGCGGTACCGCTGACTAAGCCGGTAATGGTGGTGGACTGTGAAGTGCCCGCCGCTCCACCGAAGGTCTTGGTCATCGCAGAGTAGGCGACACCGGCGGTGGTGGAGTAGCGGCAGGTCGCGGCTTCGTTGGTGATCAGGCTCAGTGCGGTTTGCGTGGTGCCAGACGCCAGAGTTCCAGCAGGGGCGCCGGCGGAACGGACCGGTGGCGTTGTGTCAGCCGCGTTCACCGAAAAGGTAATTGGGTAGTCATCGGGATTCGCGTTCCCGGCGGTGTCCTGGCAGCGGACGTAGTAGTTGTAGGTGGTGCCGTTTTTCAAGCCAGTGACAGCGGCCGACTGCGCGACTCCGCCCGCGCTGGTGAAGGCTTTCGTCATCGCAGAATAGGCGATGCCCGCAGTGGTGGAATAGCGGCAGGTCGCGACTTCATTGGTGGTGAGGCTGAGAGTGGCCTGGGTGGTGCCGGTTGCCAGGGCTCCGGTGGGGGCTCCCGCTGAGCGGACGGGCGGGGTGGTGTCCGGACCGCTGGTGAGGGCGCCGCCGGTGAAGGTGAGAATTTTGATTGTGGGACCGCCGAAGATTGCAGCCGCGATCCCTGGTTGGCCGGAGGTATAGGAGTTGGCTGTGTCGTTGTAGGTGACGAGGAGCGTGCCGTTGAAATAGACGCGATGGGTAGAGCCCTGTGATTCAAGGCGCAGTCTGCGGGGTGACGTGCCCACGCTGGCATTGGCTTCGGCGAGCCAGGTAAAGCCTACCGAGCCACCATCGTCGACGCGGAACAGTTCTACAGCGCCGTTGTAAGCGATGGCGAGGTAGCCGCTGCCGGAGTTTGCGCCCTGGATGCGGGTCATGACGCCGGGCCATGCGGACGAGCCGGGATTCTGATCGTAGGTGATCTCTGCGAACTGGTCGGCAAAGACGGCGGGCGTGACAAGGCGCGCGGCGCCAGTGTCCGTCGAGTAGGCTCCATTGTTCTTTTTCAGAGTGCTCCACGAACCGGTAGCGCCCCACATACCGTTCTCGGACAAGGGATCTTCAACTCCGGAGAAGCTGCTGCTGACCGTGGCTCCCGAAGGCGCGGGTGCAACCGAAAAGGAAATCGCGTAATCGGTGGTGTCGACAATGCCGGAGGCGGTGTCCTGACAACGGACGTTGAAGGTGTAGTTGACACCACTTTGCAGGCCGGAGACAGTGGTGGCTTGAGAGGTAGAGCCGGTAGTGCTGAAGGTATTCGCCATGGAAGCATAGGCGACGCCGGCGGTGGTGGAGTAGCGGCAGGTGGCCTTCAGATCGGTTTTGAGGCTGAGCGTGGTCTGGGTCGTTCCTGAAGGAAGTGTGGATCCGGGCATGCCGCCGGTGCGGGCAGGCGCGATCGATCCGCCGACAGGCGCGATCGCCGTCGGGTTATTCGCATCGAGGTCAGTGACTGCGCCATTGAGCCAGCCGCTGTTCCAACTGTGCGCACGCTCGGGACCTGCCACCCAGGTGTGGGGAATGGACACAGCATTGAGCTGATCGTTCAGCTCATCCATGTCGGCAGTCCAGGCGGCCTGATCGCCGCTGATCCACAGCCGGTTTTCCTGCGTGAACGGCTGGGAATTGGTGGTTACCAGAGAAGGGATGAAGTAGTTGTTGTAGTTGGCCTGGGTGCCGAAGTTTGTGGCGAGAGTGGGGTCGGCAGAAAGGCTGCTCTGCTGGGCCGGAGAGTCCCAGGCCGCGCCCGCATTAAAGACGGCCGGGTGGCGGAGCATGAGGAAAAGGACACCGTTGCCGGATTTGCTGAAACCGATGAGATAGCGCTGGGTGGTCGCGCCGTGCAGGAACGTGTCACCCCAGGGAACCAGGTCGTCGATGATAAAGCTCTCCATGCGGAGAGCGGAGTCGGTGACATTGTCGCCATACCAGGGGGTGTAATTGAAGGAGGGGGCGATGAGGATCATGTTGAAGCGATCCTGCACATCGAGCATGCGCAATTCTTCGAGGCCGTCGCTCCATGTGGAATCGACGGTGGTGACGCCCTGATCGACGGGCAGCACGTAGAGGATGCGGAGCGGTTTGCCCGGGGTTGGGTTCGTCGGCTGGAGGACGCGGACGATCTGTTGCTGTGAGCCCTGGTAGACCGACGTTACGGGATAATATTTGACACCGTTGGCGTCGACGTCAGGAGTTCCAACGACCATCTGCGCGCGGGCGGCAGGGGCGAACGCAAGGGACAACGTCAGGATGGCGGCAAGGGCAGAAAATCCAGTGGGCCAGGGAACAAGGCTGCGAGATGCGAGGCTCTCGCGGGAGGTAAGTCTAGATGTCATTTTGACCTGTCCGTGAGTACAAGGGGTGAGCCAGAATAGCAGGAGAATCGGGTACCAGTGCCCGGATTTACGTACCCATAAAATGCTGTGCCCTCGGTAACTTGCGGATGGTCACCGGATGGGGATGTTCCCCATTGGCAGGCCGATCAAACGCCGGATTGATCTGATTCCTTTCCGCGTCGCGAATCCCTCGGATCTGCGAATAACCATATGAGATTCGTCGGCCGGGGCTTGTTTATTTGCTTAGAGGATTGCCCGGAATCAGACATCGAGATGTCCCATTTGAACTCTTGCACGATTTGGACGTATTAAACTTGATGGCATCTAGCTCGCCAGGATTTCGAGCGCCCGCGTCATCTTGTTCGCATCCGCCCGCGCGATCCGGCTCTTCCTGCGCACTCCTGCGGGTAATCGATAGTCGTCGTTAACCAAAATCGAAGACCCAGGATGGGAGAAATTCAGGGAATCCCGATCCCGAACTCCGGTAGGCATCGAAGATGCTCGTCCATCGCGGCTTTTAGGATTTCGATTCCGAAGTCTCTCCAGCAAAAGCGCGGAGGGGATGTTTGCTTTCTCGCAACCGGTGAGAAGAAGAGCTGCTACAAACATCAGTGGTCGCATTTGTTCCCTCCTGCTTTTAGGGTTAAATCTACAGGCGGGAACCTTATAGATCGCGCCCCTGGGTGCCACTCAGGGAGCATCGGGGGGTCCCAGGCTCTCTTTTCGTGACCATGGGTGACCCAGAACAGCCGTCGGCGCCAGAGG
Source organism: Acidobacteriaceae bacterium (assembly GCA_036490815.1). Taxonomy (GTDB): domain Bacteria; phylum Acidobacteriota; class Terriglobia; order Terriglobales; family Acidobacteriaceae; genus Palsa-343. The sequence continues at coordinate 493,728 of DASXDF010000013.1, forward strand.
ATCGCGGTGCGCCGGAACAGAGCAGAAAAGCACGGCACCCGCTACAGTTGTATTCCCGATGAGGGCAGGAATGATCTAAGTGTTGTTTCAATGGTCGGGGCGGAGGGATTCGAACCCCCGACCCTCTGCTCCCAAAGCAGATGCGCTACCAGACTGCGCTACGCCCCGACTCAACACGATTGTATCCCAGCCAGATCGCGCGTCCCGCAGTCCCCACGCGGCTATGACGTTCACATTGCGGGTTCAGATTCGGTGCGCGATCCACACCAGAATCACCAGCAGGACGACGAACGGCGCCGCGAGAATCGCGAACACCCCGGCGACCAGGCTGAACAGAAAACCATAGTCCTTCCAGGTGTGCCGACGCGGCTGGCGCAGGTGACGGACCATGAGTTTGTAGTTGCGCCGATTTGCTTTCCAGGCAACGTCAAAGATGTCGCCAAACAGGGGGATCGATCCGATCACTACTTCGAGCCCGAGGTTCACCATCATGCGCGCGAGAGTGACGTAAGGAACGCCGCGGATCCACGCAGCGAGGATAAGGACGAAGGAGGCGAGGCCGGCGAGGATGTCCCCGAGTCCTGGGATCAACCCGATCAGCCCGTCGAGTCCGATACGAATCGGCGTAAACGGAATATGAAACCAGTCGTCGAGAAGGTGCGCGTAGAAGTCGAGGTTCTCATCGGAGACCCAGCGTTCGGCGCGCTTGCGCAGAGGGACCTGCGCGACCGCCGCGCTCGTGTTTTCGGGCGCCAGGATTTCGGGTTTTCCGGGCTCCTGCATGTCCTTTTGCGATGCGCTGGAGAGCGAAGGCGCTGTGCGGCCAATGCTACAATCAGGGCTGGTATGGCGGCTATAGTTCAGCGGCAGAACGCCTGACTGTGGCTCAGGATGTCGTGGGTTCGATCCCCACTAGCCGCCCCAGTGGATTGCATTTTCGCAGCTTCTCGACCCGTGACTAACACCCCAGCCAACAGCGCAGCCGGAGCCGTCTATGTCGGCTGTTCGGGATGGGCGTATCCGACCTGGAAGCCGGCGTTCTACCCCGAACAACTGGCCTCAAAGAAGTTCCTGGAGTACTACGCGACCCGCCTGAACTCGGTTGAGGTCAACTACACATTCCGCAGCTTTCCTCGCCGCACCGCGATCGATTCGTGGCTGGCCCAGACCAGCGAAGGGTTCCGCTTCTCCTTCAAGGCTCCGCAGCGGATCACCCATTTCCAGCGCCTGCAGGAAAGCGGTCCCACGCTGGAAGCCTTTGCCGGAGCCATTCAGCCGTTAGCCGATGCCGGACGCCTGGGACCTGTGCTGTTCCAGCTGCCGCCGAACTTCAAGGCCGATGAGGGCCGGCTCGCTCAGTTTCTGGCCGACGCAAAGCCGTGCCGCCTTCGCATGGCCTTTGAGTTTCGCCATGAGTCGTGGTTCGATCCGGCCATCTATCGCATCCTCGAGCGGCATGGGGCGGCGTTGTGTGTTGCGGAGAGCGATGACCTGGTGACGCCCGACGTGGCGACTGCTCCCTTTGCCTGCTTTCGGCGGCGCAAGACCGAGTACTCCGAGGCCCAGCTGGTGGAGATCACCGCAGGCATTATGGACCGCGCGCGCCGCGGCGATGTATTCGCCTACTTCAAGCATGAGGAAGAGCCGACGGGCGCCTTGTGGGCGACCTCGGTGCTGGCGTCGGTGCGGGGCCCAGCGTCGTGAGCGCTACAGCGGCCTCGAAGCTGGATGAGAAGGCGGAATGGCTCACGGACTTTGTTCCTCGGCGCTGGCTGAGCAACAGCCATCTGCAAACGCTGGCCGGTAATTTCCTGCCGCGCAAGTTGACGCTGCCTGAACCCGAGCCGCTGCTGGTGGAGGTCGACGATCCGGTCGCCGGTTATGGTCCCAGCCAGGTGCTGTGCCACTGCCACTGGCAGCCGCCGGAAGTTCGCCGCCAACGGCTGACCGTGGTTTTGATCCATGGCCTCGAAGGCTCGTCGAACTCGAAGTACATTGTGGGCAATACGGCGCGCGCGCTGGCGGCCGGACTGAATGTAGTCCGGATGAATATGCGCACCTGCGGCGGCACCGATGCTCTGTCGCCGACCATCTACCACTCCGGCCGCTCCGGCGATGTGGGCCACGTGGTCGACGCCATCCTTTGCGAGCAACGGGTGGAAGCGATTGCGTTGGTCGGTTACTCGATGGGCGGCAATCTGGTGTTGCGCTGGGCGGGCGAGGTCAGTGCTCATCCGCCGCGGCAGTTGAAGGCGCTGGTCGGCATCTCGCCGCTGATGGACCTGGCGGTTTCGTCGGCTGCGCTGCATCGCCCGCAGAATCGCGCCTATGAGTGGCACTTCCTGCGGAACATGATCGCGCGCGTGCGCCGTCGCATGGTGTTGTTTCCGCGCATTTATGCGGGCGCGGCCGTCGACCGTATCCGTTCGATGCGCGACTTCGACCAGGAAATCGTGGCGCGCTACGGCGGGTTCCGCGACGCGGACGATTACTACTCGACAGTTGCCAGTTCTCGCTATTCGGCATCGTTGCGCTTACCCACGCTGATTCTTCACTCGCTGGATGATCCTTTCATTCGCATGCTGCCTGGGACGCGCGACGCGCTTCTCACCAACCCGCATGTCACACTTCTGGAAACGCAGCGGGGAGGGCATTGTGCCTTTCTCGCGTCTGCCGGTGCGGGCAGCGACGACGGACGCTGGGCCGAGAAGACGCTGCTGGAGTTTCTGATTCGCGACGATCCCGAGCAGGGAAGTCGCGGGAGGAAATCGACCAGTGGAAGCTGACTGGTCCGCGGAGATTGGCCCGGGGCTCGACTGGATTGACGCGGACTGGGCTGGCTTCATCGATCTGCGACTTCATCCTGAAGCGATCGATGCGATTCCCGAGGCCACGGCAAACACGGTCTTGCGCGAGACTCTGGCATCAATGAATGCGGACGAGTCGCTGGTCTTCACCTCGAAGTGCGATGTCTGGTTGTTGACCGCAGAGGAGATTGATCCTGTGGAGTTTGACTGCTCGATTGGCGAATGTAGAACGGGTATGGCCTCGTGGATCGACGTGATCGCGCGTGATCCGGATTGGTTTGCGTCGTTCAGCCGTCACGAGGCGTGGGTTCGTCGCGCGACCGAGCGCCTGCGAGGGCTGCCGGGCTCCTGCGGACGGGCCGACCTGGTCGTTCGCTCAGCGGGGTGCGGTGGCCGCGAAGGATTTGGAGTCACGCTCTACGCCGCTGGTTGTGGGGCAGATACTCCGGCTGCGCAACGGGCGTGGCAGGCGGTTTTGCGCGCCACGGCCACCATTACAATGGAGGAAGCAGCCCCGCTGCATCCCTCACCTGCGGGCGAGTAGCTCAATCGGATAGAGCACCGGCCTTCTAAGCCGGGGGTTGTGGGTTCGATTCCCGCCTCGCCCACCACGACAATTGTGAGGATTCAGTGCGAGAGGTGTTCCTCGACTCGATACACTCGCTCAGGATTTCTCGACTGGGGTCAGACGCCTGCAGAGCGGCACAAGTCCGATCCCTGCCTGGCCCACGATCACACCGATCGTGATGGCTTGGCATCGTCTTTCGCTGGCCCCGCCTCGACTCGCAAAACATGCTCGAAGCGAATGGCATTTTGGACGAAGCCTGCCGGGAATGACTTCTCGAGCGCGCGCAGTTGGCGCTCGTTCAGGCCCGGCACCACCACTTCGACATGAAAGTCTCCAAAGTGCAGCGGACGTGCGGATGGCTCCGCCTCAACCCGGACTGCCATCCCCTCGGCACTGAGACTCCGCGCCTTCAGGTACTGGGACACATACTCCCCAACGCACCCTCCCAACGCAATCAGCAACAGCTCTGCAGGAGACATTCCCTGGTCGGTAGCTCCATCCTCGGCGGGTTGGTCAAGCACAATACGATGGTGGCGCGCCTCAGCCGTGAAGCGTGCGCCGCCGTTGTGCTGCAATGAGATCTTCAAAAGTCGGCTCCCCGTTCACCTGGTTTGCAAATTGCATGCCATTGTGGGGATTCCCGTAAGGCACCGGAAATGCGCGCAATTCGTGGCAGACCGGGGCGCCTGATCTGCGCGACCCGGCACGATTTGCGTCGTCCGCTGCGCTAAATAGCGCAGTGGATGCCATCTGCTCGGGCGCGCGGGTACACTATCTGCCTGTCCCATGACCAGCGCGAATCCCGGTAGAGAATCCGCATCGGCGTTGCGCGCCTCCAGCGCCGCCCCGGCCGCAGCATCTTCTGGTCCGTCCGAAAGTGTGCTTCGCGCCCTGGTCGACAACGTGGACGAAGCGCTGGTAGTGCTTGGCACTGAGGGCGAGGTCCATTTCGCCAATGCGGCGGCAGAGCGGCTTTACGGAATCCAGCCCCACGGCCCCCCCATCGCAGACTGGAGCAGGGCTTACGGTATTTACCTGCCTGATCGCCAGACCCTCTGGCCGGAAGAAGACCTGCCGGGCGCGGTGGCCCTGCGGGGCCAGACCATTGAGGGAGAACAATACGTCTGCCCGCCCGGCGCTGCTGCCGGTTATTGGATCAGCGTTCGCGCTCGGCCGCTCTTCAACGCCGACGGCGCCGTGGAAGGCGCGCTCCTTGCCTGGCGCGATATCTCCGAACAGAAGCGAACCGCGGAAAGTCAGCGCCGTCTGCTGGCCATCGTCGAGAATACGCCGGACGTGGTGAGCCTCACCGATCCGGCGCTGAAGACCAGCTTCGTCAATCACGCCGGCCGCGAACTCCTCGGTTTGAGCGACTCCGAGGATGTGCGAACCTTCCCGGTATTCGACACAGAATTCGAAAATCAACGGGAGGTCTTTGATTCCGAGATTCTGCCATTGCTCCTGCGGGGTGAGCCCTGGTTTGGGGAGTATTGTCTTCGGCACGCGCGCACCGGCCAAATCATCACCGTCGACATGCGCGCCTTCGGCATCTTCGGTCTCTACGGGCAGCTTCTCGGGTTCGCCAGCATCAGCCGTGACATCACCAGCAGGCGTCAGGCCGAGGAGACCCGCCATCGACTGGCCTCTATTGTCGAGTTTTCCAACGATGCCATCATCAGCGAATCGCTCGACGGCGAAATCACCACCTGGAATCGCGGGGCCGAACAAATGTTCGGTTACAGCGCAGCGGAGGCATTAGGGCAGCCCATCACCCTGCTGGTGTGGCCTGGTTATGAAGACGATATGCAGGAGCTTCTGCGGCGAATCCGCGCGGAGGCCGTTGTGGAGCGTTACGAAACACTCAGGCGCCACAAGGATGGCCGGCAGCTCGTGGTTTCGCTTACGCTCTCTCCCGTCCGGGACGATGCCGGCAAACTGGTCGGCATTTCCAAAATCGCGCGCGACATCACAGAACAAAAGCGGCAGCAGGAACTCGCTGACCGCCAGGCACAGCTGGTCGACCAGGCTCACGAGCCCATCCTTGTTCGCGATCATTACGACCGCATCGTCTCCTGGAACAAAGGGGCAGAGCGTCTTTACGGCTGGACAGCCGCGCAGGCCATTGGGCGCATTAGTCACGAATTACTGCAGACCACTTTTCCGCAGCCTCTGGCGGATATCATTGGCCTGCTTGAACGCGACGGCCACTGGGAGGGCGAACTGCTGCATCGCAGCCGCAACGGCCAGCGCGTGATGGTGCTAAGCCGGTGGATTCGGGAACTGGGTGTTGCCGAATCACATGTGCTCGAAACTAACGTAGACATGTCGGAGCGCGAACAACGCCTTGCCCTCGAAGAGCAAACCCGCCTCGAACGCCGATTCCGGCAACTGCTGGAGGCAGCGCCCGACGCAATCATTGAGGTTTCTGCCGACGGCAAAATTGTCCTCATCAATCGCGTCGCCGAGGAGATGTTCGGATACCTTCGCGACGAGCTACTCGGCCAGTCAGTCGACAAGCTTGTACCCGATGCTATTCGCCAACAGCACTATCGCCATCGCGACAGCTATCTTGAAAACCCCCGCACGCGCCCTATGGGCACCGGGCTTGAACTGCACGCGCGTCGCCGCGACGGAATCCTTTTTCCGGTGGAGATCAGCCTCAGCCCCATCCAGACTGAAGGGGGTATGCACATCACCGCCGTCATTCGCGACGTGTCCGAACGCAAGCGAGCAGAAAAAGAAGTGCGTCGCCTCCAGCAGCAGTACACCGCTGAACTGGAGGCTCGCAACCGGGAAATCGAGCGCGCCAACCGCCTCAAGAGCGAGTTTCTAGCCAGCATGAGTCACGAACTGCGCACCCCTCTCCATACCATCATTGGCTTTTCCGAATTGTTGCAGGAGGGCCACGACGGCGTTCTCGGTGAGGCGCAGACCCGATTTGTCAATCACATCCATCGCGACTCAGAACATTTGCTTGAACTCATTAACGATGTTCTCGACCTCAGCAAGATTGAGGCCGGCCAGCTCACGCTGAAACGCGAAACCTACCCGTTAGCACGCAGTATCGACGAAGCTCTCGACGCCATTCGCCCCGGAGCAGCACTCAAACGCATCACGATTGAAAAACGCGGCGAAGGCAAATTCCTGGTCGACGCCGATCCTCTCCGCGTGAAAGAAATGCTGTACAACCTGCTCAGCAACGCGGTTAAGTTCACGCCCGAAGGTGGGCAGGTGTGGATTGAGGCTGTGGAGGACGCCGGCTTCGTGCGCGTCACCGTGGGCGATACCGGCATCGGTATACCCCCGGAAGAGCAGGAAAATATCTTCGACAAGTTCTACCAGGTGGGCAACACGACGCGTGGTGTGCGCGAAGGCACCGGGCTTGGCCTCTCGATCACTAAAGAGCTCGTGCAGATTCACGGTGGCTGGATTGAACTCGAAAGCACGCCGGGCGAGGGCAGCCGTTTCACCTTCACCCTTCCCACCGGCACATCAGGGTTGTAGGATGTGAGAATCTTCCAGGTTCCGGCGGCAAGCTGATGTGGCGTTCGCGTTCCGAGCGGATGGGGCTGAGTGCGCACTATGTCGACGACTCCAGAAAAACCTCTCATATTGATTGCGGACGATCGGCCGAGCAGCCGTGAGCTTCTGCGCCTGGTGCTGGAGCGGTCGGGCTACATGGTGATTGAAGCTGAGGACGGACACCAGGCGCTGGACAGAGTACGCAGCGGAAATCCCGATCTTGTTCTGATGGATCTACAGATGCCGGGCCTCGACGGCTACGAAGTGCTTGCGGCCCTGCGCAGCGAACCACGCTTTACGACTCTGCCGGTTCTCGCTCTCACGGCCAGCGCGATGCGAGGCGATCGCGAAACAATCCTCGCCGCCGGTTTTACCGACTACCTGGCAAAACCCGCGGGTCCGGAGCTTTTGCGGGAAACCGTCGCCCGACTGCTTGAGGAAGCTGCTGAAAACGCCGGACGCCGACTTTAGGCCTGGTCCTCAATCTTCAGCAGTCCATGCTTCCTCATTTTGTAGCGAAGCGCGTCGCGTCCGATGCCCAGCGCGCGCGCAGCCTGCGACTGATTCCCCTGCGCTTTTTCGAGCGCGGCGACCAGCAGCTGGCGCTCGTGCTCGGCGAGCGATCCGTCCTCCCGCACCCCCGACAACAATGAAACCAGCGGGGGATCCGCATCACCACGCCGAGCGAGCGGTTCCCCCAGCAGCGTTGCGGGCAGATCGCCGACGTCGATCTCCTCGTCCTCTGCCATCATGGCTGCATGCCCGATGGCGTTCTCGATCTCGCGCACGTTGCCGGGCCAGGAGTACCGCTCCATGACCAGGCGCGCGCGTGGCGATACGCCTCGTATCTTTTTGCCGAATTGCTGTGAGAATTTCGTGACGAAATACTGGATGAGAAGCGGCAAATCCTCTTTGCGCTCTGCGACCAGAGGAACCGGAATCTCGACCATCGCGAGCCGGTAATACAGGTCCTCCCGAAAGAGTCGATCGGCCACTGCCCGGCGAAGGTTTCTATGCGTGGCGGCAATGACGCGCACGTTCACCTTACGCGTTTGCAGTGAACCCACCCGCTGGATTTCCTGGTTCTGCAATGCGCGCAGAAGCTTGGCCTGCGTGGCCAGCGGCATGTCGCCAATCTCATCAAGGAACAGCGTTCCCTCGCTGGCGGATTCGAACAAGCCTGGCTTGTCGCGATCGGCCCCGGTAAAGGCACCGCGCACATGACCGAACAACTCGCTTTCGAACAGTGTTTCCACCACTGCGGAGCAGTTCAGCACCACGTATTGCCCTTTCACGCCGCTACGAGCATGGAGTGCCCGCGCCACCAGATCCTTGCCAGTGCCGGTGGCGCCCTGGATGAGCGCTGAGCGGTAGTGGGGAGCGATACGGCGGACACGCGCAAACATCTCGGCCATCGGCGAACTTCGGCCGATAATCCCTTCGAACTCCGCATCCGACCCGCTTTGCTGCCGCACGCGCGCGTCCTGAATGAGGCGGCCGACGCGCTCGCGGAGAACAGGCAGTCGGATTGGTTTTTCCAGATAATCGGCCGCGCCGCTGCGGATCGCCTGCACGGCAGTCTCCGTCGTGTAGTGTGCGGTCATCAGCACCACGTCGGTGGCGGGAGCGATTTCCATGATCCGATTCAGGACGTCGAGGCCGGTCATTTCGGGCATCACCAGGTCCGTCAGCACCAGCTGCGGTCGATGCCGCTGCACCAGTTCCAGGGCCTCTCTCGGACGAGACGCGGTATGGATGGAGAGTCCCGGCTGCGCCAATGCGGTCGAAAGAAGGTCGAGGCTGCCGGGATTGTCATCGAGGATGACGAGGGAGATATCCATGGAAGGGTTCAGGGTTCAGCGTACAGCGTTCGGACCGCACGGTACAGGACCGGGTTCGGTAAACTGGCGAGTGGCACGGAACCTCTATATTCTCGCCGGTGTGCTGCTGCTGTTTGCCGCGGTGTGTTTCTTTATGTCGCTTACATCGGGCCGGATGCAGCCTGCATTGCCGGCCAACGGAACTTTGTGGAAGACAACCTCATTGTTCCTGACCTTAGGCGGACTTGTGGTGGCCTTCCTCGGGGTGATGACAGCGATGTTCGAGCAGGTGGACCGGCGCAATGAGGAGCGAAAGATGAGGCAACGGGGCCGGCGCGGCTCCGACGCGCATGACAGATAAAATGAACTGAGCAGGTATTCGACTCGGAAAGCAATGATCAATTATGTATGAAGTGACAGTGGAGCGCGGCTTCTCGTCGGGGCACTTTCTCCGCAACTACAAGGGAAAGTGCGAGAATCCGCACGGGCATAATTACAAGGTTCGGATCACATTGTGCGGCGAGACGCTGGATCAGGCGGGGCTGCTGCTGGATTTTCGCGACCTGAAGCACGTGATGCGCCCGGTGATCGATCGTATCGATCACCAGATGTTGAACGATGTTGAGCCATTTACGACGATCAATCCGTCGGCGGAGAATCTTGCTCGTTTTTTCTACGACGAGACCAATCGCCAGCTGAGCGAGATGACCAGCGGTCGCGTGCGTGTGAAGGATTGCACGATTTACGAGACCGATACGACCACGGCAACGTACTACGAGTAGTGACGCTTGTATCTCATCGAGCTTTATAAGTCCATTCAGGGCGAATCGAGTTTCGCCGGGCTGCCGTGCATCTTTGTTCGGCTGGCGGGGTGCAACCTGCGCTGCTCCTGGTGCGATTCGGAGTACACGTTCACGGGGGGTTATGAATCGAGTCCGAGCGAAGTAGTTGCGAAGATCGAAAAGCTGGCGCCGGTGCGATTGATTGAGTTTACGGGTGGCGAGCCGATGCTCCAGGCGCGCGAGGTCATCCCCCTGATGGAACGCCTGCTCGGCCAGGGCTACGAGCTGATGATTGAAACCAGCGGCGAGCGGCCGCTGGACCAGGTGTCGCGTGCGGTGCATAAGATCGTCGATGTCAAATGCCCAGGTTCAGGCGAATCCAACAGCTTTCGCCTGTCGAACCTCGCCTGCCTCACAGAGCGGGACGAAGTGAAGTTCGTGATTGCGAATCGCGGCGATTACGAATTCGCGCGCGGCTTCATACGTGATCATGAACTGGAAAAGTGTGTGGGATCAATCCTGCTCTCTCCGGCATTTACCAAGACGCCTTCCGTGGAGCGAAGCAGCGAGAACTGCCTGCTCGATCCGCGCGAGCTGGTCGAATGGATGCTCGCCGACGGCTTGCCCGCCCGGCTGAGTCTGCAGATCCACAAATATGTATGGGAGCCGTTGAAAAAAGGCGTCTAAGGGCGTCTTTCTTACGGCAGACGACAGAAAAGCGGCGGGCGTTCCGATCCAACAACGCCTCGGTCGACTCAGCGGAAGGCGGCGATGGCTTGTTGCTCCTGGTCGTAGACCTCGAAGAGCGGCAGGAGTCGGCACATGCTGAGGGTTTGCAGGACGACCTTGGCGGGATTGACGAGCTTGAGCGAGCCACCGGCCTCCTTGGTGAGTTGCAGGCCTTTGACGAGGAGGCCAATCCCGCTGGAATCGAGTCGATTCACCTCCGTCATGCCGAGGACGATTTGGGTTTCGCCGTGCGCGATTAGGTTATCCAGGGTCTGACGCAGGTTGTCGGTTGGGGGGCCGAGAACAAGGCCTCCGCGCAGCGTGACGGATGTGACTTCTCCGTGCTTGAGTATGCCGATGTCCAACCTCGTCCCCCAATCGTGCGCAACTGCTGATTCTGGCAAAGCCGTTGAGTGATCGCGAAGCGGCCCAAACGTTTGTTCGGAGGCCGATTTCACGGCTTGCGCGCCGTCTGCAGCGTCTGAAAGAAAAAACTTAACCAGTGAAGCAGCGGCAGGATAACATACCGCCAGCGGATGCAAGGAAAGTGTTGCGGCTTCACCCCCTGAAGCCAATGAGTCGCGAGTCGATGACGCGAACTCGGCCCCCCGGCAACGCAAACTTTTCGTTCTTCGTGCACTCGCTGCGACGCACCTGGTGAACCTGGGTGGAAGGAGTCTCGCGGTTGAGCCATTCAGCAGCAGTGTTTCCATCGTCGGAAATCGGGGCGGCGTTGCTGAGCGAGCTGGAGCTCGGGCCGAGGGCGCGGATCGTTGCATCAGGTGTAGCCGAGATGGTGCCAGGTGCCGCGGTCGTCGTGTTCGCGATTGAGGATGCAGGCGTGCCGGTGTGGGTCGCAAAGGCAATGGTGGGCGATTTGACAGTCGATGGCTCGCCGATTGCGCTGGATGCGGGGACACTGGGGGCGGTGGCGGAGCGGCGGACGCTTTTGCAGTTTCCGGCGGAAGAGCTGGCGAGGGAAGACTTCGCGCATCTGGATGTACGGCAGAACGTCACGGCGCTTTCGTATGTTCCGTTGCTGCGTGAGGAGCAGCTGGTAGGCGCAATTGAAATTGTGAGTTTCGGCGATGCGCCCACCGAGGCGGTGCTGGAGCAGGTGGCCGAGATTGCAGGGATGGCGGCGATTGCGCTGGGGAGCGCGATGGCCTACATCGCGGAGCGGAACGCGGGCCTGGCGTCGGTGATGCGGCTGACGCAGCTGTACGACATCGAAAAAGTTTTTAACGCGACGCTTGAAATGCAGAGGCTGCTGCCGGTGATCTGCGAGAAGGTGGGCGATCTGGTGCGGGCAGCGGCGGTGAATTTGTGGATGGTGGATGCTGAGGATTTGCTGCTGGCACAGCAGGCGGGTGAGGATCCGGGGGCAACGCTGGGCGAGCGGCAGGGCAAGAACGACGGTGTTGTGGGCAGTGTGGGCGAGACGGGCGAGGCAGTCTTACTCGCGGCTGACGATGCGCCCCTGATCGCGCGCAACGCGAAGGTAGAGGAGTATCCGGCTGGATCGCTGATGGCGGCGCCGCTGATGGATGAAGAGAGCCTGGTGGGCGTGCTCGAGGTGATTCGGCACGACGGCGATGAGGCGTTCCACGAAGACGATTTATTTGTGTTGACGCAGGTGGCGGGATCGGCCGCACAGGCGCTGCACAACTCGTCATTGCTGCAGGCGGAGCGGAAGATTGAGGTGCTGCAGACACTGGTGAAGGTGGGCCAGGAGATTGGGTCGACGCTGAACCAGCAGCGGGTGCTGGAGGCGATTGTGAACCAGCCGCAGCTGGTGATCCCGTACGAGAAGGCAGCGATTGCGCTGGAGCAACGGAATCGGCTGAGGATCCAGGCGGTGACGGGCGTGGCGAAGCTGGATGCGTCGGAGCCGTCGGTGGCGCGGCTCACGGATTTGTTGCGATGGGCGGCGGGCCTGGATGCCGAGGTTCATGTCACCCAACACGACGAGGAGATTGACGATCCGCGCCCGGAGACGCGGGAGAAATTCCGGCGGTATTTCGCAGAGAGCGGATCGCGTGGGTTCTATGCAATTCCTCTGGCGGACGATGAGGGGCGCCTGGGGATGCTGTCGTTTGAAAGCTCGGATCCGGATTTCCTGACTGATCTGCACATCGAGGTCATCAAGATTCTGGCCAGCCAGGCCACGCTGGCATTGCGCAACGCTTCGCTCTATAAGGAAGTGCCGTTCATCGGAATACTCGAGCCGCTCATTGAGAAAAAGCGGCGGTTCATGGCCATCGACAAACGGAGGCGTGCGCTGACGGTGAGCCTGACAGCGGTGGCGCTGCTGGCGATGGTGCTGGTTCCGGTGCCGCTGCGAGTTTCAGGAGAAGCGGCGGTGGCTGCGAATCAGACGCAGTATGTGCGTGCAGAGGAAGATGGCGTGGTGGCGCGCGTGCTGGTGCAGGAGGGGGAACGCGTGGAGCCAGGGACGCCGCTGGCGCAGATGGAAGACTGGTTGCAACGAACGGCGCTGGCGAGCGTGGAGGCGCGGTACAACACGGCGTCGGCGCAGATGGCGCAGGCGCTGGTGAGCAACGATGCGACGGGCGCGGGGCAACGGCAGCTGGAGGCGAACTATTTGCGCGGCGAGATGGAGCGAGCCAGGGAACAGCTGTCGCGGATGACGCTGCGCGCACAGATTGGGGGCGTAGTGACGACGCCGCATCTGGAAAATTTGGTGGGGAAAAAGCTGTCGCTGGGCGATCCGATGATGGAGCTGGTGAGCACCGACAACGTAGTGGTGGATGTGGCGGTGCCGGAGCGGGACGTGACACTGCTGCGGGCGGGGGATCGGGCGCGGGTGAAGCTGGAATCGTATCCGACGCGGACGTTTGGCGGAACGGTGAGTGTGGTGAGCCCGGCGGCCGAGGTGGTGGGGGACACGCGCGCGTTTTATGCGCGGATCACGGTGCCGAATCCGAGCGGGAATTTACGGCCGGGGATGCAGGGATACAGCAAAATCAGCACCAGCCTGCGGCCGCTGGGGTACGTGCTGTTGCGCGATCCGGCGTTGTGGGTGTGGTCGAAACTTTGGGGATGGTTTGGATGGTGATGGGGATGGGGCGTTGGACAGCAGCGATGGCGGCGACGCTGCTAATCGGGATCGGCTTGGGATGCTCGTCGGGCGGGAGTGGGACGGGAACCGTGGCGGCCGCAGCTGTGCCGGAGGCGGCGCCACCGGCCGGAGTGCAGGCTCCGCCGAGTGCGGGACAGGCTCCGGGAACCGCCGGCGACTTGATTGTGACCAGCGGGCCGGTGGTGGTGGAGCAGCAGCTGGATGTGGTGGCGCTGCGCGCGGGCGTGATTGCGAGCATGGATGCGGATGTGGGTTCGGGGGTGCAGAAGGGACAGATGCTGGCGCGGCTGGACGATCGGCAGGTTGCGGCGGAGCGGAGCGCGGCGGATTACAAGGCGGAGAGTCTTGAATCGGATCTGAAGAACTGGCAGTCGGCCGTGGATGTGAAGAAGTCGGATTTGCAGCGGGCGGAGGCGATGCGGCAGGCGGGCATCAACACGCAGGAGGCTTTGGATCACGCGAAGGCCGATTTGACGGCGACGCAGTATGAAGTGGAGCGGCAGCGCAGGGAGATGCAGAGCGCGCAGGCGACGCTCCAGTCGCTGGACCTGGAGCTGGAGAAGACGCGGATTGCCGCTCCATTTGGCGGAGTGGTTTCGCAGCGCTACGTGCGGCTGGGGCAATATGTGGTGACGGGGGACAAGCTGTTCCAGGTGACGGGGAATTCGCCGCTGGAGATTCGGTTCACGCTGCCGGAGAAGGATGTGACGGCGTTGCGGCGAGGGGATCTGGTGACGGTAGCGCCGACGCCGGAGTTTCGCGTGACGTCGACGGCGGCGGTGACGCATCTGAGCCCGGTGGTCGATCCGGGAAGCGGAACCATTGAAGTGACGGCGGTGCTGACCAGAAAAGTGCCGGGGCTGCTGCCGGGGATGGTGGCGTCGGTGCGTGTTGCGCGCAGGCCATGAACTTAGCCGAGGCGCTGAACGCGGCATTGCCGGACCTGCCAGCGCGGCGCGCGCCTGTAGGGTATCCGAGGCCCGATCCAGGGCTGATTGCGAGCGAGAACATCGAAGACGGGCAGCCGGTGGTGGTGGCGATGATCCGGGGGCGCGACCAGATTTTCCGGTTTAGTCCGCAACACTGGCGGATTATCGAGCTGTTCGATGGAGAGCGGTCGTGGGAGGACGTGGCCGCTCGGCACACGCAGCTGTATGGCGTGAAGTATGGCGCAGACGATCTGCGGGAGTTCACGACTGGGCTGGATGCGATTGATTTCTGGTACAGGACGCCGCTTGAAAGAAACATCGCGCTGCAGCAGAAGCTGGAGTCGGGACGGCATCAGCACGCGCATCGCAAGAGCAAATGGGGCGATGTGGCGCATCTGCAGTTTTCGGCGTGGGATCCGGACAAATATTTCACGCGGGTTTATCCGTGGCTGAGGTGGGTCTACACGAAGTCGTTTGCAGTAGTGTGCGCGGCGCTGCTGGCTTTTATGACGTATGTATTTGTGGCGAACTGGGGAGAGATTGGGCGGGACACGCTGCTGTACTACACGTTCACGCAGAAGAGCGCATCGGATCTGGCGGAGTTCTGGGTTCTGTTTCTGATCCTGGCGTTTTTCCATGAGTCGGCGCATGGGCTGACGTGCAAGCACTACGGCGGGGAAGTCCACAAGATGGGCTTTCACCTGATTTATCTGACGCCGGCATTTTTTGTAGATGTGAGCGAGGCGTGGGTGTACGCGGACCGGTGGCAGAGGCTGATCACGATCCTGGCGGGGATTGGGATTGAGCTGTTGTTCTGCGCGGTGGCATGCATTGTCTGGTGGGGAACGCCGCCAGGGAGTCCGGCGCACGATCTGGCTTACAAGGTGATGCTGATTACCGGGGTGGCGGTGGTGGTGGTGAACATGAATCCACTGATCAAGCTGGACGGGTACTATGCGTTTTCGGAAATCATCGGATTCTCGGACATCAAGGAAAAATCGACCGCGTACTTATCCGGGATGGTGAGGAAGCATGTGTTCCGGCTGCCGGTGGAGGTGGAGTTTGTGCCCAGGCGGCGGCGGCCGGGCTATGTGGTGTTTGCGATTCTTTCCGGACTCTACAGCTACATGCTGTTGTTTGCGGTGGTGCGTTTCTCGAGTAACGTGTTTTCGAAATTCAGTCCTGCGTGGGCGTTTGTTCCGGCGGCAGTGCTGGCGCTGGTTATCTTTCGCTCGCGCATTCGAACTTTGCTGAGGTTTATGAATACTGTTTATCTGGACAAGCGTGATCGGGTTCGTTCGTGGCTGACGGGGCCGCGGATGGCTGTTGGCGGAGTCGTTTTGCTGATCGTGCTCTTTGCGCCGGTGTGGCATGAGACGGTGACGGCGCGGTTCCTGCTGGAGCCAGCGCGTCTGGCGATGGTGCGGTCAACGGTGCCGGGGCGGGTGATGGCGGTGCTGGTGGAGGAAGGCCAGAGGGTGCACGGCGGAGAACCGCTGGTGCGGATGGCGAACGTGGATGTGGAATCGGCGCAGGCGGGTACGCGAGAACAGGTGGCGCAAACGGTGGCGGCGCGGGTGCGGGCGGAGCTGGCGCACAGGGATCTGGGGGCGGCGCTGGAGCAGCGGCGGCGTGCAGGCGAGGACGATGCGGTGGCGGGAGAGGAGTCGGACGCACTGGTGGCGCGGGCTCCTATGGATGGGGTGGTGACAGCGCCGCGGTTGCGCGACCTGGTGGGAAGTTATCTGGATGCGGGAACGATGATCACCGGCATTGCGGACACGCGAGCGATGCGGGCGCAAATTTTTGTGCCGGAGTTTGCGGTGGGGCGGATCCACCTGGGCGCGCGGGTCAGTTTGCTGGTGGATGGAATGTTTGCGCCGAAGAAGGCGTCGGTGGTGAGTTTCGGGCCGGCTCCGGGGGACGTGCCAGCTGCGGTAGAGAGCGCAGAGCAGATTAAGGGTGCAGCGAATCTGGAGTACTACGTCGCGAACGCGATGATGGAAAACAACGGGACGCTGGCGAGCGGAATGACGGGGACGGCGAAGATTGTGGTGGAGAGAACGAGTTTGGCGGGGATGGGCGCGCGGGTGCTGAGGGAGTTTGTTGATCGCAAAATGTGGTGAGGCGCGGGCGGGGAACTCGGGGCAAACTCAGGGCAAAAAGTAAAAGAGGAAGAGCCGGAGCTCTTCCTCTTTCCACACACGGAGGTCACTGGCAGTAGGCTCTCCGGAGCAAAGCAAAACAGGTGCAGTCGGGTCAGTCGAGACTAGGCAGAGAAGCTCTTGGACAGGCCGACGTTCTTGGACAGGCCGACGTTCTTGGACAGGCCGACGTTCTTGGACAGGCCGACGTTCTTGGACAGGCCGATATTCTTGGAGAGGCCGACGTTCTTAGACAGGCCGACGTTCTTGGACAGGCCGACGTTCTTGGACAGGCCGACGTTCTTGGACAGGCCGATATTCTTGGACAGGCCGACATTCTTGGAGAGGCCGATGTTCTTGGACAGGCCAGCGTGCTTCGCCAGGCGGAGGCTGGCCGCGACGTTGCCGGAGATGGAGGGGTTCGCGGACGGAGCGGGGGAGGTGGCGGGGGCCTTCTTCGTGGAATTCAGGTTGCTGATCAGGGACTTTTTCTGGATAGCCATGGTGTTTGTTCTCCTCGGATTTTTCAGCTGCCTGGATTGCTCCAGCTCGCTTGCACTCTCCCTTATTGCGATTGGAGGGCCAAAGTCAAAACGGTTGGAATTTCCTGAAATTGGTGGGTTATTCGGGACATTCAGGCCATGTCAGGGCTGAAACGGCTCTGGGCGGTGACGAATGGATTAAAAGTTGACCCCGGAAGGGGTTAAATTTTGGCCCCTTCGTGCTCTGAGTTTGCCTAGAGCCCGTGTTTGCGGCAGAGGTACTTCATCTTCTGAATGGGGATGCGGAGGAGGGCGGCGGCCGCTCGTTTGCTGCCGGCGCGACGGATGGCCGCTTCAAGGTAGGCCAGCTCGATGCGGATGAGCTCGTCGTCGAGATCGACACCTTCGGAGGGGACGAGAATGCGATCGTGGCTGGCGGTGGCGGCCATGAGCACCTTCTCCGGGAGGTGCTGCACTTCGATGAGGTCGCCATCAACCATGAGGGCGAGACGCTGCGTGAGGTTCTCCAGCTCGCGAACGTTGCCCGGCCAACTGCTGGTTTCGAGCACTTGCATGGCTTCAGACGAGAAGCGCTTGAGCGGCAGGCCGGCCGCGACGCAGTGCATGCGCATGTAGTGGTCCAGCAGCAGTGGGACGTCGCCATCGCGCTCGCGCAGAGGGGGAAGCGGGATGGGGATGACGCAGATGCGGTAATAGAGGTCCTCGCGGAACTGGCCATTCTTTACCATTTCCTCGAGGTTGTCGTTGGTCGCGGTGATGAGTCGGAAGTCGATTTTGCGGGGATGCTTGCCGCCGATGCGCTGCACGGAGTGTTCCTGCAGAACGCGGAGGAGCTTACTTTGCAGGGCGAGACCGAGGGAGCCAATTTCGTCGAGAAAGAGCGTGCCGCCATCGGCGAGCTCTACCTGGCCTGGGCGCGTGGCGTGGGCGCCGGTGAAGGAGCCTTTCTCGTGCCCAAAGAGTTCGGATTCCATCAGCGTTTCAGGAAGGGCGGCGCAGTTGACGCCGATAAAGGCTCCATCGCGGCGTGGGCTGAAGGAAACGATGGCGCGGGCCGCGAGTTCTTTGCCGGTGCCGCTCTCGCCGCGCAGCATCACGGTGGTATTGCTGGGGGCGACGCGGCGGACCGCGTCATAGACGCGCTGCATCGCCTCGCTGCCGCCAATCATGCCGGAGAAGGTACTTTTCTGAGTGATCTCGTTGCGGAACCGTTGCGCCTGAAGCTCGCTTCGGTGGTTTTCGCCGGTTTCGATCAGGTATTCGCGGAGCTCGGCAAAGTCGACGGGGGCGAGGAGGAATTCGTCGCCTCCAGCTTTCCTGGTGCGCTGGCGCGCGTTGCGAAGTGGGGTGCGGGAGATGACAATGAGCAGGATCGAAGGGGCGGCGGCACGGATGGATTCGACGTAAGCGAAGACATCCTGAGTGTCGGGGACGATGGTGTCAAGGTCGATGACGACGACTTCCGGTGCGTGTTCCTGGAGACTGCGGAAGAGAGAGCCCGAGTCAGGAGCGAGGCTGATGAAGAAGGCAGGGGCCAGCTCCTGACCGATATCAGTGAGCGCGTCGTTGTCACTGGTCGCAAAAACTAAACGGAGACGTTCGTGGTGGCCTGGGGCCATCGCGATTCCTGCCATGAAAAGTCCTTACCGCTTTAATGGGGGATGACTCGCGATTATAAGGCCCTTCGGCCTTGGGGCGGTGAGAATTTGGGTCGCGACGCGCTTCAGGATTTTGGGGTGGGGGCGAAGATGGCGCGGAGGATTTTGCGGTTCTGGGCGTAGTTGGCGTGGGCACCAGTGGGGGATACAAGCAGCGATGGAATGCGAAAAGCCGAATTGTGGACGGGGACATTCACGACGCGCACGCCGTCAATGTCGGGAACGTTCCACGAGAGCAGATCGTTGGGGTCATTCCAGGCGACAATTTGCGGCATCGGCGCCGAAGGCGCCGAGCGCTGCTGCAGATATTGCTGACGCTGGCATTGCCAGTGGGAGATGGTGCTGGGGGCTGCGGTTCCGGAAGGAGCTGTGGCAGAGGGATCGGGAGTAGCCGTCGCCATGGAGGCGGCGCGTGCAGCGGCGAGGGAAGACGCATCGGATGGGGGTGCGGCCGCGTCGGGGCTGGCGGGGCAGGCAGTTGAGTCGGCAGGCGTAACGGGGCCGACGTGCGCGAGCTCGAGGAGCTCGATCTGGTTGGCGAGGAAGAAAAAGCCTGCGGTGTGCGCGGAGAAGTAGTCCGCTGCAGTGCGTTGCTGTGGGGTTATTTTGAAGGTGGGGAGCACATCGCTTTCATGACCGAGCCAGTGCGAATCGAGTGTGGCAAGGGCGAGATAACTGCCGAGCGAGTGGGTGATGAAGAAGTATTCCGGGCCGGGGTCACTGGGTTTGGCGGTGCTGAGGTCAACGCCGTTGGCCTGGAGAGACTGGACGAGGAGCTCACGGATGCCGGCGTACAGGATTTGCTGGGTGGGGCCGAGGGCGAGGACGGCGTCGGCGAAGCCCCAGTCCATGAGGCCGTTCTTGAGGCCGCGATTGCCGAAGGTAGCGACGCGATGAAGAGCGGAGAGCTGGGCGATCTGAGTCGCGGGGATCCACTGGTACTGGAGAAAACGGCCGGGGTGAGCGGTGTCCGGTTGGGTACCGTTGGGTGCGGCGGCGCAAATATTGAGCTGCGCTTTGGCGGGACCAGTGAGCGCGGAGTCATGCGCGATGAGCCATTTGCATTTGATCGGGTAGACGATGGGCCACCAGTTGATTTCCTCCAGAATGATCGGGACGTGATTGGCGCCTTCTATTTGATAGCGGTCGATGAAGGGGGCGGATGCGCTCCAGTCCTGGGCGGTGGGCCAGATGGGGGCGCCCATGTCGGCAAAGGGCGGAGCAGGCGCGTCGCTGGCGAAGGGGCCCGCGGCATAGATGCGTCCTAGCGGGGTCACAGTGCACTCGCGGAGGTAGCGGCAAATGGCTTTGCGGAGCTCCAGGGAGTCGCCGGCGCCGACCTGGTTGATGCCGTGCATATAGAGGATGTGGACGGGCTGGGGTTTCGGTGGCGGCGGGGTGAGGCCCCGGGTATGGATGGAGCGTGCGCGGGCGGCAGCCGCGTCGGTGGTACGGACCGCGTCACCGATGGAGATGGTGCCGGTTTGCGCAAGCGCGGGGAGGGTGGCGAGGACGAGGGCCGCGAACGGGAACAGGCGGAGCATGGTGAGAGCATAGACGAGAAACTGGCGATCGCAGTCAGGGTTTCGCGGGACAGAAAAGGGCAAAAGCAGGTTAGACCCGTTGGCTAAGAAGCGGCCGGCTGAAATCCGGTACGCGAAGAAGCGGTCGGCGAAGAGGAGAGCTATTTGGGGAGGCGGTTGAGGAATTTTTGAGCTTTGCGGAACCAGGGGCGTTCGCGGCGGCGCAAATACGCGGGCATGGCGGGGGCTTTTTCGAGAATTTTGCGAGCCCAGTCGCGAGCTTCGGCAGTGCGGCCTTCGGAGCCGAGAAGTTCGGCGAAGTTGAGGTAAGTTTCTGACATAGTGGAGGTCTTCGTCGCTTCACGGAAGAGGGCTTCGGCCTTTTCCTTCTGGTTGGTGAGGGCGTAGGCGTGGGCCAGGAGGCCTTGGGCGCGATGGAAATCGTAGGCAGGCTCTTTTGCGACGACGCGCTCGAGATCGGGGATGGCAGCGGTCGCGTCGCCCATCAGGACGGCGCAGGCTCCGCGCTTGTAGAAGGGGTCGAGGGTCGTCGACCCTGCGGCAATGGATTTGTCGAAGGCGGCGCGGGCCTGAGGGAGACGGCCCTCGTCCATGTAGAGATCGCCGAGTTCTTCAAAATTGCCCACTGCAGAGTTGAATTGCGTCAGGGCTTCGAGCTCGCGAATGCGCTTACGACGGGAGAAACCGCGGGCGGACTGGCGGGAGAGGAAGTTGAGGTCGGGAGCGGCTTCAACGAGGAGATAGACAACGGCGCCGAGAGGGCCGAGGAAGAGGATGACGAAAATCCACCAGGTGTCGGGACGACGGCGGATGAAGTGGAGGATGGCGAGCGCCTGGAGGATGATGCCCCAGGGGAAGAAGATAGAGCTGAGAAGTCCCATGAGCTAGCGTTCAGCGTACAGCGTTCGGCGTTCAGAAAAAAGGTGGTAGCCGGAACACGAAACAAGGAAGCGCCGGGGAAAGAGAGCATTGGTATGACGGCACCGAGGTCTCGCTTTGCAGAGGCGATCTCAGCTCACCGCCAGGGCTCCGGTGAGATCGGCGACACGGGCAACGTGGTGGCGAGCGCACCATTGTTCGAGGCCGACGGCGATGCGTTCCGTAGCGCGGGGGTCGGCGTAGCTGGCGGTTCCGATCTGGACCGCCGTGGCTCCGGCGAGCAGGAATTCGACCGCGTCCTCGGGAGTGGTGATGCCGCCGAGCCCGATGATTGGAATGGTGACGGCTTTGGATGCCTCCCACACCATACGCACGGCGATGGGTTTGATGGCGGGGCCGGAGAGGCCGCCGGTGATGTTCTGAAGGCGGGGCCGGCGCGTTTCAGTATCGATGGCGAGTGAAAGGAAGGTATTGACGAGCGAGAGGGCGTCGGCGCTGGCGCGTTGCGCGGTCTGGGCCATGAGCGCAATGGAGGTGACGTTGGGCGAGAGCTTCACGATAAGCGGGCGCCGGGCCCGGGATTTGGCGCGGGAAACCAGATCGAAGAGCATGTCGGGATCGGAGCCGAAGGCGATGCCGCCGTGTTTGGTGTTGGGGCAGGAAGCGTTGACCTCGTAGGCGGCGATGCCTTCCGCATCGTTGAGGCGTTCGATGACGGCGAGGTAGTCATCGATGGTGAAGCCGAAAACATTAACGATGACCGCACATGGAGGATAGTGGCGGAGGGGAGGAAGTTTTTCCGCAATAAATTTTTCTACGCCAATGTTCTGGAGGCCGATGGCGTTGATCATGCCGGCGGCGGTTTCGATAAGGCGAGGAGCCTGGTTGCCGGCCATAGGCTCGATGGAGATTCCTTTGGTGACGAGGCCCCCGATTTTTTTAAAGTTGACGATCTCTTCGAATTCGACACCGTAACCGAAAGTGCCACTGGCGGCGATGACAGGGCTGGCAAGGGTGAGGCCGCAGAGCTGCACCTGCATATTTGGTTTCATGCGCGGATGCTCCACGTATGGAACAGGGAATAGGGAACAGGGAAGAGGGAGTAGTCAGCGCTCCGGGATCGGCCTTTGGCGTTTTGGAAGTTCTGGATTGATTCGGCGCTCGCGGGACCTGTCATGGATGCGTGGCTTTCGGCGCTGTTGGTTTGGCAGCTGTGTGAGTGGGGGCAGGAGCGGTGTGGCGGGCGCGTGGAGCAGGGGGGGCAGGTTTCGGTTTGGGGTAGATGACTTCAGCTGCGGGTTTGAAAGCTTGGGTGAGGATGTGTCCAACGGAGGCCGACGGCTGGTTGACGCCGAGGAGCGAGGCGAAGGTCGCGGCGAGGTCAACAGGCTGGACGCGTCCGTGATAGATGCCTGGCGAGAAGGGCGCTCCATAAAAGCCGAGGGGGACGTGGCGGTCGTAGGAATACGGACTGAAGTGGGTGGTCTGGATGGACGAAAGTTTCTCCATTTGAAACGCGGCAGGGATGACCATGATGTACCAGCCGCCATTGGGCGAATAACTATGGGCGAGGAGTTCGCCCCAGGGCGTGGGGGGGTAAGAGCCGTCCGCAAGCTGCTCCCGGGTATAGCTGCGGAAGAGAATGGGGTGCGGGGGGAGGCGAGTCTCCGAGGCGGGTTGGGATTGGTCAGGCAGGGCGGGTGGCACATCGGAGGGGGGCGGCCCCGCTGCGGCAGGCGTGAGGGAAGCGATGGCGGCGGGGAGAAGTTGCTGGACCGCAACTTCGGCCTCGGCCTCGTTGATGCCGGCCTTCATGAACTCTGACTGATTCAGGGACAGATACGGCAATTCCTGATGCGGAAGCACGTACTGGAGTTTTTCGCCGGGAGAAAACTTCATATTGATGGCGTAGTCGAGGGCATCGCGTAGCTTGTCGAGGTCGAGGGTGGCCGCGTTGAGCCCATCCTGCGCGGCGATAGAGGGAACGGGAGCGACGCCGTGGTCGGCGGTGAGGGCGATCCAGACATTGGGGAGGCCCCCGGGAATATTTTTGTCGAGCCAGTTGAAGAAAGTGTCGAGCTGGGTATCGAGGGCGTCGACCATCTGCTGCTCGTCGGTGGAGTCGGGACCTTTGCGGTGGCCGAGGATGTCGTTAGCGGAAAGGCTGATGGTGACGAGGTCGGTGACATCATGCTGACCGAGTTCTTCGCCCTGGATTAGGGCTTCAGCGAAGTTGAGCTCGTAGGAGTTGGCGGCGGGGGTTGGGCCGACCTGATTGTAGAAATTCGACACGTTCGAGACGCCGGCTTCCTGCTCAGCCTGCGCGATATTGTCGCCGCTGTTAAAAGTTACAGCCCAGTCGGGAAGCTGCGACATATAGAAGGTTGAGGTGACGAAGGCGCCGGAGGTCGGATCGATCCAGAAGGCGCCATTCGCGGTGGCGCCGGAGGGAAGGATGGCGGCGCGGTCTTTGAGTGAAACGCCGAAGACTTTGGACTGACCCTCGGTGGCAAGGCGGAGCTCGTCGCCGATGGTGGAGGCCAGCAGGTTGCGGGGGGAGCTGCCGGGGGCGGGCTTGGCGCCACTGGGCAGACCGACGATACGGTAGCGCTCGTCCTCCACCGACGAGACGGGGCGATCCCGATTGCGGGCAAGGTCCCACCAGTCGTTGCCGGAGATGCCGTGGCCGTCGGTGTAGGAGCCGGTGCCGATGGTGGCGTGGCCAGGGGCGGTCTTGGTGTTGGCGTAGTCGTAATAGCAGTCGGGAAAGTACGCACCTTTGGTTAGGAAGAGATTGAAGCCGTGATTCTTGAAGTCGGCGCGATAGCGGTCGAGGTAGTCGCCGCGGAACTGATCGATGACGAGAATGATGGCGAGCTTAGGGTGTCCGTTGTAGGCGCTGGGCGGCGCGGGTACGACCACTTCTTTGGCGGCGCGGTGACTGGGTGTGTTGCCGTTGGCCTGGGAGTCGGAGTGGGTTCGTGGGAAAGCGATGGGGACGGCGAGGAGGAGAGCGAGAAGGATTGCAGGGGTGCGGATGGGTGTCATTGTGGTCAGCGTATAGGGTATAGCTTTTTGGTTAAAAGCTGGTGGCGTGCGCCGTGAGCAGAAGAGGAAAGTCACCGGGAGGGATCAGCGAGACGGGCCGTCGACGGGGTAGGGGCCTTGGGTGAAGGTCTCGGCGTGGTAGCCCTTGCTGCCAACGGATTGCGCCAGCTCGCTGCGGAAGTCAACTCCGTTGTTGAGGGAGTCAACGACGAACTGGAAATCGCGGCGGGGCTGCCAGCTGAGCTCAGTGCGGGCACGCTGGTTGACATAAACGCGATCAAGGGTAGGAAACATCTTCCAGCCCAGCCCCCGGTAGAGGGCTTCGTAAGCGGGAACGCGGTTGAAGACGGCCGCGGGGGCATCTGTGCGCAGGACGGTGAGGTCATCCGGAAGGAACGGTGTAGTCGCGCTGATGATGTATTTCTGAAAACCAATAGCGGGGGCCAGAGGCGCGGCGAGCAGGTGTGCCGTGACGACGTCTTCGAGGTCGACGCGGCGATGGAGATACTCATTCGCCTTGAGGTTTCGGTCGGAAAAAGCTACGCGGAGATAGTGGGTATCGTCTTCTTCGGGAAAGAAGCGCGAGGTGCGGAGGACAACCACGGGAAGGCCCTGGTTTCGATGGAAGAGCCGGCAGAGATCTTCAGCAGCAGCCTTGGTAACACCGTAGATGTTTTTCGGAACAGGCGTGGTCTCTTCGGTGATCCAGGCGGCGGGGCTGCTCGGTGGAGGGATGAGCGCGTCGCCGAAGACGCTGGTGGTGCTGGTGTAAATGAAGGACCGAACTCCCGCGGAGGTTGCACATTCGAGAAGAGTAAGGGTACCAGTGAGGTTGGTGTCGATGAATTGCTGACGGCTGTGCGTGGCGACGTGTGGCTTGTGCAGAGTGGCGGCGTGAAAGACGACGTCGATATTCTTCATGCAGGACTGAACCAGCGTGCGGTGGTTAATGGAGCCGGTGTGAGTGGTGAAGGGGGAGGGCAGGATGTCGATGCTGGTGACCGAGTGTCCGGCATCGCGGAGCGTGCGGACGAGGGCCTCGCCGAGGTGGCCGCTGCTGCCGGTGACGAGATAGCGCATGCGATCAGGATAAAGGCCGCAATCCGCGGATCGCCGGGTGGAAAAGCAGAGGCGATCGGAAATTCTTTGAGTACAACCATGGAACGAGGCAGGCCATCTGGACAGGTGGGCTCTGGAATCCGCAATGACGCAATCAGCCGTCGCCCCCACAAAAACAAAACGCCGGATTCGCATCACGGAGTGGATCACCTTTGCGGTGATCGTGGTGGCGATGGTATGCGTGCACCTGATGTTCTTCTTCTGGCCGTTCCGGTATCGGATGGTGCACCCGCTGCTGGAGCAGGTATTCGAGAGCAAGGTGGTGGTGATCAGCTACCACCGGACCTACTTTCCGCATCCAGGGTTCATTGCGGAAAACATCACGTTCTATCGGCATGGAGATACTCATATTCCACCGTTGGTCAGGGTGAAACGGATGACAGTGGAGGGGCAGTGGGGGATGCTGCTGTTCCATCCACACTTGCTGTACCAAATCCGCCTGGAGGGACTGCATGTGCAGATTCCGCCGGCGGGGACGAAGGCGCGAGGAATGGATTTTGACAACGGTGTGGTGGATACGTCGCAATCGAAATTACAGATTGAGACAATTCGCGGAGACGGGGCGATAGTGGATTTTCTGCGGCATGGAGACAGCCCAATTCGCTTCCAGTTTCCGGTGCTGTCGATCCACGATTTGGAGGCGGGGAAGCCGATGCAGTTTACGACGCGGGTGGAATTGCCGGGGCCGCGGGGAGCGATCGCGGCCAGTGGACTGATTGGGCCGTTCCGGACGGACAGCTATGCGACGACGCGGGTGAAGGGAAACTACAAGCTTTTGAGCGCGGATCTGAGTCGGCTGCAGGGATTGGCGGGGCATGCCGAAGGGCAGGGACAATTCGATGGGGACTTTACACGGGTGGCGGTGAGCGGGATCGCGGCGATTCCGGATTTTCGTGCCGACGGGGCGCACACGGTGCGGCTGGAAGCTGATTATCGCGTCACTGTGAACGCGACGAACGCTGATCTGGCGATTGACAGCACGGAAGTGAGGACGGGAGAGAGCGTGATTACAGCCAGGGGCGCGGTGACCGGATCGCCGCGGACGGTGGCGTTGACGATTGCGACGAAGGATGCGGAGATTGAGGATCTGCTGAAGATTGTCGAGAACGCCGATCCACAGGTGGAGGGCAAGATTGACTTTGCGGCCGCGGTCGAGTTCAGGGCTGGGCAGGAGCGGTTCCTGAAGCGACTGAAGCTCAAAGGGGATGTGGCGCTGAAAGGTATGCGACTGGTGAACGGGGAGAAGCAGAAGACGGTGGATGCGTTCAGCGCGCGGGTGCGGAAGGATGAGCCGGGAAAGGGCGATGCTGAAAGTCCGCCGGTGGTCGGATTAGAAGCGCGGGCGGCGGCGGAGTTCGATCAGGGTATGGCGTATTTTCCGGATATTCATGCCACAGTACCTGGAGCGGATGCGCATCTGCACGGGACGTTTAATTTGCTCGACACACGAATCCGTCTGACGGGAACGGTGGCACTTGAGAAGGGAATCTCACACGCAGCCACGGGATGGAAGGCGATGCTGCTGAAGCCGCTGACTCCGTTTTTCAGGAAGAAGGATGTGGGGGCGATGGTGCCGATTGCTGTAACAGGGACTGCAAAGAACCCGAAGGTGGGGCAGGACGTCATGCACGACAAGTAGGGATCAGCTGAGGAACCGTATTCGGAAAGCGGTTCGCTGAAAACGGTCAGCGAGAGGATGTTCGGTTGAGCGTCGCGGTGCTCCTGGATGTCGATCGCTTGCAATCGTGACGAATGTGCGTTTTTGATGGAACCTTGAGATGTTACGGTGCGTAACATAGCGCATGGGCGCGCCGGAGTGTGTCCTGGCCGAGGTAATTATGGAGACGTTGTTGCAGAACCTTCGCTTCAGTTTGCGGATGTTGAGCCGGAATCCTGGGCTGACCTTCACGGTGTTACTGACGCTGGCGTTGGGAATTGGCGCGAACACGGCGATCTTCACAGTAGACTATGCGACTCTGCTGGCGCCGCTGCCGTTTCCCGAGCCGAATCAACTGGTGATGGTGTGGTCGAAGATCCAGACGTACCACAATGGGGTGTCGGCGGGTGATTTCCTGGACTGGAAGCAGCAGAATGCCGTGTTCTCCGACCTGAATGCGTGGAGCGGGCAAAGTTTTAATGTAGCGACGAAGGACCAGCCGGAGTATCTCCAGGCCACCCTGACAACGCCGACGATGTTGCAGATGGAGGGCGAGCCGCTGTTTCTGGGCCGCTTCTTTTTGCCTGAGGAGGGGACGGCGGGGCACGATCATGTAGCGATCCTGACGCACAAGCTGTGGCTGAAGCTGGGTGCGAATAAAAACATCGTGGGCACGACGCTGCGGCTGGATGGTCAGCCTTATACGGTGGTGGGGGTGGAGCAGGCGGGCGATCAGGATCGGGGCCAGAACCAGCTGACCGTGCCGCTGGTGTTTAAACCGGAACAGCTCAACCACGATTTCCACTGGCTGCTGGTGATGGGGCGTTTAAAGCCGGGCGTGACGGTGATGCAGGCGCAGCAGAATATGGACGTGGTTACGAAGCACATTGCGGAGGTTTATCCGAAGAGCGACAAGGGGTGGGACTCCTACGTGGAGCCGCTGAAGAACGATTTTCTGCCCAAAGAACGCATTCAGATGCTCTGGATGTTGCTGGGTGCGGTGGGATTTGTGCTGCTGATTGCGTGCGTGAACGTGGCGAATCTACTGTTATCGCGGGGTATGACGCGGCAAAAGGAGATGGCTGTCAGGAGCGCGCTGGGTGCTGTTCGAAAGACGATCTTTGCGCAGCTGTTAACTGAGAGCGTGCTGCTCGCGTTGGGTGGCGGAGTGCTTGGAGTGGGGGTAGGCTACGGCATGCTGCAGGGGCTGATCGCAGTGATGCCGCAGGGGACTCTACCCAACGAGGCCGACCTGCGCCTGAATGTCCCCATCTTGCTGTTTACGGTGGTGGCGACGACGGTGGCAGGATTGCTGGCGGGGTCGGCCCCCGCCTGGTACGCGTCGCGGATAGATCCGGCTGAGGCTCTGAAGGAGGGCGGACGCACGGGGACGAGCGCGGGGAAGCATCGGCTGCGGCGGATTCTCGTGGTGGGGGAGTTCACGCTTGCGCTGGTGCTGCTGGCCGGAGCCGGCCTGGCGATTCACAGCTTCTGGAATCTGACGCGCGTGGACCTCGGCGTGAAGACAGATCACGTGCTGACATTTTATTTACCGGTACCGGATTCGCGGTCGAAGGAGCCAGCGCAGATAAGTGCCTACTACCGTGACATATTGTCGCGAATCGATGCAGTACCGGGAGTGCAGCATGCCTCGGCGATGACGGGGATGCCGCTCTACGGGGCGGGGTTCGGGATGCCATTCACGATTGTCGGTGGACCAACCTATGCAGATCCATCGCAACGGCCGGGCGGGGGATTCGGAATGGTGACACCGGATTATTTTTCGACCTTCGGAATCCACCTGGTGAAGGGACGTGAGTTCAACGATCAGGATACGGCGGCGAGCGTCAAGGTGATGGTGGTGAACGAAAGCTTCGTGAAGAAGTTTTTTCCAGGAAAGGATCCGCTACGGCAGCAGATTGCAGTGGAGCAATTGATTCCCGGCCAGCAGAAGCTGGGACCGCCGCAGGAGTGGCAGATAGTCGGCGAGTATCACGACGTGCATTCCGCAGATCAGCGGGACATTCGGCCCGAGATGCTGATTCCTTTCTGGCAGATTCCGTGGCCGTCGGCGGGGTTTGGGGTGCGGACGGCGGAAGAGCCACTGGCCATGCAGAAGAGCATCGCAGCGGCCGTGCACGCTGTGGATCCGGACATTGCGCTGGCGCAACCGCAGACCATGGATCAGATTCGCAGCGACACGATGTCCGACGAGCGGTTCACGCTGATCCTGTTTGGGGCTTTCGCGTCGGTAGCTCTGTTTTTGGCGGTGCTGGGCATTTACGGGGTGATGGCCTTTTCTGTTGCTCAGAGGTCGCATGAAATTGCGCTGCGGATGGCGTTGGGCGCGACGCGGGGCCGAGTGGTACGACTGGTGGTACGCGAAGGCGTGATCCTGGCAGCGGTAGGACTGGTGTTGGGATTGGTGGGGGCATACTTTGTGGGGCGCGCGATGCAAAGCATGTTGTTCGGCGTGCATGCCCTGGATTTGCTGGCCTTCGTTTCGGTGGGAATCGTATTGATGGCAGCTGCACTGTTGGCTTCTTATTTGCCGGCCAGAAGGGCAGCATCGATTCATCCCATGCGGGTGCTGCGGATGGAATAGCAGGGTATAAGGAATAGGTTACAGAGAACAGAAGAGCGGGCTTCGGGATCGGGCGCCGTGCCGAACTCAACTTGAGGATCGTGTTCTTTTTGGCGGGCGGAGGGTTTTGTAGCCGGGGTGAACGTTGCGGGTAAGGCCCTGCTGGTCGGCGATGCGCTGGAGAAGTGTGGTGAGGTGCTCGCGCTCCGAATCGCTGAGGGCAGCCAGCAAGGCGCGTTGATGTTCGCGGGAGACCTCGCCCACAGCGGCGAGGGTCTTCTTTCCTTTTTCAGTGAGGACAAGCTCGTGGCGGCGGCGGTCGCCGGCACTGACGTGGCGTTGGGTCAGGCCGAGTGCGTCCAGCTCGTCAAGCAGAGCGACCAGACGGCTGGGGACCATGCCCAGGCGTTTGGCCAGGGCCTGCTGTGTAAGGCCGGGCGTGGCTTCGAGAATATGCAAAATGCCGGAGTGGGCAGGAGTAAGCCGAACTTTGGCAAGCCTCTCGGCGTATTTGCGCGCCGCGTGACTTCCGAGCTGGGCCAGCAGGAAAGCGGCGCCGAAGGAGCGGCGCGGCGGGGTGGAATGTTTTTCCTTGCGGGAGGCCGATTTCATGAGTCGATTATTGCACGACGTAATCATGCTGTAGTAGAACGATTGTACGAGAGAACGAACGAATCGACCTGGAGGTTCTTATGAATTCATCGAGTCAGGCTGTTGCGGCGTCGCACGTGCGGCATCAGGGTCCGCCGCCGGGAGTGTTGGCGGCGATTTTTATGGTCCTGTTCTGCACCGGCCTCTATTTTGTGACCAGCTTCAGTGCGAAGCCGTATTTTCCGGGGCCGTGGGAGCCGGTGACGACGCTGATGGCATTCTTTCAGGCGCGAGCGCACGCCGTGCTGCTGTGCGCGTTCTTCCAGTTCGGATCGGCGGTCGTACTGGGAATATTCACGGCAACAATGGTGAACCTGATGCGCTTTCTGGGGGTTCGCGCGGCAGGGGTGAACATCGCCCTGTTTGGCGGGCTAACTACGGTCTTCAGCATTTTCGTGTCGGCGTGTTCACTGTGGACGCTGGCGCAGCACGGAGTAGCGGAGGACGCGGCGGTGACGGAGGCGTTCTATTATTTTGGATTCGCGGCGGGCGGCCCGGGATATTCGGTGCCGCTGGGATTGCTGATGGCGGGAATCTCGGTGCCGGCGCTGCTGATGAAGCTCTTGCCGAAGTGGGTCGCGTGGATGGGGATTGCACTGGGGGCGATTGGCGAACTGAGTTGGCTGAACCTGATACTGCCGAAGTTGGTGTTTCTGGTGCCGCTGACGCGGTTTCCTGGATTTATCTGGCTGATTGCGGCAGGTTTTTTGCTGCCGCGAGAGACGAGGGATCAGCGATGGAGCGACAGGTAGCTGGCTGGAAGTCTGAGGCGGCGGTTGAGATCGCACATCTCGGGTCCTTCTCCCGTCTCCCCAGGCGGACGCAGTCGGGATGATGCTCTTCAACTTGCGGACGAGAATCAAATTTTCTGCGAACAACCGGGCCGGTACACTCGTTCGATGAGGAGATTCGAGGTCCCGCAGGGTTTGCGTATGGCGCGGGTGCAAAGCAGTGTTCTCCCTGCGAACCTGGTGTGTGCGGCGGTGTGCGGGCTGCTGCTGGTGCAGGCGGCTTTGGTGCTGGCCGCGGTGCATCGCGAGTCGTTGACGTTTGACGAAGACGATCACATGTTCGCCGGATACATGATGTGGAAGACCGGCGATTATGGGCTGAATCCAGAACACCCGCCGCTGGTGAAGTTGCTGGCGGCCGTGCCGTTGCTGGGCGAGGACCTGTGGGTCCCTCCGCAGCACGGGTGGGATTTCAAGAAGGAAGCGTATCTGGATGGGCGCGACTGGCTGGCGCACAACGACGGCGCGAGCCAGCGGCTGGTGTTTCGGATGCGCATGGCGGCCGGACTGCTGGCGTGGGGCCTGTCACTGACGGTGTTCTTTGCGACGCGGGAGTGGTTTGGCGAGGTCGCGGCGCTGGTCGCGATGACGCTGGTGGTGTTTGATCCGAATATCATGGCGCACTCGGCGCTGGTGACGACGGACGTGGGCGTCACGCTGTTTTTCCTGCTTTCCATCTGGACGTTTTATAGATTTGTGCGGAAGCCAACGCTGGTGCGGCTGTTACTGGCAGGCCTGGCGGCGGGGCTGCTGGCGGCAACGAAGCACTCAGGCATTCTGCTGGCACCGATGCTGTTGCCGGTGATGATTTGGGAGGTGGTGGCGGCGCGGTGGGTCGGACGCGCGCGACAGGCGGCTCGCCTGATCAGTGGATTTGCGGCCATCGTGCTGATCGCGGCGGGTGTGCTGTGGTGCTTCTATGGGTTCCGCTATGCGGCGCGTCCGGAGGGGCTGGCGCTGAGCACTTCGCTGGCGGAATACGCGGCGCCGCTCTCGAAATGGAACGCGGTAGTGGTGATGGGGGTGGCACGGTTTCATCTGCTGCCCGAGTCCTATTTGATGGGGCTGGTGGATGTGAAGCGGATGGCGGAGTTTTACCCGACCTTCGCGCTGGGGAAGGTATATGCGCACGGGCAGTGGTGGTATTTCCCGGCAGTGATTTTGATCAAGACGACGCTGGGGTTGCTGGTGTTGAATGCGCTGGCGCTGTTCGCGGCAGTGACCGGGAAGATGGGGCGGGCGCGGGAGGTGTTTTACGTTTTGTCGCCGGGCGCAGTGTATCTGGCGATTGCGATGGCGAGCGGGATCGACATTGGGGCGCGGCACATTCTGGTGCTGTATGCGCTGGCGGCGATTTTTGCAGGCGCGGGAGTAGTGGCGCTGGGCGTGCGGTCGCGGACGTGGGCGTGGGTGATGGGCGTGCTGGTGGCGGTGCATCTTGCTTCGTCGCTGACGAATTATCCGCAGCAGATGGCGTATGCGAATGAGGCATGGGGCGGCGCGAAAAACGCGCACAACTTATTGAGTGACGCGAATGTGGACTGGGCGCAGCAGCTATATGAGGTGAAGGCGTGGCAGGATCGTCATGCGGGCGAGGAGTGCTGGTTCGCGTATTTCGCGCGGCCGGAGGTGGATCCGGCAGTGTACGGGATCAAATGCCACGCGCTGCCGACGGCGGATACGGGATGGCTGGGAGGCGCAGAGATTGTGCCGCCGGTGATCCATGGGACGGTGGTGATCAGCGCAGGAGATTTGAGCGGGTGCGAGTGGCCGAGTGGGGCGGACAATCCTTACCGGGAATTTCAGGGGATGCAACCGTCGGAGACGATCGAGGACAGCGTGTTTGTGTATCGCGGAGATTTTCCGATGGCGCAGGCGGCGGCGTTGAGCCGGGTGCAGGCGGTGGGGGCGCTGTTGCGGCAGCATCAGGGGGCGAAGGCTTTGGCGCTGGCGAAGGAGGCGGTGGCCCTGGATCCGGGGAATGCGGAGGCGAAGGCGGCGCTGCGGAGTGCGGAGAGGCAGGGAGTAGGGAATAGGGAGTAGCCAGTAAGGGACAGGACGAGCGCTCAGCGTTCAGCGGTTAGCATTTAGGAAAATCAGGACTGCGGCGGAGCGAGGCTACGATCCGCAAAAAAGGCAAACGCTGATCCCTACACTTCAGGATGACGGCGTGAAGAGAGTTGGGAAACAGCTAGAAGTTGAAGAACTTTTCGCGCAGAGCGTCTTCGTAGGCCTTTTTGGCTTCTTTGGCTTTGTCGCGGGCTTTTTCTTCGGCCGCGCCGGCATTCTCCCATTGGTCAATGCCGGCGACGGAGTGGTCGACGGAAGCCAGGGCTTCTTCTTCGCGGATAGCGGCGATCCAGTATTCGACTGCATCTTTGTAGGTCTTCTGCATCTGGTCCAGTTCGGCGATGGCTATGGGCATGAGCTGCTCCGTGGGTGCGAATGTAACCGGATCGTGTGAATGGGTGATGTAAAGGCAGAGACCAGGGAGTAGCCAGGAGGGAATGGTCGTGAGCCGATGCGGAGAACCCTGTGAGCCTGGTTGCGTATCCTTAATAGCTGAAAAGCAAAATTGGTGCGGGGAAGGGGGCCCGACGGATGGCCGCGAGGGGAAAATACCGGACGAAGGGGCCGACGTTCGGCGAGAGCATTAGGCGCTTTTGGCTGCGCGTGACCGAAGGCATGCAGGTGAACGAGCTGTGGGGACAGTTTCGCGCGGATGCGCGGACCAGCTACCGCCTGTATTCGCAGGAAGTGGACACGGAGCGCGATGCGGGCGTTGCAGGACACCACCATTTCTTCTCGATCGCGAAGCAGGTTTTCTGGGCGTTTCTGGAAAAGCTGTCGCCGGCAAAGCGGGTGCTGCTGCTGATTGCGTTGGTGCTGGTGTTTTTGCCGGGCACCGAGTGGCACTGGAACTGGGGCTCGAGCAATATGGGCGTGTCGACGCCGGACCTGCGTTTCTGGGGCGGGTTGCTGATGTTCGCGTTGCTGATGATGGAGGTGGGCGATCGCGTGGTTATGAAGCGCGATCTGCAGATCGCGAAAGAGATTCAGGCGTGGCTGCTGCCGGCAGAGGCTCCGGCGGTGCCGGGTTTGGAGATTGCGTTTGCGACGCGGCCTGCGAATACGGTGGCCGGCGATTATTACGATGTG
The DNA here is from genome assembly GCA_036490815.1 of Acidobacteriaceae bacterium. Classification (GTDB taxonomy): domain Bacteria; phylum Acidobacteriota; class Terriglobia; order Terriglobales; family Acidobacteriaceae; genus Palsa-343. Next base: position 527,725 of record DASXDF010000013.1, read on the forward strand.
TTCGCGCGGCCGGGGTCGGAGCGCCGAAGCTTTTTGTTGGCAGTGGCCGATGTGGCGGGGAAGAGCGTGCCGGCAGCAATGCTGATGGCGACATTCCAGGCGAGTTTGAAGACGCTGAGCGATACTCCGGGTCCGCTGACGGAGCTGGTGGCAAGGATCAATCGCTACGCGTGCAGTAATAGCCAGAATGGGCGGCGGTTCACAACAGCGTTCATCGCGGAGTATGAACCGGCGGCGCGCAGGCTAACGTATGTGAACGCGGGACACAACGAGCCGATGGTGTTGCGGAAGTCGGGCTCGGTGGAGCGGCTGGGTGTGGGCGGGATGCCGGTAGGGATCATAGAAGGTGCGCCCTATGAGTCGGCTGAGGTGATGCTGGAGGCGGGAGACTGGCTGGTGGCGTTCACGGACGGCGTGGTGGAAGCGGAGAATCCTGCGCAGCAGCAGTACGGTGAGGAGCGGTTTTTGGTGATGCTGCGGTGGGGCGCACAGATGGGGCCGCAGGCGTTGCTGGATGCGATTCTGGCGGATGTAGCGCGGTTCGTTGGGAACGCTGCGCAGCACGATGACATCACTTGTGTGCTGATGAAGTGCAGCTAAGACGCGGTCAGCTGGTGAAGCGGTCAGCTGAGAGCCGGTCAGCAGAAAAACGGGACAACATCGCTTCTTCGCCGACCCGCATTTCAGCCAACCGCTTTTCCGCCGACCGCTTTTAGCTCGCCGTGGCGCTAGGCCAGCGCCTGGTTCAGATTGTCGATGGCTTCGTCGATTTCCAGCGTGCTTTTGTAACCTACCGTGACGGAGTCGACTTTGGCGGTTTGGAAGGCGAAGCGCATAGCCTTCTGGCGGTCTTCGTGGCCGAACTGGCCTTCTCCCGCGAGCTTCATGCTGATGATGCCCATGCCGGCGGCGCGAGCGCGGTGTACGTGGTCGACGACTTCGGGGACGTTTCCGCGGCCGGGGCCGTCGGCGATCTCCGTATCCATGCGGGTGCCGTTGTGGTTGACGCGGATCATGGCGACCTGAAGCCAAGTGAAGTCAGGGACGCGGCGGAGGGCGGGGAGTCCGTGGACGGAAGCGCCGCGGGCGATGACGGCTTTGCGGTCCTGGGCCTTGACGATGCCGTCCTGCCAGCGCGTGGTGACGCTGGGCCAATCGCCGATGTGCTGCCAGTGGAGGAGCGCGATATCGAAGTAATCGGAATTGATCTGGCGGCGCAAATCATCGATGCGGACCTGGGGCTCGATGGAGTCTTCGGTCGTCACCTTGGTCATGAGCTGGTAGGTATCGCGGGGAATGCCTTTGAGTGCGATGCCGAGCATGCGGTGCATGTCGTAGTACGAGTCGGCGGTTTCGAAAAAGCGGATGTTGTGGTCGTAGGCATAGCGGACGAGGCGATTGAAGCCGTCCTGGCCGAGGTTGCGCTGGACCGCTCCATTATTGGAGCCTGTACCGAAGGCGAGGCGGGTGACTTTGACGCCGGATTTGCCGAGGGTGACGTAGTCGGTGGCGCGGCGAGGTTCGGCGGGGAGCGGAACGGTGGAGAGGGTGACGGCGGCACCGGCAGCGGCGGTGGCTTTAAGGAAATCGCGGCGGGAGTAGCGGGACATGGATGCCTCCGATTTTGCCAGCGTAGCACGGTGGGTGGGCGGCAAAGAAGCGGCCAGCGGAAAAGCGGTTAGCTAAGAGGCGGTCAGCGTCTATTGTCCACGCCTTACTCGTGCGTGCCGGAGACGTTTATGGCCGGCTGTGCCGTGATTTTCCTGCCAGAGGCCTTCACGAGGGAATCCGTTGAATGCGGCATACGCGCAGTATCTCCGCCAAGGCGAGATTCACTGTCGCCGACCTGGATTTTGTCCGCAAAACGCTCATCGCTTCATTGAGCAGCTAGCTGTCCAGCAAAAGAGCTGTGTGTCTCATATCGCGACCTCCAGGATGTTTTACTTAGATGTCTCTTGCTGACCACTGCTCAGCTGATCTTCGATCATGTTTAACCGCCGGTTAGCTGACCGGACTCCAGCTGACCGGACTCCAGATGACAGGCCTTTAGCTGACCGCCTTTTCGCTGCCAGCTTCAGCTGATCTCGATGATGTTCTCGGTTTTGGCGGCTTGAGCGAGAGCCTGGTCGGCCAGCTTCGTAGCGATGGCGTAGAACGGTGCAGCGAGGGGGGCGTCGGGTCCGGCGAGAGCAATGGGTAGACCGGTATCGCCACCCTGGCGAATTTCCGGGACGAGCTCGACCGATCCTAAAAAGGGGATATTGAACTGCTTCGCGGTGCGTTCGGCGCCACCTCGGGAGAAGATGTCGATTTCATGATGGCAGTGGGGGCAGGTGAAGTGCGACATGTTCTCAACGATGCCCAGGATTTCGACATTGACCTGGTGAAACATTTCGAGAGCCTTGCGCGCATCCTGCAGCGAGACGTCGGAGGGGGTGGAGACGACGACGGCACCGGTAAGGGGAACGGTTTGGACGAGCGAGATGACGACGTCGCCGGTGCCAGGCGGGAGGTCGACGAGGAGGATATCGAGCTCACCCCATTCAACCTGCTGGAGGAACTGGCGAATGATCTGGTGAAGCATGGGACCGCGCATGACGAGGGGCTTATCGCCGGGAGAGATGAAGCCGATGGAGATGACTTTGACGCCGTGGGCCAGGTTGGGCTCGATCTGATTATTGGCGAGGATGCGGGGCTGCTGACTGGATCCCATCATGAGCGGGACGTTAGGGCCGTAGATGTCGGCATCGATGAGGCCGGTGCGGTGGCCGAGTTTGGCGAGAGCGATGGCGAGGTTGACGGCGAGGGTAGTTTTGCCGACGCCGCCCTTGCCCGATCCGATGGCGACGATGGTTTTGACACCGGGGAGGGAAGTGGGGGGCGGCGGAGTGTGCGAATGGGCAGCCATGGTTTTAGGGTACCAAGGGCGCGAGCTTAGAGTTTGGCGTTTAGGGATCAGGAGTGGCGTATTGCTGCCGCTCCCTTGTCTCAAAATCAAACAGGAGGCAACCGGGATCGTTCGCCATGCGTTAGATTTTGGCAGGCTCGAATTTGGGGATGTGGCGGCGGCGAGCTTCGGCTTCGCGAATCTCGCGACGGCGACCAGCTTCATCGTAGCGGCGCTTGTCCTCATCGGATTCAAGCTGGAGGGGCGGGACGGGAACGCGGCGTCCCTGGGGATCGATGGCGACGAAGGTGAGGTATGCGGAAGCGACGTGGTGATGAATGCCGGCGATGGTGTTTTCGACCCACGCTTTGACGCCGACTTCGATGGAGGTGCGAAAGGCGCGATTGACGGAGGATTTGAGGATGATGAGGTCGCCGACGTGGACCGGCGCGATGAAGTCGATGTGCTCCATGGAGGCGGTGACCACGTGGCTGCGGGCATGGCGATAGGCGGCCATGGCGCCGACGAGGTCGATGAAGTTCATTAGTCGGCCGCCGAGAAGGTTGCCCAGGGTGTTGGTGTCGTTGGGCAGAATCAGCTCAGTCATTTCAGATTGCGAGTTGGCGACGGTGCGCGCAGGCAGCGCTGGGCCGTTCAGGTCCATGGGTTTCGAATCTCCTCTGTGAACAGGGTACAGGGTCAGCCGTCAGCAAAAAAGCGGTCGGGTAAGAAGAGTTAGCTCAGGAACTGTCAGCGCAAGAACGGCTGGCTGAGAATTGGCTGGCTAGCTGGGCGGGAGAGCTTTGGATTCTTCTTTGCTGAGGATGCGAACCTGGGCCCCGAAGCGACGGTAATTGCGGAAGTCGAACTCGTTGAGGACGGCCTGATGTTTGCCTTCGCGGAGGCTGATAGCCCCGCGCAGGGGCATGAGGTAGTCGTGGTTGTTGATGGTGACCCAGGAGTAGTCGACCGAGATGCTGGAGGCACGGACGAGGAGGTTCTCGGGAATGTCGTCGGCATCGATGGAGATGCGGCGGACGCTGTGGGTGGTGGTGTCGAGATAGACGAGGCCGTGAAAGCCGACGGCGTGCTGGCGGTTGTTGAGGCCGGTGAGATCGAAGTTGGAGTTAGCTATGTCGACTTTGAAGGAGAAGACCTCGACGGGCTGGCCATCAAGAACGTCAGATTCTTTCCACGTGAACTTTGCCTTGGCTGAGGGATCGAAGACAAGCTGGAACATGCCGCCGAATTCGCCGACAGAGTGGGCGAAGTCGAGGTCGTCGGCTTCGACACTGCTGCGCTGGCCATTGAGCTCAAGGGTTGTGCGCGTCTCCTTGTGATCGATGTAGCGCATCATCTGGATCATGGTGTCTTTGTGGTGCCAGTCGCCGTGGCCGGAGGGGTCGATGGAGTGGTCGGTGGTTTCGACGCAGAAGAAGTTGGGCAGGGTTTCGGACCAGGCAAGGGCTCGCTGGCGCGCGCTTTCGATGGTGTCGTGGATTTCGGCTTCGGTAGGAAGCGGAACGGGGGTGGTGGGGCTGGCGATGACGAACTGGCTGCCGGCGACGACAGCGTTCGCGGTGAGGTGCTGGTCGGAGCCGCCATCGGAGGTAGCCGTGAACGAAGCCGCGGGCGCGGTGGAGTCGGCGATGGTTCCTTCGACGGAAAAGGATGCGGCGCTCGATGCGGTATGTCCATCCTGGGTCAGGATGGCTTTGACCTGGTAGTTGCCGGGCGGGAAGACGTGGCCCTGAATGGTGCCGAGGTAGGGGATGGCGGCGCCGGTTCCAGAAACTTTGCGGAGTTCGAGGGGCATGGTGCCGAGAGGCTCGCCATTGCGGATGATCTGCATCTCAAGTTTCGGCTGGGTAGCGCTGCCGGCGAGGGGATGGACCATGAAGAATACGGAAAGGCTGCGGGTTTTTTCCGGAAGCTCGGCGTTGAGATCGGGGATGATGCGGCCGTTGGCATAGCGCATTGGCTCGAAGGTCTCCGTCTCCTCATGCATGGGCTCGACGTTACGGACGAGAGCGACATCGCTGAGGGCGGGGCCGGACGGAACCGGATCGATGGTGAAGGTGGTGCGAATGGCTCCGGCTTTGTTGCTGATGCGATCGAGGGCGACGGTTTCCAGGGTGTAGGAGCCGGGCTCTGCCGTGAAATGACGTTGCATGGTCACGGCCTGGCTGCGGTCGTTGTGGAGTGTGTCCGGCGATTCGTGGAGGGGGAGATCTTCGCTGAAGCGCTGGAGGACATCGCCCTTCTCATTTTTGATGAGGGCAACGATGGAGACGTGGACGGAGGATAGATGGGTGGTGGCGTCTTCTCGTGCTTCGAGTTCGGAAAAGGGGATCTGGACGGTGAGAGAGCCAGTGTTACCGTCTGGCAGGCGACCGAGGTGGAGGACTGAAGCGCGCACGGTCAGGGCGGTGGGGAGAGTGGGATTGGCGAGAACGGCGAGCAGAGGCACTTCGAAGGGACGAATGCCGGAGGTGTTTTCCGGAGAGATGGCGAAGTAGCCGGAGCGGGAGCGCACAACGAGGTCTTTGCGGACGGGATGGACCTCGATGGGACGGAACTGACCGTCGTATTTCTTGATGGAAGGAGTATAGGAAGCTTCGTAGTAGCTGGTGAGGTCGTCGTGGAGTTGTTGAAGGGGGCGTTTGCTGTCGTGGCCAGGCTTGATGTAGATGCCGCCCGTACCGTCCGCGAGATTGATGAGCGGGCTCTTGTACTGGTCCATGCTGTCGAACTCGAGGCTGGCCATATTTTGCGCGCCATCGAGGACCTGACCGATGGGTGGGCCGGAGCCGCCACGGCCGTAGCCGTTGTCGGCAAGAGAGGTGGCGGCATGCATGGTGGCACCGACTCCGCCGCCGCTGCCGGCCATGGCCATGGCGCCCATCATGCGGTCGTTGACCTGTCTGTCGTAGGCGTCGGCATCGACGGCGCAGATGGTGACGCCGGCGCGATTGGCCTGGCCCACGACGGACTTGATGGTGTCGCGGGCATCGGAGTCGGCATTAAATCCCTGAGCGAAATAGACGACGAGCTTGCGGCCGGTGATCTGACGCTGGGTGCGGGCGAGAGCGAGGAGCGCGGAGAGCGAGGGATAGGCGTGCTGATCTTCGAGGATACGCTGAGATTCTTCGAGGCCGGAGACGAGGAGTTTGGCGCGGGCGCGCTCGGCGGAGTCGACGGAGAGCGAATCGCCCTGGGCGGCGGCGATGAGTTCCTTTTCAGTGGGGCTAAGGCCGGCCTCGGTTCCCTGGGCGGTAGTCGTGGCCTTGAGAATGGCTTTGTCGATAAGGTCGCGGTGGTCAGTGTAGGGCTGGACGAGGCGAAGGCGGCCGTTCATTTGGAGGACGGCGAAGGTGTAGCCCTTGTCGGGGATGGCCTTCATGATTTTGCCGGCGATGTCGCGGGCGGTCTTAGCCGGCGAGGGATCGAGACGATCGAAGAGGAAAGTGACGAGATGGTCGGAGGTGGACTGACCGGTAACGAGGTGCAGATCGGTGAGAGTGACGGGGACGCCGTTGTCGGTCACGATAAAATCGGAGGTCTTAAGGTCGAGGATGGCCTTGCTTTTCTTGGTGCGGACGACCAGATCGAGGGAGACTTCGTCGACGGTGGTAGAGAGGGTAGGCGCGGTCGCCTGGGATGCCGACGGCGGAGCGGTTTGGGCAGGAGGGGATGCTGGTTTTGGATCGGCCTGGGCCGGGAGTGGTGCCGCCATGGAAAACAGGATGGCGGCTGGCAGAGCGAGACGAAGAGCGCGAAGAGAAGCAGGCGCTCGAAGGACTGGCATTGAAGGCACTCCCCTGGAACCAGATGTGATTGGAGCAATTTGCGGAACCGTGGAACCATCGGTCCGGCTTCGATATTCAAGATATTCCGCGGGGGCGAGGCTGACAACGGAAAATCGGAGCAGGCAGTTACGGTGGGCAGGAGCTGCGCTGCGAGGAAGGCAAGGCTTTGCACACGGGGCCGAGTAAGGAAATCATGAGAGTGCACAGGAAAACACTCGATGACGGGAGAGGTCATGGATAAAGTTGCAAATCTGAAGGAGATCCTCGAGCAGGATCCGAAGAACGCCTTTGCGCGGTATGGGCTGGCAATGGAGTATGGCGGGAAGGGCGAGACGGAAGCAGCGCTGGGAGAATTTGCGCAGCTGCTGGCGGATCATCCGGATTACACGGCGGGGTATTTTATGGCGGCGCAGACGCTGGCCAGGGCGGGGCGTGCGGCGGATGCGAAGCAGAAGCTGGTGGATGGGATGGAGTGCGCCAGGCGGACGGGGAATCAGCACGCGGCGCGGGAGATGCAGGCAATGCTGGAAGAGATGGACATGCCGGAGTAAGAGATCAGGGATTACAAAAGCAGGGGATGTGCAAGACGGGAAGGCGCGGCGCGGGCATAATGATTCGATCATGAGAATTCCGCTGTTCCCCCTCGACCTGGTACTTTTTCCTCGAGCGGCGCTGCCGTTGCACATTTTCGAGGAGCGCTATCGGGAGATGGTGGCAGAGTGTCTGGCGGACAGCGCGGAGTTTGGCGTGGTGCGTTCGGATGGGGATCAGATGGCGATTATCGGTTGCACGGCGAAGATCGTGCGCGTGGTGGAACGCCATCAAGACGGGAAGATGGATATTTTGTGCGAGGGTGTGCAGCGGTTCGAGATTGAGGGGCTGGACGAGTCGCGAACATTTCTGCAGGCGGATGTGGAATTTTTCGAGGACGAGGGATCCCGGTCGACGCGGATGGAGCGCGAGGACTGTGCGGCGCTGCATTTCGCCACACTGCATTTGGCGGGAATACTGACGCCCGCGATGCATCTTGACTTGAACGGACCGGTGGCCTTTCAACTGGCGGATGCGCTGCCGTCGGATCTGGGGTTCAAGCAGCAACTACTGGCGAGCCGTTCGGACGCGGATCGAACGACGAAGCTGCGGGATTTCTACAACGAGATGCTGCCACGGCTGCGGGCGAAAGAGGACGTGGGGCGAACGGCGCAATCCGGCTTTCCCATACACTGAGGGCAGAAGCAGCTAACAGTTGGTCGGCTAAGCAGCGGTTGGCTAAGAACCAATCACCGATCAGCGAAAAGCGAACGATAAAAGACGCTGCGACGGTGGGGAGGGAAGGGCGTCCAATAGACAGGCACCGTTTCGACACTGACAAAGACAGACAGGGCACAACCAACGGGACAGGAGTATTCGATGGCGACTCGACAGACGACACCCAGCCGAGGGGAGCATGTAAGGGCAGCGCATCTGCCGCAGACGCTGGGCGAGCTGCGCGGGAGCGCGGAGTATGGTGAGACGCGGCTGCGCACGCGCACGGTAAAAGACGAGATGCGGGAGAACCTGATTTGCCGATTGAAGGCGAAGCAGGCGATTTTTCCCGGAATCATTGGGTATGAGGACACGGTGGTGCCGCAGATTGTGAATGCGGTGCTGTCGCGCCAGAACTTTATTCTGCTGGGATTGCGCGGGCAGGCGAAAAGCCGCATTCTGCGGGCGCTAACGGCGCTGCTGGATGAGCACATGCCGTATGTGGCGGGCTGCGAGATTCGGGACAATCCTTATATGCCGCTGTGCCGGCGGTGCCGCGACCTGATTGTGGAGCAGGGCGACGCGACGCAGCTGGGCTGGATGTCACGCGATGAGCGCTATGTAGAGAAGCTGGCGACGCCGGATGTGACGGTGGCCGATCTGATTGGGGATCTGGATCCGATCAAGGCGGCGCGGGGTGGGCATGACCTGGCCAGCGAGATGACGATGCACTACGGGCTGCTGCCCAGGGCGAATCGGGGAATATTTGCAGTGAACGAGCTGCCCGATCTGGCGGGAAAGATTCAGGTGGCGTTGTTCAACATCATGCAGGAAGGCGACGTGCAGATTAAGGGGTATCCGGTGCGGCTGGAGCTGGATGTGGCGCTGGTGTTCAGCGCCAATCCTGAGGACTACACGGCGCGCGGGAAGATTGTGACGCCGCTGAAGGATCGGATTGGGTCGGAGATCCGCACGCACTATCCGGAAACGCTGGAGGAAGGGATCGCGATCACGACGCAGGAGGCGTGGACAGATCGCGAGACGGATACGGTGATTCCGCAATATATGCGGGAGGTGATCGAGCAGGTGGCGTTCTCGGCGCGCGAGGACAAGAAGGTGGACAAGCGAAGCGGCGTGAGCCAGCGGCTGCCGATTGCGACGCTGGAGCTGGCGACTTCAAACGCGGAGCGGCGCGCACTGCTGCATGGCGAGACGCGCGTAGTGCCGCGAGTAGGCGATTTGTATACGGCGCTGCCGGGGATTACGGGCAAGCTGGAGCTGGAGTACGAAGGCGTGATGAAGGGCGCGGACACAGTGGTGCGGGACATTGTGCGCGCGGCGATTGGGAAGGTGTTCGATCGGTATTTTGGCGATGTGAACACGCAGCAGATCGAGCAGTGGTTCAATCTGGGCGGGACGGTGAAGATTTCGGATGCGCAAGCCGCGAAGGCGACGCTGGAGGAATTGAAGCAGATTCAGGGATTGATGGAGAAGCTGGCGCCGCTGAGCGTGAAGGTGGCGGATGGGCCGGAGACGGTGACGGCGGCTGCGGAATTTCTGCTGGAGGGGATGTGCGCGCATCGCAGGCTGAGCCGGAATGAGGAGCGGAGTTTCTCTGCGCAAAGGAAGGCACAGGAGAAGCCGGAGCGGGTAGAGAGGGCGGAACCTGAGCGTGATTATGAGCAGTGGCAGTCGAAGCGCAGCAGGCGGGGGAGTTTTAATTAGCCGGCTGGTGAGGCGGTCGGCGAAGAGCCGGTTAGCGAAGCGCGAGCGGATGCGAGTGGCGGATAGCCAATGAAGAGTGTTAAGTACACGAAGTTCACGGGTGATTTGGCGAGCGAGATGAGCATGGATGACGTGCTCAAGGCGCTGTCGGATTATTTGCTGGACTCGGGATTTCAGAATCCCTATGCGGAGTTTCAGGATCTCGACCAGACGATGGAGGATCTGAAGGAGGCACTGCGGCGGGCGCTGGAGCAGGGGGATGCATTCGAAGAGAGTCTGCAGCAGAAGATTGACCAGTTGGCGGCGGAGGGCAAGCTGGATGAGCTGATCGAGAAGCTGATCGATCGGATGGAGCGGGAGAACTACATTTCGACGGAGAGCGCGGAGGATCCTTCGCAGGCATCGCCCCATGCGGGGAAGGCGGGCAGGGAGACGGATGCGCGGTTTGAGGTGACGGACAAAAGCCTTGACTTTTTGGGATATAAGACGCTGCGGGACTTGTTGGGGTCGCTGGGCAAATCGAACTTTGGCAAGCACGATACGCGGCACTTTGCGACGGGCGTGGAGACGAGCGGCGGATCGCAGCCGTATGAGTTTGGAGACACGCTGAACCTGGACGCCGCGGCCACGCTGAAGAGTGCGATTGCGCGCGAAGGGCTGACGCTGCCGCTGAACATGGAGTACAGCGATTTGCAGGTGCACCAGTCGGAGTACCAGAGCTCTTGCGCGACGGTAGTGATGCTGGATTGCTCGCACTCGATGATCCTTTATGGCGAGGATCGATTTACGCCGGCGAAGAAGGTGGCGATGGCCATGGCGCACCTGATCCGGACCCAGTATCCGGGAGACACGCTCTCCCTGGTGCTGTTTCACGATTCGGCGGAAGAGCTGCCGGTGTCGCAGCTGGCGCGGGTGAAGGTCGGCCCGTACTACACGAACACGCGCGAAGGCCTGAGGATGGCGCAGCGGATTTTGTCGCGTCAACGCAAGGACATGAAGCAGATTGTGATGATCACGGACGGCAAGCCATCGGCGCTGACGCTGCCGGATGGGCGGATATACAAGAATGCTTTTGGGCTTGATCCGCTGGTAGTGAGCGAGACGCTCGAAGAAGTGTCGCGCTGCAAACGGCAGAACATCATGATCAACACCTTCATGCTGGCGTCGGATTTTGGGCTGGTGCAGTTTGTGCAGAAGATGACGCAGATGTGCAAGGGTAAGGCGTATTTCACGACGCCGGAAACGTTGGGCGAATATCTGCTGATGGATTACATGCAGCGGCGGATGAAGACGATCCATTAGAAGCAGAGTTTAGGGATTAGAGTCTAGAGTTTAGAAATTCGGCGCGGCGGGAACGTAGCGGACGTGGAAGCCTCTGGGTGAGGGGCGGAAGCCGGCTTCGAGGAGAAACGGCGCGAGGAAATGTTCGTGGGCGGCCCGGCCCGCGATTGCGTCGATGAGGAGACCGCCGTGGTGGCGGGTTTCCGGAATCTGTAACAGTTCCTGAGCAAAATTAGCGAGAAACGTGGCGAGGTCGCGCGCTGTGGCGGAGCGGTCCGGGTCGTCTGCAGGGAGAAAAACCTGGAGCGCAGGATTGTTGCGGCGAAAATACGCGATCAGATTGCCGTTGCGGAGGATGACGCTGGCTCCCACGCTGCGGGAGAGGGCGGCTGCGTTGTCGGGAGCGGCGTCGGGAACGGGCCAGGGGAGGATGCTGCCCCAGGGGTTAGCGGGGTCAGTCGCGGCGAGGAGAAGCATCTCGGGTTTGTCGGGCGCAGTAGTGCGGAGGGAACGGAGGAGATCGACGGCGGCAGGTGGGGCGAACTGCGCGCCACCGAGTCCAGCGACGAAATAGCCGCGACGGACGCGGCCCTGAGCTTCGAGGGCTTTGAGGACTTCGTAGACGGCAGAGAATCCGCCGGGAAGATTTTCCTGGGCGACGGTTTCGCGGGTGACGATGCCGTAGCGCTGCAGCAGTTGTTGGGCGATGGCGTGGAACCAGGATGTTTGCGCGGCGGGCGTGGAGCGCTCGGGAGCGGAGATGAGGGTCCAGCGTCCTTGTGCACTGGGCGGGGTGGTGCGGCGGGAGCGAAAGGCGGGCTGGTTGTGCTGGCGTTTGCCGGAGCGAGTTTCCGGTTTCGCAATGAAGGCGCGGAGGGCGTGGAGCGTGTCGTTGGTGACGAGGCCGCGCCAGACCAGCGACCAGAGGGCGGAGAGGGTTTCGCCGGGGTAGCCGGAGCCGGTGGCTTCGTGAATATCGGCGAAAAAGGTAGCTCCATTGGTAGTGAGGAAGGCGAGGATCTTCTCTTCGCGAGGAATGAGGGGGTCGATGATGCTGGTGATGCGGGGCGGTAGCAGCTCTGTGATGCGGTCGGAGAGGTAGAGGGCGATGCGGCCGTCGCGTTCACCGATGGAATCGACGCCGGTCCAGACGATTTCGCCGGCGGCGATGAGGGTGTCGAGGTCGGCGGAAGAGTAGCGGGCGAGGCGGCCAGGAAGGATTTGCGATTCGAGCAGCGAGGCGGGGATGGGTGAGCCCTGCAGCGACTCGATGGTGTCGAGAAGGGCGTCGAGGCCGCGACGTTTTTGCAAAACCCCCTGCCAGTGGGTTTCGAAGCGGGCGAAGAGGCGGGGTTCGGCCGGTTCGATTTCTTTACGTAACCGCGACAGTGACTTGTTACGAATGAGGCGCAGGGACTCGGCGTCGCAATACTCGCGGCTCGCGCCTTCAGGACGGAATCCGCCTTCGAGGATGCGGCCGTTGTGGACGAGGACGCGGAGGGCGGCTTCGACAGGTTGCGGGTCGAGCGAGAAGCGCGCGGCCACTTCGCTGAGCGTGAAGGGGCCGTGGGTGCGGGCGTAGCGGCGGACGAGCTCGAGGACGGGCTGTGCGACCGGGGCGAGGAAGGCACTGGGGATGCCGGCGGGGAGTTTGAGGTGAAGGGCGTCACGATAGCGGGCTGCGTCTTCGACGGCGATGTAGCGCGCGCGACCGGCAATTTTGATGGGCACGATGCGGCGGGCGGTGACCAGGGCGTTGAGGGATTTCAAAACGTCGGATGTAGTGGCGCGCTGGGCGATCTCGTCGCGCGTGAGATCGCCGAGGCAGAGGAGCAGGTTCTGGAGCGCGTCGGCAGAGCGGGCGCGTTGCGCTTCGCCGAGGAGCAGGAGGCGGGCTTCCACTTCTTCAATGGCGACTGGGTCGAGGAGCTCGCGGAGGTCGGCTTCGCCGAGAAGATCGGCGAGCTGCGACTGATCGATGGAGAGAGCGGCGGCGCGGCGTTCGGCCAGGGGCGCATCGCCGTCGTAGATGAAGTTGCCGGTATATCCAAAGAGAAGAGAGGCGGCGAAGGGGGAGGCTTTGGGCGTGTCGACGACGTGGACCTGAATTTCCTTTTCTTTGATGGAGCGAAGGACGTCGAGGAGAGCGGGCATGTCGAAGGAGTCGCGGAGGCACTCGCGATGGGCTTCGAGAAGCATGGGAAAGTCGGGGTACTGCGAGGCGACGGTAAGCAGGTCGGCGGCGCGTTTGCGCTGCTGCCAGAGCGGGGCGCGCATATTCATGCGGCGGCGGGGAAGGAGCAGAGCGCGCGCGGAAGCCTCGCGAAATTTGGCGGCGAAGAGGGCAGTGGAACTGAGCTGGCGGACGACCAGGTCCTGCGTGACGGCAGCATCGGGGAGCAGGAGCGCAGGGTCGGGAGGATTATCGACGTCAGGAAAACGGAGGACGAAACCGTCGTCGGTGGCCATGGTTTCAACATGAGGGCCGCCGGCGTTTTGAATTTGCGCGGCGGCAGCCATGGCCCAGGGAGTGTGGATGCCTTTGCCGAACGGGGTGAGGACGCAGACGCGCCAGTCGCCGAGGTCGTCGCGGATGCGTTCGATGACGACGGTGCGGTCATCGGGAACCAGCACTGTCGTGCCGGCCTGATCGGCGAGGAGCTGGAGAAGATTTTCAGCGGCTTGCGTGTCGAGGTCGTGCTCGCGCACGAGGCGGCTGATGGCGGCGTTCGGCGGGAGCGCGCGAATTTCGCGGACAAGAGCGCCAATGCGGCGGCCGAATTCAAGGGGACGGCCGGCCTGGTCGCCATGCCAGAAGGGAAGTTTGCCGGGAGCGCCGGGGGCAGGGGAGACGTGGACCTGGTCGTGGGAGATTTCGTCGATGCGCCAGGTGGAAGCGCCGAGGGAGAAGACTTCGCCGACGCGGGATTCGAAAACCATTTCTTCGTCGAGCTCGCCGACGCGGACTGGTTTCTTGTGGTCGCCGGAGAGAAAGACGCCGTAGAGGCCGCGGTCGGGGATGGTGCCGGCGTTGAGAATCGCGAGGGTTTTGGCGCCTTCGCGCGGGGTCAGGAGGTTCGATTCGCGGTCCCAGGTGATGCGCGGACGCAGCTCGGCAAATTCGTCGGAAGGATATTTACCGGCGAGCATATCGAGGACGTTGAAGAAGGTGGGGCGAGTGAGGGTCGTGAAGGGCGCGGCGCGGCGGACAAGATTGTAGAGGTCGTCGGTGGAGATAAAAGGTTCGCGCGGAGGTTGACTTTTTTCTCGTGGCGCGGAGAGAGCAGGTGGATTGGCGACAGTGGCGACGATTTGCTGGGCGAGGACGTCGAGGGGATTGCGGAGGATGGAAGTTGCTTCGACGTGGCCCTCGTGCATGGCGCGCGTGACGGCGGAGCAGGCGATGAGGTCGGCGCGGTATTTGGGGAAGATGATGCCTTCGCTGACGACGCCGACTTTGTGGCCGGCGCGACCGATGCGCTGCATGCCGCTGGCGACCGACGGCGGCGACTCGATCTGAATGACGAGGTCGATGGCGCCCATATCGATGCCGAGTTCGAGGGAGGAGGTAGCGACAACGGCGCGGATCTGGCCCTGCTTGAGCTGGGTTTCGATTTCAGAGCGCTGAGCGGCGGCGAGGGAGCCATGATGGGCGCGGGCGAGGGGGTGCTCATTTTCGGGAGCGAGGTCGTTGATGAGGGAGGCGAGGCGTTCGGCGGTACGGCGGTTGTTGACGAAGATGAGCGTGGACCGGCGCTGGCGGACGATGTCCAGCAGGCGCGGAGGGATGGTGGTCCAGATAGAGGCGCGTTTGGGCGCGGCCGGGTTGGACGCTGCGGGCGGCGCGAGGTCCTCAACGGGAAGCTCGACGGTGAGCGCGAGGCGCTTGGGCGCGCTGGCATTGACGATGGTGACAGGACGCCGACTGGCCGCGGGAGGCGGAGCCGGATTCGTGGCGGAGTCGGGTTCGAATCCCCCGAGGAAGAGCGCGACTTCTTCGAGGGGACGCTGGGTGGCGGAGAGGCCGATGCGCTGGAGGGGGCGCGGCGCGATGGCCTGGAGGCGTTCGAGGGAGAGGGCGAGATGCGTGCCGCGTTTGGTGGGGACGAGGGCGTGGATCTCGTCGAGGATGACGGTCTCGACGGTGCGGAGCGCGGCGGCGGATTCGGAGGTGAGCAGGAGGTAGAGCGACTCCGGCGTGGTGATGAGGATGTCGGCGGGATGGCGGCGGAAGCGGGCGCGCTCGATTTGCGGCGTGTCGCCGGTGCGGATGGCGATGGAAGGGGCATGGAAGGGAACGCCGGCGTGGCGGGCGCGTTCGGCGATGCCGAGGAGGGGGGCGCGGAGGTTGCGTTCGACATCGACGGCGAGAGCTTTGAGGGGGCTGATGTAGAGGACGCGGCAGGACGCCCTCATCACGCCAGGATCGGGCGCGATGGGGATTCCGGGCTTTTCTTTCACAGGTGTGACTGCGGATTCGTGGAGGAGGGGGCGGTCGAACATGAGCGCATTCAGGCACCAGAGAAAGGCCGAGAGGGTTTTGCCGGTGCCGGTGGGCGCGAGGAGGAGGGTACTTTCGCCGCGAGCGATGGGCGGCCAGCCGAGACGCTGGGGTGAGGTGGGCTCACCGAGAGCCGAGCGGAACCAGTCGCGGGTGAGGGGATGGAAGAGAGCCAGCGGGTCGGTTGCCGGCACGCGCGTCGAGGACGGATTTTTCGCCGAAACGTTCCTGGTTTTCTTCGCGGCCATGCCTGCAAGTGAGGATAGTCTCCCGGTGGGCCGGGGATGCCTGCGTCAGGGCTGGGGGATGGGGCGGTAGCAGACGGTTTTGGGGGTGAGGACGGTTTGCCAGTGCGTGTCCATGCGGGGCTGCTCGCTGAGGCCGAGAAAGAGGACGCCGTCGCGCGCCAGGGAACGGTGCATCGTGAGTAGAACGTGGTGACGGGTTTCGAGCGGGAAATAGATCATGACGTTGCGCAGGAAGATGAC
>DASXDF010000014.1:0-24706 GCA_036490815.1 Acidobacteriaceae bacterium
CCAGCTCCTGGTGCAGTCCGTGCTCCAGCTGTAGCGCCCCGTTGCGCTCGCTCACCATCGGCAGCCATGCTCCCGGCATCACTTCGCTAGCTTCCGCATCGCCGCTGCGCGCTGTTGCTAGTCGGTACTCCAGCGCGCCCTGTCCGCGGTGCAGCGTCAGGCTCGCGAAAGGCAGCGCAGCCATGATTTGCGAACCATCCCCAACCCGCGCCAGCACCTGGTCCGAACCCGCCTCAGCCTCCAGGCTGTTTAGCAGCTGCAGCGACTCCCAGGCCCGCAGCGAAGCCGTCTCCAGCCCTTGTTCCGCGCCAGCGCCAGCCTCAGGGTCCATCATCACCGCCGCCAGCGTCTGCACCGAGCTCGATCCCAGTCCCGAGCTGGCCATCTCCTGCCGGAAGCCGATCATCGCATCCATAATCCCTGTGCTGTCGGGAGCCGCTTCGGCGCTCATTGCCACCCGGCGTCGCGCCGAGGTGTCCTGCTGCATGGCCACTGCCACCTGTTGTCCGCCGTCTCCAAAACGCCGGTTTCCCGCCGACGCCAGCACCAGCATCTTGCGCTTGTGCAGCGCAGCCTTGCGGCCCTCTTGCGAAGTCTCCGCCGACCCATCCCACACCAGGATCGGCGACCCATCCTCCTGCCAGCGCAGCAGCGGGCGGCTCTCCGCCGAACGCAGCGTCCATGCCCAATCATCATTGCCGCGCGTCCGCACCCGCTGCATTGGAGCAAACTGCATCAGGTCGTAAAGATTGTTCAGCGTGAGGTCGACTATGGTATTGGCGCGGATGCGCAGGTTCTGCTTCAGCGTAGGAATGAAGCTCGATCCCACTGCCTTCAGCGCATATTTGCCGGGCAGCACCGAGGCGATGCTGTAGCTTCCCTTGCTGTCCGTGAAGACCCGCGCGGCCAGCGTCGAGTCGGCTCGCAGCAGTTCCACCACAATCCCGATCTGCGGCGTTCCCCCGGAGTCGCGCACCACCCCGGCCACCGATCCGCTTACGGAACCGTGCACCAACGTCGGTCCGGCAGACCAAGCCCTGGGCGCGCATAAAGATCCCAGCCCGGCCAGCGCCGTGCAGGCAACGAGGAAGTGCGCCGTCGCGATTCGCGCCCCTACGAAGTGCGCTCCTGCAAAACCAGCTCTCGCAGTTCCAACGAATTGTCGAATAATACGCTTCACGGGTTCTTGGTTAAACGAAGTACGCCCAGGCAATTCCCGATCAGGGACTGTCTCCGCAAAAAGTCAAAACCATTCGGTCAGCCGGATGCATTGCCCGGCAATACCGTCGTAGGGGAGTTACTTCCTATTCCACGATAAAAGGGGCCGATTGCGCAATCTCTTGTTTTGAAATTGCGTCATCCACCTTGATCGTCACCTTGTACTTGCCCGGCTGCAGCCCCGCCAGCGCCACGCTCTGGTCCATCGTCAGCTGGTCGCTGTGCGCGCTCAGGTCTTTCGATTCCTTCTGCGTGGTCAGCAGCACCTTGTCCGTAGCCGAGTCCCGAATCTCATACGTCACCGTCGCCAAGTTGCTCTTTGTCTTGTCGTCGATGCCCAGGTTGTACACCTGCATCCAGAAATTCAGCTTCTGGGCGCGGTTGAACTTCACCGGCGTCACCGCGTTCTGGCTCACCCGCGGCCGCACATACATATTGCCCAGGATGAACGAGCCCGTGCCGATCGTCTGGCTCGGCACCGTGTACATCGAGTCCGCCAGGATCAGCGAAGAGGTCTGCAGCTTCTCGTCGTCATACTTCGGCACATTGATGCTCTGCGCAAACACACCCACATGGTCGGGATTGTTCACATCCTTGACGCCGATATCCAGCCGGTATGCGCCCGGGCGCAGCGGCACAGCCTTCCAGTACACCGACTGCTGCTCCAGCTTCTTCTCCAGCAGCTCGGCCGGCTCTGTGATCTCGACCGTGTCTTCAAACGTCTGCACGATCTTGTGCGTGATCGTCGATACCTTGCCCAGAATGTTGACCACTCCGTGCGATACGCCGTCCTTGGTCGTAAAGGTCACGTCGCGGTTCTTGATCTGCAGCGTGATCGGCACCAGCACTGTATCGTCCGTCACCTTCACGAAATCCGTGCGCACTTCGAAGGGAAAGAACGGGCCATTCATCACCTTGTGGCTCGACAGGAACTCCGCCAGACCCAGATCTTTGAACTTGATCTCCGGCGGAGCCTCGAGCTTCGCAAACAGCTCCATACGGTCGAATTCCTTGCTCTCATTCGACGTCGAATTCGGTCCCGGTCCCAGGTCCTCCAGACCGCCCTTGAAGCGGTCAGCCTTCTTGGCCATGCCCATCTGCTCGTAGAGCGTCTGTCCGGCGTTCGGCACGTGCAGCAAAGCATCCTTCTCTGAGCGGTCAATCGTCATGTGGTAGTCGCCGCACATACACGAATCCACAAACTCTATGTCGATGTTTTCGCCGATTCCTTCCAGATAACGATAGTGCCAGGTCTCAAACGGGAAGGTCGATGTCTCACCGCCGCCCTCTTCAATCGGCCGCTCGTAGTTGCCGCCACTGGGGTGCGAGTCCGTGCTGTCCGGTGGGCCAAACGCAATATAGATGTGTCCGCGATCCGTCATCCATCCCGGCTTGCCGGCCGCATAGTGCTCGTTCGCATAGGCGATGCGCCGGTAGTGCTCCTCGCGGAACTCATTCTCCGGAGAATCCGGGTTCGGATTCCGCCGCCGCCAGAACTGCTCGATAAAAGCATCCCGCTCCTCATCGTTGCTGAGGCTCAGAAATGCCTTCTTTTCCTGGTCGGTGATAATCCACCGGACGTCCTCGTCCAGCCACTTCTTGTAGGCCGTACCGATTTCCTGACGCAGCTGCTTTTGCTGCTTGAACCGCTCTTTGTCCGAGAGCTGCCTCTTTAGCGGATCCTGCGTATCCTGGGTGCCTTGCGCCGCGTCCTGGCCGGGGTTCTGGGTCGACGTCTGAGCCCGGGCTGCCACGCTGCCGGCGCCAGCCAGCAACGCGATCAGAATCGCGGAATATAGGGAGAACGGCTTCCTGGACATACGCTTCAGACTGCTCCTTCGGGGGCCCTTTCGATTCTACGAGCCAGGGGCAGCCCTTTCAAGCAAATCCTTTGGCCCCGAATCCCGCTTCAGTACCCTGTTTAAGACAGACGTAACTGCCCCCCAACCTGTTATCATGGCATGGAAATCTCTTCCGGAAACTCACCGGCTGCCGCTCGCGGCGTTCATCCCTGGAGCCATGTCGCATGTTCCTTTCCCAGGGGATTCGCCCGCGGGAAGGTCACCTGCATCCGTGGTCGTCGCCGGAAAATTCCCGGGGGAACTGCCGCCACCGGTCTTGCGTAACCAGTCGCTAAGGAACAGTGCTTTGAAAAAGATTCTCATTATTGTCGGTGTCGTCGTGGCTCTGGCCGCGGTTGTGGGGCTCACAGTCGTTCGGGCTCAGTCGGGCTACACTAAGGTCCTCATCGGAAGCGTCGCGCGCGAAAACCTCGTTTCCATCGTCAGCGCAACCGGTCAGATCCGGCCCAAAACCTATGTCAACGTTGGCGCCAATGCCATGGGCCGCATCACGAAGTTCTATGTCAATGAAGGCGACCGCGTCAAAAAAGGCCAGATCGTCGCCACCATCGAGAACGTCCAGCAGGAAGCCAATGTCGCCGCGCAGCAGGCTACCATCGCTGCCGCCCGAACCGATATCAATTCCTATATCGCGGCGGAAAAGACAGCTCAGGCCAACGTCGACCACGCCAAGGCCGACCTCGAGCAGAAGAAGCTCGACTTCCAGCGCGCCCAGGCACTCTTTCAGGCCCAGGTCATGTCCAAGCAGGATTTCGACGCCAAAAAGGCCGCCTACGACCTCGATGTCGCCTCGCTCGCTCAGGCGGAAGCCGGTCTTGCCCAGGCCCGCGCTCAAACCGCCTCTGCCCGCGGCCATCTCGATACGCAGACAGCCAGCCTCAAGGTCAATCAGGATCTCTTCAATCGCACCATCGCCATCGCTCCTTTCGACGGCATCGTGACCAATGAGCCGGTGCGTCAGGGCGAAATGGTCGTGCAGGGCATCCAGAATACCGAGGGTTCCACCCTCATGACCCTCGCCGACATGTCCGTCATCACCGCCGAGGTCAAGGTCGACGAAACCGACATCGTCAATGTCAAGAATGGCCAGGATGCCGACGTTACCATCGACGCGCTCCCCGGCAAGATTTTCAAAGGTCACGTTACCGAAGTCGGCGACCAGGCCCTCCTGCGCTCGACCGGCGTTTCTACCAGTCAGTCCACCAGCGGGGTCGAGGAGGCCAAGGATTTCAAAGTGGTTGTCACCCTCGACGTCCCCTCCGACGATCTCCGCCCCGGCCTTTCGTGCACCGCGAAGATCACCACAGCGAAGAAAAATGACGCTGTCGCCATTCCTATCCAGGCGCTGACCATGCGTGATCCAAAACACCTCAACGACACCACCACCACCTCGTCTACCGTCTCGGCCGCGACCAGCAGTTCGCAGCAGCAGACCCAGCAGGTGCAGGGCGTCTTCGTGGTCAGTAAGGCAAACGGGAAAGACCGCGTCCACTTTGTCGAGGTCAACACCGGCATTACCGGCGCCACGGACATCGAAATCACCAGCGGCCTCAAGACCGGCGACCGCATCGTGACTGGCACGTACCGTGTGCTGCGCGATCTTAAAGAGGGTGCGGCCGTGAAGCAGGATACGACCCTGGCTGCTCCCCAAACCTCCAGCTCATCGTCTTCATCCTAGAGACTGGAAGGGATACAGGAACCAGGACCTTTCCCGGCGCGTACTTTAACTGCATGGCAACAGGAGTCCTAATGGCGGCAGAAACCTCAACCGAAGCGGACCTCCGGCCCGCGTCAGGCGCCCAAACCGGCGACATGATCGTCGTCGAAGACCTCTGGAAGACCTACGACATGGGCTCCGAACAACAGGTCCAGGCCCTCCAGGGTATCACCCTGCGGATCCGCCGCAACGAATACGTCGCCATCATGGGTCCCTCCGGCTCTGGCAAATCCACGCTGATGAACCTCATCGGCTGTCTGGACACACCCTCGAAGGGGAAGTACTGGCTCAACGATCACCTCGTCAGCGAGCTCAACGATGACGAGCTGGCCCGCATTCGCAATAAGGAAATTGGATTTGTCTTTCAGACCTTTAACCTGCTCGCGCGCGCCACTGCTCTGCACAATGTCGAGCTGCCCCTCATCTACAACGGCACCCCTTCCGAGGAGCGCGATACCCGCGCCAAAGGCGCTCTCGCCGCTGTCGGCCTCGAGTCGCGCATGAATCACAAACCCAATGAGCTCTCCGGCGGTCAGCGCCAGCGCGTCGCCGTCGCCCGCGCCCTCGTCAACAATCCGTCCATCATCCTCGCCGACGAACCGACCGGCAACCTCGACTCCAAGACCGGCGACGAAATCATGGCCCTGTTCGACGACCTGCATCGTAAAGGCAATACCATCGTCCTCGTTACCCACGAGCCTGACATTGCTGAGTACGCGCATCGCGTCGTCCACATCCGCGACGGAAAAATCTTCTCCGATCAACCTTCTGCCCGCGCCCAAACCGTTCTGTCATCATGAGTCTGCGCGCGACAGGCGCCTAACCCTCGGTTTCCTCCGACTCCGAAAGCCTGCATCGCGCGAATCGTTTCTCGTCGAACCCCGAACGCCACCAGCCGACCGCTAAGAGCTAATCGCCACTCCGCTTCTGCCGATAAGCCCAGCAGGACGGAAAAGCCGTGCATTTAGTCCCAATTCTCACCGAGGAACCGAACCAAAAGCTCGAGACTTCCGGCAGCTTCGATCCGGAGGCCCTTCAGCCCCAAACCATTCAACCCGAGCGATGGATGCTCGGTCCCATGGCGGGCCGCAGCCTCGTGATGCAGCAACTCTTCTCCCGCATCCGCTGCACCGCGCCCCATTTTCGCCTCGTCAACGTCGAGGGCGAACAGGGCACTGGCAAACTCCTCGCCGCACAAACCCTTCACCAATTCGGCCCCGCATGCTCCGGGCCCTTCATTCCCTGTGTCGCCGCTGATTTTATCGCCGACCCGCGCCCGCTCTGGAACGAAGCCTGTGGCGGACTCATCTATTTCGCGCGCGCTGACGAGTTATCTCCCGACCAGCAACGCAGCCTGCGTGACTTCATCGAACGCGCCGCCCACGAGCGCGTCCGCGCCGCAAAATCCATGGCCCCTCAGCAAATTGTCACCGGATCATCGCAGTCTCTCCGCCGCCTCGCCGCCAATGGGGCGTTCCGCTCCGACCTCGCCAGCCACCTTACGGCCATTCGCTTCGTCCTGCCTCCCCTGCGTGATCGCAAAGAAGACATCCCCCTCCTGGCTGGTCTCTTCCTGCGCAACTGGAGCCAGCAACACCAGAGCCCTCTCCGTGGCTTTGCCTCCGGCGTTCTTCCTCGTCTCGCGATGCACAACTGGCCCGGTAACGTCCGCGAACTCGAATCTGTCATGGCCGAGGCAGCCATCGAATGCACCGGCCAGTGGATTCGTCCCATCGATATTCCTCGCCTTGGGTGGCCGACATTATCGCAAGCCGCTCCCGTCCAGATCGACTTCTCTTCCGACGATCCCAATCTTGATCGCAGCATCCTTCGCCACATCATCCGCATTCTTGCCCGCGCCAACGGCAACAAGGTCCGCGCCGCAAAAATGCTTGGTATCAGCCGATCTACCCTTTACCGCCTCCTCGAGACCGACCGATCCACCACATCCACTCTCGTCGCCAACCCCGGCGCCGAAAACGAGAGCTAGCCCGATCCTCGCTAACCCCGACTTGATGAGTTACTTATCGGCGATCCACACCTGAGTCGCGCGCCCTGTCTTCCTGAGACAACCGCCGCCGCTTCACCCCGCATCGAAAATTCGAGTTTTGACTCCAGATTCGGCGACTCGCCGAATAAATGGTTCTGTTCGGAGAGTGGAAAGGTGACTCCCAAAACCGCATCAATCAGGCACCCCACGGCGTCCATGCCGACGTCACCTATGGTTTCGTCCAATCATGCCCATCCACCCATCCCGCGCCTCTACACCGGCATCTCCGGCCTCGACGACATCCTGCACGGCGGGTTTCCTTCCGGCCATCTCTACCTCATCGAGGGCGATCCAGGCACCGGCAAAACCACGCTCGCCCTCCAATTTCTTCTCGAGGGCATTCGCATCGGGGAGCGCGTCCTCTACGTCACCCTCTCTGAATCGGCCAAAGAGCTCCGTCAGGTAGGGCTCTCACATGGGTGGTCTCTCGATGGTCTCGAAATTTTCGAGATCAATCCGCCCGACGACGACCTGAAACCCGAGGCGCAGTACACGGTCTTCCATCCCTCTGAAGTTGAGCTCGCTGACACCATCGCCTCCATCCTCAAGAAAGTCGACGAGGTCCAGCCCCAGCGCCTCGTGTTCGATTCGCTAGCCGAGCTGCGCATGCTCGCACGCGATCCCCTCAAGTACCGGCGCCAAATCCTTGCCCTCAAGCGGCATCTCTCCGGCGGCAACATCACCGTGCTGCTGCTCGACGACCGCACCTCCAACGGGAGTGACGACCTGCAACTACAGAGCATTGCCCATGGCGTCATCGTGATGCAGGGCGTGAGCCGGGATTACGGCGTGAGGCGCCGCCGCATCGAGATTCACAAGCTGCGCGGCACCGCGTTTCGCGAAGGCTTTCACGATTACGTGATCCGCACCGGCGGCCTGCGCATTTTTCCACGCCTCATTGCGGCGGAACACAAGCCCGGCTTCCAGCGCAAACCCGTGCCCAGCGGCTTGGCGCAACTCGACGACTTGTTCTCCGGCGGCATCGATACCGGCACCAGCACCCTGCTCACAGGCCCCGCTGGTTGCGGCAAATCCACCATCGCGTTCCACTATGCCTGCGCCTCGGCGAAGCGCGGGGAAAAGGCCAGCATCTTCACCTTCGACGAATCGCTCACCACGCTTCTCGATCGAGCCCGTGGCCTCGGCCTCGATCCTGATGGAGTCATCGACAGCGGGGCGCTCCATGTTGAACAAATCGATCCGGCGGAGCTCTCCCCGGGAGAATTCGTCGCCCGCATCCGCTCTCAGGTGGACAAGGAAAACCTTCGCGTCCTTGTCATCGACAGCATGAACGGTCTGCTCAATGCCATGCCTAACGAACAGTACCTCGCCATGCAACTGCACGAGCTCTTTTCTTATCTCGGACAGCAGGGCATCGCCAGCATTATCACCCTCGCGCAAACCGGCGTCATCGGCACCACCATGCATTCCCCGGTCGACGTCAGCTACCTCGCCGACACCATCCTCCTCTTCCGCTATTTCGAGCGCGCCGGAGCTATTCGCCAGGCCATCTCGGTCGTCAAGAAGCGCAGCGGTCCACATGAGCGGACCATCCGTGAGCTCTTTCTCGAAAGAGGCAGGGTTACCGTCGGCAATCCACTCAGTCAGTTTGAAGGGGTGCTTACGGGCGTGCCGAAATTCATTGGCGCTGCGCCCGTGCAGGAGGACAACCCTGTTCCCTGAGGTAAAAGCGTCGACCCACGATGACCGCACCATCATCCTCGCGCCCACCGGCCGGGACGCTCCGCTCATTGCGAGTCTGCTCGAGCGCCTCTCCATGCCTTGCCATCAGGCCAGTTCGGTCGAAGAACTGTGTCTCGAAATCGAGCGCGGCGCCGGCGCCGCCATCCTCTCGGAAGAAGCGCTGGCGGGCGGCGCCATCGCTAAACTGCGCGCCGTCTTTGAGCAGCAACCTCCGTGGTCCGACTTTCCCCTCATTCTGCTTACCGTTGGCGGCCGCGTCACAGCGGAAAGCGAACGTCTCCGCGAATGGCGTCAGCCTCTCGGCAATATCTTTCTGCTCGAGCGCCCCATCCGTCCGGAAACCCTACTCAGCACCCTCGAAATCGCGCTGCGCGGACGCCAGCGCCAGTATCAGATTCACGATCAGATGCTGCAGTACGCGTGCGCCCAGGATGCTTTGCGCCGCTCCGAGAAGCTCGCCGTGACCGGCCGTCTCGCCGCAAGTATCGCGCACGAAATCAATAATCCGCTTGAGGCCGTCACCAACCTCTTCTACCTCATGCGCACCAATCCCGAGCCTAACGAGATGCGCAGGTACATGGACGACGCCGAACAGGAGCTTGCCCGTGTAGCCGAAATCACCCGCCAGACCCTCCGCTTCTATCGCGAGCCCAGCCACCCCGTCGACACCGACCTGATCGGCGTGCTGCGCTCCATCCTCGTTCTCTACCATTCGCGCCTGGCCGGTGCCGGCGTTGCGGTTCACCTTGAACTCGATTCGCCCACCGCCGCCGTGCTCGCCAGTCCCGGCGAACTGCGCCAGGTTATCGCCAACATCATCGGCAATGCCATCGATGCCATGCGCCGCGGCGGCCGTCTGCGCATTCGCGTCTCCGAAGAAGCTGCCATCGGCGGAGCCCTGCGTGTCCGCCTCACTATTGCCGATACCGGTTCCGGCATCGCGGCCTCGCTGCTGCCCGCCATCTTCGAGCCCTTCGTTACCACCAAAGGAGAAACCGGCACAGGCCTCGGCCTTTGGGTCACCGGCGAAATTATCCGCCGCAATCGGTGGAACATCCGCGTCCGCAGCCACTGCGGGCCCCATCAGTCTGGTACCGCCTTCTCCATCACCATGCCCCTGCTCGCCGCCACCAGCCGCTCCCAGGTTCAGCCCGCAGCAGCCGTAGCCTAAGCGACCGAAGATCCTGCTCGCCCCAATTCCTAATCCCGGTCCTTTATTCTGTTGGGATGAAAAAATTCACCTTCACCGCCAGGATCGAATCTTCCCCTGGCGGTCGTGGAGCCTATGTGCTTTTTCCCTACGACGTCGAAAAGGAATTCGGTACCAAAGGCAGAGTCGCGGTCAAAGTCACCTTCGACGGCCTCCCTTATACGGGCTCGCTCATGAAATACGGCCAGCCCCGGCACATGATCGGTGTCCTGAAAGCTCTTCAGGAGCAGCTCGGTAAAAAATTCGGGGACAAGGTCAAAGTCGAGGTCTGGAAGGATGAAGAAGTTCGCATCGTCCAAATCCCCGCCGACTTCGCCGCGCTCCTTAAAAAAGAAAAACTTCTGCCAGTCTTCGAAAAGCTCAGCTACTCCCACCGCAAGGAGTACGTTCGCTGGATCACTGAATCCAAAAAAGAAGAAACGCGCACCAACCGCCTCGCCAAATCACTGGTCATGCTCCGCAAAGGCACGAAAACCCCCGGCTGAGCAGAAGCGCCTTGCGACAACCGCATCCCAACGACGCGTGGACGCGCAGTTTATTGAAACCGACATCGCCGCGTCGTACTGGACGGCGCAGGCCACTTTCCATCCCGCGAACCCACGGGCCAGGTCGCCGGCGCTGCGCTCGATCATCTCCTCTCTGCCCAATGACAGCCGCATCCCTGTACCCTGTTCCTGATGAAACTCCGCACAGTCGCATTGGCGTTCCTCAGCCTCGCCCTTTCAATCGCACCCGCCTTTGCGCAAACCGCCGACCTCGCCTCCCGCCGCAAAGCCCTCAACGACCTCTTCGCCCAAATCTGGGAAGACCGCGTCAGCCATTCGCCCGAATTCGCCTCCACCATCGGCGATTACCGCTTCAACGACCAGCTCTCCGACTACTCTATTGATGCCTATAACCAGCGGCTTTCCCGCGGTCGCGAATACCTTCGCCGCCTCGGCGAAATCGACAGCACCGGCCTCTCCGACCAGGAAGCCCTCTCCCGCGACCTTATGGTGCGCCAGCTCGTCGAGGCCCAGGAAGAGTCCACCTTCAAGCCATGGGAGATGCCCGTCAACCAGTTCAGCGGCCTCCACTCCGAGCTCCCGCAGCTTGTCTCCCGCCTCCGCTTCACCACCGCGAAGGACTACGACGACTACATCGCGCGCCTCAACAAAGTTCCCACCGCCTTCCGCCAGGTCACCGACAACATGATGACCGGCATCGACGACCAGCGCGTCCCGCCCAAATATTTACTCGAAAAGGTCCTCGTCCAGGTCAACGCCCTCCTCGCGCAGAAACCCGAAGACAGCCCCTTCGCGCGGCCTCTCAAAAAATTTCCCGCCACCCTCTCCGCCGCCGAACAAACCCGCATTCACGACGAGGTCCTTGTCGCCCTCAACAAGCAGGTCTATCCCGCCTATCAACACTTCGCAAGATTCCTCCAGGTCACCTACATTCCCGCTGGCCGCGCCGATCCCGGCGTCTGGTCCCTGCCCGACGGCGACGCCTACTACGCCTTCCGCGTGAAACAAAGCACCACCACCGACCTCACTCCCGCGCAAATTCATCAGATCGGCCTCGACCAGGTTACGCAGGACGAAGCCGACATGCTCGTCATCGCGAAGAAGCTCGGCTACGCCGACATCGCCGCTCTCCGCGCCGCCATCAACGCTAATCCCAAACTCCATCCCATCAGCCGGGAAGCGCTGCTCGACGTCTATCGCGCCGACATCGATCACATGCGCCCCAAACTCCCCGAACTCTTCGGCCGCTTGCCCAAAGCGCCCTTAGTCGTCGAAGCGGTCCCCGCCTTCATTGAAAAAGATCAGGCGCCCGCCTACTACGACCCAGGCACGCCCGACGGCTCCCGTCCCGGCACCGTCTTCGTCAACACCTACGACTTCGAGCACCGCTCCCTCGCCAACGTCGAGTCCGTCTCCTATCACGAAGGCCTGCCTGGCCATCACCTGCAAATTTCCATCGCTCAGGAAATGACGGGCCTTCCCCAATTTCGCAAATACATCAACTACACCGCATACGCTGAAGGCTGGGGACTCTACGCGGAGCATCTGGGCAAAGACATCGGCCTCTATCAGGATCCTTACTCCGACTTCGGCCGCCTCGAAGCCGACATCTTCCGCGCCGTCCGCCTCGTCGTCGATACCGGTGTCCATTCCGACCACTGGTCGCGCCAGCAAATGGTCGACTTCTTCCACGCCCACTCCGGCCTCGACGACGCCACCGTCAACGCGGAGTGCGACCGCTACATCGCCTGGCCCGCCCAGGCCCTGGGCTACAAAATGGGCCAGCTCAAAATCCTCGAGCTCCGCGCCCGCGCCGAAAAAGCCTTGGGCCCAAAATTCTCCCTCAAAGATTTCCACGACCAGGTCATCGACTCCGGTGCCTTACCCCTCGACGTCCTCGACGCCAGAATCACAACCTGGATTGCAACCCAGAAGTAACCCGCGTTGCTTTGGTACGCTGAACCAGGAATCAGAGTTGGATTCATAGCGTTCGAATCGGATTGACAAATGTTTCGTTGGTGGTTGCGGTTTGTTGGAGTGTCTCTCTTACTGCCGGTTGTCTCTTCCGCCCAACAATCGACGGTTGACCATTCGCTCAGGCCTCCTAAATTGATTGAGAGCGAACCTGCGGAATACCCCGACGACGCGCGATTGAGACAAGTCGATGGGTTATGTTCCATGTCGCTCGTGGTGGGAGTTCGGGGCGACCCACGCGACGTCCATGTCCTTCACTGCACCGATTCCTCGTTCGATGAGAGCAGCGTAAAAGCGGTAAGTCAGTATCGGTTCAAGCCCGCCTTGACTCAGGAAGGAATACCGATCGAAGCAACGGTCGCACCGCTCGTTCTGCAGTATCACGTAGCCCATCATGGCATCACCCTGTCTACGCTCGTTAGTTTGGTCGCCTTTCCCTACATTGGAATTGGAGATCTGATGCCGGATCGAAATCTGATGATTTTCGACCGAAGAATGACCAAGGGCGGCCTTTACCGCGAGCTGATCACACCAGTTCACGCCCACTTCATTCCAATTCCTGGTGGGTCCCCCGGCCCCGGACCCGACGGAATCTACCCACTCACCGTTAGCGCAACGGCGCCAAGGGTGATCGAGTTTGCGGAAGAGGGCTACGCGGCCCTGGCTTTTACCCACGAAGGCAATAGCCCGTGTGACGTCGTGATGACCATTGACGCCAAGGGGCGACCCTCCGATCCCAAGGTGATCCACTGTGAGCGATCCGAACTGAAAAGACCAGCCGTCGAATCCCTGCTGAAGTCAACCTACACGCCGGGATACGTCAACGGGAAACAGGTCCCGATACGCGCCCTGATTCACCTGTACTACGACGAGGATCCAACCTTCCTGCCGCCAGCCGCCAATTGAGTCGCATAGCTGCAGCAGTTCTGAATTAGTCTCACAACCCCGTCGCGTCCTTCTCCCCATCGCCGGTCGTGCGCTCACAGCGAAGCAGGCGCGCCCGCCGCAGCCGGCATCGGCGCCTGCACCTGCTTAAACCCTGCGGGAACTTCAAAATGCGACGGATCAACCGGAGCGGAAGAGAAGTTCGATGTGGTGATCTGGGTTTCCATCAGGATGGCGCTCGCGGGTTGTTGCGCCGCACTGCTGTTCGGATCCGAACTCGGGTCCGAAGTCTGGGCCGGTGGATCCTTCTTCTTGCCGAATCCAAAGTGGCCCGGAATCATCGAGGCGATCCCGGCTTTCGCCACCTGGCCGGCAGTCGGTGTGGCGGGGCTGGACTCTGGCGGCAGCGGCGCTTCAGACGCCGCAGGCAGCGGTTGGCCGTTGAGCGTCGTTCCCATGCGCATCACCTGCATGATCGGGACACCCTTCAGCTTCTGCATCTCGCTGGCCATATCGTTCAGAGCCTCGCCCGCGCCTGGGTTCTGAGCGAGCATCGTGCTGAAATCGAAGCCGAGCCCAACCGTGGCATCCGCCATTTTGTCGCCGAAGCGTTTGTAAAAATCGCTCACCTGGTCGTAACCGGGGATCGCCGGCACCATCCACATGTCGTTCGTCACGGCCATACTGCCGGTCTGCTGCGTTTGGGTGTCCGTGGCGTTCATCATCAGCGTCATGATCGACTCGCTGCTCTGGAGCCCGCTGATTTCCTTTTGCGCGCCGGTATCGCGAACCTTCACGTCAAAACTCATCTTCACATTCTGCGCATCAGGGTTCGGAGCCGGCTGGGCGGCCGGGGCAGGTTGTTTGGCAGCAGCCTGCTCCATCTGCGCCCTGGCGTTTTCAATCGCCTGTTTCATCTGCGCGAAGGTCATCACCGTGTAGGTCTTTTTCTGGACGTCAACGCTGGTGATGGTTTCCTTATCCAGATCGATGATCTCGATGCTGTCGGACGAGACGTTGGCCAGCCGATTGTCTTTCAGGTAAATGCTGGAGACGACCGGATCGCCCATGTGGCGCGCCTGGGAGCTGAACACACCCACCGTCTTCATCATGTGCAGCAGCGTGCCCCCGGTAATCTGCGTCGTTTGCTGATAGGTGTAGTCCCCCGCGAACAGGGAACCAGGCAGGGACAGGGCCAGCGCAAGCAGAGCAAGCTGCAAACGGGAAATCATAGGGACAGCCTCCGGACAGGATTAGGGCGGCTGAGAGAGGGAGCCCAGCAAGGACCGCGAGTCGCCGCAGTATACCCAGGCGAATAGTGCGCGGCAACGAAGAAGTGTTACAGGAAAATTGCCGTGCCATCATCTCCGGCCCGCATCCGCGAAGGTGCCGCCACCGGCGGCTGACCGCCGTCCGCTTCCTGTCCGTTAAACGCCAGCTGCTCCCGCTACCGTCCCCCTTACAATCAACCCAGCACCATGACCCTTCCCCCCACCCCTGCTCCCGAAGCGGCGCGGCTCCGCATCTTCGGCCATGCCCGAGTCCTCGTCCTTCTCGTGCTTCTCGGCCTGCTCGCCCTCTGCATCGTGCTCTCGTGGACCACCCGCGGCGCCATGGCCAACCTCGCCGCCCGCCAAGCCCAGGGAGGCGCCGCCGGCAAATCCCTCGTCGATCTCAGCCCCTGGCAAACCGCCCAGACCCTCGCCGCCCTGGCCGTCACTTCCGAAGAATCCGATTATGCCCACCAGGCCGAGCATCTCGCCGATCACGAAGTCGATCAGGCCTTTGCCGCCGCTCTCCGCGCCGCGCAGCTCAAAACCCGGCGCCAAATTCTCACCGGCGATGCCCTCACACTTTCGCAGCGACTGGCCCAGCTCCAGCAGGAAGTCGCCCAGGACCGCACCCTCGCCGCCCAGGTCAAGGCCAAGTCCTCAACCGCAGGCAGCGACGACGCCTCGCAGATCGCCGAAGCCCAGCTCGGCCTCGATTCCGACGAGCTCGCCGACGCGCAGCACGATCTCGATCGCGCTACCGGCAACGCAAGCGTCGCCCTCCAGGACGAGCTCAACGCACACCAGGCCTCGATGCATGAGTACGACACCCACGAGAAATACGGTGGCGAGATTGCCACGGTATCCATCAAACATCGCGGTACCCTTATCGGACGCATCGCGTCATGGTTCAATCAGCGCGACCGCTACGCCTCCCTCGAACAGGCGCGATCCGACGCCGAATCCGACCTCCGCTCTCTCACCGCCGAACACAACACCCTCGAAGCGAAGATGCAGGCCGACGCCTCCGCCGCCAAGGCCCCTCTCACTCTTGCTCAGATACAGGACCGCAGCACAGAACGCCAGATCCTCTCCATCGACGACGATCGCATCCAGACCGACCTTCAGCTCGCCGACACCTACGATAAGTGGGGCAAGCAGGTCCAGCTGCAGCATCGCCTCATCCTGCACCTTATCCTGCAATCCTTCCAGCTCATCGTCATCATCATCGCCTGCATGATCGTGGGGGACGCCCTCGTCCGCCGCCTCATGGCGCACCCTTCTCTCGACCGTCGGCAAACCGAAACCCTCCGCACCGTCCTCGACGTCGGCGTCCAGGTCCTGGGCGTTTTACTCATCGCGCTTATCCTCTTCGGACCGCCCCAGCAGACCGCCACCATGATCGGCCTCGCCACCGCCGCCCTCACCATCGCGCTGCAGGATTACATCCTCGCGTTTTTAGGCTGGTTCATGCTCGTCGGAAAAAACGGCATCCACGTCGGCGACCTCGTCGAGATCAATGGCATCTCCGGCGAAGTCGTCGAGGTCGGCCTCGTCACCACCACACTGCTTGAAACCTCCGGCCTGGCCGAACGTGGCGAGCCCACCGGCCGCCGCGTCTCCTTCCTCAACAGCTTTGCCATTCGGGGTCAGTACTTCAATTTCTCCAGCAAAGGCCAGTGGCTTTGGGACGAAATCACCTTCGGGATCCCCTCCGGCGACGATGTCGACGCGTTCGCGCAAGCTGTGCAAGCCGCTGCGCACGAAGAAACAGACGAAAGCGCCCGCCTCGCCGAGCAGGAATGGGGCCGCAGCGCGCGCACTGCCGGCCTCAGCCGCCCCAGCGCCGCGCCCGTTGTCACCATGCGCCCGTCCGGCGGCGCCATCGATATTCAGGTTCGCTATGTCACCCGTGCCGCCGGCCGCGTCGAGGTCCGCGATCGCCTCTATCGCCGCGTCCTCCGCCTTTTTCAGGAAAAGAACCGCGCACCATCCCCAGCCACTGCGGCCAGCTGAAAGTCGTATTCGCTTCTCACGCCCTGCAACCCGCAACCTGCTCCCTGCTCCCTGCTCCCTGCACCCTGCTCCCTGTACCCTGTCTTTATGAACCTCTCCACCTCCCGCGTCGCCGTGCTCGGCGCCGGCAAAATGGGCGGCATTCTCCTCCAGGCTTTCCTCAAGCAACAGATCCTCTCCCCCGACCGCCTGCTCGGCACCGTTGCTCACGCCGACCGCGCCCAGGCCCTTTCCGCCCAGTGGGGCATCGAAGTCTCCACCGACAACGCTGCCATCGCCGCCAAAGCCGACATCCTCCTCATCGGCGTCAAGCCCTTCCAGGTCCCCGCGCTCATTGAAGAAATTCGTCCCGCGCTCACCTCCGACAAGCTCCTCATCTCCTTCGCCGCCTCCGTCCGCACCGAAGCCATTGAGAAGATCGCCGTCGAAGAAGTCCCCGTCATCCGCGCCATGCCCAACACCCCCTCCATGCTCGGCGCCGGCATCGCCGGCCTCTGCCGCGGCCGCTTCGTCGAGCCGCACCACATGGCCATCGCCGAGAGCCTCTTCTCCGCCGTCGGCCGCACCGTTGTCGTCGACGAGAAGCATATGGACGCGGTCACCGGCCTCAGCGCCAGCGGCCCCGCCTTCATCTACATCATTCTCGAATCGCTCGCCGAAGCCGGCGTCAAAGTCGGTCTCCCGCGCGACATCGCCACCCTGCTCGCCGCACAGACGACCTACGGAGCCGCCAAAATGGTTCTCGACACCGGCTACCACCCAGCGCTTTTGAAGGACGCGGTCACCACCCCCGCCGGCTGCACCATCGACGGCATCCTCGAGCTAGAAGAAGGCGGCCTCCGCGTTACGCTGATCAAAGCGGTCATGCGCGCCAGCCAGCGTGCCAAAGAGCTCGCCAACGGATAGCAATAAGCTTAAAAGCGTCAGCGATGAGACGGTCCGCGAGTGCGCGGTTTCTCGACTCTCTTCAATGCTGTCATCCCGAACGCGCAGCGGAGGGATCTGCAGTTGCCTTCCAACCGCTGGCCGTCGGCCTTGGCCCCTCACCTGCTGACCTGCCGTCGGCTGAGGCTCATCACCTGCACCTCCGCATACCCTCCCGCCCATTGCAAGTAGCGAAAGTAATCTGGACACTCTCCACCTCGCTTAATATCCTCCGAGCAGTTGGAGGCTTCAGTTCCATGCACGTCGTCTCGGCAAATCACCTCAAAGCAGCCGCCGATCGGTTTCGCGATGCGTCCAAACCCATCGCCGCCTGGCGATCCATCGCCAAAGACAAACGCTGGCGCAGCCCCGAAGATGTTAAGGAAACGTTCGCCGACGTCGAATATCTCGGCGACAACGTCGTCTTCAGCATTCACCAGGACAAGTACCGCCTGGTTACGACGATTCATTACTCGCGCCAGCCCAAAGGCAATCTCGCCGAAGGCCACATCTGGATTCGCTCCTTCCTGACCAGACAGCAATACGAAGATGCCGCCAAAAGGGGCAAAGGAGTTCTCCAGTGAGCAAAGCCCTCACCGATCCCGCCGCCATGATGCGCAGCGGCGCCCCCCGCCTCATCCGTTCCGATAAAGAACTCGCCGAATATACCCGCGCCCTCCTCACCCTCACCTCAAAACCGCAGCCCACCGCTGCCGAGCAGGACGCCATCAACCTCCTCACCCTTCTCATTGAGCACTACGAGACCGTGCGCTACCCCGTCCCTAAAGGCAGCCCCATAGAGGTCCTCCGTCAGCTCCTCGATCGCGATGGCGTCAACCAAAACAGCCTCGCTCCCGATGTCGGCGGTGCGAACGACGCTTCGCTCCTCATGCAGGGCAAACGCCTGTTCACCCGCAGTCACATCGCTCGGCTCAGCAAGCGCTTTAAGGTCTCCCCCTCCGTATTCTTCGACGACACCTCCGCCGTCCCTCTGCACCGCGACATGGGGAAGAGAGCCGCGCGACCCACCCACCAGCTCTCGGCCCAGCGACGGAAAGGAATTCTCCTATGAGCACGGCCCTCGCCGATCCCACTGACATGATCCGCCGCGGCGCCCCCCGCCTCATCCGTTCCGACGAAGAGCTCGCTGAATACAGCAGCGTCCTTTTCACGCTCACTGCGAAATCCCGGCCCACCCCGGCCGAACAGGATGCCATCAACCTCATCACTCTTCTCATCGAGCACTACGAACTCAGGCGCTACCCCGTCGCCGAAGCCCGCTCTGTTGAAGTTCTGCGTTTTCTCATGACCAGCAACGGCGTCTCCCAGGGCAAGATCACACCCGAGCTCGGCTTCCAGGCTTCCGCCTCGCTCATCCTGCTGGGCAAGCGCCCGCTCAACCGCGGTCACATCGCTCGGCTCAGCAAGCGCTTCAGGGTCTCCCCCGCTGTCTTCTTTGACGAGGCCTCCGCCATTCCCCTGCGCCGCAACATCAAAAGGAAGAACGCAAAAAAGACATCCGCGCCAGCCAAAACCAAATAGGCCCCAATCAAGCAGAAAAAAGTGGCGGCCTCGTCGGAAGCCGCCACTTGACGCGCAAAGAGCATCGTTTTCGTGTTTTTCTAAACGCTAAACGCTGCCCTTGTCTCGCTCTTCTAAACTCCAGACTCTGATCCTGCTCTACTGCGGCTCCTTCGCCCCTTCTTTTCCGCCGTTCACCGCGCCCTTTGTCGTGTTCTTCGTTTTGCTCCACGCCTTCTTCGTATCTTTCTTTCCGGCGTGATAAGTGCTCTTGGTTCCCTTCTTCACACCGTTCCCGGCATCCTTCGCGCCCGCTTTGGTATCGCGGCCCGCAGCTTTCATGTCCTGTTTCGCGCTGTTATCGCTCTGCGCCTGCACCAACGCACATCCGGGTGCCAGCATCAGAGCCGCCCCCAGCACCGCCATCATCCATTGCGTATTTCTTCTCATAGATGGGGTGATGGCATATCACCCCATTCGAGTTGCCGGAGCCCGGATTCCGGTGCCCCGTGTCCTGCTTCAGACTCCCTCGTCCAGCACGTTCGGTACGTCGATCCCCAGCGCCGTCGCCAGATCGTGCTGGTGTTCCTGCTCCTGCGAGATAATCTGCCGAAGCTGCTCAGCCAGCGCGTAATGCCCCACCGCCTCCGCCTGCCGCACCCGCTTCCGGTACGACTTGATCGTCACCGTCTCGTTGTCCAGGTCGAAGCGCAGCATCTCCTCCGCCTTCTCCGACAGCTTCACCTGTTTCGGCGTCGCGTTCGGCACCGCGCCCAGATAATCAATCTGATCCGCGATGATCATTGCGTGCGACAGCTCCTCGCCAGCATGCTTCTTTAATTCGCCCGCAATGCTCATCCACTGCGCGCCCTTCAGTACGTTGCTGTACACCGTGTACGCGATGATTGCCTGATATTCCCGCGAAAGATCCTCCTGCAGCCCGGCAACCAGTTCGTCCAGCGCAGGATTCTTCTTCTTGTCTGCCATTGTTCTCTCCTCAATCTGTTGGGATACCCATCACTTGGATGCACCATCCACCAGGACGGCGTGAAGCTTGCCACCCAACCCGGGTGCTCGGAGCTCGGTGCCCTGTCCCCCGTGTCGGGAGCCCAGTGCCAGCTTACTGCAACCTCTGCCCTGAAACCTGTACCCTGTAGCTTCCCATGCCTGCCTTCCGCCACCTCTTCAACGACCACCCCGACCACGTCCGCGGCAAGGTCATTGGCATTTACGCGCTTCTCCTCCTGTTCAACGGTGCGGCCTGGCTCTGGGCCGTCGCCGCCTTCCATCGCTTTCCCGTCCTTCTTGGAACCGCCTTCCTCGCCTACTCCTTCGGTCTCCGTCACGCTGTCGACGCCGACCACATCGCCGCCATCGACAACGTCACCCGCAAACTCATGCAGGAAGGAAAACGCCCCGTCGCCGTCGGATTCATGTTTTCCCTCGGCCACTCCACCGTCGTCATCCTCGGCTCTCTCCTCATCGCCGCCGCCGCGCTCGGCCTGCAAAAACACATCGACCACTACCGCAACATCGGTGGAGTCATCGGCACCCTCGTCTCCGCCGTCTTCCTCCTCGGCATCGCCGTGGTCAACATCTTCATCCTGCACAGCGTCTACGCCACCTTCACGCGCGTTCGCCGCGGCGAGCCCTATGTTGACGAGGACCTCGACCTCCTCCTCGCCAATCGCGGCTTCCTCGCCCGCATCTTTCGCCCCATCTTTGCCATGATCCGCCGCAGCTGGCACATGTACCCGCTCGGCTTCCTTTTCGGACTTGGTTTCGATACCGCCAGCGAAATCGGCCTCCTCGGCCTCTCCGCCGCCGAAGCCTCCCGCGGCCTCCCCCTCTGGTCCATCGCCGTCTTCCCCGTGCTCTTCGCCGCCGGCATGTCTCTCATCGATACGACGGACAACATCCTCATGCTCGGCGCCTACGGCTGGGCCTACATCAAGCCCATTCGCAAGCTCTACTACAACCTCACCATCACATCTGTATCCGTGGTCGTTGCATTAGTGGTCGGTGGCATCGAGGCTCTCGGCCTCCTCGGCGGGCAGTTCCACTTCCAGGGCGTTTTCTGGGGATTCATCGATCGTCTCAACTCGAATTTCGGAGTCCTCGGCTACTGCATCATCGGCATCTTCGCCCTCAGCTGGATCGTTTCCATCGCCATCTACAAACTCCGCCGCTTCGAAGATTTAGAACTCAACCCCGAAAGCTAGTCGAAGTGACTGCCCGCAGCGTTAGCTTGATTGCGTTCATTGCGATTCTTGCTGGCGGGGCGTATTGGGTGCGCGACCGTCTTCTCTTCTACCTGATCTCGCGTCCATCCCTTCGCACGTATCTTGTCGGACGTAAGGCGCGGCGCAAGCACCGCGACCGTGGATAGAGTCAAGGTCCTGCGCAGCAGGACGACGGTAGAAGCCCCGGCCTTCAGGCCGGGGAAAAAGGGAACCTCTGAAGACGGGCCTTCAGGCCCGGTCCTGGTGCTGGTAGTGCTGATGTGTTTTCTGGTCAGCTTCCGCGCCGCTGTCATCGTCGCGCTCACCATTCCGCTGTCCCTGCTGTTCTCGTTCATCTTTTTGCACGCGCAGGGCATCGCGGCGAATCTCTCCCTCTGAAGTTCCCGCCGCCGAAAGCCAGCCCCCTTCTCTGAGACCCGCGCCCTGAGACCTGCTCAAAAGCAAAAGGCCCCGCATAGCGCGAGGCCCTCGCTAACCGAATTCCCAGCTAACCGGTCCATAGCCGACCGAACTTCAGCTAACCGCTTTTCAGCTACGCTTACCGCGACGCCCGTGTGGTCGCCGTGTTGATCGCATGCACGAAGTGCCGCGCCGGTCCACCTTCCGGCATGTCAACGTGACCGTTCAGAATCGCGTTAAACCGCACCGCGTTGCCGTACAGTTCCTTCGTGCGCCCGTGATCTTCGTTGAACTCCGCACCGTTCAGTGTCGCCCCGATATACGCGCCTTTTGCAGTCGAGTAGGTCAGGATCGAAGTGTCAGGCCCTACACCACCTGAGGCCTCGCGTCCCACCGGTCCCGCCGCAGCATCCACACCCGCACCAACTTTAAAGTGACCGGACTCCAGCGCCTGCAGCCCGTGATCGTTCATCACCATCATCACGTAGCCCTGCTCTTCGCCGCCGATCTGTGCGCCGAAGGTCGCACCCGACAGCTGGAACGGAGCCGGCGGGCTCCAGCGCCCGTCCGCCATTTTGCAAGTGGCCACGCCATCGCCGTGCTGCGCGCCGACGACGAATCCGCCCTTCAGCATCTTCGGCACCACCGCCACGCACTTCGCGTTGCGCAGCACCGCATCCGGAATGCCCATCTTCGCCTCCGGACTGGTGATGCCCTGGATCATCGTCGTT
Source organism: Acidobacteriaceae bacterium (assembly GCA_036490815.1). Taxonomy (GTDB): domain Bacteria; phylum Acidobacteriota; class Terriglobia; order Terriglobales; family Acidobacteriaceae; genus Palsa-343. The sequence goes on from DASXDF010000014.1 coordinate 22,232, forward strand.
GCCCGATCCAGCTCTACGTTCGCCTTGTTATCATCCTGCGCCATCGCGGGAATCGCGGTCGCCGCGGCCAGAATCCCCGCGCTCAAAATTGCTATGGATTTCCTCATCGTCCTGCTCCTCTCCATTTTCATGGGTTCGAAAGATTTGTCTCGACGGTTTCGTCGCACGCGCAACAGCCCAGCCACTCTGCCGAGCCGTCCAGTCCCAATCTCATAGGAACGTCGCAGCCCCATCCAGGTTGGCCCCAGGCGACAAATTGCGCCGCCACCTTACGAGCGAACGAGCCAATTTCACAGGCAACCGAATCAAGAGGGAAGCAGTACGAAACCAAACCAGAAATCCAGCAATACTTCCGGAGGCGGGAATGCCAGCCCGCATCCTGCTCCCTGTACCCTATCTCTATGGATCAGCGCATGAGCATCGTCACCCTTGGCGTTGCCGACCTCGCGCTCAGCCGTGCATTCTACAAAGCACTCGGCTGGCGCCAATCCTCCGCCGGCAACGACGCCATCGCCTTCTACCAGGCGGGTGGCCTCATCCTCGCCCTCTACCCTCGTCCCGAGCTAGCCAAAGATGCGAACCTGGCCTCCGAGGGCCAGGGTTTCTCCGGATTCACCCTCTCATACAACGCTCGCGCGCGCTCTGAGGTCGATGCGGTCCTCAACGAAGCCAAAGCCGCCGGCGCCACCATCCTCAAGCCCGCGCAGGAAGCCTTCTGGGGCGGCTACTCCGGCTACTTTGCCGATCCCGATAACTTCATCTGGGAAGTCGCCTTCAACCCGTCCTTCCCCATCGCCGACGACGGCAGCATTCAGCTCCCCGAATAAGCCATCTTTCCGGCCCCCTTGGTCTCGCCAATCCCTCGACGTTCCCTATTCCTCGCACCTATCCCCGATACCCTGCCTTTATGCAGCACATCGGCATCGTCGGCGTCTCCTCAGAGGGCGCAGCCCTCTGCTATCGCACCATCTGCTCTGAAGACTCACAGTATTGCGGTCCCTGGGCGCATCCCAAAGTCTCCATGCACACCTCATCCTTCGCCGATTTCAAACACTGCATCGATACCGACGATTGGCCGGCCGCCGCCGACATCCTCCTCCACTCCGCCAATACGCTCGCGTAAATCGGCGCCGACTTCCTTCTCTGTCCAGCCAACACGCCGCACCGCGCCTTTCCTCTGCTCGAACCGCACTCCCCCAAGCCGTGGCTGCACATCGCGCGCGTCGTTGCTGACGAGGCTGCCCAGCGTGGCTATCACCACATCGGCATCCTCGACACGCGCTCGCTCGTCGTCAGCGAAATCTACCCCGAAGTGCTCGCAGCATGTTCCCATCCACTACCTCCGCCCCAATCCCGACGAGCGCGACCGCATCGACCGTCTCATCTTCGACGAGTTAGTTGCGGCATCTTCACCGCCGACTCTATCGCCTACTATCAGCAGGTGATCGCCCACATGAAAGACCAGGGCTGCGACGCCATTGTCCTCGGCTGCACCGAAATTCCTCTCATCATCAGCGACCTGAACTCCCCGCTTCCCACCATCGACTCCACCCGCCTCCTCGCCCGCGCTGCCTTAGCTCGCGCCATCGGCGACAAATCCTGACAATCGCGAGCCGCCGACCGCCGCCGCTCCTCTTGTACCCTGTATCAAGAGGATCTCCAGCATGGCCGCGACGACCGCTACCTATGCCCGTCCCATTGCAACAAGGCAAGCCAGCGCCATCCCGTGGTATCTCTGGTGCGCTGCTCTTGCCGTCACCTCCGTCACCATCGGCGCGCACTGGGATGTCTCCTGGCACCGCTCTATCGGCCGTGACAGCTTCTGGACTCCGGCACACATGGCCATCTACGCCTGCGGGGTGCTCGCCGGCATCTGCTGCGGATACCTCATCCTCGCCACCACATTCCTGCGTCCACCGCAGATGATCGCCTCATCCGTCCGCGTGCTCGGCTTCCGCGGACCCCTCGGCGCTTTTCTGGCCGCGTGGGGTGGCATTGCCATGCTTACCTCGGCGCCCTTCGACAACTGGTGGCACAACGCCTACGGACTCGATGTAAAAATTGTCTCGCCGCCGCATACCGTGCTCATGCTGGGCATCTGGGCGGTCTGTATCGGCGCGCTCTTCCTTATCTGCGCAGCGATGAATCAGGCCGCTTATCGGGAAGAAGCCGGGGCTGTCGGCAACGTCCAGTTCCGGCATCTGCAGATGCTCTTCCTCTATATAGCTGGTCTCATGCTCGTGCTCTCCATGTTCTTCCGCATGGAATACACCTGGGACGTTTATCTGCATTCGGCACGACCGTATATCGCCGTCGCCATCGGCACCCCGCTCTACTTCGCCGCCATTCAAATCTGCTCGCGCCATCGCTGGGCGGCAACCTGGATGACCGCGATCTACACCGCCTTCATCATCGGGCTCATCCTCATACTCCCGCTCTTTCCCGCTGAGCCTAAGCTGGGACCGGTCTTCCAGC
>DASXDF010000015.1:0-418509 GCA_036490815.1 Acidobacteriaceae bacterium
CATGGTGGACACGCGGGTGGTGGTATGGGGCCGAGCCTCCGCGATCCTGTCTGGCTGTATGGCAACCGCGACGACCAGATTTTTGACTCGATTGCCCAGGGACGCTCGCAGGGCATGCCTGCGTGGGGCACGAAAATTCCAGAAACGCAGATCTGGGAGTTAGTGGTTTATATCAAGTCCATGGGCACGCCGCAGGAGCCGGATCCGCCCACGGAGCCGTCGGACGAGATGGTGGTCGATCCGCAACACAACACGAAGGACACTGTCGGGACGAAGACCATGATCAGCGGAGTTCAATAGATATGCGGCGCCTGTTGATCTTCGCGGCATTCTCTCCGCTGCTGCTGATCGCTGGATGCGAGAGCGTGCAGTCGACCTGGCAGTCGTCGGGCCCTGCGGCCGAGCGCATCACGCATCTTTCCATTTTCATGACGGTGCTCTTCGTCGTGATCACTCTCATCATGTGGCTGCTGGTGGCGTGGGCCTTTTACCGCCGGCGAGGAACCCTCGAAGAGCATGCCCCAATCGACGCCGGCGGCGGGCAAATCTGGATTGCGATCGGCGGCGTCGCCGTTCCACTGTTGGTTCTGAGCCTGCTGTTCGTGTTGGGTCTGCAGTTGCTGACCGATTTCCCCATCCACGGGATGCACCATGGCGGATCGGCGGTGATGGCCGCATCGATGAAGCCCGAGATCCGGATCACTGGCCATCAATGGTGGTGGGAAGTTGAGTATCTGAACGACGATCTGCCGAAGCAGTTCACTACCGCGAATGAGATTCACCTGCCAGTGGGGCGGCCGGTCAATATTGAGCTGGTGACCAGGGACGTGATGCATTCCTTCTGGATTCCTGCGCTGCACGGCAAGGTCGACCTGATTCCCGGCATGAAGAATTACATCCGCATTGAAGCGGCACAGCCGGGGAGTTACTCCGGCCAGTGCGCGGAATTCTGTGGCGCCCAACACGCGATGATGCGGTTGCTGGCAGTGGCGCAGGAGCCCGATGAATACGAGGCATGGCTGGAAGCGCAGCGCAAGCCGGGCAACGATCCAGCGACTTCAGAAGCACAGGCCGGAAAGCAGATTTTCCTCGCCGGGCCGTGCTCCATGTGCCATACGGTGCGCGGTACGACGGCGGGCGGCACCGTGGCGCCGGATCTGACCCACATCGCCGGCCGGCAAATGATCGCCGCGAACTGCTTTCCGAATAACGATGCGTATCTCGAAGCCTGGATCACGCACGCGCAGTCGTTGAAGCCCGAGGCGCAAATGCCGAATCTCACGCAGTTCACCGGTGAGCAGTTGCAGGACCTGGTTCAGTATCTACGGCAGTTACAGTAACGGAGGATTCTCCATGAACATTTATGTCTTGCGTGATCGAGCAGCATCCTTCGCGGGCCTGCTGGCTGTAACCGCCGTTCCGGCGATGGCGCAGAGCAAACCGGACTGCTCGGCGTTGCCCGACGCAGGGAGATTGCGCTCTGTCGTGCAGAGCGTGGTGCGCGAGGGAGCCGCGAAGAACGGCGGCCTGGGCAATCAGGAGTGGGCAGCCGTAGTGAACCGGGACGGCATTGTGTGCGCGATCGTCTTCAGCGGGACCACGCGATCGGACCAGTGGCCCGGCAGCCGCGCCATTTCTGCGGAAAAGGCGAACACCGCAAACGGTCTAAGCGGCCGCAATTACGCACTGTCGACGGCGAATGTGTATGCCGCCTCACAGCCCGGCCAAAGTCTCTACAGCCTTGCAACCAGCGCGCCGCCCAATCCGAATGCGCTCATCGGCGATCCCACTTCGTTTGGCACGCCCAACGATCCGATGGTGGGGAAGGCCATCGGAGGCATCATCGTATTCGGCGGAGGGCTGCCGCTTTATGACTCGTCGGGGAAAATCGTCGGCGGTCTCGGCCTTAGCGGAGATACTTCCTGCACGGACCACATCATTGCATGGAAGGTGCGCCATCAACTCGCGCTCGATGCAGTGCCGATGGGCCCCAGTCCCGACCACAACGACAATATGATTCTGGACTGGCAGAACGGCGCGAGCGCCAGCGGCTTCGGCCATCCATCCTGCAAGGGCGGCAACGTGTCCGATAACATCATCAATAGCCTTTCGAAAGATTTTCCGACCGGCCCGCATCACTAAGTTCGCGCTATGCAAGGGTTCCGAGAAACTCCGAGCAGGGAACTGATTACCTCTGATCGGGCAGGCATGTGCAGAAATTGGCCGCCACCTTTGGCTTGCCGGCGTGTTTCCTGCTGCCGGCCGATGCGAAGACTTGCGGTTCTCCTGCTGTCCGCAACCCTTCGTGCTTTTTCTCAGAGCAACAGCGGGGAAGTCCACCTTCACATCCTCGACCCTTCAGGCTGCGGCACAGAAGCCACCGTGCATGTTGTCAGCGAAGCGAATCAGTATAGTGCCGAGTTCGAGACCGACCGCAATGGAAATCTCGATGTCGCTCGGCTACCGTATGGAGTCTATCGGTTCGATGTATCACGCGCCGCATTCACCCCGGTCGCCGAAACGGTCGCAGTCCGTGGTTCCATTCCCATAACCCACTCCATTGGCCTCAAACTGGCTTCCGTCCAACAGACCGTCTTCGTGGACGCTGCGGAAACCTTACTTGATCCCGAACGGCCGGGAAGCGTCGATGAGGTCGGTTCCTCCTTCATCCAGCACCGTCTTGCCTCCGTCCCCGGCCGTTCCCTGCAGGACCTGGTCAATTCCCAGCCAGGCTGGCTCTACGAGGGCAATGGTGTTCTGCATCCGCGCGGTTCCGAATATCAAACCCAGTTCGTTGTTGATGGCATTCCGCTCACCGACAATCGCTCCCCAGGCTTCGGTCCCACGATCGAAGCCGACGACGTGCGATCTATCACCCTCTACAGTGCTGGCATACCCGCCGAATACGGTAGAAAAATGGGTGGGGTCATCGAGGTCAACACAATCCAGGATACGCAGGCCGGCTTTCACGGCGATCTCACGCTCGGCGGCGGCAGCTTCAACTCCGCCAGCGCCTTCGCCCGCAGCCAGTACACCGTCGGCAGGAATACACTGGGCGGCAGCCTCAGCGGCAGTATGACGGATCACTACCTCAATCCCGTGGTGCCCCAGAACTACTCAAACACCGGCACCTTAGGTGACTTCTCGCTCCGCTATGAGCGCGATCTTTCCGCCGTCGACCGACTCAGCGTCGCCGTCCGCCACGAGTTGTCCCGCTACGATCTCCCTAACGAACAATTACAGCAGGCGAGCGGCCAGCTCCAGACCGTCGACAACATCGAAACCATGGGCATCGCCTCTTTCGAGCACGTCGTCTCGCCCACTTTCCTCACAAGATTCAGCGGCATGGTGCGCGACAACGCCAACGACTTCAATTCGAATCGCGAGTCCACTCCCATTGAGGTCTTCCAGCACAACCGTTTCCGCGAGAGCTATTTCAAAGCGCTCGGCATCGCGGACCGGGGCCGCAGTGAGTGGAAAGTCGGCGTCGAGTCCGACGATACCTTCCTTCACGAGAACACGACCTACGACATTACTGATCCTTCCCAGTTCGACGACGGAACGCCGCTCACCTTCGCTTTCTCCGCCCGGAGGCCCGACCTCGAACAGTCAGCCTTCGTCGAAGATCTCGTTCACTTCGCTAACTGGTCTATGCAGGCCGGGCTCCGATGGGATCACTACCAACTCCTCCTCAACAGGCAAGCGGTTGAGCCTCGCTTATCTGTCTCGCGCTATTTCCCATCCGCTGGCATGAGCCTGCATTTCTCTTACGACCGCATCTTCCAGACACCGTCTTTCGAAAACATCCTGCTCTCAAGCTCAAGCCAGATTGACTCGCTCGACCCGAAGACGTTCCTGCGTCTGCCCGTCCAGCCCTCGGTCGGCGACTACTTCGAGGGCGGCCTCACGCAAAGCCTCAAAGGCGAGGCAAAGCTCGACGTCAACTATTTCCGCCGAGTCGTCGACAACTACGCCGACGACGACCAGATCGATAATACGACCATCAGCTTTCCCATCGCCTTTCGCAAGGCCATCATCTACGGCGCCGAAGGCAAGCTCGATCTGCCTGACTGGCACAAATTGTCAGGATTCGCCAGCTACTCCTGGGAAGTGGGCAACGCCTGGAATCCCGTGACCGGTGGCCTGTTCCTAGGCGACGATGCCACGTCCGCCGAAACTCAGCTTGCCGGGCACTTCCCGGACTCTCAGGATCAGCGCAATACTGTGCGCGGTCGCCTCCGTTATCAGCTTCATCCTCGCTTGTGGATGGCCGGCGGAATCCAATACGACACTGGCCTGCCCTTCGAGTTCGATGGCGACCCGGCCACGGTCCTCGCCCAGTACGGACAACAAGTCTTCGACCGGATCAACTTCGGTCGCGGCCGCATCGATCCTTCCTTCCAGGTCAACGCCTCCGTTGGAGCCGATCTGTACGCCTCGGAGAAGGTTCGTCTGCAAATGCAGGCCGACGGCGAAAACCTCAACAACGTTCTGGACGTGATCGATTTCGGCGGCCTTTTTTCGGGCAACGCCATCGGTCCCGTGCGCAGTTATTTCCTTCGCCTTACGACCGTGTTTTGAGTTCCATTCTTTGGTAACGCGGTCGTTTTCCCTCAGGCCTCGATGGCAACACTGGCCCTCCCTTCTTAAACATCAAGTCGTCGAATGCACCGAACTGGCATTTGCCTCAATACAATTCCGCGGTATGAGGGAGCCGCGAAACGGAAGCCGCGGTTAATACGCGAACCTTTGATCGGGACCCGAATGCGGCGCCTCTCGATGCACGGGTTTTATGAAAGAACGATAGGACGGGCGGAAAAAGAAAATGCAGCCTGCGAAAGTAAGCTCCAATCGGCGGTAGCTATGCGGTCTTCTTTGCCGGCTGGACTTCCGCGACCCAAGCATTCGAAGATGATGTCGTCGCCGAAAGGGGAGCGCGGCTTCCAAAATCGGGTGCGATCCATCGCCGATGTCTCTTTGTAGACTTGGCGATTTCGATCGGCCAACGATCCTCTTAGAATCTATGGCGGGAGGCCGGGACTCGAACCAGCAGCGCCTCCTGCGTGACAGGCAGGCGTTCTAACCAGTTGAACTCCGCCCCCGCATTGCCACTTCGAAATAGAGGCTGGATTGGTCGTTATAACCTGACGGAATAACGACCCGATCAGAAGTGATTGGACTTCGAAATAGTGCGGAGCTAGCTTTGCGCCATGGCTGATGGCTTCGCCGCCAGCGGAGGTGCAAAGTGATCCCGATCCGTCGTTTCATCCGATTCTTCGGCATTTCTTTTCGGGTGGATGTCCGCTCCCTTCTCACATTCGCAATTCTGCTCCTGCCTCTCGCGGCCCAAGCCCAGTTGAGCGGTTCGCCCTTCGATACCGGCTTTACCGCCCTGCAGACTCTATTCACCGGAACGATTGCCAAGGTTGCGTCGTTGATCGCGATTGTCATCGGCGGCTACGGCTTCGCACACGGTGAGCCCGGCGCGAAGAAGGCCCTTGCGGGCGTTGCCGCAGGTACAGGTATAGCGGTGTTGGCTGTCAATGTTCTGAATCAGGAGTATTACATCTCCCATGCCTGGCTGTCGGAGATGGAAAGGGGAGAGTTAACTCCCGGCATTTTCAAGATTCACACCCTCAGTATCATCTATCAATACCGGCTCCACGAGGTCCTGGCTTTCTTCGGTGTCGAGATCGGCGACATCGGCCTCGAACAGATACGGCTGCCGCTGCCCCACACCCATCTCGTCGGAATTCCGGGCGTACCGCGGGAAATTGCTCTGATGAACATGCCGGGCATTCAGCTCGAAAAAACCGACCTAGTCTCGCGCATGTTCTCCGGATTCCGAGGACTCGAAGCGGACCTCTTCCCGGAAGGGCATACGGGCCCGGCTGTTTATGGATATGTCGGCACAAAGGATTTCACCCTCTCCCCACTGATTCGTCCCGGATCCTTCGTGCAGATCGATTCGTCGCAACGAAAGATCGAGAGTTCGGGCTGGTCGGGCATCTTTGAACGCCCTGTCTATTTCGTAGAACTCCGTGAAGAATACGCCTGCTCCTGGTGTGAGGAGAGAAACGGCAACCTGCTGCTCTTACCCTTTCCAGAGTCGAAGACCCGGGTCAGGGAGGTTCGATATCCCTCCCAGGCGGGGATCATCGGCCGGGTGACCGCAGTCACGATGCGCATCGCGGCGCCGCGCGAAAAACCCGCCGGGCTCACCGGTCGTCCTTGAAACCTTTCGTTCAGCGCATGTAGTCATCTGGTTCGAGGATTCGGAGCTTGACCGGTAACGCGACCGTTTCCTGGAGAAATCAGCAAAATCTTGGGTGAACATGGGAGATTGAACATGGCGCGAGAATCCGCCCATGTCTGCCCCGGTCAACCACTCCGACCGTCCAGCCTTCCAGCTCAGCGCCGTTCATGTGTGCCGGAGCTGCGGCGCGGGGACCGAACGATCCGGAGTGTCGCTGGAGAGCATGATCAACGGTCTGGTTCGCTGCCGGGCATGCGGACACGAAGACCCGCTCAATATCGAGATCCTCATCCAAAACGGCCGATGAGCGGCCACAGCCATCGTCTCTGATCTAGGCCGTCAGCGGCAGCTTGCCCTGGCTCGGAGCCGATAGCCTCTTCAGTTTCCCGACAGTGGCTCGCACCAATTCGCTGACAAGCCGGCTCGCATCGTTGCGAACTGCCAGAACGGTTCGCATCGTTAGGCCAGCTTCGTCGAGAGGACGCATGGTGAGGCCGTCCATCGCAACGCGCCAGGCATCGTGCTTCTCCAGGATGGCTGCGCCGCCGGTCCTGAAAACGAGTTGGGCCGCAAGCTCGGCGCTGATTACATGGTGTCTCTCTGTCGCGACGATTCCCAGTGACATTGCGCGCTCATGGATTGCGTCGTACAGCGTGGGGAGAACCTGCCTCGCAAAAAGGATCCAGGGGATCTCATCGAGATCCTGCAACCCAATGGTTCGTTTGACTGCGAAGGCCGATGTCTCCGAGATCAGAACATAAAGCGGTGATATGGCAACTTCGACCTGAGTAAGTTGTGGCAGTTCCGGACCGGCGGTCAGCAGGGCTATCTCCAGCTCCCCTGATGCAACGCGCCGGAGCAGTTCCGGCGCGTAGTCGCTCGAGACGTTGATCCGCAATTCGGGAAACAGGGGAAGGTGAACCGAGGTCACGATCGAGCTCAGGAAGGGATCGACAAACGGGGATTGGCCGAGATTCAGGACTGCCTCGGCGCCCTTCGCGGCCGACCTTGCAACTTCGACAGCGCGCTCCTGGTGAATCAGGGCGAGCTTTGATTCCTCCACGAAGGCACGACCCGCATCCGTCATGTGGACCCGCTGACGATCGCGACTGAAGAGCGGCACCCCCAGAATCGCTTCCAGATCCTGGATTTGTTTGGTCAAAGCTGGTTGCGAGATGTGCAGTTTCGAAGCGGCGCGCGAAAAACTAAGCTCCTCCGCCACTGTTATCGCCGCCCGTATCAACCGAAGATCGATCTGGCTCATGGCCCCTCCACTCGACTGGTCCCCGGTGGACGTTTCGCACTTGGGCGATCCGTTATAACCCCGGGGAATAACGTCGATTCCATATTTGATTGGACGTTAACTCAATTGGTACCCATTCTGAAGAGGCCGAAATTCTCCGGTCACTGCCCCGACCACCCCCGATATCCAGGATCAGGAAACGGCCATATGGAGAGGAGAGAGCAAATGTCAGAGGAATCTCGGAGGCTTCGGCTCGTGAACGCTTCCCCTGTGCCGCTTGAGGGAAACTACTCGTCGGCGACGGACATCGAGACGCAAGATTCCCCACAAATCCGGAAAGGGCCGACTTCCGTCGACCCGCTCTTGACAGCAGAGGAAGTTGCGCAGCGGCTGAGGGTCAGTAAGGACTGGGTTTGGGACCATTCTTCCCGGAAGTTCCCGCTGCTGCCCGTCATCCGAATGGGCGATGGCGCGCTGCGGTACAAAGCGAGCCGGATTGAAGAGTTCATCAGCGAAAGAGAACAAATCTCCGCCGTGAAACACGGCCGCCGATAAAATGGGATTGACCCACGGTTCCCCCCCACAGAAACCGAGGATCCATGGGTAAGTCGCACCAGGTGGGATGGGTGGTGCTGCGCGGAAAGAGATGGTATGGGTATTTCCGGCGGCGCGTGCTCGATCCTCAAACAGAACAAGAACGAGTCGATACGGTATGTGTCCGCCTCGATCTCAAAACACAAATGACGAAGTTCGAAGCGCGCGATGCGATTCGAGCGGAAATCGACAAGCAGGCAGGCCAGCAACTCGGAGACAGGATTCGAAAGGACAGTTCCGTCACCTTCGGATGGTTCGTTCGCAATCGCTATTTCCCGTTGCGTGAGGGCGATTGGCGGCCGGAAACGGCGAAGATCAAGAAGATCCAGATCGAACAGGATTTGTTAAACAAGTTCGAGGAGGTTCCTCTCGACATGGTGGACAGATTCATGCTGCAAACGCACCTGAACAATCTCGCAACCCGGTTGTCTCAGGATCGCGTCAAGCATGCGCGTTCGTATCTGAAATCGATCTTTGATGAGGCCATCGGGCAGGACTTCCTTTTGAACGACCCGACCCGAAAGCTGAAAGTACCAAATCGTCTTCGGCCCAAGGACAAACAGGTCCTCACGTGGGGGCAGTTGCGGGAGGCGCTGCAGAAGTGCAGCCAGCGCGACCGCACGCTTCTCATGCTGGACATGACCTCGGCGCTGCGACCGAGCGAATTGTTCGCTCTGCGCTGGCGCTCCTTCGACAATCGAAACACGTTGTCGATCACCGAAACCGTCTACAAGGGGCAGCTCAGGCCTTATGGCAAGACCCGGAAAAGTCTCGGGGATATTTATTTGCCATCTGGATTGGCCGCCGAACTCCTGCGGTGGAAGCAGACGTGTCCAAACCGCTCGCCCGATGCGTTCATGTTTTCGAATTCGGAGGGTGGCGCGATGGAAACTGGCAATTACCGGAACCGGGTTCTCAAGCCCCTCGCGGAGAAACTGAAGGTTCCCAAACTGAATTTCCAGATTCTGCGCCGAACGATGGCCACGCGGGCGCAGAGGATGGGATCGGTGAAGGACATTCAGGCTCACCTGCGGCACTCGAAGGCTGATACGACCGCCAACGAGTACATGCAGGAACTTCCCGGAAGCGTGAAGCAGATGGTGGGCTCGGTCTACTCGATGCTCACGAAAAAGGGGAAGCCGCGAAAAGTTTCTGGCGATTTGCTACCAAATGCTACCAAACGCGGAGAAGAGCAGATCGTAAGTTATTGAGAATATGGTAGGCACGAGGAGACTCGAACTCCTGACCTCTACCGTGTCAAGGTAGCGCTCTAACCAACTGAGCTACGCGCCTACGCGAGGCGAAAATGCCTTCCGTCATGATAACAGCACGACCGGGGTTCCTGGCGCAGGCCGCATGCGCGAGGGATCCGAACCCGCAGCGGTTCCTCCAGGTGTTGGCTGCGGTGCCGTTTCTGCGTGGGAATTCCGCAGCCTCTGCGATAGTATGAATCCTTCTTCAAACTGTACCCGTGCTGAGAGGCAGCGTTTGGCGGCGCAACGAATGGTTCGATGAACGATCTTCGGGCAACTCCCAATCTGCTGACCTTTCTGCGGCTCTGCATTGTGCCGTTTCTGGTGCTCGCGATTCTCGACGGGCGCTTCGAAGTGGCCTTCGCACTCTTCGTCCTGGCCGGCTTGACCGACGCTCTCGATGGCACCGTGGCCCGCCTGCTGCATCAGCGAACCCTGCTCGGCCAGTATCTCGATCCCGTGGTCGACAAGCTCCTCCTCAGCACCCTGTTCCTCGTCCTGCATCATGAGGCGCTCATCTCCCGGCGCGTCACGGTGCTGGTCTTCGCGCGCGATCTGGGCATCATGGTTGTCGCCGCAATCCTCTACGCAACCACGTCCATCCGTAATTTCAAGCCCAGCGTCTTCGGCAAGGCCAACACCGTCGCGCAGATTCTTGCCCTGGCCACGGTACTGCTCGCGCAGTTCTATGGGCCGCCTTGGGTTCTTTACCTGCGTTCCTCGTCGCTCACCGCCACCGTCGTTCTCACCGTCTTCTCCGGCTTCCACTACGCGTGGCGCGTCGTCCGTCAGATCGGATCGCCCGGCGTTGCCCGCTGAAAATTACAACGCGGGCGAGGAACTCTGCTTCGAGCAGCCGAGCTTCTTGCCTTGCGAGGAAACGTCCCCGGCTGTCCGCCCGGAAATCAAGCGCTGCAGCCGCTCCAGCTCAGGGAATACATAGTGCGTGCATAGCGTCATCTCCCACACATCGCCGGTGCGCCGGTTGATAGCGTAACGACGCAGCGTTTCATCCGGACCCGGCGAGCTGCTTTCACGAATCACAATGAAGCTGTAGAACCCAGGCGTGAAATCGCGCCCCAGATCCATGCTGTTCATCTCGATGTGCGTGTCGGTCAGGTCGATGTCGTCGTGATGGGCCACCAGGGCGGCGATCTGGTGCGCCTGCCGCGGCGTCATCGGATGAGCGGCCGTCTGCGCTGCGAGGGTGAAGACGGCTCCCGCTATGGCCGGCGCCACGCACAGGAGCAGGGAGCAAATCGTACGTCGCATACATCCAGTTTGACGGGACCGGCCGCCCGTTGCAAGGCAACTCCCCGTCAATCCATACCGGGACGCCGGTAGAATGACCGAGTGAAACGGGAAAAATATTTCGATGAGGAATCGCTGCGGTTTCTCCGCGGCCTGAAACGTAACAACAAACGCGAATGGTTTGAGGCCCGGCGCGCCATCTTTGAAAGCAAGCTCAAGACACCCATGCTCGCGCTCATCGAGCGGCTCACCGAAGGCATGGCGCACTACTCGCCTGCGCATATGCGGCCGGCTGGAAAGTGCCTGTTCCGCATCTACCGCGACACGCGATTCTCCGCCGACAAGTCGCCTTACAAATCGCACCTCGGTGCATGGTGGGCGCGCAGCGGCCTCGAAAAAACTTCGGGCGGCGGCTATTACATGCACATCAGCTCCACGGAGTTTGTCATCGCTGCCGGCGTCTACATGCCGGAGAAAGATCAACTCCTCGCCATCCGCCGCCGCCTTCTCGAACATCACGTCGAGTGGAAGAAGCTCATCGAAGATAAAAAATTGCTGCGCGCTTTTCAGGTTCACGATCCCATGGCGCTGGCGCGGCCGCCCAAAGGCTTTCCCGCGGAGCATCCTGCCATCGAGTGGATCAAGTGGCGGCAATGGGGCGTCACCACGCATCTCCCGGCCGAGGCGGCGCTCAAGCCGGGACTGGCGGAAGAGATCGAGAAGCGATTCCGTCTCGCTGCCCCCATCGTCGACTTTCTCAATGCGCCACTTATCAAACCTGAACGTCCGCGTCCCATATGGACCGGCGGAAGGCTGCACAGGTGATAACGCATTGCGCGCTCATGGAGGGAGGACTAGACTCCACGCCATCAGAAATGGAGAGAAGCGGCGCGTCGTGAAGTGCGCGCCAATCGCGGTCCCCAGCGTCTTCCAGGTCGTAAAAACGGCTAAAAACGGGCTTTTCCAGAGAAAAACCGAAGAAAACCAGAAAAAACCTGTGGAAACAGGGGTTTTGCCATTGACAAAAGCTCTTGAAAGCCGCAGGGTAAAGGGCGGCAGGTTCTTTTGGAGCCGCGTCAATAAAGGGTTTTAAGCAGGTCGGGAGAGATGTAACTCCAGTGACCTGGTAGAAAAAACAAGGAGGAAGACTCGATGGCAGCAACTATGACCAAAACCGCACTGGTTCGCCAGCTGGCGGAGAAACTGGAACTCACGAACAAGCAATCCGCAGCATTTCTCGATCTGCTGGCGGACACCGCAATCAAAGAAACGAAGAAGAGCGGCGTATTTGTCATCCCAGGCCTCGGCCGTTTGGTGAAGGCGGAGCGGAAGGCGCGCATGGGCCGCAACCCGCAGACCGGCGAAGCGATCAAGATCAAAGCGAAGACCGTTGTGAAGTTTCGCGTGGCAAAGTCGGCGAAAGATTCCATCGCGCCGCCCAAGAAGTAGCCTCGCACTTCGGTTCATTGCGTCCAGCAAAAAGGAAGCGGTCCCATCCGCTTCCTTTTGCTTTTGCATCTGCCGTCACCTGTCACTGTCACCTGTAACCCGCAACCCTCAATCCTGCTCCCTGTACTCTGTCTCTGTGGCGCTGCTTTCGATCGACAATCTGATCATCCGTTTCGGTGTGACCCACGCAGTGCGCGGGCTCTCCCTCCAGATTGCTCCCGGTGAATCCCTCGGCCTCGTCGGCGAATCAGGCTCCGGAAAATCCGTTACCGCCCTCGCCATCCTCCGCTTGCTCGACCCCGCCGCCACCGTTGATGGACGCATCGAGTTCAACCGCCAGAATCTTACTGCGCTCGATCCTGAATCGATGCGCCGCCTGCGCGGCCGCGAAATCGCCATGATCTTTCAGGAGCCGATGACCGCCCTGAATCCAGTGATGCCCGTCGGCGAACAAATAGCCGAAGCCGTCCGCGTCCATCAAACTGAGCTCTCGCGCAAGCGAGTCCGTGAGAAGGTCGTCGAGGCCATGCACGCCGTCGCGCTGCCTGATCCCGCAGCGCGCTACAGCGACTATCCCCACCAGTTCTCCGGCGGCCAGCGCCAGCGCATCCTCATTGCTATGGCCATTGCCAACCGCCCCCAACTGCTCATTGCCGATGAGCCCACCACTGCGCTCGACGTCACCGTCCAGGCGCAGATCCTTGAGCTGCTCGCCGACCTCCGGCAGCGCTTCGGCCTGGCCATGCTCTTTATCTCGCACGATCTCGCCGTTGTTTCGCAGGTGACGGATCGGGTCGCCGTCATGCGCCACGGCCTCCTGCTCGAGCAGGCCTCGCGCGCCGACCTCTTTCGCGAGCCGCTCCATCCCTATACCCGCAGCCTGCTCGGCTCGGTGCCCACCATGCGGACCGCTCGCGACCAGCCGCTGGCCCAGGTCGGAGCAGGGAAGCCGCAAACCTCAGACGCAATCCCCGAGTCTCCCCTGCGAGAAGTAGCGCCAGGCCACTGGGTCAGGAGCACGGAGAGCAGCCAGTAGGTCGAAGACGATCGGCCGCCCGCTCGCAGGTCAGATCCGCATTCTATTGCTCGTGGCGATTGCCCACTGGCCATTCGGTACTCACCCTGAATTTGGCTTTTGTATCTGGACGAGTTTTCGTGCGGACCTGGCTTTTGTGTCAGGGAACGGGTTGACTCGTGCCGAAAAGGATCCCAAATGAACTGGGCTTTTGCCCCTGCGCCTTCACGAAGCGGATCCCGCATCGAGGCTCACCGTTGGCTACCTTTACTGGCTATCTGCTACTCCTTACTGGCGCACCCCAAAGAAACGCGACAAACGTATTCCCCATCGAATAAAGTGGTAAACGGTCTGCTAACCAGCCGCGCCAGCCCCGGGCGTGGTGTAACTCCGGTCCGCAAATTCCACCGACCCGTAGTGCGATTGCCCACCGGGCCGATATTTTCGTTATGCGCGCGCTGCTCATTTCCGATATCCACGCCAACCTCGAGGCTCTCGAAGCGGTGCTAGCCGCCGCCCCCCGGCACGACGCGGTGTGGAACCTCGGCGACGTCGTCGGCTACGGCGCCAACCCCAACGAAGTCATCGACGAAACCCGCCGGCTGGGCAACGTCTTCGTGCGCGGCAATCACGATCGCGTGTGCAGCGGCCTCGGCGGCATCGATGAATTCAATCCCATCGCGCAGCGCGCCGCCCGATGGACCGAGTGCGTGCTCACCGGCGAGCATCGCGACTGGCTGCGCCACATGGCCGTCGGCCCCATCGCGCCCGATGGCCCCTACGTCCGCTGCGTGCATGGTTCTCCGGTCGACGAAGACGACTACGTCCTGACCGTGCGCGACGCCTGGCCGGCACTCCACGCCACCGACGCGCGCATCACGTTTTTTGGACACACGCATGTGCAGGGGGGCTTTGCTACCAACGGCGAAGACTGGTTCCGTCTCGTGCCGCAATACGCGGCGCGTCCGCGCGCGGGCAATGGCCATCACGCCAACGGCCTGGCCACGAGCGACGAGGCCGAGGAGTTTGAACTCGAACTCCGCCCCGAAGCGCGCTATCTGCTGAATCCTGGATCGGTCGGACAGCCCCGCGACGGAGACTGGCGCGCAGCCTTTGCGCTCTACGACGACGCGCGGATGGTCGTCACCTGGTATCGTGTCCCCTATAACCTCAAAGAAGCCCAGGAGCGCATCGTCCAGGCCGGGTTGCCCGATCGGCTGGCGGCGCGGTTGAGGGAAGGTCGCTGAGGCAGCGTACAGGGAGCAGGGTCCGAACGGCCAGTTAGAATCCTCGTCATGCGATGGGTGACGGTCGGCGTTTTTCTTCTTGCGTGTGTTCCGGTGGCGCGCGCTCAGTGGATCCTCCAAAACGCTCCGTCGAACGCCGACCTGCGCGGCATCGCCAACGCCGGCAACGGAGTCGCCTGGGCCTCAGGAAGTGAAGGCACGGTTCTGCGCACCACCGACGGCGGCAACCGATGGGAGCGCTGCGCGACGCCGCCCGACGCCGAGCACCTGGATTTTCGCGGCATCAAGGCCTTCGACGCCTCAACCGCGGTCGTGATGTCCTCGGGCAAAGGCACGCTGTCCCCCTCTACAAGACGATTGATGGATGCAGGACGTGGACGCTGGTGGCGACCAATCCTGACGCGGATGGTTTTTGGGACGGGATGGCGGCGCGCACCCGCGTGGCTGCTACCGACGATGTCTGCGATCAGGGCTCGCGCATCATCGTGGGCGCAATTCTGGGCGATCCTGTCGTCCGCGGGTCGAGCGGGGGCAAGACGGGGCGGCCCAGCTTGTATCTCGCGGATTTCGAGGCGGGGATCGATTGCGCAAAGGACGATTTGGGTCAGAGCCCGGCAAAGTTGTTGGCGCAGCCGATCGACGGAGCCTTTGCGGCCAGCAATTCGGTTCTGGCGCTTTTGGATGTGGGGACGTACTGGATTGCAGCGGAGACGAGGCTGATTCAGTACAGCATTGGCTTTTCGGATCCTCGGAACGATGCGGGGGAGAGTCTGTGTGAAGTCAACTTCCCGGTCAGCCATCACACCGAGTCGTCCGGCATCTTCAGTCTGGCCATCCGGCCCGGCTCCGTAAAGAAGTGGAAGAACGAAATCCGAGCGCGGTGCCGCAAGGCCGACATGGTCGTGGTCGGAGGCAACTACACCACACCCAATGACCGCCGGGAGACAGCTGCCTTTACCGCCGGCACCAACAAGTTTCGGCCCGCGCGGACGATGCCGGGGGGATTCCGGTCGGCGGTGGCGTGGGACTCGGCGGCGAGAGCGTGGATTGCGGTGGGGCCGAACGGCACGGACATTTCGACGGATGACGGGCGGGACTGGCGGGCGCTGCATCCGGCGGGAGACGATGCGGCGGATGCCGATCGGCGGTGGAATGCGCTGTCGCTACCCTTTGTCGTCGGGCCGAAGGGTCGCATCGGCAAGCTGCGGCCAGAAGCACTGCGACCGTAGACCGGGGGGAGCTATGCGCGATGGCCACGGTGACACAAGGAGTGCCTCCAGCATGGCCGGGCGAGCGGAAATGACGGAGAATAGGGCTATGCAGGACGCAAGCATGATGACCGATGTGCCCGGAGCAGTTGCCGAGATTCAGGCCGGCCGGATGATCGTCGTGGTCGACGATGAGGACCGCGAAAATGAAGGCGACCTGACCCTGGCCGCCGAGCATGTGACGCCGGAGGCGATCAACTTCATGGCGCGGCACGGACGTGGGCTCATTTGTCTGGCGCTCACCGAGGAGCGCGCGGACTATCTGCGGCTGGGTCCCATGACGGCCCAGAACTCGTCGCGCTTCGGCACGGCCTTCACCGAAACCATCGAAGCCCGCGAGGGAGTAACCACCGGCATCTCCGCCTACGATCGGGCCCACACCATCAAAGTAGCGATCGATCCGCAGTCGACGGCCCAGGATCTGGCACGGCCCGGCCATGTGTTTCCTCTGCGTGCGCGCAAGGGTGGAGTGCTGGTGCGGGCCGGCCAGACGGAGGCTTCCGTGGACCTGGCGCGGCTGGCGGGGCAAATTCCCGCTGGGGTGATCTGCGAGGTCATGAAGGACGACGGCACCATGGCGCGCGTCCCGGACCTGGTCGAGTTTTGTAACAAGCACGGTCTCAAAATGCTGACGGTCGCGGAGCTGATCCGCTACCGCCTGCAGCACGAGCGCTACATCGTGCGCGTGGCCGAGAGTCCCATGCCAACCGAGTGGGGTGAGTTCCGGATGATCGCCTACGAAAGTGAAGTCCATGGCGGAGAGAGCCATGTGGCGCTGGTGCGCGGCGACGTGAGCGGACCGGAGCCGGTGCTGGTGCGGGTGCACTCGCACTGCCTCGCTGGCGATGTGTTTGGCACGACCCTCTGCGATTGCCAGCGAACCATGCTGCAGTCGCTGCGGATGATCGCCGAGACGGGGCGCGGAGCGCTGATCTATCTGCACAACGCCAGCCGAGGATTCGAGGTGGAGCGTCCGGCACGTCCCGGGGAGCCCGGACGGATCGTCTTCCATCGGGAAGCGCGTGCGCGCGAACGGCATGAAGATCGCCACCAGCGGATTTTGCGCGAAGTAGGCCTGGGTGGTCAGATTCTCGCGGACCTGGGGATTCACCGTATCCGTCTGCTGAGCAACACGCCGACGCATGTGCCGGCACTGCAGGGATTCTCGGTGGAGATTGTGGATCAGGTTGCGATCCCGAGCGGGCAGCCGATGGGCTTTCACTAGCCAGGCTGCGGGTAATCCTGCAGGACTTTGCCGGTGGCGAGGTCCTGACGGAGTTGCTCGACATTCCTGAACTGGATGGCGTGGAGGCCGAGTTCTTCGGCGCCCCGAATATTCTCGATCTTATCGTCGAGAAAGAGAGCGTCCTCCGGACGGACGCCCAGCTTTTCACAGGTGTGGATGTAAATCGTCGGATCAGGCTTCGCAATGTGAAGCTCGCAAGACCAGGTGAGCTGATCGAACGGCGCAAGCCAGGCAAATTCCTGGCGCATGGTGCGGAGAACTTCGGGAACCATGTTGGAGAGGATGGCAGTGCGAAGGCCGGCGTTCTGCAGGGCCGCGACCCACGCGAGCATAGTCTCGTTCACCTTCACCCACATCATTACATCGTTCTCGATGAGCAGTTCGATCTGGTCTGCAGAAAAGGTGAGGCCGGCGCCGCGGGCGAACTTGGTCCAGTAGCCGCGGCCGTCCAGGTGGCCCAGGTCGTAGTCACGTCGATCGCGCCAGTACAGGCTTTCAAATGTGGAATGGTCAAGGCCGGTCAGCATCAGCAATCGCCGCTGGGCGTCGTGGTCCTGGGTGCAAAGAACTTCACCGTAGTCGAAGATGACGGCTTTCATAAAAACAGGTTACAGGGAGCAGCGAGCAGGAGAGCGAAAGAGACTGTGAAAGGATGAGGCGTGCGATTCTCGGCTAGGACGGCGTGGGATGTGGCGGAGTCGCGGTTGGCGCAGGTGCTTCGAGAGCGGCGCGAGAAAGGTCTCGAAGTTCTTGACCTGACGGCGTCGAATCCGACGCGGTGCGGATTCACCTGCGATGCAGCCACAATCCTGGAGCCTCTCGAAGATCCGGCAGCGCTCATTTATGATCCGGACCCGCGTGGTATGCGGTCGTCGAGACAAGCTGTCTGTAACTACTACGCAAATCGCGGCGCTGAAATCCAGACCGAGCAGGTCTTCCTCACGACGAGCACCAGCGAAGCGTACAGCTGGCTGTTTCGGTTGCTGTGCGATGCAGGCGATGAGGTGCTGATCGCGCTGCCGAGCTATCCGTTGTTCGATTTCCTGGCGCAGATCGAGGATGTGCGCCTGGTGCCGTATCCGCTGGTGTACGACCATGGATGGCAGATGGATTTTGTGGGATTGCGGGAGCGGATCACGCCGCGGACGAAGGCCATCGCGGTAGTGCACCCGAATAATCCGACAGGGCACTTTACCAGGGCGAAGGAGCGTCAGGAACTGGCCAGGATTTGCGCCGAGGAGGGGCTGGCACTAATTGTCGACGAGGTGTTTCTCGATTACTCCTTTTCCTCCGAAGAGTCAGCGAATGTCCAGAGCTTTGCCGCGGGGAAACATGACTGCTCGACGTTCGTGCTGAGCGGGATCAGCAAGATTGCCGCTCTGCCGCAGATGAAGGCGGCGTGGATTTGCGCTTGCGGACCAGAACGCGAATTGAAGGACGCGTTGGATCGGCTGGAGGTCGTTGCCGATACGTTTCTTTCGATGAATGCGCCGGTACAGTGTGCGCTGCCTTCATGGCTGGAGGGATTCGGACCGGTACAGGAGGAGATTCGTTCACGAACGCAGGCGAATTTGCAGAATCTGGATCAGACCCTGATACGGAATCCTGCGATCACGCGCCTGAAAGTCGAGGCAGGATGGTACGCCGTGCTGCGGGTTCCAGCCATCGGCAGTGATGAGGAGCTGGCCGTGCGGCTGGTGGAGGAGCGCGGGGTCAGCGTTCATCCGGGAAACTTCTTTGGCTTTGCCGGCAACGGGTGGTTGGTGATGAGCCTGCTGGGGCCGGAGGCGGAATTTCGTCGAGGCGTAGAAGCGATCTGCAGCGAGGTTCAGCTGCGTTGACGAGCTCTGGCTGGCTAGAGGATGTTGACGGCGCGGGCGGCCAGCAGGGCGATGGTGGCCAGCGAGATGAGGGACTGGACCATCATGAGGCCTTTGGCCCAGCGCGATAAGACGGGCACATCCGTGGGCGAGAACGCCGTCGAAGTGTTGAAGGCGAGGAAAAGGTAGTCGACGAAGCCAGGGTTCCAGCACTGTTCGCCCATGGCGATGCGGGCTTCCTGATTGAGCGTCATTTGCGGGAAGAGGAAGGCGCCATCGGTGTGGACGCCGCGACGCTCACGCTCTGTGGGTCCTCCGCCGTCGAGGCGCCAGTACCAGGAGGCGAAGACGATGATATTGGTGATCCAGAGAGCGGCGGCCGATTCGAGCAGAGCGATGGGAGGTTGCTTGTGGGCCGGCAGCGCCGCGATCAGAAGACCGAGTGACCAGATCATGTCGGCGGTGACGACGGCGGTGACGGTGTAACCCAAAATACGGTTGATGGTGTCCAGGCCGCGCCAGTGCGCGACATAGATCGGTACCGTGAGGACGGCAAGAACGGCGAGGAGGAGCCAGTCGGGGCCGTAGGAAAGAGACTCCGGCAGCGCAAAGCGCAGTCCACCAGCGGCCAGCAGCGCGAGGGTTGCAGGCCAGCGTGGCTCAGGCTCAGGAGGAGGATGGCTGGGAGTGGTGGGGGCGCTGCTCATCGGCTAGAGGTTGCGCAGGTAATTCATAATTTCAGGACTGGTCCAGTCCTGCGCGCCGATGAATTTGCGGCGGATGATGCCGTGGGCGTCGATGATGTAGGTTTCCGGCGGCCGCGTGGTGTCGAAGGCCGTGTTGGACTGCTGGCTGAGGTCGAGGACGGTGGTGATGCCGGCGATGTGATTGTCGGTGACGTATTGGCGGTAGGCGTTCGCGTCAGTATCGAAGGAGACAGCGAGGACGACGATGTTGGGCATGCGGCGCTGGAGGTCGATGAGGGAGGGGAACTCCTCAAGACAAGGCGGACACCAGCTGGCCCAGAAGTTGAGGACGACGATTTTTCCCTGCGACTGATATTGGCGGAGGGCGACGGTCTGGTCGCTGTCGCGGATGACGATGGCAGGGGCGCGCTCGCCGACCTGGGCGGGGTGGCTGCCGCGGTCGCAGGCGCAGAGCACAGAGCACAAAGCGCAGAGCACGGTGACAGCGGGTAGCGGAAAGCGGATAGCGGATAAAAGTCGGCGGATGGGGTGGGGCCGAAGAAGCCGCTGATGGGAGCGCGATGGGTGCACGTTTCTATAATAAGGTGCAGCTATTGTGGATGCCTCGCCTCTGATTCTTTCCGTGATGATCCCCGCGCGCAATGAGGAAGATTGTCTGGGGGAGTGCCTGCGCTCGCTGGTTGTACAGGAAGAGCCAACTTGGACGCTGGGCGCGGACTGGGAAATCATCGTGGTGAACGACCAGTCGACGGATCGGACGCGCGAGATTGCGGCCTCATTTACGGGCGTGACGGTGATGGAGGCTCCGCGGCTGGAGAAGGGATGGACGGGGAAGGCGAATGCCTGCTGGGCGGCGGCGCAGAAGGCGCGTGGTCAATGGCTGCTGTTCACGGACGCGGACACCATTCATGAGCCGGGACGATTGCGGCTGGCCATCATCGAGGCGGAGCGGCATGGGGCGGGTATGCTGTCGTACTCGCCGCGGCAGATTGTGCGGGGGTTGGCACAGCGGGCGCTGATGCCTCTGGTATTCAGCGATCTGGCGGCAACCTATACACCGGCGAAGGTGAGCGATCCGGCGACGCGCGTGGCGGCCGCGAATGGGCAGTTTCTGCTGGTGCGACGCGATGTGTACGACACCATTGGCGGACATGCCGCGGTGAAGGGCATGGTGCTGGAAGATGTGGAGCTGGCGAGTCTGGTGAAGCGGCGCAAGCTGGGGTTGCGGTTCCGCTATGCGCCGGAGGCAGTGGCAGCGCGGATGTACCGGACCTTTGGCGCGATGGTGGAGGGGTGGACGAAGAATCTGGCGCTGCTGTTTGCGAATGCGCCCATGCTGGCGGCGGTGAAGCTGCTGCAGCTGGGGGTTCTGGTGGGGGTGCCCGCGCTGGTGTGGTTTTTGTGGTGGCTCCGCAGGACGCATCCTGCGATGAACACCGGAGTGCTGGGTACGCCGATGGCGACCGCCGCGCTGGCACTCGTTTGGGTGCGGGCTTTGTGGGGAGTGTATGGCCGGGTAGCGAAGTCGAATTTTCCGTTTCGCGATTGCGTACTGGCCCCGCTGGGAATTCCGCTGTATGCGTGGCTGCTGTGGCGGAGCTGGTTTCGCGTGACGGTAGTGAAGCAGGTAGTCTGGAAGGGAAGAGATGTGAAGACAGGGATCAGGGATTAGCCAATAGCCACCAGGGAACCTAAATGATTTTGTTGACGAGGAAGGCGGAGTTTTCGGCTTCGCATTATTACTGGAACGAGGCGTGGAGCGCGGAGGAAAACGCGCGGGTGTTTGGGAAATGCGCCAATCGTAACGGTCACGGGCACAATTACACGCTGGAAGTGACGATTGCCGGCGATGTTGATCCGGCGACGGGGTTCGTGGTTGATCTGAAGCAGCTGAAGGATGTGATGGAGCGGGAAGTTGTGTCGGTGTACGACCATCGGCATCTCAACCTGGAGGTGCCGGAGTTTAAGACAGCCATTCCGACAACGGAAAACATTGCAGTCGCGATCTGGAAGAGGCTGAATGGGAAGCTTCCGGGCAACGCGCGGCTGTATCGGGTGCGGGTGTATGAGATGCCGGATTTATTCGCGGATTACTACGGGGACTAGCCGTCCAGGCGGACGCGCCTTCGGCGCCGGAACAGTTCGTTGAAGGCGAGAGATGACCGTGTGGGAGAGGTAGAGTGAGGGCGTATTTAGGACGGAGATACCGGTTGAGCGCTTCACATCGGCTGTTTTCCGAGTCGATGAGCGACGCGGAGAATCAAAATGTGTATGGGAAGTGCGCCAATCCGCATGGGCATGGGCATAACTACACCGTGGAAGTGACCGTAGGTGGAGAGATTGACGAGGTCACTGGGATGGTGATCGATCTGGGGCAACTGGATGGTTGCGTAAGCCGTGAAGTGCTGGACTCTTTCGACCACCAGAACCTGAACACACTGGAGAGTCTTCGCGCGGTGGTGCCGACGACGGAAAATCTGGTGATCGAGATTCAGAAGAGGTTGGAAAAGGCTTTGCCGGAGAAACTCACGGTGGGCGTGCGCGTAGAAGAGACCAGCAACAACTATTTTGAGTACAGCCGGTAGCCCTGCCGGCAAGCGTTTGGCGGAGACAGCGTTCAGCGCGGTAAGGGCCCGTATCGGAACGGAGAGCAGGAACATGGCAAGAGCAACGGTGAATGGCAACCGAGAGAAGCTGGACCGGGAAGTGATCGGGACGACTGGACTGGAAAATGTAACGACGCAGGATATCTATCGCGAGATTATTCGGCGGTACGATGGCGACCCGACGCGGGAGGGTCTGGAGAAGACTCCGGAGCGTGTCGAAAAAGCCATGGATTTTCTGACCAAGGGATATCGCGAGGATCCGAAGGAAGTGCTGCACGGAGCGCTGTTCGATGTCGATTACGACGAGATGGTGATCGTGAAAGACGTCGAAATGTACTCGCTGTGCGAGCATCACATGCTGCCCTTTTTTGGCAAGGTCCATGTGGCCTATATTCCGGACGGCAAGGTGATTGGGCTGAGCAAGGCTCCGCGGCTGGTGGAGGTGTACGCGCGGCGCCTGCAGGTGCAGGAGCGGCTGACGCGCCAGATTGCGGAGGCGATCCAGGAAGCGATCCACCCGCAGGGTGTGGGCGTGGTGATTGAGGCGCGGCACCTGTGCATGATGATGCGCGGGGTGGAGAAGCAGAACTCCTCGACGGTGACCTCGGCGATGCTGGGGGTGTTCCAGAAGCAGAACACGCGGTCGGAGTTTCTTTCGCTGATTCGGGAGCGCAGTTCTTCGCGGATCTGAGGACGACAGCCGGTAGCCTGCAGCGGATCGCGCTCGGCGCGGTCTCCACGTGTACTGGTACGGGGCAGATATGGGGCAGCTGCATGATCGTGGGTCGAGGCGCGGTATCGTAGGGGAGTGAATGGGCTCCTGATTCTGGATAAGCCGGGCGGAATGACGTCGCACGATGTGGTGGCGCGCGTGCGGCGCGCGACGGGCGAACCGTCTGTCGGGCATTTGGGAACGCTGGATCCGATGGCGACCGGCGTGTTGCCGCTGCTGCTGGGGAAGTACACGCGGCTGGCGCAATTCTTTGGGACAAGCGAGAAGGCCTACACGGGGGCGATCCGTTTCGGATTCGCGACGGATACGTATGACGCCGAGGGGCAGGCGACGGGCGATGCTGTGCCGGTGGCGCTCGCACTCGATGCCGTGCGTGCCGAGGCGGCGAAGTTTGTCGGAGAGATTGAACAGATGCCGCCGCCGTATTCAGCGAAGAAGGTGGCAGGGAAGCCGGCGTACAAGCTGGCGCGCGCGGGAAAGACGCCGGAACTGAAGCCTGTGAAGATCAGGGTGGATGCGTTTGTGATGGAGTCGGTCGAAGGAGACACGGCGCGGTTCTCGATGCGGATTTCGGCGGGCGGGTATGTGCGGGCGATTGCGCATGCAATGGGGCATGCGCTGGGGTGCGGGGCGCACCTTGCGAGTTTGCGGAGGACAGGTGCGGGGGTGTTTTCGCTCGACGACGCGATGACGGTGGAACAAATGGAGGCGCTGGCGGCGGAAGGGAAGCTGGAGGAGCGGATGCCGCATCCGCGGACGCTGTTGCGGGAGATGCCGGCGGTAACGGCGGATGAGCAGACCGCGGGGCGGGTGCGCAACGGAATGCAGGTGAATCTGCCGGAGTATTCGGGGGCGGCGATGGTGAAGATTTTTGAGGGGCAGCGGGAATTGGTGGGGGTAGGACGGCGGGTCGCGGGGACCTTGTTTCAACCTTTTGTTGTGTTGATGTGAGTACCTGCGGTGCGGCAGATGCACTTCGCGCCGCTCCCCTAATCCGCCGGGTGCGGGCAGGTAGGGGCGTGTCACTCAGGGATCAGCCCATCTCAAACATTACACACAGACGATCAGACGGTTGTGCGAAGTCCTCTTCTACTTACGCAGCAGCGGCAACAGCAGGGGGAGGAAGTTGTCGGTGAGGAGTAGTGCGCCTTTTGCTGTGGGATGGACACCGTCTTCCTGAATGGCGCCGGGGACCGTGTACACGTTGGCGTAGAGCATGGGCAGGAGCGGGACGTGGTATTGGGTCGCGATCAGGCGGAAGGTTTCATTGAAGGGCTTGATGTAGTCCGAGCCGTAGTTGGGCGGGAGGGTGATGCCGGCGAGGACGACTTTGCTGCCGGCGTGAAGTAGGGTCGAGACGATCGTGGAGAGATTGCGCCGGGTGTCGACAATGGGGAGGCCGCGGAGGCCGTCGTTGCCGCCGAATTCGACCACCACGATGGCGGGATGGAGGCGGAGAACGTCTTTGAGGCGGTCAACGCCGTCTTTGCTCGTGTTGCCGCTGATGCCGGCGTTGACGATTTTGTAGTGGTACCCGCGGTGGTCAAGGTCGGCCTGGAGATCGTCGGGCCAGGTGTGGCCGGGATCGATGCCGAGGCCTGCGGTAATGCTGTCGCCGAAACAGGCAATGATGGGGAGGGCGTGAGGAGGGGCGGGAACGGCTAAGGGCGTGGCAGCGTATGTGTTAGGAAGCACGAAAAGAGTGGCGACGAGAGCGAGGCGGCGGGTCATTTGAATGATGGAGACGGGACGTTCAATTAGACGTAACGATAGTCTAAGGGCTACAGGCGAGGAGAGCGGATGATCGAGGTGAAGGGGCTGAAGAAGTCGATTCGGAATGGGACGAGGACCGTGGAGATTCTGCGGGGAATCGATCTGCTGATTCCGAAGGGGCAGTTTGCCGCGATCATGGGCGCGAGCGGCAGCGGGAAGAGCACGCTGCTGGGGTTGCTGGCGGGGCTGGATTCGCCGACCGAAGGCGAAGTGATTCTGGATGGGATTGCGATCAGCAAGCTTGAAGAGGACAAGCTGGCGGAGGTGCGGGGAAGGCGGATTGGATTTGTCTTCCAGTCGTACCAACTGATTCCGACGCTGACGGCGCTGGAAAACGTGATGTTGCCGTATGAGCTGAACGCGAAGGGCGATGCGCGGAAGAAGGCGGAGCCGTTGCTGGTTGCTGTGGGTTTGCAGGATCGGCTGCATCATTATCCTGTGCAGTTATCGGGTGGGGAGCAGCAGCGGGTGGCGCTGGCGCGGGCGTTTGTGCTGGAGCCGCCGATTGTGTTCGCGGATGAGCCGACGGGGAATCTGGACTCGGCAAACGGGCAGCATGTGCTGGAGCTCTTGGGCGAGCGGCACAGGGAGTCGGCCACGACGCTGGTGCTGGTGACGCATGATCCGCAGATTGCGGAGCGGGCGGACCGGCGGATTGTGCTGAAGGATGGCGCGGTGTTGTCGGATGAGATGCAGGGACTGGCCGCGAGTGTCGCGGGCGCAGGGACGACTCGATGAACGCGGAGACGGGATCCGAGACGATGCAGAAGCAGCCGCTGCCGTGGTCGACGGCGGCGCGGATTGCGTGGCGAGAGCTGCGTGCGGGCAAGGCGAAGTTTCTATTCGTATTGCTGTCGGTGGCGATTGGCGTGGCGGCGCTGACGGGAGTGCGCGGGTTCAGCACATCGTTTGCGCGGACACTGCTGGAGCAGGCGCGCAGCATTATGGCGGGGGACTTGTCGGCGCGGATGTTTCGACAGGCGACGGCGGCGGAGGCGCAGCAACTGGATCGGCTGGCGAGTCCGCAGGCGGGACTGGGCGTGCGGCGGACGGTTGTGACGGAAACGGTTTCGATGGCCATGGTCCAGGGCGATCCTGTGCCGCTGCTGGTCTCGCTGAAGGCGGTGGATCCGGCGGACTATCCGTTTTACGGAACAGTGACGCTTTCGACCGGGGCGGATCTGCGCGCCGCGTTGACCGATGAGACGGTGGTGGTGGATGACAACCTGCTGGTGCGGTTGCGCGCGAAGGTGGGCGACCAGCTGAAGATTGGCGGGAAGTGGTTCCGGATCGCCGCGGTGATTATGAAGGAGCCGGACCGGATGACGGCGGGGGTTGGGCTGGGTCCGCGCGTGATGATGACGCGCCATGCGATGGAAGAGACGGAGCTGCTGCAGCCGGGGAGCCGGGCGACGGAGCGGTATTTGTTTGCTCTGGGAGACAAGCTGAAGGTGGCGGATGTGCGCGCGCAGATCGAAAAGATTTTGCCGGACGCGCAGGTGACAGATTTTCGCGAGACGAGCCCGACGCTGACCCAGGGAGTGGACCGCGCGACGGGATTGCTGAGTTTGATTTGTCTGGTGGCGATGGTGCTGGGCGCGATCGGCGTGGCGATGGCGATGCGGGCACACCTGCAGCAGCGGATCGAGATTCTGGCGATCATGAAGTCGATTGGGGCGCAGTCGTCGGATATATTGCGAATCTATTTGATACAGACACTGTTCCTTGGAGTGGTGGGCGCGCTGCTGGGTGTGGTGTTGGGGCTGGGCGTGGAGTATGCGTTTCCCACGGTGCTGGGCAGGCTGTTGCCACTGCGGCCGGAGATACGGCTGCCGCTGAGTCCGGTACTGGCGGCGCTGGGAACGGGGGTTCTGACGACGCTGCTGTTTTGTTTGCCACCACTGCTGGATGTGCGCAACGTGCGGCCGAGCCTGGTGCTGCGGCGGATGGTGGACTCCGGCAACGGGGAGGGGTGGGTCACCTGGTTGAAGGAGCATAAGGTACAGCTGGCTTCGATTGTGGTGATTCTGGCGGGGCTGGGCGGGATTGCGGCGGCGCTGGCCGACTCCATGCTGGTGGGTAAGTGGTTTGCGATTTGCCTGGCGGGACTGCTGGTGTTCATCCTGGGGCTTTCGGCCGTGACGCTGCGGACGCTGCGCGCGATATTGTCACGGACACGGTTACATTTACCGTCGGCGCTGCGGCATGGGCTGGCGAATCTTTATCGGCCGGGGAATCAGTCCTCGGCGGTGCTGGCCGCGCTGGGTACGGGCGTGATGCTGATTCTGAGCGTGTTCCTGATGCAGCGGTCGATTGTGAACGCGCTGCATGAGGATGTGAAAGTGGACACGCCGAATCTGTTCCTGATCGACATGAGCACGCAAGAGATGCCGGGCATCCGGGCAGAGTTGAAAAAACAGGCTGGAGTGATTGGGGATCTGGAGGCGGTGCCGATTGTGTCGGCGCGGATGGAGTCGATCGATGGGACGAAGGTCGAAGATCTGAAGCTGAAGAACTATCCCAACCGGTTGTTGCGCAACACGACGCTTTCGTGGGCGGATGTTACGCCGGATGGAACCAAAATCGCGGAAGGGAAGTGGTGGACGGGGACGGGCGGCGCGGATCTGGCGGTGGTGGATCGGGTGGCGAAGCGGCTGGATCTGAAGGTCGGATCGAAGGTGACGTTTATTGCGGGCGAGAAGGAAATCCCGGTGACGGTAACGGCGATTTACAAAATCGTGGGCGAGCACGCGTTTGCGCGGAGCGAGTTCATTTTGCCGAAGGTGCAACTGGAAGATCAACCGGCGGTTTGGTACGGGGACATTCACGCGCGGCCGAGCGCGATTCCGGAAATTGAGAGGGCGTTGTTCGCGACGTATCCGACGGTGACGGTGATCAACATCGCCGACATTCTGCAGACGATTACCGGAGTGGTGGATCAGATCACGATTGTGATTCGGTTTCTAGCAGGGTTCTCGATTTTGTCGGGGCTGATTATTTTGGCGTCCAGTATTGCGAGCACGCGGTTCCGCAGGATTCGCGAAGTGGTGGTGCTGAAGACGCTGGGGGCGACGCGGAACCGGATCGCGACGGTGTTCAGCGTAGAGTTTGTGGTGCTGGGTTTGCTCGCCGGGGCGGTGGGGACATTATTCGCGAATGTGCTGTCGCGGATTTTGCTGCACCGGATGGATGTGGTGTTCCAGCGCGATGTGCGGGGATCGTTGACGGCGGTAGTAGGGACGGCGGTGCTTGCGGTGGTGACTGGGTGGGTGGCGAGCTTTCACATCCTGGGACAGAAGCCGCTGGAAGTGCTGCGCGAAGAGTAACGGCTGGGGCCGCGCGATGGATTGACCCGGGGGCGCAGGGTCTTTACACTAAACAAGCGGCTGAAGGCAGGCGAGTTGCGCGCCGCGACAAGCCTTTCTACTGCCCCCTCGTTCAATGGTAGGACAGCTGACTCTGGATCAGCATATCGGGGTTCGAATCCCTGGGGGGCAGCCAATGAAATCAATAACCTGGCTGGCTTTCCCTACTGACCTGATGCAGAACTATGACGCAGATTATGACGTAAAACCGCGTCTTGGTTCGTTTTGTTCCGTTCGTCGACCAAGTTGGCGATGTCCTTCAGTTCGGGATGCAGGTATCTCTGCGTAGTAGTCACGCTTCGATGACCGAGCATCTTTCCCCCAGGACGATATTCCCCGTCGACAGCCGACAATCAACGCGCGGTCTGGATAACTAGAGACGGAAAGTCGCTTGCCAGTTTCGTGACGAACGGACTGTTGCGCGAAACGCCAGCGGCTAGCATGAGCCGACAGTTCACGAGGGTGCTGGTCGAGTCGATCCCAGACCCGGACTGACATCCGCCCGGCTAATGAGAAGCGTAGCCGAGGCCCGGCAGGCGTCAAGGCCGTCCGCCGCGGCGGACGCCGCTTCGTGGTCACAGAGCCTTGCCCCCCCTCCCAGCCTCGGCTTATCATTCCAACCATCCGGGGAAATGTTGGCCTTCCTATACGTTCGTCGGACCTGCGCGAAACTGCGCCACGTCAACGGAGGTGAACTGGAGCAAATTCAATTCCTGTTGGGGCACGCCTCCGTTCTGACTACCGAACGTTACCTCGGGTGCAAGCAGAATCTGGAAGAGCCGGTGAACGACCGCTTCGGATGCTTGGTCCCGCAACGGCGCCATTCGCCGTAAGCCCTGTTCTCGCCAGTTGAGCGCCGCTCTGGATCCTACGCATTCGCGTACGGCAAACCACACCTTCGCAGCAGCTCGCCAAACCGCGGATTCCCGCGCAGTGCGTCCCACTTAGGCTCTGTCGGCAGCATCACAAGGTGTACGTCGTGTTCATGTACGGCTCGTTCGAGCCAGGCAAGCGCATCGTCTTCTTCTCGCAGTCCCGCATGCACCTGAGCTATTGCATAGGCAGGAATGTAACGTTCTCGAGCGAGCGCCAGCAGCGTATTCAGCACTTTGCGTGCCTCGTTCGCCCGGCCCATCTTTGCCAGTACATATCCGCGCAGCGAAAGCACCTTGCTGTTCTCGCCGCCGACGCCTCCCCCAAAGCTCAGCGCTTCGAGCGCCAGCGAATTCTCACCCAGCTGTGCGTAAGCCTGCGCCATCTGCAGATTGGCGATCCAGAAGTCGGTCAACACCACCCCTGCCTGTTGCGCAAACCCAAGCGCAGCTGCATAGTCCCTCGCCAGGAACGCCACCTGCGCCGACAGCGCATGATTCATCGCCTGCAGCGGATCGAGTATTCGGGCACGTTCCATCGCCTCGCGCGCCTCTTCCTCACGATGACCGATATGGGCCAGCGCAATCCCCAGGAGCCGATACACCAGTGAGTAATTTGGATCGATCGCAATGGCCCTCCGGTATGCCGCTTCGGTCTCCTCCCAATCCCAGTCCAGCCAGAACTTAACAAAGCCCCACGATGTCTGCGTCTCGGCCAGCTCCGGCTCTGCCGCGACCGCGTGTTCCGCCGCGCGCCGTGCCTTCTCCCAAATGTCGCCCGGACGCACGTCGGCATGAATCGGGCTCGACGCATAGGCATCCGCCTGCCCCGACCACGCCAGCGCGTAGTTGGGATCGAGCGTTGTCGCCCGCAGATAGCATTCGACCGCCTTCCGCGTCGTCGCAGGAGTGAACAGGTTCCAGTAGTAGCGCCCCCGCAGATATGTGTCGTATGCCTCGGGATTGTGCGCCAGCCGGCGCGCCAGCACATCAAGCCGCTCCGGCGAGAGCCGCAACCTGATCTGCTGCGCAATCGTAGTGCTCAGCTCACGCTGAAACGCCAGCATGCCCTTCGGCTCGCTGTCATAGGTTGCCGACCAGATCTGCACCTGATCGCTCGACCTCACCAGCTTCGACGTCACCCGGATCTTTCCGCCCTCACTCCTCAACGAACTCTCTACCAGAAATGTGGCCTTAAGCTCATCTCCGATCTCCCGCAATGACTTCGTGGCGCGCTTATAACGCATCACCGTCGTTCGTCCGATGACGCTCAGCCCCGCCGGATCGATCTGCCCCAGGGCCGCGATTACCTCTTCCGTCAATCCGTCGGCGAGGTACTCTTTCTCCGCTTCCGGCCCCAGATTCTCAAACGGCAACACGGCCAGCACCGATGCCGCCTTTGGTTCCCCCTCCGCGTTTAGTTCTGTTACCCTCACGGGCGCCAGAAACCGGTATCCACGCTTGGAAACCGTCTCAATGAACTCCGCGCCGTCGCTCTCCTTCCGCAGCGTCCTTCGCAGCTCCGAGACGCAATGCGCGAGCGTGGCCTCTTCCACAAACGTGCCCGGCCATAGCCCCTTCAGGAAGTTGTCCTTCTCCACCAAACGCCCGTGATTCTCCACCAGCATCTGCAGGGTGTCGAACACCTTCGGCTGCAGCTTCACCTCTCGGTCACCGCAAACCAATTGCTTCTCTCGCGGGAGCAGCCGGAAGTTCGCAAACTCATACGCTGTTTGGGGTCTTTCCGTCATTTCCTCAGCCCGTCAGGCGCACGGCGATTCTACCGCAACCGCCTTCCCGCCCATTCGGCACTCCTCAGGATTTCCGGCACGAATCCTCAACCAATCCTCAAGACTTCGGGCCTGCGTCCGGGGTACCTTCTCGTTGCAATTGCAAACCACTTTTCCCCAATGGAGATTTCCACCATGTTCACACCCGGCAAACGGTCCATCCGCACCAGGTTCATCGAACTCAGCATCGTCGCCTTTTCCCTTGCCGTCACCATGCCACTTCACGCGCAACGCAACGAATTCGACTCTCACCGCACCATCGAAGGGGCCTGGTGGGTCAACGTGACCCAGTACGACTGCACCACAGGCGCAAAGCGTCCGCCGTTCAGCTCCCTGCTTCTGTTTTCCCCCAGCGGCACGCTCGCTGAAGCCACATCCAACCCCGGCTTCCTCCCCGGCCAGCGCAGCACTGGCTTCGGCACCTGGGCCTGGGATGAAGACGGTACTTACATCGCCAGTGACGTCGCCTTCATCCTCTTCGCAGGCGGACCGTTCCAGCAGGGAACGCAGAAGCTCACCCACTCCATCACCCTCGACCGCGACGCCGATCGCTTCACCGATGAGGCGACCGTCCAGTTCTACGACGTCACCGGCACCCTCCTCATGTCCGGATGCGCCACCGCCACCGCTTCGCGCCTCCACTGAACCACCCTCGAACTCTCCGGAACCCAGGGGCGGGTCGAACCTGATCCGCTCCAATCTGTACCTGATCGCATCGCTGGAGGCGGGACATTCGGGTTCTTCGGCACCTGACCTTCCACGAAATAACCGTCGCCGGGGTCCTCTGCAGGCCGAAACCTGTTCGTGGCGCTCCCCGCTGCCCGGCGAGCATGCCAGAATTATGCAGTTCTTAGTCAACTATCGAATGTATCGCCGATGTACTCGTTGAGCGCTCGGTATCGATAAGTTGGCTTTGCTTCAGCGTTCAGATAACGTTCCCGCCCTTGAGGCCGAAGAGTTTGGCTGCGGCGAGCAGGTGGGCGTCGTTGGAATACACTTTGCGGAAGCCCGATTCGGCTGCTGTCGCCAGATGGACGGCATCAGCTGCCCGGAGAAAGACCGTCGCCGGCAGCTTCTCGTAGACGTTGCGGATGCGCGTCGATCTTGTCGCTACTCGGGTCGACGGTTCATTCTTGCCAAGACCACTGGTCTCCCATCAGGATCGCCGATAACTACGAACCTGCCCCAGGAGGCCTCCTGCGTTTTCCAAAGGATCGGGGATCCTTTCCGGTCCGCCTCCGCTTCCCACTCCTCCGGGTCATCCACGCTGAAGCGGACAGCGACCCCGGTGGCGCCAACTCCCACCGGAAAAATCCCGCGGTCATCGTGGCCTCTATCGTTGCGATGTAAGACCACCCTACCCGATCCGGTTTCGAGCACGACCACGATGCTGTCTTCGAAGATGATCGGGAGTCCAAGGAGATCAACGTAGAACCGTTTGGAGGCATTCAGGTTGGAAACGAAGAGAAGGACGCTCTCAAGCCCTCCTATTTGCATGACCGGCTCCATCGTAGTGCGAATTTGACGTTCTGAATCTAAAGTGCCTTGCGAGGCTCATTCGCCTCATTTTATGGTCATCTCTTTATGCATGGCTCTTGAGTCCGACTGCAATAGCGAGAAGGTTCCCAGCCGAATGAGGCGGCCCTGACGGCGTCTGTGAGTGAATCATCGCCGAGTCGCTCATTGACGGGAACCGGCCAGCAATTCGCCGGGCGCCATGGCTAATCGGCCGATCAAGTTGACCAGAAACGGGCTTCCGGGTTCAAAATGTCTTCGGAAGGAAAGTCGGCAGCATTGCCATCGAAAGTGAAGCCGTGTCGATGACGAGGCGGAACGATACTAAAGCACAATGGCGCCATCACCGGTGCAGGGGCATTCTGTGTTGAAATTCCCTCCGGCTCTGTCCGTCTGATTTTCAACAGTCTCGCGTGAATTCGGTGTGCTGTAATCAGTGAGCGCTGGAACCACGCCATTGCACGCGACCAGGTCTCTTTGGGATTCGGCGGGTGGAGTTCCACCGGAATCGAGCTTCGTTCACGAATCGAGGCGAGTAGAATGCCTGGCTCTCCTACCCTGCTGCACTGAGTCTGTGATCGCCACGATGGGCTCAAATGGGATTCGCCTTGTAGCGCTTGTGAGCGCCGTTGGCTATCAGGGGCCAGCCGGGGTTCTGCACGTTGCATCGGCAATCCGCCGGTTTTCTTCGCTGCTCGCATCGTCCGGAGGCAAAACCTTACTTTCTGCAGCCTCCCGAATCAGCTTGTCGGCGTCTTCCGGAAGCAACAAACGACTCTTAACGAGACTCCTTGCGGCCCGATTAACCACGCAGCTGTAACCACGCATCGTTCCGTAGCGCTCCTCAAGAGACAGGCGAGGATCGTGGGAGGCGAGCCGCGCAGACCGGTTTTGAGCAAATGGAATATAGCTTCCCGACAGGGAACAATATTGTCCTTTGAAGAAACCTGCTTCGGTAATGTTCCAGCCAAGATAAGTACCGAGCGCAGCTTCCTGCAGAACTGTGTGGATACCGCTTACTTCATTTCCGTCTGCGTTGACTCGGGGGACGAGCGGCGGAATGACATTGGTGACAGCAGGCGGCTCCTTTTCAACGACACCGGACAGGTCGTTATAGCGGAATGCTGAACCGAGATCGTAAACGATTAAGGGATTGGCGATGCCATCGGGAAAAGGAATGCCAGGCACGATGGGAAAATCCATGGCAGCGCGCGTTGCTGGAACCAGGGTTCCATCTTTAAGTGTGGGATAAATACTCGG
Source organism: Acidobacteriaceae bacterium (assembly GCA_036490815.1). Lineage (GTDB taxonomy): Bacteria > Acidobacteriota > Terriglobia > Terriglobales > Acidobacteriaceae > Palsa-343. The sequence continues at coordinate 33,264 of DASXDF010000015.1, forward strand.
TGGCGGCGGAACATCCTTCACCACCCAACTTTTCAAATCGGCCAGCAAAGCATTTCCGATGTCGGTCATCGGATTCGGATTGTAGGGAAGCATACAGGGCATTGCGAGAATGGGATTCTGTACAGGCGGAGGAGCGGGCTTCTCCGCGGGCTGAGCCACGGAAGTTCCCTTCGCCGCCTGCGACGTCTGTTGTGCCTGTTCGCCCATGTATTGACGCATCTGTTCGATTCGCCACTGGCGCACCTCAACCGGATCGTGCCTGAATCCGCCGATTCCTCCGCCATGCTGAGTGCTGGCGACGTAATAGACGCGAACATTTTCCGGCAGTGGAATATCCTGCTTCTCACTGGTTCCAACAAAGTCCGGAGCCGCTCGCAGAGACCAGAACTCACTGGATCCCAGCATTGCAACGATCTTTGGACAGGTGTGAGTCGCCTTGCAGCGATGCAGCAGGCCAGAGGTGGGTTGACCGCGCACCTTGTCCGGCCAATCGCTCCACCAGAGCACACCGTCACTCCCAAGTTCATACAGACCGCTCGCTCCACCGGGTATGGCGAACCTGTAGTTCACCGGAGTCTGACGAGCCGCCAGTGTGGGCATGGCTCCGTCCCACACGATTCGGGCGTCCTCATCTTCGTTGAACCCCAGGTTAAGAAATGTCCTGATCAGGTTTCCGGCCTGCGATGCACCCTGACCGATCACGTGTGCTACATGACCAGCCACAGGATTCTTCCAGCCTGTTTCATCCTGGTCGGAGTAGCGGAAGAAAGAGACGACATCGCGGATCGCGGCTAACCCGATCCCGAGCACCAGCGGATCTTTTCCCTGATAAGCGAGCTGATAGAGGAGCGAGGGATCGAATCCGTGGCGTAAGCAAATGAAGCGCGGATCGGGCGTGCCCGGGAAGGGCGTATGTGTGCAATCGGCAAAAGCCCAGTCGTCGGCGGCGATCGATACGCCCGGGCTGGTCGCACCATTGACACTTTCGTATGAATGCGTCGTCAGTGTCGCGTGCGATGTGTCGAGGTCTGACGGAAGGGGCGCCGGGCCCGACGTCGCATAGCCTGTAGCGGCAGCGAGTGGCAACGTGTTGAGGCCGGAAGCCATATTGCTGAATCGGACCAGCACGGGTCCGGTGATCGATGAGCCGTCCGCATTTGTAGCGATTGGAACCTTGACCGTCTCGCTCTCGGTGCCATATACACTCCTGCCGTGAAAGGGCAAATCGCCTTGCCATCCGCTGGCCAGGAAGATGTCGCCGCTTTCAAATTTTCTCGGAATAATGGAGGCCCCGCGGTTCACCACCTGATAGAGCAGCGTTCCGCTGGCTGGACGCGACTCCGTTCGGTGTGCCCCCGAGCCTGGGCACCTGGGGCGGGTCGGGCGCCGTGGTGGACATGGCGGTCAGGATGTACTTCCTGCACGAGACGTTTCCGGATCTCGTGGGACCTGAATACACGCTGCGCGCGGTGAACTACATTCTCGGCACGCACCCGGTATCGAACACTTCGTATGTCGCCGGCGTGGGGACGGTGTCAAAGACAAAGACCTACAGCAACAACCGCGCGGATAACTCTTATATACCCGGCGCGGTGATTCCGGGATACGTGATCATCAAGCCGGATTTTCCGGAGTGTATCGACGACTTTGGATTTCTCTGGTTTGAGGATGAAGCGGTCGTGGCCGGATCGGCGAACTGGGTGGTGGCCGGAAACACTGCGGACGCACTCACCCGGGAATCAAGATAGCGATCTATCGCAGATGTTCAGTTCGGCAGGCCTCAATTTCTATCGTTCGTCCTCCGATCCAGCAAGGTAATGATCAAGTCAGGATGATCCTGCGAGCCTCTCCCTCCGGGTCATTTGCCATGCGGCATTCGTTATCCCAGATCATTGTCTTGTTCGTTTCCGGATCGGTAGGATCCCACTTCAGGCCCGGTGTGCTGGGGTTTCCGGTTGCGGCAAACGCGGCCCAGGATGCTGCCATCTTTTTCGCCAGGGCTTGCGCCTCTGGGGTGTTTCCAGTCCCTTGTTCGCACCGCTTGGTGTTGTCGAAGCAAAACTGAAGGTCGGCCGTGTGCCATGCACCTGGTACGCCATCAAGCATCGACGTCTGCCAGGTGAAGTAGTAGGCATAGGCTGGGGCAGCCTTCAATTCATGCTTCAAGCGCGCCATTTTCACCACGTTGTTGCGCATTCCCAGGCCATTTAGTCCGGGAGTGCCGCTGCATATATAGGACAACGTCTGAATCTTCTTCTGCGGGTAGGCCTTTTTTAAAGCGGCTACAATCGCCGTCGCTTTCTCCTCGCCATACGCCTTCGAAAGGTTCGCATGCCACTCCTCTTCCGTTGGATGCGAAGACATCTGATTGCCCTCTTCGCTCACCGATCCGACCAGCATGGGGACATTTTTTGAGATTTCCGGAGCCTCCTCGAAGAACGACCGCATGGTGATCAGTTTCCCGTCAACGCAGGGCGACCAACCCACGCGCGGCGTGCCCGGCGCACCCGGACCCATCATCGGCCGCCCTGGCGGATTGATCTTTGTTGCCGCTGCATTGCCAGCCGCAAACAGCTTCGCCCACTCCATCTTCTGCAGGGCGCCGATGTCGTTCGCCGCGAGCCCCAGTTCTTTCATGACCTGCCGCGCCAGGTCCTTCTGCTGATCTCTGCTCGGAATATTTCCGCCGCCGCCTGACTGCGCCGCTGCGCGATGTAACAGGCCGACAGCAGGAGGCATGCCCATCAGCGTCGTGACCTTCGATCCGCCGCCGGACTGCCCGTAGATCATCACGCGATCCGGATCGCCCCCGAAGTTCTCGATGTTCTCGCGAACCCATTCGAGCGCGGCGACCAGGTCTGTCATGCCGACGTTCGCCGAATCCTCATAGGCAGAGCCGCCAATTTCCGCTGCATCGAAAAACCCGAGAATATTCAGGCGATGATTCACCGACACCTGGACGACGTCATGATGCCGTGCCATCTGCGCGCCCTCGTGAGAAGGCAACTCGTACGAAGATCCGAAGCTAAAGCCTCCTCCGTGCATGTAGAGCATCACAGGCCGCGCTCCCGTCAGGCTCGGCGTCCAGATGTTCAGCTTCAGCATGTCCTCGCTCTGCCATCCGTCATCCCAGTCAAAGAGAAACGTCTGCTCGATGCTGGTCCACGGATGCAAAGTCTGCGGGCAGTTGGCGCCATACGTCAACGCTGGATACTCATCGGTCCACGGTGTTGGCGCCTTGGCTGGCAGCCAGCGATTCTCCCCTGCCGTAGTTGCCCCGTAGGGAACACCCTTGAACGTCAGGACACCGCCATCGACAAAGCCGCGCACCTTGCCGTACTGCGTCTTCGCAACCGCCGTTCGTGGCGTAGCACAGTTGCCCGGCTCCTGATGAGCCGCGGTCTTAACGCTGTCAGATGCGAGTGCTCGCCGGCTGGCCACCATGCCCATTCCCGCTGTAGCCGACAGACGTAGTGCTTCGCGGCGAGTGAGGATGTGCTTTGAAGATTCAGACATGGGTGACTCTCCTTTGCTATTCGGGCAATGCATACTGGCCGTCGACGTGGAAGTGTCCTGTCGCAACGGGCGCTGCGGTGTCGGGCTGACCCCCGCCGATACTGATCGAGTAATCCCCCTGAGCGATGATGGGATTGCCATCCTCGGTCACCATTTCAAGATCGCGTGGCTTCAAATCGAAATGGACCTTCTGGCTCGCACCCGGATCGAGGTGGATGCGTGTAAATCCACGCAGGGCGACGTGGGGCGCACCTTTCACTGGCGGGAACCTGAGGTAGAGCTGCACCACTTCATCTCCGGCAAGGTTGCCGGTATTGGTCACCGTCACGTCTGCGCCAATCGGTTGTCCGGCAGCAACTGGCTGAGCCGGCACACTCAGATCGCTGTAGCTAAACTTCGTATAGCTCAGTCCATAGCCGAAGGGATACAGCGGCTTTCCGGTGAAGTAGCGATAGGTGCGGTTCGCCATCCCGTAATCTTCGAAATTGGGTAACTGGTCTACGCCTTTGTAGAACGTCACGGGCAAGCGGCCAGCGGGATTATTTTTGCCGCTGAGCGTCTCTGCCACAGCTGCGCCGCCTTCCTCACCCGGATACCACGCATCGAGAACGGCATTTGCATGTTCGTCGATCCAATTGACAGCCAACGCGCTGCCATTCATAAGAACAACGGCTAGCGGTTTGCCGGTAGCGGCTACGGCTTCCACCAAATCCTCTTCCGGTTGAGGAAGGTCAATGCTGGTGCGGTCTCCGCCGAAGAAGCCGGGTTCGCTGACCGGCATCTCTTCGCCTTCCAGCTGACTGGTGATTCCAACCACAGCAATGACGACATCGGCGTTCTTCGCAGCCGCAATCGCCTCCTGCGAAGGAGCATTGTTGACCTTCGTCCAGAACAACTCCGCCTGCACTCTGCCGTCCCTCGCTCCATAGGTGAACTCAAGCGCAACTTTGCGGCCCTTCTCCATATGCACCCGGCCGACCTGAGAAACAGGCTCCTTCCCGCCGCCGTAGGTGAGAGTGACCTGCTTGCCATCCGCCGTGAAACGGCAGAACCCCTTGCAGCGAATGCCAAGCAGGAAGTCACCCGATTCATTCGGTGTAAGGAAGCCTGTCCACTGCACTCCAAAACTTTTCCTCTCAGTCACCTCGGACGGCAGGCTATCTTTGGCGAGCTTCACGTTGGGCTCGGTACGGCTCATGATCGACACAGGCTTCGATTCCGATCCCGGCCCACCGCGCATCCCCTCGTTGTAGTCGGCCTTGAGGCCGGGTTTGCCGTCCGGCGTGGTCAGCAAAGAGTCCGGTATGGGTGTTCCGTCGGTGCGCAGGAACTGCGTGCCGGGGATGTATCTGATGGTTGCGTCGGGAAACTCGGCTTTGAGGCCATCGAGAATCGACACGATATGTGTTGGCTGACCGGCGTAGTTTCCGATAAGCGGCCGCGTTTGATCGGCAAGCGGCCCCACCACGGCGATTTTTCTGATTCCGGATTTCAAAGGAAGAACGCCGTCATTCTTCAGCAGAACCATCGACTCGTTTGCGAGCTTTCGCGCCTCTTGACGGTGCTCGGCGCTGTCCAGTTCCTTCTCATCGATCTTCGTGTACGGAACCATCTCCGGAGGATCGAACATGCCGAGCTTGATCCGCGCAGTGAACAGGCGAATGAGCGCCGTGTCGAGGGTGCTCTCCGGAAGATAACCCTGCTGGACCGCATCGATATATGCCTTCTCCACCGGATCGCCGAAGCGCGACGTGAAGGTAACGCATTCGTTGTCCATGCCGCGAATAACCGAAATGGCTGCGCCTTGAGCCTGGGTGGGCCTGTAGCGATGATTCGCCGCTACATCTCTGACTGCATCGCAGTCAGAGACGACGTATCCCTGAAAACCCCATTTACCGCGTAGTTGGTCCTGGAGCAGATACTGATTGGCGCACGCCGGCTGTCCATTGATCGCGTTGTAGGCGCACATGACCGAGCCGGCTTTGCCTTCCACGACCGCGGCGCGGAACGCAGGCTCATAGGTGTCCACCTCGTCGTGCTTGCTCACATCCACGTCTGCGAAATGGCGCGTGGGCTCCGGGCCGCTGTGGACGGCGTAGTGCTTCGGCGTCGCGATGGCAAGGTAGTATCTCGGGTCATCGCCCTGCAGACCCGTCACGTATGCGACGCCCATGCGACCGGTGAGGAACGGATCCTCGCCGTAGGTCTCCTGACCGCGGCCCCAGCGCGGGTCGCGAAAGATATTCAGGTTGGGAGACCAGAAATCCAGGCCGCCCATAATGCCGGTGTGCCCCTCACGCAGATTCTGGACGTGCTTGATTCGACCTTCTATGCCAATCTGGCCCGCCATGGTGTGAATGCCTCCCGTATCAAAGGTGGCAGCAAGACCGATCGGTTCAGGATATTCGGTTACGCCCTCATTGATGACTCCGTGGAGAGCCTCGCTCCACCACTGGTACGCGGGAATGTTGAGTCGCGGAACAGCGGCGGAGTTGTTCTGCATCTCTGAGGCCTTTTCCGCCAGGGTCATGCGGCGCACCAGATCCGCCGCCCGCTGCTCTGGTGGCAGCTGTGGATTCAAGTAGGGCAGATTCGCGGAATCCTGCGCCATTCCGTCCTTAGCGGCAGCAACGAACAGCAGCGTAGCGAGACAGGTAACAAGGCACTCGAATACTCGTGTTACACGGTGTTTCATAGAATTTCTCCAGATTGGTTTCGATTTCGAGGCGAAGGCAGAAGTCCGGATCCTGACCCTCTCGCGCTTGTTAACGGCAGTCCCTGGTGAAGCCCATGTTATTCGCAGGTGAAGTTGCTGGCATCCTCCGTGTTGCCGTGTCCGCTGTACTGAGCATGTTTGGGCCACGCGCAGAGCGGGCGGCTCCGGCCCGGAAAGGCGGATCCGGTAGCGATCACCTCATCCGGCGCTACCCCCTTCTCCACCCAGTGCACCACCGCCGTGAGCATGTCGAAGTGATCGAGAGACGGCCCGCCGCCGCAGTGGCTCATGCCTGGGACCAGAAAGAGCCGGCTCCAACCGGCGACCTTTTCTGGCCCGCCATTCGCTGGAGCGAGGGACTGGTAGTACTGGAGAGTATCGAGGGGCGAGAACCAGGGATCGCTGTCTCCGTGGAAGAACAGGAGCTTGCCGCCATTTTCGGAGAAAGTGGAGAGACTGGTCGATGCCGGTTCGACGAGGGGATCGGAGGCGTGCAGCGCTTCCTTGTCTACGTCTATCGTGGTCGCGGTCGTGTAGGGGCCGAACAAGCCACTGGCGGGCAAGTCGAGCAACCCCGGTATTGGACCTTTCGCTGCGACGCCTGCGTCGAACAGGAAGCCCGGATAGACTTGCGTACCGTACGCGTTCTTCGGACCTGCGAACGCCTTCTGAATGGCGGCGATTTTTCCCGGCGCAATGCATCCTTTGGTCTGGCCGCGTCCGCAGGCGAGTACCGCGGGATCGAAATGGCAGCCGAGTGGATCGAAGATCATGCCGTCGGCCACGCCGTCTTTCGCGTCGCACCGCTTCATGAGAGCGCTCATGAAGAGCGTGCGGTCATCGTCGCTCAGGAACTTGCCGATCTCAGGTTTTCCGGAGGCGTTCTGCGGGGACGCCTGGTTATAGGCGACAGGGATCCACCTGCCAATGGCAAGGTTAGAAAGTCCAGTGCGCATGGCCGGATCGCCTGAAACGATGCCGTTAAAAGCGTTGGGATAACGCTGCGAGAGAATCATGCCTTCGCGTCCGCCGGTGGAACACCCAACGAAGTACGAGTAAGCCGGCGGCTTTGCGTAATAGTGTGCGATGATCTGTTTCGCCACGCCGGCGACCTGGTGATTGGCATCGAAGGCAAAGTCGAGATACGCCTGCTGGTCACGCATGAAGGAGAAATCGAACCCGCCGGTTTTTGCAGTGTGTCCCGTGTCGGTGCTGGCGGTGGCAAAGCCCCGCGCCAGAGCAGACTTCTCGCCGGTGTAAGAGGCTCCCATCGGATAGGCGACCACGCCATTGCCCCCGCCGCCGCCCTGCATCATGAAGTCGCCATTCCAGACATCCGGCTGGGGCAGAGCTACAGCAAACCCGATCCCGAACTGCTCGCCGCCCGCTGCTGTGCGGCGATGGATGATGCCATGCACAAGACAATGCGCGGGCAGTGGGCCGAAGGTGCCTGCGTACTGCAAGGGAATCATAGCTCCGGCCGCAACCGCCTCGACCTTTGTGATCGCGACGCCATCGAGGTTGAGATTTGCGACCTGCTCACAGGGGGCCTTTGCCTGAGGGTGAGCCGATGCCGCCGCAATGAAGACAGCGATTACTGGGATCAGGAGCTTCGCCTGCATGGTCATGTGCCTTCCTTTGCGACCTGGAAAGGTGAGCATCACGGTTCGCCCTGGGTGACTGCCCAACGATAGATGTTGATGCTGATGGGTGGAACGGCCACGGTTTTCACAGGCTGGTCGATGGGCGTTTCTTTCACGTCAACCTGGGGGAGCTGACCGACATGGTTGGCGGCGTCGAGGTCTTTACCTGTCATCTGCCAGAGTGTTGATGGGCCATCGAGGTTCAGGCCAGTAACGCTCAGGTCAAAGTGCCGTTCGGATTCCGTCGCATTCACGACTGCCAGCGTGAGGAACTTATGGTCCGGAGTCAGCGCGGCGAACATATCCAGCGGATAGGTTGGACTGCCTGAATTCGTCTCCGGCTGATCGCCACCAACGGGATATTGCGGCCCTGGCTGCGGCGAATTGCCCGACAACGCGACCGGAATTGAACCGGGAACGAAGTGGTCGCCATAGAGCTTGAACATAAGTCCGGTTGTGTTCAGGGTCGCGGCCACAGGGGTGTAGTCAAGCGTCGAAACTCCCATCGTGTGCGCGGACATCCCCAGGAAATCGGAATGCCGCAGCATCTCATTGAAGATCATGCCGTAGGCAAGCGCGAGTTTCAGATCCGGGGCGCGATTGAAGGCCCCACCGAAGTAGGCATACTCGTCGATCGACAAAAAAATCTTATTCGTAAGCATCGCCGGAAAGCGCTGCTGATAGCGCGTCCATGACTGCGCGTTCAGGTGCACGATGTTCGCGGGATACCGCGCGTACTCGAGTGTCGTCTGATCGAGCTTGTCGTAGCCCGCATCCGTCGGAGCATCCGGCGGCAAAGTCCTGGCTTTCGCGAGGTTGAAATGCCTTCCCGACTGCGCGTACCAGTGCTGGGTAATGCCCGAGAAGTTGCCCCAGCAATGCTCGAGCAAGCCCCCGGTCCAGTCCTCGGGCGTGCCTTCGACGGCCCTGAGGTTGTCGACATTTTTCGCGCGCATCTCGCCGGTCAGATCCATGGCCTGGGGCATGTTGCCGGATGCCAGGAGAGTGATGGAGGGATCAGCTTTGCGCATCGCTGCCGCAAATTCGTTGTGCTTCAAAACGTAATACTTCAGATCGGTCCGTCCAAGCTGCCAGGAACCGTATGGCTCGTTGCCGATGTCCCAGAAGCGAATGCGATATGGCTGAGGGTGGCCATTGCGCGCGCGTTCAGCTCCCAGCCGCGTTTGTACGCCGCCGTTCATGTACTCCACTTCCTCAGCCGCCGAGTGCGCATCGCCGAAGCCCGCATTGACCGTGATGTACGGCTCGGCGCCGATCAGCTTGCAGAGTGTCATGAACTCGTCCAGCCCTACATCGTTCGGCTGCATCGCATTCCAGGCGTAGTCGTACATGGGCGGGCGCTTGTCCGGATCGCCCACACCGTCGTACCAGTTCCAGTCAGAAAGAAAATTACCGCCGGGCAGTCTCCAGAAGCCGGAGTGGAGCTGGCGAAGCAAGGCGGTGGTATCCGGCCGGAATCCGTCGACGTTGTCGGCCGGCATGAGTGAAACGGTGCCGACATGGAAGTACCCCGAACCTGTGCCTGTAATCGCCAGCGTCGCGTCGTTGGCATCGGCCTTTGCCGTAAAACTCAAAGGAAACTTCCTATATGTCGCGGACAAAGCTGGCAGGGTTACAGTCTGGTGGTCGTTCTCGCCCTTCCCCCAGATCAGCGTCACTTTCACATGGCTGGCGGGCGTTCCTCGCACCCAGATACGGCCGATGTATCGCTTGCCGCTGACCAGCGATAAGCCGGATTGCCGGATGCCATGCAGGGCGGAGCCGTCGAGCGCGATTCGCGGGCTCTGTTCTCCGACAAACGGCTGATCCTTGTCCATTGTGACCCTGTCATCGGAACCCACAGGACTCCATTTACGCAACTGCATGCCTGGGAATCCTCCGCCTGTCCGGTGGCTCGCGTCGTCGTTCTTCGACGAAATCGGATAGTAGAACTTGCGATCGTCGAGCATCTCCGCCCACAGGCTGCGATAAATAAGCGGGCCGATATGTTCGATGAACATGCCGTATTCATAAGGCGAGACTGGCTCGCTGGTCTGGCGGACGTCAATGGAGATCTTCAGCGGATCCGGAACGGTGATGGCCTGTTGGGCGAAGGCAATGCCGGCATTTCCGATCAGTACCGCTGCCAACGATGCAAGCCATATCTTCATAGGAAACCTCTCGTTTGTTCTCCTCGCAATCCGTTCATCGGCGGGTGACTTTAACTCGATTCCAGGATCATGTTGGAATACTGAATCGTGTCGCCGGTACGAATGAGTCCAATAACGTGGGGGACACGCTTTTTGAATTCGATGTGCGGTTCAAACTGAACTTCAAGCCCCGACATTGCCTGAGTAAACTCGGTCACGATCGTGGCTGAATTATGCAACCGGAATTCCTCCGCCATGACAATGGATCCAGTCGTGAAGTTCTTAACGATCGCTCGCAGCACATCCAGGACGCGGGGAATGTCGTCTACCAGGGAGAGATCCACAGTTTCGATCGTCGGCCAATAAGGAAACCCACGATCTGTAATCAGGAGGGTGTTGGTGTGACGGACACGACTGAGGAGCGAATTGAGTTGCGGGTTCAGGATTCCCGTGCGAAGCATAGTCAAGCCTCTTTGGCAGCGGGTGCGGAAGTGCCCGACCCGAGCATTCTGATGTCAGCAAACGAATAGAAAGCAATCAGGACATAGGCGAAGGCGGGAACGAGGTAGGCAATCGCCAGCCCTCCAAAGCGAACCGAGAGCAGACCCATGATCGGCGTCAGCACAGCGCCGCCGATGATTGCCATAACGATTAGAGATCCGCCCAGTTTCGCCGTTTCGCCCAAGCCGCGAATCCCCTGGGCAAAAATGGTGGGGAACATAAGCGACATAAAGAAGCTGGTCAGCAGCAGTGCGATCATTCCAATCCAACCCGGAAACAAAGCCCCGATGACGGCCAGCAAAGTATTGACGACCGCGTAGATCGCCATGAGGCGGCCCGGCCGTACAAAGCGCATGAGCCATGCGGAAAAGAAACGACCGGCCCCGAACAGCCCCAGGCTGCCGGTCAAACAATAGCCGGCGACCTTCTCCGGCTCTCCGGTGTAGGCCTGAATGTAAGGGATGAGGTAACTCCAGGTGCCGACCTGGGCGCCGACATACGCAAACTGCGCCACGACAGCCATTACAAAGTGGGGACGACGCAGGAGGTCGGCGGCGCGGCGCGAACCCGGGGTGTGGTCCTCTTCAGACGCCAGAGAAGCAGGAAACCGGGTTGCAGCGATCAGGAACATCATGGTCAGCGTCAGCGCAGCCAGCACCAGGTACGGCGCGATCACGCGCAAGGTCTCCGAGTGCAGATAGGCCTTATAGGTATGGCGCGCCTGAAGATCCAGAACCTGCTGTGGATTGAGTTCCACGCCGGAGAATATGAAGATGGTGCCGATGAGGACTCCGGTGATCGACCCCAGCGGATTGAAAGCCTGTGCCAGGTTCAGCCGGCGAGCCGCGGTGCGCGGATCACCCAACTGCGCGATGAACGGGTTGGATGCGGTCTCAAGAAACGACAAGCCGCTGGCAATGACGAAAAGCGCCACGAGGAAGAGCGAATAGCGGCCCACCTCAGCCGCCGGCCAGAAAAGCAGCGAGCCCATGCTGAATAGAAACAGCCCGATGACGAACCCGGACTTATAACCCAGCCGCCGCATCACAAGCGCCGCGGGCATGGCGAGGACGAAGTAGCCCAGGTAGAACGCCGACTGGACAAGTCCCGCCTGAAAGCGCGTGATCACGAACGACTTCATGAACTGCCGGATCAGGACGTCGTTCAGGTTGTTCGGGATGGCCCAAAGAAAGAACAGCGTCGTGACAAGCGCAAAGACAACCTTATATCCCCGAGGCACCAGGGCAACATCGATCTCTGCCTGCGGGGTGTTCGCTGGTGGAGAAGAAGAGTATGTCATCGGACAGGCCGGCCCGGCATCTCCTGATCCAGGGTGATCATGATCTTGGTAAATCGCGTCGGATCGTCACTCCAGGCACTCAGAAGTTCGGGAGCCCGATCCAGGGGTGCAATGATACTGATCGCAGCATCCACAGGGAATCGATGCTGCTCCAGCATCTGAATGACCTGGCGGAAGTCCTCCGGCAGCGCATTGCGCGCACCCAGAATGTTCAGCTCTTTCTGTACGAAGAAGCGGGTTTCATAGGTGACCGGTTCTTTGGCGTAGCCAATGTACACGACGCGCCCGCTGAAGGCGACCACCTCAACCGCAGAGCGAAACGTTTCAGGGAGGCCGACTGCTTCGATCACCACATCGGGTCCGTCTCCGCCGGTTAGGTCGGCCAGAGCCTCCCTGACATTCTGACGGTTGGTTTGGATTACGTGTGCGGCCCCCGCCTTGCGTGCAATCGCCAGTTTGGCGTCGTCGATGTCTATGGCTACCGTCTTGGCGCCGCAGAAGGCCGCCGCCGCCACCGCTCCCAGTCCCACGCCGCCGCATCCGAAAATCGCTACGACATCCTCCGGTGTTACCTCCGCGCGAGCGACTGCATGACAACCCACGGTGAGAGGCTCAACCAGACATAGCTCATCAAGACGCAGATCCGCCACAAACAACTTGTCCATGGGAACGGCGACATACTCGGCCAGGGCGCCATCCCGCTGCACGCCCAGCGTTTGATTGTTCCTGCATGCGTTCGGTCGTTCGTTGCGGCACGATGGGCACTCTCCGCAACTGCTGTACGGAGACAAAGTGACATTCATTCCCGGAGCGAGCGCAGGACTTCGTTCGCTGAGATCGACAATGGTGGCGGCAATTTCGTGTCCTGGAATTCTAGGGAAGGTGACAAGGGGATTGCGTCCGCGGTAGGAATTCAGATCGCTGCCACAGAGCCCCACCCGGCGCACCCGCAACAAGGCCTCGCCGGATCTCATGTGCGGATCGGATACTTGTTCTACCTGAACGTTTCCGGGTTGATGCATAACCAGGGCTCTCATCGCATGCCCCTCGACAGGAAGCAGGGAGAATCGGCGCAGCCGGGAATGCGTGGCTCAAAGCACCGGGTCATGATTCTCCGGGCGGCCCGATGGCCAGACGATGTCGGACGCGGGAGCCAGAATGGCTCTGACTTTGCGTACGAGTTGCGGATCGGCAGAAGCTTCAAAGGCCTTGAGATTCCGGCTGACATGATCCCTTTTCGACATGCCCACGAGGGTGGTTGCGACTCTGGGATAGTCGAAACAAAATCGCAGGGCGAGTTCAGAGAGATCGATGCCCTGTGCCCGACAGAATTCGGTGGCGCGTCTGGCCGCATCGTGAACCTGTGGCGGAGCCGGATGCCAGGCGGGGGCGCCCCGCGGGGTGAGGATTCCCATGTGTAAACCAGACGCATTGATGACGCCGATGCCGTGGGCCAATGCGAAGGGCATCAGAACTGTGTCCATATCGTCGATAAGCAGGTTATACCGGCAGTAGGTCAGGATTGTATCGACGGGCGCCGCGGCAGCAATACGGATCAGAGTGCGCAGTGGGTAGCCGGTGATGCCGATGTACCGCGTTTTTCCCTGTTCCTGGAGGCGGCGCATGGCGGGAATCGTTTCTTCGACGATCTGCCGAGTGTCCCCGAATTCGACATCGTGCGCCTGCAGCAGGTCGACATGGTCGGTGCGCAGCCGGCGCAACGATTCATCCATACTGGCAAAGACACGCGCCCCCGAGAAATCGAACTCGCTCTCTCCATAACGGCCACACTTGGTGGCCAGGATAACTCGGTTCCGCCGCCCCTGTAATGCGGCACCCAGGCGATCTTCGGCCAGAGTGAGACCGTAATAGGGAGACACATCGAAGAAGTTGATTCCCTCCTCGATCGCGAGATGAACGGCCCGCTTTCCCTCCTCCGAATCGGTGACCGCAAAGACATCGCCGAGGGGAGAGGCGCCAAACCCAACGACGGAAACCTCGAGGTCGGTTTTGCCAAGAGCGCGATACTGCATGGAGTCGTGCCGGGAGGCCCACGCACTTGTCGACAATTTGTGCACGTTTCCTCCGGAGCAACTCGCTGAGGGCGCACCAGCAGCGCGCTTCAGTATACGATAACTGTAACGATGAGCGACGCCTAAAATCGTCGTCGCCGCAAGGAGTCCACATCGAGGCCCAGCACAGGGTCGGCGTGACTGAGAATGAGACGGCGCCCCTCAGGCGTGGCTTCCTCGCGCAAAGGCGATCGGTAACCCTGGGGACCTCCCAGCCACGCGTTTGCCTACGAAATATCCGGGCAGCGACTCCGCCAGAAGTCGATCATGCCGGCCGGAGTTTTTCCCAGTCACGCCATTCCGGCAGTGTCGTTCGGGGTCGAGACCGCGATCCATCCCAGCCGATGCGGCGAAGGCTCGGACGATTTACCCGACGGACCTCGGCATCGAAATGCGTTCAGCAGCGGACAAGCTGGTTCTCAAATTTCCACGGTCGAAGATGGGCTGTATCGTGAGCCTCTGACGAGAGTCGGCATACCTGAGCCGGCGGCCCGCCGACGATGCGGCTGGAGTGCATCCAGCCGCGAACCCGGACGGGTTATGGGTGAGCACGACGAACGTATCGCGAGCCGCCAAATGCATCAGCTAAAAGTTACCTTGAGAGCCGCGGCATAATCGACGGCGGGCTGATAGCCTCTCGGCAACTCGACGCGCAGAGCTTCCGCCGTTTGCTTCCAGTTGATGCGCTCGCCGGTTCCGATGAGCTCTACACGCCCTACTTTGCCAGGCTGCGTTGGAGACGAGAGACCGAGAGACTGCACGATGATCGGTTCTGTCGGCCAGCCCAGAACGATCGCATAGACGACATTGTTCGCCTTATTGCGCGTGAAGCGGATGTCTTTCTCCCCCAGCTTGCTGATGCTGTTCCCCTGAAAAGAGCCGGCTTTTATGCTATTGGGTCCTTCGCCATAGACCTTCCACGGGCGCGTTTCGTAGATCGCCTCGCCGTTGACCTGCATCCACGATGTGATGCCGTCGACAACCGCAATTTCCTTGCTGTCGATCGTGCCGTCGGGTTTGCCGGGGATATTGAGGATGAATGTTCCGTTCTTACTGACGGTATCGATCATCCAGTGGATGACATCTTTCGGAGGGAGATAGCCGCCGTATTCGCCGGGTTTCTCATACAGGTCTCGGTTATAGTGCCACTCGCCGATGCAGGTTTCCGATTGCCACGGAAATTTCTGAATGTCGCTGGTCAGCCCGCGCTCGAAGTCCGCAACCACGGATTTCACCAGGTGTTCGGGGACTTCCTTGATATTGAGGACGGCCTGCATTCTGCCGTCGTTGGTCCGCAGGCTGTGGTTGTAAAAATAAGCGCCGATGTTCATGCCGCCCCAGCCGAGGGGCAGCAGGGAGTTATCGAAGTAGAGCAAATCGGGGTTGTGCTGATCGATGAGATCACGCGTGCGGTCGTAGAAGTTCTTGACGTAAGAAACGTCCGGCAGCGCGTCTAAGGGATGCTTGACGCCATAAAGGCGCTGCGGATCAAGTCCCTGCCACCATTCATCCATCCCTTCGCCCGCGGTGAGATCGCCGTCATAAGCAACGCCGGCCAGTGAACCAGTCGAGTCGGCGCCATGCGACGGCTGGAACCACCACCAGTTGCGCCCCTGATGGACCGTTACGCCGAAACGCAGGCCCTGTCTGCGCGCCGCCGCAGCCCAGGTACCCACCACATCGCGGTGCGGACCGTACGCGGCGGAGTTCCATGGCTGATGTTTCGAGTCCCATGCGTCGAAGCTGTCGTGATGATTGGCGAGGGCGATGAAGATTCTGGCGCCCGCTTTCTTATACCGGGAGATCAACTCGTCGGGGTCCCAATTCAGCAGCGTCCATTGCGCGCAGAGGTCTTTGTATCCGAAACGCGAAGTGGGCCCGTAATGTTCGAGCTGATATTTGTACTGGCGCTGGCCTTCGATATACATGTTGCGCGCATACCAGTCGCCATCTTCCGGCACGCACTGCGGGCTCCAGTGAGCCCAGATCCCGAACTTCGCATCCTGGTACCAATCCGGGGCGTCGTACTGCAACAGCGAATCCCATGTTGGCTTGTAGGGGCCCCGTCCTGAGAGGTCAGAGATGGGCGATTCCATCGGCACACCATCCCACGATCCGCCCGGAATCGGCAGTGGGCCGGGGCTTCCCCAGGCATCCGCCTTCCACGTCGATTCCTCCAGCTTTTCCTGAACGATCCTGCCCCCGCTCAGTTTATAGAAGGTGCGTTTGTTGGGCGGCAGCGCGCAGAACCGCGGGTAGTCCTGGGAGTATTCGTTAAAGCCGGGAGGCAATTCTGACGGGTTCTCCTGTGGTGTTTGAGCGGTGGCCGGAATGGCTCTCGCTGCGGCGGTAATCGCCATAAGCCTGCAGAAATCACGTCTTTGCATCGCTCGCCCCTTTCGGAAATGCCCGTCATGCTTCACCGACGGAAGGGCTGATAATAGCAATCCCATTTGAACGTGTCAACGATACAGTTATCGTTGTCTGGGAGGGTTGTACAATCGGCCGCCGCGCGGTAAGACCCGCTCGAAATTCGTATTTATGGAGGTGGAGATGCGGACTCCTTGCGTGCTCCTCGGGGATGAATATCCTTCGGAAGGAATAGCTCGCCTTACCGGGAATACTCTTGTCATTCTGGAATGCCGCCGTGGCTCAGGGCCTCATTATGGATGCATCAACAATCATGAAGTCTTCCCAAGGCCATCAGCAAATCGCCGGCTGGAAGCGCGAACGACCATGCGCGGGCTCATGAACTCGGTCTTCGGCCGGGTTTGCGTTTTCTTGCGGGCTATTCTGAGTGCCAGATCGGCAGCGCATTTCCCTATAGCCTCGCTCCCCTGATCCACTGATGAAAGAGGTACCCGCAGGAAATCCGAGTAAGAGAGATTTCCGCACCCTACCACAGCCACATCCTCCGGAATGCGCAAACCTGCGTCGAGAATTGCGCGCATGGCACCCAGCGCCGATGGATCGTTGAAACAGAAAACGCCATCGGGCCGTATCTCCGCGGCAAGAAGTTGCTTTGCGGCTTCATACCCACCTTTTTCGCCGCGGTGATCTCCTGAGGTGCCGAGGGAAATAACATGTCCCGGCAGAGGCGCGATGCCACGGGAGGCAAGAGCCAGCCTGTAGCCTTCCAGACGCCCGATTGCCGTGCTGACATTCGGGCCACGGATGTGAGCGATGCGACTGCACTGCTGTTCGAGGAGGTGAGACGTCGCCAGCATTCCGACGGCCTCATCGTCCACGCCGACGAAATGCGCGTCGAGGTCTGCAAACCTTCGATCGATCAGAACGTAGGGCGTCTTCTGTTCCTCAATCATCTGAAAGCAGTCCACAGACGATTGCGCCGAGGCGATCAGAATGACATCCACCCGCCTGGCCAGCAGCTGCCGGATTTCCTGAATCTCGAGATCCGGATCTTCGTCCGAAGACGAGATGAGGAGGCTATATCCGTGTTTTCGCGTTTGCGCGGATATTGCCTTGGCAATTTCGGCAAAGAATGGATGAAGCAGATCGGGAACAACCAGTCCCAGGGTCCAGGTTCTGCCTGTCACCAGCGAGCGGGCTGCTAAATTCGGCTGGTAGTTGAGCTCGCGCATCCGTTTCAGGACTCGCTTACGGGTTCCCTCGCTGATGTCCGGATGGTCTCGCAAAACCTTCGAGACTGTGACAACAGAAAGGCCCAATTCGTCGGCGATGTCCTTCAGGCGGGCGGCCATTACTTGAACGGCTCCATAACGGCATTAAGCCGGCGCAAGATGAGTGCTCAAAAAAGAGATGAAGTCACCGATAAAGTTAAACGATTCGGAGCCTGGCGGTCAATTCGGCGTGGGCCAGTGCTGGCGCGTTCGGCGCCAGAAGGCGGGGCAGAAGGTGAGATTCACTTTGGCGGCAGGCGTCATCCGCGGGTTTGCCAATCCATGGGGAAATTTCTGGACTCCGAAACAGCCAATTATGTGGAGTGCCTCAGTTTGAATCCCCAGGCATACTGACTTCGGCGATTCAAGGGCTCCTGTAGTTCCTCAGGGATCGAAATGATGAAGTTATGGGCCGCGTCCATATGGAACTTCAGCTTGCCGGGGTAACCGAGCATTTCCACGGACTTCACCGGGCGCGAGTCCAGCGAGGCGATCTGGAGAGTCTTGCCCGGCCATTCGGTAACAAAGCAATAGAGGACATCACCGTCCTTGCTGCGGGTGAAGCGAATGTCATCGCCCTCCGCCCACTCAGTGCCCAGTCGAGGACGAGTGCCGTAGATGCCTTCGCCGTTGACCTGGAGCCATCGTCCGGCCTCCCTGAGCTGGGTGATCGCCGCGGGGTGAAAACTGCCCAATCCGCTGGGGCCCAGGCCAACCATGAAGTTGCCGCCTTTTGCCGTCACGTCGACCAGGTTGTGAACGATCCACTGCGCGCCTTTGTACTTCGAAGCGTCGCCTTCGTAAGAAAACGACCGCCCGAGGGGGTAGATCACGAACCAGGGCATTTTCGTGGCTCCTTTGGAAGCAGGGACAAATCCTTCAGGAGTGTAGTAGTCCCCGTAATTGCCAATGCCACGTGCGCGCAACATAACATCCGGCTGGAGTGCGCGCAGTTTCAGGATGGTCTCGCGCATCTGCGGCCAGAGGGAGGGACCCCAGAAAATGTCGAGGCACATCATGTCAATGGTGCCGTAGCGAGTAAGTAATTCGGTCAGCTGTGTGCGGTGGCGCTCCACCATGCGCCGGACTTCCCGCGGAGTTGGATCGGGAACTGTCACCAGGCGGCCGGCCATTCTTTTCTTCATGCGGTCCCAGAACTCCTGGGTTGTTCCATCCGAGGGTTGCCAGCCCCAGAGTCGTGGAGACGATGGCACCTGAAGCGGGTGCCAGCCGTAGGGGCGGAAGTCGGCGTCGTACCAATCGGAATGGGAGAAGTACAGATCAATTTTGATGTTGCGCTTATGGGCAGCATCGGTGAGTTCGCGAACGACGTCGCGCTGGAAAGGCGTCTCCATGATGCTGTACGCGAGGTCGCAGTCTTCGACGGCGGGGCCGCCGGGCGCAGTCCAGTTGGCTCGATTCCTGACCCGAGTCTTTGTGTCGAACATCGAGAAGCCTTCGTGGTGCTTACTGGTGAAGGCAAACATCTTCAGCCCGGATTCCTGACACAGATTCATCCAGGCCTCTGCGTCGAACTCGTGAGGGTTCCATGACCGGTAGGCCTGGTTGTACGCCTCGCGCTCTTCGTAAGGGAGGGTGAGGAAAGGCCACGACTCACCGGGTCTGCCGTAAATCGAATAGATTCCCCAATGGATTCGCAGCCCGAACTTCATGTCCATAAATGCTTCGACCGCTCGATCGGAAGCCCAGTGGTATCGATGAACGGGGACCTCCTCGATGTACGATTTGGACCGCTGGTAGTCCGCATCGCTGGTCGGCAGGCGATGTTCGATAGGAGGCTCTTCTCTTTGCGCCCAACTCGGAAAGGGGAGAGCTGAGCTGAGCGAGGAGGCACCCGCGGCAGCAAGAAAGTTTCTACGATTCATCGTTTCTCCTTTGCTGATCAGACGAGAAAGCCACCCCGAAAACGGGGCATACTGCAGAGGATCGGTTCTTCCGGGACCGGCCGATCCGAGTCTCGAGCGCAAAAGTCGAAGCAGTGGATTCTGGTTCGCGCAGTTGGTCAGAGCCCCTTTGCTTGAATCCCGGATTCCGTGGTTCCCACTACTACGCACCCCTTTATGGAGAATGCCGTACTCCGGGAAACTGCAAGCACCACCGCCGCTCCACAAACCCTTTTACTGCCGCCGTCTCCATGGTTTCAGTGTCTTATGAGCCAAGCCCCTTTCCGCGGGGAGATACCATTCGATCGTGAGATCGTGCCCAGTCGTTGGTCGCTATATTGCTGTGGCCATCAGTCACTAATCTTTAAGGACGTCTTGACACCTCCACAAACGCGCGCGTAGGATGCGTTCGGTTAACGTTAAAGTAGTCGCTTAAAACAAACAAGTGAGGCACGCGCGTTTGCTCTAACGCAATTAGAAGTCAAAAGCAGCTGCAGGCCTCGATTCAGGCTGAGATCCCCGGATCTGCCGTTTGTTCGTCAATTTTCGCAAGGAGGCAATTATGGGAGGGTCCATCAGAAAATGCTGGAATCGGCTCTGGTTTCTCACGGTGTCGCTGATTTTTCTCGGTGTTGCCGGGCTCTCGTTCCAGCCCGCTATGGGCCAGCAGACCAACGCCAATGTCAGCGGAGTCGTAAAGGATCCGACGGGCGCCTCAATCCCCAATGCTCGGGTCGAGCTTAACAACGTAAACACCGGTGTCGTGAGGACAACCACCACGAACAGCGACGGCGCTTACGACTTTCCGAGTGTGGTGCCTGGCGTTTACACGATGCAGGCGTCTGCAACGGGGTTTGGCGCGGTATCACAACCGGCGGTCACCCTGCAGGTCAGCCAGATTGCAACCTTCGATTTTCAACTCAAAGTCGGCTCGACCACCAGCACCGTTACTGTGAGTGCCACGGCGGCTGCGCTGCAGACTTCAAGCTCGGAACTGGGCACCGTTGTTACGACCAACGAAGTCAATAACCTGCCTTTGAACGGCCGCAACTTCACCCAGTTGTTGACGATCACAACGGGCGTCGCGAACGTCAACACGGACCAGAACGGTAATGGAGGCGGAGGCTGGAATGGTCACACGGTGGGGACCACCGACATCCCGGCTGTGAACGGCGCAGCGAACCGCAGCAATGTGTTCCTGCTGGACGGCGCCAATGACCTGAACACTCTGTCCGGCGTGTACAACTATTCGCCGATTGTGGACGCCATTCAGGAATTTAAGACCCAGGGCCACAACGATCTTGCCGAGTATGGCGGCGCCGCGGGCGGCCTCGTAACGGTAGTCACGAAATCCGGAACCAACCAGTACCATGGAGCTCTTTGGGAATTTCTGCGCAACGAGCAAATGGATTCCCGCGGTTACTTCGAGTCAAGCCGCGCGCCGCTGCGGCAGAACCAGTACGGGGCTTCTGCCGGCGGTCCCCTCTCGATTCCGAAGCTCTATGACGGCAAGAATCGCACCTTCTTCTATGCGGCGTGGGAAAGCTACCGGTACGCCTCTGCTCAGGAAACCGGAGCGCTCGGACCAACCGCGGCTATGCGCAGCGGCGATTTCAGCGCCCTGGGCGTACCCATTTACGATCCGGCAACGACGACTCTTGACAGCGCCAGCGGTCAGTACACGCGCCAAACCTTCACGCAGGAGTACAACGAGGGGCCGGGAAACCCCTCACTTTGCGGGGGCGATATTAACTGCATCCCCAGCAGCCGATTCAATCCGATCGCCTCGCTGTACGCGGGTCTCATCCCGGCCAGCGGTGCTCTGGTCAACGGGAGCAACGTCTTCGTAACCGGAAGGTCGTTCACCAACCAGCATTCGGGAACGCTTCGGGTGGATCAGAACTTCGGCAACAGCGACCAGCTGATGTTTCGTTATAGCCAGTTCGACCAGTACGGGCAGTCCCCGTCGGGGACGATCGGCTCGGGCTTCGACAGTGTTATCGGCCATAACTACATCGGGCATTGGACCCACACTTATAGTCCGACAACTTTCTCGGATGTCTACTTTGGCAGAAACTATGGATATAGCCTGATCGGCACTTCCTGGGCCGGTGAGAATGCGGCGTTTCTCGGGCAACTGCAAACACTCGGGATGTCCTCGGCCTGGATGACTTTGGACAACAAAATGTACGCTCCCCAGTTTGCCGCAGACAGTTATGTCGGACTGACCGGCTCGCAGCTGCAGGGAAGCGGTTTGGCGGATGACTGGCAGTTCGGCGGCTCATTCTCGAAGATTCTCGGCAGGCACACGGTGAAAGCCGGTGTCGATATCGAGACCAACAACTTCACTTCGCCGATTGCATATTCGGGAGTCTACTTTGGGGTCAAGCAGACGGCGGGGGTCGGAGCCGAGCAGGGCGTAGGCGGAAACAGCTGGGCATCGTTGTTGCTGGGTGTTCCGCGCGAGGCCAACTACCGGAATATCGACGAGGTGGCCGGCGGGGGCTGGATGGATGCCTTCTACGTGCAGGATCAGATCAAGGCAACGAGCCGCCTTACCCTCAATGTCGGGTTCCGCAACGACATGGTGTTCACGCCGATTTATGGGACGGGCAAGGGAGGGAACTACTACACCGGCAATGCCGACCCCATCACGGGGCAATACATCCTGAATGCGCGTCCGCCGGACTGCTCGGCAACCCAGGGGGCGCCCTGTATTCCGAACGGCATTTATACCGCGTCGAGCACGCCTGCAGCAGGCGAACTTCCCGCCCACACGATCGTTAACCCGAGTCTCCGCGTGATTCAAAACTCACTGGCCGACTGGGGCCTGCGGCTCGGTGTCGCCTATCGTCTGAATGACAAGACAACGATTCGCGGAGGTTATGGCCGCGAGTACGACGAGTGGGCGACCATCGTTCAGCTTTCGCAGAATTTCGGCGGTAACTGGCCGGCGGTCAATACCCTCGACAACGCCGGTCTGAACACCAACGTTCCGACAGCGACCACAGCTGATCCGCTGCAACTGGGCGGCGGCGGCGCAATCGTTTATCCAATCAACGACTTCAGCCAGGTGAGTCAGTGGATGGTGGATCCGAACTTCAGGACTCCGTATTACGACCAGTACAACGCGGGGATCGAGCGGCAGTTACCAGGGAACCTCGCTCTGGATGCGAACTACGTCGGTGCCACTGGCAGCCGGGAGGACTGGGGGCCGACCATGAATACTCCGCAGCCGGGACCAGGCGATGTTCAAAGCCGCCGGCCCTACCCCTACATGCTGCAACAATGGTTCGATCAGAGCGTGGGCAGCAGTCAATACAATGCGCTGCAGGTCACGCTGAATGAGCGGAACATCCATGGCGTTGGTTTCCTGGTGGCCTACACGCTGGGGCACTCCAACTCCGATGGCTGCGGCCTGGGTGCAAGCTGCGACTCATCGAATCCGTACCACCGCAGTGTGGACTACGGCACTTCGGACCTCAACCAGCAGAACATTTTCTCGGCGGCCTTCACGGCGCAGTCACCCTTTACCCGGTCCCCCAATAAGTTGGTTGGCGGTGTGGCTGGGGGATGGTCGCTGAATGGCATCGTGCAGTTCAGCTCCGGGCAGGTATACACCGTGACTACCGGCAGCGACCCTGAGAATATCGGCTGCTGCCTCCAGGAGCGGGTGGACGTGACGGGCGATCCGAACAATGGGACGGGTCTCCATACCCCGGCGAAATGGTTCAATACCAGCGCCTTCACGCAGCCGGCAGCCTATACCTACGGCACAGAAAAGGTGAATCCCTATACTGCGCAAATGCGGCACGAAACGGACTTGTCCCTGTTCCGTCAGTTCCACGTCGGGCTCGGAGAAGAGAGATACTTCGAATTTCGAGCCGACTCGTTCAACCTGTTTAACAACGTCGTTTTCAACCGTCCGGATTCCACCATTTCCGACACAACTTTCGGACAAGTCACGAGTCAACAGAACCAACCGCGACAGTTACAGGTTGCGCTGAAGTTCTACTATTAACCCGGGTCTGCCATTTGCCTTCCAGTCCTGGATCGATGCAAGCTGAAGATTCACGGGTGAGGAATGCGTTCGGCGCTGGCCATACTGTTGTCTGCCGCAGTGCTCTGTGGATTCTTGCTGGCTCAGAGCATTGCGGTGGCGCCAATCCGGTTCGAGGACATCGCCAAACGTGCGGGTGTTCATTTTGTCGTCGAAAACTGTCCTACTCCGGAAAAACATCAACCGGAAACCATGCCTGCGGGAGTGGCATTGTTCGATTACGACGGGGACGGCTTGCTCGATATTTATCTGGTCAACGGCGCGGAGATGCCATCGCTGGTGAAAGCCGGGCCGAAGTATTACAACCGGCTGTTTCACAACAATGGAAACAGAACGTTCACCGACGTGACGGAGCATGCCGGTGTGGCCGGATCAGGCTACGGAATGGGCGCCGCCGTTGGCGATTACGATAACGACGGCCGGCCGGATCTGTTTGTGGCCAACGTCAACGGAAATCAGCTGTTTCACAATAATGGTGACGGCACTTTCAGCGACGTGACTGCGAAGGCCGGCGTGAGCGGCGCCAAGCACAACGGCCGGAAAATGTGGTCCATCGCGGCCGGGTGGTTCGACTACAACCGCGATGGGCTATTGGACCTGATCGTCGTGAATTATGTCGATTGGGATCCGCACTACGAGCCTGCCTGCACGGGTTTGAACGGTCGTGGTTACTGCCACCCTGACAGCTTCCCTGCACTGACGAACACTCTCTACCGCAATAATGGCGATGGCACCTTCACCGATGTTTCAGCAGAGACCGGCATCTCGAAGGTCGAGGGCCGAGGAATGGGTGTTGCTTTTGCCGATTATGACCACGATGGCTGGCCCGATATTTTTGTCGCCAACGATAACAGCCCGAACCTGCTCTTTCATAACATCGATGGAAAGCGGTTTGAAGAGGTGGGGATGCAGGCGGGCGTAGCGTACAACGAGGACGGCAATGTTCTCGCCGGGATGGGGGTTGATTTCCGTGATCTGAACAACGATGGGTGGCCGGACATCTGGCACACCGCGATCGAGAATGAGACCTTCCCCCTCTACGTCAACAACGGCAAAGGAGGCTTTGTCAACGCGGGGCAATCAAGCCGGATCGCCAATATTACGCGGCCGATGTCCGGATGGTCCAACGGGATCGTCGATCTCGACAATGACGGCTGGAAGGACCTGGTTGTAACGCGCAGTAACGTGATGGATAACATCGAGCAGATCTCCCGCCACTTTCGTTATGCTGAACCGAACAGCGTCTTTCGGAACCTGGGCAACGGGCAGTTTGAGGATGTAAGCACCACGGCCGGCGCCGATTTCGGGCGGCCAGCGCCGCATCGAGGGCTCGCGTACGGAGATCTCGACAACGATGGCCGGATGGATCTCGTGGTAACAGCATTGGGTGCGCCGGTCAGCATCTTTCGCAATGTCACCGACACGCACAACCACTGGATCCTGCTCAAAATGGTCGGGACAAAGAGCAATCGGATGGGAATCGGCGCGCAGATACGCGTAACGACGGACGATGGAAAGATCCTCTACAACGAAGCCGGTACGAGCACGGGTTATGCCGCATCCAGCGACCCGCGCGTTCACTTCGGCTTGGGCGCTTCCCGTGTGATTCGCGAAATCGAGATCCGCTGGCCATCTGGAATACGCCAGTTGCTGCACGACGAGCCCGCCGATCGTATCCTGATCGTCACCGAGCCACGCGGAGGAAACCAGCCAGTTGGCACAACGAGGTAGTATTCGCGTGAAGGCAGTCCGATCATGCCGGTCCCTCGTCTGTTCCAGCGCTCTGCTGCTGTCGATCGCCGGGATGGCGACCGCGCAGCTTCCGCCAGCGTGCAGGCCCCCCGCTTCAGCAGCCCATCCGCCTGCCGGCACACCCGCCAGCAGGGTCTATGACGCGATCGGGGTCTGGTTTGCTCAGAACGGCGATCTCCAATGTTCCGTCGCGGCTTTCGAGCAGGCTCTGCGTCTCGATCCACATTCCGCCGAAGCGCATTTCGATCTTGGACTGACCCGGCAACGTCTAGAGCAGAATGACGCCGCCGTACGGGAATTCCAGCTTGCTCTGCAGGATGATGCCGGATTGCTGCAGGCGCGCTGTGCTCTGGGCTCGTCATTATCCGACACCACAAGTGCCGAAGCCGAGTTTCGCAAGGCCCTCGCGGTCAACCCGCAACTGGTCTGCGCCCTGGACGGCCTGGCCCAGGTTCTGCTGAAAGAAGGGCACTACGATGCCGCACTCGATGACTGGCGCCAGGCGGTACGCATTCAGCCCGATGCTCAGGATTTGCAGCTTGCCCTGGCAACAGCAACGTATAAAGAGGCCAAAGCAAGAGAGGCCGATGGGCTCCCTCCCGTTGACGGATCGACAGTGGCCGACGCCATCCGCCTTCTCACCACGTTGCTGAGCAAACATCCAGGGATGACAGCGGCGCACTTCAGTCTCGGCAACATCTATGCCAACGAACAGCGCTCCCGCGAAGCCGCCGATGAGTATCGCGTGGTGGTCCGCCAGGTCCCAACCGATACCGTCGCCCTGGCGGCCGAGGTCAAAGCACTCGTTGACGTAAGCGACTATACCGATGCGTTGGTGCCCGCTCGGGAGTACGTGCTTCGGAAGCCCGGTGATCCTTTGGGACACGTCCTGCTCGGCATGGTATACCGTGGCTTGGGCGAATATCGGCAGGCCGAGCCGGAACTGGCAATCGGCGCTGCCAAGGCGCCCGACGACTTTGAGGCGCACTACCAGTTCGGGTTCGTTCTGGCG
Source organism: Acidobacteriaceae bacterium (assembly GCA_036490815.1). Lineage (GTDB taxonomy): Bacteria > Acidobacteriota > Terriglobia > Terriglobales > Acidobacteriaceae > Palsa-343. The sequence continues at coordinate 59,531 of DASXDF010000015.1, forward strand.
AAACTAGGAAGGGCGGAGCGGGCTTTGCCCCAACTCCGGAAAGCCGTCGTGCTGAATCCGGGAGACAAGTCGGCCCAGTTCCAACTGGCGGCTGTGCTGCGTGGGCTTGGCCAGAACGAGGAGGCAGCCAAGATCGTCGAACAGTTCCGGAAGACGACCGACATCGAATTCCAGGACAGCCAGCTGACCTCCGATGGCATCAAGGCGAACGATCTCCTGCAGGCGGGGAAGCCGGCGGAGGCCGCGCAGATTTATCGCCACATGCTCGAGGAGAAACCCGACAGCGCCTGGACGGCTTACAATCTTGCGCTGGCCCTGGAAGCCATGCAGGATCGAAAGGGTGCCGAGGATGCGCTGCGCAGAGGAATCGATATCGATGCGAAGGCGGCTAAAATTCGGGCTGAGTTGGGCGAACTGAAGTTAGGTGATGGCGACATAGAATCTGCCCAACAATGGCTCCAGTCCGCACTCGATCTCGAACCTCAGCTCGCGGAGGCGCGTGGAAATCTCGCCATGATTTACGCCGGCAAGGGAGACCTCGCGACCTCTGAAAGGCTCCTTCATCAGGCGCTTGAAGACGATCCACAATATACGGAAGGCTACTTACAACTCGGGCGGCTACTGGCCCGGCAGCGCAGAATACCCGAAGCCGAGCAGGAAATCGACAAAGCCGTCTCCTTCGCCCCACAGGATCCTAATACCCTTTCGATGGCCGGAAAGGCCAAAGAAGAGATGGGGAAGATAAGCGAGAGCATCGCGCTGCTGAGAAAGGTCGTGGCGCTCAGGCCCGATCTGGCGGCCGCCCACCTTGATCTGGCGCTGGCGCTTGCTGACAGTTACGACCTGCCCGGGGCTCTTGCGGAGACCAGCGAAGCCGTTCGTCTTGCCCCTCAGTCTGGTGTCGTCCATTTCTATCGTGGCCGGGTTTTGTATGATCTGGGACGCGTGACGGAAGCCGAGCCCGAATTCGAAACCGCTCTCCAAAGGGTCCCGCTATTGCCCGAGACGCGGTACTATCTGGCGCTCATCGACAAACAGGAAGGCAAGTTCGCATCGGCTGCCGGTTTACTGGAAGAAACGGTCCAGATGCAGCCCCGGAACATCATGGCCTGGTATTTGCTGGGTCAGTGCTATGAACAGCAATCTGAGACCGAGAAGGCAGTGGCGGCGTGGCGGCAGGCCATCGCTCTCGATCCCCATTTTAGCCAGGCGCTCTTTGGTCTGGCCCGTGCCCTGCGATCGTCCGATCGCGCCGAGTCTGACAACCTCATGGCGCGTTATGTCGAAATCCAGAAACAGCGACGCATTCTGGACAATGTAGATACGCTGGCAAACAACAGTGTGGTTGCTGCTTCGGCACACGATTGGCCTGAAGCGACGCGCCAACTGAGGGCGGCCATAACAGAATGCGATGCCTGCGCGGCCAGGGGCAACCTTCACAAAGAACTGGGCCTGATCGACTGTCAGGCCGGTGACCTCAACGATGGCGAAAAAGAACTGCTGACTGCCAAAGCCGTGAAGCCAGCAGATCAGGAGATCCAACGCGCACTGCAGCTGATTGCGGAGGCGCGCAGGCAGCGCAGTGCCGCGGCCACGGGGAAGGCCAATTAGTGCGGGCGATTCGCAGACTTTCGTTGACCGTTGCCCTCGCTTTGACAGCGCTCGTGCTCCCTGGAGTTATGGTTCTTTCACAGATGATCTCAGGAAATGCCACCGACCAGCCGGTACGACCTCTTCCCCCTGGGTTGAAGGCTCCACTGGTTGATTTTCGCGACATTGCCGCGCAGGCCGGTCTCACTGCGAAGGTGATCTCCGGCGATCTGGATCAGACTTACATCGTGGAAAACACGGGTACCGGCGTCGCCATCTTCGATTACGACAACGACGGCCTCCCGGATATCTTCCTCGTGCAGGGCGACCGTCTGCATGATTCGGGCTCGCCGCCGACACCGCATCTTTACCACAACCTGGGCGGCCTTCACTTCGAGGACGTCACCGCCAAAGCCGGCATCGGTCACCTGGGCTGGGGGCAAGGAGTGTGTGCAGGCGACGCGGACAACGACGGCCACGTCGATCTCTTCCTCACCCAGTGGGGGCATAATGTCTTCCTGCATAACATGGGAAACGGCACGTTTCGCGACGAGACGAAGGAGCGCGGTCTCTACCAGGGGGAGCCGCGGTGGAGTACCGGATGCGCGTTTATCGACTACGACCGTGATGGCTATCTCGATCTGGTTGTGGCGAACTATGTGAATTTCAGGGCACAAGATTCGCCGCCCCCGCGCACGGGAAGCGGCTGTAACTGGAAAGGCATGCCCGTTCCCTGCGGTCCGCGAGGTCTAAAGGGAGAAACGATGACTCTTTATCACAACGATGGACACGGGCATTTCGTCGATGTGACGAAGCAGGCAGGCATCGAGACTCCGCCTGATTATTACGGATTCACGGTGTTGACCGGCGACTTCGACAACGACGGCTGGCCCGATATCTACATCACCTGCGACTCTACCCCCAGTTTGTACTTCCACAATAAACACAACGGGACTTTCGAAGAGCTCGGTCTGGCCAGTGGGCTTGCGGTCAACGAGGACGGTCGCGAGCAGGCCGGCATGGGCGCCGCCGCTGCCGACTACGATGGGGACGGCCGCCTGGATATCTTCAAGACAAATTTTTCCAGCGACACGAATACCCTTTATCGAAATCTCGGGAATAACGACTTCGAAGATGTCACCAGCGCTGCGGGACTGGCGGTGCACACCCAGTACATAAAATGGGGCACCGCGTTCCTCGACTTTGACAATGATGGGTGGCCGGATCTGTTCATCGCCGACGGTCACGTCTACCCATTCGTTGAAAAGTACAATCTGGGGGAAGAATTCCGACAACCGCGACAGTTGTTCTGGAACCGTGGCGATGGCCAGTTTTACGATATGTCCTCGACAGGCGGTCCCGGCATCGCTGCAAAACACTCATCCCGCGGCATCGCCGTGGGTGACATCGACAACGATGGTTCGCAGGAGATTGTTGTCGTCAATCTCTTTGAGCCGCCTTCGCTGCTGAAGAACTTCGGGCCGCGAGGCAATGCTCTCGTTGTGCGCGCCGTGACCGCCTCCGGACGCGATGCCATCGGCGCGCGGTTGACCCTGACCGTTGGCAAGCGAAAAGAGATCGGTGAAGTGCGCAGTGGCGGATATCACATTTCGCAGGGAGACTTCCGCGTGCATTTCGGCATGGGCGGCGCCACGAAAGCGGATCTGACCATTCGCTGGCCCGACGGTCCGGTGACCAATGTTGAAAACATCCCAAATATTGCTGCCAATCAGTGGATCGTGGTGCGCGAAGGGGGTGGCATCGTGGAACGCCATCCCTTCACGCACGACTCTCCATAGCCCAGAAGTTGATACTGCCCCGATCGATTTCGTTGTTGCTCCATGAAGTTGCCGGAAAAACGTTTTAGATCACGACCATGAGGGGTAAGAAATGAATTTATCGAGACGAGCTTTTGCCAGAACCTGCGCACTCACCACTGCCGGGCGTGCCCTTACCCGCGCTTTGCCGGGGTTGGCTCAGGTACAGGGAGAACGTTACAGCATGGCGAACGCGCATCCGGTGCCTTCCATTCAGGACACCGAAACAGAGGACCAGAAGAACGCGCGCATGGAGTGGTTCCGCCAGGCCCGCTTTGGCATGTTTATCCACTGGGGCTTGTATTCGATCCTCGCCGGGCGCTGGGAAGGGAAGGAAGTTCCGGGAATCGGCGAGTGGATCATGAACCGCGCGTCCATCCCGGTGGCCCAGTATCAGGCCCTCGCTGCGCGATTCAACCCCACGCAGTTCAGCGCCGCCAGCATCGTAGGCCTGGCAAAATCCGCCGGCCAGAAGTACATTGTGATCACCTCGAAGCATCACGACGGCTTTGCGATGTTCGATTCAAAGTCGAACCCCTTCAATATTGTGCAGGCAACTCCCTTTAAACGCGATCCGCTGAAGGAACTCGCCGCCGAATGCCGCAGGCAAGACATCAAACTCGGCTTCTATTACTCCCAGGATCAGGACTGGACCGCACCCGGGGGGGCCGCCTATAAGACCGGCGATCACCAGCCACCTGCGTATCATTGGGACCCTGCCCAGGACGGCAGTTTTTCCACTTATCTTGAATCCAAGGCGATCCCGCAGATTCGTGAACTGCTGACCAATTACGGCGAGTTTCCTGCCATCGTCTGGTTTGATACTCCGACGAGAGACATGACCCCGGAATTAGCGGGCAAGATCATTACCGTCCTCGATCAGCATCCAAAGCTGATCTGGAATAACCGTCTCGGCGGTGGTTATCAAGGCGACACGGAAACGCCGGAGCAGTACATCCCTGCTCGCGGCTATCCTGGACGCGATTGGGAGTCGTGCATGACGATGAACGACACCTGGGGATACAAGGTCGATGACACCAATTTCAAGAGCACAGAAACATTGTTACGAAACCTCATCGATATCGCCAGCAAGGGTGGAAACTACCTCCTCAATATCGGCCCAGAGGCGACCGGCGAAGTTCCTGAGGCAGAGGTGACTCGGCTTCAGGAAATGGGAAAATGGCTGGTGGTGAACGGGGAATCCATTTATGCAACCCAACCCACGTTGTTTGGCGACGAGGCAGGGTCATTCTCGCCGACGGAGAAAGACGAGAACGGCAAGCCAAAGTTCATTCCCAACTGGCAGTGGAGATCCACGACCACAGCCAACCGGATTTACATCCACCTTTTCGAGTGGCCTGGAACAACCTTCCACCTCGATAACGTGCCGCGCCAGATTACCGGCGCTTACTTCCTCGCGGATTCATCACACCGTCCATTGAAGATAACCCGAGCAGCTCGTGGTATCGAGGTGTCTCTGCCTGCCGAAGCGCCCGATCCGATTGCGACTGTTCTGGTGTTGAAGACAGCGAGCGTTGGGCGGTCATGAAATTCGGATCGATTACACTGGCAACCCGACATAATCCTCGGCAAGCGATGGTTGCGGCTGCCTCAAAGCTGGTTAGGTAATCGCGCTCGGCTAGTTGGCGGCGATCATCGAACGCATTGTGATCCTCGAAGGGGTGCGGGAGCGACGTCATCCCCCAGGAATGCCACCTGGACCTAAAACGGGCGTTCCGCTCTTTTTATCTGAAGTCATCCCGAGAGCACGATTTTGTCTCCAACCAGGGCTCCTGGGTGTCGGCCTCGGTGGCGACAGCTCCCCTCGCGCGATCGCCTTTCGGGGACGGAGCCAGTTCTGAGGCCGATTCCATTCAAGCAGCGGGATGTTGCCGATTGTGGCGCTGGACCAGAGCGGGATTTCGCTGTCGCCGTGCTCGCCGGCAATGTAGGCATGGACGTTTTGGACGGCGACGGCGCAGCGCTGAGCGAGGAGGAAGCGGAAGCGAGAGCTGTCGAGAACGGTGCCGCTGCCGATGACGCGATGGCTGTCGAAGCCGCTGATCCTGAGTGCGGCATAAGTCAGCACATCGACGGGGTTGGTGACCATGAGCAGGATGGCGTCGGGGGCTACGCGGAGAATATCGGGGATGAGCCTGCGACAGATCTGGGTGTTGGTGGCGGCAAGATCGAGCCGGGTCTGGCCTGGTTTCTGTTTGGCGCCTGCTGTGATGACGACGACGTCGGCGCCGGTAAGGACGGCGATGTCGTCCGATCCATCGAGGGTTGCGGCGGGGGCAAACATCAAACCGTGGTTCAGGTCGAGGACTTCGGCTTCGACCTTCGACTGGGCAATATCGAAGAGGCTGATGTGGCGACCGACGCCGCGGATCATGCAGGCGTAAGCGATGGTGGCGCCGACGCTGCCTGCGCCGACGATGCCGATTTTCTGATTGTGTTCGCTGGTCATGGATATTCGGTCGAAATTGAATCCTCTCACCTTTGATAATCTCAATGAAGCCCGGAGCGTGGCTCTTCCGGCATCCGGAAATCGTTCCCAATGACTTTGCAGCGAACCCCAACAGCTCATGAGCTTTTGTCGCAGCCGTTTCCGGCGGAGTTTGCGCCGGGAGCGAAGGCGGCGATCGGGACCTGTCTGCGGGTTGAGCCTGCGGAGAAGGTGACGCTGATCTGCGATCGGAAGACGACGCCGATTGCGGCTTCGATGGCGAAGGAGCTGGCGGCGATTGGCTGCCGGTGGAACGCCTTCGTGCTGGAGGACGTGGCAGCGCGGCCGCTGACCGAGATGCCGGCGGAGATCCTGGCCGATATGGAGACTTCGGACGTAAGCATCTTCGCGGTCGAGGTGCAGCGCAACGAGCTGAAGTCGCGGATGCAGATGACCGAAGTCGTGAACCGGCGGCGGATGCGGCACGCGCACATGGTGAACATCACGCCGCAGATTATGTGCGAAGGGATGCGGGCGGATTACGACCGCGTGGATCGGCTGTCGCAGAAGGTGATCGAGAAGGCGCAGAAGGCGCGGTTTATTCGCGCGACGACGGCGGCGGGGACGGATATCCGGGCGGAGATGAATCCTGACTACAAATGGCTGAAGACTTCCGGGATCATTTCGCGGGACAAGTGGGGCAATTTGCCGGGCGGTGAGATTTTTACGACGCCGGGCGAAGTGAACGGGGTTTTTGTGGTCGATGGCGTGGTGGGCGATTATTTGTGCGCGGAGTTCGGATTGCTGGAAGCGACGCCTTTGACGATTGAGATTAAGGACAATCGCATTGTTGGTTGCAGTTCGGAGAACAAGAAGCTGCGGGAGGACTTCCATGCCTACACGCACACGGATGAGAATTCGGACAGGGTTGGCGAGTTTGCGATCGGGACTAACATCGGCGTAGAGCGCGTGATCGGGAACATTCTGCAGGACGAAAAGTTCCCGGGCATTCACATTGCGTTCGGCAATCCTTATGGCGAGCACACGGGCGCGCCGTGGCGGTCGTCGACGCACATTGACGTGGTGGGACTCAGGTTCAATATCTGGATTGAAGATGAGCCGATCATGCGCGACGGCAAATTTCTGCTTTCTGCGTAAGCGATTCTGCAACTGGCGCTCGGCGGGCGCATCGAAAAGACCATGGTGACCACTCCTTCTGCTACCGGTGCGTCGACGAAGTTCTCGACGCGAGTTCTGGGCAATTCCGATCTGCATCTGACGCCGATTGGCTACGGTGCGTGGGCCATTGGCGGCGGCAACTGGGAGTTCGCCTGGGGCGCGCAGGACGATGACGAGTCGCTGCGCACAATTGTGGAAGCGCTCGATCGGGGAATCAACTGGATCGATACAGCGGCGATTTACGGACTGGGCCATTCAGAAGAAATAGTGGGCAAGGCGCTGAAGCAGCACCGGGGCGCCAAGCCGCTGGTGTTCACCAAGTGCTCCATGCGGTGGGACGAGAATCGGAAGATCTACCGCAGCCTGAGCGCCCAGTCGTTGCAGGAGGAACTGGAGGCTTCGCTGCGGCGGTTGGGCGTGGACGCGATCGATCTCTACCAGATCCACTGGCCCAACCCTGAAGAGCAACTCGAAGAAGGCTGGGAGACGCTGGCTCGATTCAAAGAGCAGGGTAAGGTTCGGTACATCGGCGTTTCGAACTTCAGCGTTGCGCAGATGAAACGCGTGCAGAAGATTGCGCCGATCACTTCGCTGCAGCCGCCTTACTCGATTTTGCGGCGGGATATTGAGAAGGAGATCCTTCGTTTCTGCCTCGAAAATAAGATCGGCGTGATCAACTACTCGCCGATGCTTTCGGGGTTGCTGACCGGGAAGATGACGGCGGAGCGGGTGAAGAATTTGCCGGACGACGATTGGCGCAAGCGGAGCCCGAATTTCCAGTCGCCGAAGCTGGAGCGGAATCTGGCTCTGGTGGAGGTGCTGCGGCAGATCGGCACAGCGCGCGGCGTTGAGCCGGGCGTGGTGGCCATTGCCTGGACGCTGCGGCAGCCGGCGGTTACAGCGGCGATTGTGGGCGCGCGGCGACCGGACCAAGTGGAGGGAGTGCTGCCGGCGGCGACGTTCCGGCTGAGCGAGAGCGAAATTGTCCGGATTGAGAACTGGCTGGCGGAGCATCCTTAGTTAACGGATCGATCGATGACGTGGCGGCTCCTCGTTGATGAATTTGACGGAGCCAGGGCAACTGCTCCAAGACGGGGTCCTTCACGAATACCGACACGTGTTAGAGGCCCGCAGCCAGGACGTGATCGGAAACGACGCTTATTGGATAGACATGGGGAAACGCTGCTCTTGCGCTGGAGAGCGGCGGTCTGTATATAGCAGTTGGACCAAAAACGTGGAAATACATCTGATCGACGGTACCTACGAACTATTTCGCCACTTTTATGCGGTGCCACATGCGCGCGACGCTGAAGGGCGGGAGGTCGGTGCGGTTAGGGGCGTCCTCGCTTCGTTGTTGGGCATGTTGAAGGGAGGCGTCACTCACATGGGTGTAGCGACCGACCATGTCATCGAATCGTTTCGAAATTCCTTGTGGGCAGGGTATAAGACCGGCGAAGGCATTGATGCCGACCTTTGGGCTCAATTTCCTTTGCTTGAGGAAGTTCTCTCCGCGGCCGGGATTGTGGTCTGGCCGATGGTGGAATTTGAGGCCGACGATGCTTTGGCATCTGCCGCAAAGGTAGCCGCCGAGGATGCGCGGGTTCAGCGTGTCGTCATTTGCACGCCGGACAAAGATCTGGCGCAGTGCGTTCGAGGCACGCGGGTCGTCCAGCTCAATCGTCGAACGGGCGCGATCTATGACGAGAGGGCAGTTATTGAGAAATTCGGTGTTTTACCTGAATCCATTCCTGACTACCTTGGGCTGGTAGGCGATGCAGCCGACGGCTTTCCAGGGTTGCCAGGTTGGGGCGCAAAATCGACGGCGGCGGTGCTGGCAAAGTTCGGCCACCTGGAGTCCATTCCTCATGCCAGTCGTGACTGGCAGGTCAATGCGGTCAGCGCGGATCGTCTCGCGGCGACGCTGGTGCGTCAGTGGGAAGATGCGCTGCTTTTTCGCACGCTCGCCACTCTTCGAACGGACGTCACGCTGGTGGACGATGTTGATCGGTTGCGGTGGAATGGACCCACGCCCGCATTCGAGAAAATCGGAAAACGGCTGGATGCAGCCATGTCGGAGGGGGCGACACGCAGGGAGCGGCGGGCGTAGCAGCGTCACCCTGGCGAGGGACCGGCACGGCTGATTGCTGCTGACTGTGTTTGGGGAAACGCAGGTGCATCCTGCCTGCGACTGGATTGTGTTGCGCCATGCATTCGCGGCACAAGGTTTCTTCCCGGACGATGGGACTCTCCCAAAATGACTCCGGAGACGAAGGTGGCTGTACTTCGGAGTGGATCCCCAAACCAATGATGTGGCGGCTCGGGTACGCGGTGAGTCTTCTACTTGCTGTGGGGTGAACCTGGCAGGCTCTATGGGCCAGGGGGCTGGGGGAAGTCGGGTTGGTTCGGTTTGGGTTCGGTTCTATTTCACAGACGGCCGTTTGAGGGAAGCGGGACGGCGTTGACGGAACCAATGGCTCAACCGGGTTTCGGAGATTGACGTTCGCTTCGGGGCAAGTCAGTAAGTCGATACCGATTAGCGGTTTCGTGGATCGGGTGTGGGGGGCGGGTCTTCGAATCTCTCCTGATTGATCGTCATCATCTTGACGTCAGCTGCCGTTTCACCGTTGAGGATGCCCTCTTCGTAGACCTTCGACCAGCGGAGGCGGAAGAGCAGGCCCTGAATGGCGACCTGGGTATCGGCGGCGGTGGCTGCGAGGCGCTCGGCCTGGTCGGGTGTCATGGTCCAGAGTTCGGCGACTTCCGGAGTTGAGGCTGGTTGGGCGAAGCGGCGACGCATAGCAACGATGGTTTGGCAATCGTTGAAGACCACGTCGCGCGCGGCGCCGAGCAGGTCGTAGTTGTGGGCCAGGCGAGCCTGCATGCGGGATTGGTCGACGGGAAGCAAGGCGACGAGGCCGCCTTCTTTGGCGGTGGTCCACACGGCCTGGGATGGGGCGAAGTAGCGGTAGGCGGCGGTGCCGACGGAACCGGGCAGGCAGGGCGCGGGGAGCAGTGAGACCTGGACTGTGCTTTTTCCTGGAGCGGACGCGGCGTGGCTTGCTTGCTCAAACCAGGGCTCGAGGGCCTGCATTTTGAGGTCGCGGTCGATGATCTGGAGGTTTTGTTCGGCTTCGCCGCGGAGGTCATCCTGCAACTGGTGGCGCTGATTCCGGTGATGGAGGAGCTCGACGGTTTGTTCGAGGCAGATAGCGATGAGGAGGCCAACAACGATGGTGGCGATGTGGATGAAGAAATCGCGCCAGGTGTTGGCGGCGTGATGGGGCGGGTGAACGTCGAGCATGGGGTCGTGATCCTTGGTGTTCTCGGGATTCTCGGGGGCGACGGGCGATGGTGGCGGCGGCTCGGCCTGCGGGGATGCGGGCGCAGACGGCTCAGGGGCCGACGGGATGGGCTGGTCCTCTGGCACGGTTTCGCGGCAGGGTGATTTATCTTGCGGGGAAATGATAGGGGAAGGGTATCAGGCGGTGGCGGTTCAAAGGGATGGGCGTGGGTCTGTTCGTTTAGGGGAGTTAGGTTGGGGATGATAGTTCCGTGTTGCCGACCACAGGTCCCAAACCACTCGTTGTAACCTCATCAGATGGCAGACCCCCTTTTAAATCCCGACCTACGGCCACTCTGTGGCACTCAGTGAATGGCGAAGGGCTTGAGCTGGCCCTGGCCGGGCAGTAGTGCCGGAGTTGGGGACTGGGCCCAGTCGCGGGCGCGGTCGAACTCCTCGCGGTCGCCCCACACGCTACGGTTCCAGGCATCACCGATGAGCGCGAACTGCTGGCGCGCGACAGCGGGGTCCTGAAATTTCCAGGCCATGTAGGCGAGCTGATTCTCGGGGAAGTGAGCCGAGCCGTACTGCGAAAGGAGCGCCTGGTAGCCATGCTGCAAGCGCGGCCAATCCATCTCGTGCACAGAAAAGTCGCCGTCGCCCCGCTTGATGAGGCTGGTGGCGATCTGGAAGTAGAGGATGTCGCCGGCATCGCCACCGAGGGCGTCGGCGTGGCGGCGAATTTGGAGGCTTCGCCGTCGGCACCGTGCCATTTGGGAAGCAAGTAATTGGCGTACTGCATATAGAGGTAGTAATAGCCGGGCTCGAGTTTTACGCCGTCGTCGAGGATTTTGTGCAAGCGGTCGAACTCCCAGTTCTGTGCGACGCCGACGGCCATCATGGCGGAATACCACTGGGGGCAAAGGACGGGCATTTTCTGTGAGCCTTCGAGAATGACATGCGCCTCTTTCATGCGCTCTTCAAAGAGGCGGCCGCCTTCAGGCGTAATGGTATCGGCATAGCCGTGGCCGCGGGCGACCCATGCCCAGCGTGTAAGGGCCGTGGCGAGCGCAACGCGCGCAGTAATGGAGTTGGGGCGTTGGGTCATCCAGTGCTCGAGATGAGTAATGTGCTCGACGCTGTCCTGCTCACTCTGCTGGGGAGCATCGAGCGCGGAGTAGAAGAGGCGGAGCTGCCACTGGCCGCCGGGGAGCCGGGTTTTTTCGGAGCGTAGATGGTCGGCTGTCGTGTCGAGGGTGTCGAATTTTTCGGCGATGAGGTCAGCCTGGAGGTCGTGCTCCCATTGGCCGGAGTTTTGGTTGGAGACGACGATCGTGGCGGTGGACTGAGCGGATGACTGGTGCGGCACCGCCGCGACGGCCGCGAGAGCGAAAAGTGCGAGGCCAGAACGAAGAACAAATCGAACAGAAAAACGGATGGGCATGGGGAGCATTCCGAACCTGGAAAAGCGTGCGCCAACAGCGTAGCGCGGCTCAGGCGTGCAGGCAACGGGATAGTCGAGGGAACCCTTCTAGCGGAGCCAGGTCCAGACGAAGGCGATGGTGAGGAGGAGAGCGATGGCGAAGGCGGCGAGCTGGAGGGTGGAGGGAAGGCGCACGTTGGGGCCGAGGTCGAAGCTGGTGGGCGGAGGTTTGACGGGGGCCAGATTTCCGGTGAGGGCCATGAGGGTCCAGAGGCCAAGGACGGCGGAGATGAGGTAGAAGGTCCAGGCCCAGAGGGCGAGGCGGCTGTGTTTGGGGAAGTGATCCCCAAAGAGCAGGCTGATGGTGACGATGCTGGTGGCGAGGGTGATGAGCTGCTTGGTGAGGTCGGCGGCGAAGTCGAACGCTTTTTTTTGATAGTCCTGAAACTCCATGGGATCCTCACGGGGCAGCGTGGCGGCGGTCAGCAGAACGGAAACAGCGGGCAAAACTTCATGCGGGCACCGGAGAGCGTCCACTCATGGAGTTCGTGGCTGCCAGGCTGGTGCTCGTTCAATTCTTCAATCATGAGGTCGACGAGGCGCTGCACGTTCGGATCGTGGGCGCTGGCGGTGAGGCCGGCGGGTTGGGCGCGGAACTGAGCTGCTCCATTGGAAAGAAAAACCTGGAGTTCGGCCTGGCACGCGGAGGTGAAGGTGTAACCGCGGGAAAGCGCGTACTGAAGGGCAAGGTCGAGCCATGCGTTGGCGGGTGCGTCGAAGCGGGCGGGATCGGCGGTGCTCATGATGCCTCCGGGAGCGCGATGAGGTGTTGGGGGACGAGTATACGCCGGGTTTTGAGCGGCGTTTTGCTCCGGTGGAGGCAGGGGATTTTGCGGGGACGGATCGCTGCAAACGATGACAACATTTTTGACAAAGCTGTGACAACTGGGCGGTTGCGCGCGGCTATGGTTCGTTAGGAATAGCCCTCTCCCGGGTCTGCTGGCCGCCGCGTGACGATAGCTGCGGCGGCTGAGTTTGAAAACTTAGCGCAATTTCAGGCCAGGAACGTCCTCGGTCTGCCGGATGCTCGCGTGAAACGTGCCACAGCGAGCATCCGGTTTTATTTGCTCTGGTTTTTTGAGGGACTGAAAACTCTGTCTGAGCGGCCCTGACTCGTTGGGGCACCGCCTGCTCCGGAGGTTGATTGCCGTGCAGCCGTGAGCGGTCTAACAGGATCCTGACAATCCCCTTACAGACACATGACACCTGGGTGGAGAGTGGTGGATACCCTGGGAACAGCTTTGAAAGGGCACAGCAGTTGTCACTGAATAACTGCGCCGGGCACGGCTGCGAATCGCGCGTGCCGCAGGCAAACGGAAATCGCGCTTCATCGCTGGAGGAGTCATGAGAATCATTCAGGTCGCGTGTGCGGCCGTTGCCTTCGCGGCGTCAGGATTTGCACCCGCATTTTTTGCCGGACCGCCGGCACCGCCGAAACAGATCGACATAGTCGCAAAACGCTTCGAGTTTGAGCCGGCTGATATCACCGTAAAAAAAGGCGAGCCGGTGGAACTGATTCTGAAGAGCGATGACGTTCCGCACGGTTTGAAGTTCAGGGAACTGAATGTGGAACTGAAAGCGGGAAAAGGGAAGACGGGCGAGGTGGAATTTACGCCGCAGCGGACGGGTGACTTTGTCGGTCACTGCTCGGTGTTCTGCGGCCGGGGTCATGGATCGATGAGCCTGACGCTGCACGTGGTGCGGTAAGGATGCGGCGCGCTCTGGCGGTGTCGGCGATGGTGATGGCGCTCATTGGTTGCAAGGCGACTGTACCGGGGACTTTCGAAACATGGTTCATGACGGGCGTGAAGCACCATGTTTTTGTCGGGAACCGGAGGGCGAAGAATCCGCTGACGGTGAGCGCAGAGACGATTGACGACGGCAAAGAGGCGTTTGGGCACTACTGTGTTGCGTGTCATGGGATGGACGGGCAGAACACAGGGGTGCCGTTTACGATGTCGCCGCCGGCTCCATTGCTGACGTCGCCCGCGGTGCAGGGGTACACGGACGGTCAGCTGAAGTGGGCGATTGAGAACGGAATCTGGCCTTCGGGGATGCCGGGATCGAAGGGGACGCTGAGCGACGAGGAGATGTGGTCCATTGTCGTGTTCTTGCGGCACCTGCCGCCGGCGGGGAGTGTGGGTGAACCGGAGATGTACACGCATTGAGTGCGATGAGGCAGACAGGGGCACAACTCGGGTGGGTGGCACGGTCGGCGATCGCGTTTGCGGCAGTGATGCTGCTGGTTTTCGCGGCCCATGCGCAGAGTACGCAAAGTGGATCGGACGGAACGCAGGCAGCGGAATCGAGCGCTGCCGGAAGCGGCGCGGTGGCCGGGGATGGAAGCAGCACGGCGAGCGGTGCGAGATCGGGATCGGGCATGGGTTCAGGCGAGCAGGAAATAGGCGCGGGCGCGATGAGCAGCCCAAATATGTCGCTGACGGCGCGCCAGATTTTCGCGATTCTGCAGGAGAAGCCCGAAGTGGTGATCGAGTTGAAGTCTCTGCTGGCGGATCAGATGCAGCAGCAGGGGGTCACGGTTGATCCGGGAACGGTAACCGATGAGATGCTGTACAGCGAGATCGCGACGGATCGCACGGTGCGGGCAAAGGTAACGTTGTTTCTGCGGGCGCGCGGGTATATTTCGGATGCCGATCTGCGGGCTTCGGAGACGAACGCTGCGGGGCTCGGAGTAAGCAGCCTGACGGATCAGACGTCGTCGGGCGAATATCCCGGGACGCTGTCGCCGCTGCTGGGCTCAGCGGCAGGAACGGCAAATCTTCCTTCCTCGCTGGGGCTGGGCGGCGGCGCGGCTTTAGGCAGTGCGGGGCTGGGCGGCGCGGCTGTGCTCGCGCGGAACCAGCAGTTGGCGTCGGCGCAAAGGAATTCGTCGACGACGGCGCAGCCGACACCGCGGCAGCGGAACATTACGGATGCACCGGAGGTGTTGCGTGAGCCGACACCGTACAACCTCGAATCGCTGCGTGATTTGTATGCTCAGATCCCGAGTTCGACGGAGAAGCTGAGGCGGTTTGGGTCGGAGGTTTTTCTGAACCACAGCGCGGGTACCACGTCGCGGCTGGGTGGATCGACGAGTGTACCGTCGCTGGACGTGGCGATTGGGCCGGACTATGTGCTGGGGCCTGGGGACAGCCTCGCGATCGATTTGTGGGGTGGGCTTTCGCAAACGATGACGAGGGTGATCGACCGGAATGGGCGGTTGATGCTGCCGGAAGCGGGTGAGGTGCAGGTTGCCGGACTAACGCTGGAGCAGGCGCAGGCGGCGATTGCGCATGCGTTGCAGCAGCAGTACAGGAATGCTCAGGTGTCAGTGACGGTGGCGGCGCTGCGGTCGGTGCGGGTGTACGTGGTGGGGGATGTGGAGTATCCGGGGGCGTACGACATCAGCTCGCTGGCGACTCCGCTGAGCGCGTTGTATGCGGCGGGTGGGCCGACGGCGGCGGGGTCGTTGCGGGTGCTGCGACATTATCGCGGCAAACAACTGGTGGGTGAGGTGGATCTGTACGATTTTTTCCTGCATGGGGTACACAGCAGCGGAGATCGGCTGGAGGCAGGGGACACGCTGCTGGTGCCGCCAGTAGGTCCGCAGATTGCTGTGTCAGGGGCCGTGCACCGGCCGGCAATTTACGAACTGAAAGAGGAGAAGACGCTGGATGCGGTGCTGGAAGATGCGGGCGGTGTGACGGTAGCCGCCGCGCTGGGACATATTACGGTGGAGCGCATCGACGCGAATCAACATCGGGAGACCATGACGGTGGCGGCGGCCTCTGGGAACGATGCGGAGGCCGAGCGGAAGAATCTTGCGGCGTTCACGGTGAAGGATGGCGATCGGATTCGCGTGGCGCCGATTGCGCCGTACAGTCAGCGGGTGATTTATCTGGAAGGGCATGTAGTGCGGCCGGGGCGCACGGCGTATCGCGATGGGATGAAGCTGAGCGATGTGCTGCACAGCTATCAGGATTTGTTGCCGGAGCCCTCGGATCGGGGCGAGGTGGTGCGGCTGACGCCGCCGGATCTGCATCCGGAGACGATTGAATTTGACGTGGCGGATGTGCTGATTGGAAACAGCAGCCTGGCGCTCGAGCCGTTCGACACGATTCGGATCTTCAGCCGGTATGAAGTGGACGCGCCGCGGGTGACGGTGAGCGGGGAAGTGCTGCGGCCGGGTTCGTATCCGCTGTCGCGGGGGATGACGGCGGCGCAGCTGGTGCGCATGGCGGGCGGATTTAAGCGCGATGCGCTGGTGGATGATGCGGATCTGATGAGTTATCGCGTGGAGAACGGAACGCGCGTGGTGGGAGAGCGGGCGGATGTGCGCATCGGTGCGGCGGTGAAAGGCGATGCGAGCGCGGATGCGGCACTGAAGGCTGGCGATGTGCTGACCGTCCATCAGATCACGGGGTGGAACGACATTGGCGCGTCGGTGACGATCGAGGGTGAGGTGGCGCATGCGGGAAATTATGGGTTCAGGGAAGGCGAGCACCTGAGCGATGTGCTGCGGCGCGCGGGAGGATTCCGCGAGACGGCGTATCCGGAGGGGGCAGTGCTGACGCGGCTGGAGGTGCGGGTTTTGGAGGAGAAGAGCCGGGCGGAGCTCATCCGCCAGATCGAGACGAGCTCGGCTACGGCGCGGCTTTCGCCGAACCTGGCGAACGGAAACGAAGGGGGGACTCTGCAGTTGATCGAGGCGCAGGAGCAGCAGATGGTGTCGCGGCTGAGGAGCGAGCCGGCGAGCGGACGGCTTGTGATCCACATTGGCGCGGACATCGCGAGCTGGGCGGGGACGCCGGCGGATATTGAAGTGCGCAACGGCGATGTGTTGCTGGTGCCGAAGCGGCCTGGCTTTGTGCTGGTGAGCGGGCAGGTGTACAACGCGACGGCGATCACGTTTAGTCCGAACCGGAGTGCGGGATGGTATTTGAGCCGGGCGGGCGGCGCGACGTCGGCGGCGGACAGAAAGGAGATTTTTGTGATTCGCGCGAACGGGTCGGTGGTGGGGCGGCGTTCGGTGGGGTGGGGCGATCGCAGTGTGGTGGACACGAAGCTCGATCCGGGCGATGTGGTGGTGGTGCCGCAGAAGATTGTGGGCGCGGGACTGTTTTGGCGCAATTTGTTGCTGGGGGCGCAGGCGGCCTCGTCGATTGCGATCGCGGCCGGAATCGCGAACGTTCTGTAGCGGGCGGCATTTTAGGGACGGAGATGGACACGGTACTGCTGGAACCGGCAACGGAGGAGCGCAAGAGGGCGGCGGGGCCGCGTCCAGCGAACTGGGTGGTGAATGCCGCGTTGCTATGGGAGCATCGGCGGCTGCTGATGGGTGCGGCTGGAATTGCTTTGATGGTGGGTTTGGCGATCGCGTTCCTGATTCCGAAGCGGTACACGTCGACGGGAAAGATTATGCCTCCGGACAATTCCGGATCGAGCACGGCGATGTTTGCAGCACTCGCAGGACGGAGCCTGGGGGAGGTGGGCGGCCTGGGGAGTCTGGCGGGAAGCTTGCTGGGCGGGAGAAATTCGAGCGCGCTGTTTGTGGATCTGCTGCGCAGCGGCACGGTGAGCGGCGCCCTGATCGATCGCTACGATTTGCAGCATGTATGGCACAAGCGGTATCGCGTGGATACGGCGAAGTATCTGGCGCGGCACACGACGATCGTAGACGACAAGCGAAGCGGGGTGATCACGGTTGAGGTTGAGGATACGGATCCGAGGCGAGCGCGGGATATTGCGCAGGGATATCTGGAGGAGCTGGATAAGCTGGTGCGGCGGACGAACACTTCGTCGGCGCACCAGGAGCGAATTTTTATTGAGGGCCGGTTGCAGGGAGTAGAAGCGGATCTAAAGCGGGCGCAGGTGGCGTTGAGCGAATTCTCGAGCACGCATACGACGATCGACCTTGCGAACCAGACGCGGGCGATGGTGGACGCAGCGGCGCGACTGCAGGGGGAGCAGATTGCAGCGCAGACGGAAGTGGATTCGCTGCGGCAGATTTACGGCGACCAGAATGTGCGGGTGCGGGCGGCCGAGGCCCGGGTAGCGGAGCTGCGGCATGAGCTCGAAAAGATGAGCGGGTCGTCGGCTGCGGAGCAGGATGAGGGGGTGGGCGCGGGCGGCGCGGCGGCGAATGGAGCTGGCGACGAATTGTATCCGCCACTGCGACAACTTCCACGGCTGGCGGCCCCTTATTCGGATTTATACCGGCGGGTGCGGGTGCAGGAGGCGGTGTATGAGTTGTTGACGCAGCAGTATGAGATTTCTCGGATTGAGGAAGCGAAGGATGTGGCGGTAGTGAGCGTGATCGACGCGCCCGGGATTCCGGAGAAGAAGTCATTTCCGCCGCGGTTGTTGGTGGCGCTTCTGTTCACGCTTTTTGATGTAGGAGCGACAGCGATGTTTGTGTTGTTCCGGCAGCGGTGGCGGATGGTGGGCGACGGCGATGCGCGGAAGGTGCTGGCGCGGGAGATTGCGGGCAGTTTGCGGGAGGCGGCGGCGGGGCTGGGTCGTAGTAGGGCGGAGCGTGCGCGGTGAGGTCAACGGGGGAAATGGCGGCCAGCGGGGTGACGAGTTTTACGTCGGTTGGCGCCGATACGCGCTCCATTGGCGTGTTACCGGGGTTGGTGGGATTTTTCTTCTCGTTTCGCGTAGCGATTGTGCTGGTGGCGGTGCGGCTTTTTCTGGCCGACGCGCAGACCGGGGTGGCGGCAGGCCTGGCGTCAAACTATCTGCTTCTGGTGGTCGTGCTGTTTGCCGCTTACGGTGATGCGGCGTATTCGTTGCGGTCGATGATAAGGGTTGGATCGTTCGGATGGGTGCTTGCGTTTTTGGCGTTCGCCGGATGCAGCCTGCTGTGGAGCAGGACGGCGTCGCTGAGCGCAGCGGCAGCGTTTTGGCTGGCGCTGGCGGCGGATGTGGCGATTGTGGTGCTGCTGCTGCGCGATTCTCCGGAAGAAGAGACGATGCATGCGCTGATGAGGGGATACATCTGGGGCGCGTGCACATTTGCGGCAATTGCGTGGGTGATGCCGGCGCAGTCAGATTTGCGGTTGGGCGATGAGGAACTGTTGGGGCCGAATCAGGTTGGGTATGTCTGCGCCTTCGCGTTTTTCCTGGCGCAATATCTGGCGAAGACGAAGGCACGGTTGTGGAGCGTTCCGGCTGTGTTTCTGGCAGTGACTCTGCTGCGTAGCCTGAGCAAGACGAGCATCGTGGCGCTGGTGGCAGGCGAGGTTTTCATCCTGCTGCGGGACCGCTCGATGACGCGGACAACGAAAATGATGCTGGCGGCTGGGGCGGTAGTGGTTGTGATTGCCTTTCAGGGACTGCTTCTTTCGTACTACACGATCTATTCGAACGCGGGCAATCAGGCGGAGACGCTGACGGGGCGGCTGGGGATCTGGGCGTATTTCTTAGCTGCGTCGGTTGAACAACCGTGGATTGGGCACGGGTTTCATTCGGTATGGAAGGTGGTGCCACCGTTTGGGCCGTTCGAAGCGCGACATGCGCACAACGAGCTGCTGCAGCAGTTCTATGCATACGGCGTGGCCGGGGTGGGATTGCTGGTGGGACTGTATACGGCGTTTTGGCGGCAGGTGCGGAGTTTGCAGGTTGGGGCGGAGCGGACTTTCTATCTGGGATTGCTGGTTTTTGTCGTAGTGCGCGGGCTGGCGGACACAGAGCCATTCGATTTGTCACTGCCGCTGTGGTTTATTGCGCTGACATCTTTAACGCTGGCGCGCAGCGAGGCTGGCGGCCGGCTGGGGAGTCTGCAGGGAAAGGCGTCGCCATGAGACTAGTGCTGGTTGCTGTCTCATCCAATTCACAGCTATCGGGGGTAACGCGTCATGTGGCGAACGTAGCGCGATGTCTGCTGCTCTACTCGGACATGGAGGCAATTCACCTGATCGCGGCGCCGTGGGAGCACCAGTTACTGCGCGAAGCCATCGCGGTGGAGGATCCGCGTTTGCACATTCACTGCGTCCATATGGATAACTTCAGCCCAGCGCGCAATCTTTGGTATTACTTCGATCTTCCTGCGATCGCAGCGCAACTGCACGCGGATGTGGTGCATCTGGCATATCCGGTTCCGGTCAACCGGCGCAGGCTGCCGTGTCCGACGGTTGTGACGGTGCATGATTTTTATCCGTGGGATATTCCCGAGAATTTCGGATTTCCCAAGGTGCTGTTTAATCGGTTGATCCTGAGGCAGTGTCTGCGGGCTGCCGATGGTCTGGCGTGTGTATCGGATGCGACGATGGAGCGGATGTGGAAGTGGCAGCCGGAAGAGGTAGCGCAAAGGGCGGTACGCATCTATAACTGCGTGGAGCCGAGCCGGGCGAGGGTGGGGCGAAGCCCGCTGCCGAGGACGAGGCAGGCGCCGTTTCTATTGTGTGTGGCGCAGCATCGGCGAAACAAGAACATCGGCCTGGCATTAAAGGCGCTGTCACGCATGTTGCGGGAAAAGACCGTGCATCCGGAAACGCTTCTTGCGGTTGTGGGAATACAGGGCCCGGAGACGGGGGCGATTCATCGCTTGATCGCGGGGGAGGGGCTGGGATCGAATGTGGTGCTGCTGAGCGGGATCTCAGAGGCGGAGTTGCAATGGTGTTATCGCAACTGCGAAGCGGTGCTGGCGCCGTCGCTGATGGAGGGTTTCGGATTGCCGGTTGCGGAGGGCTTGCTGACGGGTTGCCGAGTTGTGTGCTCGGACATACCTCCATTTCGCGAACTTGGGGGAGAACACTGCCACTATTTTGCTCTCGGGAGCAATGAGGAAGAGGAGTTTGCACATGCCATTGGGGCGGCGCTGAAGGCGCCTCGCAGTGGGCCGGTGGTGCTGCCGCAGCTTGCCGGGAAAGTGATCGCAGGGGAATATATGGAGCTGTACCAGAGGATGGTGGAAGCAGCGAGTTCGTCATCGAGGCTGAGGCCGGCGAATGAGGATCTGAAGCCCGTTGCCGGCGCTCGATGAGGGCGACGACGGTTTCGTCCAGGGCGCGTCAAAATGTCAATACTTTGTCATTTGTAGCCGATCAATTGTCACGCGAAGCGTGTGAGGGCGCAAAATGAGACCTATGGAAATGGCTATGGAGAGGGAATTGTCTGCGGCGGTCCCGCGGGAGAACGGCCCTGCAACAGAACTGGGAACGATTCTGGTGATTGAGGACGACCCGCGAATGCAGAAAGTGCTGCGGCGGATGTTTATGGAAGAGAACTACTCGGTACTGATTGCGGGCGACGGGCAAACGGGTCTGGATTTGTTTCGCGGGCACCGGCCTGTGGCGGTGCTGCTGGATCTTATTCTGCCGCAGATTTCCGGGCGCGAACTATGCCAGAGCATTAAGAGCATCAGCGTGGAAACGCCGGTAATTGTGCTGAGCGCGGTTACAGAAGTGGTGGACAAGGTGCTGCTGCTGGAACTGGGAGCTGACGATTACGTGACGAAGCCCTTCAGCCCGCGGGAACTGATGGCGCGGGTGCAGGCAGCGATCCGGCGGCGGAAGCGGCCGGTGGCGTCAACGGTGTACAGGTTCAGTGACTGCGAACTGGATTTCGAGAAGATGGTGGCGCGGCGCGGGGGCACGGCCGTGGTGCTGACGTCGCATGAGTTCAAGCTGATGAAATTTTTCACGGAAAACGCGGAGCGGGTCCTGACACGGGACGTGCTGCTGAACGAAGTATGGGGATATAACTCGTATCCGACCACGCGGACGGTCGATAATCAGATACTAAAGTTGCGGCAGAAGCTTGAGCCGGACCCAGCCAATCCGAAACATCTGCTGACGATATACGGAGCGGGCTATAAATTTGTCCCATAGAGGGGCTGCGGGATGCGGGCCGGTTCGGGAACAGCGCGCATGCAAATAGGCAAAGGTGTGAGGACGCGCGCGCTGCTGCTGGCAGCCATGGCGGTGGTGATTGCCACGGCAACGCTGGCCAGCCTGCTGCTGATTCGTCATCGTCTGATGGATGAAGTGACCCGGGGGCTTTCAGCCAATCTGGGGCGATCGGTGAGCACATTTCAGGATCTGCAGGCCCAGCGGCTGAAGGCGCTGGATCGGGAAAATGCGTTGTTGGCCGATATGCCGCTGCTGAAGGCGCTGATGACGACGAATCATGTGCGGACAATTGAAAACGAAGCTGCGGATTTTCGGAATGTCAGCGGCAACGATCTTTTCGCGTTGGCGGATGCGGAAGGGCACGTGGTGACCGCATTTACAAACAGCTCTCTTCCGGATGCGAAGGTAGCGGCTGACTTACAAACACTGCTGGCCTCGCCCAGCTCGCTCTATCTGGTGAGCGGGGATCGGCTGTTTGCCTGTTCGGTGCGGCCGCTTTATTTCGGAAGCGAAGCGAGGGGTGCGCTGCTGGGTTATGTAATCAGCGGGTTCGCTATTGATCGCGGCTTGCTTGATGAGATCAGCCGGGCCACCATGGTGGATGCGACTTTCATCAGCGGCGATGATGTGCTGGCGAGCACGCTGCCGGCGTCGATTCAGGGATCGCTGATTCAGCCGTTCAAAGCTGCTCCGCAACCGGTGGGAACGACCCTGGATCTGGGAGGCGAGAAGTATCTGGCGGTTACCACGGACCTGACGTCGCGCGCGTCGTCTCCGTTGCATCTTGTTGTGCTGCGATCGTTCAGCGCAGCGAATCGGTCGATTCGGCAGATCGATCAGCTCGTTCTGGTAGCCGGGCTGGTGGCGATGGTGCTGGGGACATTACTGATGCTGGCGCTGTCGCACGCGGTGACGCGGCCGCTGGAGGAACTGGCGGCGGGAGTGCGCGCATTTGGATCGGGAGACAGCGCACATCTGCTGCCGTATCGTGGAACGAGGGAAGTGCGGGATCTGAGCGCGTCGTTTTCGAAGATGCGGCATGAGATCCAGCAAACGAATCGGGCGCTGCTGGAATCGGAGCGGCTGGCGACGATTGGTCGAATGGCGAGCTCGGTGTCGCATGACCTACGGCATTACCTGGCGGCGGTGTATGCGAACGCCGAATTTCTGGCGTCGGCACGGCTGACGGAGGCGGAGCGCTCGGATATTCTGGCGGATATTCACACGGCCGTCTACGGCACGACGGAACTGCTGGAGTCGCTGCTGACGTTCAGCCGGACGGGATCGGCGATCCGGCGTTCGCCGGAGATTATGGCGACGCTGCTGGAGCGGGCGATTGCGCTGGTGCACAAGCACCCTGACGCAGGGAACGTATCGCTGAGGGCGGTGTATGGTGATGCCGCGCAAACGCTGGCCGTCGTGGACACGAAGCAGATTGAGCGCGCTCTGTACAATTTGTTGCTGAATGCGTGCCAGTCGCGCAGCGTGCCGGCCGATGCAGTGCACGTAACCGCGACGCTGGAAGTGCAGGGCGACCAGATCAATTTCGAAGTGAAGGACGATGGGGCTGGGGTTCCGGACGATATTCGGACCAGTCTCTTTCAACCGTTTGTGAGTCAGGGCAAGCAAAAGGGGTCGGGGCTTGGCTTAACGCTGGCCCATTGCATAGCGGCAGAGCACGGGGGGTATCTGGTGCTGGTGAACAGCCGCCCGGGCGAAACAATTTTTCGCATGTCGATTGCGCGGGGGTTGCTGGGCGAAAGCATTTTCCCCGAGAAGTCGGAAACAGAGGTGGCAAATGAGGCGTAGCTATCCAGGACGGTGGCAGGGGATGCCGGTTCTGAGGCGCGGCGTACCCGGATTTGCCGTATTGCTGTGCGTATGGGTGGGGCCGCTGCATGCGCAGAATGTGACGCCGGATGAGCTGGCAAAAAAGGTTCAGTTACTGACGGATGCGGTGGGCCGCGCGCAATCGCAGGTGGAAGAATCGCAGAGGGAATTAACGGAGTTGCGGCGGCAGCTGGACGAGGTGCGGCGGCAGATGAATGGCGGGCCCGCCGACTCTGATCCGCCGTCGGACGCAGAGCAGCTGGCGGCGCAGGTGGAGTCGCTGAAGGAGAGCCAGGCAATGCAACAGGCGGAGATCGCGACGCACGAACAGTCGAAGGTGGAGAGCGCGTCGAAGTATCCGGTGAAGGTGACGGGATTGATCCTGCTGAACGCGTTTGTGAATACGAAGCAGGTGGATATGCCGACGACGCCGACCATTGCGCTGGGCGGACCGGGCAGCACGGGTGCGACGATGCGGCAGACAGTGCTGGGCATCGACGCGCGTGGGCCCCATGTATTTGGTGCGGAGAGCCACGCGGATGTGCAGACGGATTTCTTCGGGAGCACGGGCGGCGGCACAACCTACGATACGGCGGGGCTGCTGCGACTGCGGACGGCGCATGCGGACCTTGACTGGGACAGGACGGAAGTATTTTTCTCGCTGGACCGGCCGCTGATCAATCCGACACAGCCGGACTCGCTGACAGCGGTTGCTATACCTCCGCTGTCATGGTCGGGAAATTTATGGACCTGGAATCCGCAGTTTGGCGTGACGCACGATCAGCCGCTGGGATCGACGGAATGGCTGCGGATGCAGGGGGCCTTGATTGACGTGGCGGATCCTCCATACACCACGACGAACGCGGTATATCCAGTCACGACGGCGGAGCTGGGCCGGTGGCCTGGGGCTGAGGCGCGGCTGGCGATTACAGGGGACCGGGAGGATCGTGGATTCCAGCTGGGCGCCAGCGGGTTTTTTGCGGAGCATCGCACGGCGTACGGGACGCGGTTCGATTCGTGGGCAGGCGCGCTGGATTATCGGCAGCCGTTGCCGGGCCGAATGGAGCTGAGCGGAAATGCTTATCGCGGGCTGGCGCTGGGAGGGTTGGGGGGCGGCGCGTACAAAGACTACGGCGTTCGCGCGGACCCGGATAATCCAGGGCAGTTCTATGTGCGCGCTTTTGACGATGTGGGCGGATGGGCGCAGCTAAAGGAGCGAGCCAGTGAGCGCGTTGAGCTGAATGGTGCCTTTGGGCTGGATAATGTGCCGGCTCGGCAGGTGGCGCGCTATGGAGGCGTGGCCATGGGCAACTATCAGTATCTTGCGCGCACGCAGACCCTCATGGGAAACGTTATTTACAGTCCAAGTGCATGGCTGCAGTTCTCCGTGGAGTATCGCCACCTCGGGAGCTTCGAGGTGAACGCGCCGACGGCAACGAGCAATATCATCGGCGTTGCGGCAGGGTATAAGTTCTGATGATTCGGGCGCTGCGGTATTTTTCCGGCGCGGGGATTTTGATGGTGGGAGCCTTGTGCTTTGCTCAGGAAGTTCATTTGAAGATTGAGTATCCGGGAAAGGTGAAATCGCCGATCCCACCGGCAGTCGTCTGGCTGAAGCCGCTGGAACCGGTTGATCCGCCGCCGGCGCCGCGCAGGACTTATACGTTGTTGCAGAAGAATCGGAGCTTTATACCGCATCTCCTGGTGGTGCCGATGGGGAGTGAGGTTAATTTCCCGAACGCGGACCCGTTCTACCATAATGTTTTCTCGCTGTTCGATGGCAAGCGGTTCGATCTGGGCCTGTACGAAGCGGGCTCGACGAAGACGGTGACGTTTTCTCGGGAAGGGGTTTCGTACATTTTTTGTAACATTCATCCGGAGATGAGCGCGGTGGTGGTGGCGCTGTCGACGCCGTTCTACGCGACTGCGGATCGTGGCGGGTCGGTCGCGTTGCGGGATGTTCCGGCGGGAAGCTACGAGCTGCACGTGTGGGCGGAGGGCATTCCACAGGCAGCGCTGGAAAAGCTGACTCGCGGGGTACACGTGACCGCGGGTGAAAGCGATCTGGGCGAAGTGACGATTCCGGCGCTGCCGGCTCGGGCTGCTACACACCTGAACAAATTTGGGCAGCCGTACGATCGGACATCAAAGACGACTTACTAAATTGGCTGCTGGAAGATCGGCGCGGGATTCGCCGGTAACATGGGGCGGAAGGGCGCGGGATGCGGCTGGCCTGGTCTCGACGAACTGGTCGTCGATGGGGCCGTAAGTCCGCAGGCCGGTGAGCTGCAGAGCGATGTGGCAGAGGAAGGCTGGATTATTGCGGAGGTAGCGGCGCCACAGGCGGCGCGGATCCTGCAACAGGCGATGCAGCCATTGCAATCCGGCGCGCTTGATCCACGCGGAGCAGTCTTTGATGCGGCCGGTGTGGTAATCGAAGGCGGCGCCGACGCCGAACATGAGCCTGGTGTCGAGCACAGGAAGATAGCGGTGCATAAACTGTTCCTGGCGGGGCGCGCTGATGCCGGTCCAGATGATGTCGGGCTGGAGATGCTGAATCGTGGAGATGAAGTCCGCTTCTTCGTCGGGAGATAAGTCGCGATAGGGTGGCGTGAAGGTGCCAACGATGCGGACCCAGGGAAACCAGCGCCTGAGGTTCGCGGCCAGATCTTCAGCGACGCCGGGATCGCCTCCGTAGAGGAAGTGGGTGTAGCTGACGAATTGCGCGCTGCGAAAGACTTCGAGCATGAGGTCGGGGCCGGCAACGCGCTGCATCTGGCGGCAGCCCTGGAGATGGCCGACCCAGACCGTCGGCATGCCATCGGGAATGGTGATGGCGGAGTTGGCGTAGATGGCGGCGAGTTGCGGATTGCGGCGGGCTTCCATGATGCCGTGCACGCCTATTACGGATACATAACCTTTGCGATTGGAGTGCAGGACGGAGGCGATGCGCTGGAGGGCGCGCGTCATGTTGAGCGCTTCAATGCGAATGCCAAGGACGTTGGCGTGGGTCGGTTGGGTGGAACGCTTGTTTCTGCGTGAACGGGTATATCGAGAGAGACCAACTCCGGGGCGCGCGAGCAAGCGGGGATAGAGGACGAGCACGAGCGGGATGTAGAGGATCAGGCCGATGACGCCATAAGCGAACCGCGCGGCGGCGATCCCATCAACACCGTGACGAGGAATGAGCCAGAACATGGATGCCAGCATGGTGGCTCCGCCAACGAGATTGAGGATGGTGACGGTGCGGATACGTCCGAAGGCCATCAGGGCATAACAGGCGGTAACGCTGAGGGAGACGAGAGCCGTACTCCACACGATGAGGGGGAGAACGGGTTTTGCAGCCTGCGCGATGGCGGGTCCTGCGAGCAAGCGGAGGACGGGAGCGCCGAGGAGGAGAAGCAGCGAGGCGCCGATCGCGACGAGCAAAAAGTTGGACAGGATGGCGAGTGCCACGGTGCGGCGGATTTCCTGCGAGAAGGAATGGAGGCGGCGCGCGGCGAGATGCGGGAAGAGGAAATGCAGTCCGGAGGCGACGATGCCGTAGAGTGGCTGCGCGATCTGGACGCAGAGCGCGTAGGAGGCAACGGCAACGGCGCCCATGGTGACTCCCGCGATGAGGCGGTCGGCCTGGCCGATGATGACGGAGGCGAGTGCCTGCAGCCAGGTGAAGATTCCGAAACGGAAGAGCACGGTGCAGGCGTCGCGATCGAACAAAGGGAGGAGCGACGGGGAGTGGAGGAGAGTGCGGAGACTGCGGATCTGAAGAGCGAGCGAGAGGAGGATGAGGGCGAGGCTGGCGGCCATGATGGTGGCGATGGAGCGGCCGGCGAAGGCGAGTGCGGCGGCGGCGAGCAGCGATGCGATGCGGCCGGCGAGGCTAAGGGCCACGGCGCTGCCGTAGCGCTCGAAGGCGCGCTGGGTGCTGACGCAGACGGTCTCTACGGCGCGAACGAGGATGATGAGGCTGGCAATGCGGAGAGCGGCGAGGCAATCGGAACGGAGGGAGGGGGCAGTTGCGACGTGGCCGGCCACGATGGGTGCGAGAAGCCAGGTGATGAGGGCGAAGACGAGCCCGAGGACGAGGTGAATCCCCATGGAACTGCGGACGGTGCGGAGGAGAGCGTGGGGCTGGCTGGACCCTCGCAGGGTAGCGACCTGCTGGATGTTGGCGTCGCCGAACCCAGAGGCGAGGATGGATCCGATACTGGCGACCGCTGCGGCGACAGCCCATACGCCAAAGCGAGCGATGCAGAGATGGTGAAGCATGACGGGGGCGACCAGAACCATGCCCACCGGATAAGCCGCGTAGTCGAGAACGCCATACAGGGCGTTAGAGAAATGTCTCTGGAATATGGGCCGCATCTTTAGATTGAAGGTAGCGATGCGTGTCGATTGCACTGTCAGGCAATTGTTATTGCTTTGTCATCGGAAGACCGGGAGCAGGGAACTGGCAGCAGGAAGCAGGGGATGGCCAGTAGCCAATAGCTAGTGGCCTGTGGGTTGGGAGCTACCACCTGATTGAGCGAGTAACTTGTGCCAGCGGCGGGATTCGTATAGGTAACGAAGGCCCTGGAAGGCGTGGAAACGGGCGCGGATGGAGATGAAACGGAACTGAGTCCAGTTGCGGCGGAGGCGCGCGAGGAAGCATTCGCCGGGAGTTGCGTGCATGATAGCGGGCGGAAGCTTTTTGGGGAGCAAGGCCGCGCGGCGGGAGCGTTTGGCATTGATGCCGGCTGGGGCCAGGGCTTGCTGGAGGAGAAGGTAGAGCTTGGTACCGGGGAAATCGCCGAGTACAAAGTCGTGGCCGTAGGTGTCGATCCACAGCCGCGCAGCAGGTGGAACGCGGTCGACGGTCCAGCTGGTGAAAGCGAGTGGTGCAAAGGGGCCCATGAGGCGGGTAATGAGCAGGGTAGCGACGCCGAGACCGATGGGCGCACGCGGATCGGCTTCGGCGAGGTGTTGTAGATCACGCCAGAATGCGGTGTCGTCGTAACGCGTGAGGACGTGCCGGCGAAATTCGAGCAAATGGGCGGCGCGGGTGCATTCGCTGACGATGTGCTTGTAGAGATGCAGGCCCTGACCGAGGAACAGGTCGAGCGGAGCGAGAACCGGCAGCGATTGGCCCTGGAAGTTGCGCCCTTCGAGGCGATCGAGGAGCGGAGACGGCGAGTCGCTGGATTCGAGATGGAGTTCGGCGGAGCGGTGCGGCGTGGGCTTGTAGAGGTCATCGAGCGTGATGCGGGTAGGCGCGCTGCGCTTGAATTCCCAGCTGCGGCCGCTGATGGCGTGGAGACGATAGCCGCGGGATTCGAGAATGCTGCGCGCTGCGGGAGCGCTGCTTTCCGCGATGAGGAAGTCGATGTCGAGCTGCGAGCGCAGTTGCGGTCGGGGAACAGATTGGGGGTAGAGGGAGAAACCTTTGAGCGTGGCCCAGGAAAGACCCGCGGTGTAAAAGCTGCGCTGAATCTCGATCCATTCCTCCATCATGGAGGCGGTGCGGTTGGTGTTGTCGGCGAGGTTCTGACGGAGGCGAGCCAGGACAGCGGGGGGCAGGATGTCGTAGAGGTCGAGCTGCTCGATGCGATCGAGGAAGTAGAGGGCGAGGCCGCTGATATCGAGCCAATGGAGCGCACGGCTCCAGTCACCGCGGGTGAAGAGCCAGAGGCGGAGGCACTCGCGCGGGATGGGATCGCAGAACGTGAGCAGCAGTGCTTCCCGGATTCTTTGAGGACCGGAGAGAGAAGGGCGATCGGATTTACTGTGGAGGATCCGCGCGAAATGCATCGAAGGCTGCGGAGCGGGGCGGGCTGTCATGGGAACCATGGGCAGGGGAACCACGGGAACGAGCCGCACAGGACTGCGGGCTGAGGAGTCAGCGTGGAGACATGGGTGGAGGGACGGTCTCAATGGGGACGGGCCTCGCCGCCGAAGTGGCGCTGATGGAACTGTAGAGGCGGCGACGGCGGCGAGCTGTCAGATGGGTGCAAAGAAATTGTCATTGCATTGTTGGGGGCCATGCAGGTGACAAACCTTTGACAAAGCGCAGACGGCGAAACGACACATAGGGCTGGGGGAGCGCATAACTTCGCAGTTATGTTGCTTCGTTGCTACGGTATTTTCGAGTCAAGGTGGGCGAGGTCAGGAGTGATGGCCGCGCTGGCAGTGATATTAGCTGGGCCGCATTCCGTGCCGGCCCAGGACACGCCTCGGGAGCAGGACACCCCGCTTTTATCCGGCGGCGTTGGGTTTTTAACGAGCACGGCGAAAGGGAATACGACCTATCTGCCGCTGATCGAGCCGCTGGCGGCGGTGCCAATCGGACAGTACTTTCTGATTGAATCGCGTGCAGCGGTGCTGGAGACTGTCGCACCGGATGGGAAGGGTGGTTACGACCACACCCACTTTGCGGGGCTGACATATCTCGAAGGCGATTACCTGGCGACGCGGCACCTGACGGTTGTTGGCGGGAGTTTTTTGCTGCCTTTTGGGACTTACAACGAGCGGCTTTCGCCGGTGTGGATTGGGAATTTTCAGGATGGGCCGCTGATCGCGAGCCTGGGTTTGCTGTCTTCGGGGACAGGTTTGGGAGGCCAGCTGCGTGGCTCTGCGATCCAGACTACGAAATATTCGTTTGATTATGCGGCGTGGTTTTCGGCACGCAGCGGGAATTCGCAATTCAACGCGCAACGCTCGTTTGGCGGGCGCGGAAGCCTCTATCTGCCGGAACAGCGGCTGGAGGTTGGCGCATCCTACGACCGCTCACTGCAGGGCACGCAGGAAAACTTTTACGGTATCCATGTGTGGTGGGAGCCGAAGGACGAGGGCTTTCGTCTGCGGTCGGAATATGCGCGCGGGCATCACGCGCAGGGTTACTGGATCGAAGCTGACTATCGGACGAGCGCGTTTGGCGGCCTGGACAGCTGGGTGGGACGATTCGAGCCGCTGTTCCGAATGCAGCAGACGTTCAGGCGCGACACGATTGTGAGCGATGGGCTGCCGCTGGTGAATACGCAGCGGGCGGACTTTGGGCTCGACTATAACCTGCCGCACAACACGAGGATCCTGACGAGCTATTCGCGGCAATTTGCTTCGACGGGCGACGAGAACATCTGGGAGACGGGGATTGTTTATCGGTTTCTGTTTCCGGCATGGAAGGGGAAGGGATTATGAGGGGGAGAATCGTATTGCCGGGTGTTTTGGTGCTTGCTGCTGTGGGTGTTGCGAGCCTGGCGGGACATTCACAGGCTGCTCCTCCTGTACCACCGGTGAAGCAGTATCAGTCGTCAAAGAGGGCGCAGGCGGAGGAAGCCGGCGAGAAACTTTTTCAGCAGAACTGCGCGCGGTGCCATGCGAGTCCGGAGGGATTTCCGCAGCGAATCTCAGGGACGGTCGTGCGTCACATGCGAGTGCGGGCGAATCTGAGCGCGCATGACGAACAGGAACTGTTGCGGTATTTGAATCCTTAGAAACAGCCTTGGAATTCGCGGCGCTCTGCCGTCAGAGCCTTTCCCCGACGTGTTGCGTTGGTGTGATTCTTACGGCCTGCTTGTGACGCGGTGGCCGGAGAAGAGCGCACGAGAAAGGAGGCCGACTCCGGCTGCTGAGGCGGCGATGGCGACGAGGACGTGGGTGTATCCGAACTGAGTGAAGAGGATACCCGCGCCGGCTGTGGCTGCCGAGCTGACGAGAGCGTTCGTGAACATGGTCATGGCGGCGGCGGTGCTTCGTTCAGCATCGGGCGTCTCGTTCATGAGCAGGTTGTAAAGGCCCGGTGCGCTCATCCACTGGGCGGCCGAGTAGGTGAGGTACAGTGCGATGGCGAGCGGCTGGTGCGTGGCGGTGGCCATGGCGGCAAGCGTGAGAGCCGCGGCCAGCTGTGTGGCGAGGATGCCATTGAGCATGCCGAGGGTCCGGAGAAGATACGGAATGAAGAGCCCGGACAGTAGCTGCACGATCTGGGCGACGGAGAAGATGAGCCCGATGCGGACCAGAGGAATGTGCAGGTCGCGGGCGAGGTAAACGTTGGCGAAGGGCGCGAAGGCGGCAATGATGATGGTCCAGAGCGCCATCGAGAGCAGGAATCGCCAGAGAAACGGATTGAGCTGAAATCCGCGGAGCCACGCAAATTTGTCGGGCAGCGTTTGTTCCCGCGTGGTTCGGTCGTTGACCGGCGGCATACGCAGGCGCAGGGCAGCGAGGATGCCTGCGGCAGCGATGACGCATGAGGCAATGAGAATGAGGCGCTTGACCGCATAGGGCTGCATGGGAAGGCCCGCTTCGCGAAGCCACAGGGGGAGATAGCCGCAGATGGCTCCGCCGAGGGCGCTGGTGCCGACGCCGGCGGAGAAGATAAGGCTCATGGCGGCGGTGCGGTTGGCTTGCGTAGTGAGGCGGGCAACGGCGGGAAGAAAGCTGACGCCCCAGGTCGACATGGCGAGGCCCGCGAGGAAGGCGAGGACGATCTGGGCTGGCTCCCACACCCACAGGGTGCGCGCGATGCCGAACGCTGGGGCGGCCACGAAGCAGAAGAGCAGGAGAGGACGTACGCCGAAACGGCGGCCGAGCGCGCCAACGGGGAGGGTCCCGATGACGGAGCCAAAAGTGAGCGCGCCGTTAATGAGGCCGATGGCGCGATCGTTGAAGTGAAAGTCGAGCAGATAGAGGTTAAAGAGGAAGACGTAGACGGAGAAGCCGGCGTCGAAGAAGAATGCGGCGGTGAAGAATTGCCAGTAGCCGGTGCTCAGATTTTTGTCGCGGAGCCAGGCGTTTGGGCTTCGCCAGAAAGAGACGTTCGCGGCATGAGGTTCCTCGGTTTCGAGAGCGAGTTGCACTACGCGCCCTCGCGGACGAGTTGTTCGAGGCGCTCGACGGCCCAGTCGAGGTCGGAGTATCGCAGCTCGAAGACCGGCGCGGTGAGCAGGGACTCGATGGAGACGTACTGGACGGCAATCGATTCTGGTGATCCGAAGGGCACCTGGCGCATGTAATGACGGGCGACCTCATCGGAATAGGGAACGAGCGCGGATGGCCCATCGTGATGCCGGTTGAGGAAGACGAGGTAGTCGATGGAAGCGCTTTCGCGGCGGCGGATGTGCGCCATGGGCGCTGTAGGGAGCTCGATGGAGGGTTTGCCTTCGGCGCGCGGCGTGATTTCGTGGCCGGCGATTTCAGGGAAGAGCTCGGCGGCGGACGGACGAAAGCGGACTTTGTGGCAATCGCCGATGACGATGCGCTCGTTGTTGCGGTTGAGCAGGAAGCTGGCGTCGTCGGAGATATAGCCCCAGCCGGAACGCGCGCAGGCGTAGGAGAGAGAGGACTTGCCGGCGCCGGAGTCGCCGCAGAGAAGGACTCCGTGGCCGTTGAAGGCGACGCATCCGGCGTGAACGGGGGTGGTGAAGCTGGTGGTGATGTGGCAGGCAGCCCCGCCCTCGAGGAAGAAATAGCGGAGATAGGTGGGGTAGCGCAGGGCCGCGGTGGAAACGACCATGTGGGAACGCAGGCTGGACAGGTCGATGACCGAGTAATTGGAGGAGTCCGCTACAACGAACAAGTAGGGATAGGAGAGGCGATAGCTGGGCGAGGGAGGACACTCGGCGGAATCGCTTTCGATGAGGTGGACTTCGACGGAGATTGTCTGGGTGTCGAAGCGCCGTTCGAAGACACCGAAGCTTGCCTGGAACAGATCGAGGATTTTGGATTCGTTGGTGCGGACTTCCGCGGGAAAGCCAAACGGAAAGAACGTGCGGCGGAGGGGAAGCTCAGGAGCATTGAGCGGATGCGGCGAAAAATCGAGGGGCTGGCATCGCTGACGGACGGCCTCGATTTCCTGGACGGTCATCATTATGGTTCTCCGGGGGAGTGGGACGCAGTGGCGCGTGATCAGAACTGGTATTTGAGGGCGAACTGGATGATGCGGGGATTGGTGACGGTCCCGCTGATACGCCCGAATGAAGGGCTGGCGACGGGGTTGACGGCGGTGGGATCGCCGTAGCCGAGGAAGGTTCCGGGATTGCCGAACTGCGGGGTGTTGGTGAGGTTGAAGAACTCAGTGCGGAAACGGATGCTGCTGGCTTCGGTGATGGGGAAGAGGCGTTCGACGGCGGCGTCGAGGTTATGCTGGCCGGGGCCGCGAACAGTGCCGACGCCGCTGTTGCCGAAGTCCTGATCGGCGAGGCTGGTGCCGTTGGGCGCTTCGGGCGCGCGGGTGAAGGCAGCGGGGTTGAGGTAACCATTGATGACCCGTGAATAGAGCGAACCGTGCGCGAGCGGCTTAGCGGAGCCACTTAGCTGGGCGCGGACTTCACCGGTGAGCAGGCCGTAGACCGATCCGGCGTTGCCATCGAAGACGCTGAGCGGAATGCCGGACTGAATGAGGCCGATGCCGGAGAACTGCCAGTCATCGAGGATATGGCGGGCGATGGCGGAGTTGAGCGCGACGCGCGGAGACAGCCACGTAAAGCTGGCCACCACCCGCTGATCGCGATCGGTGCCGGAGGGGCCATACGCTGAATGGCGGAGATCAAGCTGGTTGCCGGTGGGGAGTTGCAGCTCGAAGACATCGGTTCCGATTTCGCCATTAACCTCGTCGAGATTTTTGGACCATGTGTAGCTGCCCTGGAGGTCGAGGCCGTGGTGAAGGTTTCGACGGATTCTGGTTTGGAGTGCGTTGTAGTTGGCGACGAAGAGGGAGTCGGTAAGGAGTGAGCCCAGGCTGACGCCCTGGATGGGGACGCGGGCAGTGACGTTGTTGATGGAGTTGGTGGTTTGTCCATTGACGGGATTCTGAGGGCTGGCGAGGAGGGCCTGGTCGAACTCCCACTGACCGGAGCGGTGGGCGGAGTTGGTGCCAACGTAGCCGATGTCGAGGACATAGCCATGACCGAGGGCGACCTGGAGGTTGAGATTGTACTCCTGGGTGCGGCCGTCGAGCATGTTGGGGTTGGTGCTTTCAATGAAGGGCGTCGAGGTTGGGGTACGGGGCATAAAGATGGGATAGCTGGACTGGGGAAGGATGAGGGGAACGAAGGGGTTCTGCAGCGTGGCGGGACCATTGGGATCGCCGCCGACAATTTGCAAAGTGGCGAAGGGAGGCTGGGTGAGGGTTTGTTCGGCGAGGTTTCCGGAGTGGCGATCGTAGTAGAGGCCGTATCCTCCGCGCAGGACGATGACAGGCTTTTGCGTAACTTGCCAGACCGCGCCGAGTCGCGGGGATATGTCGTTGTAGGGAGTTTTGTACAGACCGGGGAACGAGGTTTTGATATAGCCGGCGGAAATGGTGCCGGAGAAGTTGGAGGGGAGGGAGAAGCCGTTGAAGGTTCCGGCAAGGGGAACGGGGCCGGTGGTGGCGATGAGCGGGTTGAAGTTGGCGAGGTGGCCGTGGATATCGATGGGGGCGCCGAAGATTTCGTAGCGCACACCGGCATTGAGGGTGAGGCGCGGAGTGAGTTTGATGTCGTCCTGGGAGAAGGCGGCGAAGTCGGTATAGCGCACGTCGCGGCGAAAGATGCCGCCGCCGGCGGTGCTGTTGCTGACGTTGCTCAGGCCCTGGGGGCTGCCGTTTTGCGCGGCGCTTTCGCCGAGCAGGAAGTCATCGAAGGTAGCGATCTGAAGAAGGCCATCGGATTCTACGGGCTGATTCTCATCGACCTGATGGCGCTTGAACTCGGCGCCGAAGCGGAGATTGTCGCGGCCGCGGGTAACAGCGACTGTGTCCTGCCAGATAAAGGAATTAGTGACCTGCCACTGCGAGGGTGTGCCTGCGTCGCCGATGGTGAGGCCGCCCACGGTGAGGCCGGGCGCGTTGAGCATCGCGCCGATGGCGCCAGTAGGGGTGCCTTCGCCGATGGCCGATGCGGTGAGGGGATTCTGGAGCGAAGCGAGGCCATCGAAGCGCATAAAGCCAGCGCGCGCTATGTTGACGAGGCTGGAGCTGAAGACGTGCGTATCGGCGAGGACAAACATGGTGTTGCGATTGAGCTCGTTGGTCCCCCATCCGGGAACATTGGCGGCGTTGGGAGAGAAGGGCTCTGTGGTCGGGGCGCGCGAGTAGAAGAAGCGGGCGGAGAGGGTGTTTTTGTCGCTCAGGACCTGGTCGATGTTGATGGAGAACTGATCTTCGCGATAATGCGCTGGGATAGCGAACGTGGATTGGCCGACGGGGAACTGGTCGGAGGCGCCGGGTCCGGTGACGGGCAGAGCTATTTGCGGGCTGGGGACGGCGAATTGTCCGCTGGGAAGTTTTGCATTCAGGATGGAGAGGGCAACGGGATTGATGTTGGATCCGTCGCAGGCGATCTGGGTTCCGCCTGCCTGGGTAAAGTAACCGGTGGCAGGCTGACCGGCTGCATCGAGATGGCCAGCGGGGCAGAACTGCGCACCAAGGGTAGCGGCGGAGCGGTCGGCGGTGAGGAGGGGGATGGTGGGATTCTGCTCGTCGCCGAATCCATTGACTTCAGTGAGGCCCTGGTAGGCGCCAAAGAAGAAGGTGCGGTCGTGGAGGATGGGTCCGCCGACGGCGCCGCCGAACTGGTTTTGCTTGAGGTCGGGGCGCGGATCGCCGGTGAGCTTCGAGAAGAAATCGTTCGCGTTGAAGATGTTGTTGCGGACGAACTCCCACGCGCTGCCGTGGAAGTGGTTGGTGCCGGATTTGCTGACCAGGTCGACGTTGGCCCCGGTTCCGCGGCCGTAGGCAGCGTCGAAGTTGGCGGTCTGAACACGGAATTCTTCGATGGTGTCGGGAGCGGGAACCGCGGTGCCGACTTCGGAGCTCTCGGCGATGGCGGCAGAATTTTCTGCGAGGTTGTTGGCGTCGACGCCGTTGAACTGGATGTTATTGGCGGTTGGCGTCGCACCATCGGAGGCGACGTTCTGGGTGCCGGAGCCGAGCTCGGCGGCGTTGGGCAGATCGACGACGACGCCAGGGGAAAGGCCGAGGATCTGGGTGTAGTTGCGATTGGAGAGGGGGAGGGTCTGAATGGCGGTTTCGTCGACGACGCCGCCGAGGGCCGAGCTTTCGGTCTGGACGTCTTCAGCGCGGGCGGAGACGTGGACGGTGGAACTGGCGTCGGCGACGGCAAGCTGCACGGTGAGGGAGCGGGTTTCGCTGACGGTGACGTCGACCGAGTGCAGCGCGTTCGGGGCGAATCCAGTAGCGCTGACGGTGACGCTGTAGGTTCCGGGGGGAAGGAGCGGGATGCGGAACTCCCCTTCGGTTGTGCTGATGGCGGAGCGGAAGACGTGCGTCGATTCGTTTTCAGCGAGGACCTGCGCGTGGGTGACGGCGTGATTCTGCGGATCGTAGATCACGCCGGAGATGGCGCCGGTGCCGGGAGTCTGGGCGAGGGCGGCGCATGCGGCAAGCAACAGCATGCCGAGGGTCACGGCGGTAGAGGTGCGGCGGAAAAGTGTGGGTTTCATGCAGTGGTCTTCCAGGGCTCTCGTGCAGCGGGGGAAAAGTGCCATGGGGCCGAGTATGCGGGGATGGGAAAGGGGGATTGTTAGGCATTTGTCACTCCTTTGTACGGATGTGGTGATGGGTGCTGTGGGGGGCAACGGATGAGAGGCGCCAACATTTGGGTGACGTGGTGGAGACAGCCGCCGAAGAAAATTTGCCGGGAAGTGAAACGCTGGGGAAGGGCGGCACACGATGCTGCATACGGATTCCTCGCGCCTGGCAGAGGCGGTGAATTCGTGAGCAAGGAGCCCGCCTGCGACCCACGGGGTAGGGCAATTGCCAAGGGAGCGTGCGATGACGCAACCAACACTCTGGAATTTTCCCCAGCTTCTGCAAATCTGGTGTGCTTTTTTGTGCCCTGAGCTCGCTCTTGTGCTGTCCATCTGGCTGAGCAGCGGCCGACGTGGACTCCTTCTTCACTGGCGGGCCAGTCTCCGCACGGCCTGCCGGGCGGAGAGGATCAGCAGTGAGAGGCGGGGTGTGCGCGTATGACGCCAGGGGTGATTCGCAATGGTGGAACGGCGAGGGTTACAAGCGCGCAAAGGCGCGCCAGAGCAGGCGCGGGCGATCATCGGCCGCTCTCGACGGCGCAAGGGCCGATGCTATACTTGCGTCCTTCCAGCTTTGCGAGGCCTCAGTTGCAGTTCTATGCATTCGATGCAGGTTATGTGGAAGGTCTGTGCGCAGGAGACCTTCGAACCGAGGAGCATTTTGTCGGATATTTCACCGAGCTGCTCCACCTGAAACTGCGCTCGCGGCTGCAATCGCGGCATGCCATCGAAGACGTGCGCCAGGAGACGTTCGCACGGGTTTTGACGACGCTGCGGAGGGAAAAGGGGCTGCGGCAGCCGGAACGGCTGGGCGCCTTCGTGAATACGGTTTGCAACAACGTGCTGTTTGAGCACTACCGGGCGAGCTCGCGGAGCGAATCGCTCGACGAAGAGGACCGGCCGGAGCTCCCGGCAACGGGCGCGAGCGCTCACGATATTGCGGCTGCGAGGCAATTGAAAGACAAGGTGAGAGAAATCCTGGCCGAGATGCCGCCGCGGGATCGCGGGGTGCTGAAGGCGATCTTCCTGGACGAGCGGGATCGTGGCGAGGTTTGCCGGGAATTTGGGGTGGACAGCGAGTATTTGCGGGTGCTGCTGTTCCGGGCGAAGCAGAATTTCAAGACTGAATATTTGAAGCGCGTGGGAGAGGATCCGTATGCGGCGAAACGCTGAAACGTTTGACCGGATGCGGACACTATCCGTTAGAGCAGGAAAAGGAGGGCTGAACGATGGATCACAGTGAGGCAGTTCAGCTGATGGCAACGGAGCGGTACCTCCTGGGAGAACTGTCCCCGGATCAGCGGGAGGCCTTTGAGGAGCATTTTTTTGAGTGTTATGAGTGCGCGCTGGACGTTCGCGCAGAGGCAGCATTTATTGAAGAAGCGAAGACGCAGCTACCGCTGATGGCGGTGCCGGCGACGGTGCCGGTGCGAACACCGGTGAAGGCGGCGAAGGAAAAGCGGGACTGGTTTGCCTGGGTGCGTCCATCGTGGGCGGTACCGACATTTGCGGCCCTGCTGGTGGTAATTGGATATCAGAACCTGGCGACGATCCCCGGGCTGCGGTCGGCGGCGGAGAGGCCGCGACTGGGGGCGTGGTCGACGATCCATCTGGGCACACGTGCCGGGGCGCATACGGCGGTGTCGGCGTCCCGCAAGGATGGGGCAGAGATTCAGATCAACGATTTTCCGAGCGACGGTACGTACACGTCGTTCGCGCTGGCACTTGAAGATCCACAGGGCAAGCAGTTGTGGATCGAAACGCGGAAAGCTCCTGCGGACGGGTTGGACGCGATGTCGCTGACGCTTGCGGGTGGGGGATTGCAGGAGGGTGCATATACGCTTACTATTTCGGGCATCACCCCTCAGGGCAGCCGGACCCAGCTGGACCGGCGGATTTTGGATGTCCGCTTCAGCGAGTAATACCCACTCCTCCAGGAAAGTGAGCACGCAACACGATGTCAGGCGCTACCCCTCCAAGCCCCAGTCCGACGACGCCACTCCATAGCTACCATGCGGAAGCATTTGCGCTGGACGGCGATCTGCATCTGCCGCTGAAGACCCCCATCAAGCCGCAGGCGTTTGTGAAGATTGCCGAGAACGGCGGTTACTTATCGGAACGGGCGGTCGATTATCGCCTAGAAGGAATCTTCTCGTTCAAGCATGCGTACACGCAGGTCGCGGGTCATCAGGAAACAAAACCTGGGCGCGGATACATCACGCTGGCCACTTCAGTGATCGAAGGTTTCAACGTGCTGGATGTAGTGACGGCGGATCGGATCGTGGCGCAGGTTTCGACGGAGCATCCGCTGGAAGGGTATATCCCGGACGTAACATTTCTGGGGACGAGGTTCGAGAACCTGAGGATTGCAGGGCATCCGGTGCGGCTGGATCTGGACACGAACCTGTTCGGTTCGGCACCAAAGAACGACACACCACATTCACGCGGGGAATTCCGCAACAACGCGGTGCGGCAATGCGAGAAGCTGCTGGGGATCCGCGACCTTCCTTCTGAAGTGACCCAACGGTACAATCGAATTCCATCCAATCCCACTCCCCAGGGGTCGATCGAATGCTCGCTGGTCCATCAGGCGGAGGGTTCTTATCCAGGGCATTCCTTTGGCCACGTGATCGACATACCGCATTTCGGCAAGGTCTATTTGGCGACGGTAAGGCTGGAGGAATCGGATCCGCACCCGACGAAGCGTACGCCGCGACAAACCTTGATCAAGCTGACGATGATCGAGATCAAGATGGGCTGCATCGGGAGCGGCAGCGGGTCGGCGGGGAACACCGTGGTCAATGGCGGAACAAAGGGCACTGGCTAGTCTGGATCCCCATCTCCCTTTTGGTGTTCGTCTGCACGGGGGATCGGCTGGCGTTTCCGGCGGAGCAGTTCGAGCGAGTCCGGCAGTTGTTTCAGCGCGGGGATCTTGCAGCCAGCCAGGAAATTGCAGCTGAATGGGCGGCACGATACCGGACCGTGAGCCCGGAGTGGTCGACAAAATTCAGCGTCCTTCAAGCTGAATCAGCAGCATGGCGTGGCATGAGCCGGGAAGTGCTGCGGATCCTGACTCCCGAGCTTCCTTCATCTGCCGATCAAAACGATCGTGCCAGAAGGTGGTCGCTTCTTGCGGCGGCCAGCATCCATCTTCGCCACCGCGATGAAGCATTGCGGTATCTTGCTGCGGCAGACGCCTTATGCGCCCCGTTGGAACATCCGGTGTGTGCACATGTTCTGGACGCACATGCGACGATGGCTGCGGAAAGAGGCAAAAACGAAGAGGCCTATGGTTTCTACGCACAGGAGCTAACGCTCGCGCGTAAATATCAGGATCGGTTTGGGGAAGCAAGTGCGCTGATGAATTTGGCGGGGACGCTTCTACCAGAAGAGCGGTTCGATGAAGCCATTGATGGTCTGAACGCTTCAAACAAAGTCGCTGATTCCCTCGATGCTGAAGACATCCGTCTTACAAATACTGGGAATCTGGGGTGGGCTTACTACAGCCTCGGTGATCGCGAGCGAGCCTTCGCCCTGTTTCAGGATGCGGAACGGCGAGCCTCTGCGTTGGGGGATACGCAGGGCACGATCCTCTGGTCGACCACGGCCGGTTACATTCTGCAGGACAGCGGCGACTGGGCGCGCGCCGAAGACTCCTATCGTCGGGCCCTTGTGCTGGCACGCCAAATCGGCAGCAACGAGGACACCATTAATTCCCTCGAAAGCCTGGCACACATCTCGATTGAACTGAACAGAGTTGATGAAGCGGATGGCTATTTGAGGCAGGTCGATCCGCTCGTGCAGGCGAACCGAAATCGTCCCGATGCGCTGGATGTGATCTTGGCGCGGGGACGGATCGCGGCAGCGCGGCGGCAGGATGAGGTGGCGGAGAGACTTTTCAAAGAAGTGGATGGCGATCCGGAGAGCCAGATCACGATGCGTCTGGGCGCGGAGCATGCCATGGCGCGGCTCTACGAGGCCGAGGGGCGCAAGGACGATGCGCAGGCGGAATATGTAACCGCCCTGAGCACATTTGAGTCGGCGCGTGATGCCATCAAAACTGAGGCTTCGAAGCTGCCTTATTTTGCGAATGCCACGCCGATCTACGACGATTACATCCGCTTGCTGCTCTCGGAGGGACGAAGCGAGGAGGCGTTGACGGCGGCCGACCAGAGCCGGGCGCGGACGCTGGAGCAGGGGCTGGGGTTTGAAGACAACAAGGCGCAACGAAGGGACGCTGGGTTGCAGCAGCCCGGCGCGATTGCTGCGCGGGCAGGGGCGACGCTGTTGTTCTATTGGCTGGGGGAGAAGCAGTCGTGGCTGTGGGCGATCACGCCGCGGAAGACGGCGGTGTTTCCGTTGCCGCCGAAGGCCGAGATTGCGCGGACGGTGGAGCGGTACCGGCAGGATTTGCTGGGAGCAGAGGATCCACTCCGATCAGGCAATGAGAACGGCCGCGCGCTCTATCGCATGCTGGTGGCTCCGGCCAAGGATCTGGTGGCGCCTGGCGGCCGGGTGGTGGTGCTGTGCGATGGGGTGCTGAGCGAGCTGAATTTCGAGACACTGCTGGTGGACGGGGCTGTTCTGCACTACTGGATTGAGGACGCGGATGTGGTGTCGGCGCCGTCGCTGCTGATGCTGGCGAGAACTCACGTCTCAGAATCGAGAGAAGGGGTGCCCAGGGCCAGGCTGTTACTGGTGGGGGATGCGGTGTCCCCGGGGCCGGATTATCCGGAACTGCCGAATGCGCCGGTGGAGATGCGGGAGATCCGGAAGCATTTTGGGCCGGAGGAGGCGACGGTGTTGGCGCGTGGCAGGGCGACTGCGGCGGCCTATCTGGAGAGCGAGCCGCAGCGGTTCTCGTACATCGATTTTGTAGCGCATGGTGTGGCAAGCCGGACCGATCCACTGGACTCCGCCATTATTTTGTCGCGGACCCGACCCGAAACCCAGGGAGCGGAGGACTCGTTCAAGCTGTATGCGCGGGAGATTATGCAGCACCGGATCGATGCACGTCTGGTGACGATTGCGGCTTGCTATGGCGGCGGGACACGCTCGTATGCAGGCGAGGGCCTGGTGGGATTGTCGTGGGCGTTTTTGCGGGCGGGCGCGCACAACGTGGTTGGCGCGTTGTGGGAGGTCAGCGACGCATCAGCTCCACTGCTGATGGATGCGATGTATCAGGGGCTGCAGGATGGTTTGCCGCCTGACGCCGCGCTGCGCCAGGCAAAGCTCGAGTTGCTGCGCGGCACCGATCCGGGGAAGGGGCGGTTTCGGCGGCCGTTTTTCTGGGGATCGTTCCAGATGTACACGGGAATGTGAAGAATCTGCGATCAGCGATCAGAAAAGCAATAGCTCCGGAGAAGCGGTGGCTGATACGGAAGGGGTACTCACGTCACTACTCCCCATTGCGACCTGAGGTCATAAGGCCAACTCAGAGGGCCGCGATGGGAGAGCAGGATGCCGGCAGAGAACAAATTTGTGCTTCGTGTACCGCTCGACGCGTCGGCGGTTCCGGGATTTCGTCCCGAATGCGCCGTGCGGGTACTGGCGTGGGTGAAGCAGGGCGCTACCCAGCAGCGGCTGATGCGGTTCAACAAAGAGGGTAAGGGCGCGGTTACGTTTGAATTCGAGGCGGCGCCGGTTGAATCGGTGCGGGTAGCGGTGGGGCCGGAGACGGCGACGCCGTTCGAGTTACAGCGGCTGCAGACGGTATCGGTGTGCGTGCCTGCGAGCGAGTGGATCGGCAGGAGCGAGGTAAGGCTGGCCGCGATCACGATCTCGGCTTATCACTGGTGGTGGTGGCAGCACTGGAAGCAAAGCTTCAAGGTTACTGGAAAACTCATTAGTTCAAGGGGAGTTCCGATTATCGGAGCTAGTGTGTCGGCATTTGACATCGACGCCTGGTGGTGGTGGACAGCGCAGGAGCGGGTAGGGGAGACGATCACGGACGAGGACGGATCGTTTGCGCTGGAGTTCACTCGGTCCAGCGGATGGTGGCCGTGGTGGTGGTGGGTGACTCGGGAATGGCAGGCGAATGCCGAGCTGGTGGGCAGAATCACCGCATTCGTGGGACAGTATCCGAAATTCGGGTCGTTGCCGGGGCCGACGGCAGCACCGGAGCTGGAAATTTTTCAGCCGCTGCTGGCCTCGAGTGCGAGGCCGATGCCGCGGGCGCTTACACAGGCGCAGGCGCGCTGGGGATCCGGAAACAGCGGGATGGATCCGGGTGCGCTCGAGGGATTGCGGGAGCGGCTG
Organism: Acidobacteriaceae bacterium; assembly: GCA_036490815.1. Classification (GTDB taxonomy): domain Bacteria; phylum Acidobacteriota; class Terriglobia; order Terriglobales; family Acidobacteriaceae; genus Palsa-343. The sequence continues at coordinate 102,777 of DASXDF010000015.1, forward strand.
GTAGAGATTTTGCCGAGGAATTTTCCGCTGCCGGTGTGGCCGTGGTCGGCGTGGGCTCCATGGGAGGATTGCGGGGCGAACCTGATTTTCAAGGTCACGGACACCTGCGCGGGGGAGACGACCATTCTGCTGAACGAGTCGGTGGGCGAGACGCGGTGGGAGATACCGTCGGTGCTGGACGTAACGCTGACGGCGCGGGACGCACGATTTCCGGAAAAGAGGCCGGGATGGACACTGGTGGACTATCTGTTTCCAGGGCAGCGTTCGCGTGTCTGGAGAAGCTCGGCGAATGATGCCGCGAGCGCTGCTCTGAGAAAGACGGCCTGAGGCCGCGGGCTCATAAATTCGATCGAACAGGAGATGGGTGATGAGAATTTTCGACTATTTCTTCGGATGTCGCCATTCAGATCTAAGCCGGGTGTTTACGATCGGTGGGCAGACGTACAGGGTGTGCTGCACGTGCGGGGCGCGGTTCGATTACTCGCTGAAGAGCATGAGGATGGGGCGGCGTTTCATCGAGATGCCTGAGCCGCTGACGGCTCGCTCGGCCTGAGGGGCGGGGGTGCTCATGTGCTGGTTTCCGCGTGGTACCGCGGAAAGGGTGCCTGCAGGGGTGGGTGTGGCGTTACCAAGATGTGAGGAATGAGTAGCTAACGGGGAAGTGACGGGCGGGACCCTATCGAGAAAGATAGAGATGGCTGGGCTGATAACGAAATGATGCGCTCGGGACTCTATCGGTATCCATTTGATAAGGACGGCGAAGCCGTTCTCACGTTCGGCGAAGCGATCGCGGCGGCGCGTAATCTGGAAATCCAGTTGAACGCGATGCTGAAGCGATGGACGTGGCCGGATGTGACGCTGACGATCTTCGAACGGCGGCCGGGGTATGTTCGGTACGAGGTGCGACGGCGGGGCGAGTTCGTAGGGATCGCGACGGTAATGCCGTTTTCGACGGAGCCGGAAAAGATGGATCCGGAGTCGGCGGTCGCAGAGAACAAGCGGAAGAAGAGCGGAACCTCGGACGACTGAGCGAGAAAATTACAGAAAGATGGAAGGCCCGACTTTCGAGTCGGGCCTTTTTTGATGTTTGCAGGAACTGAGGGGCTAGGGCTGGGCAGCGATTTCGACGGGGCGCGTATCGGCTTCGGCGTTCTTGTGCAGTTGATGATGGAGGCAGTAGAGCGCGAGTTCGAGGCGATCGGAAACTCCCAGTTTGTCGTAGATCTTGCGCAGATAATTTTTGACGACCTGCTCGGTGGTGCCGAGTTGGTAGGCAATTTCCTTATTGCGCTTGCCCTGGGTAATGCCGGCAATGATCAGCATTTCCTTCTGATTAAGGCGAGGCTGATTGCGCGGGTTATTGGTATTGCCGGCCTGGGAGCGATAGGCTTCGATGACCCAGGTAACGGACTGATTATCGATCCAGGTCTCACCGGCGGCAATTTTGCGCACACACTTAACGAGCAAGTCGGGAGAGATGGAGCGGGGGATGATGCCGCGCACGCCGCGACGGTAGAGGTCAACGGTGTGGGACTCGTCGGTGGAAGCGGCCTGAACGATGATCTTAAGATCGGGAGCAAGACGAACGACGGCGGGGACCGCGTTGGCGGTGCCGTTGATCATGGCTCCTTCGAGAAGGAGAACATCGGCAGGGACACGCTGGACGGTGTCCTGAAGACCCTGAAGGTTATCGGCCTCGGCGACCACCGAGACACCGGAATCGGGTCCAAAAACTTTGCGCATGCCGACTCGATAAATTGCCTGAGAGTCCGCAAGGATCACCCGAACCTCAGGAGCGGGCTGAACTGAGGGCAGAGCCGCCTGAGGAGTTACACCATTACCGTTGCCATTGCCATTCATATGCGTCATAAGTGTTGTCCGACTACTGGAACCTGTACTCGTCGATTACGACAGCGGCGAAGGGCTGACCATTATTCCAATAAGAACGGACAATTCTTCCAGAGCAGTGCACCGCCGCAGTGACAGAGAACTCCAGCGTGCTCGCCGGAATCTCCACAAGAAAATCAATTTGTTGCCCCTCCCGAAGTGGCTCCCGCAGGCGTAAGAGACAACCGCTGGCGGAAAGGTCTTCGGTGAGTCCTTCAGTATCGTGGCCTTCGGCGAGGACGGTTACCCTCAAACGTACGGGGTAGCGAACTGCGCCGCGGTAATGGCGCCAATCGGGAGTTCCAAGGGGCGAACAGACTGCAGATTCCATACAAGCTATCTTGCGGTGTTAATCCCTACAGTACCCGCGAAGGGTAGCGCCAGCCAATTACCAAAGTTTACATCTTCGTTCCAATTTGTAAACGACTAAGTGGGGAGTAGCAATGACCAAAATGGGGCAGGGAGGGAGATCGTCTGTGGGAAAGGGGGATTCTTGTGGAATTTGGCGGTCAAATTACTTTGGCGTAAACGTTTGAGCAGGAAAGAAGGCCGCGGAGGCACCTACCCAGGACTGACCTCGGTTATGGTCAACCCCCATCATTTGGCCGCGACCAAGGCGGACAAGGGAGAGGAGGGGGGTCAGTTTGCCCTCATCGGGCCATAGGTAGAGGATACGGATTTCGGCCTGGGTAGCACCGAATGGGGTATCGATGACGGGTACGAAGGTGACTCGCTGCTGGAGGAGGTAGTTAGCGCGCTGTGCGGGAGGAATGGCGGCGAGGTCGGCGTCCGAGGGGGCGAATTGAATGCCCTGGCCGGCGAAGGAAAACAGCGGTTTGAGGATCCACGCGTTGCGGTCAGCCTGAAAGCGATCGCGGAGGTCCGCGTCGCGGTATAGATCGGTGAGGAAGAAAGCAGGCGGAACGGCGGGATGATGAAGGAAGGGGATGGAGAATTTGCTGACGTGGAAATACCAGTTGGGATGGCCAGCCCATTCGACGTCGAAGGGCTCGCGGTAGTCGAATTGGAGAGGAATTTGACGTCGGACAAGTTCGTCGACGATGGCGCGATTGTAGATGCGACGGATGGGGATTAGGCGCGAGCCGTTGCGATAACCGAGGCGGCGGAGTTGGCCGGATGAATGGGTTGCAGGTTCGAGGGGCTCGAGATGGGCGATGTCGACGATCTGAATGCCGAGGCGATCAGCCGTGATGTGGAAGTCGGGCAGAGTCTTTTGTTGAGTTGGATCGACGTCGATGAGGACGACGGTTTCCGGATCGTGATGAGCAACGATGGTGCGGGCGAAGAGTTTCCAGAAGGCGGATTCGTCGAGGCCGCCCAGGAGATAGCGGAGGGACGGATCGAGGGAGAAGGCGGAGCGGTAGGATTCACTGAGTACAAACTGAAAACCGAAGACGGAAGGGAAGGCCTGCATCTCGACGAGGCGGGGAGCGAGTGAGCCGCCGGGTTCGCGGACGAGGCCGAAGTCGGCGGTGAGGAAGTGTGGGTGCGCGGTCTGATTAGCGCAGCGCCAGGGCTCGGGGATAGCGGCGAGAGAGCGGGCGAGATAGGCGGGATCGTCGACGAGCTGGAGGGTGAGGTCGATGCCGGTCTGCGCGATTTTTTCCAGCAACGATTGGGGGAAGAAGCAGGGAGTTTCTGCGACGGGGAAGGCGACGTGGGCGCGCGCGATGGCGTCGAGAGTGTGTAGCAGGAAGTGGAAGGCTTCAGGGCGGAAGCGGGTGTTGAAGTCGCGGCGAAGTTCGGGAATCACGAGAACAGGTTACAGGGGAAGGGTGCGGGGTGCAGGGAGGCGGGAGGCAGCGGCGGGTGCATCTGCTGGTGGCGGGCGGTACGGTGGCGCATTGTGGAGACGGACAGTATCTCGGTCGAAGTCCCGGAGATTGGGCTACACGAAGTGGCGACTGCGGATTTTTGAGGAGCCGTCGCAGCAACGAGGTCGGGTTTGGTATTCTGTGGCGACCTTATCGCGCGCGCTGAAAGAGGTTCTATGCAACGCCGTGCGTTCCTGAAAGCGGCGGCGGTGGCTTTACCTGCGGTGGCTCTCGAGGATGCTCTAAGGACCGATGCGTGCGCTCAGGTGATTGTGGCGGCGGCGGCAGTGGATGTGCATGTGGTGGGGGCGGGCGAGGACCGGTTTGGGCAGCCGCACCCGATGGGATTCAGCTCGCTGCTCTTCAAGGTGCCGGGGCAGGAGACGGGCGGCAATCTGTTCATCCTGGAGCATAAGAACCTGATGCCGGGGGGTCCTCCGCTGCATCAGCACTGGAGCCAGGAAGAATGGTTCTACGTGATGGAAGGCGATGTGGTCTTCCAGGTGGGGGAGAAGCGGGTGACGCTGCATGCGGGAGAATCGGTGCTGGCGCCGCGGCAGGTGCCACATACCTTTTCGGGGCTGGGTGAGAAGCCAGGGCACATGCTGATTGCGTTCACTCCTGCGGGGAAGATGGAGGCGTATTTCCGCGACGCGAAGAATCCGCCCGCTGGAGTGAGCCCGGCGGAATTTTTCCGTCGCTATGAGATGGACTACGTCGGGCCTTCTCCGTTTGCGAAGTCTTAGCACCGGCTGGGTGATAAAGTTTACGTTTTGATTCCAATTCCTTGAAAATCTGATCTTTCGTGATGCGCGGTTAGTTGCTCACGAAGCGAAAGGTACTCGCCTCGATGATGTCTGTCCGTGGATTCCTGCGCTGTGCGATGGTGGTTGCGTTTTGTTCGGTCGCTGCTTATGGAGCCGACAATGACGGGCAGCGGCCTGGGTACTATCGCGATCCGGCGGTGCACGGCGACACGCTGATCTTTACGTCGGAAGGCGACCTGTGGACGGTGAGCGTCCACGGTGGGGCCGCGCATCGGCTGACGTCCGCGCCTGGCAAAGAGACGATGGCGACCATTTCGCCGGATGGGCAGACGGTGGCGTTCCTCGCGGAATATGAAGGGCCGGCCGAGGTGTACACGATGCCGGTCGGGGGCGGAGTTCCGCAACGGCAGACGTGGGATGGCGAAGCGAAGCCAGTGGGATGGAAGCCGGATGGCCAGCTGCTGATTGAAACGCTGCGCTACGCGACGCTGCCGGATCCGAGCCTGGTGCTGATCGGTAGCCATGGCGAGCGCGAGAGGCTCCCGCTGGCGACGGGATCGGAAGCGGCGTATTCGTCGGACGGTAAAACACTGTTCTTCACGCGCTTCGATAAGCAGTGGAGCAACACAAAACGGTACAAGGGCGGTTGGGCGCAAAGCGTGTGGAAGTTCGACGGGCACGGCGAAGCATCGCCGCTGACGTCGGACTGGGTTGGAACTTCGCATGCGCCCATGTTTCTGAACGGGCGAGTGTATTTTCTGTCGGACCGCGATGGCGTGATGAATGTCTGGTCGATGGATCCGGACGGACATGGGCTGAAGCAGGAGAGCCACCAGAAATTGTTTGACGTGCAGTCAGCGTCGGCTGCGGATGGGCGGATTGTGTATGCGACCGCAGGCGATTTGTGGTCGCTCGACTTGGCGACGGGGCGCGAGGCGGTTCTTCCGATCACGCTGGTTTCGGATTTCGATCAGCTGCGCGAGCACTGGGTAACGAAGCCCGCGAGCTACATCACCGAAGTGCATCTGGCGAGGGATGGGAGCCGTGTGGTCTTCACGGCGCGCGGAGAAATCTTCACGATGCCGGCGAAGACGGGGCGCGTGATCCGCGTGGCGGGCAATTCGGATGTGCGGTACAGGGCGGCTCGCTTCCTGCCCGATGGGAAGAGCGTGGTGGCTCTCTCGACGGCGAGCGGGGAGACGGATTTCTGGAAGTTTCCGGCGAATGGCGAGGGCGCGCCGGAGCAGTGGACCAACGATGCGAAGGTGCTGCGCTGGGAGGGAATTCCTTCTCCGGACGGGCGGTGGCTGGCGCACGACGACAAGGATCAGCAGCTCTGGATTTTCGACACAAAGACGAAGGAGAACAAGCGAATCGCGCAGTCGATGAACGGGCGGTTCGAGGATCTGAGCTGGTCGCCGGACAGCCGCTGGCTGGCGTATGTGGAGGGAGCGGACAACAACTTTGCGCAGATCAGGGTGCTGAATGTGGAGTCGGGGAAGATTGAGACCCTGACGTCGGATCGCTATAACAGCGCCAACCCGGTGTGGAGCTCGGATGGGAAGTGGCTGTATTTCCTGTCGGACCGGGCGCTGAATACGACGGTACCGTCGCCATGGGGCCCGCGGCAGCCGGATCCGCACTTCAATCATCCGGAGAAGATTTACGCAGCGGCGTTGGTGGAGGGGCTGCGGTCGCCCTTCCTAGCGGCGGATGAACTGCATCCAGACGCGGCGGCGACGGAGGACAAGAAAGAGCCCAGGAAGCCTGAGGATGCGGGGAAGGCGGGTAGCGGAGCTGACAAAGATGCCAGCAAGGACGCGGAGAAGCCGGCCGGCGAGAAGAAGCCCGAAGAGAACAAAGTGCCCGAGGTAAAGATCGACTTCGCGGGCATAGCCGAGCGGCTGATGGAGGTTCCGGTGCCGCCGGGAAATTACGAGAATCTGCAGGCGACAGACAAGCGGCTTTGCTGGTTGAGCGCCAGCGATGAGATTCGCCCGAAGGCCGCGCTCGAGTGCCTGAACATTGACAACAAGGGCGACGAGCTGGACACGGTGATGGCCGATGTGCGGGGCTACGAGATCTCCGGGGATCGGAAGAAGATGCTGGTCCGACATCAGGAGGACTTTTTTGTTGTTGATTCGGATGTGAAGTCGACCAGCGATACCAAGGCGATGGCGAAGGCGAAGGTGGATTTATCGCATTGGGAGATGTCGACGACGCCGCGGGAGGAGTTCCACGGAATTTTTCTGGATGCGTGGCGGCTGGAGCGGGACTATTTCTACGACCGGCACATGCATGGGGTCGACTGGATTGCAATGCGGAACCGGTATCTGCCGTTGGTGGATCGCGTGTCGGATCGCGACGAGCTGAACGATGTGATTGCGCAGATGGTGAGTGAGTTGTCGGCGCTGCACACGTTTGTGCGGGGCGGCGATCGGCGAAAGGCTGCGGATAATGTGGAAGTGGCCACCTTGGGCGCGCGGCTGCGGCGGGATGAAAAGGCGGGCGGGTACGTGGTGGAGCATGTTTATCAGCACGATCCCGATTTGCCGAATCAGGCGCCACCGCTGGCTCGGCCCGACTCGCTGGTGAGCGAGGGGGAAGTGATCACGAGCATTGATGGGACGGAGTTGCTGGGTGTGCGGGATGAACGCCAGTTGCTGCGCGGCAAAGCTGGGGTCCAGGTGATGTTGCGGGTGAAGTCGGCGAAGGGCGAGACACGCGATGTGCTGGTGAAGCCGATCAGTGAGGAGCAGGACGACAATCTGCGCTACACAGAGTGGGAATATTCGCGACGGTTGAAAGTGGAGACGGCGTCGGGAGGAAAGATTGGGTATGTGCATCTGCGCGCCATGGGTCCGGACGACATCGACCAGTGGGAGCGGGAATATTATCCAGTGTTCGACCGGCAGGGTCTGATCATTGATGTACGGCACAATGAGGGCGGGAACATCGATTCGTGGCTGCTGGGCAAGCTGCTGCGCCAGGCCTGGTTTTATTTCCAGCCGCGGATTGGAAATCCTGACTGGAATATGCAGGAGGCATTTCGTGGACACATCGTCGTGCTGTGCGATCAGGAGACGGCTTCGGACGGCGAGGCGTTCACCGCAGGCTTTCGGCATTTCCAGATGGGAAAGGTGATCGGAATGCGCACCTGGGGCGGCGAGATCTGGCTCAGCGGGAGCAACCGGCAAGCGGATGGCGGCGTGGCCACTGCAGCAGAGACGGGCGTATACAGCGCGGAGGGCAAGTGGTTGATCGAGGGGCATGGGGTCGATCCGGATATCGAGGTGGATAACCTGCCGCACGCCACCTATGAGGGAAACGATGCGCAGTTGCAGAGCGCGCTGGATGTTCTGACGAAGGAAATCCAGGAAGATCCGCGGCCGGTACCGCAGCACCCGCCGTATCCGGACAAATCGTTCAGGTATCAGTGAGGTTGTGCGCACGGAGTGCGAATCTTTCGGGGCGAAGGATTCATCCAACGGGAAAGCCGGAGGATGAAACGATGGCCGCATTCTGTGGATGCTGCGGGGCCGAAATTACGGACAGGGCTGAATCCTGCGCAGTGTGTGGAACTCCGCGGCACGGGATGGTGCGGCATGATCGGCTGCCCGGGCTGGATTTTGGCGGCGCGGCCGCCGAAGAGGGTCCGGCTGGCGAGTCTGGGGTGGCTTCCCGGAAATGCGACCGGCCGTAGAGCTGCGCGTTGAAACGGGATTCATTCCAGGTCTTGTGATTCGTGTCACAGTCACTGATTGGATTGCGGGGTTACTTTACAGAGTACTGTCGCTTGATTACCAGTATGGAATAGCCTGGTTTCGCGATAGCACATAAGGTTGGCCAATCAGGACGGCAAGATGAACCGACGGAATTTCCTGAGGGGTTCCGGGTTGGCTGCGGCGGGTTGTGCGCTGGGTGGCGGACGCGTCGAGGCGCAGGAGAGAAGGCGGGCGCAAAGCGTCTCCACCGGAAGCTTTACCTTCGCATTTTTTACGGACGTACATATTGAGCCGGAGATGGATGCGCCGCAGGGGACGGCGCTGGCGATGGAGTTGATGAACGCGTCGGACGCAGAATTTGCGATCTGCGGCGGTGATCACGTTTTCGATGCGCTGAGGGCCCACAAAGAGCGGATCCTGGAGCAGTACGAACTCTACGCACAGGCGCAGCAGACGCTGCGTTTGCCGGTCTATCACCTGCTGGGAAATCACGATGTGGCTGGTCTTGAAACAGGCATGAGCTCGCACGATGTGATCTTTGGCAAGGCGCTGTTTGAGAAGACCTTCAATACGAGGACGTATTACTCGTTCCGGCACAAAGGCGTGAACTTCATCGTGCTGGATTCCATCATGGTGAAAGGCCGCGACTGGCTCCCGGCCATCGACATCGATCAGGCGGCTTGGCTGGAGCGCGTGCTGGCGGCTACGGTGAGCATGCCCTCCATCGTGATCAGTCACGTGCCCCTGGCGACCAGCATGGCGAACTATGCGCCGGGATCGAACAACAAGGTGTATGCACCGGTGCTGAATTCCGACGTGATCATTCCGATGCTGGAACACTACAACGTGATCGCATTGCTGCAGGGACACACGCATATCGTGGAGAGCGTGCATCGCCACGGGATCCAGTACATGTCGGGCGGAGCGGTGTGCGGAAACTGGTGGAAGGGAATGCAGTTTGGGGATTGCGAAGGCGTGACGCTGGTGACGGTGGACAACGGTACGGTGACGTCGCGCTATGTGCCAACCGGCTTCGTGAGCATCGACGCGTAAGGCAGGGCACAGGGCTGGCTGGTGAAAACTGCTCCGGAGCCGGAACGCTGCATCGTGCGTAAAACGACGAGAGAGCCTTAGCGGCTCTCTACCATCGCAAAAACAATTTGAAGAGAATTAGCGGGCTGCGGATTTCTTCGTGGCAGGCGCTTTGCTGGCGGCTGCCGGCTTGGTCCCGACGGCTTTGACGCGCGCATTGAGGCGGCTCTTGTAGCGCGACGCGGTGTTCTTGTGGATCACACCCTTCTGCACGCTCTTGTCGATGACGGAGACGGCGGTGCGGAACTCGGCGGTAGCAGCGGTGGCGTCGCCCTTCTGGATGGCTTCGCGGAGAGCGCGCAAGGTCGAGCGGAAATGAGTCTTGTTGGAGCGGTTGACCGCGGTCTTTTTGGTGGTCTGACGGGCGCGCTTAAGCGAAGAAACGTGGTTCGCCATGGATAAGTCGGATCTCTCTTTCGGAAGTGAATGCGGGCGGAAGAGACGCATGGCCGCATTCGCCGCAAAAACCTAGTTTACGGGGTTCCAGGGGTGGGGTCAACAACCTCAGCGCTCGGGGGAGAGCGTTCAAACGAAGTGCCAGAAAATCGCGATCAAGCTTCCTGGTTGTCAAAAAGGAGAATGTCCATTTCGGCCAGGGATTGGGCATGGGCCCCGGCGGCCTGCCCCTCTGCGGATGCGAAGGCCGATTGCATTGCCTGCACAGAGTCGAAGTGCAGCGTGGCGACCAGGTGGTACGCGGAAGGGCCAAACGGGGTCGCAACCGGTCCCTGACTCACTTCGTACTTGCGGAGGCCGGGGATTTCTTCGCCAGCGGGATATGGGTTGCTGCGTATTGCTGGTCAAAGGCGGCTGTATCTTTCGGAGTCTTGTAGAGGACGATCATCTGAGCCATGCGTGTCTCCTGTTCTCGACCCGTTGCGATCATGCCCGGATCTTTAATTCGGGAAATAGATCGTGATGGAGCCGTCATCGGCGTTGGCGGTGATGATGGCAGCGCTGCGATCGGAGGTAAGGCGGGCGATGGCCACGGATCCCCAGCCGCCAGGGATGGGCATGGAGGAGGCGCTGAATTTTCCATCGGCACCGCGCTCGTAGAGCGGGAGGGTTTTGCTTTCGGCGCAGTTGATGGCAATGGTGTGGGCGCCGTGACCGGAGATGTCGCCGGCGGCGACGCTGTTGGGCCCGCGGCAATCGCCGAGGGGAAGCGGTGTACCGGGCATCGGGCGAAAACCCCCGTGACCATCGCCCGCGAGAATCGTGATTACGTTTTGAGAGGGGCCGGCGATGTCGCGCTGATAGGGAATCACGATGAGGTCGGAATTTACCGTCGCTGTCGAGGTCGTCGATGGCGATTTGCCACGGCTTGGCGCCAGCGGGAAAAGGGGAGCCAGGGGCATTGTGGAGGCCGCCTTTGCCATCGCCAAGGAGGATGGAAACGGTGTTGTCGTCGAGGTTGGTGGTGACGATGTCGGGGTGGCCATCGTGGTTGAAGTCTGCGGGGCGGAGACGCTCGTAGGGGCGGCGGCCGGTGGGGAAGAAGTGGCCGGGCGTGATGAGGCGGCCGGCGCCGTCGCCGAGAAGGAGCTCGATTTGGTTGTTGCCCCAGCTGTCGGTAACGGCGTCGAGCTTGCCGTCGGAATTGAAATCGGCGGCGACGACTCCGTGGGGATGGGGGTCGGAGTGGACGTCGATGGGGGAACTGGGGGCGAGGTGGAAGCCGCCGTGGCCGTCGCCGAGGAAGACGCGGAGGTACGGCGACTGGTGATTGGCGACGACGAGGTCGAGGTTGCCGTCGTCGTTCATGTCGGCGACAGCGATGTCGTTGGGGAGGTGTCCGGCGGGGAAGGGCGAGTCTGGCGCGGGATGGAAGGCGCCATGGCCGTCGCCGAGCAGGACGGCGATAGTGCCATTGTCCTTATTGTCGGACCCCGCGTTGGCGACGAGGATGTCGGGATTGGTGTCATGGTTGACGTCGGCGACGGTGATCCAGCGCGGACTCGGGCCGGTGGGGATAGTGGTCTGGCGGAAGCGCGGAGTTTGGGCGGGGATGGTCGCGGCGAAGAACAGCAATGCGATAAAGGCGCCGGGACGCATCGTGCCACTGAGGGTAGTGGATTCTATACAGCGCAGACAACGGCGTAGGGCAGGTTTTTGCAATTCGCCAGGAGAGGGGATCGGAAAGGCCTAATGCAGGACGTCGTCGAAGAAGCGCTGGAGGGTGGCGCTGAGGGCTGGGGAGGGGGCGGCGTGAAGGTCGACGTACTGCTTCGGGTAGGAAGAGGCTTCGTAGAGGGCTCGTGTGGGATCTGATCCCAGGGTGCCGGCGCCGTTGGGGTTCGGGGTACCGGGAATATTGCGGAGGTTAAGGAAGAGGCGCGGGACGTGGGCGGCGACCAGGTCGGAGGTGGGGTCGAGTTTGCCGTTTTGTAAAAGCCACAGTGGCAGGATGCGGGCGCGGGCATCGGAGAGGAAGATTTGACGCGCGGATGGATTGGGGTCTTCGAGGATGACGCCGGCCGGGGCAAACTGCAAAGCGATGTGGGCCGCGAAGGTGGCTCCGACGCCGTCGCCAAAGACGATGAGGTTGCGCGGGGGAATGTGACGGAGGTCGGTGAGCCAAGTCCAGGCGGCGACGGAGTCTTCTGTTGCGAGGCGTTCGGTCGGATGTGCGCCGGAGCTGACGCCGAAGCCGCGGTAGTCGAACACGAAGACGTTGATGCCGAGAGCGTGAAGAGTTGTGAGGACAGGAACGGTGTCGGATAAAGATCCGCGCCCGTCGTGGAGATAGAGCACTGTCGCGGTTGCATATTTCGATCCGGGATCAGCGGGGATGAACCAGCCGGCGAGCCGGGGCCGGCCAGCATCGTTAACGTCGAAGTGGATTACCTGAAAGGCAATGCCGGTGCTGGCCGGAGTTGCGGCGATGGCGCGGGAGGGATGAAAGAGGAGTTGCCACTGGCCCTGGTAGAAGAGGAGGCAGAGGGCGCCGTATCCGCAGAAAGCGGCGAGAAGCAAGGTGAGGGCGAATGCGCCGAGGAGCCAGCGAGGGCTGACGACCATCGGTTCGGCTTCGGGTTGCGGATGCCTGGCCAACTGCTTATCCGAAGGCGAGTTCGTCGGGAGATTCAAGAGGTGTACCGCAGACGCGGCAGATGACGGCGGAGCAATCGCCGCAGACAAGTGGGTCGTCGACGGAGCGGGCGCAGACGGGGCACCACAGTTTGACAGGCGGGGGTTGGGGAGTTTGTAGCGGGTTGGGTGAGGGCGAGGACATTCTGAAACTGAGCCTAGCACTATTGAGCGGAACCGAGTCGCGCCCCAAAAGTCGAGACACAGGGCGGCCTGTTGGCACAGCGAATTGACAGTGCAGATACGTACCAACCTTTGTTCGCGACAGGAAAAAAGGCGGCGGAGTTAGCCGCGGGAGGCTGTTTACTAGCAATTAAAGGGTGAGATGTGTGCTCGATCGCGAGAAAGTAGTAGCGCCCTGAATCTGTGGGAGGAAAGCACGTATGGCGACAGCAGGCCTGAATCGGATGACGCTTTGGGGAGACTTCGAAGGGCGCAGGCTGGAAGAGCGATGGCTGCTGGGGCGCTTGGTGCGTCCTGAAGGACGACGGGCGTGGTTCGAAGGCATCGGGCCGGATGGAGTGCCGGTGATGCTGAGCATCACGGAAGCGCTGAATGATGAGGACGAAATGCTGGAGCGGTTGCGCGCGGCGATGGAGATTCGGCACCCGCACGTGGTGACGATCCGCGAAGTGGTTCTGTCGCATCTGGACGATGTGCCGGTGGTTGTGGCCGCGATGGAGATGACGGAAGAGAATCTGGGTGACGTCCTGCGCGATCGCGTGTTGAGCACGGCGGAAGGGCGGCAGGTTCTGGATGCGGTGTTGGCGGCACTGGGCGCGATGCATGCGCACGGGTTGGTACACAAGCATGTGGACGCGGCGAGCGTGGTGGCGATGGACCAGACAATCAAACTGCGCAGTGATTGCGTGCAGATGGCTGGGACGGAGTTTGGAATGGCCGCAGCAGAGGATGTTCGCTGGGCGGCGCGGATGGCGACGCATGCGGTAACAGGAAGATTTCCGGCCAACGAGAACGATCCTGTGCTGCAGCTGCTGCCGGAGTCGATGGCGCGGGCGGTGCGGCGGGCGCTGAGCGGTGTCGCCGGTGCAACTGAGGTGGCGGCGCTGGCCGGGACCCGGCTCGCATTAATACCGGAGAACGTGCGCAACGCCACGCGGATTGAGCCGGTGTCGAAGACGATGCGAGCGGCGGTGGCTCAGGAAGCGATTGCGCCGAAGGAGAAGGCGATTGAGATTGCGGCTCCGCCGAAGTCCGAGCCTAGGGTGGAAGCGCGTGTTACCGCGAAGATCGAGGCGAAGCGAGTGAGTGCGCCGACGCGAGTGATCGCGATGAAGCCGATGGAAGCGCAGGCAACGCTGTTTGCGGAGCCACTTCTGCCGCAGGAGCGGGAATGCGATGCGGGATTGGCGATGGATGAGGGGATGGATATGTCGCGCTGGCCGCGTGCTCCCTATGTGATTGCGGCGGCGATTGCAGTGGTGCTGGTGACGGTGTTTACTCTGTACGGATTGCTGAGCAATGAACCCGCGCAGCAGAAGCCTTCGACGCCGGCGACGAAGGCAGAGATGATGGCACCCCAGCCTGTCAGGTACCTCAGCGGTTCGTCGATTATTGTTCGCGCAGAGTCCTGAGCGGGTCGAGTCACGGCGCGGTATGCGGGCAAACTGCAGGCGATGATGCCTGAACGTTGAACGTGCCGGTGCGAAGCCGGGATCAGCGGTAGCGGCCACTGGAAGCCTGGAGAAAGCCTACGAGGCCATCTCTTTTAAATTCAGGCTGCGGAGGAGCTTCGGCTCGGTTACATTTTGGACGTCTTCCGGTGTTATCCCGGGGGCTAGCTCTTCGAGGACCAGGCCTTCGGGAGTGACTCGGATCCATGCCAGGTCGGTAGCGATGGTTTCGACGACGCGGACTCCCGTGAGAGGAAGGGTGCATTTCTTCAGGATTTTGGGCGCGCCTTCTTTGGTGCAGTGCTCCATGGCGACGATGACGCGGCGAGCGCTGGCAACCAGATCCATGGCGCCGCCCATACCTTTGACCATCTTGCCCGGGATCATCCAGTTGGCAAGGGTCCCCTCCTGGTCGACTTCCATGGCGCCGAGGATCGAGAGGTCGATGTGGCCGCCGCGGATCATGGCGAACGAGTCGGCTGAGGAGAAGTAGACGGTGTTCGGGAGGGCGGTGACGGTCTCTTTGCCGGCATTGATGAGGTCGGGGTCTTCTTCGCCGGCGACGGGGTAGGGGCCGACGCCGAGCATGCCGTTTTCTGACTGCAGCACGACTTCGATGCCAGCCGGGACGTGATTGGCGATCAGGGTAGGCAGGCCGATGCCGAGGTTGACATAGAAGCCGTCGCGCAGCTCAAGGGCAACGCGGCGAACAATGCGCTCGCGGCGGGCGGCGGGCGACAGATTGGCGACGGAATTCGGTAGACTCGTCATGGCCGGGCAATGCGGTATGCCGTTTTCAATATACGGGCTCGATCGCTGTTACGGGGAACCGTGCTGGTGCTGGGGAGCGTGGTGCTGGCGCTTTTTTGGGCTGGGTTCCCCGACGTGCACGGGTCGCTGCTGCTGGTTGTGCCAACCTTTTTGGCTGCTTATGGTACGTGGGAGACGAGCCGATGCCTGCAGCCGCGGTGGAATTTTTATCATGGCGGCGTTTTGCTGCTGCTCTATGCGGATGTGTTGTCGCTCGCGCTGATTGTTTTTCTGCTGCTGTATCCGTATGCAAAATGGCTGCAGATGTAACAATGCAGAGTTTGGAGTTTAGGGATTAGAGTTTACGGCGCGGCTGCTATGGTTTCCTGTTCGTGGAGGGAGTCGGCGTAGGGAGCGCGGAGGACGCCTCGTTCTGTAATGATCGCGGTTACGTATTTCGCCGGCGTCACGTCGAAGGCGGGGTTTTCGATGCCGACGCCGTGCGGCGTGAGCTGCTTGCCGGCGTGGTGGGTGACTTCGATTGCGGCACGCTGCTCAATAGGAATGGAGTCGCCGGTTGGCGTTTTAAGGTCGATGGTGGACCAGGGGGCGGCCACGTAAAACGGGATGCCATGCTCTTTGGCGAGAACCGCGACGCCGTAGGTGCCGATCTTGTTGGCGACGTCGCCGTTGGCGGCAATGCGGTCGGCTCCAACGATGACGGCCTGGATTTTTCCCTGGCGCATAAGACTGGCAGCCATGTTGTCGCAGAGGACAGTGGTGGGGATGCCGTCGTGCATCAGCTCCCACGCAGTGAGGCGCGCGCCCTGAAGGAAGGGGCGCGTTTCGTCGGCATAGACGTGGAGTTGGCTGCCTTGTTCGACCGCGGAGCGAATGACGCCGAGCGCGGTGCCGTAACCGCAAGTCGCGAGCGCTCCAGCATTGCAGTGGGTGAGGACGCCGCCTTGTTTCGGAAGGAGCGCGGCGCCGTGGGTACCCATCGTACGGCAGGCGGCGATGTCTTCGTCGTACATGTGCTGCGCTTCTTCGATGATGCCGGCGCGAACGGTGGCGGGCGTGGCTCCGAGTACCGAGGCAAGCGCGGAGAAACGTTGCTTGACGCGTTCAATAGCCCAGAACAGATTCACCGCGGTGGGACGCGTGGCGGCGAGCGTACGACACATGGTGTCGAACTCCGCTGCGAGCGTGGGGACCGTGGTTGCGGTACTGTTGTTTACGCCGAGGGCTAGACCCATGGCGGCAGAAACTCCGATGGCGGGCGCGCCGCGGACGACCATGGTGACGATGACGTCAGCCACCTGCTGATAGCTGGTGGCGAGGACGTAGGTTTCTTCGAGAGGGAGCTTGGTTTGATCGAGGAAGCGGACGCCCTCAGGGGTCCATTCGAGGGTGGGAATCATTGTCATTAGTTTAACGGGTGACTAAAGGGGGCCCATTGGACCCATCCTTTGGTGCGGGAATGAATTTGCACTGGACAACCTGATAGCCTTTTATATTCACCAAGTTGAGTTAGGGGAAATTTCAGTTGCCAGGATACTTAGACCGCCGTTCAAAGACGAAGCTGAAATGCCCGAAGTGCAAACAGAAAGAAATGGCGCGGATTGCGCGGCATGGACTTCTGCGGATGCGAATTTGTCCGTTGCTGGGGATGTATCCATGGCAGTGTGCAATATGCGGTGAGGAAAAGCTGCTGCGTCGGCGGGGTGCTAGGACAGGAAAGAACGAGGGGCGCGCGGGCGATCAATTGCCCGAAGAGGGTTCGCTCGAAGGCGTGGAGCAGCACCACGCACAGCGTTCTGCCTGAGGGCCGGCACAATTTCGGGAGCAATCAGTGGGTTGTTGCCGCCTGAAGATTTCTATTGCATGGGATGAGAATAGCGGCGCTCGAGTTCTTCCGCGGCGGTGCGGAGGCGCTCAAGTGGCTGGAGTCCAGGAAGTCCGGCGCCGAGGCGCTGAAGTTCAGCAACCGCAATTTCAGTAGCGATATTGCCAACCAGCGCGTCCTGCGCGAAGGGGCAACCACCGAATCCACCCAGGGCGGTATCAAAGCGACGGCAGCCGGCGTTATAGGCAGCGGCAATTTTTGCCGGAACGTCATCGGGGCGCGCGTGGAGATGAACGCCGATCTCGATAGAACGATCGACAGAGTCGAGGACGGCAGCGACCAGTCGGGAAACCTGCTGTGGCGTGGCGAGACCGACGGTGTCGGCGAGGGAAATCTGCGTGACGCCGGAGTCCGTGAGGAGGTCGCAGGCGGCAATAACCTCGTCGAGGCTCCAAGGGTCATTGTAGGGATTGCCGAAGGCCATAGAGATGTAGACGACGAGGGAGAGGCCGGCCTTGAAGGCGGCTTGCCCGACGGCGTCGAGAGCCTCGATGGATTCCTCGGGAGTCTGGTTCTGATTGCGGCGCAAAAACTCAGGGGAGATGGAGTAGGGAAATCCGAGGGTGGAGACAGCGTTGGTTTCAACAGCACGGACCGCGCCTTTTTGATTGACGACGATGCCGATGATCTCAACGTCAGCGGGTGGATCGAAGAAGGCGAGGGTCTGTTCGGCATCGGCCATTTGCGGAACGACTTTGGGGGAGACGAAAGAGACGGCGTCAATGTGGGTGAAGCCGGCAGCGACCAGGGTGCGAAGGTAATCCGCTTTAATCTCGGGAGGGATGGGCCTGGGGAGAGCCTGCCATGCATCGCGGGGACACTCGACGAGTTTGACGGCGTTGGTCATTGGAAAGGGTACAGGGTACAGCGAGCAGGGAGCGCGAGCAAGAGGTGGGTGGGGAGATCGGCAGTGAGTTCAAAGCCAGCGCAACGTGAAGTCGGCACAGAGCAGGACGCCGTAGGGGATGAGAGCGAGGATGGCGAAGTGTCTCCAGCGCGGGAGCAGGAGGGTGGAGACGAAAAAGGCGGTAGCCGCCAGGGTGACGGCGGAGTTCCAGCGCGCGATCCACTGGTAAACAGAGAGCTGGAGGGCGAACAGGTGGTCCCACGCGGTTCGCGGAGGGAGATGGAAAACAAGTGAAGCGTGAGAGGGGATGCCGTGCAGCCATAGAACGAGAGCGAGGGCGCAAAAGAGAAGCGACGGCATCGACGCGACGACGAGGGGCGTGAGGAGGAGAGCGAATGAGCGACCGGGACGGGGAAGAAGGGGATCAGGCTGAAGCATGAGTCTCGATGCGTTGGATGCACAACTCGGCGGAAAGTGGCGGGCTGAGGAGAAGGTAGAAGGTGTCGCGGCTGGATCGGTTGTCATCGCGCCAGTCGGAATAGTGGAGGCGGAGGCCGATGACGCTTTCCTCGCAGGGAAGGCGCTCGTAGCGTTCAAGGAACTGGCGCTGGCGCACACTGAGGGCGATAAGTTCTTCCGTAACCGGGAAAGATCGGAGCTCGTTGGGCGGGACGACGAATCCTGAAAGCGAGCGTTCGATGGCGAGAGGTTCTTCATCGCGGACCCACAGGCGGAAACCGGCGAGTCGAAAGGAACGCTCGGCATCATTCCAAACATCGACGACAATCTGCGGCCAGGTGACGGTGTCGTAATAGTGCTGGCCATTGTCGACGCGGTCGCGGCGGTAGGTGATGGTGAGAGGTTTGGGGCTAAACCGGTCGGAGGACTCCGAGCGGATGCCCATCCAGAAGCGAGGCTGCACGATGAGGCGGGACTCCCATTGTTCGCGCTGGAGAGCGATGGCCGCTTCGGCGGCAGCGAGGGAGCGGCGGGAGACGTGAAGGTAAGTGAGGGTGACGGCGGCGGTGATGACCGAGGCAAAAAAACTGAAGAGCGCGCCGAGGACGAGCGCGAAGGAGTTTCCGTAGCGGTGCCAGTCAACGAGGAAGAGCAGGGTGAGCGCGGCGCAAAGAAGGATGAGAGCGACGAAGGCGACGAGGAAGCGCAGGCGGAGTTGCGTAATGAGCATCCGCATCAGCATCCTGCTGCTGGTCATTCCAGGCTTCGCTTTCCGGGGAGCTTCATTGCGGGAGCTGTCCAAGCCAGGCGAGCACGATGACGAGGAGGAGGCCGGTGAAATGCACGCTGAGGCCAATGATGATGGCGCGAAGGTGACGGCCGGCGCGGAAGGTGAGGGTCATGAGCAGGCCGTAAAGAGGGAACTGCAGGTAGAGCATGTATTCGTAGGAGTGTCCAACGAGGTCGGCAGGGGAGTGGAGGACGCGGCTGCGCAGGACGTCGAACCAGGGGTAGAGAAGAGCGAAGGCTTTGGGCCCTTCGAGCGCAAGGATGCCGGCGAGGCGCACGGCGAACGGCGTGATCGCGATACCGATCAGCACGGGCCAGAACCCTTTCCACCAACCACGAGAGAAGCTCTTCCGCGCGCCGCGTCTCTTGCGCGGTGGCGCAGGCGAAGATGAAGGCATGGTTTAAGGATAATGCTCAACTGTGCGGAAAGGAACAAAATCCCGTGCCACGAAAGTTACGTTACGTTTGTAGGATGCCCGGGTTGAATTTGGGGACGTCGGGATTAAGGGAGACGGCTTCGAGGGCGATGAACAAGGCATCGCGGGTTTGGGCGGGATCGATGATGGCGTCGACCCATAGCCGGGCGGCAGCGTAGCGGCAGTCGGTTTGAGCCTCGTAGGTAGCCTTGATGGAGGCAATGAGTTCCTGCTTCTCTTCTTCGCTGAGCTGACGGCCTCCACGTTCGAGCTGACGAATGCGGATTTCGACCAGGGTATTGGCGGCGGAGTCGCCGCTCATGACAGCGTAGCGGGCGGTGGGCCACGCGAAAATGAAGCGCGGATCGTAGGCCTTGCCGCACATTGCGTAATTACCGGCGCCGAAGGATCCGCCGACGATGACAGAAATTTTGGGGACGGTGGAGTTGGCGACGGCGGTGACCATTTTTGCGCCGGAGCGGATGATCCCGCTCCACTCCGCGTCGCGGCCAACCATGAAGCCGTTGACGTCATGGAGAAAGATGAGGGGGATCAGGTTCTGATTGCAGTCCATGATGAAGCGCGCGGCCTTGTCGGCGCTCTCCGCGTAGATGACACCGCCGAACTCGACACGCTTTTCGCCAGTATGACTGGTTTGAGGCTGGGACTGCTTTTGATTGGCGACGATGCCGACCGCGTAGCCGCCGATGCGGGCGTATCCGCAGAGGAGAGTGCGGCCGTAGGTGGGGCGGTACTCGTCGAATTCGCTGCGATCGGTGATGCGCGCGATGACATCATGCATGTCGTAGCTGTTGACGGCGGCTTTGGCGGGATCGGAGTCGAGGAGAGCGTGGAGATCGGCGGCTGGGTAACGGGGAGCGTCACCAGCGGGATCGAAATTGGTGCGGTTGAAAGGGGCGCGGGGCGTGTGTCCCCATTTGGAGACGAGAGACCGCAAACGCGCGATGCAGAGGTGGTCGTTGGGCTCCTTGAAGTCGACAGTGCCGGAGATTTCGGCGTGCATGGTGGCGCCGCCTAATTCTTCCGCTGAATATTTCTGGCCGATGGCGGCCTGGACGAGCGCAGGACCGGCGAGGAAGAGGCCGCTGCCTTCGGTCATAAGGACCTGGTCGGTCATAACGGGGAGATAGGCGCCGCCTGCGACGCACATGCCCATGATGGCTGTGATCTGCGGGATTCCTGCAGCGGACATGACGGCGTTGTTGCGGAAGATACGGCCGAAGTCATCCTGATCAGGGAAAACGTCTTCCTGGAGAGGGAGGAAGATTCCGGAAGAATCGACGAGGTAGAGGGTGGGGATGCGGTTCTCCATGGCGATATGCTGCGCGCGGAGGACTTTCTTGGCGGTCATGGGGAAAAAGGCGCCGGCTTTCACGGTGGCGTCGTTGGCGATTACGAGGCAGAGGCGGCCGGAGACGGTGCCGAGGCCCGTGATGACGCCGGCGGACGGAGCCCCACCCCATTCTTCATACATGCCATGGGCGGCGAAGAGCCCAAGCTCGAAGAAAGGTGTGCCGGGATCGAGAAGGAGGTCGAGGCGTTCCCGCGCGGTGAGGCGTTGTTTTGCGTGCTGAGCGTCGACGGCTTTGGGGCCGCCGCCCTGACGGATTTCCGATTCCAGGGTGTGGATGGCCGCGAGGAGCGCGCCCATTTTTTGTGCGTTGGCGCGAGGGCGCGGCGCATTGGCGTCCAATTTTGTGGCGAGCTGGGTGTTGAGCTTGGTGGGAGCGGGCGGCTTGGGTTCAGTCATGGAGTCAGTGGGGAGGAAAACTCGCCAGCATACCACGTTGAAAGACAGGGAGCAGGGAATAGCCAATAGGGACGAGAAAGCAGCAGGCAAGGCATCGCCCACCTGAAGCGAGATAGAAGGGGCGCCCGTCGCGTTTAGTGGGTGGCTCCAAGGCTTGCGGCTCCGGCGGGGTCAGTGCCGGTTTTTGCGGTGGCGAGGCTGGTGAGGGCGCCGGCCGTCGATCCGTTGAAGCTGAATACCTGAAAATCGGGATTGCCTCCGGCGCAGATGACGGCGATGTAGGTATCGGATTTGTCTTCGACCATGGCGACGGGCAGGCCGCCGGTGCTGAAGGGCGAACCGGCGATCGCGGTGAGCGCGCCGGTGCCGGAGAGCAGGAAAGCGCTGATGGTTCCGGCCGTGCGATTGGCGACATAGACGTAGCTGCCGGTAGAGTCGACCAGGACAGACCAGGCCCCGCTATTGGTTGCGTAGGGCGAGCCGGAGGCTTCAGTCAGGGTGCCGTTGGTGCCGATGCTGAAGACACGCACGCCCCCGGTGACCGTCTCAGCTGCGAAGAGATAAGTACCGGAGGGAGAGATTGCCAGGCCCATGTCGGCTGCGTTGGTCACTTTGGGTGAGAGTACGGTATTGACCTGCGCGAGCGCGCCGTTGCCGGAGTTGAAGCTGAGGGTATAGACGCCGGCGGTGCCGCAGGAGACGTAGACGTAGTTATCGCCAGGCGCGATTTCGAGGTCGGTGGCAGGATCGCTGCTGTTGAGCGTGACGACGGAGGAACTGATGGCGGTGAGGACTCCGCCGGTGCCGATTTGGTAGACGTACGCTTGTCCGGCGAAGGCGGATGCGCCGATGAGCCAATTGCCGGTGGAGTCGACACGGAGGACAGAGGGCGAGACTCCGGTGGCGACCGGCACGCCCCCATTCGCAATGGCGATGGCTCCATTGGAACCGATGGTGTAGACGTAGATGCCGCCGGCGGCGCTGCCGAGATAGAGGTAGGTATCGTCGGGCGTGACCGCCAGAGCTGTGGGCTCGAGGCTGACGCTGAAGGGTTCACCGGAGATGGTGCTGAGCGCGCCGCTGGCAATAGAGAACCCAGCGATGGTGAGCGGATCGGTGCCGATATTTCCGACGTAGACGTAGTCGCCGGACGAAGAACCGGTGCCGCCTCCTCCGCCAGAGCCAAGGGGAGGGAAGAACTGGCCGCAGCCGCTGAGCGCGAGCAGAGACGATACACCAGCACAGACGGAGACCTGCAGGAAACGGAGCTTCCAGGAACGCATTCCCACCTCAGGGACTATGGTACTGCCCACACTTGCCTGGCATCCACATAGACGCAGTAGGGGCGGGGAACGCTCCCCCGGGGGGCCGGGTGCAGGGAGCAGTAATTTGTGCGCGATGGGGCTTTGGTGCATCTCATGGCGGGGCAGGCGGACTGGTTGCTGTGGTCACGGCTGCGAAAGGGAGGAATGGATTGAAAGCAGCGACTGTTGTTGGAATTATTTTGGTTGTTGTAGGCATTATCGGGTTCGTGGCGGGAGGATTCAGCTTCACGCATGAGAAGAAGGATGTGGATATGGGGCCGGTGCAGATCCAGCATAAGCAGACGAAGACGGTGCCGATATCGCCGATTCTGAGCGCGGTCGCGCTGGTGGGCGGCATTGGCTTGGTCATCGTAGGGGCGAAAAGCTAGAGTTCCGCGGGCAGCGCTCGGGAACGCCACAGATGCTCTGCGCTCGACGTTCCCATTGCGGGATTCGTTTTGCGATCCAGCCTCAATTTCCCAATTGAGGAGGGTTGCGCTTCAAGTGAAAGCTTCTTCCTGAACCCTGAAAATCTCTGGGCCGATAAGGGCAACGACGGGTCCCTCCAGGAGATCCGTGCGTGCCGGGTCGGGGTGCTCGATGACCCCGAGGGCGACGCAGAGAGAGGGTTATGTTGAGAGTACAACGCTGTCTGATTTTTCTCATCCAGATCAGTGTTTTTGCCGCCATGGGCTGCGGCAGCGCCAGCATCGGCGGCCATGTTCTCCCGGCAGGGAACAAGGATCAGATTGTGACGGTCGCCGATCTGCACTTCAATCCACTGTACGATCCCAGTTTGTATGCGTCGCTGGTGGCGGCCGATCCGAGCCAGTGGGCCGGCATCTATCAGGGATCGACGGTGAAGGCTCCCACAGGTGGGGGTACCGACACGAACTACCCGCTGCTGGTGCTGGCGCTGGCCAGCATGAAGCAGAACATGGAAGCCAGTCCGGTGGTGTTGTGTACCGGAGACCTGCTGGGGCACAGCATTCCGCAAATGTTTTACACCGGCTACTACGGGACGCCGCACTACCCAACGCCGGATGCGACGGCGATTGCGGCGATGCAACGATTTATCGACAAAACATTTGCGTTTGTCGCGATACAGATTCGCGGGGCCGCCGGAAATGCACCCGTGATCTATGCGCCGGGAAATATCGATACTTACGGGCCAGGCTATGGGCCGGAGGGTACGTTCCTGACCGACAATGCGGAGACCGTCTACTCGCAGTTCCTGATGGGAGGAGTGGATCAGGCGACATTTCTCAGCACTTTCCTGGTGGACGGATACTACGCGGCGCAGCCGCTGGGATCGGGCCTGCGCGTGATCACGCTGAACACGAACTCGTTTGTTGCCGGGGCGCCGAGCGAATCAGACGCCCAGGCGGAGCTGGCCTGGCTGGATGCACAGCTGGCGGCGGCGCAGGCGGCAAAAGAGAAGGTATGGATCCTGATGCACGTGCCGCCGGGTGCCAACGATCAGACGATTGCGCAGAATGTGCCATCCCCCAGCGACATTCACGACAACAACGTTGCAATGATGTGGGACGCGAACCTGCAGGATACCTTCGTGCAAAAGCTGGGGAAGTATCCGGGTCTCGTGACGATGATGCTGGCCGGGCATACGCACATGGATGAGTTCCGCATCCTGCCGACCGGCGATGTGCTGGAGCAGTTGCCGGGGATCAGCCCATGTTTCGGAAACAATCCGGCCTACAAGGTTCTGACGGTCACGGCGAACACATTCACCCCGACGGACTACCAGTCGTACGACTACAACCTGGCCACCATGCCGGCACAGTTCGGCAGCCTGTACCGGTTCACCGCGACCTATGGCGGCGAAAGCACGTTGGGGGCTTCGTTGCGGACGCTGTATCCGCAGGTGAGTGCTGACAAGAACACGCGCAACACCTATGCGCTGTTGTATGCCTCGGGCAGCAGGGCCACGAATCCGGTGACGCTGGCCCCATGGAATCCGATGAATGAGACAAACTGGCCGATTTTCACATGCACGATCGGCGAGATGGATGGATCCGACTATATCGGCTGTCTGAACCCGCACTGAAGCGAGTCTGACGGCGGCCCGATCAGCACTCCCAGCGGAGCAGCGCTGCGCCAACGGTGAAGCCTGCGCCGACACTGGCGATGAGGACGAGATCGCCCTTGTTGAGCTTGCCTTCCTGGCGGGCGGTTTCCATGGCGAGGGGAATGGTGCCGGCGGTCGTGTTGCCGAAGCGGTCGATGTTGATGATCACCTTGTCTTCAGGCATGCCGAGCCGGTCGGCGGTGCCGGTAATGATGCGGCGGTTGGCCTGGTGGGCAATGAAGCAGCCGAGGTCTGCGCCGGTGACGCCGTTGCGTTCAAGCACCGTCTGGGTCGCTTCGACCATTTTGCGCACGGCAAACTTGTAGACGGCCTGACCGTCCTGATGGACGTAGTGCATCTTCTTGTCGATGGTTTCGTGCGACGAAGGCTTGAGGCTGCCGCCGGCGGGCATGAAAAGCGAGCAGCCGCCGGAGCCGTCAACTTCGTGATGGAAGTCGATCATGCCTAATTCGCCATCAGCGGCGGGCTCAATCAGGACCGCGCCGGCTCCGTCGCCAAAGAGAACGCAGGTGGCGCGGTCGGTGTAGTCGATGATGGACGACATCGTGTCGGCGCCGATGACGAGGACCTTTTTGTGCGCGCCGCTCTCGACGAGTTTGCAGCCCAGTTGAAGCGAGTAAACGAAGCCGGAGCAGGCCGCGGAGACGTCGAATCCCCACGCGCCCTTGGCGCCGAGGCGATCCTGCACGAGGCAGGCGGTAGCGGGGAAAAACATGTCGGGGGTGACGGTGCCGACGATGATGACTTCGACTTCGGCAGGATCGACGCCGCGCTCCGCGAGGCAAAGTTTGGCGGCTTCGACAGCCATGTGGCTGGTGGCCATGCCGGGATCGACGATGTGACGCTGTTTAATGCCGACGCGGGACGTAATCCACTCGTCGGAGGTCTCGACCATTTTTTCTAAGTCAGCGTTGGTGAGAAGGTGGGGGGGCGTCCAGGTTCCGAGGGCGCTGATTTTGGCACGAACAGGCACACGCGGCCGAAGAGTAAGAGGCAAACGATGACTCCTGAATGCAAAGGATCATTCTAGCGGACTGGAGTTTGGGGGTGGCTGGGGAGGCGGTCAGCTAAAGAGCGGCCAGCGTAAAGCCGGTCGGAGTAAAGCCGGCCTTAGTGCACCGGGTGACCTGCTGCGCACGCACTGGCCCGTTACCGTTGCTTCCTTCCGGACCTGGCGGGGTTGGCGGGATTGCGTCGCGCAGGACCCGGCACACGTGTGATTTTAGCATTGAGAAGACAAGGTGAATTGCAATGCGAGCCGTTCACAACAATTGCTGCTACCGTGAACCGCGCCAATCACAAGCGCGGTTATCGCGGGACCCAGGTGAAGATCATCTCGCAGGGGCTTTCGTCAATCGTTGGAGGGGTCCAGCGTCGTCCCTGTATTTGCTGAAAAACAAGCCGGGCGCTTTCATTTTCAGAAGGAGCGATCAGTTCCAGCTCCCGTGTGACTCCGTGACGATCAATGACCTGCCGCATGACCCCAACGGTCGATGGGTCGAATTGAAGTGCGCTTGAGGTTGGATTGAGTATCCTCGGGGCCCTCACTTCAAAATAGTGGAATGGACGCAACGTCATACCGGGTTCCGCAGGTTCGCCGGGAACCAGAAACAAATCCGGGTCGTTCCTGGCCGGAGGTCCAACCGACACATCGGCTGTCAGCAGATCGCGATTGGCCGCCTGTACCGCGAAATGCAGGGGAACAACCTTGCCATTGAATGTTATGTCGTCCTGCCAACTGGTGATGGTGTTGTCGCGCCCCTGAAATCGGACAAGAATTCCGCCTGGAAGGAAGACATATTCGAAGTGGAGCTCCCGAGATATATTGAGCCTCTCAATTCGGGTAAGGCGCACGTATTGGAGAGGTCCCGCGGCAAGATGCTCGATCTTCCAGTCTGCGTGCTTATCGATCAGTTCCGGAGAAATGAGGTCACGGGAGACCGGATACAGCAGTGCGTCCAGCAGCATGAGGACGCGACTCGGTTCGTAATCGGAGGTTGCTTGAAATTTCCGAACGCCATCGGCGCGGGCCTCGACTGCGTGGTAGGTTCCGAGGGTCACTTCGCGACGCCATTTCTCCGGCGCGAGCCATGTTTCTTCGTATATGCCATCGCCAGTAATGATGGTGGACTGGCCCGGTTTGGCGAAGTCGATGCCTGGAAGGGCGCGGAAGATGACCTTCATGTGGAATGGAGCGGAGCCGGGAAGACGAAGATCGGTGAGGTCGTCAGCGCGGCGGAACCAGTCAGTCGGGGTAGTAGGTGGCGCTTGCGTGGTTTGCGAGCTTGTTGACAAGGGCCAGCCAATTGTTAGAACCAGCGACAGTCCAATTGCTGTGCAGGAATAAGCGATAACATTCTTGCCAATAATCATTTTAAACCTCCAGCCTCTGCACAGCGAAAAGGGCGGGGGAGTGCCCCTTTCAGGGTAGCGAGTTGTCAGAAATTGCAATCAGTTGCGATACAGGAGTTCATCCCATAGTCGTAGTTATACATACACCCCTGCATGCAGTTTGGATTTGCATATTGAGCACACATTGGTTCGGTGTCCACAAGTATCGTGCCATCGGGATAGGTGGTCGTTTCCTCGATTGTGCAGCAAACCTGACCATAGTTGTTATGCGAATAGGTAAGGGCTGGCACAGTGGATCGAGTAGACTGGCTCGCGGTGGATTTAGGTCAGCATGCCGTCGGACCGATAGGAAAATTAGAGCGCCGAGGATGAATCATGTCTGTGATGTGAATCACAGAAGATAAGTACCATTATAATAGATAGATATGACGTAGTTATAAATATCAGCGGCTACATGGTTTGAATGTTGGTACGTAGGGTCGGACTAAGCTGCGCGGGAGAGCGCGGCTTTTTCTTTTTCTGCGGTGCGCGTGCGGAAGGTGTAGAAAGCGACGGCGATCAGGTTGCTCAGCAGGATCGTGGAGAGGATTTTGATGGCGTAGGTGCGGGCGTTGATTACCGTCACGAAGGGATAGGCCGAGATGAGGAGACTGAAGAGCGTCGCGAGGAAACCGACGGCGGAGGTCCACTTGAGCCAGGTGGGCAGAGAACGGCGGAGAGCGGCTGCTCCAAACAGAGGCACGCCGAACATAGCGAGATAGGCGACTTCGTAGTGGGTGAGCGAAGCGTTGGTGAGGAGTTGGTACGCCTCCTGCGCATGGACGCCGGTGCTGGCGAGAAGAACCAGCGCGAGAGCAATGCCGGTCGTCAGCAGGATGGAATTGGTGGGCGTGAGGCGGCGGGGGTGGAGCCGCGTGAACCACGCGGGGACGAGGTGGTTCCAGCCTGCGGCCATGGGCAGGCGGGTGACGCCGGTGAAGAGATAGCTGGTGGCTCCGAGAAGGCGAAGCTGGAGAAAAAGGATGGCGAGAATAGCGGCGATGTTGCCGATGCCGCTGCCGGCGAGGGTCATGCGCATGGCCTGAGGAATGGGCGCGATGAAGTCGATGCGGGCCCGGGGCACCAGAGCGACGATGGACGCGGTGCCCAGGATGAACATGGCGCAGATGACGGGCGAGGAGATCAGGACGGAGCGTCCAATGGAGCGCGCGGGATCACGGCTTTCGCCGGCCATGATGGCGATGTATTCGAGTCCGCAGAGTGCGCCGAAGAGCATTTGCCCGAAGAGCGCCAGGGTCCGGAGGTCGATAGGCGGACGGGCGATGGAGAAGGGCGTGTAGTGGATGGGCTGGTGGTGCGCGTAGGCGACCAGCGGCAG
This sequence comes from Acidobacteriaceae bacterium, assembly GCA_036490815.1. GTDB lineage: Bacteria > Acidobacteriota > Terriglobia > Terriglobales > Acidobacteriaceae > Palsa-343. The sequence continues at coordinate 130,886 of DASXDF010000015.1, forward strand.
CAGGATGAGCGCGGCGAAGACGATGAGGATGGCGATGCCGCCGATGTTGTGGATCCACTTGCCGAGTTCGAGGCCGCGCAGGGCAGCGAGCGTGATCGCCGCAAGCATCGCGACGACGATTGCCAGAGAGACGATGCGATTTTCCGGAAGCCACGCGGCAGCGGGGCCAATCAGGTAAGAAATTTCCGTCGGCATAGCGTAAAGGATGGTGGCGACGACGGCGATGCCGTAGACCCTGAGGTTCCACGCAGTGAGGAAGCCGCCCAGGTCGCCGAAGGCTTCGCGGGCCCAGACATAGAGGCCACCTTCGAGGGGCATGCGGCGGTTGAGGCAGATGACCGAGGCGGCCATGGGCACATAGAAGGCGAGCATCGCAGCAACCCAGGTAAGGGATTGCGCGGGGCCGAGTCCACCGGCGACACCGACCCAGGAGCTGCCGACGACACAGAGGATCTGCGCGAGCACGAGGTCGCCGAGGCCAAGGGCGCGATGGAGATGGCGCGGCGGTTCGGACTCAGCGGGAGCGTGCTGGGGCATGGTGCAGTACAGGTTACAGGTTACAGGGAGCAGGGAGCAGGGTGCAGGGGGCTGACGCTGAGGGGGGGAGCGTGGAGTGAGGAGACAGCGGGACGGGGACAGATCAATTGATCGGGAAAAATTTGTCAGTGATCTGCAGAAAACAGTGCGGGAGCGCCGGCACCCATGAGGATAAGGGAGCGCTGGACGAAGGGCGACCAGAGGAGGAGGGCCGTGGCGGCAAGGGCGAGTCCGAAATTGATGTGGTGGAGAAGCAGGAACGGAGCCAGGGACCAGAGCACGTCGAAGGGCAGGAGGAAGGGCCAGACCTTGAGAAATTTTTCGCGGAAGCGGGGTGCGCGGAAGAGGACGGCGCACAGGAGGAACGCGCGGACCGGGATGAGGATGGCCGCGGTGACGATGAGGATGGTGAAGACGAGTATGGGGTACGAGAGCGGCGCGAGGAGGTCCTGGATTTCGGTGAGGTTGGCGAGCGCTCCGATATAGAAGCCGAGATACATCGCCTGGAAAGGAAGGAAGAGGTTCTGGGCGACGGGGTGGGAGACTTTGGGGAGCTCTTCGGGCGTGGTGAGGATGTGGGTGGTGGTCTCGGTCGGGGTGGGTTCCTGAGAGTCGCCGCCCGATGAGGTGGTGAGCGCGGAGGCGGGACCAGAAGCGCCGATGCGTTCGACGGGTGCAACAAAGCGATAGCCGCGACGGGCGAGGGTCTCGATGAAGCGTGGGCTGGAGGCTACATCGCCGAGGGCTTCGCGAATGCGGTTGACGGCGGAATGGACGCCGTGGTCCGCGTCAACATAAATGCCATCTGGCCAGAGCTCGCGGGCGATCTCGTCGCGGGTGAGGAGTTCGCCGGGACGGTCAAGCAACAAGCACAGGACCTGGAAAGGCTGCGCGTTGAGGCGAAGGCGGATGCCCTGGCGGCGCAACTCGCCGGTCGAGACGTCGGCTTCGAAGGCTCCAAAGCGATAGCGGCGCGGTGGTGCGGGGCCGGGCATGTTCTTGCTGACGAGTGTAGCCGATGGCGGCACGATATCCGGGCTTGCGAGCGATGGAGAACTCCGCGGAAGTCACGTGGCTGGAGCGGCTTGCGCCGTGAGAAACATTCCTTTAACAGGCGAGGTCGCATGCATTGCTCCTGAGGATGCTAAGGGGCAAAGTGATGCTCATGTCGCGGAAGTTTCGGTTGCTGATGGCGTGCGGGGTGGTTGCGGTCCTGGGTCCGAGCCGAGGCTGGGCGGAGGCTCCGGCTGCGGCGGTTTCTGTCTTCGATTCTTACGCCCGGGTGGTGGAGAATCGGCTGGCGGAGACGCATCGGTCGCGGGACGGATTTTTGACGGGGGCGGCGGGCGAGGCGCAGGGCCTGGCGCGATTGCGGCGGGGTGATCTTGTGGTGGAGCAAGTGACTCCGCCAGAAGGTGCGGAGTTGCCGGGGACGATGCTGCATCACTGGCGCGGGACGGCGTTTGCGGCGGGGGCGAAGGCTGCGGACTTCGAAAAGCTGTTGCGGGATTTTGATGGATATCCGCGAACCTTTGCGCCGCAGGTGATCGAGGCGCGGACAATTGCGGCGGATGGCGATCGCGTGACCGGGTGGATGCGCGTCCGTGAGCGGCATGGGATCACGGTGGTGCTGGATTCGACGTACGACGTGCGGTTTGGGCGGCTGGACGCACGGGATGGTTGGAGCGCATCGCGCAGCGTGCGCATTGCCGAGGTGGACGACGCCGCGACGAGCCGGGAGCGCGTGGTCGGTTCCAGCGAAGACCACGGATTTTTGTGGCGGATGAACACCTACTGGAGCTGGCAGGAGCGCGATGGCGGCCTGTACCTGCAGGTGGAGTCCGTCTCGCTGACGCGCGGGATTCCCGTGGGGCTGGGGTGGGCGGTACGGCCGTTTGTGGAAAGCATTCCGCGGGAGTCGCTGGAGTTCACGCTGCGGGCCTCGCGCAATGACCAGGCAATGGAAAGGTAACCGTGATGAGCACAAATGTAGTGGCGAACAGGGATGGCCTGGGATTTGTGGCCGCGCTTCGAGTGAATCGGTCGCTGACCGCGTCGCTGGAGAAGCGGGCTTTGCTGTGGATGGCCTCGCGAGCACCGGGTTGGGTGACGTCCGACCGGCTAACGGTGCTGGGGCTGAGTGCGCAGGTCGGCGCTGGCATCGGGTATGCGCTGGCGCGATGGGATCGGCGGGCGCTGCTGTTGGTGATCGCATGCATTGCTCTGAACTGGCTCGGCGACAGTCTCGACGGAACGCTGGCACGAGTGCGCCAGCAGCAGAGGCCACGGTATGGCTTCTACGTAGATCACGTAGTGGATATTTTCGGAGCTCTGGCGCTGCTGTGCGGGCTGGGCTCGTCAGGGATGGTGCATTGGCAGGTCGCGATTGCAATGCTCGTTGGATTTTTACTGCTGTCAGGAGAGAGCTATCTGGCCACGTACACGCTGGGGCGGTTTGAGATGTCGCAGGGTTTCTTTGGGCCGACAGAGCTAAGGATTCTTCTGATCGCGGGGAATCTGGAATTGCTGCGCAGCCCTTACGCGACGGTGCTAGGCCATCGGTTTCTGTTCTTTGATCTGGGCGGAGCGATTGCGGCGGCAGGGATGTTGGTAGTGGCGGTGATTGTGGCGCTGCGACACACGGCGCGGTTGTATCGGCAGGGGCCCTTGCCGTGAGCCGGTTCGCACGGTGGTGGAAATTTAATGCCGTGGGCGCGGGCGGGATGGTCGTGCAGTTGGTCACGCTGGCGATTTTGGATCGGTGGATGGCAGGGCACTATTTGCTGGCGACTGCCATGGCAATTGAGATCACGTTGCTGCACAATTTTGCGTGGCATCTGCGGTACACGTGGCGAGATCGCCGCGCGGAAACCGGAGTGATGTGTCAGTTAATGCGGTTTCATCTGTCGAATGGGCTGGTGTCGATGGCGGGCAACCTGGCGTACATGCCTTTGCTGGTCGAAGAGGCGAAGATGCCGCTGCTCATCGCGAATGGAGTAGCGATTGTTGGGTGCTCGGTGATGAATTTTGCCCTGGGGGACCGGTGGGTCTTCAAGAAAGAACAGCGGTCGGCGATCGGCGTTCAGCGTTCAGAAAAGACAGCACGCGGTCCAGAGTCGAACCTGGAAATCACCCTGCGAGAGCCGTTCGACTCGCCTGTCTAATTGCCCTCGTACTTGACGCTGCAGCCGTAGGGGCGGGTATAGGTGACAGCCACCTGTTGACCGGACGTCGCTTCGGTGAGCGCATCGGATACGTAGTTTTTGGAATGTGGGATGTCGCTCGCGTTAGTCGTCGGGTGGTCATCGATGGCTCCCGAATAGATCAGCTTGCCCGATGGATCGATGACGTACATGTCAGGAGTGGTTTTGGCGTCGTACTCATGGCCGATGGCGCCGGTGGGATCGAGGAGCGCAGCCGTGGGCGAGGCGTGGACCTTCTCGATGTAAGAATTTTCGGCCGAGGCTGTCATATAGCCCTGCTCGCCTTGCGAGGAGGAGAGAACGGTGAGCCAGACCACTCCTTTGGCGGTCCACTCCTTCTGGAGATTTTGCATATTGCCGCTCGAGTAATGCTTGCGGGTGTAAGGGCAGCCGTTGTTGGTCCACTCGAGAACGACGAACTTGCCGCGGTATTCAGAGAGCTTGTGAATCTGGCGGTTGGTGTCCGTTCCGGTGAAGTCGGGGGCGGGATCGCCGACCTTGACGGCAGAAGCGGAAACGCTGAGGGCTGCGATGGCGCAAAAAACCGTGGCTGCGTTGCGGAGAGAATGGTGCATTGGGGACACCCACCTAATGCGCTATTGGACGCGAAACCGAGGCGGATTGTCTGTTCGAGTTGGGCAAAGAATCGAGCGCGTTGATCACAATTCCAGGGGTCAGGACTTCAGGAAGCACGTGCGCGGGGGCCGAGGGATCGGCGGGATAGAGGGCATAGGTGGGGACTCCGCTGCGACCGAGGGAAGCGAGGGTCTGAGTAATGTCTGCGTCCTGATTGGTCCAGTCGGCGCGGATGAGGACGGCGCCGGAATCGCGGAGGCGCTGTTCGACGTCGGCACGGCGGAGGATGAGGCGCTCGTTGACCTGGCAGGAGAGGCACCAGCTGGCGGTGAAGTCGATGAAGACGGGCTTGCCCTGGGCGCGGGACTGGGCGACGAGGGCTGGCGTGAAGGGCTGCCATTGGGAGCCAGTGGCCGGTGGCTGGTTGCCAGTTGCCTGCTCGGATGCTGATCGGGCGGTTATTCCGAAGGCGCGAACGCTCCAGACGGGGGCTGCAATGGCCGCTATGAGGACGACTGTGGCGATGGTGGTTGCAGCGGCTTTGCCGGGCCAGCGGCCCAGGAACCATCCTGCAATAGCAAGAAGCAGAAACGCCGCGAGCAATCCCATCAGCGCCGTCGTCCCGGCGAGCTGCGTAAACACCCAGACGAGCCAGATGACGGTCGCGAAAATGGGGATGGAGACGGCCTGCTTGAGGACTTCCATCCACGCGCCGGGTTTAGGAAGCACGCGCGCCCAGGCAGGAAAATACGCGAGGGCGAGATAAGGAACAGCGAGCCCGAGAGCGAGCGCGGTGAAGATGGCGAAGCTGATCCACGCGGAGTGAGAGAGCGCGTATCCGATGGCCGCTCCCATGAAGGGTGCGGTGCATGGAGTGGCTACGATCATGGCGAGGACGCCGGTGAAGAAGCTGCCGGCGTAGCCCTGCTTTTGCGCGAGCGAGCCGCCAGCGCTGGTGAGTGAGAGGCCGAATTCAAACTGGCCGGCGAGAGCGAGTCCGAGGAAGAAGAGCAGCATCGCCATGAGGGCGAGGAAGGTGGGGGATTGGAACTGGAAACCCCAGCCGAGCTGCCGGCCCGCGGCGCGCAGGATGATGAGAACGGCGACGACGGCCCAGAACGAGACGAGAATGCCGAGCGTATAGACCCAGCCGTGGGCACGCAGCTCGTGGCGCTCGTGTTGGGATGATTGGACGAGGGCGAGCCCTTTAATGAACAGGACAGGAAAGACACATGGCATCAGGTTGAGCAGAATGCCGCCGATGAAGGCCAGGCCAACGGCTCCAAGAATGGAGGTAAAGCCGCCCGGGGGAACGACGGCGGTGGCGGTGATGTCGAATGCACCCGGCGTGGCATGGATTTCGTACGCGATGCCGTCGGGGAATTCGAGCAGGCCGTTCAGTTTTTGCAGAGGGCCCTGGAGGTTCTCGTCTTTGGTGAGGGTGAGCTGGACGCCATTGGATGTCACGACAGCGGGCTGAGGCGCGGCGTTGGCAATGACGGTTTGATCGAGGGGAAAGAATTGCGCAGCCGATTGCTTCAGACCGGTGACGCCGAGGACGAAGCCTTTGGGGGTTTGGCTGAAGGTCGCGGCGTCGGCGGCGGGGAGGGGTTTGGGGAGCAGGGCCTGGAAGCGGGCGATCAACTGCTGCGTGGCCGCGTCGGTGGCGGGCGAAGCAGGTGTACTGGCGATGGCGGTGCGGGCGAGAGCCAGGTCGGCTTTGCCGGGGATACAGACTTCGCGGCAGACGAGCCAGGTGACGTGGGCGCTGATGGGAGCCTGCGATTGTGTCGGATGAAAATCCGCCGCGACGTGCATGGGGATGGGGAAGACGACTTCGTTCTCATAGCCAAAGTCCATGAGCGGGCCAAGGGGAAGACGTTTGGGTGGAGGGAACTGGATCCCATCGGCGGTTACGCCGGCGGGAAGAGTGCCGGCGGGAAGAGTCCACTTGATCGCGGGTGGTTCGCCGGAATCGCCGGCATTGGTCCAGTACACGTGCCAGCCGTCTTCCAGCTTGAAATCAAGGCCGGCGGTAAAGGATTGGCCCGGGTAGAGTTCGGCGGGCGGGACCAGAAGAGAGACGGTCAGATGAGGGGCGGTAACGCTGGAATGCTGATCAGCTGATGCGGGGAGAGCAACTGCTATGGCCAGAAGTGCCATCGAGAGAAGCGCGAGCGAAGAATGGCGGAAACGGAGCATCATGAGACGTTCTTCCGGTTATTGTAGGCTGCCATGAGTACGAGGCCCAAAAGCAAGCGGATTACCAAATCGAAAGAATTTGGCGGGTCCGGCGTTTCCTGACGCAAGGGTAGTAACTAATCCGCAGCGGTTTGTAGGACAATGGGAGAGAGCCCCACCGGGAAAGGATCGGGACCAGGACTTGAGTGCTTCAACTTCTTCTGCCGAAATGGTATCTCCGAGCATTCGCGAAATCAGCATTGCCCACAGTCCCGATTCCGACGACGCATTTATGTTTTACGGACTCGCGACGAACAAGGTTCGCGTGAGCGGGCATAAATTCACTCATGTGCTTTGCGACATCGAAACGCTGAACCAGCGGGCGATCCGAGAAGCTTTTTTCGACGTGACGGCGATCTCGTTTCACGTCTATCCCTACATTCAGGATCAATACGCGCTGATGGCGTGCGGCGGATCGGTGGGCGAGGGCTACGGGCCCATGATTGTGGCGCCGCGGCCCTACGACCTGAACGAGATCCGCAAAGTGCGGATCGCGGTGCCGGGCACACTGACCACGGCATATCTGGCGTTGAAGCTGTTTGCACCGGAGATTGAGACGGCGGTTTTGCCTTTCGACCAGATTATTCCCGAAGTGTTGGCGGGCAATTATCAGGCGGGACTGATCATCCATGAAGGCCAGCTCACATATCCACGGGTGGGGTTATCGCGGATTCTGGACCTGGGAGTCTGGTGGCGCGAGCAGACGGGCTTGCCGCTGCCGCTGGGTGGGAATGCGATCCGGCGTTCGCTGGGCGATGCGACGATGGTGACGGTCACGCAGGCGCTCAGGGACAGCATCCAGTACGGGCTCGACCATCGCGATGAAGCGCTGCAATACGCGATGCAGTTCGGGCGCGATCTCGACACTGGTCTGGCGGACAAATTCGTAGGCATGTATGTCAACGAGCGGACGCTGGACTACGGCGAAGATGGGCGGACGGCCATTCGCAAGCTGCTGGCGATGGGCCATGAGCGCGGGGTGATTCCGCATCCAGTGCAAGTGGATTTCGTCGGATAAAAAGACTGGGAGCAGGGAACAGCCAGCCGAGAGTAGAACTCCCGGACCCAACTACTGCGGGACGGTTTTTACCGGAGGCTCCTGCGGGGGCGGGAGGACCTTGATATGAGGTTCCCGGCCCGGGGGTAGCTGCTGTTCTACCGGTTCCGCACCGGTGCGGACCTCAGCGGCATAATCGGAAAGCTGTACCGCGGTCGCAGCGAGAATACGTCCTTGTTCATTCAGAGTGAGGCTGAAGACCAGGTACTGGCCGGGGGCATTGCGGTCGGTGAAGAGGATGCCCCGTGCACTGGTGCTTTGGGAGAGCCGCAGGAGCGGGATAGGGGCGCGGGAGAGACCGATTTCTGTGCCGGGCTTTTCCACCACATTGGCATTGCCATAAACGATGTCGGCATAACACAGGCCGAGGACGAGCCATTTTCCATCGGGGTCGATGGCCTTTGCCGCGATGTCGGCGGGAACGACGCGATTGAACACGGCGATGCTGCGCTCACTGCCAGTCGCGGAGAGGAAGGGCGTTGCATTGCGGTAGAGAACGGGAACGACGTAAACTCGGCCGCTTTCGCGGGGGACGAGGGCGGTGAAGAGGGACGCGGCTCCATTGCGGAACGGTTTACGGTAGTGCAGGATCAGCGTTTCGGGAATGGCAGGGCAGGTGGTCTCGTCGAAGTCCCACTCGCCGGTACTGAGGTTGTAACCGAAGAATGCAGCTTCGCCGGCTATTTCCTTCTGCCGCGCGCGGATCAGGGCAGTGTCGGCGGCAGGGATCTGCGAGGAGGGGCGGTGATCGAGCTGGAGGTAGGTCGTCTTCAGCTCTGACTGAGGAACGTCGGCGGGCAGAGATTGCTGGGCGGCCGCTCGCAAAGTGGCAGTGGCGGGGCTGAGGAGGCCAAGAACGCTGAGGATGGTGAGGAGCCCTGCACCGCCGGAGCTGCGGTTCACAAATCGCATTTCAGTTTCCAATCTAGCAGTAAAAACGGGCAGCCCCAGAAGGCTGCCCGTCGTTCAGGTGCGAACGGCTTCTATCGGTGAGCTGCCGGATGATGCGTGGTGGTGTGGTGCACTGGAGCCTTCGGGGCTGCCTTGGGCTCGCCATCCTTAAGGATGATCATTTTTGCGGTGTAGGAGTCGAAGGTGGCGATAAAGGTGGTTTTTTCACCGGGTTTCGGCGGTTCCTTGAGGGCAGTCTTCATGTTGATGGTGAAGTCCGCGTTGTTGGACTGCTGCGCATCCTGAGTCACCGCGAGTTGCACGGAATCAGCGGTTGCGGAAACCACGACACCGGGGATTTCTGCGGTAACGCCGTTCATGACGGACCAGATGGCCTGTTGATCGGGCGCAGCACCGTTGGCAAGAATGAACTCCTTGTCCGACAGCGCCATGCTCTTCAGGCTATCGGCGCAGGCGGGCGGAATGGAGGCCGCGCCGGGCGCGGGCGTGGAAGGCGCAGCCGCCGGAGTGGCTGCAGCGGCAGAGGCATCGGTGGGAGCGGTGCCCGAAGCTGGAGCCGCAGGCGGAGGAGCGGGTGTTGCATTAGTGCAACCGGGGCTGCCGACGATGGCCTGGTGGGCCAGATCCGCGGGCGACGGCGGCGGCGGCGCCTGCTTGATATCGTAAGAAGCCGGCGGGAAGATATTGGCCGGGACTGCGGCCAGTTGCTGAATTGCCGCAAACCCTTCGGGGGGCGTGGCGTTGCAAGCTGCGTCGTTCTGGGAGCAGTGATACTTCTTGTACCAATACTCGGCTGCTGACTCGATTTGCGACTTGTAAGGCGGCTGGGCGAACTGGGCAGCGCGGGTCAGGAACCAGACCGCGTTCTTGATGTCCTTGGGATCTTCCTGAAGGTAGGCATTGCCGAGGTAATACGTGTCGAGCAGCGCGGGAACCTGAGTGGTGGCGGCGGGATCTTTATAGGACTGGAGTTCTTTGGTGTAGGCGTCGATTTCGGCCTTAACGTCTTTCTTGGCGGCGTCATCTCCAGCGACGGCTTCATAGAAGACCGGAGTTGCTACGTCCTTAAGCTTGTCGTAGTCGGCCTGGGTGGTACAGGAATCCTTGGTCGCATTGAGGCCCTGCTGGGCCACGGTGGCTGCGTCGTCGAGCATAGCCTGGTTGCTGCCGCCAGACTGATGTTCGAGATAAACCACGGCGGTGAGGGCGCGGAGGTTGTTGGGCTCGACCTGCAGAAGACGTTTAGCGGCATCGAGCATCTGCGGGGCGTTGCCGGCGGCCTGATAGGCGGCCATCAACTCTTCGAGCATGGGCCCTTTGGCCACGCTGTTGGGATACTGCTTGAGGAATGCCTCAATAGCCTGAGCCTTGGCGGGACCGGACTGGCTGGTGGCATTGGCATAGGCGTTGTACTCCGCCGCATCTTTAATTGTGGGAGCAGCGCAACTGCCAGCGGCCCCGGACGGCGCGGCCTGAGCGTTAGCGCCGTGAGCAAAGACAGGCAGGGAGACAATCGCGCAGCCGCAAACGCCGGCCAGCGCAATCGAGGTAAAAGCAAGCTTCTTCATTCAACGCTCCTGGGAGAATTCTTGTGATTCAAATTTCAGATCTCAGGCGACCGGCCTTCCTGATCAAATCAGACGCAGCCGTCCTGTCGAGGTGATCGGAGAGCCATTGCAGCGATGCTGGATTATAAAAACCAATCTTGGGAACTGACAAGTTGACGTCGTGGGCACTGTTTTGCACGCTGAGTGGGATGCTGCTGGAACCGGCAGATGTTGACCACAGAATGCAAAGAGCAAGATTACACGAGCTTTGAAGAAATATGCCCTGGAAAATCAGGAGTCGGGTAAAAACTGGCGGCAGGGTGTCGCGTAATGGCGCGGTGAGGATAGCATGCTCATCGGGAGGATTGTATAAGGCGGATGCGGGTGGTGAAGGCGCGGCCGAGCGGCTGAGAGAAGGTGAGGTACTGAAGCGAATCGACATTGTTGTAAACGATGTAGGGATCGGCGCGGTTGGTGGCATCTTCGACAACGCCGCGCAGGCCGAAGTATTTACCGCGAAAGTGGAAGCGCCATTCAAGGCCGGGATTGAAGGAGAAAAAGTCAGGAAAGCGATGGGAGCCGGGGTGGCCGACAATTTGTTCGTTCGCGTCGAAGGAGTCGAAGGGGAAACCGGAATGCCAGTCGGCGGTGTACACGAAGTCCCAGTTCTTGTGGACGGAGGGCAACCAGGGCGCCCAGGCAGGGAGCCAGCCCCAGGAAAGAATTCGGTTGGGAACATCCCAGAAGAGCGGGCCACTTTGCTGCGGCCCAAGTATGGGAATGGTGGGGACGTAGTCCAGAGCCGCGTTGGTGGTGGCAGAGGAGTGCGTGTACGAAGCGAAGAGGGCATAGTTGCGGGAGAAGGTTTTGCGCGCGTCCATCTCCGCCGCGTAGTAGTGGTCCTGACGATTGTTGGTGAGAGCGTAATTGCCGGAAAGCGCGCCGGAACTATTTTGGTTGGCGTAGACGAATACGTCAGAGAGACGCTTCTGCATGAAATTGACGCCGAGGTAGATTCGGGACGGCAATTTCTGCTGGGCTCCGACACTCCAGTTGATCGCCCGCGGCTCATGCAGGCCGGCGTTGTTCGCGGCAAAGGTGGTTTCCAGAGGAGAACCGGTCGGGGTAGTTCCGTCAGCAGCGTAGTACGTATCGTAGCGAATGCCGGCCAGGGCGCGGGTGAAGTATTCGAGCTGCGTGTGCTCGTAATAAACGCCGATGCCGGCCGTGAATTTGGTCGTCGTTTCCAGGCCCGGCGGTGAGTAGTTCATCGCGATGCGCGGAGAGAAAAGCGGGCGCCGGATGATTTCGTCCCAGTCGTAACGAAGGCCGGGCTCGAACAGCAGCCCGCGAGCGGGTTTCCAGCGATCTTCAACGTAAAGGCCCAGCTCGAGGTTGTGGCGGGTGAAGGGCGCGAAACTGGGAAATGTGCTGCGGCGGGTGAGGGTGCCATCCTCGCGCAGGTAATTGACGGGGGCGAAGGCTTCATAGTCATAGAAGCCGATCTGGTCGGCGTCGATACCAGATCTGATCTGATGGCTGCCGTTCCAGTTGCGCGAAGGGAGATAGACATCGGCGTAGCCCTGCAGGCGCTGAGAGCGCGTAGTCTGGGTTTCGAAGTTGCTGCCAGTGGGCAGTTCAGGGGTCAGATCGTACGGAACTGTTCCGTGAGGCTCCCAGCCTTCGCGGTAGCGCAGGACGCCGAAGCCGCCATCGAGCATGACGCCATTCTTGAAGCTTTGTTGATCGCGGACATAGGGAAGCCAGGCGAGGATGTTGTGCTTGTCGGTGGTCTGCTGGGGCGCGATGGCGGAGATGCCTTCATAGGGCGAGTGATAGTCGTTGAAGAGCAAGCCGGCGCTGAGACTATTGCGCGACCGTAAATTTTGCTGAAATTTGAGCAGGTTGCTGCCGCGGATGAGGTGGTTGCTGTCGGCGTTCGAGGGAAGCTCGGGGATATAGATATTGCTGTACTGCGCGTCGATGGCTTCGAAGAACCAGGCTTTGTTGCGGACGATGGGACCGGAGAGGGTGAAGCGCGGCTCAAAGGTGTCGAAGCGAATGCCGTTCTGATTGCGGAAAGACGGGATGAAGTTGGTGGCATCGTAGCGAAATTTGTTGTCGCCCATGCCGGTAGTGACAGCGATGACGCCGCCAGTGGCGCGGCCATACTGGACCGGATAGCGCGTGGTCTCCGTATCGATGGAGCGAACGGCATCGGGATTCAGGCGCAGGTCGAAGCTGCCGAAGATGGGAGAGCGAATGTCGAAACCGTCGAGTGTATCGAGGGTCATATAGGTTTCGCTGCCGGCGACATGGACCTGGCCGGAGGAGTCTGCGATGACGCCGGGGGTAAAGGGCAGCAGATTGCGGATGTCGATGTTGGTGGGGTAGGGGACGTTGACGATTTCGGGGACGTCCATAGCCCTCTGGTCGGAAAGCTGCTCGGCGTCGATGCCAGGGGCGGAGGCGGTAACGTTGACTTCCTGCTGCAATACTTCTTCGCGGGTCAGAACGATGCGGAGGGAGTTCTGCTGCGGATCGATGTCCTGAGGAGCGCTCTGATAGAAGCCGGGCTTTTCGACGCGGATTTTGGAGGCCCCTGTTTGGCGCGGGACAAAGGTGGAGTGTCCGGCGTAGTCGGTGGCGATGTGGAGGGAAGGCTGTCCTGGCTCATCGATGGTGATTTGTGCGGCCGGCACGATGATGCCGTTTTGATCGACGACTGTGACGGTGATACTGCTGGCGGGAGCACGGAGATTGGTGGCGCGCGTGGGGCGAGAGGCCTGTCCCTGTGCCGCCGCGGCGACGCAGACGAAGAGCAGAGCGGCAATGGTGGGCGTTCCACGTGGCTGACGTGGCATTCAGATCGATCCGAAACACGATTGGATGCAGATCAGGACGGGCGGTTCAGCGCAATTTAGTTTCTGTAATGAGCAGTTCATGCAGCTCGCACGAGATGAACTCGGTCGTCATCGTTGGAATCGGTCGCCACCTGTCGGCGGCGAACCGCCGCGGTGATGGCTTCCTCTGCAATGAGGGTAGCAGCGCAGGCGACAAACGGGAGGAGCTCTCCATAGACTCGCGTTTCGACCAGAATGCCCCAGATTGCCATCAGGGCGACCCATGCTGGAATGGCCCACATCCACAGGCGCAGCTGCGCATCGTGCAGGTGCTTTCGGAACAGGATGACGAACGGCAACAGATAGCCGAATGCGCTGAAGATCTGCGGGTAATAGCGGAGGCGGCGGAAGCAGTACCAGTTGAAGTTCAGGCGGGAGTAGTACTCAGACGCGTTGTTGCGAAACAGATGAAAGATGAAGAGGTGCCATGCCGCCCAGTAGGCCAGCATCAGCGCGGCTGGAACGGCAACCTCCAGCTGGAAGACGCGTTTCCATTCGAATCGATGGGGTGCCGAACCGGCGGGAATCAGCGAGAGATGGATGGAATGTTGTCCGGAGGCTTCGACCGTAGTCGGCGAGAGGGCGTTTTCTGGCTGAATGCACGTGCTCAGTAGAAAGAAGGGAATGAGCAGAAGGGTGGTTTCCCGGTTCAGTGTGGCTACAGCGAAGAGAGCGACGAAGAGGATTGTCGGCTTACGGAAATAGATGAGGTAAAGACCGAGCGCGAAAAACATGAGGCTCGGCATGTCATAAATGAAGCGATAATTCTGGACGGCGTGCAGGATATAGGTAATGACGCAAAGGACCAGGAAGAGGGGATAGACGAGCCACCCGAGTAGCCGGCGGCGACTGGCGGCCTGGTAAAGACGGAGGGCGACCCATCCGGCGATCAGGACGCAGGGCACGTCGATGTAGAACTGCAGAACGCCACCGGGTCCGATGCCGTGCGGGAAGAAGTAGCTGTTGGTTGACCAGTGAGAGGCCAGCCGGATCATCAGCAGACTGTGCTCGGACCAGCGAAAGAGAGGCGCCAGGAGCAGGCGTGGCTGGAAAGGAAGCCGTTCGTACCCGTAGGCGTACTTATGCAGATCGATATAGGGCCGGCTGAGAAAAAGGTAGCAGCCCACAAACTGAACGGTCATCAGAAGATAGAGCGCGAGGAGGGCGGTTCTGATGAGGAGAGACCGCCTTGCTCCCGGACGTTCACTCAGCTTCTGGGTGAGCTTTTCCCGCAGCAGGGACAGCGATAACTTATCAGTAAACACTTCCGGGTTGGATGCAGCTTTTTTTGCGCCTGTTCGCTGGAGATGGGAAGTGGCCGGGAGCCGGATTCGCGCTCTGGAGCAGGGATCAGCGTGGGTTCTCGTGGCAGAAGCGTTTTCACTTGATCGGGAGTTAGGTTGAGGGCTACCGTTAGTACCTCTGGCAATCTCCGCGATTTACCGAGCAGCACCTGAGCGTCTAATTACCGTAATGGTCTAATACTTGGGTTTCGGCCGCCTTATCCACAAGATGTTGGGGTGGGTGTGTTGACCGTGCCTGAGGTGGGCGCTACAGTCGTTGATATCGGCTCGGTAAAGCCTTTTCTCTCGATGTTCAGGAGTGTGTCCTCCCCATGCTGAAGCTGAAGAAAATTCAGATTCTGGGCTTTAAGTCCTTTTTTGACCGCACTGAGGTGCAGCTCCCCGGCCAGGGGATTGCCATTGTGGTGGGGCCGAACGGATGCGGCAAGTCCAACATCCTGGATGCCGTGAGCTGGGTGCTCGGCGAGCAGAGCGCCAAGACCCTGCGCGGCGGCAAGATGGAGGACGTGATCTTTGCCGGCACCCGGGAGCGGAAGCCCCTCGGGATGGCCGAAGTGTCGCTGACGTTGGTGGATCCAGACGCCTATGAAGGGTCCTTGCTCAGCGAGCCCGAGGTCGTCATGGACGAATCAGATCCGGATTGGGACGAAGAAAAGATGCGGGCGGAGCGGGCCGCCGAGGTCGACGAGATCATCGCCGAGACCCAGCCCGGAGTCGTGCTGGACGAAGCCGGCCAGGTTTTGGAGGCAGAAGCGGTCCCGGAGAATGCTGAGCCGGTGGAAGCGTCCGCTGAGGCAGCTGTGCCGGCTGTGGTGCTGAAGATTCGCCGGCGGAAATTCAACCGCACGCCGCAAAAAGGCGAGATGGTGGTGACGCGCCGGCTGTTCCGGACCGGAGACAGCGAATATCTGCTGAACGGGAAGCTGTGCCGGCTACGCGATATTCAGGACATCTTCATGGGAACCGGCCTGGGGCCGGAATCGTACGCGATTATCGGCCAGGAGCGCATTGGACAGCTGCTGAGCTCGCGTCCGCACGATCGCCGCGCCATTATCGAAGAGGCTGCGGGGATTACGCGCTTCAAGACGAAGAAGCGCTTGGCAGAGCTCCGGCTCGAACAGGCGAAGCAGAACCTTGCGCGCGTGAACGACATTTTTGAAGAAGTGACGCGGCAGATGGCGTCGCTGAAGCGGCAGGCGGCGAAGGCGGAGCGCTACGCGAAGCTGCGCGACGAAATGCGCGAGAAGCTGAAGACGGTGCTGGCCAGCAAGATTGCGCAGATGGATGCACGGCAGGCCGCGCTGCTGGCGGAGATCGCAGAGCTCACGACTCTGATCGATGCCGGGGCGGGGCGGGTGCAGGCATTGGATGCTGAACACGCGGCACTGATGGCGCGCGGCTATCAGCTGGAAGATGCTGCGAAGGACGCGGAAGCGCGAGCGAACCAGCGAGCGGTGGAGATCGAGCGCGCGGATGCGCGGCACCAGACGAATCAGGAGCGCATTGCTGAGCTGGATGCGCGGATGGCTGCGGCCCGCGGAGAGCTGGATGGCGCTGCGGAGCATTTGAACGGGATGATGGCCGAGCGCGATCAGCAGCGGAGCTTTCTGGAGACGGCTGCGCAGGAAACGGCAGAGGCGCGCGAGCGGACGCAGCTGAAGCACGGAGCAGCGCGGGAGGCTGTGACGGCGGTTGCCGCCGCGGAGCAGCAGTGGGAAGGGGCACGGCGCGAGGCTGCACAGATTTTGTCGCGGCTGGGACAAACGCGCAACCAGATTTCACAGGGCGAGGAGTCGCTGGCCGCGTTACAACGCGAGGCAGAGCGGCTGGGCGGCGAGATGGAGGCGGCGCGCCGGGATCTTGAGTCGTTGGGCGCGGAGCGCGGGCAGATCTCGCTGACCTTCGAGTCGGTGACCGACGCGCTGCACCGGGTAGAGGCGGAGATCGCAACTCTGCGCGGGGAGATTGAATCAGGACGAGCCGATGAGGAGCAGGCGCGGCGGCATGCCGATCAGTTGCGGGCGGAGCATGCGACGCTGAGCGGCCGGGCGCAGTCGCTGGAGTCGCTGATTCGTGAGCACAGCTACTCGACCGATACCGTGCGCAAGCTGTTTCAGTCGCATTCGCTGGGCGGCGGTCTGGCTCCGGTGGGGACGCTGGCGGATTTTCTTGAAGTCAACGGCGAGTACGAAAGCGTGGTCGACGAATTTTTGCGCGATGAGCTGAATTACATCGTGGTGAAGAGCTGGGATTCGGCGCACGAGGGTATGCGTCTGCTCAAGACGGGCGTGGATGGGCGGGCAACGTTCCTGGTGCATCCGGAAGACGCGCAGGCGAAGTTCTCCTTTGCCGGGGACGATCGGTTGCCGCACCACAACACGGCGCAGACCATCGTTCCTTTGAAAAGCTGCATTCGGGTGCTCGACGGATTTGGGCGATCGCTGGAAGCGATTCTGCCGAAGCTGCGCGAAGGCTACGTCGCTCCGGATTCGGAGACGGCGCGGTCGCTGGCGCTCGAGAATCCCTCGGCCTTTTTCCTGGCGCCCTCGGGCGAGTGCTTCCACAACGTCACGGTGACAGGCGGCAAGCCCGGATCGGAAGGACCGCTCGCGCTGAAGCGCGAACTGCGCGACACGCAGCAGAAGCTGGCAGAGATTGAGCGCGAGCTGGGTCATGCCGAGACCAGGGCGATGACTCTGGCGAAGACACTGGCGGACCTGACAAAGACGCTGGATGCGAAGTCAGAAGATCGGCGCGTGGCCGAACGCGAGAGCGCGAATCAGAGCGCTGCGCTGCGGCAGATGGAAATGGAAGTGCAGCGGCTGGAGCGGCGGCTGCAGGAATGGACGCTGGAGAGCGAGCGCAACCGCGATGCGCGCAGTGCGAAGGAGACCTTTCTGGAGCAGCGGCGCGAGGAGGCTGTGCGCATCGAAGGCGAGCACCAGAGCGCTGAGGCTGGTCTTGAGGCGCTGCAGCGGTCGGTGACAGAGTTGCGGGCGAGCCGTGATCTGGCGCAGCAGGAAGCCGCACAGCTCTCGGCGGAGCTGGCTGGCCTTGAGGAGCGAAGCCGCGGGGCGGAGCAGGCGTTTGCGCGCATCGACCGCATGTATCGCGACCTGGAAGCGCGGGTGGCGCAGATCACGCAGCAGCTGGCGGCGGCGAAGGCGGAGCAGGAGCAGCGCGGACACGAGAACGAGCAGCTGGAGGCGACACGGCAAGGGCTGATTGAGGCGCGGGAGCTGGCCCAGAAGGAAGCGGCCGACGCACACGAGCAGATCGTCGTGCTGCGAGCCGATATCGCGACGATGGAGCAGGACCTGAAGGCGCTGCGCGCGGAGATCGATGCGCAACGCGAGGCCCGCAGTGCGTCCGGGAATCAGGCGGCGACGCTCGCGGCCGATTTACGCCACGTGGAGGAAACCTGCGTTGCCGATCTGAGCCTCGAGGCTGGGGAACTGCGCGGCGATGAAACGCTGGTCCGGATTGAAGGCGAAATGCTGATCTCTGAGGATCAGGCGTGCCGGGAGATGAAGCAGCGGCTCGAGAACATGGGGCCGGTGAACATGATGGCTCTGGAGGAGTACAACGAGACGGCGCAGCGGCACGAATTTCTGGAGACGCAGCGCAAGGATCTGCTGGACTCGATCGACAACACGCAGGCGACGATCAAGGAGATCGACGAAATCTCGCGGACGAAGTTCGACGAGGCTTTCGTGCGGATCAACGAGAACTTCAGCGCGACGTTCGGGAAGCTGTTTGGCGGCGGGCAGGCGTTTATGCGGCTGACCGATGAAGAAAATGTAGCCGACAGCGGCATCGACATTGTTGCGCAGCCGCCAGGGAAGAAACTGCAGAATGTCCTGCTGCTTTCGGGCGGCGAAAAGGCCCTGACGGCGCTGTCGCTGCTGATCGGCATCTTCGTATTCCAGCCGAGCCCGTTCTGCGTGCTGGATGAGGTGGACGCGCCGCTGGATGAGACGAACGTGGGACGGCTGGCCGACATGCTGCGGGGGATGGCAGCGGAGACGCAGTTTGTGATCGTGACGCACTCGAAGCGGATGATGGTGGCGGCAGACATGATTTATGGCGTCACCATGCAGGAGCCGGGCGTGTCGAAGGTGGTGAGCGTGCGGCTGGGCGGAGTGGAGCATACTGCTGGTCGAGGCGCTCGGCAGATGGCGATGGCTTAAAGGCACGGTTTAGGGGTTAGGGTTTAGAGCGTTGCCAGAGCCGCTGAGTTCGTGGCCCTGTAGTGGCCTGGCAAAACCTCGGGCGTCGAAAACGTGGCTTCCGCGTAAATACGTAGCAGTCACGGTGCCCAATAGCGTTTCGCCGAGGTAGGGCGAAATGGCGTGGCGCGTGTGGAGCTGTTGTTTTGTGGCCGTGAATACGGCTTCCGGATTGAAAACTACAAAATCCGCGTCGTAGCCCGGTGCGATCTGGCCTTTTTTGCCGGTGAGGCCGGCTAGCCATGCGGGCCGCTGTGACATTAGGCGCGCCAGGTCGGACAGGGTGAGTCCACGGGTTCGCATGCCGGTCCAGACAACAGAGAGGGCGACAGAGACGCTGGCGATGCCTCCCCAGGCGCTGGAGAAGTCGCCGGTGTCGCGGCATTTAAGCTCAGGCGGGCACGGGGAGTGATCGGTGGCGATGAGGTCGATCACGCCTTCGCTGAGTGCATCCCAAAGTTGTTCGCGATTCGCTGCGCTCCGAATCGGCGGCGCGCATTTGTGGAGGGTGCTGCCGTCGGGGATGTCTTCAGCTGCGAAGCGTAGGTAGTGCGGGCAGGTTTCAACGGTGAGGGGCAGGCCCTCTTTTTTGGCCTCGCGAATGTCGTCAAGCGCCTGTGCGGTGACGAGGTGAACGATGTGGAGGGGGAAGCCGAATTCACGGCAGAGGCGGATCATGAGGCGGATGGCTTCGAGTTCCGCTTTGTCAGGACGGGAGCGGAGCCAGGTAGAGTAGCGACGCGGATCGGCAGTCGAGTCAGCCGGCGCGAGAAATTCCGGCAGTTCGGCGTGGACGAGAAGCGGCAGACCGGTGCGCGCGAGGTGCGGTGCTGCGGTGCGGAGTTCGGCTTCATCGACGCGAAAGAAACCATCGATGCCGGGCTCGGCGAGAAAGCATTTGAAGCCGCGAACGCCTGCAGCGGCGAGCGGCTCGATCTCGGCGGCGTTATGGCCGGAGACTCCACCCCAGGCAGCCCAGTCGACGAGGCACTGGCCTTTGGCGGCGGCGCGTTTGGCTTCGAGCGCGGCGACGGTGGTGGTTGCAGGAAGGCAGTTGAGCGGCATGTCAATGAGGGTGGTATAGCCACCGACGGCGGCGGCGCGGGTGGCGGTGGCGAAGCCTTCCCATTCGGTGCGGCCTGGCTCGTTGATGTGGATGTGGCTGTCGACGAGGCCGGGGAGAAGCGCGCCTTCGCATGGGATGGTGCGGTAGCCGGGCGGCACGTCGTCGACGCCAACAACGGACGTAATCCGGCCATGCTCGACAAGGACGGCACCGGGGCGAATGGTGTTGGGTGTGACGATCTGCAAAGAGACGAAGGCTTCGGGCATGTTCGGTGCGTTTGGCGCGGAGGACGCGGTCTCGTGTATTCCTTATGTACAGACCATTTTGACAGGTGATCCGATGAGCCAAATGATTTCCGCTTCGCAAGCCGCGCTGACCACGCAGGAAGTGGTGGAGCTGACGAAGAAGCTGAACTACGGGACGTGGCGCTTCCAGAAGACGTGGAACCCGATGCACATAGCGGATGCGGAGGGGTGCTACTTCACCGATGGTGCTGGGAAACGGTATCTGGATTTGTCGGCGCAGCTGATGTGCGTGAACCTGGGGCACAAGAATCCCGCGGTGATCAAGGCAATTGCAGAGCAGGCCGAGGCGCTGGCGTACGCCTCGCCGGCCTATGCGACGGAAGCGCGGGCGGAGCTGAGCAGGAAGCTGCTCGAGGTGCTGCCGCAGGGACTGACGAAATTCTTCTTTACGACGTCGGGGACGGAGGCCAATGAGGCGGCGTTCAAGATTGCGCGCATGGTCACAGGAAAGACGAAGATCATTACGCGGTACCGCTCCTATCACGGCTCGACGGAGGGCTCGATTGCGGCGACGGGTGATCCACGGCGCTGGGCGATGGAGCCGGTGGGCGGGAAGGGGCACGGGTTCGTGTTCGCGCCCGAGGTGAATTGCTACAAGTGTCCGATTAAGCACACGTATCCGCAGTGCGGGATCGCCTGCGCGGAATATCTGGAGCACATGATCCGGAATGAGAGCGACGTGGCCGCGGTGATTGTGGAGCCGGTGGTGGGCACGAATGGCGTCCTGGTTCCACCAAAGGAATACATGCCCATGCTGCGCGATATTTGTAGCAGGCATGGTGTCTTATTGATCGCCGATGAAGTGATGAGCGGGTGGGGACGGACGGGGGAGTGGTTTGCCGTCGACAACTGGGCCGTGAAGCCGGACATTCTGGTGACGGCGAAGGGCATCACGTCCGCGTATGTCCCGCTGGGTTTGTGTGCGACGACTGGCGAGATTGCGGCGCACTTCGACGATCATTATTTTTCCCATGGACACACGTATGAAGCGCACCCCATCACGCTGAAGCCGGCGGTGGCGACGATCGACGAAATGCAGCGGCTGGGGCTGGTGGAGCGTGCCCGGAAGATGGGTGCGTACCTCGAGCCGAAGCTGCGGGCACTCCAGGCGAAGCATCCTTCGATTGGCGAGGTGCGCGGGCTGGGGCTGTTCTGGGCGCTCGATCTGGTGAAGAATCGCGCGGCCAAAGAGCCGTTCAACACCATGCGCGACAAAGTCGAAGGGAAGGTCACAGTGGTGGACAAGGTTGCGGCCGACATGCTGAAGCGAGGGATCGCGATCCAGGCGTGGGTCAGCCACCTGATCATTGCGCCGCCGTTGATTGTCGAGGAGAAGGACCTGGACTTCGCGGTCGAGGCGCTGGACGGAGCGCTGGCGATCGCGGATTCCGAAGTCGCGGCGTAGATCACAATTTCCCCCTCACAAAGAAAAGCCGGATCTCCGAGAGATCCGGCTTTTTGATTTGGTTCCTTCACAGGGGCTAAAGCCCTTTCTGTGAGACGTGGCACGGCACGACTGAAGTCGTGCCCCTTCACTTTTTCGTGCCTGCGATGAGTGTTCCGCGAGATGTGAAGCCGTTCACTGATAAAAAGCAAAAGCTCAGCGGTGCTTGATGAACTCGCCGGTCTGGAGCTCGTTCATCGCCTGGCGAAGTTGCTCCTGGGTGTTCATGACGATGGGGCCGTACCAGGCGACTGGTTCCTCGATGGGCTTGCCGGAGACGAGGAGGAAGCGAATGCCTTCGGGTCCGGCCTGAACGCTGATCTCGTCACCGCGATCGAAGAGGACCAGCGAGTGGTTAGCGGCGTCGTAAACCGGCTTCTCATTCGGATCGACACCGGATTCGGTGAGGACAGCCTGCGGGTCGGAAGCGTCGCGGAAGGTTCCCGCTCCGGCGAAGACATAGGCGAAGGCGTTGCGAGTGGTTTCAACCTTAAGACGTTTCTTCTTGTTCGGCGGAACGGAGACGTCGATGTAGTTGGGATCGGCGGCGACTCCTTCAACAGGGCCGCGCTGGCCCCAGAACTCACCGCAGATGATACGGGCGGTGGTGCCGTCGTCCTCAGTGACTTCGGGGATGGCGGCCGAAGGAATGTCCTGATAGCGCGGGTCGGTCATTTTGAGCTGCGAGGGAAGGTTGGCCCAGAGCTGGAAGCCGTGCATGCGGCCCTGCGGATCGCCTTTGGGCATTTCCTGGTGCAGGATGCCGCTGCCGGCGGTCATCCACTGCACATCGCCGGCGGTCATTTTGCCCTTATTGCCGAGCGAGTCGCCATGCTCGACGGAGCCAGCGAGGACGTAGGTGATGGTCTCGATGCCGCGATGTGGGTGCCAAGGGAAGCCTTTGAGGTAGTCCTCGGGGTGCTCATTGCGGAAGTCGTCGAGGAGGAGGAAGGGGTCGAAGTCTTTGGTTTTGCCGAAGCCAAACGCGCGCTGGAGGCGGACACCTGCGCCTTCCAGGGTGGGTTTGGTCGACAGAATTTCTCTCACCGGTCTGAGTGACATGGCGTTATTCCAATCTGGTCTTGAGGGGAGGGTTGGACCACTCCATTAGATACGTGGTGGGAAGGAACGATTCGGCGCCCTTGCGAGGCGCAGGGCTGGCCGTCCTGGCCGTCCTGGCGGGGGACTGACCGTTGAGGCGGTCGCGTTTCGCGCATGAAAACGGAATGGTTCCGACTCATTTCTGGCGGAATCGACTTTACGCTGCCAATCGTTCAGGAAGGGTCCCCCCCTTTGTGGTGCGGGGCTGCGGCAAGTTGTTGGATTTGAGAGGTTTCTGGAAGAGTTCTTTTGGGCTGAGGCATCCGGCTGAAAACACGCCGCTTCCGAGCATCGTTTTGACGCGTGGGGTGCAGCAGGCCCTTGTGGAGGCTCTCTCGAAAGATCGGATCTGACCTGAGGAACACAAAGCGACGGCGCGCATTCACGGTGCGGAACAACGGTGCCGCAAGGGGTTGGGTGGTTCGCTCGGCCGGTAGCATCTGCGCTCTCCAGGGCATGAGAAAAGGCCGCGTGATGGCGGCCTTTTTCTTTCTTACCCTCTATTTTCAGAATACCAAACCGCGGTTGAAAACACGCCAAATATCTACGGATATTTTGGCCTGGAAGCTGTTTGTTTTGTTGAGTCATTACTTTGGATGGCAAATATCCCTTGACGTAAGGTAAGGAATATGGGACACTGTTCTTGCTATGAACGTGCCTCAGTCAATTCCGCTGTTTAGACGCTTTACAATCAACGACTTCAACGATCTTTTCCCGGACGATGAAGCCTGTTTGGATTGGCTCATGGAGAAGCGCTACCCCGCCTCGCGTGCGATGTGCTCTTACTGCAAAGTGGTGCGCCTCCATCACCGGATTATGAGCAAGAAAGCGTACGCCTGCGACAACTGCGGGACCTACATTTCCCCGATGGCGGGAACGATCTTTGAGAAGTCCAGCACGTCTCTGCGCCTGTGGTTTTACTCCATCTACCTGATGTCCGCTACCCGTTGCGGCATCTCTGCAAAACAGATTCAGCGCGAAACGGGCGTGACGTACAAAACCGCATGGCGCATCTTCAGGCAGGTCCGAACCCTGATGTCGGAAGACATCAGATTGGAGGGACCTACAGTGGAGATGGATGAAACGTATGTGGGCGGAAAGCGCCGTGGCAAGGCAGGGCGCCCAACAGGCGGCAAAGGCAACAAAGCTATCGTTGTCGGGATCGTGGAACGCGCAGCCAAAGGCCGCGTGGTGGCGATGGTAGCGGACGATGTGACGCGCAAAACCCTACACGGAATGGCCGAGGAAAGAATCCTTCCTGCGTCCACTGTTTACACAGACGATTTCAACGCATATCACGGTCTGGCAGCGAAGGGCTACAACCATCGCCGCATCAACCACAGCGCAGGAATCTACGTCATGGGCGACATTCACACCCAAACGATTGAAGGATTCTGGAGTCTGGTAAAGCGTGGCATCGGCGGCGTGTATCACGCGGTCAGCCACAAGTATCTTCAGAGCTATCTGAATGAATACGCGTTTCGCTACAACCGCAGGAACGCTAATGAGCCGATGTTTGTTTCTCTTCTGGAACAGGTGACGGCGAAGGCGGAATAGCCTTCGCTACGATCCCGGAAAACTGTTCCAGCGATATCGGCTGCATCAACTCCTGAATCTCTTTCGAGGGAATCAGGAGTTTTCTTTTGCCGTTTCGCTTCTCTTTTTTTGTCAGCTTTGGTGATCGCCGCATATGGGAAATCGCTGCTAGCATTATAGCCCCCAACGTTTTTCACGAATCGCCAGAAATACAATCAGCCCCGCGAGAAAGCAGAGAATTCCGATGATCGCGATCATGCAGTATCTGGCGGCTATTCCTTCACTTCTGCTAAGCGCTTCATCGGCCACAGACGCCTGCATATCAGCTTTAGAGAGTTCCATCTCTGCCCTCGAAAGCTCACTGAAAGTTGCCGAGAATGCTTCACCCCATTGGGAGCACATCGCCATAGCGGCATCGCTGGTAGTTGTTCTCGGCATCTTTGGAGAATGGACCGTAATCGCTTCAGAGGATTGCGACGACAGACACGACTGGGCAAGAGGCATCGTACGACCGCCTGACCGCGCCCCCCGATGGAGATTTTGGCTCGATTTCATCGCTACCGGCGTCGTCATAGTTGGCATTTTGGGTGAAACTTGGGCCAGTTTGGAGTTAGCTTCCATCAATAGCAATCTACGGTCAATGACCGAAAAACTAAGAGCTGATAGCGACCAATTGGTGGCGTTGGTGACACAACAAGCTGGGTCCGCCGCGCAATCGGCGCTTGAAGCGCAAGCTGCCGCTAGGAGCGCGGATGTAGACGCCGGAAGCGCGCAGTCCAAGGCCGACGCAGTCTCCAGGCTGGCCGCAAGAATCGATTGGCAGTTGCGGCTCATGCAATACCTTTTGTCCGCCCGAGAAGTACAGGATTCGGCGGGGCTAACAAAAGAACTTAGCCAATTCCATGGACAGACAGTCATCCTCACGTCGTACATCGGAGATGTTGAGGGCGGAAACCTCTGCACGCAGATTTGGTATGCCGCGCACAACGCAAAAATGTTCCCCGTGGACAAGTGTGGCCAGTCTGGATTGACGCCCCAATTAATTATCCCTTTGACAGTGTTTGGCCCTGATCTTGATGAAGCGGTCAAGATTGGGCAATTTCTGTCACAACATGGAGTGGGAGTGGTATCAGGAGTCAAGAACCCATCGCTCACCATCTTCGTTGGATCGAAGGGTCCTATTCCACTCGTTCCCAACGACCAAACGCGAGATGTGGAAAAAAGAGCAGCGGCTGCCAAAAAGGCTGCGCCCCACAAACGTCCGTGATACACCCCTCACCTGCAAGTTCTGTAGACGCATTTAGTTAATTTTTATCGGATGGCTGCATTCGGCAAAACTGCGTCTACAGTTACCCGCCCTGTCACGGTACGGACAGTGTACCTTACAAGAGGGGATAATTGCCCTTTGGATTTTGGGGTCGGGACTTGACAAATTTTCCACATTTCTGGAATTCGATTCCGACGCGGGATATACACCTCGGGCCGCTCTTTGCTCGGTATTTGCTTTCGTCAGTTCGCGGGCGCGCCGGCATGGCCAGCAAGGAGGAGGGCGCCCATCTTCGGTCCGTGGCGGAGCAGGAAGGCGGGGAGGGTTTGTTCGCCGATGTGGACGGCGAGGAGTTCGTGAAAGAGCGCTGGACGGGCGGCGAAGGCGCAGATCGTCCGGTTGCGGAGGCGGGGAAGACGGTCGAGGAGGAGGAGGAGGGTCGCCATGCGTTGCGGGAGGCGGAGGATCGCAGCGTGGCGTGATTCGTAGAGGGCGAGGCTGTTGGCGGCCAGTGCATCGGCCAGGAGAAGAGCCTGGCGGAAGCCGAGGGCCAGGCCCTCTCCTGTGATGGCGTCGACGGAGCCCGAGGCGTCGCCAATGAGGGCAACGTTGTTGCGGGTAACGCGGCGGAGGCGGCGGGTGAGGGTGAGGGAGCCGCGCTCGGTGGTGGTGGGGGATGCGTTACGGAGAAGGTCGTGCAGGGCGGGGATGCCGGCGAGGATTTCCTGGAGACGTACGCCGTGGTGGCGGGTCATGGCGGAGACGCAGATCTCGTCGGCGGCGATAGGGGTGACGTAGGCCTGGCCGAGGGGACCCCAGTGGACTTCGACGTGTCGTGAATTGGAGGCCTGGGGAGCGATGCGGTAATGCGCGCGGAAGCCAAAGCGGCGGCTGCGGAGGTGGGCGCGGTCGAGGCCGGCCCAGGTGCGAACGCGGGAAGCATGTCCGTCAGCGCCGATGAGCCAACGGGATGCGATGGGTTCGCCGGCGAGGGTCGGGGTGGCGCCTTCTTTGAGGACGATGGGCGTGTTCCAGGAGAAGCGGACGCCCAGGGCTGAGGCTCGATCACAGAGAAGGCTGTGGAGGGTGGTGCGGCGGACGCCAATACCGCGGCCGCTGGGGAAGTCGGCGGCGACGCGGGCGTGATGGGAGGCAAAGGTGATGCCGGTGAACTCGGCGCCGTGGCGCGGCTCGAGGCCGATGCCGAGTTGGGCGAGGGCGGAGCGGGAATCGGGCATGAGGCCTTCGCCGCAAGGCTTGTCGATGGGGGGCTGGAGGGCGTCGGCGAGGAGAACGTCGGCGCCGCGCTGGCGCAGAGCGATAGCGGCGGCGAGGCCCGCCGGACCGGCACCGATGATGCATACGTCACAGTGGTGGTTACTCATGACCGGTGAGGGACCTGAGGCGGGTGGGGTGCAGCGAGGTGGGTAGGAAAATGTAAAGTTGCGGTTTCAAATTGGGACGGCGAGCACTCTGATGACGGTACTTCCGGACTGAGGAACAGGGAGCAGGTGTATTGATGATCGGACGGCGGAAGCCGAAGCTTCTTGCTGTGGGGTGAACCGGGCTGTGCCTGTTTTGGGGTTTTTGTTCCGGTTTCGGTTGGAGGCGGAGCCAGCCACGTTGGCTTTCGGTTTTTGGTGGCTTTCAAAGCGGGGCCGTCGGGATTGAGGGAAGGATGGCGGTGATCGCCAGAATGGATCGAGGTGTATTGATCCTCGGGTGGCAGCAGAGCTTGGTGCTTGCTGTGGGGTGAACCTGGCCGTGCCAGCTTTGGGGGGGTGTCGGTGTTCTGTACAGGCTCGTGGGAATCGGGGAGCGTGAGAAACCGGGTAGGTCGCCGATGCGATGATCGCAGCGATTGGCGCCGGATGAATGCGGCCGAGATTGCGTTGGAAGGAGCGAGGTGGAGAGTGCCGCTGGAGTTGCGGGGGGGATTGTCGGTGAGATTCCGGCGGAAAATATCGCTGGAATGCCTGCGGGGGAGATTGCTGCTGGATGGATTGCGGGGACGCATTGCGCGGCTCACCATTCGAGGAGGAGCATTTCGGCGCAGAAGCCGGGGCCCATGGCAGCGAGGATGCTGCGGGTTCCTGACGCGGGGCGGCGGTGCTTCATGATTTCGTCGAGAACCACGAGGACTGAGGCGGAGGAGAGATTACCGACGCGGCGCAAGGCTTCCCAGGAGACATCGAGGTCTTCGCGGGAGAGACCCAGGGCTTCGGCGGTCGCTTCAAGAACTCTGGGGCCGCCGGTGTGCATGATCCAGGAACCGACGTCGGCGCGGGTCATGTTTTGGGAGGCGAGGAAGTCGTCGACGTTGCGGCCGAGGTTTTCGACGACGACTTTGGGGACGTCGGGAGAGAGGACGATATTGAAGCCTTTTTCGGAGATGCGCCAACCCATGACGTCCTCGGTATCGGGGTAGAAGGCGCGGTCGCTGGCGAGGATGCGCGGGCCTCGGCGGGGGACGTTCTCGCCGGCGACGAGGACGGCGGCAGCGCCGTCGCCGAAGAGGCCAACGGAGATGAGATTGGCGACGGACTTGTCATCGCGCTGCCAGGTGAGGGAGCAGAGCTCGACGGAGAGCAGGACGGCGATCTGGTCGGGGTAGGCGCGGACGTAGTCAGCGGCGCGGGCGAGGCCGGCAGCGCCGGCGACACAGCCGAGTCCGAAGATGGGATTACGGCGGATGTTCGGCGCGAGGTGCATGCGGTTGACGAGGCGGGCGTCGACGGAGGGGCTGGCGACGCCTGTGACGGAGACGAAGAAGATGGCGCCGAGCTGATCGGCGTGGAGCCCGGCATGCTGGAGAGCGCAGTCGATGGCGCGCTCGCCGAGATCGACAGCGACATCGATCCAGGCATCATTGCATTTTCCCCAGGTATCGAGAGCGAGGTAGTCGTCGAGGGGGCGCGAGAAGTAGCGGCCATCGACGCCGGTGCGAAGGTGGAGGCGCTCGACGATGGAGGCGACTTTAGGATCCTTACCCCAATAGGGAAGGAGGGCGTCGAGAAATTCACGCTGCGAATAGTAGTGCGGAGGAAAGGCCGTGGAGGTGGCAAGGATGTGCATGAGATCTCTGGATGAGATTGAGATGGATCGAGGTGCGATTCAGAGGTGGTGGTGCCGACGAAGACCAGCAGATCGATTGCTTCTGTAGCAATGATGGGAGGCTTTTTTTGCCGTGGTGTCAAGGCGGTGTCAGAAGATTGTCCGAATCTGAGGAGGCGAGCAGGAACCTGCCGCGTCATCCCACTTTGGCGGCAGGAGCGGCGAGCAAGGGCCAACCGCATCGTATAGTGGTGGACGAGTTGCGACGGGTTCCGCGGGCCCACAGACCCGAGGGAACGATACAGGATCCGCCCGGATGTACTCCCGCCGCGACGAGGCAAGCGCCTCTTCTCCAGCTTTGGTTCAACAGGGAGCGTATGTCGGCATCCCGTTCTTTTGCTCGCGCGCTCGCGAGCTTACTTCTCACTGTTCTCGCGCTGCCAGGGGTGGTGCGCGCCGGGGATTCCTCGTCCCTAGGCCAGGTGAGCGGGTCATCGAACCCGAAGCAGCTGAAGAAGCTGTCGCTGGAGCAGCTGGGCAACATTGAAGTGGTGACGACGAACAAGTGGCCCACGGAATTGTGGGACACGCCGTCGGCCGTGTATGTAATCACGGCGGATGATATCCGGCGGTCGGGAGCGACCTCGATCGCGGACGCGCTGCGGCTCGCGCCTGGAGTAGAAGTAGGTCGGCTGAGTTCTACCACCTGGGCGGTTGGCATTCGCGGGCTGGAAAACAATTTCTCCAAGTCCGTGCTGGTCCTGATCGACGGAAGAAACGTCTACACGCCTTTGTTCGCCGGGGTCTATTGGGACGTACAGGATCTGCCGCTGGAGAATATCGACCGGATTGAAGTCATCCGAGGGCCGGGTGGGACGATCTGGGGGCCCAATGGGGCAAACGGCGTCATCAACATCATCACGCGAAAAGCTTCGGAAACTCCGGGGACGATGGCAACGGGGCTGGCGGGAACACTGGATCACACCATCGACACGCTGCAGTTCGGATTCCTGCATGGCGATGCTGCTCTTCGCGTGTTCGGGCGGGGATTTCAGCGCGGCCATGAGTATCACACAGACGGAATCGATGACGATGCGTGGCACCAGGAACGTTTCGGATTCCGTGCCGATCTGGACAAGGGGCGCGACGAGTACCTGCTGGAGGGCATGATTTACGGGGGCGATTCTCCGCACATTCTGGGCACGGCGCCGGTGGTGGATCAAACTTCGGGGGGAGACGTAAATTTCCGCTGGGAGCGGCAGAACACAAACGGAACGGGCTACACGCTGCAGAGCTATTTTGATCGCACGATCCGCACAGGGGTTGCGCTGGGCGAGACGCGCAACACCATCGACATTGATTTCGTGGAACATCTGAATTTGCCTGCCGGGCAGAAGTTTGCCTGGGGAGGTGGTTTGCACTGGAGTCCATACCAGGTCGTGGGTGTGAACTCGGTCGAGACGCTGGCTCCTTCGTCAGCCACAGATCACAACCACACGGGTTTTGTGCAGGACGAGGTTCCGCTCTGTTCGCGTGTCTGGCTGACGGCGGGGGCTAAGCTGCAGCACAACAATTACAGCGGCTTCGATATTCAGCCCTCCGGGCGCTTGTTGTGGACGCCGACGGAGCATCAATCGGGGTGGCTGGCGGTGACGCGCGCCGTGACGACGCCGTCGGATCTGGAAGAAGATTTCCAGCTCACCGGACCGGCGGGACCGGCGACGTTTATTCGTGTGGCCGGGAACCATCAATTCCAGTCGGAGGAGGTGGTCGGCTACGAAGCGGGGTACCGAACGCTGATACGGAATCGGGTTTTTCTGGATGTGGCCGCCTTTCGGAATCAGTATGGGCGGCTCCAGAGTTTCAGTGCGCCGATGCTCTCTACCGCGGGAGGCGACACCTATATCACGATCGAATACCAGAATCAGATCGGGGGCACGACGACCGGTTTCGAGATTGCGCCGCAAGCGGCTCTGACGTCATGGTGGCGGCTGAATGCCAGCTATTCGTTTCTGAGTCCTAATTTCCATGCCAACGGACCCACCTCCGACATCAGTTCTACCGGCTCTGTTTCAACCTACGAGAAGTCCAGCCCGAAACATATGGTCGTGGCGCGGTCGATGATCAATCTTCCGGACAAGTTTGAGTTCGATCAGACCTATCGGTTCATCAGCTCTTTGGCTGCGCAGAAGGTGGCCGGGTATCAAACGATGGATTTGCGTCTGGGGCGTGTGTTGGGCAAGAACTTCCGGCTGGCGGTGGTCGGACAAAACCTGTTTCAAGCGCACCATCTGGAATGGGGTACCGGGGACCCGACGCAGCCGCCCGTCGGCATTGACCGCGCCGGCTATGTGCAGCTCTCGTTCTTCAGCCATCCTGGCTGGTAAGACCCGTTCAGCACGCAGATCAGCGGGTCAGCGTCTGGTGAACGGGGCTCTCTTCCGAAATGGCGCACGGCTGGGCGGCTTTTTCGGCAGCTTCCACAGTATGAGCGATGAGGGTAGCGATGGTCATGGGCCCGACTCCGCCGGGGACTGGGGTGTAGGCGGAACAGCGGGAGAGAATGCCGGGGAGTTCGATGTCGCCGACACCGCCGGGATGGTAGCCCGCATCGACGACGACTGCGCCATCGCGGATCCAATCACCGCGGATGAACTCGGGTTTGCCCACCGCACCGATGACGATTTCCGCGCGGCGAACGACTTCGGAAAGATTTTTGGTGCGGGAATGGCAGATGGTGACGGTGGCGTTGGCGGCGAGCAACATCATGGCCATGGGGCGGCCGAGGATAGGGCTGCGTCCGACGACGACGGCCTCGCGGCCTTCGATGGGAATCTGATAACGGCGGAGAAGACGCATGATGCCGGCGGGTGTGGCGGATCCGTAGGCAGGCTCGTCCATGGCCATGCGGCCGAAGCCGTGCGCGGTGACGCCGTCCACATCTTTGGCCAACGCGATGCGGTCGAAGCAGGCGCGCTCGTCAATTTGTTTGGGGACGGGATGCTGGAGAAGGATGCCGTGGACGCGGGGGTTTGCGTTGAGGTCGTCGATGGCGGCGAGGAGTTCGGCGGTGGTCGTCGTGCCGGGGAGGGTGATGGAGAGAGATTCCATGCCGACGCGCCGGCAGGCATTGCCTTTCATGCGGACGTAGGTAGCGGAGGCGGGGTCGTCGCCGACGAGGATGGTGGCGAGGATGGGGGGCTCGTTCAGATTGAGGCGGGCGACGCGGGTGGTGAGTTCGGCTTCGAGTTCTTTGGAGTAGGCTTTGCCGTCTAGAAGGATGGGCATGAGGACAGTTTAAAGGGGCAATGGGAGATGGCTCCCTCCAAAGCGCGCTCCGCCAGAGAAGATGAGCCCTTAGATAGCGCGCAGGACGCGGGCGGGGAGAAAGATGACCGCGCTGACCAGCTCGAGTGCGCCTCCAACAGCGATGCCGAGGATACGGAACGGAAGCAGGAGCAGCCAGACGAATGGATAGGCGACGAGGGCCAGCAAGGCCAGGGGCCAGCAGAGAAAGAGCAGGATGCAGAAGAGAAGAAACTTTGCCACGGCAAATCCTCAATTCGATTTGGCGCCGGATGGTGGTTGGCGATCGGACGCCCGAGCTGAACTTTATTGTTACGCAGTATGGCTTACATCGGTTCCCCAGCGATGAGGCGCAGCGGCTGAAGCCCGGGTTGAGTTGGGCGGCATTATGGCCCGACTCGAAGTCGGGCCCCTTCACTTTTTCGCTGCGATGGCGAGGTCTCCTGAGTGGCAAAAAATCATTCCTCAGGGGCTGAAGCCGCGGCCACTCTGCAGGCTTTACGGCACGGCTATAAACCGTGCCCCTTCAAACCTGGTCTTTTTCCGCAAGTTGTAAAAGCCGGGCCCTTCACCGGTCGCGGTTTCTAGAAACTATTCGAGGGATGCTCGAGATAGCTCATGGGTGACACCGGGTTTGTGCCAGCACCCACGGCTATCCACACAAAGGTCGATTATGTGGGGCAGCTCACCGGTCAGTTCGTCAGGTGGATCGTCGTTATTGCGGCATGTGGAGGCCGAGGGCGTTGAGGGTGTCTTCGTCGGGGGTGGTGGCGCCGTTGGCTTTAACGACGACGGAGAAGCCGCCCTGGTAATCCCACATGGCCCAGCCGATGTGGTTCTTCTCCAGAGCGACGCGCATATCGTGGAGCCACTGCGCGCGGGCGGCGGGGGGAGAGAAGTCACGAAAGACGCCGAACTCTCCACAGTAGACGGGGACGTGGTGGAGCGAGGACCACTTCGCGGCGAACTCGATGGAGTTCTCGATGCGGGCTGCATCCCAGCGATTCTCTCCGTATTCATCGAGGAAGTATTGACCGGCGAGCGAGGGCTCTTCGTCGAGTTTGGGCGCGACGTTTTCTGGTGTTGAGGGATAAGGGATGGCGCGTTCGGGACGGACTTCGGGGTTGGCCCACGTGGCTCCCTGATGGGTGAAGGGAAAAGGCTCGTAGTCGTGGAAGGTGTAAATGATGTTGGGGTCGGCGAGGGGTTCGAGGACGAGGAGGTCCGGCAGGCCGGACCAGTGTGCGCCGGAGGCAATGATGGTGTTGTGCGGGGCGACCTGTCGGATAGCGTCAACGACGGTGGCCTCAATGCCGAGCCAGCGGTGGGGATCGTTTTGTTCAGGCTCGTTCATGATCTCGAAAAAGATGTGGTCGGGATCGGTGACGGCGAAGTGCTGGGCGAGGGCGCGCCAGAGAGAGACGAAGTTGCTGACGCCGGTGGTTCCCTGGAAGAGCTCGGCCTTGTATTCGCTGGTGGGATGGATATCGATGATGACGGAGAGATGGTTGTCGAGCATGACCTTGACGACGCGATCGAGCTCGGTGCTGAAGTCGGTTGGTTTGCCGGCATTTTGCCAGGCGAGCAGCGGGCCGGCGTCGATGCTGAGACGGATGTGGTCGAAGCCCATGCTGGCGATGAGAGCGATGTCGGCTTCAGTGGTGAAGGTCTGCAGCCGATGGCTGGAGTAGTCGTTGGCCTGGGCAAACCACTCGCCGGTATTGATGCCGTGCTGGAGATGCTGGGCGCGCTCGAAGGCGATGGATTCCGAGGCGGGATTTTGGGCGGTAGCTGAGAGCACCGGCAAGACGGACGCAAGGAGCAGAAGCGCGACGGGGCGTGAGAGGAATCGCATAGGCCGCAGTGTAATCCCTGAGGCCGGCTGAGCAAGCCGCAGGCGCTACGTTATGCTGACGTTTGCGAAACTCTGGTCACAACGTAAGCCACAGCCGGGGGTCGAGGCCGGCGGGCGCGAGCGACGAGGCGAGCTCGGCGGAGGCGGTGCGGGCGATGTTCGACCGCATTGCGCCACGCTACGATCTGTTGAACCATGTGCTCTCGTGCAACGTGGATCGGACGTGGTGGTGGCGGACGGCGCGGCGGTTCCGGCATGTGCTGGCGAAGCCGGAGGCGAGAGTGCTCGACATTTGCTGCGGCACGGGGGATATGACATTAGCACTACTGCGGCGCCGTCGGGCGGGTGGGGAACCGGTGATCGCAGCAGATTTTTCTGATGCGATGCTGATGCGAGCGCGAAAGAAGCTGGCGGGGCGGGCAGCGACGGTCGTTTCGGCGGATGCGCTGCACCTGCCATTTGAGGATGAGCGGCTGGATCTGATTACGACGGCATTTGGGTTTCGGAATCTGGCGAATTACGAGGCGGGGCTGGAGGAGTTCTTCCGCGTGCTGGCGCCGGGCGGCGAGTTGGGGATTCTGGATTTCAGCGAACCCCGGGGCGTGATGGGAAAACTGTTCCGGTTTTATTTTCGGCATTTGCTGCCTGCTATCGGTCGGCGGATTTCAGGTGATGCGGGGGCGTATGGGTATCTGCCGGATTCGGTGGAACGGTTTCCTCCGCCGGCAGAGATGATGGAGCTGATGCGCTCGGTAGGATTCGTCGAGGTTTCGTGGACGCCTTACAGCTTTGGGATCGCGGGACTTTGGCGGGGAACAAAGACCTCTTAGCGTTCAGTTGTCAGCGCTCAGCGTTCAGTCAGGACCTTTGTGCGGAGAATGCCGGGAGGCCGGAAACACATTTACCTCCAAGCTGTGTAGGCTGAAGTTGATCATGTCGAGTGCGACCATTCCGGGATCGTCACAAGCCGCGGCGGAGAAGCGATGGGCCGCGCTGATTTCAGTGGCGGCCGCGTGCGCGATGACAGCACTGAAGGCGACGGTAGGGTTGCTGACGGGCAGCCTGGGCGTGCTGTCGGACGCGGTGCACTCGGCACTGGACCTGGTGGGCGCGGCCATGACGTTTGTGTCGGTACGCGTATCCGACCGGCCGGCGGACTGGAATCATCCCTACGGGCACGCCAAGGTCGAGAACATTTCGGCGTTCGTGGAGACGGGTTTGATGGCGGCGTCGGCGGTCGGGATCAGCGCCGAGGCGATCAGCCGCATCTTCTTTCATCCGGTGACCCTGCGTTATTCAATCTGGCCGTTCCTGGTGATGGGGGCTTCGATGGGCGTTGACCTGTGGCGCTCGCGCGAGCTGCGCAGGGTTGCGGAGCGGCACAAAAGCGCAGCGCTGGAGGCGGATGCGCTCCATTTCGCATCGGACATCTGGACGAGCTTAGCGGTGGTGGTGGGGTTGTGCGCATCGTGGCTGGGAACGGTGGGGCACGTACCGTGGTTGCGGTATGCCGATCCGTTAGCGGCACTGGCCGTATCGATCATGATTCTGATATTTGGGTGGCGGCTGGCGTGGCGGGCGGTGTTTGCGCTGACTGACGCGGTATCGCCGGAACTGCACACACGGATGATCGAAGAAGTGCGGCGGACCGATGGGATGCTGGGGATCGATCAGGCGCGGGTACGGCGGTCGGGGCACGCGTACTTTGCGGATGTGACGTTATCCCTGCCGCGGCAGTTGACGTTTCAGCGGACGGAGGAACTGGTCCGCGATGCGACAGCGGCGGTACAGCGAGTATTGCCGGATGCCGATGTGGTGATCCACACGGTGCCGCGATCGACGATGACGGAGAGTTTGTTCGACAAAGTGCGAGCGGTGGCTGCGCGGAACAATGTTTTGTTGCACGACGTGAGCATCGAGGCATTCGCAGATGGCTTGCACGTGGAGCAGCACATCGAGGTGAAGGAAACGATGCCGCTGCTGGAGGCGCATCGGTTTGTCTATGGGATCGAGCAGCAGATCCGCCACGAGGTTCCGCAGGTGGGGTCCGTGCTGACGCACATTGAGAGTGAGCCGGGAACGATTGAGGCGCCGGTGCGGGTGGAGCAGGATCGGCATATCGAGCAGTGCCTGCGCGATGCGGCCGTGAATGTACCGGGCGTGGTGGACATTCACGAAGTGAACGTGGATCGGCTGGGGGAGCGGCTCCACGTCACGTGCCACTGCACGCTGCCGGATGCGATGGAGATGCGGCGGGTGCATGAGTCCATCACGGAGCTGGAGCACCGTTTTAAACTGGATTGCCCGGAAGTGGATCGGGTGCTGATCCATCCGGAGCCGGCGTCGGACAACCAGCACCGGCAGTGACACACGGCGCGGGCTACGCGCGGTTTGCCGGAATCAATAAACAAACGGAATCAATTTACGGGTTCGCGATGCATATTCATCGAACGCAGGACCGTAGTGATCGTGCAGGTGCTCATCGAGGGCGGGAATATTGGCAAATACAAAACCAGCCAGCATGGTGAGCGGAACAGCAATCGTTGCCCATCGATCCGCTATAAGGCAGAGTCCGGAAAATGAAATAAGGTCGCCGAGATAATTGGGGTGCCGCGAATAGCGGAAGAGACCCGACGTGTAGAGGCGGCCATGATTCTCCGGGTGCTGCTTCCACACATGGCGCGCGTACTCCGCGTAGGAATTCACCCAGGATCCCACGGCAAAGAAGAGAATCCCGATTGCGCCGGACGCGCCGAACGGAGCCCCATTGGTGCCTCCGGCAATCGCAAACGAGAGGTAGATGACCAGAACCCATGGCCCGATCATCGATGCTTCTTTCCAGCTCACCGCCCTCTTCAGGAAGACGAATTGCGTGAAAAGCAAACGAACAAAATAGACAGAGAGGGCTACAGCCAGGAGAAGACGGCGAACTCGATCGCCGGCATTCCAGTCCCGCCCAAACCACGCGCCAACGGAGCCAAGCCCGGAGCCGGCCAATAGCCACCAGGCGACGGCGACGCACGCGCCGACGGTCATCGTGAGCGCTATTCGCTGAGGCATGGAACTCCCACGTGCTGCGTAGATATCGACGGCAGTAGCTTTTTTACTCATGCGCAGAGCCTGAACAATTCTCGCTCCGATCTTTGCTGTATGAAAAGGGGCAGCGCGCGCTGTCGGGGTGACATCGATGTCCTTTCCATTGAGAATCATCTACAGAGGATGTTTTGTGATTGCGAGCGCAGAGTGGAAGCAGGGCGAGCAATATGAGGGAAAGACGCAGAGCGGGCACGGAATCCTGATGGACGCGACTGCCGAACACAAGGCCGGTCCGAGCCCGATGGAACTGGTGCTGACAGCGCTGTGTGGGTGCACGTCGGTGGACGTGGTGAGCATTCTGCAGAAGAAGCGCGAGCCGCTGGAGGGCCTGGTGGTGACCGCTGAGGCGGAGCAGGCGCCGGCGCCGCCGCGGACCTTCACGAAGATTCATCTGACTTACCGGATCAGGGGCAAAGTCGCTCAGAAAGCGGCGGAGGATGCTGTGTCGCTTTCGAAGAACAAGTATTGCTCGGTTTCAAAGATGCTGGAGAAGGCGGCGACGATCGATTACTCGATCGAATACGAATCATGATTGGATTCTTCCGGTTCGTACTGGTGGTATTGCTGCTCACGGTGGTCGGCATGACGTCGGCGATTGTGACGATGCATTTTGCGATTCACGGGGCAGAGGTTTCGATACCGGATTTGCGGGGCATGACGGTGGCCGATGCGGGACAGCGCGCGGCGGGTCTGGGGCTGACCCTGCAGGTGGAGAATCGTTTGTACTCGGCCGATGTCCCGCCGGGACGGGTGACGAACCAGTCGCCGGTGGCGGGGACGCTGGTGCGGCGCGGGTGGCGCATCTGGCTCTCGGAGAGCCTGGGTCCGCAGAAGCTGGCGATTCCGGACGTGAAGGGAAAGGATCAGCGGGTGGCCACCATTGAAATTCGCCGGGCAGGATTCCAGACAGGAACAATTGCGGCCATGCCGTGGGCAGCGTTACAGCCCGGGGCCGTGATTGCACAGAGCCCGGAGCCGAATGCGTCGGGGGTAGAGAGCCCGGTGATGAATCTGCTGGTGGCCGCACCTGCAGAGGAGGGCGAAGCCCAGGGAGGGCTGGTGCTGCCGAACCTGGAAGGGCAGGTGTTTACGGCGGCCGCGTTATCGCTGACGCACATGGGACTGCGGCTGGCTCCGGTAAAGGAGCTGGACATGCATGCGGGGCCGGCAGGAGCAGCCCCTGCGGGGGCGCCGCCGCCGTTGTATCCACCAGGAACGGTGGTAGGGCAGAGCCCCGCGGCAGGGTCGCGGGTGGACGCGAATATGCCGATTGAGCTGACCGTAGCCAAGTGAGCGAGACGGCGTGCGGCGGCCGGCGATCAGGCAGAGGTGCGTGGCGGCGCAGAGGTAACGAGCGAGGCCGAGGGCGATTCACGGTGCGCGCAAGTAAACGCTTTCCCACAATGCACATCGTCTAGTAGAATGCCGTTTGCTCCTTTGCGCTGAGGCGGTGGCGCGGGAGCGGTGAAAGCTATGCTGGACGCTCTGAAAGCGCAGGTTCTGGAAGCGAACCTCGAACTGGTCCGCCGCGGACTGGTGCTCTACACCTTTGGGAACGCCAGCGGGATCGATCGCACCCAGGGGCTGGTGGCGATCAAGCCGAGCGGCGTGGCCTATGAAAAGCTGACGCCCGATGACATGGTGGTGAGCGATCTGAACGGAAAGATTATGGGCGGGACGCTGAAGCCGTCGTCGGATCTGGACACGCACCTGGAGCTCTATCGGGCATTTCCCGGGATTGGCGGCGTGGTGCATACGCACTCGGAGTTTGCGACGGCATGGGCGCAGGCGGGGCGGGAAATTCCGGCGTATGGGACGACGCACGCGGACTACTTTCATGGTCCGGTGCCGCTCACCGAGGCGCTGACCGATGAGGAGATCGGCGACGCCTATGTGCTGAATACCGGAAAGGCGATTGTGCGGCGATTTCGCAATCTCGATCCCAGGGCAGTGCCGGGCGTGCTGGTGGCCGGCCACGCACCGTTTGCGTGGGGAAAAGATGCGATGGAGGCCGCGTATCATGCAGTGGTGCTGGAAGCTGTAGCGCGAATGGGTTTTTATACCGCGACGCTGAATCCGGATTGCGCCGGCATCTCGCAGGCGCTGCTCGATCGACATCATTATCGTAAGCACGGAGCGAAAGCCACGTACGGTCAGAGCCGTTGAACTGACCTTTCAACCCGGAAGCAGATTCCCCATCTGATTCCCGAACGCATTGGGCAAGCCGAGGGTTCTGAGGAATGTCACTCGTATCTTTGACTGCCGCGCTGGCCTATTTTCAGGCGCCGGTGAAGGGGTCGCTGGTTCATCTGGGCGGCGTGGATATCGCGGTCATCGCAATTTACTTCGCGATGGTCATCTATATCGGTTTTTACCTGAAGGGCGCGGCGAACACGAGCGAAGAGTTCTTTATGGCCGGCCGGGAGATGACGGCCTGGATCGCGGGGCTCAGCTTCGTTTCGGCGAACCTTGGATCTTTGGAGCTGATGGGTTGGGCGGGCTCAGCGTATCAATACGGCATACTGGCGACGCACTGGTACTGGATCGGCGCCATTCCGGCGATGCTGTTCCTGGGCATCGTGATGATGCCGTTCTATTACATTTCAAAGACGCACTCGGTGCCTGGGTATCTGTCTTTGCGCTATGGCGACGGGGCGCGGGGACTATCGGCGGTGTGTTTCGCGTTCATGACGGTGCTGATGAGCGGCATCAACATGTACTCGATGGCGCTGGTGATGAAGGTGGTGCTGGGCTGGAACCTGAATTTCTCGATCTGGGTTTCATCGATCACGGTAGCGATTTATGTTGCGCTGGGCGGCCTGCGGTCGGCGATTTTCAATGAGATTCTGCAGTTCCTGCTGATCTGGCTGGGGGCGCTGCTGATCCCGATCATGGGGTTGATTGAGGCGCACGGCTGGACGAATCTGAAGGCGCAGATCGCGCAACGGATGGGCAGCATGCAGTACACCCATCTGTGGTCGACGACGGCGCACTTCCGGGACAACCCTATGGGGATCCACTGGACGGGGCTGGTCTTTGGGCTGGGGATTGCGATCAGCTGCGGCTACTGGACGACGGATTTCCTGGTGGTGCAGCGGGTATTGTCGGCCCATAATCTGCGGGCGGCGCGCATGGCTCCGATTATCGGCGCGGGGTTCAAGATGATGGTGCCCTTCATCGTCATCCTGCCTGGGCTGCTGGCGCTTTCTCTGCTGCCATTCCATCTGGTTCCGCAGGATGTGGCCGTGGCCACCGGCCAGCACAGTTACAACGAAGTGCTGCCGCTGATGCTGGTGCGCTACTGCGGGCCGGGATTGCTGGGGCTGGGCGTGACGGCGCTGATCGCAGGCTTTATGTCGGGCATGGCGGGCAATGTGAGCGCGTTCGCCACGGTGTGGACCTACGACATCTATGGCGCGTTCATGAATAAGAAGGCCAGCGACAGCCACTATGTTTCGATGGGGCGGTGGTGCACGTTTATCGGCGTGCTGATTTCAGTAGCCACGGCGTATCTGGTGCAGCACGCGGCCAGCATCATGGATTACGTGCAGGGATTGTTCAGCTTCTTTATCGCTCCGCTGCTGGGAACGGTGCTGCTGGGCATGCTGTGGAAGCGGGCGACGAAGGCGGGGGGATTCTGGGGGCTGCTTACGGGAACCTGCACGGCCATTGGATTGTTTCTGTGGGTGCACTTCAATCCGGCGGCACTGCGGTATGTGGCGTTTTCACCGGATGCCAAGGTGATGGCGGAGGATATGTACCGCGCGATGTGGTCGTGTTCAGCGTGCGTGCTGGTGACGGTGGTGGTGAGTTTAATGACGCAGCCGAAGCCCATTCAGGAACTGGAAGGGCTGGTCTATGGGGCTTCGAAAATTCCTGAGGAGCACGACGATCACTGGTACCAGAAGCCGATTGTGTGGGCTGGAGTGGTGGCCGTGGGATTCGTGATTCTGAACGTCATTTTCTGGTAGGAGGCGAGCAGTGCGGGGACACG
Source organism: Acidobacteriaceae bacterium (assembly GCA_036490815.1). Classification (GTDB taxonomy): domain Bacteria; phylum Acidobacteriota; class Terriglobia; order Terriglobales; family Acidobacteriaceae; genus Palsa-343. The sequence continues at coordinate 171,419 of DASXDF010000015.1, forward strand.
TACAGATATGGTTTTTCTCGGGCATCCTGCTGCTGACGTATGGGGTGCTGATTGCGGGAACGGGGTTGTGGGAACTGAGTTATCCGCTGGCGAATCCGCCGGTGCTGTATGAGCTGCATCCGCCGATCTGGTGGGGCGCGATTATGGCGGTGGCGGGATTGATTTACGTATTACGCTTTCGTCCCCGCTAAGGGACGTTGTAACAAAACTACAAAAACGAACTGAGAAAATGGCACATATGAGCAAGCAATTGACGTTGGGACTTATTGTTGGAAACCGTGGATTTTTTCCGGACCATTTGGCCAAAGAAGGCCGTGAGGAGATGTTGGGGGTGCTGGAGAAGGCCGGGATCCGGGCGATCACGCTGACACCGGAGCAATCGAAATTTGGGTCTGTGGAAACACACGACGATGCGATTCGCTGCGGTGATTTATTCCGCGCGCATCGCGATGAGATTGACGGGATTCTTGTGACGCTGCCGAATTTCGGCGATGAGCGAGGGATCGCGGATTCGATTCGCTACTCGAAGCTGGATGTGCCGGTGCTGGTGCAGGCGACGCCGGATCGGCGCAACGATATGAAGATCAGCGACCGCCGGGACAGCTTTTGCGGGAAGATGTCGGCGTGCAACAACCTGATGCAGTACGGGATCAAGTATTCGATTACGAAGCGGCACACGGTGCAGCCCAGTTCAGAGGAGTTCGGGAAGGATCTGGACTGGTTCACGAAGGTTTGCCGGGTGACGAACGGGCTGAGAAAACTGCGCATTGGCGCGATTGGGGCGCGGCCGCAGGCGTTCAACACGGTTCGATACAGCGAGAAGCTGCTGGAACGGTATGGAATTTCGGTGGTGACGCTGGATTTGTCGGACATCTTCGGCGCGATTGGCCGGATGAAGGACGATGAGAAGGACGTGAAGGCGAAGCTCGATGCGATTCGCCGCTACGTGAACACGGGCACGATTCCGGAAGCCGCATTGATCAAGATGTCGAAGCTGGGCGTGGCCATCGAGCGATTTATGAAGGACACGCACTGCACGGTGAGCGCGGTGCAGTGCTGGACCTCGCTCGAAGAAAACTTTGGAGTGGTGCCGTGCACGGTGATGAGCATGATGAGCGAGAGCCTGTTGCCGGCGGCGTGCGAAACCGATGTGATGGGCACGGTGAGCATGCATGCGCTTGCCCTGGCGAGCCAGACTCCGAGTGCGCTGCTGGACTGGAACAACAACTACGGCGACGACGAAAACAAGTGCGTGTGCTTCCACTGTTCGAATTTGCCGAAGCACTTTTTTGCCGACGTGGTGATGGATTTCCAGGCGATTATCGCCGGCACGGTGGGCAAAGAAAACACCTTTGGCACCTGTGTAGGACGCGTGAAGCCGGGCGCAATGAGCTTCGTGCGCTTCTCAACCGACGATTATCGCGGGAAGATTCGCGGATATGTCGGCGAGGGCGAGTTCACCAGCGACCCATTGGAAACTTTTGGCGGGGCCGGTGTGGCTCATATTCCCCAGCTGCAGAAATTACTGCATGAAATCTGCGAGCAGGGCTTCGAGCATCACGTGGCGGCGAACTTCTCTCAGGTAGCGGCGCCGGTGTATGAAGCAGCGACGCGGTACCTCGGCTGGGAGATGCACTGGCACGGGAAGAACACGGAGTAGGGAATAGTCAGTCGGGAGTAGAAGGGCAGCCGGACGAAAGTCCGGCCGCTTTTTTCGTTGTAGGCTCTTCCTGTTGCTTGCGGGTTTCAGCGCGAGGTTACGAATTTCCCTCGGACCGCCAGGAAAACCGGATACTCGAGAACCATCACCATGAACCACGTGAGCCTCCACTCGTGGACGTGGGTAAGAAGCAGCACGAAGGCCGCCAGGTGCATGGTGAGAAGAATTGCAGTTAAGGACCAGAATCGCCATCTTCGGAGCCATTTCTCGCTGTCGCTTACGAAGAGCGCAAAAAGGCCGAGCGTGAAGACGATAAGTCCGCCCCAGCGCGTAAACGCGTCATCGCCCCAATGACCCTCAATGAAGAAGCCCAGACCAATTCCCGCAAGAGCGATGAGGACGGAGAGGATCCCAAACAGGAGATATCTTGCTGCGCGTTCACGAAAACGACTCGCCCGATGGGCAGTGGAAGTGGCCATTGGTTTGCAGTACCAGTATGCTCCCGGCGATTGCGTTGAGCGACTTATCCAATGCTCTTCAACGCCAAGTCGATGAGCGTTTTCTGCTCCATCCCATGCGCCTTCGCAGACCCCGTCGCCGGACTGGCAGCAGCCGACCGCTTCACGCTCAGCACCTGCCGGTCTCCCGCCAACCGCCTCAGCCGCGGCATCACGAATCCAAAGCCTCCCATATTGGCGGGCTCTTCCTGGACCCAGACGACTTCGTGTGCGGAAGGGTGCGCCTCGAGGGCGGCTCTCAGTTCCGCTTCGGGCCAGGGATAGAGCTGATCGAGAAAGAGGATGCCGGTGGTGGTGTCCTTACGCTTGGCGCGCTCCATGCGCAGCTCGTGGCCGATTTTTCCGGTGGCGATGAGGAGACGGTGCGCGTCCTGAATATCGGTATCCGGCAGAACGGGGAGGAAGCGCGGACGGGCGAAGTCTTCGAGGCGAGAGAGCGCGTCGGGATGTCGGAGCATGCTTTTTGGCGTGAAGACGATGAGGGGCTTGCGCCACTTGCGCAGAGCCTGGCGGCGCAGGAGGTGGAAGTATTGCGCGGCGTTGGAGGGCTGGCAAACCTGAATGTTGTCGCGCGCGGCGAGCTGGAGGTAGCGCTCGATGCGGGCGCTGGAGTGCTCGGGGCCCTGACCTTCGTAGCCATGGGGAAGGAGCAGGGTGACGCCGCTGAGGAGGCCCCACTTGTCTTCAGCGGCGGCAATGAACTGATCGATGACGATCTGCGCGCCGTTGGCGAAGTCGCCGAACTGCGCTTCCCACAGGACCAGGGTTTCAGGGTAGTCGCGGCTGTAGCCGTACTCAAAGCCGAGAACGCCGGCTTCAGACAGGATGGAGTTGTAAACGCTGAACGAGGCCTGGTTGGGATCGAGGTGATTGAGCGGAATCCAGCGCTGCTCATTTTCAATGTCGATGAGGACGCTGTGACGTTGATTGAAGGTGCCACGTTGTGAATCCTGGCCGCTGAGTCGAACCGGCGTGCCATTCAGGAGCAGGGAGCCGAAGGCCAGCGCTTCGGCCATGCCGTAGTCGAAGGGCTGCTTGCCCTGGCCCATGGCGGCGCGCTGATCGAGGAGTTTTTTAATTTTCGGATGAATGTGGAAGCTTTCGGGACTGGTTGAGAGCTTGCCTGCGATGGGCCGGACGGCATCGGGTTCGAGGCCGGTATCGACTTCAAGGTTGGCGCTCCAGGGTCCACCCTGATAGGCATTCCAGTACTCGGGCAAGTCGACGAGGCGAGGTTTCTTTTTGGCAGCGGTCGCTTTTTTCTGAGCATCACTGAATTCAGCCTGGAGGTCTTTGACGGTGCTGGAAACGTCGACGCCGATTTGCTTTGCGTAGATTTCGTAGAGCGGAGGATGGTTTTTGATCCTGGCGTAGCGGAGAGGCTGGGTGACGGTGGGATCATCGACCTCGCTGTGGCCGTGGCGACGGTAGCCAATCAGGTCGACGACGACATCGGAGCGGAATTTGTAGCGGTAATCGGCAGCGAGCGCGGCGATGCGCACGACGGCGGCCGGATCCTCAGCGTTGACGTGGAAGATGGGGACGGGGAGGCGTTTGGCGAGGTCGGTGGAGAAGCGCGTGGAGTTCGATTCTTCAGGCTCGGCGGTGAATCCGATGAGGTTGTTGACGACGATGTGGACGCCGCCGCCAACGGAGAAGCCATCGACGCAGGCGAGGTTCATGGTTTCGGCCCAGATGCCCTGACCAGCGAAGGCCGCGTCGCCGTGGATAACGATGGGAAGGACGCGGTCTGTGCCGTCCGCACCGATGCGGTCCTGACGGGCGCGAGCGCGGCCCATGGCGACGGGGTCGACGGCCTCAAGGTGGCTGGGGTTCGAGACGAGATGAAGGGCGACGCTGCCACCGTTGCGGGTCGCAAAGGTTCCGGTTGCTCCGACGTGGTACTTGACGTCGCCACTGCCGAGGATGCTGCGCGGATCGACGTCTTCAAATTTGGCAAAAATGTCGGTAGCGGACTTGCCGAAGGTGTTGACCATCACGCTGAGGCGGCCACGGTGGCTCATGCCCATGATGGCTCGCTGGGCGCCCAGTTCGGCGGCGTGATTCAGGAGCTCGTCCAGGAAAGGAATGAGGGCGGTAACGCCTTCGAGAGAAAAGCGCTTGGTGCCGAGGTAGCGAGACTGAATGACCTGCTCGAAAATGTCGGCGCGGGCGAGAAGGTTGAGGATGCGGCTCTGGTCGACGGCGGCGGGTTCGGATTCGAGGCGCTGGGCGATCCATTCGCGGGGTTCGCGCGAGGGGAGGTGCATGAATTCGGCGCCCATGGTTCCGGCGTAGATGCGACGGGCTTCTGCGGCGGAGTCTTTATCGAGGTCGAGCTCGGGAACGGGGAGCGGAGCGAGGTACTGCTCCAGCGGATCGAGATGGGCCTGGAGGTAGCCCCAGCGGCGGAAGGCGTCAAAGGCCTGCTCGCGGAGTTGCGAAGACGAGGAAGATGCGAGGGGGATGGTGGTCATGAGAGCTGTAAGCCTTATTTTACGCGGGTGGGACGCAGCCTGCAGCCGGTAGCGGCTGCAGCCCTCCGTTGTCAGCCGTCAGCGTTCAGAACCCCAAATCGTTCGACACTCCCGAGTGCCGTTACCGACTGATGCGGAGCATGACCACTCCGTGGGCGGGGACCGAGACGGTGTAGTCGCCTTTGGTTGCGGCGACGTCTTCGTGCTTCCAGAGATCGCGCAGCTTCGCATGATCTGAGAAGCCGAGGTCATGGAGGTGGAGGGTGACCGAGTGCGCTTCAGTGTCGCGATTGAAGAGGCCGGCTGCGAGGGCGTCACCGGTGAGCGGGCGGGTCCAGATTTCGGTCATGCCAACGGCAAAGGCGCGATCGCCCTGTTTGCCAAGGCGATCCTGATCGACGGCGATGACATCTTTATTGAGAAGGATGGAGAGGGTTTCCGGGGACATCTTGCTGAGGTCGTTGCCGGCAAGGAGGGGGGCGGCGAGGATAGCCCAGAGGCTCATGTGGGTGCGGTATTCGTCATCGCTCATGCCGCCGTTGCCCACTTCGAGCATATCGGGATCGTTCCAGTGGCCGGGACCGGCGTATTTGGCGAGGCCGAGCTGTCCGAAGCCGATGTCGGCCATGCGCTGGTAGGTATCGTTGATGTCGCCGGTGGTGCGCCAGAGATTGCCGCCGACGTCGGTGCCCCACTTCCAGACGTCATTCCAGCCGTACTGGCAGAGGCTGAAGACGATGGGACGGCCGGAGGCGACGAGCGCCTGGTGCATCTTTTCGTAGGCAGCTTTATACATCTGGAACTGCTTGTCGCGGTCGTGCGGCGCTTCTTTGCGCATGATTTCGGTATAGCTGCAGAGGTCGTATTTGAGGTAGTCGATGCCCCACGCGGCGTAGGTCCTGGCGTCCTGCTCCTCATGGCCGTAGCTGGCTGGGAATCCGGCGCAGGTTTTGGGGCCGGGACCGGAATAGATGCCGAGTTTGAGGCCTTTGGAATGGACATAGTCGGCGAGGGCCTTCATGTCGGGAAACTTCGAGTTGGTGTGGATGACGCCCTGAGCGTCGCGCTCGCCCTCCCAAGTGTCGTCGATGTTGACGTAGATGTATCCGGCGTCGCGCATGCCGCTGGAGACGATGGCGTCGGCAGCGCCGCGGACATCGGCATCGGTTACACGGCCGGCGAAGTGGTTCCAGCTGTTCCAGCCCATAGGGGGCGTGGCGGCAAGGGTTGAATCCTGAGCGAGAGCGGAGCCACCGAGAGCGGCGAGCAACATGAACGCGGTTACATAGAGCTTCGAAATCGACACGGGCAACCAATCCTTTTCGACGGAGACGAGGTTGAGGTTCAGAACGAACGCCAGTGTACCGCAAAGTCAACGGAGCAGCGCGCCCCAGAGGGTATCGACGGTGGAGTGGGTGATGGCGGAGGCGGGGATGCGCTGATCCTGACGCCAGGCGCGGCCGTAGAAGATGCCGGCGATGGCGGCCAGAAGGACATACCGCCAGTTGAAGACGGTGGTGCGTTTATTGAAATGGGAGAGGCCGAAGAGGATGGCGGTAACGAGGAGTGCGGCGGTGCGGCCGATGCGGCGCTGGAGAAGGTTCTGGATCCAGCCACGGAAGAAGATTTCCTCCGGTAGCGCAACGCCGACGAAGGTGAAGATCCAGGCAGGGATGAGGAGCCAGGGATGGTTGATGTGGTGGTGAAAGTGGAGAAAGCCGAGGGCGAGACCGAGAGGGATGGCGATGGGGATATAGAAGAGCAGCTCGCGCAGGCCGATGCGCCAGTCACGCTTGCGGAGGCGGAGGTCGTAGCCAACGCCGGAGAGGCAGCGGACGGCGAGGAAGGCGTAGAGGCCAGCATCGAGCAGAGTGAGTTTGCCGAAGAGGCCGAGTTTGTGGGGCCAGGCGGGTTCGAGCCAGCGAAGATCGACGGCGAGGCCCAGCGGGAGGAGAACGAGGAAGTCAAGGAGGTGGCCGCGCTGGGTGGGGTCGAGTTTGGCGGCGAGGTATTCGATGGAAGCAATCAAGACGGGTGCTAGAAGGTAAACGAAGAGCCAGGGGAGCGAGAGGATATGCGAACCGAGGGCGACGATGAGGTAGGGGAGCGCAAAGGCGGCGGGGAGTGCGAGGCGCAGCGGCGTGGGAAGTGACTGCGCGGTGCGAACGCAGCGGTCGCCGGCAAATCCGAAAGCGAAGACTGGCACGAGGAGGAGTGCCAGAGCGATCGCGGCGGGAACGATCGGAAACGGGAGGGGCACGCATCCATCGTAGCTGGGTGATGGGGATGGGGAGCGGGTCGGACCAAAAGATACCTGGCTATAATCGGGGCCGAGGTGCCGTGATGCAGAACGGGTAGATGAATCGGTTTCAGGCGATTCGGGTTGCGGTGATTGCAGGTGTGCTGGTGCTGATCGGGATCATGTGGCTGGTGCGGCGGTAATTGCGGTTGTGAGAGAAGGACGTAATTGCGCCGGCTGCAAGGGGAGCGGGATGCCATTGAGCTGGCCGCAAAATCAAGCGGCAACCGATCCTTCCACAATTGACCATGAACCAGGCGGGTTGTAAGGTTAGAGGTTCGTGCTTCCGAATCCCATGTGTATTTGAGGGCTTGTGCCGGACTCTGCTGCGTTGCGCAAAACTCCACTGAATGGCCTGCATCGACGCCTGGGCGCGAAGATGGTGGACTTTGGCGGGTGGGATATGCCCGTCGAATATTCGGGGCTGATCGCGGAGCACATGGCGGTGCGGACCGGCGTAGGCGTCTTCGATGTCAGCCACATGGGCGATATCCAACTGCGCGGTCCTGGGTCGCTGGGGGCGGTGCAGCACATTTCGATGAACGATGCGGCGCGGCTGCAGGTGGGCCAGGCGCAATACTCGGCGATGCTGTATCCCGAGGGCACGTTTGTCGACGACATTATTGTTCACAAGCTGAGCGAGAACGATTATCTGTTTGTGATCAACGCGGGCACTCGCGAGAAAGATTACGAGTGGGTTCGCGCACAGGCTCGTGGGTTCGACTGCCACGTGAGCGACTACAGCGACTACTACACGCAACTGGCGATTCAGGGGCCAAAGGCGCAAGAGACGCTGCAGAAGCTGACGAGTGCGGATTTGTCGAAGGTGAAGTTTTACTGGTTCACCTGGGGCACGGTGTGCGGGCTGCCAAACACATTGATCGCGCGAACGGGATACACGGGCGAGGACGGGTTTGAGATTTATGTGCCTTCGGATGTAGCCACCAGCGAGCGCGTGTGGAATGAAGTGATGGCGGCGGGTGCGGAATTCGGCATTGTGCCGTGCGGGCTGGGCGCGCGGAATACGCTGCGGCTGGAAGCGGCCTTGTCGCTCTATGGGCACGAAATTTCGGAGTCGATCAATGTGTTTGAGGCGGGACTGGATCGATTCTGCAAGCTGGAGAAGGGGCCGTTCATGGGGTCTTCAGCGTTGCAGAAGGTGTTGGACTCTGGTGGACCGGAGCGGAAGCTGGTGGGCCTGGATGTGGTGGAACGCGGCATTGCGCGCGATGGATATCGGGTGATGGATTTGAGCGGCAACGCAATTGGAAGCGTGACGAGCGGATCGCCGGCGCCGTTCCTGAAAAAGAATATTGCACTGGCTTATGTGCCGCGAAGTTTTGCTGTCGTGGGGACTGAGGTTGCGGTGGAGATTCGCGGCAATCCAGTCAAGGCGCAGGTGGTGCCGTTGCCGTTTTACAAGAAGCCGAAGAAGGGGTAGCCGGCGGCGTTCCCTGAACGAGCCGTCCATAATCTGCCCTTACAATTGAGAAGGAGTTTGCGAACGCAATGGCATATCCGACAAATTACCGTTACACACGCGAGCACGAATGGATCGAGGCTGAGGGCAAGACGGCCACGGTGGGGATTACGGTGCACGCCCAGGATTCGCTGGGAGATATTGTTTTTGTCGAGTTGCCGAAAGTCGGCGACAAGGTTGAGATGGGGAAGGTGTTCGGGAGCGTGGAGTCGGTGAAGGCGGTGTCGGATTTGTATTCACCCGCGACGGGAACGGTGACGGCGATCAATGAGGAACTGACTGCGGCTCCGGAGAAAATTAACGCGGATGCGCACGCGGCATGGATTATGAAGATTGAGCTGAGTGATCCGGCGGAGGTTGGGTCGCTGCTGAGCGCACAGGATTACGAGACGTATGTGAAGGAAGAGACGGGACACTGAAGGACAGCGTCCAGCGTTCAGCGTTCAGAAAACCCGTTCGTGACCGAGCCCAAGGCTCCTCTACCCTGAGAATTCAATGCGATACCTACCTAAATCCGATGCTGAGCGCGCGGCGATGCTGCATGAGATCGGCGCGTCTTCGATCGACGACTTGTTTGCGATCATTCCCGAGGAGTATCGGGTCACGAGCGACCTGAAGATTCCGCGGCAAATGGGCGAATCGGAGATCGTCGATCACTTTAAGGCTGCGGCGGCGAAGAATGCCAACGGCTACGCGAGCTTTCTGGGCGCGGGGGTGTATCGGCATTATCGGCCGGTGATCATCGACACGATTGTGCAGCGCGGGGAGTTTTTGACTTCGTACACGCCTTACCAGGCGGAGATTACGCAGGGGACGCTGCAGGCGATTTTCGAATTTCAGACGATGATCTGCGAGCTGACGGGCATGGATATTGCGAACGCGTCGATGTACGACGGGTCGACGGCGGCGCCCGAGGCCGCGATGATGGCGATGCGGGTGACGGGGCGCGATGGCGTGGTGGTGGCGCGGACGGTGCACCCGGAGTATCGCGAGGTGATGCACACCTACGCGCAGCATCGCGAGAAGGAGAGCGGGCAGAAGGCGTTGGAGGTTGGATACGGCGCTGAGGGTACGAGTTATGCCGGGCGCGTTGATCTGGCGGCGCTCGAGGCGGCGGTGACAGAGGAGACGGCGTGCGTGCTGATACAGTCGCCGAACTTCTTCGGAGTGATTGAGGACGTCGCGGCGATTGCGGAGATCGCGCACAAGAAGGGTGCGCTGCTGGTTGTTGCGATTGCGGAGGCGGTGTCTTTGGGGATTGTGCGGCCGCCGGTGGAGGCCGATGTTGTGATTATGGAGGCGCAGTCGTTTGGCGTGGCGCCGAGTTTTGGCGGGCCGTTTTGCGGCGTGATTGCGGCGAAGGAGAAATATGTCCGGCAGATGCCGGGACGGCTGGTTGGCCAGACCACGGACAAGCAGGGACGGCGGGGGTTTGTGCTGACGCTGTCGACGCGAGAGCAGCATATTCGGCGCGAGAAAGCGACGTCGAACATCTGCACGAACCAGGCACTGGTGGCGCTGATGGTGACGGTGTTCATGACGGTGTACGGCAAAGAGGGAATCAGGGACCTGGCGCAACAGAATTTAGCGAAGGCGGATTATGCGGCGAAGACTCTTGGCAGACAAGGGAAGCTGCTGTTCGGGCGGTCGCCGCGGTTCAACGAATTTGTGCTGCAGACGGAGGAAGCGCCGTTGTCGCTCAATGCACGATTGCTGGAGAACAAGATTATCGGTGGCGTAGCGCTGAAGAAGTGGTATCCGGAGTTGGGGAATGCGACGCTGTGGTGCGCTACGGAGCTGACTTCGAAGGAACAGATTGATCGAGCGGCGGGCGTGTTGGCTCAGACAGCTGTTGCATTGTCGCGATGAAGTTTCCCTTGGCGGCTCAAGCCGGGGTACCAGGAGTCGGTTACGGGAGGGCTGAAGCTGTGCCCCTTCAAAACGCTTCAACGGGATTGTGGAGAGATCGAAGAGAAAATGACGGCTGAGAGCAATCAGGAAAAATTCGTAGGGACGCCGCGGAAGGTCACCGCGCACCTGACGCAGAACGAAGGCTTGAGCTTTGAGAAGTCGGCGCCGGGGAAGAAGGCGTATCGGCTGGCGGAGCTCGACGTGCCTCAGGTTGACCCTGCTGCGTTGCTGGGAGATTTGCAACGTTCGGAGAGCGCGGAGTTGCCGGAGCTGAGCGAGATTGAGATCATCCGGCACTTCACGCGGCTATCGACGTGGAATTACGCCATCGATCTGGGAATGTACCCGCTGGGCAGCTGCACGATGAAGTACAACCCCCGGGTTAACGAGCTGGTGTCGCGGCTGGAAGGGATTGCGGACGCGCATCCCTATCAGCCGGAGGAGTTGTCGCAGGGGTCGCTGGGAATTCTGCGTCAGCTGCAGAAGTGTCTGATCGAGATTACGGGGATGGAGGCAATTACGCTGCAGCCGGCAGCGGGCGCGCATGGGGAGTTCACGGGGATCCTGCTGGCGCGTGCGTATCACCAGGCGAAAGGGAATCCGCGGAAGAACGTGATCATTCCGGACTCAGCGCACGGGACGAATCCTGCGACGGCGGCGATTTGCGGGTACGAGGTAATCAACTTCAAGTCGAACGCGCGGGGTGGGATCGACGTGGAGGCGCTGGCCCAGGCGGTGAATGAAGAGACCGCGGCGCTGATGTTGACGAATCCGTCGACGATTGGCGTGTTCGAGAATGAGATTCACCGCATCGCGGACATTCTGCATGCGAAGGGCGCGTTGCTATATATGGATGGCGCGAATATGAATGCGCTGTGCGGGAAGACGCGGCCTGGGGATTTCGGCGTCGACGTGATGCACCTGAACCTGCACAAGACGTTTTCAACGCCGCACGGCGGAGGCGGACCGGGGTCGGGTCCGGTGGCGTGCAAGAAGATTCTGGAGCCGTTTCTGCCGGTGCCTGTCGTCGAGGAAGGCAAGGACGGGCAGCTGCATCTGAATTACGATCGGCCGCAGTCGGTGGGCCGGGTGCGTGCGTTCTACGGAAATTTTGGGATGTTTGTGCGGGCGCTCGCATACATTCTGGCGAACGGGCCGGATGGATTGCGGCAGACGACGGAAGACGCGGTGCTGAACGCGAACTACATCCGGAAGAAGCTCGAGGATTTGTATGAGCTGCCCTACACGACGCCGTCGATGCACGAGGTGGTGTTCAGCGACCGGCGGCAGCTGAAGAACGGGGTGCGGACCGGCGACATAGCGAAGCGGCTGATCGATTATGGGTTCCATCCTTATACGGTGTCGTTTCCGCTGATCGTGCCGGGTGCGCTGATGATTGAGCCGACGGAGAGCGAGTCGCGCGAAGAACTGGACTTGTTTGTGGATGCGATGAGACAAATTGCGCGCGAGGTGGAGGAGAATCCGCAGGTGGTGCTGGATGCTCCGCACTCGACGCGGGTGTCGCGGCTGGATGAGACGACGGCGGCGCGGAAGCCGGTGCTGCGGTGGAAGAAAACTTAGGGGATAGGGGATAGGGGATAGGGGATGGGGGATAGGGAAGTTTGGCCGGCGCGACGGCTCCTTGGTTCAAACGAATCTCAAGTTTTTTGTGAGAAGTGCTTTAGCGTGATGACTTATTCCGAACTTTTAGAACCCCGCTCCAAGCGGGGTCTTTCATTGCGTGTTGCGATTGCGGAGCAAAAGTGCTCTAGCCGGGGCACGACTGGGTTCTTCAAGCATCTTCGCCGATTCCGCTAAGATCGAAGCAGATATGCAAGCGACACGCACTTTTGCTCACGCCATGCTGCGTGAGATTTACGAGCAGCCGGAAGCTTTGGCCGCCACGATGGCGCGCTATGCTCCGGGCGGAGTACTGGACACGAACGTTTTTGCGCCAGTGGCGGAAGCGTTACGCAATCGGCAGCGGGTGGTGATCGCGGCGAGCGGATCGAGCCGGCATGCAGGACTTGCCGGGGAGATCATGCTGGAGGATTACGCCGGGCTTGCCGTGGACGTGGAGTACTCAAGCGAGTACATGTATCGCTCGACGCACACGCTGCACGATCCTGGAGTAGTGGTGATTTCGCAGTCGGGGGAGACGGCGGACACGCTGGCTTCGTTACGCGAGGCGAAGGCGCGGGGGTTGGCGACCATTGCTATCGTGAACGACGCCAATTCGACGATGGCGCGCGAGGCTGACGCGTCGTTGCCGACGATGGCGGGACGGGAAGTGGCGGTTCCGGCGACGAAGAGCTTTACGACGCAACTGACGGTTTTGTATCTGCTGTCGCTGTTTCTGGCGCGCATCGGTGGGCGGAAAACGGCGGGCGCCGTGGCTGCACATTGCGAGCAAATGGAACGTTTACCGCGACTTCTTGAAGGAAAGCTGGAGCATTGGGAGAAGCAGGTTGAAGGAATCGCGGAGCGGTTGCGAGAAGCGCGGACGTTTCTCTTTTTGGGAAGGGCGATTCATTACGCGATTGCGCGTGAAGGCGCGCTGAAGCTGAAGGAGTCAGCCTACGTGCAGGCGGAGGGATTGCCGGCAGGCGAGCTGAAGCATGGACCGAATGCGCTGGTGAGTCCGGAAGCGCCGCTGGTGATGCTGGCGACTCGGGACCGGAACGATCCTGACTCATCGCTGCGGTATGAGAAGACGTTGCAGTTAATGCGCGACATGCATACCCAGGGAGCGGAAATTTTGGCGATCCATGTTGAAGGCGATGATGAGGCGGCGAAGCTGTCGCGGTACTCGGTGGCTGTTCCGGCAGTGGATGAGTTCCTGCTGCCGATGCTTGAGGTGGTCCCGTTGCAGATGCTGGCGTATTTCATCGCGGTGCAGCGCGGGGTGAATGTGGATGCGCCGCGGAATCTGGTGAAGGCGGTGGTGCGGGAGTAGCGATCCATGCGCCCACGGTACCCGTGCGAAAGCCGACGCAACCAGGACAGGGAATCCGGCGCTTCTGTGCGTCGCCCTAGAAGGGGAGACGCGCGGTGAAGATGAGGCCGTGGTTGTAGCTGTGGTAGCTCGAGGTGGCGATCTGGTCGCCGAAGCCAAGAACTAAACCGAGACGTTTACGCAGAGGGAAGCGGACTATGGCGCCGGGCGTAGCGAAGTTCTGCGTTTTGCCGTCGTTGGCGCCGCCTTCGTAGTGAGTCGTATTGAATTCCACCTCAGGCCATACAGAAGGGACGTGCGTGCCGGGCGCGCCGCCGCCGATTTTGTACTGAATGGCGGTGTTCCATGCGATCGGCCTGCCGTATTGCGCGCCACGGGCTGTGGGCAGCGTGGCGCCTAAAGTTGATTGAACATCAAAGTGTCTGACGCCGAAGCCTCCCGCGAGTGTGGTGCTGATGGAAGGCTCCTGCGCGCCGTTGCCGTAGCTGCCGGTGGGGATGCTTCCGCCGATAAAGGCGGTAAGGATGTAGTTGCCGTGTTCCTCATTGCGCGCAACGATGCGGTATTTGCCGAGGAAGGAGACGTCGCCGGCTCCGTCTTTTGAGGCTGGAGTGCTGTGAGTGACGCAGGGCGGAAGATTGAAGAGTAACTCGACGCGATCGACGGGGATGAGCTCGATGCCCTTCCCGTTGTCGTAAATCCACGTTGTGGCGTGGGTCGGGGTGGTTTCGCGGAGGAAGTCGGCGCGGAATTCCTGTTCAAGGCGGGGAGTGACGGTGGCAAGCGGGGTAACCCAGTGGGGCTGCTCGGACTGCGCCCTGGTGGCACGAGCCTGCCAGCTGGCGATGAAGGAATTCTGGGCGGCGGCGGTGAGAGGCAGGAAGGCGAGAAAGTAGATAAGAAGACGGGCCGGCGTCATGGTTTTTCCTGAAATGTATGAATGTATGGGGATGAAATCGTTACTTCTTGATTATATGGGATGATTCATGGCACTCGCCGGGCGCATGAATGCGCGGCGATGTTCCAAAGGATGCCGCCGTGGCCGATCGTCAGTGGGTGGACCAGCCGACGTTGCGCCAGCCGATCCAGGCGAGGGCGAGCATCGCGACCAGGACGATTTCGACGAGCGCGACGCAGGCGGGCCAGCCTCCAATTTTCCAGAGATAGCTGGGGACGACGCCAGCCAGCGTACCTCCGATGTAGTAGCAGGCGAGGTAGAGGCCCGCGGCGGAGGTACGTCCGCCAGCAGGCGCGGCCATACGCAGGAAGCTGGTGGAGGTTGACTGGGCGATGAAGACACCGGTGCAGAGGAGGCCAAGTCCAGGGAAGATCACGATCCAGAGATTGTGGCTGAGGGTGAGGGCTTCTCCGACAAAGCAGATGGCAATGGCGACCGCGATGCCGCGCCGCATCCCGATGCGGGTGACGAGGTATCCACCAAAGGGTGTGACAACGAGGCCGACGAGGTAGATGGCGAAGAGATAGCTGAGGGCCAGCGTAGAGAGATTAAAGGGCGGGTCGGCCAGGTAAAAGGTGCTGTAGGTAAAGGTGGCGACCAGGGTGAAGAGGGTTCCAAAGCCCACGCCGAAGGTGGCGAGGAGGCGAGGATTGCGGAAATGGCGGAGGGCGATCCATAGGCTGGAGGGCTGGTCGATGTGCGGGAGCCTGGGGCGCGGTGTTTCGGGGGGCAACCAGCGGGCGATGAAGACAGCGCCGAGGAGGCTGAGGATGCCGAGAAGGAGGAAGCTCCAGCGCCAGCCGATGGTTTCAGCAACGAGGCCGGTGAGGAAACGGCCGAGGAATCCGCCGAGCGCGGTGGAACTGACGTAGAGGCTCATGACAAGGGCGATGGATTCGCGACGCCATTCTTCGCCGATGTAGGTGATAACGGTGGCGAAGATACCGGGCAGCGCGAGGCCCTGGAGGAACCGCCAGAAGATGAGGGCATGAAGGCTGGGCGAGGTGGCTGCAAGAATCGTGGGCAGGGCGAGGACGAGGATGGACCAAATGATGACGCGCTTGCGGCTGAGACGTTCGGTGAGGGCGCCGAAGATGGGTGCGGCGAGGGCGACGCCCAGGGTGGAGGCGCTGACGGTGAGGCCGACTGCGGCTTTCGAAACATGAAAGATCGCGGTGAGCATGGGCAGCAGCGGCTGAGTGGAATAGAGATTGAGGAAGGCGAAAACGCCGCAGAGGCAGACGGCGGCGACAGGGCGGACGGGGTGGAGTCCCATATGACGTTGCGGGGAGGGCTCGAGGACAGCGACCGCAGGATTGGCAGCGGCGAGCTTCGAGGCTGGCGGGAAAGAGTCCACTGAACAGAGTAACCGGCGCTATGGCGGACGACGATGGGAAGGAGTGGCACTGGTCTGGGTGGAGCGGGGCCGGTATAAAAGGATGAGGCATGGCCCAACCCGCAGCCGCATTTCTCTCCCGCGACTTTCTCCGTTATCAGCTGGCACGCGTCGTGGTGATCATGGGCGCGGAGGCGCAGGCGCTTGCCGTGGCATGGCAGGTGTACCAGATCACGCATCGGGCGATCGATCTGGGATACACGGGATTGATTTTGTTTTTGCCGGGATTGATCTTCATCTTGCCAGCGGGGCACGTGGCAGATCGATTCGACCGGCGGCAGGTAATTCTGGTTTGCTATGCTCTGCAGGCTGTAGCCAGTCTGGTCCTGCTTCGGTTCGCGTGGATGGGTATCGATCGGGTGGGGCCGATCTTCGCTCTGTTGTTCGTTGTTGGCACAGGGCGGGCGTTCAGCGGACCGGCCAGTTCAGCGCTGGTGCCCCATCTGGTGCCGCAGGAACATTTCGTCAATGCGATAACGTGGGGCTCGGCGATTTTCCAGATTGCGAACATTGCCGGTCCTGCGATAGGCGGTGTGCTGTTTACGTTGCCGCTGCATTATCGACTGCATGGGGCGAGCCTGGTTTATCTTTGTTCGCTGCTTTCGATTTTGTGGTTCCTGATGCTGGTGGGGTCGCTGCATGTGCGTCCGGGGCGGATGGAGCATCGTGCATTTTCAAGAGAAGTGATTCTGGCGGGATTTCATTACGTGGCGAAGACGCAGGTGTTGCTGGGATCGATTTCGCTGGATCTGTTTGCGGTGCTGCTGGGAGGAGCGGTAGCGCTGATGCCGATCTTCGCGCAGGATATTTTGCATGCGGGGCCGCGGGGACTGGGCATGCTGCGCGCCGCACCGGCTCTGGGCGCACTGATGGTTTCGGCGTGGCTGATGGGGCACCCGATCCGCAAACGGGCCGGGGTGAGAATGCTGATCTGCGTGGGGATTTTTGGAGCGGCGACAGTTCTGTTTGGAGTGTCGCGCAGTTTGCCGCTTTCGCTGGGAGCGCTGTTCATTGTGGGTGCGTCGGACATGGTGAGCGTGGTGATTCGGTCGTCGGTGCTGCAATTGGCGACGCCGGCGGAAATGCGGGGACGGGTGAGCGCGGTGAATGCGCTGTTTATCGGGGCATCGAATGAGCTGGGCGAATTTGAAAGCGGGTTGACGGCGCAATGGTGGGGAGCAGTGCGGGCAGTGGTGATCGGGGGCATTGGGTCGATGATGATCACGGGATTATGGAGCGCGTTTTTCCCGAGCCTGCGCCGCGCGGGCGCCCTGACGCCAGAGGCGCTGCTGCATGCTGAGATGGAGCAGGCGGGGCAAGAGGTGAGGAAATTGTGACCACGGCTGATCGCCCGGGGGCAGTGGCGAGACTGTTCGATGCAAAGGCGCCATGGACGATTTTCTGGATCGCTCTGCTGATACGGATTGCGTACATGACATTGGCGCGGACGTGGCACATTCGTCCTTTTGACGACGATTTTGGATTTGGATACGAGATGGGGCGCATCGGGCGCGCTCTGGCGACCGGGTACGGATATGCCGATCCGTTTCGCGGTCACACAGGGCCGACGGCCTGGGTACCGCCGGTTTTCCCCTTGATTCTCGCTGGAGACTTCAGGATTTTCGGAGTTTACTCAGCGGTGGCTGCGTGGGTGGTGCTGGCGTTTGACTGTGTGTTGAACGCGCTGATGGTGCTGACTACCTGGGAGATTGCGGGACGGTGTTTCAATCGCAAAGTTGCGCTTTGGTCGGCATGGATCTGGGCGCTTTATCCGGCGGCGATGCAGTACGCGGTGAAGTGGATTTGGGAGATGACGCTTACCGCATTGCTGTTTTCGTGGGTGCTGGTGCTGGCGCTGCGGATGAGGGGTATTGGCGAGGCAGAGGGCAAAGCGGCGGCGCCTGGGGTAAAGCAGTGGTCGGTTTTCGGATTGCTGTGGGCGGGAATTGCGCTGGCGAATCCTTCGCTGCTGCTGTATTTGCCGGTGTGCGGGATTTGGATTGTGATGGGCGTGCCGCGCAGGGAATGGCCGAAGCAGATTGCGGCGGCGGCTCTGGCTGGAGTGATTTTTCTTGCATGCCTGGCACCGTGGACCTACAGAAACTGGCACGTGTTTCATCAATTTGTGCCGGTTCGGGCAAATTTTGGAGTCGAGTTGTACCTCGGCAATGGACCGGGAGCGACGGGTTTGCTGATGGAATATGACCACCCTGCGCAGGCACCGGATCAACTGCGGCTATACCGGCGGATGGGGGAGATTGCGTACGCGAAGATGCGAGGTGCGATGGCGAAGGGGATCATCCTGGCAGATCCGGCGCGATTCGTGAATCTGAGCCTGAGACGGTTTTACTATTTTTGGTTCAGCGTGCCGCATCCTGGCGATGAGGGATTCGTGAATGAATACGGCCGCAACCTGAATTTTCAGTTCACGAGCATTGTGGGATTGCTGGGGCTGGCGCTTGCGTTGCGGCGTGCCGTTCCGGCGGGGCCGTTATTCTTCTCGGCGTTCCTGCTGCTGCCACTGACCTACTATTTTGTAACTGTGCATGCGCGGTTTCGGCATCCGCTGGAGCCACTGATTGCGATTCTGGGGGTTTATCTGTTTCAGTCGGCGGAAAAGAGCTGGGATGTGCGGTGGTTCCGGCGGGGGCGTTAATTTGCGGATTCGGCCCACTGGAGCGCCGCTTTGCGGTCGGCAAAGGCACGCATGGCGACGAGCGTTCGCTGATGAAAGGTGTATACATCCGCCAGGTCGACCTCGGTCCAGGCAGGTTTATCCTTCATGCGAAATTTTGCGTGGACGAAAACCACGATGCGGTTACCGCGGACGGTGAACTGGACTGGCTCGCTGGCGCCTTCGGTCCATCCGGCGCGCGACTGTGTGAGATAGCGCGCAACCTCAGAGCGGCCATGATAGGTGCCGCCGCCGGGAAATTCGGCGGGCTCGGTCCATTCAACGTTGGGATCGAATTGGGCAACCGCGGAGGGAATGTCGTTGCGATTGAACGCGGCATAGGCGCTGCGCAGCAGAGCGATGGCGCGTTGCTGTTCGTTGCGGGACCTAGATTTGCCAGGGCCGCGATGGCATCCGCTCAATAACGAGACTGCGGCAAAGGCGACAACGGCCATGAAGATCCGAGATGGCGTGAAGGCGGTCGGGTGCACGAGTCCACACTCTAGCCGAGGGGCAGGAAGTACTGCGTGCCGTGGACGGGTTCGGAGAGCCGCTTGAGGAGCAGGTGCAGGTCGTTGTTGTTGTTCACGAAGTCGATGTCGCTGGTGTTGACGACGAGCAGATCGCTGGAGGAGTAGTGGAAGAAGAAGTGCTCGTAGGCGGCTGCGACCTGCTCGATGTATTTATCGCTGATGGCGCGCTCGCCGGGGACGTTTTTGCGGCGGATGCGTTGCTTGAGGGCTTCGGGTGAGGCCTGAAGGTAGATGACCAGCTCGGGTGTCGGGATCTCGGCGCGAAACATCTGGTAGTAGCGGTTGTAGAGATCGAGCTCAGCGTCGGTGAGATTGATATAGGCGAAGATTTTGTCTTTCTCGAAGAGATAGTCGGCGACGACGGGGGTGTTGAAGTCCTCGAGTTCACGCTGCTGTTCGTAGCGCCGCATGAGGAACCACATCTGCGTGTCGAAGGCCATGCCTGCCTGACCCTGATAGAAGCGGTCGAGGAAGGGATTGTCTTCGGGTTCAACGACACGGCGGGCGTGGAGGGTTTCGGCCAAAACCTGCGCCAAGGTGGATTTGCCGGCCCGGATAGGGCCTTCGACGGCGATGAAGCGAGGTTGTTCAAAGAGATTGGCCACAGTTCAGAAAAGAGTAGCGAAGGAAACACGAAGATAACACGGGCGGGACGCGATGCAAACCCATTGAAGCGTTCGGTGGTCTGCGGCCGGCGTTCAGCGAAGACGGGTGACCGGCATAGACTGAATCCGAATGATGGGAATTTTTGCAGGTTGTGTTGGGGCGGCTGCCGGAGGAGCGGCAGTTTGGACGTATGGTTCGCTCGCGCCGGAATCGCAGCTGTTTGGGCGGACGATTGTGGCGGGGCGCGATCCGGCTGAATTTGCGCTGACATTCGATGACGGCCCCAACGACCCGTGGACGCCGAGGCTGCTGGACCTGCTGGCTCGGCACAATGTGCGGGCAACGTTCTTTCTAATTGGGAAATATGCGCGGCAGCGTCCGGACATTGTGCGTGAAATTCGCGACGCGGGGCACCTGATTGGAAATCACACGGTGACGCATCCGTGGCTGGCGGTCCAGAGCCGACGGCGAGTTCGCGACGAGCTGGCTGGCTGCAACGCGGTGCTTGAAGATGCTTTGGGCGCACCGGTTGGATTCTTTCGTCCACCGCACGGATCGCGACGACCGGATGTGCTGCGGGCGGCTCGTGGGCTGGGATTGACGGCAGTGATGTGGAATGCGATGGGCTTTGACTGGCGTCTGCATACGACGGCGGAGAAGATTGCCGCGTATCTGGAGCGTGGGATTGCACGCAACCGGAAGGCCGGGCGTGGATCGAATCTGTTGCTGCACGATGGCGGGCATTTGGCGCTCGGTGCGGAGCGGTCGCAGTCGGTCGAAGCCACGCGGAGGATCCTCGAACGGTGGGCGCCTGGGGAGATTCGCTACGTGACGGTGGACGCCTGGACATGATGGAATGGCTGTCCCATTCGTCCCTAAAGCAGCGCGGAACCGGCCTCTCTGCGATAACGTAGGAAGCACTGGAGAGGCTCGCGTATCCATGTTTGAGGACATTCGGTATGCCCTGCGTCAGTTTCTGAAGACGCCGGGGTTTACGATTACGGCAATTCTGACACTCGCGCTGGGGATTGGCGCGACCACGGCGATCTTCACGCTGATCAACGCAGTGCTGTTGAAATCGCTGCCGGTGGCGAAGCCGAGCGAACTGATTCGTATCGGCAACAACGAGAATTGCTGCATCAATGGCGGCATGCAGGATGACTGGTCGCTGTTTTCGACCGAACAATACCGGAGATTTCGCGATCACACCAGCGGCTTCTCGAACCTGGCTGCTTTTCAGGCTGGGCGGACGGAGCTGGGCGTGCGGCGCGCCTCCAGCGATCATGCGGCGGAGCCATTTGGGGCGGAATTTGTTTCGGGGAATGCATTCGACACCTTCGGGCTGACCGCCTGGGCGGGCAGGCTGTTGCGGCCGGCCGACGATGTGAAGGGTGCGCCGTTGGTTGCGGTGATGAGCTACCGCACGTGGCAGCAGAAGTTCGGAAAGGACCCGACTGTGGTGGGCGGCTCATTTTTCTTGAATGGGCAGTCGTTCACGGTGGTGGGCATTGCGCCTCCCGGATTCTTCGGCGAGCGGCTTACGAGCGATCCGGCGTCGTTCTGGATTCCGCTGAGCGACAACCCAGTGGTTGCGGGGGGAAGCTTTAACGTGTTCGACAGTCCCCAGCTGGACTGGCTGAATTTGATTGGGCGGCTCACGCCGGGGGCGAACACGAAATCGATGGAAGCCCAGCTGCAGGTGGAACTGCGGCAGTTCCTGCTCGATCCTGTGAGCAAGGTGGACTCACGCAATGCCGGCCTGATTCCGAAGCAGACGCTGCATCTGACGCCTGGCGGTGGAGGAGTGCAGCAGATGCAGGACGACGCCAAGGATGGTCTGCACCTGCTGATGTGGACTTCAACATTGGTGCTGCTGATTGCGTGTGCCAATCTCGCCAACCTGATGCTGGTGCGCGCGACGGGGCGCAAGGCGCAGACGTCGGTGCGATCCGCGCTGGGTGCGCCGCGCGGCCGGCTGGTGCGGCAGGCGTTGACGGAGAGCATCGTGCTGGCGGTGATGGGCGGGCTGGCCGGCCTGGTGGTGGCTTATGGAGGGGCGCGGCTGCTGCTCCACATGGTTTCAGGCAAGAGCTATCTGCCTATCGACGCGGCTCCGTCATTGTCGGTGTTGGGTTTTGCGTTTGCCGTTTCGCTCCTGACCGGGGTGTTGTTCGGCACAGCGCCGGCATGGATGACGGCGCACACCAATCCGATCGAAGCGCTGCGCGGAGCCAATCGCGCCACGAAACAGAGCGGGCTCTGGACGCAGAAGATTCTGGTGGTGATGCAGGCTGCAGTTTCGCTGGCGTTGTTGTGCGCGGCGGGGCTGCTGATCCGCAGCCTGACGAATCTGCAGCATCAGCATTTCGGCTTCGACACGCGCAATCGGTACGTCGTGCATATCGATCCGCAGATGGCCGGCTACAAGCCGGAACAGTCAGATGCATTCTTCCGGCAGTTGCACGATGCGCTGGCGATCATCCCGGGCGTCAAGGAGGTGACGTACTCGCTTTACAGTCCGATGGAGGGAAATAACTGGGGTGAGGGGGTATGGATCGAGGGACAGGCTCCGCCTGCTCCGGGGAGCGGATTCAACGGCGCTTCATGGGATCGGGTGAGTGCGGACTACTTCGACAATATCGGAACGAAAATCATCGCTGGACGGGCGATCACTGAGCAGGACACGAAATCGACGCGCAACGTGGCGGTGGTGAACCAGACATTCGCGAAACATTTCTTCAAGGACGGCAATCCGATCGGGCAGCATTTCGGCGATGAGGATCCAAAATACGCCGGTAACTTTGAAATCGTGGGGGTCACGGAGGACACGCAGTACTGGCAGCCGACCAGTCATATCCGCCCTATGTTTTTTCTGCCGGCGACGCAGTGGAGCAAGTATGACGATCCGGCAGAAGTGATGTTCGAGAACGTGTCTCACCTGGAGATGAGCGCGATCGAGATTCAAACAGCGGGGTATGTGCCGGGGCTGGAGGCGCAGGTGCGCCGGGCGCTCGGGCAGATCAATCCTAACCTGACGATGATTAACTTCGACACATTCGCCGAGCAGGTGAAGAACGGGTTCAATCAGCAGGAGCTTCTTGTGCAGCTCACTTCGGCATTCGGATTTCTGGCGCTGACGTTGGCAGCGATCGGATTGTATGGGGTCACATCGTACTCCGTAGCGCAACGGACGCGCGAGATCGGCATTCGGATGGCGCTGGGTGCGGATCGGGGCGGGGTTCTGCAGATGGTGTTGCGCACGGCGTTTCTGCAGGCAGGCATCGGGCTGGCGATTGGCATGCCGGCGGCGATTTTCGCGGGAAAGTTTATGGCGAGCATGCTGTATAACGTTCGTCCGTGGGACCCGCCGGTATTGATTGCGACAACGGCGATCCTGGCGATTGCGGCTCTGCTGGCGGCCGTTATTCCTGCTCAGCGTGCGGCGAGCGTGGAGCCAATGACGGCCTTGCGGGTGGAATAACCGGCTGGGAGGCTTGAGGCGAGTGAATCGACGGCGCGGGCGTGCAAAGTTGCGCCTAACCGAGGGCGGTGGGAGCGGAAGCAACCGGAAGGGTTGGAAATCGTCTAACATCCAGGAGAGAGGCGCCTTGATTTCCCAACCGATCGGCCTATGGCTCGCTCCCTGTCGTTTCCGGACCCGATCGGAGACGTGTGCGCGGCTGAGCCGCCTGCTTTTGCTGCTGATCGCCGTCGAACTGGTGACCATGCCGCTGACGCAGCATTTGTGGACGTGGGACGGTTTTCTGCACGGTGGACAGGACTTTGAACTCGGCCTGTTCATGACGGTGGTTTGCATATGCCTGGTACTGTTGCGGGCTCAACACGGGAGGCAACTGCTTCCGCTGCTTTTTGTGACCTGCCGTCGTGTTTTGCGATTCCTGGGCGGTTGGCGATTTTCACAGGTGAATCGAACCGGCGAGGTTACGGGGGAAGCGGGACGGCTGCGGAATTGGCGATCCCGCGTTGTTCTGACGACTCCTCTTCTCATCTGATTTCCGCACTGTCATGGTCAATCCCCAAGGGTGGCAGGCCGTGTGCCATCCTTCATCACAGCCCCTGATCAGCAGTTTTCCCAGACTGCTGCGGAGAGACAAATGAAGAAATCTGAAGTTGTGCAGGCGTGGGCGAGCATATTGGCGGGACGTGCACCGTCGCTGTCGATCGAGATTACGAAAGAGTGCCCCTTGCGGTGTCCTGGATGTTATGCGTTTGACGCGGCGCATCTGGGCGGGAGCACGGAGCTGCGGGAGCTCTCCGATTTTCGCGGCGATGAGCTGGTGACGAAAATCCTGGCGCTGGTCGATGACCGCAAACCGCTTCATGTGTCGCTGGTCGGAGGCGATCCGATGGTGCGATACAGGGAACTGGAACAGCTTATTCCGCAAATGGAGAGCCGGGGCATCCACACGCAGATCGTGACGAGCGCTTTCCGGACCATTCCGGCGAGTTGGTCGCAATATCAGAAGCTCAACGTGGTGGTTTCGATTGACGGTTTGCAGCCGGAGCATGATGCGCGACGGAAGCCGGCGACGTACGAGCGGATCCTGAAGAGCATCGCGGGAGCGCGCGTGACGATTCACAGCACGATTACGGGGCAGATCGCGGGGAGGCCGGGATATCTGGATGAATTTCTGCGTTTCTGGAGTGCGCGGCCGGAGATCGTAAAAGTCTGGTTCAGCCTGTTTACGCCGCAGCGGGGAGCTGAGGGGCCGGAGATTCTAACGGCGGAGCAGAGAAGAGCCATCGTCGCGGATCTGAGACAACTACGCCGGAAGTATCCGCTGCTGGATTTGGGAGAAGAGCTACTGCAGGAGATGGAAACACCGCCGCAGAATCCGAAGGAGTGCATTTTTGCGCGCACCACGGAGACGATTTCGGCGGATCTGCGGACCCGAATCACTCCCTGCCAGTTCGGAGGCGATCCGGACTGCGCGCAGTGCGGATGCATCGCATCGATGGGGCTTGCAGCGGTGGGGCATTATCGCGTGGCAGGACCGCTGACCGCGGGACAGCTGTTCTTTGCATCGGATCGGATTGGGAAAGCATGGAGAAATCTCCGAGCGGGATTCCCGAAGCGCGCGCAGCAACCGGTTGCTTCGCCCTTCACGATCCTTCAGCCCCTGACGAGCGCGGCAGCCGAGAGATCGGATCCGGCAAGGACGGGGACGGACTAAGGCGCGACGCAGACCGGCCATGGTGGCTGGGCATTGTGGCGGCGATGATGTTGGGTGTCCGCGGCGGCCACGGACGCGGTTGCCGTTCAGGCAGATTTCTTTTCGACCTCGTTATGGAGAGGGCTGCCTGGACGGTGTTGCTCTCGATCTTATTGGGCAGCGGCACCCTGTTGCGCCTGGAGGAACTGGTCGACATTGCTGGAATCCACCAGGGCCGATCCGGTATCGATGAAGGCCGGGATGGGCGCGAAGGGGTCGACCTGATAGTTGCTGGTGAGAGAAGCGAGCGGATAATGGTGCAGGTCATCCAGCATTTTGACGCCGACAAATGCCATGGTGAAGGGCTTCTGCGCGATGGTGGCGGCGATCGTGCCATCTTTGACCATGTTCAGCGTATCTTTATCGACGTCCATCGCGATGACGACGCGATCTTTGGTATTGCCGCGTTTCAGAACTTCGCCGACTTCCTTGCCGGCTGAGGCTTCGAGACAAACGAAGGCGTCCACGCGATCCTTGCCGGTGAGAGGAAGGGCGTGTTCGGTGTAATCGAAGGCGGCTGTGCTCTGGCCTTTGATGTCGACAACTTCCTTAATGTGAATATCAGGCGAGTCGGCAAGGATATCTTTGTAGCCGTTGAGTCGCTCATCGAGGTTGGGCTGGCCGGCATTGGTAAAGAAGACGACGGTGCCCTTGCCGCCCATTTTCTGAACCAGGGCGCGGCCACCGAGACGGCCGGCCTGGCGATTATTGGTGCCAATGAAGTAGAGGCGCTTGCTGTTTGGCGCGTCAGAATCGACGGTGATGACGGGGATGCCGGCGTTGATGGCGGCGTCGATTTCGGGCTGCATGAGTTTCGCGTCCGCCACGGAGACGAGAATGCCGGCAGGCTTAAGGGCGACGACGGAGCGAAACTCATCGACCTGCCCCTGAGGATCGAAGGTGGCAGGGCCGCGCATGTCGGCGTGCACGTCGTACTGGCCAGCGATTTTCTCAAGGCCGGCGGCGGCCGATTGCCAGTAGGTAAGCTTGGTGTTCGCGGCTACCAGATAATAGTGCTCGGCGCTGCTGTGGCGGCTGCATCCGGCGAGGGCGGCTGCACAGGTTGCTGCTGCGAGAAGAAGAACGAAACGATTAGCCAACTTCATACCGCCTCCTGTGTGCCTCGTGCAGAAGCCGGAGTTGGTTTCAGGGAGAAGCCTGGCGCTCCGGATGCACGCGGGAAGCTGAATTCTACTCTCTTCGGCGTGGGGTAACGCGTTCCTGGGACAGCCGACGCGGTACGTTCGTATCCCTGATGAAGGCACCTGGCGCGGGGTGCAGGAAGCGAGCGGGCTGAGGGTGCGTCGAGAGCCGGCTACCACCTTTTCTGGTTGTGTTTGAAAGCGGGGGACGGATAGGATTTTGAGAGTTTGACAGAGACAGGATGCGAGACTGTAGCTGAATCGGCCTCGCAAGGCTTGCGATGGGCGGGAGACTGCGGAGAGAGTGGACGGCAAAACTACAGTCTTGATCATCGATGACGATCCGACGCACCTGCGGATCTACGGATGGATCATTGCGCAGGCGGGCTATGAAGTGCTGCCAGGGCTGGTGACAGGGGACCGAATCGATTTTCCGGACAAAGCGGCAGACCTGGTGGTTCTGGACTATCGGCTGACCGGGATACTGACCGCGGTTGCAGCAGCGGAAGCGGTCAGGGCTCACTATCCCCGGGCACCGATTCTTGTATTGTCGGATGTCTACGATCTCCCAACCGATATTGCGCCGTACGCACGGGCTTTCGTACGGAAGGGGGAGCCGGCGAAGCTGGTGGCCACGCTTGCGGTGATTGCAAAGACGGTTGTTGAGCCGGACAGCGCAGCATAGATGCCGCGATTTGCGGGATTATGGCGGGTGAGTCTGACGGGTGAGTGTGGATGAGAGGCTGATGGGGCCGAAGAAGCCAACGCGGCAGCGGAAGAGGGCGGCGGGAGCGCGACGGCTGGGGTGGTCGCTGCTGGTTGCGGTTGCGACGGCTCCTGCCTGCTCGCCGGTTTGGCTGGAGGCGCAAAAATCGTCACGGGACGACGTCCAGGCGGCATACCTCTATAACTTCGGAAAATTTGCGCGTTGGCCGGAAGAGGCGAAGTCGTCGCCGATGGTGGTGTGTGTGGCGGACGAAGACCCATTTGGGCAAACGATACGCAAGCTGGTGGAAGGGGAGCAGATCGACGGGCGGCCGATCGAGGAACGGAATGTGGATCGGCCGGATGGGGTGGGAGCCTGTTCGATCCTGTTCATCGGTTCGACGCAGCACGCGCAGCAGGACGATTTTCTAGCTGCTGCTGAGGGGAAGCCAATCCTGACGGTAGGGGATTCGGCTGATTTCATCTCCCACGGAGGCATGATTCAGTTCGTTACGGTCGATGATCATGTCCGATTCTCCGTCAACCTCAGTGCATGTTCGCGCCATCGGGTCGCACTGAGTTCGGAGCTGTTGAAGGTCGCTGTGACGGTGACAGGAAAGCCGGAGACGGGAGGGGGAAGATGAGGTTTGGTTCCCGTTCTATCTCCGCAAAGC
Source organism: Acidobacteriaceae bacterium (assembly GCA_036490815.1). Classification (GTDB taxonomy): domain Bacteria; phylum Acidobacteriota; class Terriglobia; order Terriglobales; family Acidobacteriaceae; genus Palsa-343. The sequence continues at coordinate 198,642 of DASXDF010000015.1, forward strand.
TGATGTGGATGAATGTGATCGTCAGTGCAACGGTCCTGGTGCTGGCGGTCGCGGCGTTCTTCTTCTTTGATCTGATCTCGTTTCGGCAGAATCTGATCCGCAACCTGAGGACGTCTGCGCAAATTGTTGGAACGAACAGCGTCTCTGCACTGTTATTCGATGATCAGCAGAGCGCTGAGACGACGCTCGAGGCGCTCGGCAATTCTCCCGACGTAGCTTCGGCGGCACTGGTGTCGACTGACGGTTCCACGTTCGCCGAGTATCAGCGCTCGGCCACAGTACCGCCTGCGCCTACGGTGCCTTTGGATGCAGGAAAGGTCGACGAGGAGTGGGCTAGTGGAAGCCACGTGCTGCTGGCGCACCGGATCGTGTTCCAGGGCAAACCGGTGGGGACCGTGTATATCGCGGCTGAACTGAACGAGACGGGACAGCGAGCGCGGCACTATTTGCTCATCGCTTGTGGAGTACTGGTGATCTGCATGGGGGCTGGTTTGCTGATCAGCGCGACGGCTCGCAGGCTGGTGGCGCAACCAATGGTGGCGTTGGCGGAGACGGCGCGGCGTGTGTCGCGGGAACGCGACTATTCCGTACGGGCGAAGCCGCATCCGGATGGGGATGAAATTGCTGTGCTGGTGGAAGCATTCAACGAGATGCTGGTACAGATTCAGGAACGGGACACGGCGCTGAATCGTGGCCGTGAACAACTGGAGGCGCGGGTCGAGGAGCGGACGGCAGCGTTGCGGGCAGCGAATCGAGAACTGGAGGCCTTCTCCTACACGGTGGCGCACGATTTGCGGGGACCGCTCGATGCGGTGCAGGGAATGGTCTACATTCTCGAGGGACTGGATCAGGAGACGCGAGAAGGCGAGCGCGCGGAAATTCTGGAACAGCTGCGGGTGGCCACGCGGAATATGGCATCGCTGATCGACGACCTGTTGAATTTGTCGCGCGCGAGCACGGCCGCGCTGAAAAAGAAGGCGGTGGACCTGACGGGGCTGGTGAGTCAGGTCGCGGAAGACCTGAAGCGCAACGAGCCGGAGCGGCGCGTAGAGTTCATGATCGCGCAGTTGCCGAAGGTTGAGGCGGACGAGGGACTCATCCGCGTGGCGCTGGACAACCTGATTCGAAACGCCTGGAAGTACAGCTCGCGGCATCAGGCTGCGTGCATCGAGTTTGGGGCCGTCAATCGCCGCGGAGAGACGCTGTACTACGTGCGGGATGATGGCGCGGGTTTCGATCCGCGGTTGAACGATCAGCTCTTCCAGCCGTTTCACCGGCTCCACAGCCGGAGCGAATTTCCGGGGACAGGGATCGGACTGGCGACGGTGCAGCGGATTCTTGCGCGGCACGGGGGACGGATCTGGGCCGAAGGGGCGGTGGAGAAGGGCGCGACGTTCTGGTTCACATTGAAGGGCGAGGTGGCCTGAGGCGCGCCAGCGTCTTTTGGAGCGGATCGGACCGGATTCTCCGGGACTAAGCCCAGCCATTGTTGAGCGATGCGCGAAGGATGAGGATTCTCTAGTCTTTCTGTCCGGTTTTAGGGCATTGGTTCGCAACCATGGGCGGGCGATGCCTTCTGTTAACGACAACCAGGGAGGGGCGAGCACGATAGCCGTGCCGGCCCCTGGACCAACCGCGATCGGAACAGGGGCACCCGCGGAGGAGACTGGTTCCGCTTCCCCTGGCGCATCGTTAGTAGTGCGAGAAGGCGGAGCGGACGAACCGTTGCCTGAGCAACACGCGGGAGATACACGGTTGGACCGCCTGCCGATGCAGGTCGATGTGGTGGTCAGGGTCCACTCGTTTCGAGTGAAGGATCTGCTCTCGATGGAGAAGGGGACGGTGGTGGAAACGGTGCATGAACACACCCAGGATGTACCGCTGCGTTCGGGTGGCGCACTGCTGCTGTGGTCCGAATTCGAGGTGCTGGATCAGCGACTGGCCGTGCGGGTTACGCGGCTGGCCTAGCGCAACAAGTGAGGGGACGTGAGGCGAAGTCTTGAGATGGCACGATGGGCCGAGGGGCCGCCACGAAGGGGAACGAAAAACATCGGAATGGTACTGAGTCCGGTATTCGATGGAAGCACGCCGATGCCGCGCCACAGCTGGACGATGCGGATGGGTCTTTGGCTGCGGCGGCTGATGAGCCTGCCGACAGCCGGCGAGATGCCGATACGTCTGGAGGGCCGGTTAAATCTGGGACCGAAGAAATCGCTGGTGCTGGTGAATTGCCGGGGCAAGAGCGTACTGCTGGCCATGGGGAGTGATGTGATTACACCCATCATGGAGGTTCCTGCGCATCGGCGCCGGAAACGGGAGCCGGGGCAGTGAACCTGCTGCTGTTGGTCTCTGCTGCGAAAGCGCAGAACGGACTGCCGGGGCTCGATCTGTCCGGACCGATCGGTAACAACAACTCGATCCCGTGGACGATTGTTTTCACACTGACACTGCTGACCCTGCTGCCGGCAATCGTACTGTCGATGACGCCGATGGTTCGGCTGCTGATCGTATTTCATTTTCTGCGGCAGGCGCTGGGAACGCAGACGGCACCCTCGAATCAGGTGCTGATGGGGCTGGGACTGATGATGACGTGGTTTCTGATGCAGCCGGTGATGGTGCAGGTGGATCAGCAGGCGGTGGAGCCCTTTCGAGCGGGACAGATTTCAGGGTGGGAGGCCCTCGATCGCGGATCGGGACCGCCCAAAACCTACATGCTGCGCTATGCACGGGAGAAGGACCTGGCGCTGTTTGCTTCGGCGTCGATGACGACGCGGCCCGCAACGCCGGAGGACCTGCCAATGCGGGTCGTGGTTCCGGCCTACATGCTGAGCGAACTAAAGGCGGGATTTGAAATCGGTGCGGTGTTGTTTCTGCCTTTTTTGCTGGTGGACATGGTTGTGGCTTCGATCACGACGTCAATTGGGATGTTCCAGCTGCCGCCGGTGGTGATTTCGACGCCGCTGAAGATTTTGCTGTTCGTGATGGTGGACGGGTGGAATCTGTTAGCCGGTTCTCTGCTGAAGAGCTTCTGACCTGGGCGTGCGGGTGGAATTGAACGGGAATGGGGCAAGACCAACGGGCGCATCAGCGAGAGCCCAGAAAGTTGCACAGGAAGGGAACGGCGCGATGGGACCGGATGAGGCGGCGGAACTGATGCGGCACTTACTGCGCGAGGCTCTGATCCTGGGAGCGCCGGTGCTGATCGCCGCGTGCGTAACGAGTTTCGTGATCAGCCTGGTGCAGACACTGACCTCGCTGCAGGATCAGACCATTTCGACAGTGCCGCGACTGCTGGTGGTGGTTGGGCTGCTGATGGCCGGGCTGCCGTGGTTTCTGGCGCGGCTGATGACCTACACGATCACGCTGTTTTCCGACTTCCATCGCTTCCTGGGGCAGGGATGACACCGGATTGGGAGAACACCCTCGAGGCCATGACTCTGGTGCTGGTACGCATCAGCGGTCTGATGGTTTTCGCGCCAGTCTTTTCCTCCGAAGCGATCCCCCCACGAATTAAAGCCGGCTTTGTGCTGGCCGTGTCGTATTTGATAGCCCTGGTGGTGGCGGCATTCCCGGGCGCGCATGCGGAACTGGGGATTCTGCCCGTGCTGGGAGAACTGAGCGTCGGCCTGGTGTTTGGTCTGACCCTGTCGTTTCTGTTTGAAGCGCTGCAGTTTACGGGCCAGGTGATGGGCTTTCAGTTCAGCTTTTCGCTGGTCAACCTGATGGATCCGAATGCGCCGGTGCAGATACCACTGATGGGACAGCTGTTCGGGCTGCTGGGAACTCTGACCGTACTCGGGGCGGGACTCCACCGGACCATGCTGGCTGCGCTTTTCAGAACCTTCGCAACCGCACCAGTGGGGACGGTGACGCTCGATCCCCGGGCAGGCCGGGCGCTGGTGATGATGGCTGGGGGAATCTTCAGTGCGGCACTGCAACTGTCGGCTCCGGTGCTGGCGGCGACCTTGCTGGCGGAGCTCGCCGTGGCGCTGGCCGGCAAAATGTCGCCGCAGCTGCCGGTGATGGCGATGACCGTGCCGGTCAAGACGCTGCTGGGGTATGGGGTACTGATTGGATCGCTCGCGCTGTGGCCGCACTGGATTGAAGGACACTTCGCCGCGCTGCTGGACGATGCCGGACGGCTGCTGGCCGGAGCGGCGGGAACGGCGTAAAGATGCCAGGGGATCGCACAGAACAGGCAACGCCTCGGCAACGGCAGAAGGCCAATGAGCGCGGAGACCGCGCGCGCAGCCGTGATCTGATGGCGGGTGCGGGCATGCTGGCCGGCGTGTATGTGCTGGGCGCGGTGGCGCAGCGGTGGCTGGTCGACTGGGGGGGAGCGTATCGGGCGCTTCTGGCATTGGGACAGCCGGTGCTTTGGGAGCGGAGCTCGGCGGCAGAGACGGCTCTGGCGATGCGCGGCATTTTGCTGAAGGCCATGGAGCCGGTTGGAATCATGTTTCTTGCGTCGCTGGCGGGCGCGGTGGCCGCGGGGATTGCGCAGGGCGGGGGATGGACTCTGAATTTCGAGGCGCTTTCGCCCAAGGCCGAACGCCTGAACCCGGCGGAGAACGTGAAAAACGTGTTCTCGCTGCGTGCTGCAGTGCGGCTGGGTAAGTCTCTGGTGCCGGTCCTGGTGCTGAGTTTGTTTGCGGTGCGCGCCATCGAAGCGCAAACTGCCGTTCCTCCCATGAGCATCGAGCAGTACCCGGATGTGTTTGCCGAAATGTACAACCTGCTGGTCGATGCCGGATGGATTTTTCTGGCATGGGCCGGGATCGATTACGTGATGGAGTGGCGGAGCCGCGAGGATCGTCTGCGCATGTCGAAACAGGATCTGCGCGATGAGTTCAAGGAGATGGAAGGCAGCCCGCAGATTAAAGCACGGATTCGCGGACTGCGCCGGCAGATGCGGCGCCGGCAGCTGAAAGCGGATATCTCTCGCGCCTCGGTCGTGGTGACGAACCCGACCCATTATGCCGTGGCGCTGAGTTTCGATTTCGAGACGATGGATCCTCCTCGCGTGCTGGCCAAGGGCAGAGATTTGCTGGCGGCCCGGATTCGCGAAGAGGCGCAGTGGGCGGGCGTGCCGATCGTGGAGAATCCGCCACTGGCACGTTCGCTCTACCGCCAGGTGGAACAGGGCCAGGCCATTCCTTATGAGCTGTATGCGGCAGTGGCCGGGATTCTGGCGTGGATCTACCGGCGCGACGTGGAAGAGCGGATGCGACGCGAGCGTGCCGATGCCGCCGCGCGGGGCGCGAAGAACCTGGGGGGAGCGGCGCCCGGTGGACGTGTGAGGGCACAACCATGAAGGGAAGAGGAAGGGCGATCGAATGAGTGCGGGAGCCATGACACTGGGCCCGGCCGGGCAAAGTAACGGTGCAAAAATGCTGCGCAATATGGCTCTACCGGTGGCAGCCATCAGCGTCCTGTTCGTGATGGTGGTGCCGGTGCCGGCCTTTGTCATGGACATGCTGCTGGCCTGTTCGATGGCCGCCTCGATCCTGGTTTTTCTGTCGGCGGTGCAGTTGCGGCGGGCGGTGGAGTTCTCAGTCTTCCCGACCCTGCTGCTGCTGCTTACGTTGTTTCGACTGTCGCTGAATATTGCTTCAAGCCGGCGCATTTTGTTGCATGGGAACGAAGGGACATCGGCGGCGGGCAAGGTGATCGAGGCCTTCGGGCAGTTTGTGGTGGGCGGGAACTACGTGGTGGGCTTTGTGCTGTTCCTCGCCCTGATCGCGATTCAGTTCCTGGTGGTAAGCCACGGCGCCGTGCGCACGGCGGAGGTCACGGCGCGATTCACGCTCGACGCGCTGCCCGGCAAACAGATGGCGATCGACGCGGATATGAACGCGGGCCTGATCGACGAGGCGACGGCGCGCAAACGGCGGCAGGCCATCGCGCAGGAGGCGGAGTTTTACGGAGCCATGGACGGCGCTGCCCGCTTCAATCAGAGGGACTCGCTGGCGACGATCCTGATCACCGCGATCAACATCATCGCCGGGCTGCTGATCGGGACGCTGCAGCAGGGAATCGATTTAGGGGAGGCGGTCCGGACCTACACGATTCTGACTGTAGGCGACGGCCTGGTGACGATGATTCCGTCGCTGCTGGTGTCGGTGGCGGGAGGAATGGTGCTGACCCGGGCCTCATCGTCCGGACAACTGACGACGGAACTCGGTGCGCAGCTGCTGGGGAAGAGCACGACGCTCTATGTGGCCAGCGGCGTGCTCGGCGCGCTGTGCCTGATTCCTGGGCTGCCCAAGCTGGCCTTCCTGCTGCCGGCGGTCGCGCTGGGATACATGGGAACGCGCGCGTCGAAACGCGAGGAACCGGCGGCAGAGGCAGAAACAGCGGCGAAGGTAACGGAGAAGCCGGAGAATCTTGCGGCGTCGCTGCGCCTTGACGACCTGAGCCTCGAGATCGGATTTCAGCTGATTCCGCTGGTCGACGAGAAGCAGGGTGGCCAGATGCTGGGGCGGGTGAGAACCCTGCGCCGCCATCTGGGCCAAGAAATGGGCTTCCTGATTCCGCCCGTACACATTTCCGACAATCTGCGGCTCAAAGCGCGGGAGTATGTGGTCTCGCTGCGAGGCATCGAAATAGGGCGCTGGCAGACGGAGGGGAACAATCTGCTGGCCGTGTCGACCGAGGCCCATCCGCGCCCCTTGCCAGGTAAAGAGACGCGCGAGCCCGCCTATGGCGCGCCGGCGCGCTGGATCCAGCCGGCGCTGGAAGAAGAAGCTCTGGCGGCGGGGTACTCGGTGGTCGATCAGGGGACACTGATCGGCACGCATCTGGCGGAGCTCATCCGCCGTCACGCGCATGAGCTGCTGGGACGAGCGGAGACCAAGCGCCTGCTCGATTCTTTGTCGGACAGCCATCCGAAGCTGGTCGAGGAACTGGTGCCGAAGATTCTTTCCCTCGGTGAAGTGCAGAGGGTCCTGCAACAGCTGCTGCGCGAACGCGTCTCGATTCGCGACCTGGGCACGATTCTGGAGGCTCTGGTGGAGACGGCGCCGCAGAGCCGCGGATTGCCGCAGCTGGTGGAGGCGGCGCGTCAGGCTCTGGGGCGGCGGTTGACTCAGCCGCTGGTTGAAGCGGACGGGACACTGCGCGTGATTGCTCTGGAACCGGCGCTTGAGGAAGAGCTGATGGGACTGGTTTCGCCGGACCCTTCGACGCGCCAGCTGGCTGGCGGCGGAAACACGCCCGTACTCCGGCGGATCACCGATTCTTTGAAGAATCTCATGGGCTCGGCCGCTTCTTCGGCCCAACCCGTGCTGCATTGTGCAAGTCCGGCGCGGTATCACCTGCGGCGCTGGCTGGAGCCGGTTCTGCCGAGGCTGACTGTCATTGCACCGGCCGAGATTCCTCCGGAGGTTCCGGTCCGGGCGGTGGGCATCGTGCGCCAGGGAGCATAGAGCAGGGACAGGGTCGAGGACAAAACAGCAATGGACTACGCAGGCCAGACAGCAGAGACGTGGACGAGGCCCGAACGGCCGAGAAAAGTCAGGCAGCAGGACCAGGAAGGGGGGGCCGTGGAGACGGTGGTCCTCGACCGGGGAGGGTTGAGCGAAGCAGAGCGGGAGCGCATGATGCTGGAGCACATGCCGGCGGTGCGCTGGATGGCTCGCCGGATTCACGAACGTTTACCGCAGCACGTTGACATGGAGGATCTGGTCAGCGCCGGCACGGTCGGGCTGCTCGACGCATTCCGCAAGTTTGATCCGGCCAAGAAGGTGCAGTTCCGCAGCTATGCGCAGTTCCGTATCCGCGGTGCGATGCTCGACAGCCTGCGGACGCTCGACTGGAGTCCGCGTGATCTGCGTCGCAAAGGCCGAGCGGTCGAAGAGGCTATTCGCCAGCTGACGGCGCGCTGTGGGCGGGCGCCCACGGAGCCGGAAGTAGCCCGGGAGATGAATCTCGGTCTTGAGGAGTATCAGCAGCTGCTGGGAGAGTTGAAGGGCCTCGAAATCGGCACACTGCATCTGGAGCGCTCGGAAGACTCAGGCGAAGAAGAGCTGGCCTACATTCCGAACCATCCCGAAGACGATCCGCTGTTCCGCTGTCTGCGCGGAGAGCTGCGGGATCGCCTGACGGCGGCCATCGAACAGCTGCCGGAGCGGGAACGTCTGGTGGTGACGCTCTATTACTACGAAGAGATGACGATGAAGGAGATCGGGCTGGCGCTGGGCGTGGTGGAATCACGGGTTTCGCAAATTCATTCCTCCGCCGTCGTCCACCTGCGCGTGCATCTTCAGGATCTGGCACGGAGCAGGAAATAGGACGCTATGGAGAAGGAACTCGGCCAGGAAGAAATCGATGCAATGTTTCAGGCGGCACGGGCGAAGACCCAGGCGGTCCCGGAAGCGCCTCGCAGCCGGGTCCTGCCCTGGAGCTTTTCGCGCTCCGGCCAGATTTCGAACGAGCAGCTGCGCGCCATCAGCATGATCAACGACATCTTCGCTCGGAATCTCACCCATCATCTGGGCGCATGGTTTCGCAGCCGGGTGCAGGTCTCGCTGGTTTCAGCCGAGCAGATCCAGTTCAGCGAGTTTTTGCTGCGCATCCCGGAACTGGCGTACGTAGGCTCGGTGCGGCTCGACCCGTTGCGCGCCATCTCCGTGCTGCAGATGGACCTGACGACCGCGCCTTCGATGATCGATTTGCTGCTGGGGGGAGAAGGCAAGGCCAGTGAACCGCGCGAGCTGACCGATATTGAGGAAGCCATTCTGTCGGGTGTGGTGGAAGCGATCTGCCGCGAGCTGACCACGGCGTGGCAGCCGGTGGGCCTGAGCTTCAGTTTTGAGAAGCGGCAGATGCAGACCCAGACACCAAGGCTGATTCCTGTGTCGGAGAAGACACTATGCCTGAGCTTCGAACTTCGGCTGGCCGACACCAGCGGCCTGCTGAATCTCGCCTTTCCCGCCGTAGCCTCGAATACCATTCTTCGCCGGCTCGGAGGTGATCGAACCCGGCAGCGAAGACATCCCGAAGAGACACGGCAACGGATGCGGGAACTGGCCGGCTTCTGCCGTACGGCCACTTCGCTCTATCTGCCATCCGTGCGGGTGGGAGCTGGCTCGCTGGCCTCCGTCGAGCCGGGTGCCATCCTGCGCTTCGATCTGCCGGCTTCGAGAACCGCAGCCCAGTTTCGCGCCGGTGGCGTTTCTCTGTTTTCGGCGGCACCGGTCGGGCACGCCGATCATCGGGCGGCGCACCTTCTGGCCCCCAGTGAGGTGAGGAAATGAGCGACCTGCGGTTCTGGATTGGCAAACTCGAAGCCGAGTTCGCGCGCGAGTTGGGACAACCGGTAACGAGCGCCCCCGGCGGCGAAGTTCCGGAGCAGACGCAGTGCCTGGCGGACACGATCCATGTTCCAGGAACGGATCTGTTCCTGCGAGCGGACAGGAACGATGTAGCCGGCTTTTTGACCGAAGCGCGGGTGATCGAGGCCGGCCAGGCAGACGCGGAGACAGTGCGGGAACTGTGGTCGGGCATCCTGGCCAGCGTTGCGACGGGATTGGGTGGAAAAGCTTCTCCGGGGGGGACTTCGGAACGAACGGGAGAGCCGTGCGTGCTCCGTCTGGGCGAAGTTGTGCTCCACATGGCGCTGATCGTGGAGACGGCCGAGATGCCGGTCGAGCCCGAGACCGAAGCGGGGGCGCAGACAGCCGCATTTGCCCCACCGCCGGCACCGGCAGTGGCGAACCCGGCGATGGGGGGATGGAAGCAGCCGGGGGGAAATTTCGATCTGTTGATGGAGGTGGAGCTGGATGCATCGGTCCGCTTCGGATCGCGCGAGATGGAACTGAAGGAACTGCTGGAACTGGGGCCGGGCGATGTAGTGGAACTGGATCGGCACGTGGCGGACCCGGTGGACCTGATCGTGGGGGACAGAATTGTGGCGCGGGGCGAGGTGGTGCTGGTGAACGGGAATTTTGGATTGCGGGTGACCGACGTTGCCGAACCGGTGCGGCGTCTGGAGAGCATTCGATGTTTATGGTGACGCGAGAAGTTGAAAGGGTACACGCTGGCGTCCGGAGGCCGCGCGCGGCCCACGCAGGGTCGTTATTTCCACGCTGTGCAAACCCTCATTGCGCGACCGGATGGATGCGTCTGTGGCGAAGCCGGCGGGTTCCCGGATTCGAGGGACGATGGGCCTGCTCGGCCGCATGCATGGGCGAATTGGTGACGGCGGCGCTGCGCCGCGAGATGGACGGAGGCGATTCCGCGCCCTACCCGCACCGCGTGCCGATGGGATTGATGCTGGTGGAGCAGGGCAAAATTACCCCCCGGCAGCTGCACCAGGCGCTGGATGGGCAGCGACGCGCAGCGGAGGAAACGGGCGAAGCGACCAGGCTGGGGGAGTGGTTGCTGCGCAGCGGGGTTCTTTCCGAGCCGGCACTGACGCGGGTGCTCAGCGCGCAATGGAACTGCCCGGTATTCTCGCTCGAGAACGATCGGCCTGAAGAGATGGTGACGGCCATGCCCGGGTTCCTCTCCGAGGCCTTTGGAGGGGTGCCGGTACGCACATCAGGGGGAAAGCTTCTGTACCTGGCCTTCTCCGGACGCGTCGACCGCAGCCTGAGCTACGCGGTGGAGCGAATGACCGGACTGCGGGCGGCGGCCGGTATCGCCGCAGACTCAGAATTCCGGAGCGCGCAGCAACGTTTTCTCGCGGCGGAAGCACCGCCAACGCGGTTTCTCGAAGCTGCCAGCTCCTGGGTTCTGGCGCGCTCCATCACGAAGCTGATCGAATCCGTCAAGCCGGTGGAGGCGCGCCTGGCGCGGATCCACAACTTCTTCTGGCTTCGCGTCTGGCGGCGTGGGGAGGAGGAGGGGCTTCCCGCCCTCGATGCGGTCGAAGACCTCCTTGCCACGGTGGGTGTGGGGACGGCGCGAGAAAAGCGGAGCTCGCGGTAGAGAAAAGGCCGGCGCAGCCGATAAGAGGAGCGGAAGGGGACTGCGCGATGTCCGGAATTAAGGTGCTGATCGTCGACGATTCGTCGGTCATGAGGAAAATAGTAGAGCGGGCGCTGCGCCAGGCAGGCCTGAATCTCGCCAAGGTGGTGGAGGCAGGCAGTGGCCGCGAGGGGCTTGAGGCACTCGGCCGCGAGCCGGTTGGCCTGATCGTCTCCGACATCAACATGCCCAGCATGGATGGACTTGAGTTCCTGCGACAGATCCAGAGCCTGGGTCTGGCCAGGGGCGCTCCCGTGGTGATGATCACCACCGAGAGTGGCGAGGAGCATGTGCGCGAGGCGCTGGCGGCTGGAGCGCAGGGATACATCCGCAAGCCGTTCACTCCGGATCAGGTGCGGGAGAGAGTGCTGCCGCTGCTGGTTCCGGCCTAGGCCGGAACCAGGGCAGGAAGGCAACGGGAAAGGGAGAAATGGGCAACGCGATGGCAGCAGATTCCGGCAACTCAAAGACGACAGAGGTTGCACACTTTGAGTCGCATCTGGACCGGGCGGCGGATGAAGTATTCAGCACCATGATGGGTGTGGGCTGCGCTCCGGTGGGCAGGGATTCAGGGGCGGAGGCCGAAACAATCTCCGCTGTGATCGGCCTGGCGGGCGCTTTGAGCGGTTCGCTCGTGCTGCACACCAGCGGCGCGGCTGCGATGCGGATTGCCGAGCGGATGACCGGAATCGAAACAACGGAAGTGGACGCGATGGTGCGGGATGCTGTGGGCTAGGTCTGCAACATGGTGGCCGGCGCCTGGAAGGGACTCGATCCTGCGCTGGCTTCCGGATGTCTCCTGTCGACACCGACCGTTGTGGCCGGAAGCAGCTACGAGCTTTTCAGCCAGAGGGCCCCGATCCGGATTGAACGAAGCTATCGCTTTGAAGAGCTGACATTTGTGATCACGATCTCCTGCGAGCTGTACGGATAAGGGTCCTCTAATCTGCCGGACGCCATTGCGGCATGGCGACTGCAGAAGAAGGTGCGGGAGGGGCGATCGGTGGATAGTGGATACTACGCCGCATTTTCCGGTTGGCTGGCGCGGAGCCAGGCGCTGGACGTTGCGGCAGGGAATCTGGCCAATGCCGGAACTGCTGGGTATCGCGCCGAGCGAGATTATTTTCGCTCCGTAGTTCTTGGCCCCGACGCGCTTCATTCACAGCTGGATGCGACGGTCAATGCCTTTGGTGTGCTGGGAGGCAGCCGGCTTGACCTGAGTCAGGGGGCGCTGACCCCGACCGGCAACCCGCTGGACCTCGCCATTGCGGGCGATGGTTTCTTTGCCATTCAAACCCAACAGGGCATCCGCTATACGCGCGACGGACAGCTGGAGCGCGCCAGGGACGGGACGCTGACAACGGAGGCCGGGGAGCCGGTGCTCGACGCGCGCCAGCAGCCGATCGAGGTGCCGGGCGGTGAGATCGTTGTGGGGTCGGATGGCGCCGTGTCTGTGAACGGTGCGATTGCCGGGAAGATTGCGGTGTTCGGATTCGGCCCGGAGGGGGCGCTGATGGCGGAGGGCGCCAATCGTTATGCCGCGCCGGACGGGACCACGCCCACTGTGGCGACCGGCTCGATCCATCAGGGAGCGCTCGAATCGTCGAACCAGGATGTGATCAACGGAAGTTTGCAGCTGGTGCTGATGCAACGCCAGTCGGAAATGATGGAGAAGGCAGTTTCGATGTTCTCGAACGATCTGGACAAGACGGCCAGCGAGGATTTACCGCGGGTGCAGTAGCCGGCGGCCAATCAGAAGGGGGAGCAAATCATGATTCGAGCTTTGTATACGGCTGCGAGCGGCATGAGCGCGCAGCAGCTGAATCTGGACACGATCGCCAACAATCTGGCGAACTCTTCGACCGTCGGCTTTCGCCAGCGGCAGCTTCAGTTTCAGGACATGATCTATCAGAATCTGGTGACACCGGGCGCGGCGCAGAGCCAGGAGACGGTTTCGGCAGGATTGCAGATCGGCCTGGGGACAAAGTCGGCGGCCAGCGAGGTGATCATGACCCAGGGAGACATGAACCAGACGAACAATCCTCTGGATCTCGCCATTCAGGGCACGGGGTTCTTTCAGGTGTCGCGCCCGGATGGAACGCTGGCGTACACGCGGGCAGGCAATTTCTATCTGAACAATCAGGGGTCGCTGGTGGATGCCCAGGGCGACGCGGTGGTGCCCAGCATCACGATTCCAGCCAACGCGACCGCCGTAACGATCACGCAGTATGGCGTGGTCAATGCGACCCTGCCGGGCCAGCAGAATCCGGCCCAGCTGGGACAGATTCAGCTGGCGACCTTCGTCAATCCCGGCGGCCTCAACAGCGTGGGATCGAATCTCTTTACAGCGACGCTTTCCTCCGGCGATCCGGTCCTCGGCAATCCGGGGGGAACCGAAGGGTTGGGCACACTTCAGCAGGGGTACCTCGAGAACTCCAATGTCGATGTGGTGGGCGCCTTTGTGCAGATGGTGCTGGCGCAGCGCGCCTACGAAAGCAACTCCAAAGTGATCCGTGCTGCCGATGACATGTACAGCCAGGTCAATAATATGGCGCGGTGACCGATGCGAGCCTGGATAATTCTGCTGATGATGATCCCGCTGTCTGCGGCGGGATCGGCCGCTTGCGGCGGCAACATCGTTCGAGACTGGGGCCTCCATCTCGAGTGGACTGTGGAACGGGACTGTGAGCATCTCGAACGACCGGCGCGGTTGAGAGAGATTCCATGGACGATCGCAACGCGCGTTGCTGCGAGGGGAGCCGGCCCGGGAAGTACGACCGTCCTGCCGCCGCCCGAGGTGCATTCCGGGATGATCGTCACCCTGTGCCATCGCAGTGATGAGGCCGACATTCATCTAAGCGGCACGGCGCTGGGTGCAGCGCGCACAGGAGAGAGAGTGCGGGTGAAAACGAGGTTCAGCAGCGCACCGCTGGAAGGAATTGTGCGGGGACCCGGGCTGGTGGAACTTTCGCGGCGAAGGAGCGGGAATTGATGCCTGGCTGGAATCGAATTGCCTGTTGTGCGGTGTGTGCCAGCCTGCTGAGCATGGCGGTCGCCGGCTGGGCGGCCACGGCGAAGAAGAAGCCAGGCAAAACTCCGCCGGACATTGCACTGAACGAATATATCGCCCATGTTCGAGCGGAGAAAGCGGCCGAGGTGCTGACGCCGGGATCGATCTGGAGCGCGAACGGTCGGCTGACGGATCTGGTGAGAGATGTGAAGGCAGTACGGGCGCACGACCCGATTGCGGTGGTGGTTTCGGAGAGTCTGGCGGCCTCGACCGACGGGACTGTGAAGAATCAACGGGCATCGGCGGCGGCCTCGTCCGTATCTTCGCTGTTGGGCAAGCTTTCGACCAGCAATGCGTTGAACAATCTGCTGAACCAGAATTCCTCGTCCTCGCTGAACGCGCAGGGGCAGAGCGCAACGAATTCGAGCATCACCACGATACTGGGCGGTGAAGTAGTGGATGTGCTGCCGAATGGGATGTTGGTGATCCAGGTAGTGCGGCAGCTGAGCTTCAGTCAGCAGACGCAGCTGATCCGGCTGCGGGGACTGGTGCGACCCGAAGACGTGAACGCACAGAACCAGGTGATGTCGACAGCGATTACGGATATGGAACTGGAAGTCGAGGGCAAGGGGATCGTGAACGATGCGACCTACCGGCAGAATCCGGTGGTGCGGTTCCTCGAAAAGATTTTGGTGTTCTGACGAGCAGAGGGTAGTGCGAGGCGATCAGAGAGGCAGAGCGCGTATGAAGAACGGAAGACGGATCGGCATGGTTCTCCTCGCCTGGGCGGCCTGGTCGGCGTGGGGAGCCGAGGAGCCGGTGAAGACAAAACTGGCAAGGGTGAAGGATGTCGCCTCGGTCGAAGGTGTGCGGGATAACCAGCTGGTGGGATATGGGATCGTTGTCGGGCTCCATGGAACGGGCGACAGTTCGCAGACGGTCTTTCCGTTGCAGACTCTGGAGTCGGCGCTGGAGAGGATGGGCGTGAGTCTCCAGGGAAACGCCATGGCATCGATGATGCAAACCAGAAATATGGCGGCCGTGTTTTTGTCCGGAACCCTGCCGCCGTTCGCACGGCCCGGCAATAAGGTGGATGTTACGGTTTCGTCGGCGGGCGACGCGCGCAGTCTCGAGGGCGGGGTGCTGTTGCTGACGCCGCTGTTCGGCCCGGATGGACAAATCTATGCGCAGGCTCAGGGCCCCATGGTACTGGGCGGCTACGCGGTGAACGCAAATGGCAGCAGCAAATCGGTGAACTATCCAACAACGGCGCGGATTCCATCGGGGGCCATTGTAGAGCGGGGGGTGCCGCTTGACCTGTCGCAGATGCGAACGCTCTCGCTGCTGCTGGAGGACGCGGACTTTCGAACGGCGGAGACGGTTACGGCTGACACCAATCAGGAACTGGGCCGCAAGCTGGCGCACGCAGTCGATAGCCGGCGCATTGAACTGCAGCCGGCGCCCAACGAGGATATACCTGCTTTGCTGGCGCGGGTCGAAGAGGTCGAGGTCGAGGTCTTCCCGCGCGCCAAAGTCGTCGTGAACGAGCGTACCGGGACGGTGGTGATCGGAGGCAACGTCACGCTGCAGCCGGTAACGATTCTTCACGGGGGCCTGGTGGTGAACATCGTGAGCCACTTCGAGGTTTCGCAGCCAAATGCGCTGGGACAAGGCACGACGCAGATGGTGCAGCAAACCACGGTGCAGGCCCAGGACAAGCCAGCGAACCGGATCGAACTGAAAGAAGGCGCGACGGTCGATGATCTGGTCGAGAATCTTCAGCAGATTGGCGCGACGGCGCGGGATATCGTCTCAATCCTTCAGGCGATGAAAGAAGCGGGCGCGCTCGAAGCCGAACTGGAGGTCCTGTGAACACGTCGGCAATTTTGGGAGCGACAGCGGGTGGCGGAACGGGAGACCAACCCGATCCGAGACTGAAGCCGGCGGCGCATGAGTTCGAGGCTTGCCTGATGAAGGAGTTTCTGGAGCCGCTTCAGAAAGATCCGCTGTTCAGCGAAGACGGGGAAGGCGCAAGTGGAGAAGGAAGCAGCAACGCGCTGATGAGTTTCGGGTCCGAAGCGCTGGCGAAGGCAATCTCGGAGCGGGGTGGATTTGGGATCGCAACGAAGATTCTGGCAGATTTCAGGCCGGGAAGCGGGCCGCACGGGGGTAAGGGGATCGGCGCGATTTCCTGAAGTCAGGGTTCAAGGTATGTTGTTTACTGCCGATAGAGAGAAGGAAGGAGACCAGGGATGAATGTCAACAACAACAACCTCCAGGGATTGCAGCAGTTATTTTCGAGCCAGGAGGCTACGCGAGTCAGCGGCAAGGCGTCGAGCATCGAAGCACAGACGGAGCAGCCGGGAGGGGACAGGACAACGCTGAGCGCGGCCGCCAGTCTGGCCGCCGCGGCAGGGCCTGATTCCGACGTGAGGATGGAGAAGGTAGCCGCGATCCAGCAAGTCCTGGCGAGCGGCACGTACAACGTGTCGTCATCGGAGGTCGCGGGGAAGATGATCGACCATATGCTCGGAAAATAGAGCGGGCACGGTGTGGAGATGAAGCGCATCGGGCAGGGCACGCCTGAGACGGCGAGCTTCGCCGGATCGAGCCATGCGGCTGGAGAGGACGGGGCTTCTTCGGATCGATGCCAGGGCAGAAGCGGGAGCGTTGGAACTCTCATCGTCAGGAGTGAGAAATGAGAGCGCAGACAGGGGTGGTTGAATTACTGGGAGCCGGAATCAAAGCGCTGGCACAGGCCGATGCAGGACAACTGGAAAGTCTGGCAGAGGCGGCTCGGTCGGCAGCAAGGCCGGTTACCCAGGAGGAACAGCGGGTTGCACAGGAGAGACTCCGCGCATTTTGGTATTTGATTGGTTTGACCCAGCGGAATTTGAAGTTACTCCGGAGGGTGAGCTGCTATCGAGTGCTGCGCGAACACGGCCGAGAGGGGTTGGGCGGGTAGGAAGGGGGAACCGGAAGCTGAATTGTGGCTGGCGGCAGGGGTCGCTGCAACCGGTTGGATGCTGGAAGAGGTTTTGAGGCCTCCACCCGAGCAACGCATGACCGCGGCCGGACAGCGCCGGAAACAAAGGTGAGCCACAAAGGAAACAGTGTGAGGAACAACTGCTTAAGCGCGGAACGGCGACTGAATCAGAGTGAGCGGTGACGGAGACAGCGGTGGGCGGTGACGGAAACAGTGGTGAGTGATGACGGAAGCAGCGGAGGACGGCGACAGGCATAGTCGGGACAACGCATGGCGGCACTGAAGCCGGGATCGCCGCAGATCGAAAGCAGAGCAACCGTGGGATACAGGACTGAAAGCTAAGCCTCATGGCAACGATTAGCACGGCATTCAATATCGCAACCGGTGCGCTTGACGCGGACCAGGCAGCATTGGACGTCATTGCCAACAACACCGCGAATGTGAACACGCCTGGATACACGTTGGAAGCACCCACCTGGCAGCAATACGATTCTGCGTCAGTGGGGGGTGCGAACTACGGTATGGGCGTGGAAATGACAGGTCCACAGTCGCAGCGGGACCGGGTGCTGGAAAAGGCAGTACAGCAGCAAACGCAGACGGAGAACGCATCGGGGGCACGGCTGACAGCTCTGAACCAGATCCAGTCGCTTTTTACGGGTGCTACCAGCGCGGGCACGAGTGCCAACCCCACGAGCGGGATAGGGACGGATCTTTCTGATTTTTTCAATTCTCTGTCTTCTCTGGAGGCCAATCCGGCAGACGTGGCAGCGCGGCAGAGTGTGTTGAGTGCGGCGAATACGCTGGCATCCGACTTTACCGGCACGGCGGCTCAACTGGAGAGTCAGCGGCAGTCGCTGGATGAGCAAAGTACGAGCGTAGTGGGGCAGGCGAATACGCTGCTGACGGATATCGCGCAGCTGAATGTGCAGATCGAAGGAACGAACCCCAACTCGGATGCGGGAGCGTTGGAGGATCAGAGGCAACAGGATCTGACGAATCTCTCACAGTTGATTGGAATCCGCACGGTAACCACCGAAAACAACGGACTGACGGTCACAACTATGGGTGGTGCTTTGCTGGTTTCCGAAGGACAGCCTGAGGCGATTTCGACCGGTGAGGTAGGCGGCGTTACGCACTTCTTCGACTCACAGGGAACCGATATCACATCGGATCTGACAACCGGGGGAGGGCAGTTGGGTGGGACGCTGATGGCGCGGGATCAGGACATTCCGCAGGTGCAGAGCGCTCTCGACGAGCTGGCATACTCGGTGGCATCGACCATGAACACCATGAACGGACAGGGCACTGACGCTAACGGAAACGCAGGAGCCGCGATTTTCAGCTTGCCGAGCGGGGCGACAGCCGCGAATCCTGCGGGATCAGCGGCGCAGATTGCGGTGGTGATGACCGATCCATTGCAGATTGCGGCGGCGGCTCTGGGGGCAGGCTCATCGAACGATGACAACGCGGTGACGATGGCGAATCAGGCGAACATGGGGATCGTGAATGGGATTGCGCCTGCGGCGTATTTCTCCGACATGGTGACCAGCCTCGGCAGCCTGACATCGGAGGTATCGAGCGAGAACACTTCGCAGCAGACGGCGTTGACGCAGCTGCAGAGCCAGATGGGATCGATCTCCGGCGTAAACCTGAACGACGAAGCTGCGGCGCTGGAAACGCTGGAGCAGTCCTACCAGGCGGCTTCGAAGTTGTTCACGATTCTGGATCAGGTGATGGTTTCGGCACTGAATCTCGGTGTGCAGACCAGTTATTCATAGGCCGAATCAGGATTGGCAAGCCGCGCGAGCGGAAGAAGAAGGGGCGAGGAGAAAGGTTTGAGATGAGGGTCAATCCGCTCTACATCAATAATTTAGTGGGGTCACTCGACTCGACATCGATGAGCGAACAGCAACTGACCGAAGAGCTGGCCAGCGGTTCGCGAGTCAACCAGCTGAGCGATGATCCGGTAGCAGCGGGCGAAAACGTGCTGCTGAGCGCCGGCATCAGCCGCGACGACACATTTTCACAAACTGCATCATCGACACAGAGCATGCTGCAGGTTACCGATTCGGTGCTGAGCACGGTGGTAAGCCAGCTGACAAGCGCATCGTCTCTTGCGATCGAAGCCAACAATGGAACACTGAACAGCAACGATTTACAGTCGATCAGTAATCAGCTATCGGGCATACGAGACGAGGTGTTATCTCTGGCGAACACGACTTATCTCGGCCAGTACGTCTTTGCTGGCAGCCAGGGAAACACCAGGCCATTCACCCTGGACACGACGACATCGCCGGCAACGGTAACGTACAACGGGGACGACACTGCAAACAGCGTGAGTTATCTCATGACGCCGAACGGGCAGAAAATCCAGCTGAATATCCCAGGGGATCAGATTTTTTCCACTGCGGGCAGCGATGTCCTGGGAACGTTGAACGCTCTCATTGCAGATTTTTCCACCGGGGTGGCGTCGCCCACGGCGCAGGCGGATGCTCAAAGTCTGAGCACTGCTTTGGGCCACGTAACGCAGCAGCGAGTCCTGCTCGACAACTCACTCTCGCGGCTCACTTCGTCTGAAAACTATGCTCAAAGTGAAGCAACGCAG
Organism: Acidobacteriaceae bacterium; assembly: GCA_036490815.1. Lineage (GTDB taxonomy): Bacteria > Acidobacteriota > Terriglobia > Terriglobales > Acidobacteriaceae > Palsa-343. Next base: position 218,214 of record DASXDF010000015.1, read on the forward strand.
CTGACGCTGTCGCAAACGAATCTGTTGCAGGCCGTCGTCGGTCAGGTAGCAACGCAGCTGAGCACTGCGGAAACCCAGCAGGCGGCTTTGAGTCAGGTAATTGCGACGCTTGGCAAACAGAGCCTGTTTAACGACCTGTGAGAAGGACGGCTGCAATTCCGCGGCCGCCCGTTGGTTTACTGGATCGCCAGATCCTGGGCTAAAGGCGTGTTCTCGGATGAGTCGCCCACCGAGACTATAAATTTTCCGGGATCCACCTGCCAGCCATTCTTCTCCTCGCTCCAATAGGCAAGGGAGCGCCGGTCGAGGGTGATGTTCACGTGGTGCGTGTCACCCGGACTGAGGCGAACCTTCTCAAATCCTTTGAGCTCCTTTGCCGGGCGCTTGACCCTGGCGGAAGGATCGCCAACATAGACCTGAGCGACGGTTGCCCCTTCATGCTGGCCTGTGTTGGTGACATCGAATGAGACCGTAATGCTCCCATCCGGCCCGGTTTGTTCGGGGGATACTTTGAGATTCGAGAAGGAGAAGGTGGTGTAAGAGAGGCCGAACCCGAAGGGGAACAGTGGCTTCTTATCGTAGGTAGTGTAGTAGCGGTAGCCGACGAAGACACCTTCCTTGTAGGCGACGTGGGGCGTCTGGCCCTTAGGAACGGGCGCCGCGTAGTAGTTATCGTGAACTGGATTTTCTTCCCAGGAGGTCTCGAAGCTGACGGGGAGATGTCCTTCAGGCGAATGCTGTCCGGTCAGAACCTCGGCGAGGGCACGGCCACCCTCCTGGCCTGGATACCAGTTGTGCAGCAGCGCGGGGACAGCCGAGAGCCACCGATGCATGTCGACGTTGCCGCCGGCGGTAATGTCGACAATCGTGTGCGGGTTTGCCTGAGAGATGGCCTGAATCAGCTGGTCCTCACCGAAAGGCAATTCGTAAGTACGATCGAAGCCTTCGCTTTCTGTAGAAGGATCGAAGCCAACGGCGACGACAGCGGCGTCAGCGATGGAGGCAACTTTCTTTGCCTCAGAGCTCACGAGTTCCTCGACGCCACGAACGCCGAGACCGATGCGGGGATAAGCAGCATCGGGCCAGTAATCGAGGTCAAGCGAAACCGCTTGTCCGGCAGTGAGAGGAAGTTCAACGTAACGCGGTGCCTGGCCTTCGCGTGAGGGCTGGTCAAGGACTGTCTTACCGTTGACGATTAGTTTGTAGGCATCCGAACCGCCGGCGCCAACCAGGAAAAGATAGGATTCTGTCTTCGAGGGCATGTACTTCATGGTGGCGCGCATGCTGCGGTGTACTCCGGCGGGCGGAGTCCATTCTTCGGAGCGATAGGATGCGATGCGGCGAGCATAAGAGACCGCGGGCGTGCCGCTGAAGTTGGGATTGTCAAATGATTCGATCTTCACCTGCGACCCGGCCCATGGATTTTGCGGAGTCTTACCGGAGGCGTCGTAGAACTCGGTTTGCTGCATGAGGTCCTGGACTGACGGGAGACCGGCAGCATACAGCACATTAACTTTGCCGGCGAGAGCGTCAGATAGCCCGGTCATGATGCTGATGGGCGCGTAGGCATCAACGTGAGAGCTGCCACCTGCACCGGGCACGGCCGGCCATGCATCGGGCCCGATGACCGCGATGGTGTGGATCCTGCCTGGATCGAGGGGGAGAAGATTGCCGTCATTCTTGAGCAAAGTAATGCTCTCCAGTGCTTCCTGCATGGCAACGGCGCGGCCTTCCTGGCTGAAGCGCGGGATTGCGGGGGTGGTCTGGTCGCGCTCGAGGAAGCCGAATCGAATGGCAGTGCGGAAGATGCGGCGAATTTTTTCGTCGATGACAGTCTCAGAAACCTGGCCACTCTTGATGGCGGGCAGCAGGTTTTGAGGGTTCATGAATTTGCCGAAGGGCATTTCAAGGTCGAGTCCGTTATTTGCGGCACCGATGGCGGAGTAGGTGGCGTCCCAGTCTGACATGAGGATGCCATCAAACTTCCAGTCACCCTTGAGGATGTCTTTATTGAGGTGCGGATTCTGGGTGGCGTGGACATTGTTCAGAAGGTTGTAGGAATTCATGACCGCGCCGACGTGACCTTCTTTGACCGCGGCCTCGAAGGCGGGCAGGTAGATTTCGCGCAGGGTGCGCTCGTCCAGATCGGAGCTGACGTTGTGGCGGTCGTATTCCTCGTTATTGGCAGCGAAGTGTTTGACGGTGGCGATTACGCCTTGACTCTGCACGCCGCGTATGTAGGCCACGGCCGTTTGACCGGAGAGGTACGGATCCTCTCCGAAGTATTCGAAGTTACGGCCGCACATAGGGGCACGGTAGATGTTGACGCCGGGACCGAGCAAGAAGTTGACACCGCGAGCGCGCGCATCTTTGCCGATAGACTGACCCATTTTGAGAGCCAGCGCGGGATCCCACGAGGCGGCGAGGGCGATTCCACCGGCGTAGGCCGTGTCCGGACCCCAGGTACGGACACCCTCCGGGCCGTCGCTCATTTTGAGAGTGGGAAACCCGGCAGAGGGCTCGGCGCGAATGAACATGCTGTCGACTCCGCCGATGAGTTCCAGTTTCTGCTGAAGCGTCAACTTCGCCACCATCGCGTCGACACGCTGCTCGATTGCCGGACTGTCGGGAATGGGGCCCTGAGCCTGAGCATGACTGGAAGCACAGAGAATGGAGCCGAGAAGGAATACAGCAATGTGAAACGTTTGATTGCGCACGTAGTTGACCCTCGAAAACCCGCCCACCAGACTCGCAGAGCATTCCACTTTTGTAAAGGAGAGAAGGGCCTGAAGTGGTTACTTGTTTGGGGGGATTAACGCCCGTAGTAACATTAGGAAATTTTCCAGGACTGCGGCTTAGCTAACAGGAGCGCGATTGGGGCAGGAGAGAATCGTCGGCAAATCGGTGCTCCGCAAGGAGGGCCTGGCCAAGGTGTGCGGCCGTGCGCATTACGTCGACGATCTGAAGCTTCCGGGGATGCTGCATGGAGCAACGGTGCGGAGCAGCATCGCCCGTGGACGCGTTCTGGGGATCGAGTTCGGAAGCGGTATTCCCTGGGAAGAATTTGTGATCGTCACGGCGACAGACATCCCTGGCGCGAACGAGATTGCTCTGATCAACCACGACTGGCCGTGCCTGGCCGCTGAGGTTGTGAATCATCCTGAAGAGCCAATTGTGTTACTGGCGCATCGCGACCGCCATTTGCTGTCCAAGGCGGTAGCAGCGGTACGGATGACCTATGAGGAGTGGCCGGCGGTTTTCACGATGGAGGAAAGCGAGCTCTGTGATCCAGTGGTGTGGGGCGAGGATAACCTGTTCAAGTCGTTCGTGATGGAAAAGGGCGACGTGGATGCGGTGTGGGCACAGGCTGATCGGATTGTTGAGGGCGAATATACAACGGGAGCACAGGAGCACCTTTACATCGAGAATAACGGCGCGATCGCCGTGTATTCGCCGCAAAACGGGCTGACGGTGTGGGGATCACTGCAGTGTCCGTTTTACGTGCATAAGTCGCTGATGAAGGTGATGGGCTTGCCGGAGGAAAAGGTCCGGATTGTTCAGGTGGAGACGGGCGGCGCGTTTGGCGGGAAGGAAGACTATCCGTCGATGATCGGCGCGCATGCGGCGCTGTTGGCAATGAAATCCGGCCAGCCGGTGAAGATCGTCTACGATCGCGCGGAAGATATGGCAGCGACTACGAAGAGGCATCCGTCGCGCGTGCGTCATCGGACCGCGGTGAGCCGAGAAGGGAAACTACTGGGCGCGGAGATTGATATTGCGCTGGATGGGGGAGCGTATTCGACGCTGTCGCCGACGGTGCTGTCGCGGGCGACGATTCACGCGGGCGGGCCGTACTACTGGCCGAACATTCGGGTGCGGTCGAAGGCGATGGCCACTAACCATCCGCCGTATGGGGCATTCCGTGGATTCGGTGCGCCGCAGAGTTTGTTCGCTATTGAACGGCACATGGACCATATCGCGGAAGAGTTGGGGATGGCTCCGGACGAACTACGGCGGATAAATTTTCTGAAGCGAGGTCAGGATACTTCGACGGGCCAGAAGATCCAGGAAGACATTGACCTTGCACAATTGATGGAGCGCGCTCTGACCCAATCGGACTACCAGGCCAAACGAGCGCGGTTTGCACGCGAAAATGAAGACGCAGGAATGAAAAAAAAGGGAATTGGGCTGGCGGCATTCCTGCATGGATCGGGATTCACGGGTTCGGGCGAACGCCACCTCAATTCACTGGCGGCGATGGATGTGACGGCCGAGGGGAAAGCACGGGTGCTGGTGTCGAGCACCGAGTTTGGCCAGGGAACGAATACGATTCTCTGCCAGATTGCCGCCGAGACGCTGGGAGTGGATTACGACACGGTGGAGATGGGGCCGCCGGATACAAGTGTCGTCCCAAACACCGGACCAACAGTGGCGTCGCGCACGTCGATGGTGGTGGGGAAGCTGGTGCATTGTGCGGCGGTGGATTTGCGAAAGGCCCTGATCGCCAGCGGGCTGTTGGGCGAAGAGTACGCGACCGAGGAGTTCGTAGCAGCGTCGCGCACCTATGTGGAACGATACGGACCGTTGCGGGCGGAGAGCCGTTATGAGGCTCCGCCGGGGGTGCACTGGGACGACCAGAAATATCGAGGCGAGGCTTACGCGGCGTATGCATGGGCCGTGTACGTGGCAGAAGTAACCGTCGACCTGACGACCTGCGTGGTCAACGTGGATGATTTCGTCGCAGTGCAGGAGGTGGGGCGCGTGCTGAACCCGGTGCTGGCGATGGGACAGGTTGAGGGCGGGGTTGCGCAGGGCATCGGATGGGCGCTGTATGAGAAGGTGATGTGGAATCGGGGGCGGATGCAGAACAATCAGATGACGAACTACATTATCCCTACCTCGCAGGATATTCCACCGATACGCGTCTTTTTTGAGGAATGCCCGTTTGGTCATGGGGCGTATGGGGCGAAGGGAATTGGCGAGCTGCCGATGGATGGGCCGGCCCCTGCGATTCTGAATGCCGTAGCCCACGCGACAGGACAGCAGTTCGACAGCGTGCCATTGCTGCCTGAGGATATCTTTCGCCAGATGAAGGAGCGGGAGACGGCGCGAGAGGTGGTCTGTCTGTGAGGTGCTATTCGCTGCAGGTTAATGGACAGACATATAAGGTTGAGACGCACGCCATGGCGCGGTTGCTGGATGTTTTGCGCTGCGATCTGGAACTGACGGGGACTAAAGAGGGCTGCGGCGAGGGTGAATGCGGCGCGTGCAGTGTGCTGATGAATGGAGAGCTGGTGAACAGCTGCCTAATCCCGGTGGCGCAGGCGAACGGCGCAGCGATTGAAACGGTGGAAGGCTTGTGTGTGGATGGGCGCCTCCATGCGGTGCAGAAGGCGTTTCTCGAATGCGGCGGCGCGCAGTGTGGAATGTGCACGCCGGGGATGCTGGTAGCTTCAGCGCATTTGCTGCGGAAGAATCCGACACCGGGCAGCACGGAGATTCGGGAGAGCCTGAACGGGAATTTGTGCCGGTGCACCGGATACATGCGGATTTTCGAGGCGGTCGAGCGGGCGGTCGGCGATGCCAGTAAGGGGTTGGGATGAGGTCGCACCCGGCCGAGTACGAAATGGTTACGCCGGAGAACTTGCAGGCGGTGTTGCGGCTGATGAACCGAGAGCCGGGACAATGGCTGCCAGTGGCGGGTGCTACCGAGGTAATGGTTTTATTCAGCGCTGGCAAGCTGTCCGCGCGACGTCTGGTGAACCTGTGGGGGTTGGCGGAGCTGCGAGAAATTCGCGAAGACACTGGATCGCTGACGTTGGGCGGAGGTTGTACCTTCAGCGATATTCGCCGGTGCGATGCAGTGCTGCGGCATTTCCCGTTGGTGGCGCAGGCGGCTTCGTGGACGGGCAGTATTGCAAATCAGAATCGTGCAACAATTGCCGGTAATTTGGCGAATGCGTCGCCGGCGGCTGATTCGCCTCCTGCGCTGTTAGCCTATGACGCAGAACTGTGCCTGGTGTCCGCACAGGGAACGCGTCGAATTCCATATCGCGATTTTCATCTCGGGTATAAGCGGACCGCGTTGCGCCCGGAAGAGCTGATTCTCTCCGTGGTTTTGAAAAAGAATTTCGACGGGTACTATTCCTATGGCCGGAAGACCGGTGCGCGCAACGCGCAGGCCATTTCGAAGGTGTGCATGGCAGGAGTGGGCCGCGTTCTCAGAGGCGTTGTCGAGGATGTGGCGATTGGCCTGGGCGCGGTGGCGCCGGTTCCGCTGCGCCTGAGCGGAGTCGAGGAATTGATCCGTGGACAACGGATGGATGGCCCGCTGATCCTGGAGGCGCGAAGATTGCTTGATGACGCGATTGCCCCCATCGACGACATCCGTTCGGTTGCAGAGTACCGGAGATTCGTCGCGGGGAATGTGCTGGAGGAGTTTTTGCATGGGTTGGCAGCGTCGGGTCGTGCTTCGAGCACGGTGCTGATGCGATGGAACGGGTTGCCGGAGATGGAGGCTGCGGAGGCGATTCTGCCGTGTTGCGGCTCGCAGCGATGGGCTCAGGAATTGGCAAGGTTGCGGCCTTTAGACACTTCGATGGAGATCTCAGAGGCTTCGGATCGGGTCTGGCTCGGATTAACAGTCGCGGATTGGGAAGAGGCGTTTGGAAGCCACCCGCGCATCGGTGAGCGCAAAGCCCGGGCAGCTGCCACGAAGCAGTCAGCTACGTGGTCACTGCAGGAGCAAGAGGGAGTTGGTGCGCAGGACGCGACGACGGTGACCGAACTTGGGCGTCTCAACGCGGAATATGAGGCACGCTTTGGGCGTGTGTTTCTGGTGTATGCGACGGGAAAAACCGCTGCAGAGGTCTTAAAGATCCTGAAGAGACGACTGGATAACGATGCGGAGACGGAACTGCGCGAGGCGGTGGAAGAACAGCGGCAGATCACCCAGCTACGGCTGAGAAAATGGCTGGGCGTATGAGCGGCATTTCTACCCATGTTCTGGACTTGGCGTTGGGTCGACCTGCGGCGGGAATTTTGGTTCGACTGGAACGGGAGAATGCGGGGACATGGCGGCGACTTGTGCAGAAGCAGACGGATGCAGATGGCAGGATCGGGAACCTGTTGCCACCTGGGGAGACGCTCGAGAAGGGACGCTATCGGCTCGGATTCGAAACGGCGGCCTACTTTCGCGAGCAGGGAAGCCAATGTTTCCATCCTTATATTGAGGTCGCGTTCGACATTTCGGATACGACGCAGAATTATCATGTTCCCTTGCTGCTGACGCCGTATGGATACTCCACCTATCGAGGAAGCTGACGAGCGATGATCACGCTGGGAGAGAATCGTTACGGTAAATCACGGGTGCGCGTGATGAAGGTGGAGCGGGAGGGTTCTCGTGACGAGGTTTGCGAGTGGAATGTGGATGTGTGGCTGAAGGGGGATTTCGCAGGCTGTTTTGAGGATGGCGATAACAGCCGCATTCTGCCCACCGACACAATTAAAAATACCGTTTATCTGCTGGCGCGCACCTCGAAGGCTGCAACCGCTGAAGTATTTGCAACGGTGTTAGTTACGTATCTGATGGAGAATAATCCGCAGGTGACGGAAGCCGAAGCAAGGATTGGCGTGACGCCGTGGGCGCATATTCAGGCGGGCGGAGAGACGCACGAGACGGCGTTTGTTCAACAAGACGCCGCAATTAGTACCGGTACTGTGACGTATGTAAGGGGAGCAAAGGTGGCAGTGAGCGCGGGTTTCGCCAACCTGGCGATCCTGAAGACGGCGAAATCGGGATTTGCCGGCTACATCAGGGACAAGCTGACGACGCTGAAGGAAACCAACGACCGATTACTGGGAACGTTGGCATCGGGTGAATGGAAGTATGTGGAGGAGGCCGTCGACTACGCGGCGTCTCGCGCCGCGATTATGGATGCGCTGCTGCAAACGTTTGCGCTGCACGATAGTCTTTCGGTACAGCAGACGTTATACGCGATGGGGATGGCCGCGCTCGAAGCAGAACCGAATATTTCGGAGATTCGACTTTCGATGCCCAACAAGCATTGCAATCTGGTCGATCTGTCGGCGCTGGGAGCAGACAACCCGAATCATATTTTTGTTCCTACGGATGAACCGTACGGTTCGATCGAAGCGTGTGTGAGGAGAGACGCTTGAGCCTTACGTCGGGGCACGAGGTGTTGCGAGCGGAAATTGCGGGCGAGGCTGCGACGAAGCTCATGCATCGCTGTCAGATTCTGGCGGGGTGCACGGAGAAAACCGGACAAACCCTGCGGACATTCCTTTCTCCAGCGATGGATGAGGTTCATCGCGCGATGCGACCCTGGATGGAGGCGGCCGGACTGGGCGTCAGTGTAGATCGCGCAGGGAATCTGCATGGACTTTATTCGTCAGTGGCAGGGGTCGACGCTCCGCGACTGCTGATCGGATCGCATCTGGACACGGTTCCTCATGCTGGAGCCTATGATGGCGTGCTCGGCGTACTGATGGGACTGGCTCTCATCGAGGCGAGCGCGGAGCGGAGTTATCCGTTCGTGATTGAGATGCTCGGGTTTTCCGATGAGGAGGGGGCACGTTTTGGAGCGCCGTTTCTGGGCAGTCGCGCGCTGGTTGGAGAGTTGACGGGTAGTTTGCTGGAATGCGTCGATGAACACGGCATTTCTGTGGACCGTGCACTGAGCGACTTTGCCGCACAGCGGCCTGACGCAGTGGATGCCTCGCTTTCATTCAACGCGGCGGGGTATCTCGAATTCCACATCGAGCAGGGACCGGTGCTCGAGAGCAGAAATCTTGCGCTTGGAATTGTGGAAGGCCTGGTTGGACAGAGCCGCTGCAATGTCGTGTTCTATGGGCGGGCCGGGCATGCGGGGACGAATCCGATGAAGCTGCGCAAAGATGCGCTGGTGGCGGCGGCGGAGTGGATGACCGGGGTGGAAACAATCGCGAGACAATTTGAAAATGCGGTTGCTACCGTGGGGCAGATAGCAGCGGAGCCAGGCGGAGTCAATGTGATTCCGGGAACGGTGCGGTGCAGCCTGGATGTGCGGCACGCCGAGGATGTTGTGCGCTCTGCTGTGGTGCGGGCAATTTTCGATGAAGCCCGCGCGGTTGCGAACAGGCGCGAGCTTCGCGTGGAGGTTGCGCAATACCACGAGCATGGAGCGGTGCGCCTCGATGGCGAACTGATCGAGCTGGCGGAACGATCGGCGGCGTTGGCCGGTTATGGAACGGTTCGCATGACGAGCGGAGCCGGCCACGATGCGATGGTGATAGCGCCGCATGTGCCATCGGCGATGATATTCCTGCGCAATCCTGGCGGGATCAGCCACCATCCTGACGAGAGCGTCGCGGAGGAGGATGTAGCGGCCGCGATTCACATGGGATTGTGTTTGCTGGATGAATACGCCACACAACTGGAAGGGAAGAAGAATGGACAGCGGACTCCATAGCCTGGGACACACGCGCAGTGTGCGGCGGTCGAGCTATCTGTTGCAGACGCCCGATACGTTTATCCGCACGAAGATTCCCGGCACGACCAAGGCGAGCGTCATCGTCCATATTTCGCCCGCGATGGGGGCCGGATTCACGCAGTACACCGTGGAGTTTGAGCCGGGAGGTGTGCTGGGTCCGGCGACGGGTCAGCGATTTGTCTATGTGCTGGAAGGGGCCGTTGGTGTGGATGCAGGGATGCATAAGCACGCTCTGAGCAAAAACGGTTTCGCCTACATCCCGCAGGGCGTAGATCAACGAGTATCTGCGGTTGAGACAGCGCGCGCGGTCGTGATTGAGCAGCCCTATCGAGTTGTGAAGGGGGTTGAGGCACCGGGCTTTCTGGTTGGACACGAGCCGGAGGTGGCGTCGCAGGCGCTGGGGGGAGACGCGGATCTGCAGGTGCGGCCGTTGCTCCCGGACACCACTGCTTTCGATTTTGCAGTGAACACGATGACGTACGAACCGGGCGCTGCTCTTGGTGCGGTCGAGGTCCATGTAATGGAGCATGGGCTGCTGATGCTGGAGGGCGGCGGCATTTACCGCTTCGATGACGACTGGCATCCGGTGACGGCCGGTGATTTTGTCTGGATGGCGCCCTATTGTCCGCAGTGGTTCGGTGCGCTGGGTAAGAGTCCGGCAAAATACCTAATCTATAAAGACTGGAACCGGCACCCGCTGAGATGAGCATGACGATTGAAGTGGATGCGGAGCGGCTGACGCAGGAGATTGACGCTTTGGCGGCGATCACGGACGCGGAGCCACCGGCGGTGACGCGGGTCGTGTTTACCGAACAGGACAGACGAGCTCGTGCGTGGCTGAAACAACTTTGCCAGGAAGCCGGGCTTGCGATCCGGGTTGATGGCGTGGGAAACACGTTTATTCGCTGGGAAGGATCTCGTCCGGAACTGTCGGCCATTGCAACCGGATCGCACATCGACGCAATTCCGAATGCGGGAAAATTCGATGGTGTGGTGGGAGTGCTGGGCGGCCTCGAAGCGATGCGCGCTCTGCAGAAGAGCGGATTTCGGCCGGAGCGTTCCATTGAACTGATCCAGTTCACGGCGGAGGAACCGACGCGCTTCGGTATTGGTTGCATCGGGAGCAGGCTGCTGACTGGTGCGCTGGGACCCAAGGCGGACACGGTGCTGCGCGGCAGCGATGAGCTGACACTTCATGGGGCAAGGACGGCGGCTGGATTTGCGGGGGACCTGGCTTCGGTACGGCTTTCCGAAGGACATTATGCCGGGTTCGTCGAACTGCACATTGAGCAAGGGCCGATTCTGGAACGCGAGAAAGTTCCCATCGGCATTGTTACGAATATTGTTGGGCCAGCCAGCTTTTTCATCACGGTGGAAGGGCAGGGAGGACATGCGGGTGGGGTGCTGATGTCCGATCGGCTGGACGCACTGTGTGCCGCTGCCGAGCTGATCCTCGGAATTGAAGCTGCAGCGAAGCGGTCGGGATCGACGGACACGGTGGCGACGGTGGGGATCTGCGATGTGCATCCGGGCGCGATCAACAGCATTCCCAGCCGCGTAAAACTGGGACTTGATGTGCGAGATACGGATGAGCAAAGACGGAATCGGGTGCTCCAGGAAATTCAATCTGCGGCGGATACGCTCAAGCAAGAGCGACAGGTACAAATTACGCTGCAGACTGTGAACGCGGACGCTCCAGCGAGGTCTTCGCCCGAGATTCTTGCTGCGATTGCACGGGCGTGCCATGAAGAAGGCCTGGAGTCCCGGAGGATCGTGGCCCGTGCATATCACGACGCCTCCTTTATGGCGCGAATTGCGCCGATGGCGATGATCTTCATTCCCTGTCGGGGCGGTGTGAGTCATCGGCCCGATGAATGCGCGGCACCGGAACATATTGCCGCCGGTGTAAAGGTGCTGGCACGGACGCTCGCGGAGCTGGCGGGCGCTCACTGAGGGTTGCGGTCCTGCGGCGTGTAGGCGCGGGCCGGATCGATGGGACAGGCGATCAGTTTCAGGTCGACAATCTGAGTCTGCATCATGCCCAGCGGACGGGCTGGTGTTGGCGAGGTCGCCGGCGGATCATCAGAAAAATCAGGCGGGAGCGGCAGGGGCAGTATCCATGCGCGGATGTAGAACGTGGCGATCAGTTTTCTTCAAGGGCCAATTGATCGCCGAGAACAGCGGCAAAGCGCAGCAGACGGCGATCGTCGTGATGAGCCGCGATGAGCTGTAGTCCCGCGTGCGGCGAAGGGAGAATGACGGCAGGATTTCCGCCCAGGCTGGCGGGAGTGGTGAGACGCAGGATGCGGGCGCGGGAGTCGGTGTGGTCGGTATTGGCGCGTAGTTGCGTGACCGGGGTGACTGGCACGAGCAGGAAATCGAATTGCTGAAAGAGCTGCTGGTGCTGCACGCGGAAGGCGGCATGTCGCTGCCGGAACTGCTGAATTTCACGGTCGGGGAGCGATGCGCCCCATTCGAGGCGAGCAGCGATGACGGGATCGAATTGCTGGAAGAAGCCGGCATGGATTTGAGCAGCTTCGTGGGCCTGAAGCGGTGCGTAAATGTCCCATGCCTCGGGCCAGAACAGGGGATGGAAGGGCTGGGGTGTGGCAGAAGCACGCTGGAGACGACTCTGCCAGAAGCGCATCACCTCATGAATTTCGGGATCGCAAGCGTCAAGGAGCGAGCCGGTGAGGATGCCAACACGGGGGTTTGTTGCGGCCGGTCGCTCGGACGGGAGGTCGAAGAGGGCGGTTGCGAGGAGCGGTAAATCGCGGAGGTCGCGGCAGAGCCAGCCGATGGTGTCGAATGAAGGCGCGAGGTGAAAGCCGCCGTTCCAGTCGCCGACCCCGAGGGAGGCGCGGTAGCCTGCGAGGCCGCAGAGCGCGGCGGGTGCGCGCACGGAGCCGCCGGTGTCGGTGCCGATGGCGGCGACGGCTGATCCCTCCTGAACAGACGCGGCTGCACCACTGGAAGAGCCGCCAGTAAGGAGCGCTGCATTGGCGGGCTGGAGACAGTCGCCGTAGTCGCTGTTTTCGCCGGTGATGCCGTAGGCGAGCTGGTGAAGATTGGATTTTCCGGTGATGACAGCGCCTGCCTGCCGCAGCCGCGCGGAAACCCAGGAGTCTTCTGACGCGTTTTGTTTATGTGCCGCGTAAAATTTCGAGCCGCTGCTTGTCGGGAATCCAATGAGGTCGAAACAATCCTTGAGAGAGACTGGCAAACCGAAGAGTGGCAGGGATGCGTCGCCGGAGGCGGCTCGGTTGATTTGCCTTTTTGATTCGGCGAGGGTCCAGCCTCTGTCGAGAACGATGTAGCTGTTGTGGCTGGCGTTGCCGTTGGCTCGTGAAAGACAGACCTCGGCTTCAGAGACGGCGTCCGTTTGTCCGGATTTATACGCGGCAAGAAGCGCGGAAATCGGCGATGGTCGCGGCATCATTGGGTCATTGTAGAGGGAGCAGGGGAACGGGATTGAATTGGCAGGCGAGAGCCCCGAGGGAGTGCGGTGGAGCGCGAAGGGTGCGGCGATTCTTACGGGCCTGGTGTGCTTTACCGTATTAAGCTTTGCGACGGCAATGCCTGTGTTTTGTCAGCGTCTCAGGGCAGGACCAAGCAGCGCCAGGCCAATCGCAAATATCCAGTCAGTATACGGAGCCGGCAAGCAGGGAGATGTGAGCGGCGACGATACGCCATCCCTGCGAAAACCGAACCCAGGTCTGGCTCTGACGTCCGCGAAGGATCCCGGCGCCCGTGGGACGAGAGAATTCGAGAGAAATCTCACCAAAGTCGTGGCCGAAGGTGGCGATGTCCAGGCGCTCAATCGTCCGGGCAAGATTGACGGGGGATCGGCCCTTGCGGAACGCATTGATCTGTTCGAGGCCGTGCAGGTTTTCGGTTGCGCCGAAGCGGACAGTATGGGGTGAGGCCCAGAACATTCCAATGAGGGCGTCAACATCATTATTAACGAGTGCAGATTCGTAGCGGGGGTAGAGCTCCGCAAGCTCATGCACAACCGCAGGATCATTGATGATCATGAAAACAGCCGCCTTTCAGGAAGAATGTCTTTGGCGATCGCGGCGCTGACGGTAGTCATGGGTTCGTGACCACCTGACTCAGCTGGTGTTGCATTGGGACACTGCACAGGATATAGGCGTGCAGGTCGGTGAGCCCCAAGGCCTGCATCAGAAGGTCGAGCACACGCGAGGTAGCGTTACGCGCCGCGGGCAGGGGATCCTCGTCCGATTCGATGACGATCCAGGAGTCGGAGGGACTGACGGTTGGGGAGGAAGCAGAATCGAGAAGAGGTGACGTCAAGGGATGACCGCGATGGACGTGAAAGCGCAGCGGCGGGCTGCTGCGCGGGCGTCATCGATGGGAATATAGGCGTCAACGACTTGCCGCGCAGATCCATCGTTGCCGCCTGGCGGGGTAGGCCGCGGGAGCATGAGGCTCATCTCCGCAAGCCGCTTTCCGGTAGTTGGATTGGACGCTATTTCGGACACTCTACCACGCACCGATTTTTCCTTCGGGCCTTCATCGGCGGTCGGTTACGATAAGCCGCATGCGATCCGGAATACTTCTCCTCTGTGCAATTGTGGCAGGCGCAGCTTTCGCGGGACCCTCCCCGCAACGATTGCAGCTTGCAGTGCAACGAAACTCTCCGCAGGACCTTGAGATTTCCGGGGACGTTCCGGGCATTCCGTCTGGCGCAAAGAGATTCGTTCGTTACGAGGATTTGGCCGGTTTGGCGCGGGTCTCGTACACGGTGAAGGACGATGAGAATTTTTCCGGACCCACTAAGCTCGGTGGCGTTTCTCTCGATGTATTGCTCGACGCACTGGGTATGAATGGCGGGAAACAATTGATTGCTGCGAGTGCTGACGACGGGTACGAGGCGCACTACACGGCGGAGTATCGCGCAGCGCATCATCCGTTTCTCGTACTCCGCATTGGCGAAGAAGAGCCGGCCCATTGGCCGAAAGGTCCGGATGGAGAAAACTACGGTCCTTATCTGATTTCCCATCCTGCATTCACGCCGATGTTTCATGTTCTGGCGCATAAGGATGAGGCGCAAATTCCTTTTGGAGTTGTTGGTTTGCGGTTTTTCGATGAAGAAGCAGTGCTGAAGACGCTGCTGCCTCACGGATCGGCCGCCCCAGCGATGCAGGGATACCGGATTGTCCTGCAAAACTGCCTGCGCTGTCACCGGTCAGGAGACATTGGCGGGACGAAGTCTCCCTTCGGCTGGCCGCAGATGGCGCTGATAGCGCAAGGGAATCCTGCGGCCTTTGGCAAGTATGTTGTCCGGCCGAATTCCGTGAACCCAGAGGCGAATATGCCGGCGAATCCGACGTACGACGCGGCGACGATCGCGGCACTGACCGCTTATTTCCAGAGTTTTGCGGCCGGGGACAAGAAGTGATCCTGCGGCTTTCGAAAACGCTGCTGGTGGCAGCGGTCGCGTTCTTTTACACGCTGCTGGTCTTCAACAACCTGACCGATTACGGGTCGAATTATGCGTTTGTGCATCATGTGCTGCTAATGGACTCGACATTTCCTGGAAACCACGGGATGTGGCGGTCGATCCATTCGCAATGGATGCAGTCGGCGTTTTACGACTCGATTATCGGCTGGGAGGTGCTCACGATGGTGTTGCTGTGGGTTGGGGCGGTAAAGCTTGTGCGCGCCGTGGGCAATCCGGGAGTTGCCTTTCGCGAGGCGAAGACGCTGGCTGTCGGGGGTCTGACGGTGAGCCTGCTGATGTGGTTTGTGGCGTTCCTGAGCGTCGGCGGCGAGTGGTTCCTGATGTGGCAATCGCCTACCTGGAACGGCCAGGAGGCGGCATTCCGGATGTTTCTGGTGGTCGGGGTGGTTCTCTTGTTCCTCGTGATGCCGGAGGGGAATGATGCGGTTTGGGGCACTCCCGGTAAAATGAACATGTGAAGGATGAATTGTTTCCTGAAGACGCCCAGGCTATGGGCGGGGCGCGGCCTCGACCGAAGGTAGGGTTTGTCTCGCTGGGATGTCCGAAGAATCTGGTCGACAGCGAAGTGATGATGGGGCTGCTGGATCGCGCAGGGGCGGAGATGACGTCGGCCGCCGAAACTGCGGACATTCTGGTGGTGAACACTTGCTCGTTTATTGATAAGGCGAAGCAGGAATCGGTGGATGCGATTCTGGAGATGGCTCGGCTGAAGACGGCGGGATCAGCACGCAAGCTGATCGTGGCCGGATGCCTGGTAGAGCGTTACCGAGACGAGATTCAAAAGAATATTCCGGAAGTAGACGCGGTCGTCGGAACGGGCGAGTTAGAAAAGATTCTGATTGCGGCTGGTCTGGAGGCTTTTGCTCCGGCGCCGTCTGGTGCAGCTTCGCCGTTCACGATTCTTGGGAGCCAAAGTCCGGCTGATGTTCGGCCGGGGCGTGAGGGTCTGGCGGGAACGCACAAGGAGGCGCAGGAAGCTGCCAGCTTCCGTGCGGAGGGCGATCGGCGCGAGGCGCATGGGCGATTCTCTCGCGCGGAGTGGGATGGCGCGGGCGCACAACTGCCGCAGTACCTCTACGACCACACCACGCCACGGCTGCGGACGACGAAGACCGCATCGGCTTATATCAAGATTGCCGAGGGCTGCGATCATCCCTGCACTTTCTGCGTGATCCCAAATCTGCGAGGGAAGTTCCGATCCCGACGCTTCGAATCCGTTGTTGCCGAGGCGGAGGCGCTGGTTGCCGAAGGCGTGCGGGAGATTACGCTGATCGGGCAGGACACGACCTGTTACGGCGAAGATCTTGGGCTGAAGGATGGACTGGCGTCGTTATTGGATCGTTTGGCGCAAATTGACGGTCTTGTCTGGCTGCGTTTTCTTTACGCTTATCCCAACCGGATCACGGGACGGTTGCTGGAGACGATCGCGAAACACGACAACATCTGTAAGTATCTCGATGTGCCGCTACAGCACGCGTCTGCTCGGGTACTAAAAGCGATGAAGCGCGGTGGGAGCGCTGAGATTTTTCTCAGGATGCTCGGGAAAGTCCGCGCTGCGGTGCCGGGCATCGCGCTGCGTACGTCTTTCATTGTGGGATTCCCGGGCGAAGCGGATGCTGATTTTGAGGCACTATGCGATTTTGTCGTTGAAGCAAAGTTCGACTGGTTGGGAGTGTTTGCTTACTCGCATGAAGAAGGTTCGAAGGCCTTCGATCTGCCCGGGGCGGTTCCGAAGCGGGTGATTGAGCAGCGGCGTGGCGCGCTGATGAGGCTCCAGAAGGGAATCAGTCGTCAAACTATGCTGGGACGCGTAGGGAAGACAATCGATGTGCTGGTGGAAGGCGAATCGGAGGAGACTGCTCTGCTGTGGGAAGGTCGGAGCCAGCATCACGCGCCGGAGATTGACGGGACCGTGTATCTGAACGATTTTGGTTTGTTGGAAACGCTGACACCAGGACGGTTTTACCGCTGCGAAGTGACCGAGGCGCACGAGTACGATCTGGTGGCGAAGGTGACGAGCGAGTCGGCGTCGAATGACCGCCGAGCGGAGTTGGCGAGGGCGGGCGTATGAGCCTGAAAAGTAAAATTTTGCGTTGTCCGAGTTGCCGGGCGCTGGTTACGGCAAAGGACGAATATTTTCCCTTCTGCAGCGATCGCTGCCGCCTGATCGATCTGGGCAGGTGGGCGAGTGGCGCGTACCGCATTTCTTCGCCGATTCTGGACCCAGAGGTACTGGAAGGGCTTGGGGGCGATCCGCAGCCGCATGGGGAGCATGACGAAAAGGACTGAATTGCGCCCGCTGGGAGTGCGGGTGCACGAGGGAGGGGCGCCGCCTGCGGCGGTGAGGACAAACTGGGCGTGGAGGGTTGGCACGGTTCTTGGGATCGGCCGTCTCGAGCCGGGGCCAGGCACATGGGCATCGTTGGCGGCGACTGCGATCTGGTATACAGGGCTGCACACAGCGCATCTCGCGGACTGGGGAGCTGGAATTCTGACCCTGGGCGGCGCGCTGCTGGTGACGCTGATCGGGATTCCGGCGGCGACGATTGTTGAGCGGCAAAGCGGGCGCACGGACCCCGGATTCGTAGTGATTGACGAGGTGGCAGGGCAATGGATGGTGCTGGCGGTTACTCCGGTGGACATCGGTCATGCGCTGCTGGGTTTCGCCTTGTTCCGATTCTTCGATATTGTGAAGCCGTGGCCGGTGCGGAAGCTGGAGATGCTGCATGGCGGTTCCGGGATCATGCTGGACGATTTAGCAGCCGGAGTTTATGGCTTGCTGGTGATGCTGGTGGTACGAGTTTGGTGGTAAGCGGTAACAGGTTGGCGGGACAACAATAGCGATGGTGCGCATCCTTAAATCAGAACCCAGTACGGCTCCGAGGATTGATATGGTCCAGCCGACGGCCGCGATTCCTGGTGGCGACGTGGAGGTTCGGGGCGCGAACCTCGGTGGAGTCGCCGTGGCCAAAGGGGAGCCGAGCCACCCTGGCGGGGCGGAGTTTCGCCGGCCCATTGCGATGCTGGGGGAACTGGCGGCTCCAGTGCTGCTGAGCCGAGCTGCGCGGCTGACCCTTCGCGTGCCGGAAGAGGCGGAATCGGGACGGCTACGTATTTTGCAGAACGGAGCGCAAAGCAACGCGGTAGAGGTGCGCGTGGCCAGC
This sequence comes from Acidobacteriaceae bacterium, assembly GCA_036490815.1. GTDB lineage: Bacteria > Acidobacteriota > Terriglobia > Terriglobales > Acidobacteriaceae > Palsa-343. The sequence goes on from DASXDF010000015.1 coordinate 236,354, forward strand.
CTGATCGCAACCGGTATCCATGCCGTGGCCAGCCCGGTAATGGACAACTCGGGGAACATTTATGTCACCTTCTCTGGCCAGCGCGGCCAGGAAAGCCCGGTCTCGGTTTTTCGTATCGAGCGCGATGGCGAGATGAGGCCGTTTGTTCGCGGGATCATGAACGCAACCGGGCTGGCGGTTGACTATGAGGAGAATCTTTACGTCTCGTCGCGGCACGAAGGCAAGGTGTATCGGGTGGCCAAGAACGGCGCGTCCGCGGTATACGCCGAAGGCATGGGTGTGGCGACCGGGATCGCCTTCGACCCGGATCAAAACCTTTACGTGGGAGATCGCAGCGGGACCATCTTCAAGATCGCGCCAGATCGGCAGATTTTTGTGTTCGCAACGCTGGAGCCGAGCGTCGCTGCATATCACCTGGCTTTTGGGCCGGATGGAACTTTGTATGTGACCGGGCCGACTACATCGAGCTACGACGCTGTCTATGCAATCAATCGCGACGGCGATATCGGCGTATTGCACCGCGGTCTGGGGCGTCCGCAGGGTCTGGCCGTGGACATTGCCGGGAACGTTTATGTAGCGGCTTCGCTGCGCGGTCGCAGGGGAGTGGTGGTGATCACGCCGCAGGGCGAGGCATCGCTGGCGGTTTCGGGGCCAGGGATAGTGGGCTTCAGTTTTGTGCCCGGCGGCGGGGCACTGGTGGCGACGAACACGTCCATTTACCATGTGGCGCTTGGAATTGAAGGTTGGCGGTTGGTTTGACCCCTGGCTTAGAGCCGGTGGATGAAATGCAGCGGAATCCTGGAGATCGATGAACGCGGAAATCATAGCGGTTGGGTCGGAGATGCTCACACCGTTTCGCCAGGACACCAACTCCCTTTACATCACGGAAAAGCTGAACGAACTGGGGGTGAGGGTCGATTACAAGACGATCGTCGGCGACCGGCTCAAGCAACTGACCGAGACAGTCCGTACCGCGTTGGGACGCGTGGACGTTCTTGTAATTTCCGGTGGCCTGGGTCCAACCGAGGACGATCTTACGCGAGAGGCTGTTGCCGAGGCGTTGGGCGTACGGGTGAAGCGGGATCCGGATCTGATTGCTCATCTATACTCGCGGGCGGCTTCGCGGCGGATGACGATCACGCGCAATAACGAGAAGCAGGCGGACGTGATTGAGGGTGGGGTGATGCTGCCCAACAAGCTAGGCTCCGCGCCAGGGCAGTGGCTGGATGCTGTGGTAGGGAAGCATCGCAAGCTGGCCATGCTGTTGCCTGGACCGCCGCATGAGTTAAAGCCGATGTTCGAGGAGGAGTGTCTGCCAAGGCTGAAGGAGATTGTGCCGAAGAGACATATCGCCACCCGGGTGCTGAAGGTGGCGATGATCGGCGAGTCGACAGCGGACGCAAAGATTGCCCCAATCTACACGCAATATAAGGATGTGGAGACGACCATCCTCGCCCACATGGGAGACATTGAGCTCCGCTTGTCGTGCGCGAAGCCGATTCCAGATCTGGCGCAGGCGCGGGTCGACGAGCTGGCAGGGAAACTCGAGGAGGAACTGGAAGACTTCGTCTACTCCTCGCAGGGGGAAACCCTGGAACAGATTGTTTTGTACTTCCTGGAGATGCATGGGGCGACACTGGCTGTAGCTGAGAGCTGCACGGGCGGTATGGTGTCTGAAAGATTAACCGGCGTGAGCGGCAGTTCGCGGTCATTTGTCGGGGGCGCGGTGGTCTACAGCAATCGGCTGAAGACGGAGCTGGCGGGTGTGGATCCGCAGCTGATCGAGAAGCACGGCGCGGTGAGCCAGGAAGTGGCCGTTGCGCTGGCGGATGGTATCCGAGAGCGGTGCGGAACAACTCTGGGCCTCGGGATTACCGGGATCGCGGGGCCCGCCGGCGGCACGGAGGAGAAGCCGGTCGGTCTGGTATATGCGGCGGTCAGCGACGCGGATGGGACGGACTGGATCGAGAAGCGGTTTCCCGGAGACCGTGGCAGCGTGCGCTTCTTCGCGAGCCAGCAAGGATTGGACCTGGTGCGGCGCCGGCTGATGTAAATCTGGGTTGTTGACCCTGGAAACCGACAAATCTTCTGCTAACCGGAGAAGCGGAGGGTGGTCTTAGGTGTTGCGTCGAGCGATGCGATGATCAGACCCTTCCAGTCCAGGCCTTTCGTCGTCTCGTTTGAAGGAAGACTCACCCGCTGATTTTTCCTGCTCACCCTCTTGCGTGAACTCCAGTCTTATGTGTTACAGTGGGTAACACTATGGCGAGTAACACTTCATCCGGGCATGATCCGGCCGAGTTGGGAGAACTGGAGCGCGGCATTCTGAGCATTGTCTGGCGGCTGAGAGCGGTGACGGCGGAACAGGTTCGCGAAGAACTGGATCGGCCGTTGAAAGACTCGACGATCCGCACGGTGCTGCGGCGATTGGAAGAAAAGGGGTATCTGATGCATTCGGTGGACAATCGGACCTTCATCTATCGTCCTGCCGAATCGTCGCAGAAGGTGGCCGCACGCGCGGTGCAGCGCATCGTGGACTGGTTCTGCGAAGGGTCAGTGGAAGAACTGTTGGTGGGCCTGTTGGATTCGAAAGTGCTGAGCCGCGCCGAGCTGGAACGCCTGACGCGGAAGGTAGCAGCGGCCAAAAAACAGGAGGGAGGCAAAGCATGACAGCCATGATGATCGAAGCAGCCCTGAGAGCGTTGGTATTTGCCGTTGCAGTGGGTTTGGCGCTGCGTCTGTTCCAGGTCAGCAACGTTCCCGCGCAGAAGGCGGCATGGAGTCTGGTCCTGATCGCGTCCGTGACGATGCCGTTCGTCATGCGCTCGCAGACGGTTACGCGCTGGTCGCAGCAATTGGGCTGGGCTGTGCCCATTCCGGCGAGTCGAAGTGCTGCGCCTCCCGCTGCGATGGAGCCCGCGCTCGCAGGTGTGGCACCGCTCGCTCCGGCGACGGAGGACCGCAATGTTGATCCCAGAGAAGCAACGGTCGCGCGCAGCCCGATTGCCATTTCTGCGGCCGTGGACGATACTCCGGCGGCATTATCGTCACACGCGGAGAGTGTGCCGGGTGGGACGAAACTTCACTGGCCTCCGACAGGACGCATGATTGCGATGATTTACGTGAGCATTGCCGGTGCATTGCTGATCCGGTTGCTGTGGGGACTGGGTGTGGCGGTGCGGCTCTGGATCACCGCCGATCTGGTTTCTCCGCTGATCGCACCGGAGCCAAATGTGCGCTCGAGCGCGAGAATTCCGTCGCCCGTGACTATTGGCTCGGGCATTGTGCTGCCTGCGAACTACGCCGAGTGGGGTCGGAAGAAACTGCGCATGGTTCTGGCGCACGAGCGCTCGCATGTGCGGCAGCTTGATTTCTATCTGCAGTTGTTGGCTGGCGTTTACACGGCTGTGTTCTGGTTTAGTCCTCTGGGATGGTGGCTCAAACGGACGCTTTCGTCGTTGGGCGAGGCCATTGGCGATCGGGCAGGAATGGATGCGGCCGCCAGCCGCTCAGGCTACGCCGCGATTTTGCTGGAGTTCGCGGCGATGCCGCACAAAGCCTTGCCGGGAGTTGCGATGGCCCGGCACGGAAATCTCAGCCGCCGGATCGAGCGACTGCTCAACGAACATCTTTTTCAGCGCGCCTTTGCGGAAGGCCGGCAACGGGCGATCGCATCGCTGCTGCTGATTCCCATGGCGTTGTTTGGGGCCACTGCGCTGATTCGCGTTCCGGGAGCGTCAGCACAGGAAGTGCCGCCTGCTCCGGCAGTTGCACCCAAACCGGCTCCGGCGCCCGCAGCAGCCAAGCCCACGCCGGATGTGGCACCCGCCGCTCCTGAACCCGAGCAGGTTGCCCCCCTTGCCGCGCCCCTTCCTGGTGCCCCCACCTCGGCGGGTGTTCCGGCTGTCGCTCCTGCGGCTCCGGGAGTTCCCGTTGCACCAGCAAATCTCAGCGATGATGCAATCAACTTCGGTCAGTCGGATGGAAGCACTTTGATTTCCAATGGCGACCAGCAAAGCGGCTACGCCTATCACTTCTCCGACGACGGCGAGTCCTACGCAATCGTGAATGAGCCAGGAACAAAGTCCACTTTCTCCGGCGACTGGGGCGGCAACCGCATGGCAGAGCTTGAAGCGGCACGCAAGGTCGCGAAGGGTCCGTTCCTGTGGTTCACGCACCAGGGCAAGTCGTATGTCGTATCCGACCCTGACATCGTTGCAAGGATTCAGCTGATGTACAAACCGATGCAGGATCTTGGCCGCCGCCAGGAACTGTTGGGAAAACAGCAGGAAGCTCTCGGGAAACAACAGGAAGTACTCGCTCATCAGCAGGAAGAGGCTGGTCAGGTAAAAATGCCGGACATGTCAAAAGAAATGGCCGATCTGAATGCGGCTCTGGCCAAAGTGAACGAAGAACAGAATCACTGGAACACCAAAGAGTTCGCGGAAGCCGAAGCGAAACTAAAAGCCGCCCAGGACCAGATGATGACGCCGGAAAAGCTGGCTGAAATGCAGGCAAACCTCGCCGCGGCTCAGTCGCAAATGACCACGGAGAGAATGGCGGAGATGGAAGCAAAGCTGGGCGAGCTGCAATCCCGCCTGGGCGAACTGCAGGGGGAAGCCGGTGCGCGTCAGGGTGAGTTCGGTGTGCGGATGGGCAAGCTCGGCGCGGAGCAGGGTGTGCTCGGGGAGCAGCAAGGGCGTTTGGGCGCGGAGCAGGGCAGGATCGCGCAACGGGCTGACCAGCAAATTCGGTCGATCATCGATGAATCACTGCACAATGGCAAGGCGATCCGAGTGCCCGACGTTCACTGAGATGTGAGGGTTGGAAAGAGCGGCGTAACTGATAGACTCGTAAGCGCAATGCCCTTGATTTTCTATTCGGTCGCCGCGCTGGCGGCGTACCTGCTTGGGTCAATTCCTTTCGGATATCTTCTGGTGCGTTTCTTTCGCAAGGAAGACATTCGCCAAAAAGGCAGCGGCAATATCGGCGCAACCAACGTGATGCGCTCCGGTTCAAAGGGGCTGGGCGCGATCACGTTTCTGCTGGATGTGCTGAAGGGCTATGGCGCAGTGGTATTGTGCCGGGGCGCCGCCGCGCATTGGGGACTGGCGCCGGAAGCGGGCATGAATGCCGTCGCAATTGCCGCTCTTTGCGTTGTACTGGGGCACATCTACACGATCTGGCTTGGTTTCAGAGGAGGCAAAGGAGTCGCCACAGCATTTGGCGTTTTCCTCGCGCTGGCGTTGGGGCCGGCACTCGTGGGACTCGGTGTTTTTGCCCTGGTATTTGCCGTTTCGCGGTATGTTTCACTGGGATCTATTGCGTCCGCGGCGGCATTTCCGGTGCTGGCTTTGTTGATGGCGCACGCTCGGCGCACCCCACTGGAGACGGCGGTGCTTTTTATTGTTCCGCTCATCGTGATCCTCAGGCACCACCAGAACATTGCGCGCCTGGTGAGCGGCACCGAGTATCGTTTTGGAAAGACGAAGGCGACCACGGCATGAGCCGGATAGCCATCATGGGTAGTGGCGCCTGGGGCACCTCCCTTGCAATCAGCCTCGCGCGCAGGGGCGGCCACCGTGTTGCTCTGTGGTCGTACGCAAAAGACGTCGCGGCGACGATGCGTGACCGGCGCGAGAACACTGCGTTCCTGCCGGGGTTTCAGATTCCGGAGCCGGTCGCCATCTTCGAAGACGCCGGGGAAACCCTGGACGGGGCAGAAATCGTAGTGAGCGTAACGCCCTCACAGTTTGTGCGGTCGACTTACGAAGGATTTGTTGCGCACCTTCGTCCGGGGCAACTGCTGGTGAGCGCGACCAAGGGCATTGAGGACGAAACTTATCTGCGCATGACCGAGGTGATTGGCGAGGTGCTGGCCGCGCGGGGCATGGAATTGCCCTGCGGGGTGCTGAGCGGACCCTCGTTTGCACAGGAAGTTGCAAGCGGCGCGCCGACCGCGATCACCATTGCGTCGGTCGATCCAGAGCTGGCAGCGCGAGTCCAGAGAGAGTTTTCCAGCAGCACGTTGCGTCTTTACCGCAACGACGACGTGGTAGGTGTGGAGTTGGGCGGATCGCTGAAGAATGTCATTGCGATTGCAGCCGGGATCGTGGCAGGGCTGGATCTGGGATTCAACAGCAACGCGGCGCTGATCACGCGGGGCATCGTCGAGATTACGCGCCTGGCAGTCGCTTGTGGGGGACGGCGTGAGACGCTGGCGGGTCTTTCCGGGGTCGGCGATCTGGTGCTGACCTGCACGGGCTCTTTGTCGAGGAACCGCACTGTGGGGATGGGACTGGGCCAAGGCCGGAAAATCGAGGAAATTCTCGCCGGACTCGATGGGAAAGTGGCGGAAGGCGTCCGCACAACGTCGGCGGCACTGGGTCTGGCAAGGAAACACGGAGTGGAAATGCCGATCGCCGAGCAAATGGAGGCGATTCTGACCCGTGGGAAACCGCCGGAACAGGCAATTGAGGAACTGATGCTGCGCCCTGGGCGCGACGAATGAGGGCGGGGTTGTCCCCCGGTTACTTTGGTCGCATCCTGATCAACCATTACGCTGGTAAGTCCTGATTGACCCGCTCAGAGGGCGCTTTTACCACCTTCGGGTGAAGCAGGAAAAGCCTTTATCTTCGTAGACTATTGGGGAAAGGCTCAGCATGCAAAAAATTCCCGCTCGCGCGGACCGGCAGAAGTCCTTGCCGGGAATGCGAATTCGCTGGCGTGTGTTTGCGCGTTTCCTCGCAATTTTCGCGGGGGCGACTTCGGTCACGGTTCTGGCGATGATGCTGGCACAGCGCACGCTGCGTCCGGCGCTGGCCGGCTGGGCTGTGGTACTGATTGAATTCGCCGGAAGCGCAGGCGGCGCCTGGTTGCTGAGCATGTGGTTTGAGAAGCGCATGCAGCGACTGGTGCGCGCCCTGGAAGCGGGGCTGAGTGGACGCGGACGGGACGTTCCTGTCGAAGCCACTGACGAACTTTTTGCAGATGTAATCCCGATCTGGCAGCAGGCGCTGAAAGCGATGCGGGACCGGAGCCACGAGAAGAAAGAAGAAGCCCGCAATCACTATGACACGCTGAAAGACCTGATGCGGATGTTCGCAAAAGCGGTCGACGAGCGCACCGCTTATCTGCGCGGGCACTCTGAGCGCGTAGCTGCCTACGCAGCAGCGATAGCGTGGAAGATGGGCCTGGACGAAGAGCAGGTGGAACGGATTCGGCTCGCAGCGTTGCTGCACGACATCGGATGTTTGGGTGTCGAAGATTATCTGGTGATGAAGACCTCGCCGCTGACGCCGGAGGAATTTGAGATTGTGAAAGCGCATACCGTAAAGGGAGCTGCGATTCTGCGGCCGATTACCATGCTGCAGGATCTGGTGCCGGGCGTGGAACTGCATCATGAATCGCTGGACGGTATGGGCTACCCCTACGGGCTTAAGGGGGAACAGATTCCGTTGATGCCGAGAATTGTCTCGGTCGCAGATTCGTTCGACGCCATGACGACGCCGCGGCCCTATCAGGCGGCGATGAATGCTGATTATGTACTCGACATCCTGACGCGCCTCTCCGGAACGCGTTACGACCCGGCTGTGGTTGTCGCGCTGGCGGAGCTGGTGGAAACCGGAGCGCTGGAAGTAAAGAATGTGCGGACCCCGGTCTCGTTCCGCATGAGAAAACCGGTGCCCGAGCTCGTCTGAGTGCCCGGCCGAACCCACCAACACAGAACCGATGGGTTCGCTACACTCGAAGCAGGTGAGCAGAGGGCGCAATTCTCATGATTCAGACGTTGTTTGGCAGCCTGAAAGACGAGCAGGAACCGGAAAAGAAAAACATTTTCGAACGCATGCGACAGGCGGTCGCGCGCACGCGCGACAGCTTTGGAGAGCGGATCGACAGTGTATTGGCGTTGACCCGAACCGTCGATGAGACGGCACTCGAAGAGCTGGAAATGAGCCTGATCGCGTCGGATATCGGCGTAACGACATCTGCGGAGATTGCGGACAACCTGCGCGAACGGGCGAAGCGGCAGCAGATTCAGAACGGAACGGAGCTCAAGGACCTGCTGAAGGAACAGATTAAAGCGATCCTCGACGAGAATGCGCGTCCCGCGACAACGGTTGTGACGGCGCCGAAAGTGATCATGATGGTTGGCGTGAACGGAACGGGCAAGACCACGACCAGCGGCAAGCTGGCGGCCTTCTACCGCGGGCAGGGAAAGACGGCATTGCTGTGTGCAGCGGATACGTTTCGGGCCGCAGCGATTGAACAGCTTGAAGTCTGGGGAGAGCGAAGCGGCGTGGAGATGGTAAGGACGAAACAGGGTGGCGATCCTTCTGCCGTGCTGTACGACGCGTTGCAGGCGGCAAAGACACGCCAGACCGACGTGGTGATTGTGGATACGGCCGGGCGACTGCATACGAAGACCGGACTGATGGCGGAGTTGGACAAGATGCGTCGTACGGCGCAGCGGATCATTCCCGATGCTCCACACGAAGTCTTATTGGTACTGGATGCTACGACGGGCCAGAACGGGCTGCAGCAGGCGCGGCTGTTTACGGAGTCAGCAGGTGTGACGGGGATTGTGCTGACCAAGCTGGATGGAACAGCGAAGGGCGGTATTGCGGTCGCCATTGCGCGCGAAATGAAGTTGCCGGTGCGGTTTGTTGGAGTGGGTGAGGCGCTCGAAGATTTGTTGCCCTTTGACAGCGGGGCATTCGTGGACTCGCTGCTGGAGAACTAAGCGAAGGTGAGTCTTCGTGAACTGAAAGGGAAGTTTGTGACGCAGGAAATTGATCCTTTGCCTACCGACGAGGGGTGGATGCAGCGAGCGCTGGAACTTGCGCGGCATTCGGTGGGGCTGGCGTCCCCGAACCCGACCGTTGGATGCGTACTGCTAAAGGACGGCATCGTGGTGGGGATCGGCCGTCACGAATACGACAAGAAGGATCATGCCGAAATTGTTGCGCTGAAGAACGCCGGTAAAGCTGCTCGTGGCGCAACGGCGTACGTAACGCTGGAGCCCTGCTGCCATGTCGGCCGCACTGGTCCCTGTAGCAAAGCGCTAATCGAAGCCGGGGTTGCGCGGGTCGTCGTAGCTACCCGGGATCCCAATCCAGCAGTGCGCGGCAAGGGGCTCGATCAATTGCGGGCAGCGGGCATTGCGGTGACCAGCGATGTAATGCAAAGCCAGGCTCGCCGGCTCAACGACGGCTTTGCCAAGCACATTCAGAGTGGTTTGCCGTTCGTGACGCTGAAAGCGGGATTGTCGCTGGATGGCCGCATCGCGCCAGCTCCAGGGAGCGCTCCGCGTGGCGCTCCTGTGTTCCTGACCGGGGAAAAGGCGCGCGCGCAGGTGCAGGAGATGCGCCACGGCGCCGATGCGGTGATCACGGGCATCAACACCGTGCTGCAGGACGACCCGCACCTCACCGACCGCTCCGGGTTGCCACGGCGGCGGCCACTGCTGCGCGTGGTGCTGGACTCGGGATTGCGCATCCCCCTCGATTCCAAACTGGTACGCACCGCGCAGAAGGACCTGCTGATTTTCTGTACCGTGGCGCCTACGCAGCGTCAACGAACCCTGGAAGCGCTCGGCGTCTGTGTGGAGAGAGTTGTCGCGGTAGAAACAGCTCCGGAATCTCTGGGCGTGGAAACGGTCCCCAGGGGCAGAACACCTCGCCGCAGCGGAGTTTCGCTGAAGGCCGTCATGAAGCGGCTTGGCGAGCTGGAAATCCTTTCTGCGGTCATGGAGGCGGGCGGGCAGCTCAACGCGTCGGCTCTGAGCGGAGAGTTTGTGGACAGGATCACACTGTTCTATGCGCCCGTTTTTCTGGGGCCGGATGGCGTTCCGCTGTTGCAGGAGCGAATAACGAAACCGCTCCTGATGGTTCCACCCGTGATTGAATGCATCGACCACGATGTTCGGGTCGATGCTTATTTACGCGACCCCTGGAGAGAAGACTGAGCCATGTTTACGGGGATTATTGAGACAACAGGAACGATCGTGGCCATAGAGCCACGACACGGCACGTCGCGCATCACTGTATCCGCGCCTGCGTTTGCAGACCGGTTGCGACTGGGCGACAGCATCGCCGTGAGTGGGACGTGTCTGACGGCTCTTGAGATGAAGCCGCCGATTTTCTATGCCGATCTTGCCGCTGAGACACTCGCGCGCACATCGCTCGGGATTCTCGAAGCCGGATCGTTGGTGAATCTCGAACTACCGACGGTTGCGGGAGCACCTCTGGGGGGCCACGTGGTCCAGGGTCATGTCGACGGGCGGGGAGAACTCGTCTCGTTCAATCCGGTGGACGCGCGAGCCGACCCGGAACTGACGGATTGGTGGCTGCGAGTGCGCGTACCGGAAAACACGCGGTCGTACATGGTCGAGAAAGGATCAATTGCCATCGAAGGCATTAGCCTGACGATCGCGACGTGGGACGGAGATATCGTCGGGGTGGCCATCCTGCCGCATACCCGGAGAGCAACGAACCTGCGGGTGCTGAAACCGGGTGATCCGGTGAACATTGAGGCCGACGTAATGATTAAGCTGGCCGTCGATCAAAAACGGCCAGGCTCCAGATTTGATGTGACGCTTGAATATTTGCTGGCAAATGGCTATTAGAAGAATACTTATTAGATAGCTGAGTCGCCATATTGAGTGCGCACGCGGCGCAGGAAGTCCGCCAGGGTCTGTCCGGCTCGGGGGGTGAAGTTTTCCTCCAGACAATCGGCATGGTCTACACGGTCGACGCGAAAGCTGCGGAAGTCGGTGCGCAGTTCGCACCAGGCGGCAAGGGTCCAGGTGCCTCCCCAGAAATAAAGCGCCAATGGATGAACCCGGCGCACGCTGGGCTGGCCGTCTTCGCGGCTGTAGGCCAACAACACGACGCGACGCTGCTGCGCGGCGGAGTGGAGAGCATCGAGCTTGCGGCGCAGATCGGGCGGCGCTTTGAATCCGGGTGCGTAGAGCAGAACGTCGTCGATTTTCTCGCGCAGGGTGGCGGGGAGTACCGCTTCGATCTTGCGCAGCGCGCGGTTGGCAGCTTCTGTAAGTTCGGTGCCGCCCCAGGCTTCGACCATGCGGGCGCCCAGCACTAAAGCGGCGATTTCTTCGCGATCAAACATGAGGGGCGGAATATCGAGGTCGCGGCGCAGCGTGTAGCCCACGCCGGCTTCGCCCAGGATGGGCATGCCGGAAAGCTGCAGGTCCTGCACATCGCGGTAAATAGTGCGGTTCGAGACCTGCAGCTTTTCGGCGAGGCTGCGCGCGGTTTGCAGGCGGCCGCCGCGCAATAGCTGCACAATGCGGAAGAGACGGTCGGCGCGGCGCATACCGGCATTTTATGCGGCGGAGTGCAGGCCGATGCGGTTTCCCTCGGAATCACGAACCTGCGCGACCCATCCGACGTTGGGGATGTGGTATTTCGGCTCGACGATGCTGCCTCCGGCCTTCTCGACCCGATTGAGCACCTGGTCGATGCGGCCATCGCAGTTGAGGTAGACGACGGTGCCGTCGGAGCAGGGACGGTGGCCTTCGCCGTAAGCGACCGCTCCGGAGACGCCGGGACGCTCGTAGGGAAAGATAGCCATTCCGGGGAAATCGGCGAGGTGCAGCATCGGCGAGGCGAAGATGCTTTCGTAGAAGCGAACGGCGCGCCCGAAGTCGGAGGCAGGAATCTCGAACCAGGTGATTGTCGAAGTGACGGTTTGTTCAGCGGCGGTCATTGGTGTGTCCTCTCGGTTTGGAGTTGACTACGAGAGGAGCATAGGAGAGGGCTGCTGACAGTGTACTGTCAGCAGTGATTCGGACTTATCGGGCCCTATTGCGGCGTGATGATTCCCCCCACGGGTGTTCGCTGCGGATAGGTCTTCGATCCCGGCCTCGTCAGATGCATGGCTTCGGCAATGGCATCGATGTATTTGAGTCCCGACCCTGTATTGAAGAGCACCACGCGATCTTCGGACTTCAGGAAACCGGTCGAAATCAGATGATCATAGGCGGCGGTGGCGCAGGCGCCCTCGGGGCACAGAAGCAGCCCCTCATGACGCGTCCAGTCGAGCAGCGATGCCAGTATCTCTTCGTCAGGCAGGTCGACCACGGTGCCGCCGGACTCACGGACGATGTCGAGGATCAGCGAATCGCCGTATGGCTTGGGCACACGCAGGCCGGCGGCGAACGTTGCGGCGTTCTCAAACATGGTGGACGCTGCCGCACCTTCTTTCCAGGCACGCGCTACGGGCGCACACCCCGACGCCTGGACAGCAATCATCTTCGGACGCTTTCCCGAAACCCAACCCAGCTGCTCCATCTCCTCGAAGGCTTTCCACATGCCGATCAGGCCAACGCCGCCGCCGGTTGGATAGAAGACGGCGTCCGGGTAGCGCCAGCCGAGCTGCTCGACCAGTTCGTAGCCCATGGTCTTTTTGCCCTCGACGCGAAACGGCTCCTTCAGTGTGGAGATATCGAACCAGCCTTCGCGCTTTGCGCCTTCGGAGACCCTACGGCCGCAATCAGAGATGAGGCCGTCGACGAGCGTGACGTGAGCGCCGTAAGCGACGCCTTCAAGGTAGTTTGCCATGGGGACGTCGCGCGGCATGAAGATATGGGCTTCGATTCCGGCGGCAGCCGCATAGGCAGCCAGAGCACTGGCCGCATTGCCCGCCGAGGGCGCTGCGAGCTTCTTCAATCCATAATGACGCGCCATGGTGACTGCCATCGACATTCCCCGCGCCTTAAAGCTGCCGGTGGGGTTGTCGGCCTCTTCTTTAATGAGCAGCCCGGGATAGCGCCGGCTGGGCAACATCGGCGTCCAGCCCTCTCCCAGGGTCACGGGTTCGGCGGCCGGCAAGACATTCGCATAACGCCACATGGACTGGTCGCCGGCGCCGGACGGGCGCGTGGCACGATCCTTCAGCGAATCGAGATCGTAGCGAACATATAGAGATCCCCCACAAGCGGGGCAAACGGTTTGCGGCGGGTCAGGGGAGACGTGTTGATGGCAGCGGGAGCATTCGAGGAAAGAAATGGCAGGCACGACAACAGAATATCGCGTAAGAGTGGACTAGCTGGCGGCGTGCGCTTTGGCCGTACCGCGCGGAGAAGCAGCCGACTGCTGATCGCGGCGGTATTTCCAGATACCAAAGATGATTGCAGCGAGGAGCAACCCAAGGAAGGTGTAGAGGATGATCGACGACCATCCCGCCAGATAGCGATTGAACCAGCTCAGGATGGGCCGACCGTAGATCATCGCCAGAGCCGCCTCGCCGCCATAACGAACCGTGCGCCCGATGCCGAGTGCGATGAGGAGTTGTTTGCGTGTTATGCCGAGCGCTCCCGCGGCAAGCAGAAAAGGAAGGAGAGGGATGGGCGGTGGCAGAAGCGCGGCCAGGCAGACGCTGAGAACTCCGTGTCGCTTCACCCATTGCTTCATACGGGAGCGGAAGCGCAGCGGAACATAGCGATCGAGCATGGCTTCGCCGCCTTTCTTTCCGGCGGTCCAAGTAAACAAGGCGCCGATGAGGCCACCGGCAATGGCTGCCGGCGCCAGGAACCACGGATTTTCGCCATGCGCGCCAAGAACAAGGATCAGAATGTCGGTGCTGCCAGGTATTGGCAACGGGATGGGTGCAGCGTCGAGGAAGGCCACCACAAAGACGCCAGCAAGCCCGAAATGAAGAACCCAGCCGGCGATCAGGCGATGACGGCCATGGCGAGCTGCTGTTTGCGGGGCCAGGTACACGCACGATAAGACGCGGGAGTGGCGGCGGGAGTCACTCGCAGGTCGCAGAATTTCAGAGAAAGTGCAACGCCGGGGCTATTGGCAGAGCCCCGCACTCCACTCCATAGCGATAGAACAGGTCGAGTCCGGCGAGACAAGGATCATCGAGCAGGTACCAGATGTTGTCCGAGAGATAGGTATAGATCGTCTGGCGTGGCAGGGCAGTCCGCACCGACCATTCCTCAGCAAGCGAATCGATATGGGCCAGCCCTTCGTCGCGAGAATGCTGGAAGTCCTCCACGATTTGCGCCGAAGAGATTGCGGAGGCAGCAAGGGCTTCCGGACGGACGGCCCAGAAGGCTGAAACCCAGACGGTCCCAGTGAGCTTTTGCCACTCGTGCGCGAGGTCGAGGTAGAGAAGCTTTTCGCCGGTGCGGCGCTCGCGAGGCTCACGGTCTTCCAGAGCGAAGAGGGCAGCGTCGCCAATCAGGAGCGCGGCATCGGCCGCCTGCAACATCGCGTCGAGATCGGGTGCATGCTCGACGAAGGCGGGTTCAATCTGCCAGAAACGCGCAAAGAGTATGCGCGTATAGGTGGCGGAAGTACGCGAAGAGCTGTCGAGGGCCACGCGGCCGACACCATCGATTCCATCCGGATGGCGGACAATCAGAAGGATGGAACGCACGTGATCGCGCGAGGCGATAGTGCAGCCTGGAATGATCGCCAGCGACGGCGTGAACGCGAGAGCGGAGACAGGCACGAGTCCGATGTCGGCAGCGCCTGACGCGAGTTTCACAGCACATTCTGCGGGTGTGTCCGACGACAGGATATAGCGCTCTCTCAGCCGCGAGCGGTCGCGCTCGTGCTCAAAACTCCACATCAGGGGCGCGGGATTGAGGAAATGAATGGCTGAGACGCGGAGGAGATCGAGAGGGTGGCGGGGCACTTGCCAGTGTAACAATGTGGCTTTGGTAACCATGGAGAGGTCTGTTTCTCTTGACCCATGAAGAAACCGGCGTCTAGTCTCCAGGCAATGCGTCCTGAACAGTTGCTGCCGCCGAGAGATGCGCAGAGGTTGCCATGAGTGTATCCGCACCCCTGGCGGAGCAACCCAGGATCACTTCGTTTGAGGAGCGACACGCCTGGCTCGCGCTGGCTCTGACGCCGGGCGTTGGTCCGCGACGTCTCCTCAAAGCCGTCGAGCGATGCGGGTGCGCGGCCCGGGTGCTGCATCTGTCGTTGACCGAACTGGAATCGCTGGAACTGCCGGCGCAGGCCGCACAATTCATCAACTCAGGCGAATCCGGTCACATGGCGGATCAGGAACTGGAAAAGCTAGCGAGCACGGCTGCGACGATCCTGACCTGGCACGACGAGGCCTACCCAATTCGGCTGCGTGAGATTTACGATCCGCCTGCACTCCTATGGGTGCGCGGCGATGCTGGACTGTTATCAAAGCCGGCGATCGCCGTCGTGGGAACGCGCCACCCAACTCCATACGGAACCGGCATGGCTGAAATGCTATCCCGTGATCTGGCACTGCGCGGGCTGATTATCCTGAGCGGCATGGCGCGTGGTGTCGACACAGCAGCCCACAAGGGCGCGATTGCGGCGAAGCGGCCTACGATCGCCGTGTGGGGGACCGGGGTGGACGTGATCTATCCGAAGGAGAACAGATCGCTGGCCGAACAGATTGTTTCGGGCGGAGGAGTCATTCTCTCCGAGCTGCCGCTGGGGAGCTTTCCGGCACCGCAAAACTTCCCACGGAGGAACCGGATTTTAAGCGGAATGAGCATTGGTGTTCTGGTCAGCGAGGCGGCGGAGTACTCCGGAACTCGTGTCACAGCCCGCTGTGCGCTGGAACAGAATCGCGAGGTCTTCGCCGTTCCGGGCAACGTGACCACGAAAAATGCCTGGGGGCCTAACTTATTGATAAAACAAGGTGCAAAGCTCACAAGCGGCTGGGAAGACGTATGGGAAGAGCTCCCCACACAAATAAGGTTAGAGCTGGAGCAGAGCGAGGGATTTGCATCCAGGGGGGCCTCTGAGGCATCGTTATTCGAGGAATCACCGCTGCCGCCATCGGAGGCGAGCGTGCTCGGCGTGCTTCGGCAGGATGAAGCACTGCAGATGGATGAAATCCTCGAGAAGCTGGAACCTGAACTGAGCTCTTCGGAGGTTTTCACAGCTCTGTTTGAGCTGGAGCTTGCGGGACGCATACGACAACTTCCTGGTAAGAATTACGTCAGGAGTTTCTGAAGAACTTCGGGCGTTCAGTGGCATGATCGGATGCGCGGTCGATCCTGGACCTGTAGATTCGAAGCGGCAGGACGTGGTAGCTTCCGGAAGGAAGCGGCCAGAAAGAGTTGTGTGACAGACTCGCCGCGATAAACGCGGCAGGGCCGCAGTCTAAAAAGGAAAAGATGAGTAAATCCCTGGTCATCGTCGAATCGCCCGCCAAGGCGAAGACGATTAACAAATACCTCGGCAAGGATTTCGAGGTGGAAGCCTCCTTCGGTCACATCATGGACTTGCCGAAGCGGGACATCGGTGTGGAGCTAGCGCACAGAACGTTCGAGCCGACGCTGATCGTGTCGCCCGACAAGGAGAAGATTGTCGCCAAGCTGAAAAAAATGGCGCAGAAAGCGGACGCCGTGTTTCTGGCGCCTGACCCCGATCGCGAAGGCGAAGCGATTGCCGCGCATCTGTCAATGCAGCTGACGCCGGTTGTGAAAGACAAGAGCCGTATCCGCCGCGTGACCTTTAATGAGATCACCCAGAAGGCGGTGCGTGCGGCGTTCGAACATGCGCGCGACGTGGATGAGAACCTGGTGGACGCGCAGCAGACGCGCCGGGTGCTGGACAGGATTGTCGGCTATCAGATTTCACCTTTGCTGTGGGATAAGGTGCGGCGCGGACTCTCCGCCGGCCGCGTCCAGACGGTGGCGGTTCGGCTTATCGTCGAGCGGGAGCGGCAGATTCAGGAATTCAACCCGGTTGAGTACTGGACCATCGATGCGATTGTCGCGCTGAATCAGGATTCGAAGGCGAGTGGCGAACCCGTGCTGCTGACCGCGCGTTTCGTTGGAATCGATGGAGAGCGCGCCAAAGTGGAGGGAGTGAGCGCGCCGGCCGTCGGTAGCGAGAAGGACGCGCGAGAGATTATCGACGCAACTTCGAAGGCGGAATGGAGCGTCGCGTCGGTCGACCGGAAGGAGAGGAGAAGCAACCCCTATCCACCGTTCATCACCAGCACTCTGCAGCAGCAGGCAGCGGCGCGGCTCGGTTTCAGCGTCAAGCGCACCATGGGTGTCGCCCAGCGCCTGTATGAAGGTGTGGATCTGGGACCGGACGGCTCGGCCGGGTTGATTACCTACATGCGTACCGATTCCACGCGCATTGCGCCGGACGCCATCGCTGCGGTGCGGGAGTACATCGGCAAGAAAATCGGGAATCAATATATGCCTCCTCAGCCGAACGCCTATCGTTCGAAGAAGGACGCGCAGGATGCGCACGAAGCGATCCGGCCGACGGATCCGGGACTGCATCCGAACAAGGTTCGGCGTTATCTGAGCGATGAGCAATACCGGCTGTACAAACTGATCTGGCAGCGCTTCGTCGCGTCGCAGATGGTTCCGGCGATTTATGACGTCACCACGGTCGAGATCGATGCGAAGAACAAGAAGACCTATAACTTCCGCGTCACCGGATCGATTCTGAAATTCGACGGCTACCTGAAGATCTATGAGACGGAAGAGGACGACGAAGAGGAGCTGCCGGAGATTCCAAACGGCGCTCGACTGACGCTGGCCACGCAGGAACATCTATCCGGGATCGCGGCGCAGGACCGTGCGGCGAAGATCGCACATGCCCGGAAGAAATATGACATTGAGGTCGCCAAGATCCAGGCCAGGAATGAAGAGGCGGGATCGGGCGACAAGATCGAGGAGATTCCTGCATTCGAGGAGCCGCAGATCGACGTTACGTCGCGGCCTTCGGCTGTGCATGGCATCCAGAAGTTCACAGAGCCGCCGGCGCGCTACAACGAAGCTTCTCTGGTGAAGGAGCTGGAGGAGCGGGGGATCGGCCGGCCATCGACCTACGCCTCGATCATCACCACGATCCAGGATCGGGAATACGTGACGAAGATGCCTCCGACAGGGCGAGGCGGCCGGTTCTTCCCAACGGAGATCGGTACGGTGGTGACAAACCTGCTGGTGGAGAATTTCCCCTATATCTTCGATCCGCAATACACGGCGAAACTCGAAGAGGAACTGGACGAAATCGAAGAAGGCAAAGAGAAGTGGACAACCCTGCTGAAAGGCTTCTACGGACATTTCGAGGAAGAGTTGAAGCATGCCGAGAAGCACATGCAGAACATCAAGCGGATGGAGAAGCCGACCGACGAGAAGTGCGATCTGTGTGGCTCGCCGCTGATTCTCAAGTGGGGCAAGTTTGGCTCCTTCTACGCATGTAGCGCGTACGCAAAAGAGAAACCAGTGCCGGTACCTGCAGCTGGATGGAAGAAGGAGCCCAAAAAGGTCCTCACCAAGGTTGAAGCGAAGCTCAAGTACCCGATGCTGGTCAAGACCACCGAGAATGAGGAGTCGACCACTCTTGAGGTAAAGGACAAGGCCGAACTGAAGGCGGCGCTCGATAACGCCGTAGGCACCGGGCGCAAGGTGACGGTAGAGCAGGTGAGCTGCGGCTTCACGAAAGAGCATTACGAGGCCAAACCCGATCTACAGAACGGCGACGGGCAGAATGTACCCGCCGAGGAATACTGCGAGAACTGCGGCAAGGTCATGGTGCTGCGCCGGGGTCCGTTTGGGGCGTATATGGCATGCCCGGATTACAACGCCGATCCTCCATGTAAGACGGTGCGGCGCCTGAGTCAGAAGCAGCAGCAGAAACCGGCGATACCGCTGGACGAAAAGTGCCCGAAATGCGGCAAGCAACTGGTGCTGCGCTCCGGAACCTATGGGGAGTTCGTCTCCTGCTCGGGCTACCCGAAATGCAAGTACGTCAAGCAAAACCTGATTGAGGGGCTGAAATGCCCGAAGTGCGGCGAAGGGGACATTGCGGAACGCAAGGCCCGGACCGGAAACGTCTTCTGGGGCTGCACGCGGTATCCGAAGTGCGACTTTACCTCAAATCTGAAACCGGTGGCGCAGGCTTGTTCCCAGTGCGGGTCGCCTTACGTGGTGGAGCGGGTCATCGAATCCGGCCTTTATCTCATATGCCCCAACAACAAGGAGATGATGCCGCGACGCCGTCCGCGCAAGGGGCAAAAGGCTGAAGAGCCGCAGAACGCGATTGAATGCAGCTTCAGCGAGAGGATTGGGGACGCTCCCGCGCCAGAGATGAAACCGACGCCCACAGCGGCGACGCATGGCCCGGTGGTGGAAGAGGAGCAGCCCGTCGGCTGATCCGAACCGTTCGTGTAACAAACACAAAGGACCCGCCGAGGCGGGTCCTTTGTGCTGGATCGCGGCTACGGAACGTAGTAGCGCATTGAGGTCTCGAAGATGTTATCGGTGCCCTCAGCGTTGCCGCTGGGGTTGGCAGTGCCACCGGCCCCGGACCATAGGTTGCGCACGATGTAGCTGTACTGGATGCCCATGCGGAAACGGCCTTTGGGACCGTTGTAGAAGTTGTACCAGAAGCCAGAAGTGGCCTCCTGGACATCCTTGTTGTTGCCGGAGCATGTGCCGGTGCCCGGGGGTGAGTACGAACCACCGGTCGCTACACCCTCCGTGTTGCAGCCGGACATATTAGCGGTATACAGCCCGTAGCCGGACTTACCGCCATCCTGAATGTCGCGGCCGACGTAGTCGCCGCCATAGTTCAGGTAAATGTTCAGGCGCTTAGCTGGATTGAGTTCGAGGGTGCCCAGGGCTGAGGTGGTGTGCAGCAAAGCCATGGTTCCGTCCGACCTGAAGGTGAGATCCGCGATGGTCGCGTCGCCCATGCGGCCGGTGCCGTCGCCGTAGAGACCCTTCAAGCCGAGGGTAATGGTCTTTTTGGCCATGGGAACGCGGAATCCGGCACCAAGGCCGCCGCCGGTAACCTCGTTGTTATAGGCTCCTGCAGAGCTGGCCGGAGTAGCAGTGGCGTTAGGATAGATGCGGTTACGGAAGAAGCGGCCGACGCCAAAGACTTCCCAGTGACCCCAGCCGGGCTCGAAGGCCATCTTCGCAACGATCTCCGGGGCTTCGTTGAAGGAATAGTTTGCGTTGAGGTTGTAGAGGCCGCCACCGGTGCCGGCGGACCCCAGGAACTGGTTGCCAGCGCCGCTGCCACCGGGGAGAGCCTGGTCGTTTTCGGCGGAGAAGCCGAGCCAGACTTTGTTGCCCCAGTCCCTGGCGACACGGAAGCCGTACTGGCGGTTCCAAACGAAACCGGCGGTGTACTGGGGATCGATGGTGCCAGGCAGGATTTCTGTTCCGTTATCCAGACCCTTGGTGGTTTCGGTGGTGAGCGACCACATCTGGCCGCCGCTGATGTTCCAGCCGCTGGTGAAGGCGGCGCGCGCCCAGATTTGCCGTTGGCGAATCAGGTAGCTATTCGACTGGTTGTTATTCGAAGTCGTACCGGCGCCGAGCCAGTCCATTTCGTAGTAGGCGGTCATATCGACGTTGCTCAGCTTCCCGTCGGCCTTGATCGCGATGCGGGACTGACGGCCGGAACCGAAGAATTCGCTCGTTTGCGCGGCGCCGGAGTGCTCGAGCGGAATACCGGTGAACGCAGTGTTAATGCCGCCGCCGGTGGCTGCGTTGCGATAGACGGTCGCGGCTTCAATGAAGCTGCCTGCAGGCGAAATGGTGATGCCCTTGTAGTGAACTGCCTCCGGGCTTTCGATCGCCTTCCTGACCGCGGTTTGCTGTTCCTGGATGGTGCCCGCCAGGGAAACACTGTTTGCCTTCAGGTCGGTAACTGAACTTTGCAGGCTGGAAACCGCATCGGTATTCGCAGACAGGGTCTGCTGCTCCGCGCTGGCAGCCTGCTGTGCGGCCTGGGCTGCCGCCTGCGCCTGCTGCGCTGCCTGCTGCGCAGCCTGAAGTTGGGCATCGCGATCGGAGAGCTGCTGCTTCAGCGAGTCGATCTGGCCATGGTCCGCCTGTTGCTGCTGCCGCAATTCCTCAATCTGCGACTGGACGGAGGGTCCTTTGGGCGCCACAGGTTTCCGGTGAACCTTTTTCGGAGTACTGGGGGAGCTGGCCGTAGACTGCGCAAAACCGGTGGCCACTGCCACGGTAAGCGCCAGGGTGGCAAGCGCCTTCAATGTGTTCTTCATTCAGCCTCTCAAAGTTGAAATACGTGCGAAAGATGAAGCGGATGAGGGGAATTACCTGGGTTCCTGAGGGTTATGGAAAACGCAGCGCGTGGGGCGCTCATTTTGCGGACAAACCCACAGCTACCCACTGCGCATGGTCGCAGGCAAGTGTGAACATCCAGAGAATTTGCGGTAAATGTTCGGGGAAAAGCACCCGCTATACACGTGGGGAAGTCAGTGAAGGGTCAACAGCTTACGAGGGTCGTGAGCCGGAATGACAGGGTGCGCTTTGTACCCGAGTGACAGGAGAATGACGCCGCGCGGACAAACGCCCGTCGACGCTTTACCGCGTGGCCGGAGCTTTTCCCGCAGAGATGAGATTCGCAAGGAGGCGGTACGCTCCAGGTATCCCTTCCGGAAGCTGCCTATAGGCCGCATAAGCCATATAGAAATAGGTACCCTTCCCATCATGGGCTTCGAGCAGGCCACCCTTTTGTGGATCCTGGCCTTCGTCATGAACCTCGGAGAGCGGGGTGTACTGGGAAGACCAGGATTCAAGGAACGAGTGACCGCGCTCCTCTACCCAGCCATCGAAGTCGGCAGAAGTGATGTGGTTGGGGAAATTGAAGACATTGCTCTTGGGATCGAGTAACGTCACCGGCGCGTGCTCATCGACTACCTTTTCCGGATTGCGTCCCAGGGTCAGCGGGTAGGGGGCGGGGAACTGGACGCTCTGATATTGAACCAGCAGTGTGCCGCCATTCTTGACATAGGCGAACAGCCGTTGTGTGGCGGCGGTGAGTTCCGGGTGGGCCGAATAGGCTCGGATGCCAACGATGATCGCGTCGTATGCCGAGAGATCAGCCTGGGCCAGGTCTGCAGGTGTCAGCAAATGCGTTTGGACGTTTATTTCTCTGAGGGCCTCCGGAACGTCGTCCCCCGTGCCCATGATGTAGCCAACCTTCAATCCTGGGGGTACCTTGACGTCCACACCGCGCAGACGACAGGTTGCGGGCCGGTACAGATAATAAGGACGCAGGCCTGGGTAGCCGACGGTGGTGAAGCCCTCTGTGAAGCGCACATTTCCGGTCTGAGCCACGGCGCTGATGTCGTAGCTCTGCCCCGTGAGCTGGCCTGGATGAAGAGTAAAGCGAATCTCCTGGCTCGTGTCCGCCGCCAGATGGAAGGACGCTTCGGCCGGGTCCGAAGTCCATCCTGGCGGGAGGTTGAGGTGCAACGTACCATCCGCACCGTCTTTTTGTTGGTTACTCACTGCAGCCGAGAAGGGGATGCTCGCGGTACCAAGCGGCACCACTGCAGCGGATGCGGGTAAGTTGACAGACAGCTGAGGCACAACCGCCAATGGCTGATAAACCCCGCCAATTCCATGGACGCGATGAACGGTTTGTACCACCTGGCCGAGGCGGATGGGAACGCCCATGTAATGAAACTCCGCCCAGCCCGCCAGCGGGTAGGGCGCTAAAGGGAGAGTCAGCCAGCGCGGATCGCTGATGTCGTAATAGGGCTGCTCGGTGTTTGGGCGAGTGAAATAAGGGCGGGTAACCGCCGCATTGCGCGGGACGTAAACGCGGAAGATCGCATCCCCCGCATTACTGTTGACGGCGTCGAGGCCCGGTGCGCCGATACGGGTGATCTCCCATTTGCTGCCGTCGGGCTGATCGAGCCACGTACGCGCCAATTGCAGGCCCTCCTGTGATGGTCCCCAGTACGGCGCTGCGGTGACGTGGACGCGCACATCGATTTCCGAGCCCGGAGTCACGGTCGTCGGCGTCTCATCCGGATTCAACGGCGGCGTAGGGTTAGCACCAGAGGCGGTGTGCGGCATGATCAGCGCATTGACTTCGAGACCCAGCGCTTCCGCGAGGGCAGTGTTGAACTGCGCCAGTTTGATGTTCAGCTCGTAGTCGATATTCGCCTTGTCGTCGGCACTCAGCCCGCTGCCGTTGACCCACTCGATCAGCTGCTGCGTCACTTTGTACCCGGTGGCGAGCTCCGGGGCAATTCTCTCCGGGTGAGCCGGCAGGTCGTTATAGAGAGCGGTAGCAACGTGATGATGAAGATCGTTGAGAGCGGCGACCAGGGGCGCAGTATTTCCCGAATGTGCCAGCGACGCCATGCCGGGAAGGGAAGTATCGATGCCGTCGAAGAAGGAGTTTTCCCTGTCGGTGGTCTTCACCGACGATCCGTACCGATGGTAAGCAACGCTGAAGGGTCCGGACAGCGGCTGCGTGCCCCCGCCATTCTGCGATTTCTGCTGGCTCCATCCCGCACGCGCGATCTGAATGTACGATTCGCCGAGAATCGGGTCCCAGGTTCCTTCGGGAATCTCAAGCGTGGCGGTGGGGAAGCTGTCGCTCCACTGCTTCGCCACGTAATCGTAAAAGCGCAGTGGCGACCATTTGTTTGTGGCGTAGTCGAAGATGCCCTTATTGCTGGCCGGGAAGAAGGGCACGCGAGCGTAAACCTTGAGCGGCGACCAGGGTCGAAGGCCAGCGGCGATCTGATCCTTGCAAACCGTTGGATCGCCCGCCGCGGTGAACGCCTCCTGATTCAATTCTCCGGAGACCTGATGATGTCCGTGCCCGTCGGTGATATTTCCGGTGAACGTCGAAGCCGTGACCAGTGGGTGGTACATGCGTACTGCGCGCACCACGTCACAGAGCACGCGCTCGTGTCCCCACTGCTTGTGGGCTTCATCAATAGTTTTGGAAAAGCCGTAGTCGGCAACGGTAGCGAAATATTGTTCAGAGCCGGAATACTGGTCTGCCAGCAGCAGTTCGTTGGTGCGGATCAGGCCCAGCGCATCGTAACTCTCGCCGGACATGGCATTCTGTCCGCCTTCGCCGCGGGTGAGCGTCAGGATCGCGGTGCGTTCGCCCAGGCCCCGAGACTCATAAGCGAGCATCCCGCCATCTTCGTCGTCGGGGTGGGCCACGATGAACATGAGGCTACCCCAGGTGTCGAGTTTACGGAGCGTCTGCGCGAGGCCGGCGGCGCCCCGATCCTCAGGCAGGACCTGCGCATCGGGCGAGGCGGCGATCTGGGCGCGCCAGGGGACTTCCTGTGCAGAGCCCACGAGACTGAACGCGCAGACGATGGCGAACGCGCAGGCGGTGCAGAAGGTGTGTCGGGAAATACGGACGGTAGAGTGCATGAGATCCGAACTGTCAGTGTAATCGTGACGCGATTTGATACAAAGGCAGAACATGCCTTCTGAGCCCATTGTGCCGGATCGTCCAAACCTGCCCGCTGCTGCGTCGGGCACCGCGCCGGGGAGCCCGCACCTTGAGCGCCGCATCGGACTGGCGAGCGCGGTGAGCCTAAACATGATGTACATGATCGGCGTAGGGCCATTCATCACTCTGCCGCTGATTGTGGTGGCGATGGGTGGCTCGCAGGCGCTATTGGGCTGGTTGCTCGGCGCGCTGATCGCGGCTTGCGATGGGCTGGTGTGGGCGGAGCTAGGCGCGGCCATGCCGGAAGCGGGAGGTTCATATGCGTTCTTGCGGGAGATCTATGGACGCGAAGGCGCCGGTCGCTTCGTTTCTTTCCTCTACATCTTTCAGTTGGGGTTCAGCGCACCGCTCTCGATTGCCTCTGGCTGCATTGGGTTCGCCGAGTTCGCGTCGTTCATGTTGCCGGGGCTGGGACGTCCGATCTTCGCAGTGTGGCCGAACGGGCCGCACTGGACCAGTGTCCTTGCCGCATGCGCCTGCGCCGTAATCGTCGGGCTGCTCTACCGCGACATCCGCGCTATTCTGCGCACTGCCTGGGTGCTGTTTGCAGGAGTGATGGCGGCCATGGCCATTGTGTTAACAGCCGGGTTCACACATTTCCACATCGCGCTGTTACGAATGCCACCGCACGCATTGAGCTTCTCGCCGCCCTTTTTCGCGGGCCTGGGGTCAGCAACGCTGATTGCCACCTACGACTACTGGGGCTACTACAACGTCTGCTTCCTCGGCGGTGAAATACGCGACCCCGGCCGCATTATTCCGCGCGCCGTGTTGGCTTCGATTGCCGTGGTCGCCGTGCTCTACATCGCCATGAACGTCAGCGTGCTGGGAGTGATCCCGGCGCAAAGCATGCAGGATCTGGGGCGCACCGTGGTAGCTGAAATGGTGGCGCGGACGCTGGGACCGGCCTGGGCCGTTGCCATCGCGTGCCTCATCATGTGGACTGCATTCTCGTCGGTCTTTGCGTTGCTGATGGGTTACTCGCGCGTGCCCTACGCCGCTGCGCTTGACGGCAATTATTTCCGGGTCTTCGCCCATCTGCACCCGAAGCGCAACTTTCCTGACTTTTCGCTGCTCGCGCTCGGCGCAGTGGCAGCCGTGTTTTGCTTTCTTCGGCTTGCGCAGGTCATCGCCGCGCTGGTAGTGATCCGAATTGTGCTGCAATACCTGCTCCAGCAAATCGGTGTGATCGTCCTTCGTGTGCGTCAGCCCGACCTTCCGCGGCCCTTTCGCATGTGGCTCTATCCGCTTCCACCGCTGTTGGCACTCGCTGGGTTCCTGTTCATCCTCTTTTCACGTCCGCAGGCGAATCGCTATGTCCTTTACGCCCTCGCAATCGCCCTCATCGGCAGCGTGCTGTATTTGGTGCGCGCGCGGAGACGTCAGGAATGGCCATTTAGAATGAGCGGGTCGGAACTGAGGTGAAACGTGGTCGATCTTTCCATCGCAGAAGGCAAGCTGGTGCTCCATGTCCTTGGAGCCGACAAGTTCTGGTCGCTGAGGAGCACGCTCGAGATCCCTTTGGAGCACATCGCGGGGGTTCGGGCTGATCCGGAAATTGCGCGCGGCTGGTGGCACGGTTTCAAGCTGATCGGAACCGACATTCCTGGCGTTCTTTGGGCCGGAACTTTCTATCAGCACGGCGAGTGCGTCTTCTGGGATGTCCACAATCCTGATAACACGATCGTGATTGAACTGAACCACGAACGGTACGGTAAGCTGATCGTCGAGGTGGCGGATCCCAATACAGGCGTGCAGATGATCGAGCGCGCCCTACCGCGGAAATAACCCGTGAATGCCTTCATTCTGGCTGGTGGGCAAAGCACCCGGATGGGCCGGGACAAGACGCTGCTCCTGATCGACGGCCGCCCGCTGATTGAACACATGATTTTTCTGTTGCGAGGGCTCAATCTCGAACCGTGCATCTGCGGCTCGCGTTCCGATCTGGCTCGCTATACCCAGATCATTCCCGACAACTTCAGACAAGCCGGACCACTAGCGGGCATGGAAGCGGCATTGGCCGTCTCAGATTCGGCGCTGAATCTATTTGTCCCCGTGGATTTGCCGGGACTGCCTGCTGAGTTTCTGCGCTGGCTGATGGAGCGGGGCGAGAGGAGCCGGGCGGTCGCGACTATCCCTCACTATGCCGCCCGTGCCCAACCCCTGTGCGCGGTCTACAGCAGCCGCCTGTTGACTGGACTGCGGCGGTCGATGGCGGCAGGGGATTTTAAAGTTATGGCGGCGATTCGTGAAGCTGCCCGCGATCTGCGGGAGCCGCTCGACGAGTTCGACGTGGAGTCGGTCGCGGCTTCAGGGCCCGCGGCGTGGCCCCTGCATTTGTCCCTCGCAGACTGGTTCCGTAACGTAAACACACCGGCGGATTATGACGGACTCCAGGCAGCCACTGGAGCAAAAGGCCGTCATCCAATAAGCTGAGTGACAGGCGAGGACACCGAACCGAGTGGGCATTCCCCCTGACGTTCCTATCGAGGTAAAAGCTGAGGCGGACGGTCATCCTGATCGGCAGCCGTATATCGCCTTTGAGAATGTCTCCAAATCCTTTGGCGATCTTCATGTCCTGAAGGACATCAACTTTTATGTTCTGCCCGGGGAAACTCTTTGCATTCTCGGCCGCTCAGGCGTGGGCAAATCTGTTTCACTGCAGAACATCATGGGGTTTCTCAAGCCCGATTCCGGACGCATCCGAGTCGCCGGCGAGGACATCACTGACTTTAACGAAGAGCAGATGCAGACTGTGCGCCGCAAGGTCACGATGGTTTTTCAAAACGGCGCGCTCTTCGATTCTCTGACTGTCGGGGAAAATGTCGCATTTCCCCTGCGCGAGGGCCGTGGCCTTTCCGAAGACCAGATTCAGCAGATTGTCCGAGGGCTTTTGGAGATGGTGGGGGTCGCGGAAATGAGCGATTTGCTGCCCTCCGATCTGTCCACCGGAATGAAGCGTTCGGTGGCGATTGCGCGGGCCCTTTCCGCGGAGCCGGAGGCGATTCTCTATGACGAACCCACGACCATGGTGGATCCGCTGATCGCGCGGCTGCTCGGCGATCTGATTCAGAAGCTCAAGAAGCAATTGCACCTCACCAGCATCGTGGTCACACACGATATGCGCTTTGCGGAGCGGCTGGCGGATCGAGTTCTTTTCCTGCACCAGGGTCGCGCGGAGTTTTTCGGCACTGTGGACGAGATGAAGGGGACCGACGATCCCATCCTGCGGCAGTTCCTGGAACTGGACATGCTGGTGTTGCCCGACGTCTAGGTTGACAGCCGCCTCAGCTCCCGTCTTACTTCTCGCCAGGCGCCGTTGCTACACTAAGAGGGTGAAGCTCGCGCTGGCACAGATTAACCCCACTGTCGGCGATTTCAGCGGCAATACCGCAAAGATCCTCGATTTTACCCGCCGGGCACAGCAGGGCGGCGCGGACCTGGTGCTTTTCCCGGAATTGGCCATCTGTGGGTACCCGCCTGCCGATCTGCTGGAAAAGCCCGCATTTGTCGCGCGTTGCGGAGAGGCTCTATGTGAAATTGCGCGTGCCACGGCGAAGGACCGCATTGCTGTCATCGCCGGTTATGTCACAGCGGCCGAGCATGGGGCAGGCAAGCACGTCATGAACTCCGCCGCACTGGTGCGCAACGGACACGTCGAATTCGTACAGTCGAAAATGCTGCTGCCTTATTACGATGTTTTCGATGAGCAGCGCTACTTCGCGCCTGCGGCACGCCAGCGCATTTGCCATCTCGATGCCCAGCCCGTGGCACTCACGATTTGCGAAGACGCGTGGAACGATAAGAGCTTCTGGGAAAACCGGCTCTACACCGTTGATCCTGTGGAAGAGCTGATGAAGCAGGGGGCGTCACTGATCCTGAATATTTCCGCATCGCCCTGGTGGCACGGTAAACGCGCGTTGCGCAGGGAGATGCTGGCGGCCATCGCCCTACGGCACCACGCTCCGGTAGTGATGGTGAACCAGGTGGGCGGCGACGACAGCCTGGTCTTCGACGGCTCAAGCATGGTGATCGATCCGAATGGCAAGGTCATCGCGCAGGGGAAGAGCTTTGAAGAGGACCTGATCTTCGCAGACCTCGATACCCTGACCGGCGATATGCGCGAACAATGCGGCGATGAAGACGAGGCCATGCTGGAAGCGCTGACTCTGGGTACGCGAGATTACGTCCGCAAGTGTGGATTTACGAAGGCGGTCGTAGCGCTGAGCGGCGGAATCGACTCGGCCCTGGTGGTCGCCATCGCAGTCCGCGCTCTTGGAGCGGAGAATGTCACGACCCTCGGGATGCCGAGCCCCTATTCATCGCCAGGGTCGATCGACGACAGCCGCCAACTCGCGAATAATCTGGGCATTCGCTATGAAACCATTCGCATCGACGAAATATTCGGTGGGTTCAATCGCGCGCTCAATCCGGTTTTCGCCAGCCGCGAAGCCGACATCACGGAGGAGAACCTTCAGTCGCGCATCCGCGGCACGCTGCTGATGGCCTTTTCCAACAAGTTCAATGCGCTGGTCCTGACCACCGGCAACAAGAGTGAAATGTCTACCGGCTATTGCACGCTCTACGGGGATATGGTGGGCGCACTCGCCGTGATCGGCGATGTGTTCAAGACGCGCGTCTATGACTTGTGCAAGGCTCTGAACCGGGACAGGGAAGTGATTCCAAAAGCCATACTTGAGAAGCCGCCCTCCGCGGAGCTGAGGCCGGGCCAGAAAGACACCGACTCGTTGCCGCCCTATGAAGTGCTGGATCCGATCCTCGAAGCCTACGTTGAACACTACGAGGCGCCAGAAAGGATTGCGGCTGAGCGCGGACTTGATCTCGAAATGGTGCGCGCGGTCGTCAAAATGGTCGAGCGCAGCGAATACAAACGGCAGCAAGCCGCACTAGTTCTGAAAGTCACATCCAAAGCGTTTGGAATGGGCCGACGCTTCCCGATCGCAGCTAAAGTACAGGTTTAAGATTCACTCTGAAAGGACTCTAATGCAATTCCGCTTTCTCCTGCGCGTCGCGGTCGCGGTCACACTGGCATCGCCGCTGTGCTTCGCCCAATCCGAACCGCCTTCCGCACCAGCGCCGCAGCAGACACCCTCCGCACCGGCACCAGCTGTTTCCGCAGAGCCGCAATTCCCACCTGTGTCGGAAGCGAATTTCGATGCTCCGGCGCCGACGAAAGCCGATGTTGAGTCATTCCTGAAGACTTCGTGGGGCTACGACCCCAATCGGGTTTGGGAGATCTTCAGCATTCTGAAGACCCCGGCGCCAAATGTCAGCAAAGTGACGATCCTGGTCGCCGAAAAGCAGACGGCCCAGCAAATCGCGACTCTG
This sequence comes from Acidobacteriaceae bacterium, assembly GCA_036490815.1. Classification (GTDB taxonomy): domain Bacteria; phylum Acidobacteriota; class Terriglobia; order Terriglobales; family Acidobacteriaceae; genus Palsa-343. Next base: position 265,960 of record DASXDF010000015.1, read on the forward strand.
GCTTTTTTCGTGACTCCGGATGGCAAGCACCTGATCGCTCAGGACGCGGTCCTGGACTTTGGACCACATCCCTATGCGAACAATTACCGCATCCTGCAGCAGCGTGCCGACGGCCCGTCGCGCGGGGCGTCGGCCAAGCAGTTTGAGCTGGTCGAGTTTGCCGATTTCCAGTGTCCGCACTGCAAAGAGGCGCAGTCCATCGGGGAGCGGCTGGTGCAGGATTTCCCGCAGGCTCATTTTGTCTTTGAGAATTTCCCGCTGGTAACGATCCATCCCTCGGCGTACAAGGCGGCCGCCTGGGGCGCGTGCGTCGCGGAGCAGGGAGGCAGCGAAGCCTTCTTCAAGTACGCGGGTTCTGTCTTTGGGGGGCAGGAGAGTCTGGCCGGCCAGGGAGCCGATCAAACCCTGCGCAATGCGGCCACCGCTGCCGGCGCGGATCCGGAAAAAGTCGCAGCATGCGCGGACTCGTCGACAGGGAAGAGCGCTGTGGATGCCTCGATGCGCCTGGGGCAGGAACTCAATGTCGATCAGACGCCGATGCTCTTCATCGATGGACGAGGCATGCCGATGCTGGCTGTCTCCTACGAACAGCTGAAGACGATTGTCGAGTACCAGTTCTCGATGGACAAATAGCAAAATAACAAAGGATCAGAATGTTTCCGGACTCCCCCCTCGTCCCAGCTCGCACTGCTGTGCTCAGCATGGATATGCAGACAGCGATCGTATCGATCTACGTCGAGGCCCCAGCCGGCTTTACTTCGCGCGCGGCGGAGGTCCTGAGGAGCTGCCGTGATCAGGGAATGACGGTGATCCACATTCAGGTGGGGTTTCGTCCTGGCTTGCCGGAAGTCAGCGCTCGCAACGCGCTCTTCGGGTCGATCCGCACGTCGCCGGAACGCCAAAAGTTGTTTGAGGGAGACAGTGGCAGGATTCACCCAGCGGTTACACCGGTGGGCGATGACATCGTGATCACCAAGCATCGGATCAGCGCCTTTACCGGCACCGATCTGGACATGATCCTGCGTGCCAAGGAAATCGACACGCTGATCCTTTTCGGAATCGCGACCAGCGGCGTGGTTCTTTCCACCCTGCTCGATGCCGTCGACGCCGACTATCGCGCCATCGTTATAAAAGACTGCTGTGCCGACCGGGATCGAGAGGTGCACTCGCTGCTCGTTGACAAGTTCTTTCTCCAGCGGGGCACTGTCGTGACCGCCAAAGAGTTGTTCGACAGTCCGGCGGGCTGAGTCTCGGTTTACCGCCCGCGAGAAAGCGCCTGATCGATTGCCAGATATCCTGGGCCATCGGCCAGGAGGAACAAAGCCAGCGCGAGCACACTCAGCGGAAACTCGTACCCCATGGGTCCTGTGAGTCCGTGTCTGAGGTGCACTTTCAGGATTGCCACCGTCATTTCTATGATCACAGCCAAGGCGACCAGCGGGGTCAACAATCCGAGGATCAGGGCCATGCCGCCGAAGAACTCAGTGAAGGCGGCGACGTAGCCCAGCCAGTAGGGAAGTCCCATGCGGGAGACCAGGTGCGCGAAATCGTACAGGGAGCCACGGGGGACAACCTTGCCCCATCCGTGCGCGAGGAGGATAGCGCCCAGAAGCACCCGGCCGGCCAAGGCAGCAGCAGGCCGAATTCGCTCAAAACTTGTGAACAAATCCTGATCCTCCAGTCACTTTTCGAGGATACCTGAGCGGTGCTGGACAGTGGTTGGAGGCAAAAACCGGACTGAAGCGGTGGTCTCCTCAGATGACCCTGTGGTGATGCACCATTTCCTTTGTTTTCACATCTAACTGATAGCGAGATAGTTAGATTTACGGTACGCTCTCGCGATTGGGCATTATCCTCTTGATTTTCATAGAAAAAATCCCTAGAATAGTAAAGGTTTGTGACTTCCCGAGCAGGCCCATGCGGGCCTCCGGATTTTCGATACGTCACTTTCAATAAGCAGAGGGCAAATCATACATGGCAAAGCGTCGTGGCAATCCAAACTGGGGTAAACCGGAGCCTATTGGACCGGTAGTGCCCACCGTGACCTCCTTTGAGCAGGTTGTCAAGGAATTCAAGCTCACTCCGGATCAATATGTTCGCTCCACCCGTTTGCGCGAGTGGGCTCGCCGCAACCGAAACTCGAAGTACATTCCCGAGTCGCTGCTGGAGGCCTGGGGCTTCGAGATCGAATCCACTCTATAGATTCGATCCGGGAACGAGCAGTATGTGACGCCGCCTTCGGGCGGCGTCGCTGTTTTTGCGGCCTGTGGCGGTGTTCGATGAGCCGTTTCGAGGCTTTTTGCTCCTGGCCCAGGACCGTGGCATCATGCAGTCGATGGTCAGCCGCCTCCCGCTTCCTGCCCTTCTGTCGTTCGGACTGGTCGCCTTCACCGTCGAGTTTGACAATGAGACGGAATATCGAATGCCGCATTGGACGACGATCCACGGGACGAGCTCAAGTGCCGGCAGGGGTCCCTGGCTGGTTTCAATGGCAATGGGTTTTAATTGCATGTTCTGGATACCCGAGGACGGCATTGCCGTGCGTGACCTGGAGCGCCGGGCGCGGACCAGAACCAATTGGGATGGAATGCGTCGCTGGGGCTACATCCATTTCGAACCGAGCCCCGAAGACGACCGCCCAAAGCCACCGCAGTCGGCGCTTATCGTACGCGCAACCAGCAAAGGCCGGCTCGCGCAGGGCATTTGGAGGGCACTGCTACCCGAAATCGAAGAACGGTGGCGCCAGCGGTACGGCAACAGAGAGCTTGATTCCCTGCGGGCTGAATTAACGGCTATCGCCACGCAGCTTAACGCTGAATTGCCCGACTGCATGCCGATCCTGAAATATGGCCTGGTGGGCGAGGGGCCGCGTTCGCAGAAGTCCGCGGCGAACTTTGACAACCTCTCCGATCTTTCATTACCGGCTCTACTGGCGCGAGTTCTCCTGGCATTTGCGCTCGAGTTTGAGCATCAGTCAGACCTGTCGCTGGCCATCTGCGCCAATGTGCTGCGTATCGTCGAGGAGCAGGGAACCGATGTCCGGGAAATCCCGGCCCGCAGCGGAGTCTCTAAAGAGGCCATTGCCATGGCGCTTGGACTTCTGACAAAGCGAGGTTATGCCAGCATCGCGAATGATCCCCGCACCATCCGCGCGAAGAAGGTTCTCCTGACGCCTCGCGGTGTGCAGGCCCAGCTAGGTTATGCAGACCTGGTTAGAACGATTGAAGACGGCTGGGAGACGAAATACGGTCGAAGCCGCGTAGCCGCACTCAGAGAGGCGTTAGAGCCGATGGTGGGGGATGGATCGGTCGGAAACTCACTGCTGTTCCGCGGTCTGGAACCGCACCCGGAAGGTTGGCGCGCGCTGGCGGCCAAACCCGTTACGCTGCCACACTATCCAATGGTGCTGCATCGCGGCGGTTATCCCGATGGTAGCTGAGTCATCGCCAAACGGCAGCTAATAGACGTCCAGCTTGCTGGCGACATACTGCTTACCATCAAAGCTGGCACTCACGCTGACACGCGACCCCTCGCGCAGCTCCTGACTCGCCGGGAACCGTCCTGGGTTGAACGCAATCGTGTAGCTGTGCTCATCACGCGGATCTGTTAAGGCCATCAGCCCCGCGTGCAGGTCGAGGTATGTAACATTGCCGCTGAAATAAAATCCTGATCCGGGTGTCGCAAGGATGAAAATGGCATCGGCGATGCCTGCACCCCGGTTATCCGATTGAAACTTCACGGAAATCAGCGCTCCGCGCATCAGGTCGGATGTGCCCGTGACAGAAGACGCGAATGCTGGCTGACCCATCCGCGCAATGGTCGTTTTCGGCTCGACGCGCAGCCGGATCGGTTCCCCCGAGAGCGAATTACGCACGGTCACCTCGCCATCGCGAGGATCGAAAGCCAGCACCTGTCCCTCGCACTCGCCGACCGGCGACGCCGACAACATGTGCACACTGACCGCGAAAACGTCATCGCCGTCCAATTCAGTCTCCACCGAGGCGTGGTCATTGGCGCGCATATCATCCAGTGGCGTCTTCACTCCATCGCGGAAAAACTGGGTGCGTTCGTCGAAGAGGACCTTCACCGGCTTTCCGCCACCATAAACTCCGAGTGTCATCTGGTCCCGCACGGGATCAATGCTGCGAATCACTCCGCCAACAACTGTAGTCTTGCCTGCGGGCACAGCAGGTAAAGGAGGTAGAAAACTGGCGCCTTCGGTCGTGGTCACCGGCACGTCCTCCCCCACCGATGTCGCTGTCGCTGCGTTCGGCGCAGGAAGGGGCTTACCGGGTCCGTGTTCAGGGTCCGATTTTGCAAACAACCATGGCGTCAACGCCAAAGCGCCCAGCAAAACTGGAAGAAGAGAACGCCGCATTACGCCCTTTCTGGCCTCGTTGAGATTCAAGCGATAGTTGGATGATCGGGCGCGTACCTCGGTTGTTTCGGTCTGAGCCATTCCGCTCCCATTTCCCTCGTCGGCTCGGCAAACAGGCCGTCTCTTTGTGCATCAAAGACATATGTTTCAAGTGACCTGGCGGAAAGCCGGGTCGAGGCAGGATCAAGAACACGCATGATCTGTAGAAAACGACTCACACGGCTCGCCCCCACGCTGCTGGTGGTTCTCTGTTTCGGTCTGGGACACGCTCAGGACCAGAAAACTTTGAAGATTTCTATACCTCGCGGCAGCCAGCTTACGCCGGTCCAGCGCCTCAATCGCGATGGTGTTGATGCCGTGCGCAAGCAACAGTATGAAAAGGCCGAAGGTCTCTTCTACAAAGCCTACCTCTACGATCCGTCCGATCCCTTTACTCTGAACAACCTCGGTTACATTGCCGAGCTGCAGGGGCAGCTCGATCGCGCGCAACGCTTCTACAAGCTGGCAGCAGAGCAAGGGACGAATGCCTTTGTCGACCTGAGCAACGAGAAGGAATTGCAGGGAAAACGCATGAGCGTCGCGCTCGACAGCCTCAAAGACCTTCCAATGCGCATCAACCGGATGAACTTCGACGCAATGACTTTGCTGTCGCAGAACCGTGGCTATGAAGCGGAGACCTTGCTGCAAACGGCCTTAAAAATGGATCCGCAGAATGTTTTCACGATGAACAATCTTGGGGTCGCGAGTGAAGCCACCGGCGACTATGACCAGGCAATGCGCTACTACAACGAGTCCGCCTCGGCCCGTTCTACGGAACCTGCGGTTGTAACTCTGACCGGTGCCTGGCGCGGGAAGCCGGTAAGCCAGATGGCCGCGGCCAATGCCCAGCGCCTTGAACAGCGCATGCAGGATCTGAACAACAATCAGGCGAAATCCGCGCTCCTGGCTTCACGCGGTGTGGCTGCGATCAATCGCAACGACTGGAAAACCGCCCGCCAGGATTTTATTCAGGCGTATACGCTCAATCCGTACAGCGCTTTCTCGCTGAACAACGCCGGCTATGTTGCAGAGCATGACGGCGACGTCGAAACTGCCGAGTTCTTCTACTCCAAAGCGCAACAGGCAGACGATGCTCATACCGCTGTGGGATCTGCGACCCAGCACGGGTGGGAAGGGAATGCGCTGGTTGCTGTGGCCGGAAGGAACGATCAGGAAACCGAAGGGAAGCTCGATCAGGAGCGAGAGACGCGCCACCGGCAGACTGGGCCAATCCAGTTGCTGCATCGCGACGGCACGCCGGTTGCTCCTACAAAGCCAGCCCAGCCTGTAGCGCCGCCGGCTTCCTCAACGACGGTGCCTCGGTCTCAACCATAAATCCCCCAGGACGGAACTACGCCCCACATGGCAACTGCCCACATCACAATTCCCTCGAAGAGGTCGATGCTGCTTCTCTCGCGCCTGCTGCTCTCATCCGGTTTCTCGCAACCGGGCCCGCACGGCAGAACCAACGTCTTCGATTCGGAATTGCTGAACATCAGCAAAGACGGCTTCGATGAGCTGGCCGCTCTGGCCAGTTCGAACCATGTTATTGTGCGCGGCATGGAAATTTTCGCAAATGGGATGCACGCCACGAACGATGCAATGCGCGCGTCGTGGGCGGAGGACGCGCTGGCCGCGGAGCTTGCGCGCATCCGAAACGCCATCCCTTTTCTCCATTCGATCTGCACTGCGCTGGAAGAGGAAGGTCACGATGCCGTCGTAATCAAATCGCTCGACCACTGGCCGGATCTCGGGAGCGATCTCGATCTCTACACCAATGCGGATCCCGCCAGCGTCATCGAGTTGATGAAGCGCCGCTTTCGTGCGCGCCTGGCTCCGCGCAGCTGGGGCGATCGCCTGGCGCGCAAGTGGAACTTTGTTATCTCCGGCCTGCCTGAATCGGTGGAGATCCACGTGGGCCGCCTGGGTCAAACCGGCGAACAACTGGTGCTCGCATCTTCGGTCGCTCACCGCGCTTACCGCGTCGAAGTTGCAGGGTTGAGCTTTCGTGTGCCATCAATTTCCGATCGGCTGATGATCTCCACGCTGCAGCGTATGTACCGCCACTTTTATTTTCGCCTCTGCGACATCGTGGACAGCGCAAGCCTGATCGAGGCGGACGCCATCGACTACAACGACCTGCAGCGCTCCGCGACCGCCGCTGGAATCTGGGAGGGAACAGCGACGTATCTCCTCATCGTGTCCGACTATGTCGGGCAATATCGCGGAGCCGGCCTCCGTTTGCCGGCGTCCGTGACTACAACGGCGCGCTTCGGCGGCGAAAAAGTCTTCTACGCCCGCGATTTTCTGCGTGTTCCCATTCTGCCGCAATCCGCCCGTCTCTACGGCTCGCAGCTGACAGGCCTATTGCGGAGGCGCCAACTGGAAAGCAGTGTTCGTCTCGGATTGTTACCATGGTTGGCCACCGCCGCTGCGGTAGGGCATAAACTCACGGGCAGCGACAAGGGCATCTGGTGAGGAGCGTGCCCCGCAGCATGTCCACGTATACGATCAGGTAGATGGGTTCTCGTACCAGGCGCGACTTTCTTAAGCTATGTGCAACATCGACACCCGCGCTGATTCTGGCGAGTCAGAACTCTGTTCATGCTTCTGCGAATAACCTGTCGCGCACGCCAGCACTAATCGACCGCTTTATCGACCCTCTGCCTTTTCCGAAGCGGCTGCGGCCCCACAGCACGCACGGCGGCAAAGCGGAATACCGGGTGCAGATGCTCGAAAGCAGCAAGCGCTTTCATTCTCAATTGCCGCCGACGCGGTTTTGGGGATTCGAAGGGCAGTATCCTGGTCCAACATTTGATGTGGTGGCGGGCCAACCCATCACAGTTAAGTGGGAAAACCGCCTGCCACGGCGCCATCTCTTCGCCGTTGACCCTCATATCCACGGTGCCATGCCTCCAATCCCGACGGTCCGGACCGTACCCCATCTGCATGGCTCGCGAACTCCGTCAGAAAGCGACGGACTGCCTGAAAAGTGGTTTGCTCCCGGAGAATCCGCGCGCTACTTTTACCCCAATGAACAGCAGGCAGCAACGCTTTGGTACCACGACCACGCTGTGGGCATCACCAGGCTCAATGTTTACGCAGGGCTTTCAGGCTTTTTCCTCCTGCGCGATGATCGGGAAACCAGGCTGAACCTTCCTGCGGGCGAGTACGAAATCCCGCTCCTGCTGCAGGATCGAACACTCGATGATCGGGGGCAGCTCGTCTACTGCCCAGCATTCGAGGACGGGACAATCGCGCCTCCTGGTGTTTGGGCGCCGGAATTCTTTGGCGATCTCCCGATCGTCAATGGCGCCATTTATCCATTTCTCGCAGTAGAGCCGCGACCCTATCGGCTACGAGTGCTCAATGGTTCTAACTCACGTTTCTTCAATTTGTATCTCAACCTCGCTAAGAGCCCTACGGATATCCCTGCGCTGGTGAGCTTTCATCAGATCGGAACCGACGGCGGCTTTCTACCAAGCCCTGTATCCTTAACGACTCTGTTGCTGGGACCTGCCGAGCGTGCTGACTTAGTCGTCGACTTTTCCGCTTTCAACGGAAAAACACTAACGCTTTCTAATAATGCGGCCGCCCCATACCCGGGTTGGAACCTGATGCATCATCACGCGCCGCTGCCGGAGCTGATGCAGTTTCGTGTGACCAGACCCCTGTCCATAACCGGGCGAGCACACAGCATTCCCCAGTCAATAGCGCTTCCTGGTCTTGATCCCGGTACTGCCGTCACAATCCGAGACTTTGTGCTGACAGAGCAAATGGACGCACAGGGACGTTCACGTGGAGTGCGCATCAATGCGAAGGGCTACGACGATCCGGTGACTGAGCAGGTAACGCTTGGATCCAGTGAGAAGTGGCGGTTCATTAATATGACCGACGACGCTCACCCGATGCATCTGCATCTCGTGCAGTTTCGTATCGTAGAGCGCCAGGGATTCGACGCCACCTCACGAGCCGGTGCAGTACGGCTAACAGGGAACCCGCGGCCGCCGCAACCCAACGAAGCGGGATGGAAAGACACAGCCGTTGTCTACCCGGGCGAGGTTCTAACTATTCTGGTCAAATTCGAGGGATATGCAGGTCGATATGTCTTCCATTGCCACATGCTGGAGCATGAAGATAACGATATGATGCGCCCTTACGAGATAATTGCATAGTCTCTGAATATAATCTGTTATTACTCACGGCCCCATATTTGCGGGTGTACAGGGGTCGTGGCCGAGTGACTGCGCCGTCACAGGGGTAGGCGGCGCTGGCGGTGTCGACCACGGAATGCTGTTGAAATCAAAGAACTCCAGAAGATTCGGCTGGACGGCGTCTCTGCTCGTCAGATTTGTTGTGTTGTTGATGAAGCGATTCTCGACGAATTTGATGATGGCGGTATGATCCATCGGCGTGTGGGAAACATAATGCTTGCGCGTGAAAGGCGACACTATCATGTTTGGCAGACGGAACCCAAGCTGTGCGGCAAAGCCCTGCTGTGCCGCAGCATCGCCCGTGTTCGCGCCCGGATCGCTCGATACCAGGTCGCAATGGAGCGTTGGGGTTCCGCCCGGCGGCAGACAGGGATTGTAGCTGTCTGCGTTCACGCTTATCTGAGAAATATCCGGAATACTTCCCAGTGATGCGTCGGTATTTTGGTTTGAATGACCTGGCACCGGCGGTACATGGTCGTAGGGGCCACCTCCCTCGTCATAGCTGAGGAAGAACACCGAGTCTTTCCAGGATGTGCTCGACATGAAGGAGTCCACGATATTGGCGACCTGGGCCTGTCCCAGCAGAATAGATTGTCCTGAACCAGGATGCTCATCGTTATTTCCATAACCTGCCTCGATAAAGGCAAAGCTGGGCAACGTGCCATTATTCAGGTCAGTAAAATATTGCGACAAGGGGGCGATGTGACCTGTGTCAATACAGAAGGAATCCGATGAGTCGCCGACGGTGCTGGAAGGCCGTGTGTCGCCGGTGCATGGGGCTCCTGACGGATTTTCGTACAAATATTGGTACGAGTAGGTTAAAGCCGAGAAATTTGTAGCAGGATACTCCGCACTGGCCCCCCCCTGGCAATCATCCTCCTCGAGACAGAAACCCTGGGTAACCGTGTAATAGATCTTCCAGGAGACGTTTGCCTGATCCAACTCCTGAAAGATGGTGGGAATATCGAGCTGCGTGTTCAGGTGGTCGTCGCCGCCTGGGTCCTTGGTCAGACCCTGCGTCGTACCTCCGGTGAAGGTTGCGATCCGGTTGTCGATGCTTTTGCTTGAAACCGGTGAAAACCAACGGTCCGATAAAGCGAACTGAGAAGCCATGTAGTAGTAGTAGTTCAGGAACCCCTGATCGTAATAGCCCATCGAGCGTTGGCCAGTGGTGTCCGTGAAGGCTCCGGAACACGATCCCCCACCACTCTGGCAGCTCTTGGCATAACCTTCCGCATTGTGGACGAAACCGTCCATCGGCAGAGGGCGGCCAGCCAGAAAATCATACCGATTCACCTCGCCATAGCTTGCCAGCCAGGACGACGTTTCGTCGTCGATGCAGGTGGTTGTGAACTTGAACAGCGGGTATGTCTGCCCTTCATCATCCTGATTGCTGATTGTGTTTAACTTATCGTCGATCCCATCCACGTTATAGGTATTCCCGTCTTCTCCGACGTTGTAGCCGTTGGCCTGCCGGTAAGGATTAAGCATTCCGAAGTAGTTGTCGAAGGTGTGGTTTTCCTGCAGCATAAAAATAACGTGATCGACATCTTTGACATTGCCCGGCGCTGTAACGGTTACGGTTGCCGTCGCAATGGCGGTACCCCCAGGGCCAGTCGCGGTCGCTGTATAGGTTGTCGTGGCAGTGGGACTCACCACATCTGTGCCACCAGACGCCTGCAATGTGTCAGTGCTGCCGTCGGATCCGGTCACAGTTACCTGAGTCGCATTGGTGACTGTCACCGTCAGGGTGGAGGAATTCCCCGATGTGATTGATGTGGGGTTAGCAACTATCGTGGTCGTCGGTTTTGCGGCCGGCGTCACTGTGATGACCGCGTTTGCGGTGGCCGTTCCAGCGGCACCCATTGCAGTGGCTGTATAAGTTGTCGTTGCGGTCGGATTCACTATGTCGGTGCCGCCAGTCGCAGGGAGAGTATCTGTGCTTCCGTCCGACCCGCTGATCGTAACCTGCGTCGCATTTGCCGCGTTCACGGTCAACGTTGACGATTGCCCTGAACTGATCGATGTAGGATTGGCTGTGATCGTCACAATTGGCGCCGGGGGAGCCGACGTCGTCACAGTGACAGTCGTTTGCGCCGTGCTGCTGCCGCCACTCCCTGTTGCGGTCGCAGTATAGGTCACTGTGACCGTTGGGTTCACCGACTGAGTGCCACCGGTCGTTGGCAACATATAGGTGCTGCCATCAGAGCCGGCGATCGTTACCTGCGTTGCGTTCGTGGCCGCCACGGTCAGTGTCGACGAACCTCCTAAGGTAATCGCCGTGGGACTAGCGGTAATCGTAATTGTAGGAGCTGGCTCGGTCGTGGCTGCTACGGTAACCGTGGCCGACGCAGTGACACTGCCTCCCGCACCAGTCGCAGTGGCGGTGTAAGTCACGGTTGCGGCTGGAGTCACGACCTGGGTTCCACCGACTGCCTGCAGCGTATATGTGCTCCCGTCTGACCCCGCAACCGTGACCTGCATCGCATTGGTAGCGGCCACCGTCAGGGTCGCAGAAGCTCCTGAAGCTATAGTCGCAGGACTCGCAGAAATACTGGCCGTAGGTACGGGCGTGCTAGTGACTTTCTGAGTACCGTTGTTGACCCCACAACCCAGGAAAGACAGAGAGGGCACAAGAACCGCTAGAAGAGTCAGAGTGAACGTCAACGTGCTCCGTCGGCAGGTTGCAGTCTTCAGCGGTTTCATGTCGTCGCGCTCCTGTCTCTGAATCCGAGTCAGAGATGTTCGTTTGCTATGGGTCGTCGGCGGCGTAGTTCAGCATTCCCCTTCGAACGTGGGGCTGGCGCGATACAGTCTGACAGGCGGACCCTCCCTATGCGTGTCAGGGAGATCCCATGCGGTTTCACCAAGTAACTCGGTAATGCATTCGCCCTCGCCATCAGTGTGGAACCGGGGTTGACGATCAGGCCGATCCTCATCGTGACGAGTGAGCATCGGGGGAGGCGAGGGCCAATCTTCCGGGGGGACCTCGCTCTCGGTCGAGTTATCTATATCGATAATTGCGGTTGCGGACGCCGCCCCATATCGCGCTTGCTTGCGGATCGCTTTTTTGCACCTCTGCAGTTCAAACCAGCGAAGGTAATTGCGAATAATGCAACGCATCGTCATTCGCACGCCGGCCGTGTAGTTATGTTCCGCCATTCGGCGCTGCAACTCGGAAGAGGAGAGGATCGTGACGAGTTGCTCAGCCAGGTCGTGCGCATCGCCGGTTCGATAGAAGCTCACTGCCATATCTTCGTCGGCAGACATTTCACGCAGGTCAGGAATATCCGCGCAGACAATTGGGACCCCATATTCACACGCCTGGTGAGCTGGGCCACTGGAGCCGGTGGCCGAGTCGTACGGAAGGACCAACACCGACGTAGTTCGGTAGAGATCGGGAATGTCGTTTTCCGGAACATATCCTCGAAACTCGATGGGCAGGTGATCCGGCTGCGCAGCGCGTATCGATTCCCAATATCCGGCTCTCGTATGGTGATTCGCACCAGCGACGACTAACTTTGCATCAGGTACTCGACCGACTACGATAGGAAACGCTTCCATCAGAGTCTCGAGGCGCTTGTAGGTTCCCCAATGCCCAATGGCGAGAATGCGCACCTCAGGATTCCCGCGCCTGGTAAAGTCCGGCGGGCTCGGATTCGAGGCGAAGGTGCCGTGAGTGCCAAGTAATACATTGGTGGCGGAATATTTTGACATCAGGGTACGCTGATAGCCAGGAAGCAGAACAGAGACAGAGTCAGCTTTGAGCAGCGCGCGCGTCGCCAGATCCGTGCCAAGACGATAAAGTCTCTCTTGGCGAACCCCTGCAGCCGCAAAATCGACGTGTTCCAGAACGTGATGCAAGGTAATGTGCGTAAAGAATCCGGCTGATCGTATCAAAGCCGGGGTTGACAGTCCCGCCAGCGCTGCGACAGGATTGTCCGGCGTTGCGAAGCTCGAAAAAACAAGATTGAACCAAACGATATCCGGTTTGATTCGCCGAATGGTGTTCAGGAGGCGAAGGGGAGTGCTGAGACTGTTGAAATTCCAGCAGCGGATTACGTTGAATTCCGGCAATTCTGACTGTTGTTCTGTGTCAATTGTGTTTCCGTGTTCATCTGTTGCGAAGTCATATTGTGTCAACTCATCGGCGAGTACGGTTAACTCGACATCGGGATGCCGCTGCAGCTCTCGCGCAATATGGAAGGCATACTCATTGAGTTGTCGTCCGCTGGGTGGAAATGTCGCAACAAGACAAATCTTCATCAGATCTCCGCTTTCAAAACAAGGTGACGCTTACATAAGGTCTGAATTGCTGGTTTTGCCCACCTGTGAAATTGAAGAAGGTCTCCTGTTGGACTCCAGCAGAGAATTGGATTGGATACTGCAGGACAACATCTCCCGTTTCGTCCTTGAATTCCCGGTGGAAGGGCATTGCATAGGACACCGACACACCGCTTTGGACCGCGTCATAGATATGGAACGAACGGTTGTCTGAATAGCCGCTTGAAGCCTGGATACTCCACTTTGGTGTGGGCCTATACTGAATCGTTCCGGCGGGATGGAGATCCTGAGCGATCCCGGAACGCGGACTTACAGTTCGCCAGGCACGTAAATCTTCGATAATAGCCCTGGCGTCAAAGTGATCGCCGAATTTGCGATCCAGCCCAATATAGGAGGACGTGTAGTAATCTTCGATGCCGACAGGGGAAAAGGTCTGATCGTTTTCTCCCCATCCGGTGATCAGGGCAGTTTTACCCCATGGGGCTCCGACTCGGAAGTCAACAGCCGCCGAGAAAGCCTCTGAATGCAGGTTGGTCTCCGTGAACGGGCCCGTCTCCCTAAGAACATAGCCATCCATCGAGACTGCGTTGAAGAACGAGCTTGTCGACATATAAGTAAATACGCGAAAGAGGTTTTGGTTTAGCTGTACGGGTGATTGTGAGTCGCGGCGAGCTGTAGCCTGGACGCCGCTATTAAATGTAATGACGTTAGTGCCCAGATGGATCGTGGGATTGACTCCGATATTGAACGAGTAATCCGTAGTGTTTCGGCTGACAACTGAGTTAGTCGCAGGCACAGAGATGTCGCCGCGCGCATTACGGACCTGGAAGAAACCACTGGTCGTGGGCAGATAACTCTGGTGGAGATGGAAGGCGCTGGTCCATTGCGTTTCGAGTGAAGAGCGCGGCGGCGGGAGCAGGGAAGTGTCGGTGGGAGGAACAGGAAAGGCTGCATCCAGTTTCGAATCGAGAACGTAGACCGTCGTATCCTCAAAGATGGGGTCGACCGAAACATCGGAGAGCACACTGAATCGCTGATTCAACCTGAGCCCTTCATCGCCTCCGGCCTGCAGCAGATTTTGTTCCGCCGTTTGATCCTCGCCCGCTGCGTCCGATGCCTGAGCAAAAGCCGTCAAGGCCCGTGTACTCTGGTGTTCCTGACGGTAGACGTTGGCCTCAGCGAGCAAATATTGATAATCCGGCTCATCCTCCGGGGAGTTGCTGATTGCGGACAATTCGCCCTGCGCTCGAGCTGTGTCTCCCAGGGCTAGATACGTATTGGCCAATCCAACTCGCACAGCACTATCGGATGCGCCTGCAGCCCTGGCACGTTGGAGGTAGGACTCCGATAATTGGTAATCATGCATCTGCCGAAAGAGGTCGGCGGCCTCAATCATCTGCTGGCCGGAGGGCGGAGGGGTTTCCCCTCCTTCAGCTTCCATGAGCGCTAACGCGATCTGCCGGCTGGCATCGTCAGTACGATCCTTCTGAGCCATCACCTGTGCTATCGCAAGGCGGACACCGACGCGGTCGCTGCCTGGCATAGTCAACGCCCTCCGAAAGCGATCCATCGCCGCGGTCTGATCTCCCAGTTGCCGGAGCGCTTCGCCGGTAAGGAGAAATATCTCGGAGGCGTCAGAGTGAGACCCGGTGGTGGCAGGCCGCAGCATTGCATGTTGTTCTGCGATCTGTACATACTGCATCGTCTCGGCCTGGTTTCCCAATTGCGACCACGACCGCGCAAGCCAGGCATAGACGAGGTCGTTATCAGGTATCAGCTTCTGTGATATATCCAGTTCATCGATAGCCTCGTGGTACTGACGCTCGGTATAGAGGGTGTTGGCCAGAGCCAGATGCAGCGATCCATCATTGGGTGTGAACTTGATGGCAGCCCGGTACTCGGTCGCCGATTTTGCCAATGCGCCTTGCTGTCCGTAGGCGGTCGCCCGAATCAGGTGCAAAGCCTGCCCATCGCCCATGCCAGCTTCGGCGAGCGCCGCCTGCCGCAGCGCCATCTTTGGCTTGTGCAGGTCCAGGCTGGTATAGGCCATTCCAAGGTGCGCCTCACTGTTTCTGGGCTCCCGTTTCAAGGCCGCTTCAAAATCTGCCTCGGCCAATCGAGGCTGGTGCAGATCATGGAGCACATAGCCGCGGTTCACATAAGCCGTCACAATTTCCGGATCGCGCTGGAGAGCCTCACTGAAGTCGGCTCGCGCTTCATTCAACTGATTATTGTGCTTATGCACATAGCCGGAGAGCAAAGGAATATCCGGTTCTTTAGGTAAAAGCTGTTCGTACTTCGAAGTTAAGCTCAGCAGGTTGTCATATTGATTCAAATGAAGATAGTCATAGCCAAGGTAAACGACGACATCTCTGTCATTCGGTAATACCCGGATGGCCTGGGATCCTATATCGGCGGATTGCTGATACTGGCCCTCAAAACTCAGATAGCGTTCCTTCTCACGCAGAATCTGGGGCTCATCCTCCATATTCTTAGTCACGCGATGGAACCACACGCCGGCCGCATCCAGCTTGTGCGCTTCGATGTCCGCGTTGATTCCACCCGCGACCAGCAAAGCGTTGCCTGGAGCCAGGGCGAACCCTTTGCCGTAAGCGCTCTCCGCCTTTACGTATTCATGACGCGAGGTATACATATCACCGAGTGCAAGCCACGGAACGTACAACGTCGGATATGCCTGTGCCAGTCGCTGGAAGTACTTCTCGGCGTCCTGGTCTCGGCCCACAGCCCGCGATGCATATCCCATCGAAATGAGTGCATACCGGTTGGTGGCATCCATCGCGAGGATTTTCCTGTAGACGTTAATCGCTTCCTCCGTATGCCCAAGCTTCACGAGCAGATCGCCATCCAGCTGCAGGCTATTGGGATCGGTCGCGTTAATCGCCAGCGCCTCATTCATATCGCTGCGAGCGCCATTCAGATCACCGCCATTCATCTTGATGAGTGCGCGGAGTCGCAGGAACGGCGCGCGATCGGAGCCACGCTCATCCAGAGCATTGATTGCTGCCTGTGCGGTGGCCAGCTGCTGGTGAGCTGCATCCGTTTGATGGAGGCCTTGATAGAGCTCCATCAGGTCCATGTGCAACTGAATGCCGTAGAGTGGACCCTCGGCCGGTTCTGCCGGCATGTGCGCTAAAGCCGCCTGATACTCGCCGACCGCGTCGCTGTTGCGTTCCTCAATCCTAGCGATCTCACCGCGAAGTGCGTGGAGCCGATAGTGGTCCGGATCAATCGCGGCGGCTCGCTCCAGGAATTCGCCGGCATGCTGGACTGATCCGAGCGCCACCTCAGCCTGGGCGGCAGAAAGTTGCAGGCCCAAATCCTTCGGCATGGCATTGGCAACTTCGGTGTAGAGCTTCGCCGCCAGTTCCTGCTTACCATCCAGCTGATAGGTGTAGGCCAGTTCAGCCTTAACGTCGGGTCGCGGCGACCGAATCGCTTTCAGTGCAGCAATCGCATCGCCGTAGTTACCGGTGTCACGGTAATAACCGGCAAGCGAGCGTTCCACGTCGGGATTGTTCGGCGTGCGCGCTTTCGCCAGGTCCAGGTAGTGCCGCGCCTGGTCGAGCTGTTTCGTATGCTCGTACGCAAGCGCCAGCAGCAGCTCCGCGCGCGCATTGGGCTGCAACCGCTCCGCCTTGCTTAGAGTGTCGCGAGCATCATCGTAGTCGCCGGATCGCATCTGCAAGTCGCCCAGCAGCAGCGCATCGTCAATCTGCCTCGGATCCGTCTCAAGGACTTTCTGCAGCAGATCCACCGCCTGCTTGGTGTGTCCCATCACACCGTAAGTCTGCGCCAGGCCGGAGAGCCCCTCGATGGACGATGGGCTTAGACGAAGGCCGTGATTGTAGGCATCGACCGCGATGCCGGGTTTCGAATCGAGCCGCGCCGCGTAGCCGAGCAGAAACCACAGATGCGGATCACTGGGGGCAGACTGCACCGCTCGTTGTGCATAGGTCACTGCCTGCTCGTGATCGCCGCGCTTCAAAGCTGCCACTGCAGCGCCGGCAAGACGCGCATTTTGAATATTCGATCCCCATCCCAGCGATTGCTCGGACGATTGGGGCTGGTTCTGCGGAGATTGTGTTTTCGAGGTTCCGTCCTGTCCCACCTTGTAGGTCTGCGCAAAACCTCCAAAAGCAAAAGCGAAAACAACGAAAAGAACATTGGCAAATCGCAGCAAGCCAGGTCGAGCAATCAAAGTGTCACCAGTCGTTCGCACGGAATACACGCCTTGGATGCCGAGAGAGCGCCCTGCGTTGGCCTATTCACGCCAGTGCAGCTATGTTTAGCGGGCAACCAGGAGGCTGCGTTTCCGAATCCAACGCTTTTTCACGAGGCATTCTTTGCAGAGACTTGAGACGGTCGCCCCTTCGAATCGGCCCATCCCCATGAGCTTCATTTTTCTGGCGGTCTTTGCTGTGCATCTGCCGCTACTGCTGATGGAGCTGCCGCTCAAGTCGTACGACACGAACTTCCATATTTTTTTCGCGTCCCACTACCTGCATCATTGGTTTAACCCCTGGAACGCGAAATGGTATGCCGGCTTTTCACAGACCACCTATCCGCCTCTGCCGCAGCAATGGGTTGCGATGGTCTCGCACCTGATCGGGCTGGATATGGCCTATATGACGGTCCAGTTTGCTGCGATCATTCTTCTTGCGGTGGGGGTCTACCGCTTCGCTGCGCTGTGGGTCAGCCCGCGCGCTGCATCATTTGCGGCTCTCGCGAGCGTCTTTCTCGGTTCGGAAAGCTTTCTGGTCTACTCGGCCGGTCAGCTGTCCACTACCGCGGCGGCTCCACTCTATCTAAACGCGCTGCCGTACATGTTTGAGTGGATCCGGGAAGGGAAGTGGCGATCCTTTCTCAAGGGCTGCGTATTGTTCACAGCGGCTGCAGCTGCGCACCATGCAACCCTGCTCTTCGGTTCGATGTTCTTCGCAATTCCGGTCCTCGCTCTGGTCCTGATTGATCGGAAGGATGGCGAGCGAGTTTCGACTCCTGCCTTCCTTACCCGTGCAATCGCAATGACAGTGGTCGTTGGCGTGGCGGTGGCAGTTGTTCTACTGCCGTTTTGGATCGCGCTGATCCACTATCCCGTCACTCAGACGCCGATTCCCCATCCCAGCCGCGCCAACTACATTCTGAGCCCGAAGTGGGGTTTGAATTACTTCGTCGTCCCTTACGGCGCATTGATTCTGGCGCTGCCGTTCATCTTTGTGCGTGGATCGGCTGTGGCTCGACTCCGGCCGTTGCTTCTTGGTTTCTGGGTCGCATTTCTGGTTGGACTTGGGGGCACCACGCCTGTCGGGCACCTGTTGCTTGGCCGCGCCTTTGAAGTTCTCACCATGGAACGCTTCAGCTACTGGGCAACGTTGCTGGCGCTGCCCTTCGTCGGGCTGCTTGGGTCTGAACTTGTTGACCGCTACCGTCTCAAAGCGGTTGCCGGGCTCACCATCGCAGCAACCGCGACCTGCGCAGTGGCCGTAGCCTGGTCCACTTATCGGCCTGCGGATGCTGAAGATTTCAAAGTAGATTCCGTTGCCAACTGGCTGAATCGCGATGGGCACGACAATTATCGTTACCTCACTCTGGGATTCGGCAACAAACTTTCCCGACTGGCTGTGCTGACAGACGCCAGCACGGTAGATGGCGAATGGAACTCGGGCCGCATGTTGCCCGAACTCACGGCGCACGGCGGGGGCGCCCTTACCAGTTCAAAGTATTTCGGCAAAGAAGGACTCGACGCTCTGCATGCGATTCTCGATCACGCCGACCACTATGGGCTTAAGTGGGTCTTCGTACGCGATCCATACTACGAGCCACTTCTCACCTTTGGAGGGTGGCGTCGCGT
Organism: Acidobacteriaceae bacterium; assembly: GCA_036490815.1. Lineage (GTDB taxonomy): Bacteria > Acidobacteriota > Terriglobia > Terriglobales > Acidobacteriaceae > Palsa-343. The sequence goes on from DASXDF010000015.1 coordinate 284,747, forward strand.
CGACGAGCTCAACGACCGGACCATCATCGTGTGGAGTAAGGATGGTGTTCCTCCTGCTACGCCGATCAATTCTGAGCAGATTCCTCCTCATTGGCAGGGCGTTCTGTGGGGCACGTTGCCTTTCGGAAGCAGCCTTCTGGCTATTCTCGTGGTCCTGATCCCGGGAGAAGAGCGCAGGCCGATGGGGCTTGAATCGGAACCGGATGAGACGCAGACGGACTATGTGCCAGGAAGGCTGGTGTCGTAATGGGGGGGCGCTTCCTGGCTTTATTTCTCGTCGCGGCGACCATCGGATTGGTGGTGATCGGGACCATGTGGCCGGTTCCTGCAGCCGCCGCTTACGCGGGCATGAATGGCGGTCCGCTGCACTCTTCCTCGACCCCGGAAGGCGTCGTCGACAATTTAGCCAACGCCATCAGCCACCTGGATTGGCAACGGGCGTATTCCATGCTTGGCAACAAGGGCGAATTCACAGAGCAGGATTTTATCCACGACATGACCGGCAGCTATCCGGGCCTGCGCACTTACGCGACGTTGGATAACTACCAGGTCCGTCCGCTCCACGCCACCGATAAGGAAGCGCAGGTTCAGTTGCGGCTTCGATGGTCAACCGTCGTCGGCACGTTTCTGGATACGCGTACCGTGAAGGTGGTCAGGAATGGCGATCAGTGGGCGCCAGTGTGGCCCATCGTGAAAGAGCAGCGGGTACCGCCGCAAGTCATTCCCGTTACGTATCTCCGCTGGGACGTCATTTACCGCGGTCCTGAGGATGACTGGGGCGCTCAGGATGTGGAAGGCCCGCATATACGCATCGTGGACATGCACCCGGTGGAGCGGGCTGCGGGTGTGGTTGTGCTGGGCGAATTGCTCAATGAAGATGTGGTGCCTGCCTATGTCTCGGTGAAGGCGACGTTACTCGCCAAGAATGGATCATCCCTCGGCACCGAAGGCAGTTTCGACAAAATCTCGCATCTGCTTCTGCCCAAACAGGTCACGCCGTTCCTCATCACATTTCCCAACGTTTCGCTTTCGCAGGTCGACAGCATTCACATGGATCCGACTTCGAACCTGATCGCTGCGTCGGCTGACCCGGTGATCGAGATTCAGGATCAGAAGATGAGTCCCGCGCCGGATGCAGCCTTCAGTGGGCAACTAGTGAATCAGAGCGGCGAGATCGTTAACATTGCACACGTTCTCGGCACGTTCTATGACAAAAGCGGGCAGCTGGTCTGGGTTGCGGATCAATACATTGATCGCGCTCTGCTGCCGCAACTGCCGGTTTCCTTCGCGATGCCAGTACCCGAAGATCTGGCGAGAAAAGTCAGCACCGAGCGTGCTGTGGTCTCAACCTACAGCGTCGGCGGGTTCCAATGAGGAGCGTTGCTGGATTTCTGGCCTCTCTGGCGATCGCGTTTCCCGTTGTGCCGCTGATGGCGCAAAGCGGAGGTCTTAACCTCCCAAAGAATATCGAGGCCGGCAGCACATTCTCGATACCAACCGCGGGCAGTGGCAATGCCGTTCTTTATATTGCGGGACCGGCGGAGGTACTGAAGCGCGATGTGCAGCTGGGGCAGCCGGTCGCCATTGCAGCGGGCGACCTGGACAATGCCGGGCACTATGTCGTCGTATTGTCCAGCCCGTCCTCGGCCGAAACTGGTGAGCTGGATGTCGTACCGGCAAACAAGCCCGCGGCCATAAGCTTTATCGCGAAGCCATCGCGTCTGCCGGTCGGGCTACAGAATGGCATCACGGCCGCAGTTTACGTTTTCGACTCCTATCGAAACCTGATTATTACCCCCACCCCGGTGAGTTTTCAGTTGTCAGTGGCGTCGGCCGCAACGGAGACGCGAACCGTGACGACCAGGCAAGGCGCCGCGTGGACGGCGATCAATTCGGCAACAAAAGAGGGAAGTGCGAAGTTCCTCGCTCAGGCCGGGGACGTGTCGGCTACACGCATCATCCAACAGGTTCCGGGCGACCCATGTGGTTTGAAGATGAGCGCTCGCAAGGTCGGCGACAAAATTCAACTGGAAACGGATCCGCTACGCGATTGCAGCGGAAATGCCGTGACTGACGGGACCATCGTCACGTTCACGGAGAGCTGGAACGGTGAGCAGACCACTGTGGATGTCCCGCTCAAGCATGGAGTAGCCGAAGCCGAGGTGCCCGCTTATAACGGAGCGCGACTTTCTGTTGCGACCGGGGTTGTGATGGGAAACGAAATCCGTTGGGAGGGCAGGGAATGATTCGTCCTCTCGTAGTCCTGTTCTCCATGCTGGTTGCATCCGGCGCGTTTGCCGCCGATCAGGGATCTGTGCAGGTGGAACCAACTACGTTACAGGGGCCCCGGCCTCTTGCAAAGCAAACCGCCTCCGCAGTGATTCGTGATTATCTCGACGCATGGCAGAGCCTGGGTGAAGCCATGAATCAGAACCGCGCAGACTTGTTGAATCAGGACTTTGTGGGTGTAGCGAAGGAAAAATTCGCAGCCACCATCGACCAACAATCAAAGCTTGGAATACACGCCCATTATCAGGAACGCTCACACGACATAAAAATTATCTTTTACTCGCCAGAGGGGCTATCCATTCAGCTGGTTGATAACATCGAATACGATGTGCAACTCCTGGATCATGAGAAGGTAGTCGCGACGCAGCCGGTGCATACCCGTTACGTCGCGGTGCTGACGCCCACCGAAGTGCGCTGGAAAGTGCGCGTGCTTCAGGCAGAGCCGCTCTGATCGATTTGCCGCGAACACCCTGCTTGAGCAGGCGCACGTCCAGCACGCCAGCAAGACCGTACGAAATCAGCAAGGCGCTGACGCCGGCATTCGCTCGCTAATGCTGACGACTAGACAAATTTGAGGAGGATGCATGATCTCGGTCGTCGTACCGATTTATAACGAGGAAGAGAATATTAATCTCTTTCATGATGCTGTCGCGGATGCCCTGATGGATATTGGCGAAGAATGGGAGGTCGTCTACGTAAACGATGGCTCCAAGGATTCGTCGCTCGATCTGCTGCGGAACTTGCAGGAGGTGGATCCACACGTGGTGGTTGTAGAACTGTCTCGCAACTGGGGCCACATGGGTGCAATCTCGGCCGGCCTGCAAACCGCGCGCGGCGACGCTATCGTCCTCATGGACGGCGACTTTCAGGATCCTCCTGACGTCATTCCGCAACTGGTCGAATCGTGGCGGAGCGGGGTTCAGGTGGTGATTGCAGTTCGGCGCAGCCGGCAGGAACGCCGCAAGGTCCTGGCTAAATTGTTTCCGCTCTTCTACAAGGTGCTTGGCGCCCTCTCCGACTTTCCCATTCCGCTCAACGCCGGCATCTTCGGCCTGATGGATCGCCAAACAGTTGACTCCATCAACTCCATGCGGGAAAACAATCGTTATTTACCCGGTCTGCGCGCATGGGTCGGCTACAACAACGCGGTCGTTTATTACGACCGTCAGGATCGCGCTGCCGGCGAAGGCAAGCTGACCTTCATCAGCCGCATCAAGTATGCGATGGACGCGATTACAAGCTTCAGCTACAAGCCGCTCCGGCTATGCTTCGTTTTGTCGGGTGTTTCGTGCTGCATGGCGGCGCTTTTCGCGCTCATCAGCATCTTCGCCGCCAGTGCGCTCAACTCGGTTGGATTTGGAGTATCGTCTGCGGTGTTCCTGGTCGGTGGGGCGGTCCTGCTTTGCATGGGCGTACTCGGTGAGTATCTGGGCCGGGTTTACGACGAAGTTCGCCAGCGGCCGCTGTCGATCATCAACAAAGTCCACTACGCGTCAGACTTGTCTGCACTGGAGAATCGTCCTGACTACGACGAAACTGTAGGGCAACCGACAAAGATTCTCCGCATCGCGTAGCCCGCAGGATTACTGAGTCGAGCCCGATCCGCACGTTGGGATTCCGGGCTCGACCGCTGTTCCTTCCTCGTAATCATTCCAGGTCTCAATCAACATGTAGGCGAGCGGCTGGTCGGCAGGAAAATACCGGCGCCAGAAGTTCTCAGTGTCAGTAAAGGTCTTGCCGCAGCGGGCTGAGATGTGCCGGTTGAGGCTCCACGAGGCCTTGCTGTCGTTGAACTGCGACCACGCGCCGCCCACTGTAATCTTGTCCGGGTACTTCGAGACCATGGTCGAATAGAAATTCGCCAGATAGTCGTCACCCCAATTGCTGCCGTCGGCCGCCCAACCTTTCTGGCCGGGCTGGACCCACGCATAAAAGCCGTCGAAGGCGCTCGCGTTCGCTCCGGGCAAGCTCTCGTCGATCAGCAGGGGAGTGGGGTTCCATTGACTGACTACTTCGCGGACCCGATTCCAGTCTGTGTGGCCGCCCTTGGGAAAGATGAAGATCATGGGGTGGCCATCGTCGGTGAGGTAGGCCTGCCGGCCGGGCGCATTCGGCGTCAAAAAGCTGTCACGGAAGGTGGTGAAATCGGCGATGGCCTCATCTGTCGCGCCATCGTCGGAATCCGTTTCGTCGTACATCATTGCGATGTGAAAGTTCTCTTCAGCGGCAATCGGCTGGAGCAGCTCGTATGTGCGCGCGTTGAAGGGGTCGCGATCGCCGTACCAGTCGACGACAAAGCCGGTGATCCCCATGGACTTTGCCTTGCGAATCTGCTTGTGCAGCTCGGCAGGATCGTGCGAGGAGTAGCCGACGGAGATGTGCTGCGGGTGTCCGAACCACGGTTCGTAGACAGCGAGGATCTGCGGCGAGGTGCCCGGTTTTCCAGCTCTCAGATGAACCGGCTTCAGCGTAGTGGACTGGGAGCATCCATGCGTAAGCAGGACAAGGGTAAGGAAAGCAATAGTCAGGCGTGCCATTCAGCGAGACTAGTTAGACGCGACTTTCTGCAAACGGGTTGTCCTTTTTTGCGGCTCTGGAAGCGGGAGCCAGAGCAGCCGAGGCCGCCATTGTTGCATCCAATGCTCAGTTTTGCGTGGACATGAGGACGTTGCACTTCGGCCCGTCGTGATCGCGACGACCGTTTAATTTCTGGAGACGCTTCTCATCGCAGTGGAGCCCCAAGTTGTGGAGAATGGCCCGATAGAACCAGGAAAGACCCTCCATGCCCGGATCCTGTCGGGAAGCTTCGTCCTGCTGCTGGGCTCCGGCGTTGCTACAGCCACTAATTTCGCTTACAACGTGGCGGTTGCCCGGTTCCTCGGTCCAACCGGTTACGGACACGCGACTGCGGTTTACACTCTTCTCGTTCTCATCTCCGCGGCAACACTTTCGTTTCAGATTGTGGCTGCGAAGGTTGTGGCGCAACAGGGAACTGCTGAGCAGCAGGACGCAGTTTATCGCGGCTTTCATCGCGCCGCATGGGCTTCCGGTATTCTCGTCGGGCTGCTTTTGCTGTTATTCCAGAAGCCCATTGCGAATTTCCTCAATCTGCCAACACCACTGTTGGTAGCTTTGCTGGCGGTCGGTGCAGCGTTTTACGTCCCGTTGGGAAGCCGTCGCGGATACATCCAGGGAGTTTGTGGGTTCCGTAGTCTCGCCACCAATCTGGTGTTGGAGGGCGTGGTACGTCTGGGCGGATCGCTGCTGCTCGTCCAGTTTGGGTACGGAGTACGCGGCGTGGTAGCGGCCAACGCTGCAGCGGTTGCCGTGGCGTATCTGGCGGCGGTTCCTGCTTCCGGTGTCAAGCGCATCACGAACCCGCTTCCGTTACGCAGTGCATTGCAGGAAACTCTTCAGGCGCTGGTCTTTTTCTCCGGTCAGGTCCTCATCAATAACTGCGACATTGTGCTGGTCAAGCATTTTTTCCTGCCCACCACGGCAGGTCTTTACGCCGCCGTCGCTATGGTGGGGCGCGTGATCTTCACGTTCTCCTCCGCAGTCGTCAATTCTATGTTTCCCCTCGTCGCCGGAACGCGCCAGGAAGAGCGCCGCGGCCTGAAAGTCATCGCCATGTCCTCTGTGCTGGTGGTGAGTATCGGCGCTGTTCTCGTACTCATTCTTCGCTTCACCCCGCCCACTCTCTGGACTCGTTTCTTCGGCAGCGGCTTTGGCGTGAGTGGTCAATATGGGCTCCCCTATCTGCTCTCTCTTTACGCCGTCACGACGATTCTGTATTGCGTCAGTGTTGTCATCATCACTTACGAGATGTCTTACAAAATCGCCAATGCAAGCTGGGTACAGCTGGCGTTCAGCGGAATTATCGTGGCGGCTATTTGCCGTTTCCACGCGTCGCTGCGCGAAGTGATCTGGGTTCAGCTGATCCTGATGATTGTCCTGCTGGTTGTCGTCGCGGTTCCGTTCATTCTGAGTTCGCTCGCAGATGCGCGCGCGGGTCAGCAGGAAACCGGTTTCGGGCCGATGAGGATTCTGCGCCGAGTCTCTGAGAATGAGGTCATAGCCGAATTCCTGAAAAGCGATTTCCAAAGCCCGGCATTTCATGAATACCGGGAAGTGCTGCGCGATCTGGTTCTGACTCCCAATCTCGAAGACGCCGGGGAAAATGCGAAACGCAGAGCCCTGCTTTTCATTCGACACCTTGCTTTATGGAAAGAACTGCCGCGGGAGACTGACTGGTATGAGGTTGAACTGCGGCCGTCGGAACTCCGCTGCATCCGTATGTTCCCGCGAGCACAGTGGCGAAAGCTGGCGCATGGCAATTTTTCAGCTCCGTCTGTAGCCGAACGCATTCGCAGGCAACCCCACGCGGTGGACCCATCCTTCCGCGCCAAGCTGGATGCGATCGGCGAGCGGGTTATCCGCCAGGATCCCGATCTGGGTTCTGTCGTCCTGATCGGGTTGAACGAGAGGGAGCCCATCACTGTGCTCGATGGCAATCACCGATTGATGGCGGCGATTCTGGCATCCCCGGAGAATCTTCCTCGGCTGCGCGTTCTCTGCGGCTTGTCGCCGCGAATGCGCGAGTGCTGTTGGTACAACACCAATCTTGTAACGCTTACGCGCTATGCAAAAAATGTGTTGGCGCATATGGTGCGCGATCCGGAGGCCGAGCTTGCTCGGCTGTTGCAGGGTGCCGGATGACGCAAAGTTGTAATAACCCAGCTCTATTGGGCACAGAAGGGAAGTGGCGGATATGACGACTGGAATGCGTGCAGTAGTAGTCAAGCGGCTTCCGGATGTTCTCAGTGTGAAGCACAAAGTTGCGTTTCTCCACGAGGTGGGAAGCGTTATGAACACCAGTCGGCCTCGCCTGGTGCTCGATTGTTCTAACCTCCGCGATTGCGACAGCTCAGTGATTCATCTGCTGCTGCATTGTCTCGAAGAAGCAATGAAGCGCAATGGTGACGTGAAACTGGCTGCAGTCCCGACACCCGCAGCGGTGGTTCTGGTGAGTACAGGTGTTGCGCGGCTTTTCGAAACTTTCGATACCACGGAGGAGGCGGTGAATAGTTTCCATCGGCTCCCGGTGCGCATCGACGATCAGCGGGTTCGCGCATCGGAAAGGGCGGCATGAGTGGCATGTCCGGGAAGATTCGGGAGAACGACATGAAGAACGCACTCCTTTGGATTCAACGCCAGATTGTCTTCGCTCTGGTGATCCTGTTGGCCATACCCCTGGGCGTTGTGGCTTCAGCACAGGAAGCGCCGGCAAACGTACCGCGACCAATATCGAGTCCGCCAGTGGCTTCGCTTTCGCAGCAACCAACGGAAGGGCCGACTCAGGTCGCGTCGTTGCCCGACAGCCCGAATCCTGTTTTCACACAAACGGCTCCTGCGGAGGCCGCTTCCCAAACGACTGCGCAACAGCAGACGACTCCGTCACAACCGCTGGGCACTGCAGCGGCACCGGCTGAGCCAGCCAACGGCGTAGCGGCTTCCAGACCAGCCGGAGCTGCGATCGCTCCGGCAAAACAGAAGCGCTCGCGGACTCTGGCGATCAGGGTTGGGTTACTGGTTGGAGCGGCTGTGGCCATCGGAACCGTGGTCGCGCTCTCGAGCGCAAGCCCCAGCCGTCCTTAGGCGCAATCGGAGCAAGCACCCGTGAGTCCCCGACGTTCTCGCAAGCAGCCGACTCGTCTCGTGAGCTTTTCCGGCATCGATGGGGCCGGAAAGAGCACGCAGATCGAGGGTCTGCGCACCTGGCTTGAAGAAGCCGGAGTGCGGGTTCGCATCATCACGTTTTGGGATGACGCGGCGTGCCTGACCAGCATGCGCGAAACGGCCGGCCATAGGCTGTTTAAAGGGGATAAAGGGGTAGGCAGCCCGGACAAACCGATCGAGCGGCGAGACAAGAACGTGCGCTCGCCTTTGATGTCTCTGGTGAGGTTATTTCTGTATACGATTGATGCTGTGTCGCTTCGCGCCATTGTGAAGAAAGCAGTGGCCAAGGACGGCGCCTTCGTAATTTGTGATCGGTATACCTACGACGAGGTCGCAAATCTGTCGCTTCGCAGGCCGGCGACTCGGATGTACGTCCGGCTGATCATGAGGATCATGCCTCGGCCTGATGTTAGTTACTTGCTTGACGCGGATCCGATCCAGGCGCGCGCGCGCAAGCCCGAATATCCGCTTGATTTTCTGGTGAGCTGCCGCGAGTCGTATCTGACGCTGAGTGAATTGGTGGGAGGCATCACCGTCGTCCCGCCGATGCCGATTCGAGAAGTGCAGGAAGAGATCCGGCGGCACATCTGCCTGGAGCGAGGGCCGCAGGCGGATGCTGAGCGGTTTGTTGAGGAGCCGGAGGGCGACGGCGGACCGGCTTCAGAGAGGGCTGAACGGCTGCCAATTTAAGGGATAACGGGTGGTTAATCCAAGTGGATTATCTACGTCTGATAACAGATATTCTGTTCACTCACGGTCAGGCTGGGCGATCAGCGTTCCCGTTCGCCCCAGGCACCACTGGCGGCCTGGACTGACAAGGCAATCCGGTTCCCCACTCCCACCTTGCGCATGAGGCGGGCCACGTAAGACTTCACGGTTTGCTCACGGATGCTGAGCGCCTGGGCGATCTCGCGGTTGGAGCGAGCCAGCACCAGTTGCTGCAGAACCTCTTCCTCACGCTCGGTAAAGCGCGGACTTGGCCGACGGCGCCGCGCCGCCGATCCCTCAATTGCACGATCGACAAAGGTCGACAGCACCCGCCGCGGCGCCCAGATGGACCCTGCCAGGATCGCATACGCGGCCTGCATGACCTGCGCGGGCGTGGCTGTTTCCTCCAGCCAGCCTTTGGCACCGGCGCTGATGGCTTCGAGAATCCTTTCCGGTTCGGAACCGGAACCAATCACCAGCACCTTCAGTCCGGGATGGCGAGATCGCAGCCTCGCCAGCAGCGCCAGTGAAAACGACTGGTCCCGCAGGACCACCACCACCAGATCGAACGCGGACTCCTTAAAGGCCGCCGCCCAGTCTGTGGCCACGACCTGAAAATCAGGCTGCTCCGCGAAAATCTCACGCAATCCTGCAATGCGAATCGGCTCAAAATCCAATAGGCCCACTCGCATACTCTGCGTTGGCTGACTAAGGTTCTCCATAACTCCTACAATTTTGGCAGAACAATTCCCTGCTGCTTTTGGTACTTACCTTTCCGGTCGGCATAGCTGATCTCGCACGGCTCGTCCGACTGGAAAAACAGGATCTGGCAAAGCCCCTCGTTCGCGTACACCCGCGCCGGTAAGGGCGTGGTATTCGATATTTCCAGAGTTACAAATCCTTCCCACTCAGGCTCGAAAGGCGTCACGTTGACGATGATTCCGCACCGAGCGTAGGTGGATTTTCCCACGCAAATGGTCAAAACGTCACGGGGAATCCTGAAATATTCCACTGAGCGTGCCAAGGCGAAACTATTGGGTGGAACCAGGATGGATTCCGACTGCACGGTAACAAAGGATCGTTCGTCGAACTGTTTCGGATCGACGACGGCACTGTTGACGTTGGTAAAGATGCGGAATTCGTCGGACACCCGCAAATCGTATCCGTAGGAAGAGAGACCATAGGAAACGACCCCCTCCCGCACCTGCTTCTCGCTGAATGGTTCGATCATGCCCTTCCGGGCTTGTTCGCGAATCCAGCGATCGCTCTTGATTGCCATGACCCTCCCAGCCGTCGACCCATGCGGCCCGGCCATTTGTCTCTCCCAATCCCTTTCCAGACCCTCTCGGTCAGGAAGTCATTGTTGCAATTGGGGTAAAGAAAGCATCTTACGGGAGGCGCGGCGCATTGACAATGGCATGAAAGATTTCTACGATCAGCCTGAGACGGATATTTCGCCTGACGGAGGAAACCCTTGATAAAACAGGACATCATTCACCAGGTGATTGAACGCACCGGTCTGCAGCGCAACAAGGCTGAGGCTGCTGTCGACACCGTCTTCGAGACGCTCAAGCGTGCGCTCGCTGAAGGTCAGCGGATCGAGCTGCGGGGCTTCGGGGTCTTCAATGTTCGTCCGCGCAAGACAGGCATCGGCCGTAACCCTCGGACAGGCGCCGAAGTCAGCATCGCCCCTGGTAAAGCAGTTCGTTTCAAGCCCGGGAAAGAGCTCCATCTGCTCGACGGACAATAAAGTACTGTCGTAACGGCCGCGCCTCGGTACACTGTTCTCGTCTGATCGTTATCTCCTCCCTCGGGGCCGCCGACTATGGGTCAGCCTGTCACTCAGCTTTCCGCTCCGCCCCGCAGGAGAGCCCCGCTTCAGGCCGTTCCCAATCCCAACCCCTCACAGTTTGAGCAGGCGGGCTTGGCCGTCAGCCTTCTGTGCCTCAGCGTCTTCACTACCCTGAGCACCGGCGCAGTGCTCATGTATAACTTTCACCGCGGCGCCCCGCCTTTCGCCGTTAACGCCGACTTCTTCCCCTTCGCGTGGATCGTTCGCCACCCCGAGCGTCTTTCGGCCGGGTGGCCCTTCGCCCTCACCCTCATCGGCATTCTGACTGCGCACGAGATCGGCCATTACGCCGCCTGCCGCTTTCACGGGGTTCGCTCTTCCCTGCCATGGGTATTGCCGGCTCCCACGCTTATCGGGACCTTCGGGGCGTTCATTCGTCTCCGGTCGCGCGTTCCATCTCGGATCGCTCTGCTGGACATCGGCATTGCCGGACCACTGGCAGGAATGCTGGTTGCCATTCCTGCACTGATCCGCGGCCTTCTCTTATCCGAGAAGATGGCCGCGCCCGGCTTTCAGTCCTCCGCCAGCATCAGCGTCAGCGTTCCCTTCGCGCTCTCTATCAGTCACACTATCGTCCGCCACTTTCATCCCTCACTCCCACCGCTGGACGCATCCTTCAACCCGCATCCAGTCCTGGTGGCGGCGTGGATAGGCCTCTTTATTACATCGGTGAATCTCATGCCGGCCGGCCAGCTCGACGGCGGACACATCCTTTATGCGCTTTCGCCGAGAGCACACCGGTTCGCGACCAGCGCCATCGTCTTCCTGCTCTTCTTTGCCGGAACGATGTTCTGGGTAGGCTGGCTGGTGTGGGGATGCTTCCTGTTGCCGAGCCTTCGTCATCCATCCGTAGCGGAAATTCCGCCGTTATCGAATGGGCGCAGGTGGCTCGCGGTGGCAGGCCTGGTGCTTTTTGTGCTGACCTTTACCCTGCAACCCTTCGCGGGCGGAAGCCTGATGCACTTCCTTCACTAGCATCTCGCCCGCGGCCGAGTTTTCCTGGTCAACCAATCAAGTTGCGGGTGTGACGTGCACGATGCTGCAGTTCAGCTTACTCACATCGGCGGCCGCTTCACCCATCTGCACGCTGCTGTAGCTGCTCCACGTATTGGGCGGAGTCGGCCCGTTCAGCGTCACGCGAAACTGCGCCAGCTGCGTTCCGCCCGCGTTGTACTGGTCGCACTCCATAACGGCGGAGGTCATGTTGACCGTCGCGGTGTTGGTCCATTTTGCGGTGACCACGATGAATCCGTTCGAGGTCTGCCACTGCGCGCTAAGGGCCTGCTGCGCCTGCAAAGCTTTATTGTTCCCTCCACCGCCGGCAGGTGGCGGATTCGTCTGAGGTCCAGGCTGAGAAGCCGGCGGGGTGGGAGAAGGCGTGGGCGTTGGAGTGACGTGCGACTTGGTGTAATAGTAGTAGCCGATCGCCGCCACAATGGCTAACACCACCAAGGTTCCCATCATCCCGCCCTTTTTCGCGGCGCCGGCCTGCTGCACCTGCGGATAGGCGACAGCAACGGGCGTTGGCCCTGCCGGCACGTACTGCACTGGCTGGACAGGAGGTGGTGGCGGCGCGCTGACCACGGGCTGTGCCTGAACCGGAGGCGTGCCCGGCGTCGGAGTTGGTGTCACATTCGACGTCGTGCTCGTTACCGACGAGGGCTTCGCGATCACATCGGCTCCGCACTGCGCGCAGAACTTCTCGTTGCCCGTTAGTTGATTGCCACACTTGTTGCAGAATGCCATGGAAAATTCCGTCCCCTCAGAACGTGGATGAACAAACCGCAGCTACGAGCGTGTTACGAAAGCGCGCCTGCAGGCTGCATCGAGGCCTCGACTCTCGCCAGGCTCGTTTGCAGATGAGCCCGTTGTTCGTCCTTTACCTGGCGCAGCCCCTGCTGTACGAGACCGAACACAACGTACCAGGTAATGATGCCTGTAATGATGTCGTTTCCGAAAAACGGCAGCTGCCATGGAGCATCCCAGATTGCGTGCAGCGCCACCGGGATGGCAAATGCCTTGAGAAAATGGATATCCCCGAGCATCGCGGGGCTCACTGGCCGGTCCTTCTTCACACGCCAGAACGCCCCGGCCGCAATTGCCGTCCACGCCACGTGCCCCAAAGGAGCGAGAATGCCGCGCAGACGCAGGATCTGCAGCATCGCCACCACGCCCTGATGCGTGGCCACCGTTTGCGTCTGTCCTCCGATCAGGCCCTGCAGCAATCCGGGCAGAAAGCCCTCGTTCAGTGCATAGCCGGCCGTCTCGAAAGCCGCAAATCCGGCGCCCACCGTAGCGCCGAACAGAATTCCATTCAGAATGTATTTATATTTCGCGCTGCGCATCACAACAACGACCGTGAGCAGTTTCGCGACCTCTTCCACGATGCCCGCTTCCCACGTTCCCAGCTGGAAAATTGGCAAGCTGTAGCCGAGCAGGGCCACCGCTAAAGAAACCACGGCGCCGAACAGAAAGAGCTTACCGACATTCAGCAGCGAGACGTTGCGTGGAGTGTCCAGTTCGAAGAACAGAATCAGCGTCGCCGCCGGTACAGCGAACGATCCCAGAAACATCATCCCGGGAATGCAGTTGGTATTGCCCGTCCGCATGAACAGGAAGGTCAGGCCAATATAAGCAACCACCAGTGTGATCAGCAATCGAAAGAAAAGCCACGGCTTTGGCCAGCCGGTTTCCACAAGCTCGATGGGTGGCGTCGTCTTCGCCGTGCCGACCAGCATGTACTCTTCCACCTGATCGGTGGTGCGCTTCTTGAAGACGTCGGAGAACATCTCTTTCAGGCTGAAGCCCTCGAGCTGTTCGGTCGACGCAAGGCTTTGGATCCGCCCCTGCAGACTGCGCAGGAGGTTCAACTGCTGAACGCTGTGCGGCACGGCCGCCTGCGGTACGACGTAATATACCGGCTGCCCACCCTGATAAACAGGTTGAGGCAGCCCTGGATAAGCCTGCGGCACCATGGCCTGCTGAACCACTGGTTGAGGCATGGCGGGCGCAATCGGAATCGGCGTCCCCGAATCAACACCGAGCGCAGCGCTTCCAGCCGTGTAGGCTGGAGCTCCGCAGTTTTTGCAAAACTTGTCTTCCTTCGGAACAGAGGACCCACATTGAACGCAGAACACCTGTTTTCTCCACTTCTGAACTGGGGGGATTGGTATAGGAAAGTAGCATGGACCCGTTTTCGAAGTAAAGATAAAGATTGGGGCATTTCGGGACATTCCGTGGTATCGAATCTCGTAACCTCCGAAGCTAAACCAACGACTATTCAGGAGTTACTGTGAGGGCATCCTCGGACGTGAGCAAGCGGGTTACATCGGCCCCCATGCCGGAGCGCTTGGCTTCGGGCCCAACGATTGTCGCCGCCATCGCCATCGTTAAATTTCTCCTCGAACTGAGATCCGCTCCTCATTACGGAATCTTCCGCGATGAAATGTACTACCTCGCCTGTGGCCAGCACCTCGGCTGGGGCTACGTCGACCATCCACCGCTCATGCCGTTCGTCGCCTGGCTGGTCAGCCACACCCTTGGCACATCCCTCGTGGCTATCCGACTATTGCCCGCGCTCGCCGGTGCGGCTCTGGTCTGGCTCAGCGGGGACATGGCCCGCAGGATGGGTGGCAACCCAATGGCCCAGGCACTCGCCGCAATCGCCATCGTTACGGCGCCCATTTATATGCTCATGCAGCACTGGTTCACGATGAACGCATTTGAACCGTTGCTCTGGATGGCCTGCGCATGGTGTGTCCTGCGTTCCATCGAAACCAACAACCTTCGCTGGTGGCTCTGGATTGGCATCCTTTGCGGCATCGGTCTGGAAATGAAGTACACCATCGTCCTGCTCGCCGTCGGTTTGATCCTCGGGCTCATCCTGACTCCGCATCGCCGCATCCTTAGGTCAAAGTGGTTCTGGGCTGGATGTCTCGCGGCCCTGCTCATCTTTCTTCCCCATCTCATCTGGCTCGTGCACCATCATTTCCCTTTTCTGGAGTACGAACACAACGTTCGCATGACCTCGCGCGATGTTCGCCGCGCTCCTGTGGCCTTCGTGCTGGACCAGGCCAATCTACTCAATCCTCTCTCCGCACCGCTCTGGATTGCCGGACTTGTGTGGCTGCTTTTCAGGCGCGCAGGCGCACCTTACCGCATCCTCGCGTGGACCTTCCTCGTCGTCCTGGTCACGCTGATGCTCACTCAGGGTAAGAACTACTATGTAGCGCCCATTTATCCCATGATGTATGCCGCAGGCGCCGTTGCTCTCGCTCGGTTGGTCCGTCACGTCTCGTTCCTGGGAGCCTACGCGGTTCTGCTCGCCGGCACGGGGATCCTGCTCGCGCCGCTCACGCTGCCGTTGCTTCGCCCCGAAACCTACCTGCGTTATCAGCACCGGCTCGGCATCACTCCCACGAAAGCCGAGAACCAGCAAACCGGCCCGCTCCCACAATTTTTCGCCGATGAATTTGGATGGGAAGACATGGCCCGCAAGACCGCCGCCGTGTACAACAGCCTATCCCCCGATGAGCGCGCCCGCACAGCTATCTTCGCGAACGACTGGGGAGAAGCCGCAGCCATTGATTATTTCGGTCCAAAGTATGGGCTGCCGCGCGCCATCAGCCCGCACAATTCCTATTGGCTCTGGGGACCGCGCAATTACGATGGCAGCACAGTGATCGTGCTCGGCAGCGACGGCACGGGCGATCGCGAGCATTTTGCCAGCGTGCAGGCCGCCGGCCAGGTTGACAATCCCTGGTCGCGCCCCGATGAACACTTCACCATCTGGCTGTGTCGCGGTTTGAACTTCAAATTTCAAACCGCGTGGCCAAACATGAAGAAATGGGGATGACGAAGGCGGTTTTGCGGGCAGCGAGAAACGCTTGCTTTTAGCGTGTGCGGCGAACCCTAAAGTTGCTCAGGCTCAATCTGGATGTTCGTCTCGCCTGCGGCCTTCTTCTGCCAGTACTTCTTAATCCAGGCCTCGAAGGTCCTGCCGGCCGCATTGTCGCGTCCGGTAAACGCCAGAGCCGCAATGTCCGAATACGGAATCGTCAGCTTGGTCTTTTCTTCCGCAGGCATCACCCGCACCGCGGAGTCCTGCAAGGTTGCGCCTGGCCGCCGGTCGAAGACGTAACCATGGACAACGCGCCCGTCTTTGAGCGTCAGGGTCACGTCTCCTCGATAATCAAACGCCTTTTCGAGTGCGTCGCGAATCTCCGCGTCGCTTGCGAACGTCGGAATCCAGCCCTCAAGTTGCTCGCGCTGCCGCCCCTCCATCACTTCGACGGAGTTCGGATCCATCGCTGCGGCTCTTCCAGTCATGCGTGCGTTCCCTCTTCCACATGGATCTCGGTCTTGATCTGGACCAAGGGATTGAAGCTGTGCACTGGTTTCACCGGCTCGTTCAGCAGATCGAGCGCGCCCTTGTCTTCGTAACGATTCATCATCGCCTTCGCTGTCTGCCACAATCCTTTGAGCGAGCCGAAGGTGTAGTTCACCGCGGTGCCTTCATAGCCGGAGTGCACCATACAGTTCGCGCATTTTGGATTGCCGCTCTCCGTACCGTAATTGTCCCAGTTCGTCGATTCGATCAGTTCCTCGAATGTATCCGCGTAGCCGTCCTGCAGCAGGTAGCACGGCTTCTGCCAGCCGAAGATGCTGAAGGTCGGCATGGCCCAGGGCGTGCACTTGAAGTCGCGCTTGCCCATGATGAATTCGAGGTAGAGATAGTTTGCGTTAAATTTCCAGCTCTTCCTGCGGTTGGAAAGAATCGCCCGGAACAGCCGCCGCGACCGGGCGCGACCGAGGAAATGTTTCTGGTCGGGCGCCTTCTCATACGTGTAGCCGGGTGCCACCATCATCGCCTCGACGCCCACATCCATCAGATCGTCGAAGTGCGCGCGGACCGAATTGGGATCGGCTCCGTCGAACAACGTCGTATTCGTGGTCACGCGGAACCCGCCTGCCACTGCCGCTTTGATTCCTTCCAGAGCAATGTCGTATCCACCCTCTCGGCACACCGAGAAGTCATGATGCTCGCGCTGCCCATCGAGGTGAACCGAGAAAGAAAGATATTTGCTGGGCTTGAACAGATGGAGCTTTTCTTTCAGCAGCAATGCATTCGTGCAGAGGTAAACATATTTCCTGCGCGCTACCAAACCCTCAACGATCTTGTCGATCTGCGGATGAAGGAGCGGCTCCCCGCCCGGAATCGACACCATCGGCGTTCCCGACTCGTCAATGGCGCGGAAACACTCCTCCGGTGTCAGCTCCTGCTTCAGAATGTGCGGCGGATACTGGATCTTCCCGCAACCGGCGCAAGCCAGGTTACAGCGGAACAATGGTTCCAGCATTGTCACCAGCGGAAAGCGCTTCCGGCCCTTCAGCTTCTGCGTCAGTACGTAGGTTGCAACTGTCCACGCCTGCGATACAGGTACTGCCATCAGATCTTTCCTCCATCAACTATTTCGTACCAGAGCACCACTTGAAGCACGGCGAAAACCGGTTATTCAGCTTTTTCAAGAATGCGCTTATAACTCGTCAACGCCAGCAATGCAAAATAATCCCGGTACAGCGGATACGCCAGATAGAACACCCGCGGAAAACCTGTGCCCGTGTAGATCGCCTGGCGCGTCTTTCCCTGCCCCATGCTCTCATCCCACGAGCCATCTGCCTGTTGGCGAGCCAACAGCCATTTGATACCTTTCGCTACCGAGTCGCTCCGCGTATCGCCGGCCGCCAGCAGTCCCAGAATTCCCCACGCGGTCTGCGAAGGCGTGCTGAGGCCCACGCCGCGCGTGACCGGATTGTCGTAGCTGTCGCAGCTCTCGCCCCAGCCACCATCGGCATTCT
Organism: Acidobacteriaceae bacterium; assembly: GCA_036490815.1. Taxonomy (GTDB): domain Bacteria; phylum Acidobacteriota; class Terriglobia; order Terriglobales; family Acidobacteriaceae; genus Palsa-343. The sequence continues at coordinate 302,193 of DASXDF010000015.1, forward strand.
GCACCATGCGAATCCACTCCGCCGCCTGCTGGATTTCCGGCTCGTGATTCCACACACCCATCGCTTCCAGCCCGCGCAGAACCAGGAACGTTCCATAGAGATAGTTCACGCCCCAGCGCCCGAACCAGCTCCCATCCTCTTCCTGCTCGTCGTAGATAAACCTGATCGCTTTCTCCACGCGCCGATCTTTGCGGGAGTAGCCGTAAGTCGCGAGCATTTCTAAAATGCGCCCGGTAATGTCGACGGTCGGCGGATCCAGCATCGCGTTGTGATCCGCGAACGGAATGTGCTGGAAGATCATCTTCGTATTGTCTTTGTCGAAGCTTCCCCATCCGCCGTTTTTGCACTGCATGGAGAAGACCCACTCGATCGCTCGCTGGCAAACGTCGTAGTGGTACCGCTCCCGCGGATTATCGACCTTATTCAGGGCCAGCAAAACCTGCGCCGTATCATCGACATCCGGATAAAACTCGTTATTGTGCTCAAAGTACCAACCGCCCGGCGCCGCTCTGCGATTCTTCACCGCCCAGTCGCCCTTATGGCGCACTTCTTTGGACAGCATCCAATCCGCCGCTTGCAGCAGCCTCGGATCCCTGCGATCCATCCCCGCTTCGCCCAGTGCATAGACCGCCTGCGCTGTGTCCCACACCGGGGACATGCAGGGCTGCATGCGGAAGGTTGGCTCCGGATAATCCTTCGTCCCATGCGGCTCGTCGATGCCCAGCTTCTCAAATTCATCCATTGCGCGAATCACCTGGGGATCGTCCAGTGAATAGCCCAGGCACCGGAGCGCAATGATGGAGTTCAGAATCGCCGGATAAATTGCACCCAGCCCGTCCGACATTTCGAGCCGCTCCAGCATCCACTTCTCCGCTTTTTTGAGCGCAATCGAACGCAATGGGCGGATGTGAATGCGCTCAAACCAATGAATCATCCGGTCGGTGAAGATGAAGAAGTTGCGCCAGCTGATACGGTGCTGCTTATCCCACTTCAGTTTCAGATCGGCATTCTCTCGGCCACCGACGAACAGCTCGCTGATCCCATGCTCGGGAGGAATCTTCTTATAAGGTTTTTTCGCATAGGCGATCGAGAGCGGCACGAGAATCGCCCGCGACCATGACGAGATTTCGTAGATATTGAACCAGAACCAGTTCGGAAACAGCACAATCTCCGGCGGAATCGCCGGCACGGAGTTGTACTCGTACTGCCCCAGGGCGCACAGATAGATCTTTGTGAAGGTGTTGCACTCGGTAACGCCGCCATGGGCGAGAATCCACTCCCGCGTCTCAGCCATATGTGGCTCGTCCGCGGAAACATCCATCAGCTTGTTGGCGAAGTAGCACTTCACCGACAGGCTGATGTTGCCTGGGCCCCCAGGATAGAGCGACCAGCTGCCATCGTCGTTCCGGTAGCGCATCGTCTCGGTTAGCGCGCGCTGCATCTTTCCGTGATCGCCGGTGCCCAGCAGCACATGCAGGAAGATGTAATCAGCCTCCAGCATCGAGTCGCCCTCGAGCTCGCCGATCCAATAGCCCTCGGGGTGCTGCCGATCCAGCAATGATTCACGCGAACGGTCAATGGCGCGCGCGACGTCTTCCGGAGCAGCATCAATCCGCCCAAATCTGACCTGGGGTGTGGTTTTACTTCCAGGCTCGTCGGCCGCCGACACCACCTCGCCACCCTGGCCGGGCTCGATGGGTCGTGGCCGCGCGTTTTGAAAGGCTACGCTCATGCGTTCAAGATGATCCGCTCACAGTGTGCGGTTCGCACTTTTTTTACTAAACGCCCGCAGGAGTTGTTGCGGGGGCCGACTGTATCGCTTGCACGATCTCCGGAGGAAGCCCAAACCGGACGTTTTCCGGCATGACCTCAACTTCCTCAACGGTCCCGAAGCCGTTGTTCTTCAGGTAATCGATCACACCCTCTACCAGAATTTCCGGCGCCGAAGCACCGGCCGTTACTGCGACATTCTGGACGCGCTTCAACCAGGCAGGATCAATCGCTTCTGCGCTGTCGATCAGATAGCCCTGCGTGCCCAGGTTGCGCGAAACCTCCACCAGGCGGTTGGAGTTCGAGCTGTTGTTCGAACCCACCACCAGCACCAGGTCAGCGCTGTGCGCAACATTTTTCACGGCAACCTGCCGGTTCTCCGTTGCATAACAAATGTCCTGCGAATGCGGCCCCACGATCCTGGGAAACTTGATCTTCAAGGCCTGAATGATGTCACGTGATTCGTCCAGTGACAGGGTCGTCTGCGTCAGATAGGCTACGTGTTCCGGATCCGGCACTTCCAGGGTCTGCACTTCCGCAACGCTCGATACCACCTGCGTCACATCCGGCGCTTCGCCCAACGTGCCCTCAATCTCGTCGTGATCCCGGTGACCGATCAGCACCAGAGAATAGCCTTGGCGGGCGAACTTGACTGCTTCGACGTGAACCTTGGTCACCAGCGGACAGGTCGCGTCAATGACTTTCAAATGCCGTTCCTTTGACTGATCCCTGACTGCCGGCGAAACGCCGTGTGCCGAATAGATGACGCGGGCTCCCTCGGGAACCTGGTGAATGTCGTCAACAAAAATCGCACCCTTTTCCGCCAGCTCATTCACAACAAAACGGTTATGAACAATCTCCTTGCGGACATAGATCGGCGCGCCGAAGGTCTCGAGCGCAATCCGGACGATGTCAATTGCCCGCACGACGCCCGCACAGAACCCGCGGGGTTTCAGAAGTAGTACGCGTTTTTCCTCAGCTTTGGACGCCGCGCGCTGGGGAGCGACAGGTGTCTCCGTGATGACGGTGCTCACGTTCTTTATTATACCGTGAACACGCCTGTCACTTCCCCCTCCGATAACTTCCTGCTTACCTCAAAGAGTTCACAACGATGTACGTCGTTCCTTTGCCCCGATCCGTCTTACTCTCCTCACAGAAGCTCCCAATTGTGGATCTCTCGTCACGGTTTGTTCGCCTCCCTGCTTCCCTGTTCCCTTTTGACGATCCCTTTGTGACTCCCATCACATCCCGCTCCGCCCGCCCCCTGACAACCTATCCACATGGACATCCGCACGGCCATGACCAAACTCGACTACAACCGCGCGCCGTTTCTCGCCATCTGGGAAACCACGCAGGCGTGCGATCTTGCCTGCAAGCACTGTCGGGCTTCCGCGCAGCCGCTCTCGCACCCCAGCCAGCTCACCACCGCGGAGGCGACGAACCTCATCGACCAGATCGCCGCCCTCGAAGTGCCGCTCTTCGTCTTCACCGGCGGCGACCCTCTCAAACGCCCCGACATTTTCGAACTCATCCAGCATGCCGCCGCCAGAGGCGTTCACGCGGCTCTGACTCCCAGTGCCACGCCGCTCCTTACCCGCGACGCCATCTTTCGCATGAAAGCCTCCGGCCTCGCGCGCCTTGCCGTGTCGCTCGACGGCTCCATCCCCGAGGTTCACGACTCCATCCGCGGCATCCCCGGCACGTGGGAACGCACCCTCCAGGCCATCCAATGGGCCAACGAAGCCGGCCTCCCCATCCAGGTCCACACCGTCGTCAGCCGCCTCAACATCGCCGATCTCGACAACCTGGCCACGCTGCTGACAGCCCGCCAAATTGTCATGTGGAGTTTTTTCTTTCTCGTCCCGGTTGGCCGCGGCAAGACCGACGACCTGCTGACTGGCCAGGAATTCGAAGATGTCTTTGCAAAAATGTGGGCCCTCACGAAAAGAGTGCCTTTTGCCATTAAGACGACCGAAGCCATGCACTACCGCCGCTACCTCATCCAGCAGCGCATGAAGGAGAATCTTCCCACCACCGGCATTCACGACGATGCCGGGGCTCGGCCGACGCACCATCCTGGCTGGACAGTCCACTCCGGTCATCCTGGTCAGGGTTCGGAAGACAAGGCGGTGGGCTGGGCGACCAAGCGCGTCAACGATGGACGGGGTTTCGTCTTCATCTCCCACATCGGCAAAGTTTATCCCAGCGGTTTCCTTCCCATCGAAGGCGGCGATCTGCACCACGACACCCTTGCACATATCTACCAGGAGTCGCCTATCTTCCTTAAGCTCCGCGACTCGGATCAACTCCACGGCAAATGCGGCGCCTGCGAATTTCGTAACATCTGTGGAGGATCCCGCGCTCGTGCTTACGCCGTTACCGGTGACGTCATGGCCGAGGAGCCTTGCTGCATCTACGAGCCGCGCGGCTACCATCCCGATCCGAATCAGAAAGACGCTTCCCCTGCATGTGCCGCCCATGATCTGATTCAGTTAGAGGTAGCTCATTCTTGAAGCGCATTGCCATCATCGGCGGAGGCATTGCCGGCCTGAGTGCCGCATGGACTCTCGAGAAGGCCCGCCGCGCCGGCCGACCCATCGAATATCACCTCTTTGAAGCTGCCGGCCGCCTCGGCGGCGTCATCAGCTCCGAAATTATCGACGGCTGTGTTGTCGAAGGCGGGCCCGACTCCTTCCTCACCGAAAAACCCGCCGCGGCGGCGCTCTGCCGCGAGCTGGGTATCGCCGATCAGCTCCTTCCCTCGAACGACGCCGAACGCAAGACGTGGATCGTCGTGAAGAACCGGCTCATTCCCCTCCCCGACGGCCTCATGTTTATGGTGCCGACCAAATTGATCCCAACGGCGCTCACCCGACTCTTCTCCTGGTCGACAAAACTTCGCATGGCGCGCGAATTCCTTTTTCCGCCAGCGCCCGCCACCGAAGACGAATCCGTTGCCGCTATGACCTGTCGCCACTTCGGCCAGGAAACCGTGGACCGTCTCGTCTCCCCGCTGCTTTCAGGCGTCTACGGCGGCGACGCTTCGCAGCTCAGCGTCCGCGCCGTGCTGCCTCGTATGGTCACCATGGAGAGAGAACACGGAAGCCTCACCCGCGCCATGCTCGCCGCACGAAAAAAGCCTCACGGGCCTCGCCCGGATATTGGCAGAGCAAAGCCAGGTCCACGATCCCTCTTCACAACCCTTATTGGTGGCATGAAGCTCATGGTTGACGGGATTGCCTCGCAGCTCCAGCCCGAATTCGTTCATCTCAATACTCCGGTGCACTCCATCACGCGCCGAGGCACCCACCTGGGACATCCCAGCGGTGATGAGAACAGCTGGACGCTTGAAACATGTTCAGGTCAGGAAAGATTCGACGGCATCATCATCGCCGTGCCAGCCTGGGCTGCCTCCGCCCTGCTTCGCCCTGTTGATCCCGTCGTCAGCAACCTTCTTTCTGAGATTCCGTACAGCTCGTCCATCACCGTGACGATGGGCTTCAATCGAGCGGATCTCGCCGATCTCCCTCCTGGCTTCGGCTACCTCGTTCCGCCGACGGAAAAACGCATTATGCTGGCATGCACCTTCGTCCACGCTAAGTTTGCCGGTCGCACACCCCCCGATAAAGGCGTGCTCCGTTGCTTCCTCGGCGGCAGTGGCAACGATCATCTGCTCGACGAGACCGATGAGCGCCTCACCGAAATTGTGCTCAAAGAACTGGCGGGGATCCTCGGCCTGGAAGCCGAGCCCAGTTTTGTCCGCATCACCCGCTCGCGCCGCGCCATGGCGCAATACGCCGTCGGACATCTCGAACGCATTCAGGCTCTGCATGAAAGCATCGCCGCGCTCTCCGGTGTTGCCCTTGCAGGGAACGCCTACAGCGGCATCGGCGTTCCCGACTGCGTCCGCACCGGCCAGGAAGCTGCCGAGAAAGTACTTCTCGCCCTTCAGCCTGAGGCAGCCCCCGCCACACTCTCCGAAGCAGCTTCCTGAACGCTGCATGCCGTGGACTGATCGCCGTTACTTTTCAAACCAGACTTCCATCCCAATCGCATTCGCATCGATCCGCGTGCTCGCAAACGGCACCTGCCGCAGCATTATTTCAAACTCCTGTTGCGTATAAGCGCGCTTGATCAGCATGAAGCGAAACGTCAGCTTCGTGAATAGTCGGCTCATCCACGGCAGTCTCATGCCCTCAACATATTTGTTGATTTCGCTCATCGAAACGTCGCGCCTCAGGTCGATGACTACGCCCTTCCGTCCTGGCCGCAGAACGCGCCGCATCTCCTGCAATGCGCCTACCGGGTCGGAAAAGTTCTTGAATGCCGCTCGGCAAACCAGAAAATCGAAGCTGCCGTCTTCAAACGGCATCTGCGAAGCATTGCCGTTGTGAAAATCGACGCGCACCCCCACCTTGTCGGCATTGCGCCGCGCAATCTCCACAAACGTCTTACTGATGTCGAGGCCGGAGACCCGCAGGCGCCCCGTCTTGGCCATGTCGATCGACAAAAACCCCGGCCCGGGTGCGACTTCGAGCGCGTCGCCACCTTCTGGTAACCCTGCTGCGATCCGAAGAGCCAGTCGGCGATACTCCTCCATGTCTTTGCGTGTGGTTTTCTCGTACCATCGAGCGACAGGACCTTCCATTCCCATGCCCTTGTATGCTTTCTCCATTGCGAATCCTCCCGGGTGAGGTGTCTCACTCACAGTGTGTCTTATTCACTAAGCATCTTGTATAATAAGATTGTTCGACATGTCAAGCAAACGGCGCAGCCTCCATCTCTTCCCTTCTCTCACTCGGGCGGTCCGGCTCTTCATTGCCGGCTCGAGCCTGTTCAGCCAGCGCGTCGCCGAGAAACTCGGCCTCCACCCTACCGACATGCAGTTTCTGAATCTGCTCGACCTGCTCGGACCTATGACACCGGGGACGCTGGCGCAGTGCAGCGGCCTCTCCTCCGGCGGCGTCACGGTGGTCCTCGACCGCCTCGAGAAGGCGGGCTACGTCCGTCGCTCCAGCAACCCTTCCGATCGCCGCAGCGTACTGGTCGGCCTTGTGCCGGCGCTGCACAAAAAGGTCATGGGTAATTACGACTCGGTCCAGAAACAATTTGAAGGGGTCATGAACGATTTTCCCGATGAAGAACTGGAGATCATCCTGCGCTTTTTTTCAGCAGCCAACACAACGCGGCCCAGCGCATTGCAGGGTCGCGCTAAACAAGACGCTCCTTAGGCTCTGTGCGAAGCACGTTCGCCTGGACGGCCAGTTCCTAGCCCCCGGGATGGACCTGGGGCGTCTCGGTCATCGGCTTCAGAATGTCGTCGAGGCGGTCCGGCGTCCCATCCACTCGCTCCAGATGCGGATACCGCAGCCCGTCGTGATAATCGAGCGCGACCACGCGGAAGGTCCCTGTGTTCGCCACGATCAGCTCGATCGGATTGCCATTCCCCTTCGCGTCCCGGATCGCGTCGTTCATGAGCGATCCGCTGTATTGCCTTCCGTTGACCGCAATAATCTGCATCCCCGGCCCCAACTTCACCCGGTCTGCGGCCGAACCGAGCAGCACATCGTCAATCCGTCCGTCGCTGGTCACGTCGATGCCGATCGACCACCACGCCTGCGTAACCCCGCTCGTCGTGACCTGCGCCTGCGTGATCTCGTTCGGCTGATCGGTGTAGGTAAGCTTGTACCCGCCGTTCTCGATGCCGCCCATCGGAGCATGCGGCGACTTGCTGGTTAGCCTCTCCTTCAGAAACCCCGCCCAGTCATAAGCCACCACGCCATTCAGTCCGCTGACCACATCCTCAAATGTGTACGGCACGACCTTCGGTCCCATGTTCCCGCCCACGCTTTCAAACGCCGCCAGAAAATCGTTCAGACTCTTCTTGTCGTTCGTCAGCTTGCGAATCGTCGTGTCCACGTCGAGCCAAACCAGATCGCCTTCAGCGTAGTAATCCGTATTCCGCCGCCAGTTGTCCCACGGCGCGCCGTTTCCGTAGTTGTAAAGAATCTGCGCCGCGGTCGCCGTGTCCTGCAAATCCCGCCACGTTCGCCCCGGCCGATAATCGAGGAACGCTGCGTCCTGCGCCAGGTAATCGCGATACTGTGCCGCCGTCTCGATCTTGCTGCGCGCAGCAAGCACGTTCCCCAAATAGTCGGTCAGTCCCTCATACACCCACAGCAGATCGCCCTTCATCGGGTCTTCGTAATTCCCGGTCGCCAGGCCCGCCGGGCGGCGATACTTCCCGTTCCACGAGTGGGTGAACTCATGGGGCAGGAGGTCCGCCGAGAGTAACAGCAAGTTGTCATCGACAAACGTCTTCTCCGGTACCCGATCGTCGCTCGACTGGTGATGCTCCAGCCCAAAGTGCGCCACCTGATCGCTCGCAGTAACGAGAAAGTGATAGCTCCTGTAATGTCTCGACTGATAGAGCGCTCCGGTCTCGCGCACCAGATTGCTGTATCCCTGAATGGTTTCCGGGGTGAGCTTCAGATCCTCCGGCCCATCCGCCGCAATATCCAGAAAATGTTTTGGCGTCACTTCAGGCGCTAACGGAATCTCGACGAAATAGCGCCCCGCGAGCAGGGGCGAATCCACCAGTTGTTCGAGCGAAACGGTTTCGAAATTCACATGCGCGGCATCGCCCGCGGTCTTCGCGAGCGCCGTGCCGTATTGCCAGCCCTGCGGCAGTACCACCGAAGGCTGGACGGAAATGTCCGCGGCATTCTTGTGCCCCGCCGGATACAGGACCAGTTCGTTCCAGCTGAGCACGGCCAGGCTCGCGCTCGTCGAAGCACCTGCAGAAAATCCACTCGCCGCAGCCGTCGCCAGGAAATCATCCTTCACATCCAGTTGGGTCGCGCCCGCGGGCACGGTCAGATGAATCTCGTACATGTTGAGGTCATCGCGCGTCCATGCCAGCGGCTGCCCATTCGCGGTGATAAACAGCCCAGCCAGATTATCGATCGGTCCGGAAGGCATGTGCTCGCCTGGAATCCACTTCGGATAGAGCAGTGACAACGGGCCGGGCGTGACCGGAATCGTCATCTGCGCATGCAGAATTTTGCGCGGCGCATCGGTCAGGTCAACTGTAATTTTGATGGGATTCGAATCAATCTGGGCGTGCAGCGAAAGCGCCCCCATGAACAGAACTCCCTCCATGAGGCGCAACCGGAATAGCATAGTCCTCCTGATCCTGGTGCGAACCCTTAGTGTAACCACGAGTGGCCGCCGCGCAACGAGCCGGGGCCAAGGCGCACTTGCCATTGGAGCGCAAGACGGAACTAAGCCGAGTTTGCCCTTTCCCGACTTTCCAAACGCACAGTCACCGCTTCCACTTCTTCACCACACCGGATGCGACGGAGCCCTTCATGAAACTCCCGCCCTCCTGATGGCTCACCTGCCTCGTCATCCGGGCTCTGCTCCTTCATCTCCTCCACAATCATGTGTTGCACCCGCGGCTGCACAATCTCCTGGAAACCCAGGAGCATGGCGCCCATCGCCAAACCCGCCAGCGGAGAGACCACCAACTCTCCGGTTCTCTTCCGCGCTCTGCGCCGCCGCCACATTGACGCGGCCGCCCATGCAACAAAAATCACCGTGCTCGCATTTGCAATCCATGCAAAGACCATCCCGCTCCTCCAGGTTTTCGACAGCCAGGAAGACGCCCACGCGCATCGGCTTTCAGCCAACGCACGCTGCAATTTGGAAGGATCGATCTAAAGGATGGAAACAGGAGGAGGTCGCACGAACAATCCTGCACGGCAGAGGATCGGCACCGCACAACGCGGTTCCATATCGGTCGCTGGCCATAACAACCGCGGCACCAGCACCAGCCCAAACAAAAGCACCGGTTGCAGAACCGAGGCGGCGAGAAGGGGGACGCCCGCAGGGGTCGGGTGAATTGCCAGCGCAAGGAGACAAATCGCCAAGCCGAACGCCGCGAGTTTACGCCAGTTCAGAATCATCGCTGCCCGCCTGGATTTTACGCCCGACGCCGCCGTTTCTGAGCTCTAACTGCTAGTCGGTGTTGCAGTCCTGTACCCTGCCTTTATGGGCTTCTTCCTCACATTTGAAGGCCTTGACGGCTCCGGCAAATCCACCCAACTCCGCAAGCTCGCGACCCACCTTGAAAGCGAGGGCCTCGCGGTTACCTTGACCCGCCAGCCCGGGGGTACGCGTCTCGGCGATCGCGTGCGCAGCTTGCTCCTCGATTCGAAGACGGAGCACCTTGACCCGATGACCGAGCTCGGCCTGATGTTCTCCGATCGCGCCCAGTGCATCGCCGAGGTCATCGCGCCCGCCCTCCACGGTGGCGGCATTGTCCTCTGCGATCGCTTTACGGATTCGACGGAGGCTTATCAAGGAGGCGGCCGCAAGCTGGGCAGCGAGTGCGTTCTGCGGATGCACAAGACCATGTGCGGCGGACTTAACCCCGACCTTACCCTCCTGCTCCTCGCCAATTTCGATAAGTCTCTCGCCCGCGCCCGCCGCCGAAATGATCGCGCCGCCGACGCCCAGGGCGACGAAGGCCGATTCGAGCGTGAGGATGAGACGTTTCACCGTCGCGTCTACGAAAAGTACCGTGAAATCGCCGCCCGCGAACCCGGGCGCGTCGTCGTCATCGAAGGCGACCGACACATTGACGCCATCCACCGCGAAATCATCGCCACGGTCGATCAGAGGCTTCGCGCCAACGGTCTGCTTCCGATTGAGGGCGCCGCCGATGTCCGCTAATGGACACTCGGTTCCGCAAACGGCCACTCCTCCCCTCTGGTCCTGCCACAGGGGGCGATCTAAATTTCTGTAAATACTAGCCTTATTTATCGGACTCGAATGGCGTGGCACATGCAGTTACCCTTGCGTAATGGATATCTCACGCCCTGATATTAAGAAAAAGAAGCTCCGCCGACAGATCGTCGTGCTGGCTATCGTTGCGCTTGGGGTTACCGCGGCCGCCTGGGCTGTGATGCGTCTTAAGCCCGCGGTCCCGACGGTGGACGCCAGTACCGTCTGGCCTGAAACCGTGAAGCGGGGCGACATGATTCGTAACGTCCGCGGTCTCGGCACCCTGGTTCCCCGCGAAGAGAGCATCGAGCTGATTCCTGCTCAGACGGACGCCACCGTGGTCCGCATCCGGGTCCTGCCCGGCACCCTCGTCAAACCCGACACGATCCTGATGGACCTGGAAGATCCGCAGCTCAAGCAGCAGCTCGTGAGCCAGAAGCTGGCCCTCGATGGAGCGCTTGCCGACTACAAGAGCCTCCAGGCGACACTGAATTCCGCGATTATGGATAAGAAATCCGCCGCGGCCCAGGTGAATGCGCAATATAGCCAGGCTGAACTCCAGTCCAGCACGGACCAAAAACTTCTCAATCTGGGTGTCATCAGCGGCATCCAGGCGAATCAATCCAAGAACAACGCTGAGCAGCTCACAGCCCAGCACCAGATCAGCATTGAGCAACTGGATGTCAACCAGAAGGCGATTCAGGTTCAACTGGCGTCGGCACAAACCAAAGTCGATTCTGCCCGCGCGCTACTTCAGCTCTACCAGCAACAGCAGGACGAGCTTCAGGTGAAGGCCGGCATCGCCGGCGTTGTTGCTTCTCTGCCCACGCCTCTGGGGGTCGGCCAGCATGTCACGGCCGGAACCTCAGTCGCTGAGGTGATCGATCCTTCCCAGCTCAAGGCCGCACTGCAGATCGCTGAAACGCAGGCGCACGACATTCTGATTGGTCAGAAGGCGGAGATTGACACCCACAACGGCATCGTCCCTGGGCACGTTACCAGAATTGATCCCTCCGTATTGAACGGAACGCGTACCGTTGACGTAACACTCGATGGCGCATTGCCGGCGGGAGCCGTTCCGCAACTGAGTGTCGACGGGACGATCGAACTTGCCCATCTTCATGACGTGCTGCACGTCGGACGCCCGGCATTCGCTAACGAAAGCAGTACCGTCAGCCTGTTCCGCTACGACCCCAATGGCAAAACGGCCACCCGGGTTCAGGTGCAGGTGGGGAGAGCTTCAACGACGGAAATACAGATACTCAGTGGCCTGAACGAAGGCGATCGTGTGATCCTTTCAGACATGTCACGGTACGACGCAACAGATAAAGTGCGGCTGGAGTAGAGTCCTTCCCCCAACAAAGGCCACAAATCCTAAACTACGGAGCAGGGAGAGCAGGATGGAGAACAATCAGGCGCTGATCGAAATCGAAGGCCTCACCAAGGTCTTCTACACCGACGAGATCGAAACCCACGCGCTGTCCGGCGTTCATATGAAGATCGACAAGGGTGAATATGTCGCCATCTCCGGTCCTTCCGGATGCGGCAAATCGACCTTGCTTTCCATCATTGGCCTGCTCGACACGCCGACGGGTGGGAGCTATACCCTCAACAGCCATTCCGTCGAGAACCTCAATTTCTCGCAGCGGTCGCGGATTCGCAACCAGGAAATCGGCTTTATTTTCCAGAGCTTTAATCTCATTGGCGATCTCACCGTTTACGAAAACGTCGAGCTCCCGCTGACGTATCGCTCCGGCATGTCGTCGGCCGAGCGCAAGCGCCGGGTCCAGGAATCGCTGGAGCGCGTCTCGATGGCGCACCGCATTCGCCACTATCCTTCCCAACTCTCCGGCGGTCAGCAGCAGCGTGTGGCTGTCGCTCGAGCACTGGCGGGTTCACCCTCCATCCTCCTCGCCGACGAGCCAACCGGAAACCTTGACTCGCGCAACGCCGAAGCCGTTATGGAACTGCTCCAGAATCTGCATAAAGAAGGCGCCACCATTTGCATGGTGACGCACGATCCGCGCTTCGCCCGGCATGCCGATCGCCAGATTCATCTTTTCGACGGCAAGGTCGTTGCGGAGGGCGAGTCGCTGGAACAGGTCCTCGAAGTCAAGTAACTCGTCCACGCATATCGGGCGCAGCGCGGCACAGGATTGGTGCGCCCGATTTCGTTTCGCTTTTGTGAGAATGGACCATGATCCAGCTAAAAAATATCGAACGCAGTTACAAGACCGGCGCTGGCCAAACCTGGGTTCTGCGCCGCGTCAATCTCGAAATCCAGGAAGGTGAGTTCCTCACTATCATGGGGCCATCCGGGGCGGGCAAGTCCTCGCTCCTCAATGTGCTCGCTCTGCTCGACGATCAGTGGCTCGGTGAGTTCTGGTTTAAAGAAGAGGCCGCGCATCGGATGAACCGCCGTCAGCGCGCCGACCTCGCCAAGCGGAACATCGGTATGGTCTTCCAGAGCTACCACCTCCTCGACGATCTCACCGTTCAGGAAAACATCGACCTGCCGCTTTCCTATAAGGACATGCCTCGTGCTCAGCGCCAGGGCCTCGTCGCCGATACGCTCGACCGGTTCAGCATCGTCGGCAAGAAAGACCTGTTCCCTTCCCAGCTTTCGGGCGGCCAGCAACAGCTGGTCGGCGTCGCGCGTGCCGTCATTCACAAGCCGGCCTTGCTGCTCGCGGACGAGCCTACAGGCAATCTGCACTCCAGCCAGGCAAAGGAGATCATGGAGTTGTTCAGAGAACTCAACCAGCAGGGCACCACCATCGTTCAGGTCACACACTCTGAGGTCAACGCCGGCTACGGCTCGCGCGTCATTGAGCTACGCGATGGCTGGCTCACTGCGGACTCTGCCAATCCAAATCTGAGCGTGGAGGTCACCGCATCGTGACCGGTTCTCCCTGGCTTCAAGCAGCGGTTTGCCATCCCGAGGAAGTTGGCTCGCGCCAGCGAGCGAACGACAAAGGACCTTGTGTTTTTCGTTCTCGTCTTCTCCGGACAATTACGGCGAGCGTGATTTTTTCTATATCGAGCTCGCTCGTTTCGGCCAGCCTCGCCCAGAACACGAATCCGCCGACTGCTCCCTCCCCGACTGCTCCCGTGACCCCGGCAACTTCCGCTCCAACCGCGACTCCCACCATCGCCGAACAGGCGCAGCAGATCCAGCAACAGACCGTCGTGGCGTCGCCGCAGCCCTTTCATGTCGACCTGCCCCGCTCGCGCAACCCGTTCTCTGCGTATCGGCCCAGTTTTGTTCCCCCGGTCAATCTCACCAACTCGCCGCGTCTGCAAAACCTGATCCGTGACTGCAAGCTGTATGTCTCCCTGCCCGATGCCATCGCGCTGGCCATTGAGAACAACCTTGACCTGGAATCCTTCCGCTACAACCTGCCAACAGCGCTGACCGATTACGCGCGCACCAAAGCCGGTTACCAGACCCTGGGGGTCAACACCAACGTCACCAGTCCTGTGGGTGCTGTTGGAGTCTCCTCCTCGGGTGGGGGCGCAGTCTCTTCTGCCGGAGCCGGAGCCGCTGGCGCCGGTGGTCTGATCACGTCGACCCTCGGCGAAGGCACATTTGTGAACCCCTTCGATCCCGTGTTCACGGTCAATGGCTATGTCGACCACACCAAAACGCCGGAGGTGAATACCATTCAGTACGGCGTGCCGCTGCTGGAGACCAACACGATTGCCTACACCACGCAGTACACCGAATATTTCCCCCTTGGTACCGGAATTCAGTGGTCCCTCAACGGCCTGCGCCAGACGATCAACAGCCCGTTCAATATCGTGGACCCGCAGATTCAGCTTTACTGGCAGGGCCTGATCACCCAGCCTCTGCTGCAGGGTTTTGGTTTCCGCACCAACGAGCGATACATCCGAATCGCAAAGAAGAATATGCAGATCACGGACTACGCCTTTAAGGCGCAGGCAATCGCTACTGTCACGGGGGTCGAGGACATCTATTGGGATCTCGTCTACGCTTACCAGGACGAACAGATTAAGGAACGCACGCTGGCCTTCGCCAACCAAACCCTCAGTGATGACCAGAAGCAGCTTGATCTCAAGGCCATCCCCCAGATGCAGGTCTTGACCGATCAGTCCCTCGTGGCCGCTGCCGAGGGCAACCTCACCGTCTCGCGCGCGAACCTGCGAGCCGCTGAGTTTTACCTGAAGAACGCGCTCACGAAGGTCGACGATCCCACCATCGACGAAATGGCTGTGATTCCCGTGGATACCAGGGGCGCGCCCGATCCCAACGAAGCCAAGTCCATCGAAGATCTCATCGCCGAGGCGCAGAAGAATCGCCCCGATGTCGCCTCCGATCAAATCAGCATGCAGATTGCTCAGGACAACGTGAAAGTCGTCAACAACCTCCTGTTGCCGCAGCTGAACGCCTACGGATTGTTCAGCGGGACCGGACTCGGCGGCCCGCTGAACCCGAATTGCGACGAAGGCCCCGCCTACTGCTCCACAACCCTGCCCAGTGGTACGGGCGGTGTGCTAGGGAATGCCTTCAACTACTCGGCGCCCGAGTACCGGGTCGGCTTCACCCTCAACATCACGATTCGAAACCGTCAGGCCAAGGCCGATCAGTTCCGCGCTCAGCTCGCCTTCCGTCAAAGCCAGATCGCCTATGTGCAGCAGCAGAAGAACATCCGCTTTGACGTCCGCAACTCGCAGTTCGCCCTCGAGCAGAAGAAAGCGCTGGTCGACTCCGCCCAGAAAGCCCGCGACCTCGCCCAGAACACCTTCGACGTCACCAAACAGGAACAGACACTCGGCGCCAAGTCCAGCGTCGATACCCTGAACGCCGAAAACTCCCTCGCCACCGCCGAATCCGCCCTCGATGCTGCCCAGAACCAGTACGAAAAAGCAAAAGTCGATATCGACCGCGCCATCGGCGATACCCTCAACCGCACGCATGTTTCCATCGACGATGCAAAGTCCGGCGTCGTCACCCACGGCCCATAATAGTGAAGCCCGTAGCTGGTAGCCAAACCCATGTCGACCACCGCCCAACCCGTCTCCACCGAAGCTGCCAACGGTCGGCTCGTACCCTGCATCCTGATCGCGGACGATCAGCCCCATATCCTCGACGCCCTTGAGCTCCTCCTCGAGCCTGAAGGTTATCGGATCGAGAAGGCCACATCGCCCTACATGGTACTTGACGCGCTGAAGTCCGGATCCTTCGATGCCCTGCTGCTGGATCTGAACTACACCCGCGACACCACCTCTGGTCGCGAAGGCCTGGATCTTCTCTCACAGATCCGCTCCCATGAGTCGCAGCTTCCCATCATCATCATGACCGCGTGGGCCAATGTCGAACTGGCCGTCGAGGCCATGCGCCGCGGCGCCTCGGACTTCGTCCAGAAGCCGTGGGACAACGCCCGGCTCCTGACGATTCTCCGCACCCAGATCGATCTGAGCAATGCGGTCCGCCGCGCCCAGCGTCTGGAAGCTGAAAACCGTCTTCTTCGCGCTGCCAATCTACCGGAGATGATCGCGACCGCACCGGCCATGCAACCCGTCCTTGCGACCATTACCCGCATCGGTCCCTCGGACGCCAGTGTACTGATCACCGGCGAACACGGTACGGGCAAAGAAGTGGTTGCGCAGACCCTGCACGCGCTCTCCTCGCGCGCCTCCCGTTCCATGGTCGCCGTCAATACAGGCGCTCTGCCCGAGGGGACATTCGAGTCGGAGCTCTTCGGCCACGTTAAAGGCGCCTTCACCGACGCCCGCACCGAACGCATCGGCCGCTTCGAGCTCGCCGAAGGCGGCACGCTCTTCCTCGATGAAATCGCCAACGTCCCGATGCGCCAGCAGGCCAAACTCCTCCGCGTCCTTGAAGTCGGCGAGATGGAGCGCGTTGGCTCCTCCAAAACTCGCCGCGTCAATGTCCGCGTCATCTCTGCCACCAATGCAGACATCCGCAAGGAAGTCGAAGAGGGCCGCTTCCGCGCCGATCTTCTGTTCCGCCTGAATACGGTCGAAATCCACCTGCCTCCGCTGCGCGAGCGTCGCGAAGATATCCCGCCCCTCGCCGCGCATTTCCTCTCTCGCTACTCGCAGCGCTATCGCAAACAGGTGCAGGGTATCGATGCCGCCGCGATGGAACTGATGCTCCACTACGCGTGGCCCGGCAACGTCCGAGAACTCGATCACACCATCGAACGCGCCGTCCTCATGTCGCGTGAAGACATCATCGAAGTCTCCGACCTCGGCCTTTCTCCCGCCCGCGTCTCCACCCAGGCTCTTGAGGAGATGTCGCTGGAATCCGTCGAGAGTATCCTCATCCGCAAAGCCCTCTCACGCTGCAACGGTAACGTGAGTCAGGCGGCAGAAGCCCTCGGCCTCAGCCGGGGAGCCCTCTACCGGCGGATGGAAAAGTATGGAATTTAGCGCAGCTTCGCGCATTGCAAACAATCCGGGTGCTCTGTTCTATTGCGCGGTTTTTCTTAGCGCGACGGCGTGGGGAAGTTCGCCAAACTTCGAATAGGTCCGGCCATGGCGACTCATCCCCGTCAACGCAAACACAAACGCCAGAGCATCGCCTTTGAGGCGCGCCTCCGCATCTTCTGTACTGTCGCCGCCCTCATCTTCATGGCCCTCTGCGCGAGCGTCCTCGCCCTTCTGCACGTATCCCTGGGTCCTGTGCTCGCTTCCCTCGGCATCCTTCTTCTCATCCTCCTTCTGATCTTCGCTGCATTCATTGAAGAAGCTATCCGGCCTATCCAGACCCTTGCCAACGTGGTCGCCGCCTTGCGCGAAGAGGACTATTCCTTTCGCGCCCGGGGCGCCAATCGCGACGACTCCGTCGGCCAGCTCTCACTGGAAATCAACGCTCTCGCCGACACCCTCCAAGCCCAGCGCGTGGGAGCCCTCGAAGCCGTCGCCCTCCTTCGTCGCGTTATTGCCGAAATGGACGCGCCTGTCCTTGCCTTCGATCAGGAAACCCGCCTGCGCCTCCTCAACCCCGCGGCCGAGCGCGTTTTTGCGCTCCTGCCAGTGCGCGACCTCGGCAAGACCGCGGGAGAGCTCAACCTCACCAGTCTCCTTGACGAACTCCATGAAGGCGTGCTGCCCATCGAAGCACACGCAGCTCTGAATCGAGCGGCGACGCGCAGCGGTTTTGACCCGTCCGCACAATCCGTCCGGTGGATGATAAGGCGCGGCGTTTTCCGTCAGCGCGGCGTCCCGCATACCCTCGTCGTTCTCTCCGACGTCTCGGCTGCCCTCCGCGAAGAGGAACGTCTTGCCTGGCGGCGACTCATCCGCGTGATCGGCCACGAA
Source organism: Acidobacteriaceae bacterium (assembly GCA_036490815.1). Classification (GTDB taxonomy): domain Bacteria; phylum Acidobacteriota; class Terriglobia; order Terriglobales; family Acidobacteriaceae; genus Palsa-343. The sequence goes on from DASXDF010000015.1 coordinate 320,058, forward strand.
ATTTCGAACTCCCTCACCCCCATCAAATCCATCGCCGGCTCCCTGCGGTCGCGCATCCTGCCGCTGCCGCCGCGTGCTGAAGCTCCTGTCTCCCCACCTCCCGTCTCCATCGCTCTCACCAACGGAGTCCTCACGCGAGACCTGCAGCGCGGCCTCAGCGTCATCGAAAATCGCGCCGAGTCTCTCAACCGATTCGTCCAGGCCTATCGCCAGCTCGCGCAGCTTCCCGCGCCCGTTCTCAAACGCGTTCCACTGGTGCCGCTGCTCGAGCGCGTCGTATCGCTCGAAATTCGCCTTGACGTTCGCCTTCTCCCCGCACCCGACGTTGAACTCCTCGCGGACGAGGATCAGATCGAGCAGCTACTCATTAACCTCGTCCGTAACGCTGTCGAGTCCGCATTAACCTGCATCGAAGAAGACGCGGAACCAGCCACGGGTACGGATAGTGCATCGAGCAGAGAAACAGCGAACGTTGCAGGAAGTTCAAAAACCACCGCACCACCCTGCTCACCCGAAGTCACCGTCCGGGCCGCGGACGACGGCGACCTCGTCTCGATCCAGATCGAGGACAATGGCCCAGGCCTGGCCAATCCCGAAAACCTTTTTGTCCCTCTCTACACAACAAAAAAGGCCGGTTCCGGAGTCGGCCTCGCGCTCGCACGCCAAATCGTCGAAGCACACGGCGGCGCTATCGATCTCCGCAACAAACCCAACCACACCGGCTGCATCGCCGAAGTTCGCATCCCTATTGCGGAGCGCCCCAGGTAGCAACGAACCTGTCCCTTGCACCCTGCCTTCCGTCACTTCGGAATCAATCCCCTCAGTAAACCACCGGCGCCCCTCTTCCCCATCTCGAGGCTGTTCCTGACCATCGCGCTCACATCGGCCCGGATCACCGGACTCGAAGTCGTCCCTGTAATCGTGATCGGTACGCTGCCGCTCCCGATCGTATGCAGCAAACCGCCTGCAATCTCACTCACGGCGCCCGTCACGCCCGATCCGCCCAACTTCGCCTGCAGCTGAAAATTCAGTCCACCCTCGGTCGTCACCGTTCCATTGCCCGTCGCTGTTCCCAGCGCCGGCACCTCGGCAACAATGTCGCTCAGCTGTGTCTCCGTCGCCGTCTCGCGCACATCTGCCTTCAGTGTTTTGATCCCCGTCCCGCCGCTGGTGCCCGTCAGCGCCTTTAGGCCCTGAATCTTCGACGCCAGATCGAAACCTGCAAGCTGCGTGTTCTACACCTCGACCGGGCCCGCAAGCACAGGAGCGGTTGCCGTCCCCGTAATCACGATCATCGCCGTCAACGTCCCACCCTTCAATTGCGATCCCGCCGGCAGCCGCACGCCCACCATCGGCAGCAGTTCCTCTACGGAATCTACCGGCAGCTGCGCAGCGTTGACATGCAGATTCATCGCCACCGCAGGTCCGCTCCGGTCGTACGTCCCTTGTATATGGACCGCCACCGGGCCCGTCTCGACGGCGATGTCCGTGACCTCACCGGTCCGTGCCTGCAAATGATCGTGCACCGTGTACGTCAGGTTCACCGCGCTTGGCGCTGGTGATCCTCCACGCATCAGTTGCAGTTGCCTGGCCACAACTTTGCCGGTGCTCGTCAGTATTTTTCCATCCGACGCCACTTGCGCATCAACATCCGCGTCCATTGCAATTCCCGCGCTCGCCGGCAGAACACCGGTCGCAACCGGATTGAAATCCTTCACGATGAGGTTCGCGGTCATCGGTGTCGCGGAAGCGTCCTGACGGTTCAGGGGACCTGCCGTCCCGCTCATCGCCACCGATCCATTCCCCGGTAAATTGGCCGCAACGGTGAACGGCATCGCCTGTGTGAACGACAAATTTTGCGCTGTCACCTTCACATCGCTCCACACAAAGGGCTGTCCTGCGGCGGGCGTAGACGAAACCACCACTTTCCCGTCATCGATCTCCATCTTGCCCACCGTGACATTCGGCATCGCCGCAGAGTGCCCACTGCTCGTTGCCGCCGCGCCATTCCCTCCCAACGTAGCGTAATTCCACCCACCCTGCGCATTCGAGATCAGGTGAATCTCCGGCGACTGCGCCAGAAAGCTGCGCACATTCACCTTGTGGTGAAACAGAAACGCGCCGGTGTCCACGCCGATCTTCAGCGACTTCGCCTGTAGAAAGGGAGCGGCGCCGAATGCCGGATCATCAGCCACCGCGAGTTGATCCGCCACCACGCTTCCTGACCACAGCGAGAAGCTCAACTTCCCCAGCGTGACTTTCCGCCCCAGGGCGGTCCCCAATTGGCTCTCCAGGGCCGGCCGAAACGCATCCGCATTCACAAACTGCGGCACCATTACCAACAACAGAACCAGCACCACCGCTGCGCCAATTGCAATCTTCACCCAGCGCCTTTGCATGCCCATCTCCTCGTACCCAGGGATCACTGTGAGGCTATACCCCAGCGTCTGATCCCTTGAATCCGCTTCACACTACCGATATAGTCCGACCATCCGTAAAGGTTTTGTTACTGAGGTCGCGATGCAAGCTCGACGAGGCCGTTACTCCCCGCGCTCCGGCGCACTAACCGTTGCGAGCATCCTGGCGATGATCGTCCTTCCCGCCGCCCTCACCCTCTCCCGCGTCCGCGTTCCCGCCGTGGTCGACGTTACCGCGCCGAACCCATCGCCTTACGGCTACACCGTCAGCCTCCTGCTGTTCATTGTGCCCATTCTCGCTATCGGGCTCTGGCTGGTGCCAGCCGACCACGTGGTTGTCTCGAAGAAATCCTTCGTCCGAACCCTTGTTCTTCTCGTGCCTTCCGGCTTCGCACTGGATTTCCTGTTTTCCCATCTCTTCCTCACTTTCCCGAATCCACGTGCGACCCTCGGCATCCCTGCGCCCGTCCTTGGCGCCAGCCCAGGTAGCCCTGTGCATATCTTTGTCGGCTCGCCCGGCCACATTGTCATTGGCAGTGTTCCCATCGAAGAGTATTTCTTCTACCTCACCGGATTCACTGCCGTCCTGCTGCTTTATATCTGGCTCGACGAGTACTGGCTCGCCGCCTACAGCGTCCCGGGAGACGCTCCGGAACGTATTAATTTCCAGCGTCTTCTTCAGTTCCATCCCCAGTCTCTGCTGCTGGCGGTGGCGCTCATTGTGGGTGCAATCCTCTATCGTCATTACTTCGCTCCCCATCCATCCGGCTTTCCTGGATACTTCACCTATCTGGTGGCTGCGGCCCTCGGCCCGTCCACTGCGATTTTTCCCGCGGCCCTGCCTGTCATCAACTGGCGAGCCCTCTCCCTCACCCTCTTCGTCACTCTGCTCACCAGCTTGCTTTGGGAAGCCACCCTGGCCGTTCCCTATGGGTGGTGGGGATATCAGCCCGATCAGATGGTGGGCATCGGCATCACCGCCTGGAATTACCTTCCCATCGAAGCCATCTGTGTCTGGATGTCCGTGACCTACCAAACCGTGATCGTCTATGAAACGGTGAAGCGGTGGCAGTCCTCCGGGAAGAAGGCCCGCCACGCCTTCCTGGGGTGATGTCGTGGTCGCCTGTCTGGCGGTTCCGCCGCTTCCCGGTCGCATCTGATATACTCAAGGCACGCTCAGTTGTTTGGTTGTGAGCCGTTCTCGCCTTCATCCGCAAGACCGTCCTCCCGTAATCTTCCCAGCCCTCTCAGCGTAATGGCCCCTTGCAGCTATATCTACGGGCCAGGCTGTAGCGTCGCAGGCTCATGCCAGGCGCATCCCAGCCGAATACATGAGTGTGGGTTCGAATCTCGATCGGCGTTTTGTAAGCGCTCCCTGGATTTCCCTGCATAAAAACTTAAGCTCCCGGCCCAGCTCTGCATTCAGCCGAGCCCTGCCAGGAACACAACATCTCCGGCAACCCAGCTGGATCCCTGGATGAAATCGAAGGCCCAAGGGCCTCGCAGAGGGATTTCCGGGGCCGCCCGAGCATAGGAACGAATTGAAACTGTTTACTGAACTGAACCTCTCGCAGGCCCTGCAACAGCAGCTCGCCGCCGCCAACTTTGTCACGCCCACTCCCGTTCAGGCGGGAGCCATTCCGCCAGCCCTTGAAGGCCGCGACGTCCTCGCCACCGCCCAAACCGGCACCGGTAAAACGCTCAGCTTCCTCATCCCCCTGATCGAGCGCATGCCGAAAGGCGAAAAAGGCGCAGCCGCTCTTGTCCTTCTTCCCACGCGCGAGCTGGCCATGCAGGTTCTGGAGCACTATCGTCACCTCACGCACAGCAAGGGCACCGCAGCTTTGGTCTGCGGCGGACTTGCCGAAGGTCCGCAACTCGACGCCATTCGTCGGGGCGCGCGCCTCATCGTCGCTACTCCCGGCCGCCTCGAAGACTACCTCGATCGCAAGCTGGTCAACCTTAGCGGTATCAGGATGCTTGTACTCGACGAAGTCGATCGCATGCTCGACATGGGGTTCAAACCCGCGATTCGGCGCATCGCCGCTTCCCTGCCCAGCGGGCGACAGACGCTTTGTTATTCAGCGACCCTGAGCGCGGAAATTCGCGACGTCGCGCGAGACTACCTCAAAGATCCGATCCGCATTGAAGTCGGCTCAGTCCTCAAGCCTTCGCCCAACGTGAAGCTCCAGACCTTCGAAGTTCCCACGGACAAAAAGCAGGAGCTTCTCGAGCATCTGCTCGGATCGCACGACGGCAGCTTCCTGGTCTTCGTCCGCACCAAGCATGGAGCAGACCGTGTCGCGCGCCGCCTTAAGCGTTCCGGTCACTCCGCTGTCCAGATTCACGGCGACCGCTCCCAGTCCCAACGTAACGCTGCCCTGCGCAGCTTTGCTCAAGGACGCGACCGCATCCTCGTGGCCACCGACGTTGCTGCCCGAGGCATCGATGTTGCCGACGTAGCTCACGTCGTCAATTACGACATGCCCAAAGAAGCGGAGGACTTCGTGCATCGCGTCGGCCGCACGGGCCGCGCCTCGGCGCACGGCATGGCTTCTACCTTCGCCGCCCCCGACGAAGCCCACGCGCTGCGCAAAATGGAACGGACCCTGGCTATCACCACCAGGAAGTTCCGCGTCCGCCCGCGCACCGCGGCCCACGCTTAGCACGCCTGATCGTTTGCGACTGCCCCATCCTGAAAAGCGCCTTTTCGGTGCCATCAGGATGGGAAAGGGACCGCCAGACATCAGCCGCTGGCCACTTCCTGCCTGGCGCTAACCTTCGACTCAGCTCTCATCAATCGCACCCAGACAAGAACAAAAACCGCACCCAGAACCACTACGGGTGGCACGATCGCCCAGCGGCCCTCCACACAATCCATGATCGCGTCCCCAAACTGGATCAGCGCGTAGAGCACAAGAAATCCAGGCAGGCTGGCACGAAACCGCCCGAAGAGCGCACCGACCAGCAGACAACCCAGCACGAGATTTCTTGAGAAAAGATAACCGGCGTACACCCGCACGCCCCGTGTGACCTCATCGGCAGGCGCCAGCAGCATCTCCGGCCGTAACAACGCAAGCAGCGCACCTGCGATCATCAACAGCGCGCCCACTGCGACAACGACTGCGATCCATATCGGAAGCTTTCGTTCCTCGATCAATCCTGCCTCCGATCCCACGCTACCCCTTTGTTCACAGCGATGGGCCCCGCTGCAGACTCTACGCTGCGCTTCGACCGGCGGTTCCCGTTGACCCGAGGAATTCCCCTATTTGCGCCCTTCGCGTTTCTGCGCAACTACAAGGCCACGCGGGGTTGGAAGCAGGACGACTGAGATGAGCCCCTCAGCCTCCAACCGCAGCGCGGCTTCCCGTACCACTCCAGGATGCGACGCGGCGTCGTGCATCAAAATGAGTCCTGTCGGCCGGATCTGCGGCAGAAATCGTCGAACCTCCTGCTCCCGAATTTCGAGGTCGCTGTCGCTGTAAAACAGGTCGATGGGCCCCTGCACTTTCATCTCTAGGCTCGAAGCGTTCCGCAGTTCGATCCACTCCCCTAATCCCGACTTCGCAATTTTCCCCTGCGCTTTCGCGAAAACCTCCGCATCGAACTCGCAGCTTATGATCCGGCCAAATCCGTTCCTCTGCAGCCCGCGTGCCATCCAAACCGCACTCACGCCAAGAAAAGCTCCGGTTTCGACAATCAGATTCGGCTTCACCGTGGTCACGAGGGTCGCCAGAAACTCCAGCACCTCCACCTCGGCCGTCATCGAGTCGTACATGTTCCACAACTGCGGTTGAGGACACTCCGGAGTGGCGCGATGGTACTCCGTCAACACCGCGCCACCCGCCCGCTCCGCCTGCAGCATCACCTTGTGTTCCTGTTTCAGCTTCTTTCCAAAAAGTCCCACGGCTTCTCCTCAAATCAACTCTCGATTGTAGAGTTTCCTGCGAGGGCTCAACGGCGAACACTGTACGCTTGTATCTATGAAAGTTGCGATCCTGGGATTCGGCACCGTCGGCAGTTCCGTTGCACGCATTCTCTGCGACCTCAAGCCCGACGGCATCGAACTCTCGCACGTCTTCAACCGTGGCGTGGCCCGCAAGAAGGCCCACTGGACTCCCAGTTCCGTGGTCTGGACCGAAGACTTCGACGTAATTCTCCACACCGACGTCGACGTCATCGTCGAGTTGGTCGGCGGCCTCGAGCCTCCCGGCGCATGGGTGCGCCGGGCCCTCGATGCCGGCAAGTCCGTCGTGACCGGCAACAAAAAGCTGATCGCCAAGCACGGTATCGAGCTAGACCACCTGGCCCGTGCGAAAGGCGCGCACCTGCTTTACGGCGCTGCCGTTGCTGGAGGCATTCCAGTCATCCCCGGCCTGCAGCAGGGCCTCGCCGGCGACCGCATTACCCGCATCGAAGCAATTCTTAACGGCACCTGCAACTACATCCTCAGCCGCATGGAAACCGGCGACGCCTTCGCCGATGTCCTGCGCGATTCTCAGCAACTCGGCTATGCCGAGGCCAACCCCAGCGAAGATGTCGATGGTTTCGACGCCCGCGCCAAGCTGGTCATCCTCTCCCGCATCGCTCTTCGCTCGGACCTCGACGTCGAATCGGTCGTCTGCCGCTCCATCACCGAAGTGGATGCCGTCGATCTCGTCTACGCTCGCGACCTCAACTGCACCATCCGTCAGATTTCGAAAGCCGAGTTGCTTGCAGGAGGCGTCTCCGCGGCCGTCGGTCCCATGCTTGTCCCGCTACGCTCTCCCTTCGCCTGGTCCCGCGGTACCGAGAACATGGTCCTTGTCAGCGGTCAGTATGGTGGTGACGTGGTGTTCTCCGGTCACGGAGCGGGCGGCAATCCGACGGCTGTGGCTGTGGTTTCCGACCTCATTTCGCTCGCACATGGTTCGAAAGCTGCCGAACTGCCCAGCCGCGCCACCCGAGTCAGCGGCGAATTCGAGCTCCGACACTACATCCGTTTCGTCGTGCAGGATCGGCCAGGCATTGTCGCTGAAATCGCTGGCGCCCTCTCCTCGGAAAAGATCAACATCGACGCGCTCTTCCAGCGTACCGGCTACGAAAAAGGCAGCTTGCCCTTCGTCGTCACCGTCGAGCCCTGTGCTGCTTCGGCGCTCCGCCGAGCCCTCGACCGCATCGGCCACGCCGGCTGGCTCACCCAAGCCCCGCTCGACATGCCCATCCTCGGTGAGTGACGTCGTGATCTTTGCCACGATCGTCGCCGGTCTTACCACTCTGCTTACCGTTGCCGGATTCGGCTACTACCTCATCGCCCTCTGGAGCGCCCGCGCTTTTCTCCGCAGGCAGCGCTTCCCTGCCGGATTCGCTCCCTCAGCCAGCATTCTCAAACCCCTCCACGGCGTCGACCTCGGGATGCTCGAAGCCTTTGCCAGCCACTGCCGCCAGAACTATTCAGGTAAGTACGAAATATTGTTCGGCGTCTCGCGACTCGACGATCCCGCTGCAGCTGTCGTCCATCAACTCCAGGCGGAGTTTCCTAATCACGTCATCCGCTTCATCCATACCCCCAACGCCCTCGGCCCGAACGGCAAGATCTCCAACGTTGCCCAGCTCGTGCCCGAGGCCCGCTACGACCACCTCATCATCTGCGACAGCGATATCCGTGTTGGTCCCAACTACCTCACCCATGTCCTCGCACCCTTTTCGCCCATCGAAGGCCAAAAACCTGTTGGCCTGGTCACCGCCCTCTATCGCGGCCGTGATCACCAGACTCCAGGGTCGAAACTCGAAGCCCTCGGCATCGCCACCGACTTCGCACCCGGCGTCCTCACTTCGCGCTTCATCGAACGCGGCCTTCACTTCGGCCTCGGATCTACTCTCGCCGTCTCCCGAACCGCACTGAATGCCATCGGCGGCCTCGCGCCTCTCGCCGACTATCTATCCGACGACTACGAACTCGGAGCCCGCATCCACGCTGCCGGTTGGCGAGTCGAATTGGCCAACGAAGTCGTTGAGACCTCTGTCCCCGCGTGGAGCTTTTCCGGCTACCTGCACCACCAGTTGCGCTGGTCCCGCGCCATGCGTGATTCGCGCCGCGCCGGCTACGCCGGCCTCATCGTTTCGTTTGGGCTGGCTTGGGCTGTCCTCAACTTGATCGCCTCGGGCCTCAGCCTGCCCGCCTTCGCTCTGTTGACTCTGGCGTTGCTCTTCCGGGTTTCCCTGGCTCTCGGGGTCGGACTCGGCATCCTCGGCGACCGCCAGGTGTTGCGTGACCTCTGGCTCTTACCGGCACGCGACCTCCTCGCCCTGGGAGTCTGGGCGTGGAGCTATGCGTCCGACGCGATCGCATGGCGCGATGAGCGTTTTCTTTTAAAGGATGGAAAGCTGGTGAAGCTGGAGTCCGCTGAACCCCTGTCCCACACGGTCGAGGCCAGAGCCAAACCCTGACCGCTTCAGTGCCCCGATGGCGGAATGTATTCCTTCGGCAAGGCAGCCCCCTCGCCAAAGAAGAACTGATCCATCTGCTCGACAAGAAATTCCTGGGCCTGCGGAGTCCATGGCTGCAGCCGGTACTCGTTCAGCAGCATCTTCTGCCGCTCCACCCACTCCTGCCACGCCTTTTTCGAAACGTTGTTGTAGACCTTGTTGCCAAAGTCGCTGTCGAATGGAGCCTCGTCGAGGCCTTCCAGTTCCTGTTTATAGCGGGCGCAAAAAACCATGTGCGGCATCGGTATCAGTCTCTGCATCTATTGTAATCGGCTCGACGCCAAATCTGAGGTCGCTGGCGATTCCCCTGGCCGAGAGATATAAACGAATCAGACAATGAGCGAAACAGCTTTGCTCCGCGTCCCCCATCCGGGACCAACATCGATGACGAAATCAGTTCGACCGGGGCCCATTCCTGCCGCCTTCCTCCTGATCGCCCTGCTCTGCGCTGCTACACCACGCCTCGCCGCGGCGCAATCGGCCGACGAAATCGTCCGCAAGGTCGTCCACAACGAACTCGAAGCCGACGCCAACGACCACACTTCCTGGATGTACCGCGACGCCTACAAATCGCCCGACAAAGACATTGTCAAGCTCGTCATCGAGACTTCTCAGGGCAATCTCTCCGAAATCATCGAGAGCGGCGGCCATGCTCCCAGCGCCGAAGAGCGCCAAAATGACCTGGATCACATGCAACAGATCGTCACTGACCCCGCCCTGCGCGCCCGGATGAAACGCAACGAGCAACACGACGGCCAGCAGGCTCGCGACATGATGAACATGCTACCGAACGCGTTTGTCTGGCACGTGACCGACCATGCCAATGGTGACATAACGCTGTCCTTCTACCCGGCTCCGTCGTTTTCACCGGACAGCATGAATGCCAAAGTTCTCGCCGCCATGTCGGGAACCCTGGTCGTCGATGAGCGCGCAATGCGGCTGAAAAAACTTGCTGGTCACCTGGATAAAGACGCCGTCTTCGGCTGGGGACTCCTCGGCCGCATCAACTCAGGTGGAACCTTTGACATCGTCCGCAAAGAAGTGGGCGCCGGCAGCTGGCAGATCACCGAAACGCACGTCCACATCTCCGGCCATGCCCTGTTCTTCAAGACCATCGGCGATCAGGAGGACGAGACCACGAGCGACTATCGCCAAACTCCTGCCGGAGTGGATTTGAACAAAGCCGCCCAAATGCTCCGTGACGGGGACGTCGCCCGCGAGCTGCACGTGCAATCTCATTCCGGCAACTGAGCCTCAGTGCATATGCAGTCGCCACGCGGTGTAGCTCACAATTTCATGCGTCAAACGCTTCAATCGATCCGTGCGCGAAATGCTTCTAAAGAGCGGCCGCGGCGAGGTGTACACCGTGAGCCCATCGTGTTCGCAAATAGCATGAATTCGAAACAAGTGTGTCCCGTCGCTCACCACAACAATAGTTTTGAATCCGTTCGCGCGCGCTATCACTGCCAGCCGCTGTGCAGATTGTTCCGTGTTGTCGCTCTCCGTCTCGGCAATGATCGAGCCCTCAGGAACGCTGTGGGCCAGCAAATAATCGTGTCCTACTCCGCCCTCGGAGTGCCGATCCGCCGGATCACCGCCGCCCAGCGTGATTACCATGGGTGCTAAACCTCGCCGGTAAAGTTCCAGCGCATGATCGAGGCGTGCCCGCAGCACCGGCGAAGGACGGCCGTCGTACTCGGCCGCTCCGAAGACGGCAATCGCATCTGCGGGTCGCGCTTCATCGCGATAGGCGTAGTACCGAATCTGTCCGTTGATCCAGAACACCCATACGACGGCGCCCGCTACCATTACTCCCGCGATCCAGAGAAACAACCGGCCCGATGCGCTCTTCGCTGGTCCTGCCCCGCGTCGCCTTCCGCGCAGATTGTTTTTCGGGACGATCATCGCTCCTGCAGCGCCAGCACGATGGCGTGCGTGGGAATCGCCCCTTCTCGCAGAATCTGCCAGCTTCCATCCGGGCCCGACAGGTCCACGATCGTCGTGGGAACACTGCGCCCCGTCGGTCCTCCGTCAATGATCAAGGGAATCTTGTCACCGATCTGGTCGCGTACGCAGGCAGCATAGGTGCATTCGGGCAGCCCGGCTAGATTGGCAGCCGTCGCCGTGATCGGCAGCCCGAGTTCAGCCACAACCGCTCGCGGAATCGCCGCGTCGGGAACCCGGAGGGCCACATTGCCTGTATTCGCAGTGCTGCGCAACGGCAGCCGGGAGCTGGCCTTCACGATCACGGTCAACGGCCCCGGCCAGAATCGCTCCGCGAGCAGATCGAAACAGGTTCCGCTTTCCCGTGCGAGCTGGTAAGCCTGCGCCAACCCCGAAACCAAAAGAGAGAGCGGCTTTTGCTTCACCCGAGATTTGATTTCGTAAATGCTCTCAACCGCCCGCAGGTTGACCGGATCGACCGCGAGCCCATAAAACGTATCCGTCGGCATGCCGACAACTTTGCCGCTGCGAATACAAGTCGCAACATACTGAATTCGATCTGGCTCGGGCTCATCCGGATGGATGCGCAGAATCTCCGCTGACAAGGCCTCTCCCGTCGAGCAACATGTCGAAGCCGCGAATCCGTGGACGAAACCGGTCCTGATCGTCTCTGCCAGGACGAGGGATTAGAATCCCTCCATGCCAACGGTTTCGGATCGCTCGCGCCTCATCAGCATTGTACAGAGTCGCCAGAATGCGAGGGTCCGGGAACTGCGTGCGGCGTTCGTGCGCAGTGGCCGGGATGCATCGGAAGTCATCGGCATCGAAGGCGAACATCTCATCGCTGAAGCCCTGCGCAGCGATGTCCAGGTGCGGGCTGTGTTTGTTCGCCGTGACCTCGATCACCGCGACGGCAGCCTGCGTATCCTCGATCGCCTGGCGCTCCCGGCAGCCGTCCCCATCGTCGAACTCACGCCCCCGGTTTTTGACAGCGCCGTTGAAACCGAATCCCCACAGGGCATTGCTGCCATCGTCGAGACGCCACGCTTCTCCCTGGGAGAGGCGCTTGCCGGCGCACCACCCCTGATCGTGATCGCCGCCGCTTTGCAGGATCCAGGCAATTTCGGCACGTTGGTTCGCTCTGCGGAGGCTTTTGGAGCCAGCGGGGTCATCGCCCTTCCTGGAACCGTCAGCGTTTGGAACTCCAAAGCTCTGCGCGCCTCAGCCGGATCAGCTTTTCGCATTCCCGTGATCGCGGAGAAATCCTCGCTCGCCTTCGCAGCGCTCGACGAGCGGCATATTCCGATCTTCGCGGCTGTTCCCGCCAGCGCCAGCAACGACGCCATTCCCTGCTCCAGTTCTGACCTTGCAGGTCCCGCTGCGTTCCTGATTGGCAACGAAGGCAGCGGCTTATCGGCCGAATTATTGGAGCGCTCCTCGACCCGCATCGCCATTCCTACGCCCGGTCCTGTCGAATCGCTCAACGCCGCGGTCGCAACCAGCATCCTTCTGTATGAAGCTGCCCGCCAGCGAGAGGCTTCCGGCAAGTCCCGCGTGGTTCAAAAATGAGCCTTTTCGCCCCGCCGCCCGGCGCGACCACCATGCCCGTAACCCCTCCTCTCGCGGAACGGATGCGTCCTCGCTCGCTCGACGAGTTTCTGGGGCAGGAGCACCTGCTCGGCCCCGGCAAGCCCCTACGCGTGCAGATCGAGCGTGACGACGCCTCTTCCATGATCTTCTGGGGCCCTCCAGGCGTCGGTAAGACCACGCTCGCCAAGATCATTGCCGAAACCACCCAGGCCACCTACATTGAGTTCTCCGCAGTTCTCGCGGGCATTAAGGAAATCAAGCAGGTCATGGCCGACGCTGAGAAAGCCGCTTCCTGGGGCACGCGCACCATTCTCTTCATCGATGAGATTCACCGCTTCAACAAGGCGCAACAGGATGCGTTTCTTCCGTGGGTCGAGCGCGGATCCATTCGACTCATCGGCGCGACCACCGAAAATCCTTCCTTCGAAATCAATTCCGCACTGCTCTCGCGCTGCCGTGTTTACACCCTGCACGCGCTGCCTGACACGCAGATCGTGTCGCTCCTCGAACGCGCTCTGAGCGACCCGCTTCGCGGCCTGGGGGCGCAACAACTCACCGCCGGCGAAGGCGCGCTTGAACTGCTTTCTTCCTATGCTTCGGGCGACGCGCGCAACGCCCTGAACGCTCTTGAGGTCGCCGCTAAACTGGCCGCCGACCACGTGATTACTCGCGAAGTCGCTACCGAAGCGCTGCAACAGCGCGTTCTCATGTACGACAAGCAGGGCGAGGAACACTACAACCTCATCTCTGCGCTGCACAAATCCATTCGCAATTCCGATCCCGATGCCGCGATGTACTGGCTGGGCCGGATGCTCCAGGCCGGCGAAGACCCTCACTATGTTGCGCGCCGGTTGATACGCATGGCTGTCGAAGATGTGGGCCTGGCCTCGCCCGAAGCGTTGCACATCACTCTCGCGGCTCGCGACACCATCGACTTCCTCGGCTCACCGGAAGGCGATCTGGCCCTCGCCGAAGCGGCGGTCTATCTTGCTCTCGCACCCAAATCGAACGCCCTCTACACAGCCTACAGCGCGGTCCTGTCCGACATTGAAAGTACGCGTCAGGAACCTGTGCCGCTCCACCTGCGCAACGCGCCTACCAGGCTCATGAAGGAACTCGACTACGGCAAGGGCTATCAATATGCCCACGATGTCGAAGGCCGCGTTGCCGACATGCAATGCCTCCCCGAATCCCTGCGCGATCGTACCTACTACCATCCAACACGGGAGGGCCGCGAAAAACTCATGGCCCAGCGCATGGCGGAGATCCGAAACATCCGCGAATCCAAGCGCAAGCCAACTTAGTCAGCTCCGGCGGTTACGAGCCGGATGATTTCAACTGCGCCCCCTCCGGGCCGTTGATATATGCTGGCATCGCAATGCCCGGTCAGAACAGCGTGCGCCTGCAGCGTCCAAGCGCTCTTCCCGTCGCGCTGGCTTGTATCTTCGTTGCCGGTCTTGCGGCTGGATCCCTCTTCCAACTCCAGCGCATGACGACTTTCGGGCAGCGCACCATTCATCCGAACAATACCCGGGTCGCGGATTCCGATCTTTTCTCGCCGTGGATCGGGACGATTGCAGCCCTTCACGGACAAGATCCCTACTCCGCCTCGGTGACCGAACAGATCCAGGTCGCGATCTACGGCCGCGCGCTGCTCCCGTCCTCCGGCTGGGACCCACAGGCCTTCGTCTATCCCGCCTACATCGTCTTTTTGCTGGGACCTTTTACTTTGCTTTCCTGGCCAAAGGTCTACTTTCTATTTGCGCTGCTCGGCCCGCTCATCCTAGCCGCAGCCGCCCTGGCATGGCTGCCCGTCTGCCTGCCCGGCGTCCGCACAACCCGCCTCCTGGCCGTTGTTCTGGTTGTGACCAGCTGGCCGGCCTTGTGGAGTTACAACTCGCGGCAGCCGTCGATGTTCGTCGTCGCGGCCATCGCGCTTTCTGTCCTGTTGTACAGCCACCGATTCGACACAAGCTCCGGGTTTCTGCTGGCCCTTGCAACCGTGAAGCCGCATCTTGTGCTGTTGCTGTGCCTCTGGGTGCTTCCGGTCGCGGCCGCCCAGCGCAGGTGGCGCTTCATCGCCGCCTTCGCTCTCACGCTCTTCCTGTTGGTCGTTGGCTCTCTGGTCCTGGTGCCCCACTGGATTTCCCACTGGATTCGAGCGACGATCGACTACTCCCACCACTCTGGCAAAACCTCTCTGCTCATCTTCGTCACAGGCCGCCACGCCGGACCTGCGCTTGCGCTCTTCCTGCTTCTCGCCGTTCTGGTCAGGCTCTGGAAACTCGGCTCAGTCTCCTCTGATTCGCCACGCCTCGCTTATGCCGCGGCTCTTCTCTTGTCGGTCACAGCCTGCCTTGTTCCAAGCAACGTATGGCTCGTCTACAACAATCTGCTTTTGATTCCTGGAGTCCTGCTGCTCTTTCATCGACCTTCGACTGAACGGCTTCCTGAAATGCTGCGCCGCGTGGCCCAATTTTCCGTAGCTATCGCCTTGGTCGTTGCCCCGCTCTGCGCTGCAATCAGTGCGTTCACTGGCTTCTCGGTGGTTCTGGCGCTGCTCCCCTCTTTCGTCAACTTTCTTCTTCCGATTCCCGTCACGGCAGCCCTTCTGGCTACGGATCCCGGCGCGGTTTCGCAGGTCCTTTCCGTTCACCCGGCCGGCGTCTCCGTTGCCACCGGCTGATTTGCTCGGTTTCGCTCGCTTCTGGTCGTCACGCTTCGCGCCTCGTCCGCTTTCCATGTGCTATATTCCGAATGAGTTCCATGATCTTTTCCCGCGAATACATTGGCTATCTGGCGCGCCACACTGTTAAACACCTCATCGACGCCAAAATGATTGAAACCTCGAAACTCTCTTCCGTCGAAGAGCGTGTGCACAATGCCATCCTCGAAGAACTCTCTCTCGAAGACCGCATCAACGAAGAGGTTCGGGTCATCCTCGACGCCTACCAGGACGAAATGAACCGGACCGGCGCCAGCTACTTCGAAATGTTCAAGAAGGTGAAAACGGAGCTGGCACGCAAATACAAGGCGGTCCTGTGAGAATTTCCCGCGACAAACTCAATAAGCTTGCCCACGTCGTCGCGGACGCGCTTGCCGAAACCCCGGAGTGCACCTTCCTCGAAGACCGGAACACGATCCGCCAGGAAGCTCGCAAATCCCTCGAGCATCTCCTGCTGGAAGAAACGCGCATCGACCAGGCCGCGCGCCTGAAAATCGAATCCCAGCGCCGCATCATCCCGGAAGGCTCGCAGGAGTGGGACATCCTCTACCGCAAGTACTACAACGAGGAAGTCAAAAAGCTCGGCATCTGAAGGTCGGGATTTGCCGCCGCCCGGGGTCCGAGCTGATGTTCTTCGTGGCAACATTCCCGGGGCTCAAGCTCCCCCTTTGGACCCGGGTCCAGCCGCCTTACGTCCCGTACTGTTAAATACTTAGATAAGTCGTGCGTGACATGAGGGATTCTCGCCACAACAATGAATCGACCCATAAAAATACCATTTGCCATAGATCCATGGGCCATTTCTACCACTCGTGGAATATGATGATTGATTCGCTCGCGCGCGCTCAATCCACCCGCGCTACAGATTGGCTGCATTAGCCACAGATAACAAGCGTCCCATCACACTTTTGGCCGTCCGTTTGGTGGCTCTCTTCATTGTTCCTCCCCTTCCGGACAACTTGGTTACCAGAATGCTAATAGCACTTGTGTAGCGATCATGTTGTTTTCTGTCCTGCAGTTTCGCTCGGCCCGAATGCGGGCACACTTCTGCTCGCTCGCCAGTCCTTCAGACGGACCGCCCCGCGGTCAACGCGTTGCCAACCCACGGCAAAGACTGGCCTCTCGTGTGTGCGACTCACACTCTCAACTCGATTTTCTTTTTGGAGGAACTTTATGACCCCCATCCTTAACTGCTGGCGCTTCTCGCTGCTTCTCCTGTGCGCAATCCTGCTCTGTTCCGCTCCCGGGGCCAGCGCCCAAAGTGTTTACGCGGCCATCCACGGAACTGTCACCGATACGAGTGGCGCGGTCATTCCGGGCGCTTCTGTGACCGCTACCAATACCAGCACTGGCATCGTGGCCACGCAGACTACCGACGATAAGGGCTATTTCATCTTCCCGCAGGTCGCTCTGGGTGGACCTTACACCATCAAAATCGATAAAGTCGGCTTTCAGTCTTTTCGCGCCAACGGCATAACGTTGCAGGTGAATGACAACCGCGACGTGGACGCCAAGTTATCCGCGGGTTCTGTTGCGCAGACCGTCCAGGTGAGTGCAAATGCGGTCCAGGTCGATACCTCCGACACGCAGCTGAAAGCCACCGTCACCTCAGAACAGATCGAGCAATTGCCGCTCCTCGGTCGCGACGCCTCTATCCTGCAGAAGCTGACCCCTGGCACCGTCGAATCCTCTGACCGCTTTGGCAACTATTCCGCCAACGGTTCGCAGACGCAGATGAACAGCTACCTCCTCGACGGCGCGGACATCAACGACGGTCCGCTGCAACAGCAGGGGCTCACCATCAATCCCGATGCTCTGAGCGAAATCACCTTCCTCACCAGCTCGCAGAATCCTGAATACAGCCGTAACTCCGGCGCGATCGTCAACGAGACCATCAAGAGCGGAACCAATACCTTCCATGGAAACGGCTTCGAGTTCTACCGCGACACTTTTCTGAACGATGGGAACTACTTTTCGCAGACCCGCCCCGTCTTCCACCAGAACCTCTACGGCGGGACCCTTGGCGGACCAGTGATCAGGAACAAGCTGTTCTTTTTTGCCGCTTATCAGGCTTACAAGAACGCGACCGGCTCCACCACGCTGACGACCGTTCCCTCCGCCGCCGCCCTGGGCAGAACCGGAAACACCTATGCCGATCTGACCAACGACAACAACGTGGCGGGAAGCGGTTCTAACGCGGCGGTTGGCCTTACCAGCAACCCGCTGCCATTCGCCATCCCTGGCCCCAATGGAACCTGCCCCGCCGGCGAAGCCTGGAATGCGTGCTTCCCGTCTGTCGGCGGCACGACGACGGTTCAGTTGCCGCTCACGGCCATCAATGCCATCTCTTCCAATTTGCTGACGAAGTACGTGCCTTCGGCCAACTATCCGGGCAACAAGTACAACTTCAACTCGCCGAACACTGCTGTCGAAGATCAGGGTGTTATCCGGGCGGACGCGCAAATTACTCGGAGAGATCTTCTCTGGGCCTCGAGCATCTTCCAGTCCAACCCCAGCTACGCCGGACTTCCCTTCACGGGTGCTGATCTTCCGGGCTTCGCGGAAAACAACGCGCGGCACATCAAAATCTTCAACGCCTCATGGACCCACACTTTCAGCCCAACGACTCTGAACGAGCTGCGCGCTGGGTATTACCGTTTTAACTACGCGGCCGTCGAGCCGGCTCAGGTCGTGGCTCCATCGTCACTTGGCTTCGCCATCAGTCCGCAGGACCCCGGGGCGGCATCAGTACCGCTCATCGGTCTGACGGGGCTATTCACGCTCGGATTCAGCAGCAATGGTCCTCAGCCGCGACTGGATCAGAACCTCGAGGCTTCTGACAACTTCACTAAAATCCTTGGAAACCACAGCCTGATGTTCGGGGCCCACGTCACGAAGTACGGCGTGCACAATCCCTTCTATGCGAATCTGAATGGCTCTTACGGCTTCAGCGGAGGCGGCGCTTACACCTCGGGCGACCCGCTGCTCGACTTCATGGTCGGCATTCCTTCCTCGTACAGCCAGGGCTCGGGAGCTGAAATCGACGCCTACTCCTGGGAGATTTACGGCTACGCCCAGGACAACTGGAAAGTATCCAGCTCTCTGACCTTCAATTACGGCATCGGCTACGACATCCAGACGCCGAACGCCAACCTGCAATACGGCGGCAAAGCAATCATCTGCTTCACCCCCGGCGCGCAATCCACCGTATTCCCCACGGCGCAGCCGAGTCTTCTCTACCCTGGTGATCCTGGTTGCAACAACCAGGACGGGGCGACGGCCAAGTACAACCACTTCGCTCCGCGCATCGGGTTTGACTGGTCCCCTGACGCCAGCTCGTCGATGAGCTGGCTGACCGGACCGCAGGGCGAGCACAAACTTGCTGTTCGTATGGGCGCCGGCCTGTACTTCAACCGCGACTCTGAAGAGGAGCAGCTCCAGAATCTCGAAGATCCTCCGTTCGGAACCACGAGCCATGGCGCCGCCGATCTGGGTGGCAGCCCGGGTTTCGCCAATCCCTTCGCCGATGTTTCCGGAAATGCAGCAGTCTCGGAAGCGAACAAATTCCCTTATGCCTTCCCCACTCCGGGACAGACTATCGATTTCTCCCAGTTCGCGCCTTACGATTTGAGCGGCATTTCGCCAAACTACAACGTGCCCTATGCGATGAACTTCAACATCAACGTTGAGCGGCAGCTGCCTGGGAACCAGGTTCTGACCCTCGCCTATGTGGGTTCGCTGGGCCGCCATCTGGTGCGTGCCTACGAGGCCGATAAGGAAACGGCCGCAGGCCATGCCGACCTGGTTGCTCAGTGCAATGCTATGGGGGCGGCTGCCTGCGAAACTTTTGCCACCAACGACATCTCGCTGAACAACCTTCAGGATTTTCTTGAGACGTCGGGGAACTTCCTCTCCGTTGGCCGCGTGTACACCGACGGCGCTTCCAGTTACAACTCCTTCCAGGCCAGCCTGCAAAAGCAGATCACCCATGGTCTCTACTACACGCTGGCTTACACCTACAGCCACTCTCTCGATAACGGCTCGAGCTTCGAGAGCTCTGGCTTTGGCAACGGCAACGATCTCGTAGGCACCAATTGGGTTCCCGGATTCCGACAGCTCAGCTATGGCAACTCCGAGTTCGACGCTCGGCACCGCTTCGTGGCCGGCTACGGGTACGTGGTTCCGCTGCTGGCGAGCATGAAGCAGCACTATCTGGTGAACGAAGCGCTGGGCGGCTGGCACCTCACTGGCATCACGGCCCTGCAGTCCGGTAACCCGGTTTCGGTTGGAGAAACCGGCGCGGACCGCTCGCTGTGGTGCAACGACGCGTTCTATTCCTTCTACAACTGCCCGGACAATCCAGAGACGTCGACGTTCAACGTTCCGCGCCTCAATCCGCGTGGGACCAGCAATCTCTGGTTCGATCCCACGATCTTCTCCCCTGAGCCGCTGGGCACGTTTGGCAACACGAAGCGCAATTTCTTCAGCGGACCGGGCTTCAACTACACAGACATGACCCTCTTTAAGGATTTCGCTCTGGGCCACGCCGACACACCGCGCTTCGTCGAGCTTCGGCTGGAAGCCTTCAACGTCTTTAACCATGCCAACTTTGCTGGCCCGGACGGAAACCTCAGCGATGGTCTTCCCAGCCAGGGGGGCACGTTTGGTCAGATCACCTCGGTGGTCACTCCTGTTCAGGACGCCGGCAACGGCGACCCTCAACCCGGACGCGCGGTTCAGCTGGCCGGTAAGATCTACTTCTAACCAAACGACGAAAGCCTTAGCTTCCCTGGGCTTTCGGAAGGCGGGCCGCTTTGGCGGCCCGCCTTCTTTTTCTGGGTGACGCATTGGATGGTGTCTTGAGGGGTTTAAATTCGAGATTCTGATTCGATCCGAGTCAGGTTCTGGTGGCGGCTGCACCGATCGATGGCGAGATTCGGATATTGGCGGCACGGTCGATTTCTCGGTGCGGAATCGGACAATACTGTTCTTCCTGCAATCCGGGTCCGCGCAACCTCGGTTTCCGATACACTGAGTCGTTCCGCTGATGAATCCTTTCTCTATGCACGTCGATAATCTGGCGTCGATCAAGGACGACATGGTCGCCTTCATCGAAGGGCATGGCATTCGCCGCGTTCCCGCGCACGCCGGCGAGGACATACCGTCGATTCTGTGGGAAGACGAAGCCAACCCGGACAGCTGGAAAGATTTCGTCGAGACTGCGAAAGCAGCGGGCGCCGCTTTCATCATCATGAACGAGGTGGCGCTGGAAAAAGAGGACGTCGAACTGCTGATTGAAGAAGTGCAGGAGCAGGAATACAACATCGAATCCGCGACAACGGCGTCTGAACTGGACGAGGCGCAGACGCTGGCGAGCCACATCGGCAAGATCGGACACCTGCAGCTTGGATTTCCGTACCAAGGTGTGATGTTTCTTTTTCAAACCTCGACGGAATGGTATGAGCGGTATCAGCAGCTGCTGGATTCGGTGGGCGATCTCGGGAACATCGTCTTTGAAGATGAGGACGAAGACGAGGGGCCTTGAACGCACCTGAGCAGGTTGTAAGCGCGCCGACCGCGGGCGTGACGATCTCGGGCGTGGCGACTTCGGGTGCGGCAGTGCCCATCCCTTTCCTACCCCGGCAACGCTGGATTGCGAACCCGGAAAAGGCGAGTGATTCGGTGCCTCTCGCGGAGGAAGCGAAAGTCACGCCGCTGATGGCGCGGCTGCTGTGGTCTCGTGGGCTGCGAACCGCGAGCGACGTGGACCGGTTTCTGAACCCGCGCATCGAACACCTGCTCGACCCCTTCACAATGCTGGGGATGGATCGCGCTGTCGAGCGCATTCGGAAGGCGGTGGCCGACAGCGAGCTGATCCTGATCTACGGCGACTACGACGTAGACGGCACCACCGCGACGGTGCTGCTGAAGACAGCGATCGAGATGCTGGGGGGCAGCGTTCGTTTTCACATTCCGCATCGTCTGCGCGAGGGGTACGGCATGCAGCGGGAGATTCTGGAGATGGCCGCGCGCGAAGGAGTTCGGCTGGTGATCAGCGTCGACACGGGGATTCGAGCCTTTGCTGCTGCTGGGGCCGCGGCCGAGCTGGGTCTTGATCTGATCGTGACGGATCATCATTTGCCGGAACTGGAGCTGGGCGTCCCTCAGGCTCTGGCGGTCCTGAATCCGAATCAGCCGGGATGCGGCTACGGATGCCGGCATTTGTGCGGCGCGGGCGTGGCGTTCAAGCTGTCGCAGGCGCTGCTGGAGGCGTGGGATCTGGAACGCGCGCGGGGGAAGGTGCTGCCGTCGTTCCTGAAGATGCTGGCGATTGCGACGATTGCCGATGCGGTTCCGTTGCTGGGTGAGAATCGGGTGTTTGTTGCGCTGGGGCTCCAGGAGCTGCGGCGGCCGGTGGGACTGGGGTTGCGGGCGCTGATGCGCGAGGCGCAGATCGACACGGCGAGAAGGCCGCTGACGCCGGTGGACGTGGCGTTTCGGCTGGCGCCGAGGATCAACGCGGCAGGGCGGATGGATGTGGCTTCCGAGGTGATTGAGCTGTTCACGACTCGCGATGGAGACCGCGCGAATGATCTCGCAGCCAAACTGGAGCAGCTGAACCAGGAGCGGCGCGCGGCGGAGGCGGCGATGCTGGCCGAGGTGACGAGCCGGCTCGATGATCCGTGCTTCCGCGAGACGCGCTGCATTGTGATGGACGGAGACAACTGGCACCGGGGCGTGATCGGAATCCTGGCGTCGCGCATTGTGGACCAGACGGGCAAGCCGGCGATTGTGATTTCTCGCGAGGACGGAGAGGCGTATGGATCGGGACGCTCGATCGCGGCATTTCATCTGCTGGAAGCGATTGAAAGCTGCCACGAGCTGTTCACTCGCTTTGGCGGGCATGCGCATGCGGTTGGTTTCTCTTTGCCTTCGGATCGCGTGGAGGAGCTGCGGGAGAGGCTGTGCTCGTACGCTGGGGAGCGATTGCGCGAGGAAGACCTTGGGAGCGCCCTCGAATACGAGGCGGAGATGGGGCTCGGGGAGATTACGCCGAGTCTTTACGCATGGCTGCGGCGGCTGGAGCCGTTCGGTATGGAGAACACGGAGCCAATTTTTGTGTCGCGGAACGTGCGCGTGGCAGCTCCGCCTTTCTTTATGAAGGAGAAGCATGTGCGGCTGCGCGTGGTGCAGGATGCGACGTTTTCGGCGGTGGGTTGGAAGCTGGCGGATCGGGTTCGAGAGCTGCAGATCGGCACCGATTCGGTGGTGGATCTGGCGTGGCGACTGCGCGAGAACGACCATCCGGAATTCGGTGGGCTGGAACTGGAGATCGCCGGGATCGAGACGGCATCGAACGCAGGCGCGAGCGCTTCGTAAATTTACAGAGGGCGTCTCGACATGACATGGCCAGAGTCTTACTGTTGAAGCAGAAGACTTTTCCGCAACGACGGAGCATCGAGGTCCCACATGACCGCGTCTTTAGCCACTCTTCCGGAAACACTGAGCGCAGAAGAACTGCATGGAATGGACGCGTACTGGCGCGCCTGCAACTATCTTTGCGCGGGGATGATTTATCTCTACGACAATCCTCTGCTGCGCGAACCGCTGAAGCCGGAGCACATCAAGAAGCGGCTGCTGGGACACTGGGGCTCCGATCCGGGGCAGACGTTTCTGTGGGTGCATCTGAATCGGCTGATCCGGAAGTACGACCTCGACATGATCTACATTGCTGGACCTGGTCATGGCGCACCTTCGATGTTGTCGCATGGGTGGATGGAGGGGACGTACTCGGAAATTTATCCGGACAAGAGCCAGGATCTTGAAGGGCTGCGGAAGTTCTTCCGGGAGTTTTCGTTTCCTGGAGGCATTGGGAGCCATTGCACGCCGGAGACGCCGGGCTCGATCCACGAAGGCGGCGAGCTTGGCTACAGTTTGTCGCATGCTTTCGGCGCGGCTTTCGACAATCCTGACCTGATTGTGAACTGCGTGGTGGGCGATGGCGAGGCGGAGACGGGGCCGCTGGCGACGTCGTGGCACAGCAACAAATTTCTGAATCCGGTGCGGGATGGTGCGGTGCTGCCTATCCTGCATTTAAACGGCTACAAGATTGCGAACCCGACGATCCTGGCGCGGATTCCGCATGAGGAGCTGGAGTGGCTGTTCCGCGGGTACGGATGGGATCCACATTTTGTGGAGGGCGACGATCCGCAGGTGATGCACCAGACGATGGCGGCGACGCTGGAGCATTGCGTGGAGCATATTCGAACGATCCAGCGGGAGGCGCGGGAAAACGGCAAGCGTGCGGGCGGGGACAGCGGATGGCCGCGGTGGCCGATGATCGTGCTGCGGACGCCGAAGGGCTGGACCTGCCCGAAAGAGGTCGATGGGCATAAGCTCGAAGGCTTCTGGCGCGCGCACCAGGTTCCGATTCTCGAAGTGGCGGAGAACCCCGAACATTTGCAGATTCTGGAACAGTGGCTCAAGAGCTATCGACCGGAAGAGCTTTTTGACAAGGGCGGGACGCCGGTAGCGGAGCTGAGGGCGCTGGCACCGGAAGGCAAGCGGAGGATGACGGCGAATCCGCACGCTAACGGCGGCTTGCTGCGGCAACCGTTGCATATGCCCGATTTCCGCGATTACGCGTGCAAAGTGGACAAGCCGGGGACGCTGTATGCCGGGCCGACGGAGATTCTGGCGCAGTTTTTGCGGGATGTGATGCGGAAGAACATGGAGAACTTCCGGGTCTTCGGGCCGGATGAGACGGCTTCGAATCGGCTGCAGGCAATTTACGAAGCGAGCCCGAAGACGTGGATGGAGGAGATTCTTCCAGAAGATGCAGACGGGACCGAGATTGCGCCCGACGGCCGCGTGATGGAGATGCTGAGCGAACACACGCTGGAGGGATGGTTCGAGGGGTACGTGCTGACGGGGCGACACGGATTTTTCTCGAGCTACGAAGCGTTCGTCCACGTGATCGACTCGATGTTTAACCAGCACGCGAAGTGGCTGGAGAAGTCGAAGAACGAGCTGCGGTGGCGCGCGGCTATTTCTTCGATCAACCTGCTGATCACTTCCGTGGTCTGGCGGCAGGACCACAATGGCTTTTCGCATCAGGATCCTGGATTTCTGGACGTGGTTGCGAACAAGAGCGCTGGAGTGACGCGGATCTATTTGCCGCCGGACGCGAATTGCCTGCTGAGCGTGGCCGACCACTGCCTGCGGTCAAGCGACTACGTGAACGTGATCGTGGCGGACAAGCAGATGCATCTCCAATACCTGGATATGGATCAGGCGATCCTGCACTGCACGAAGGGGATTGGAATCTGGGACTGGGCGAGCACGGACAACGGCGTGGAACCGGATGCGGTGCTGGCGTGTGCGGGCGACATCGCGACGATGGAGGCCCTGGCGGCGGCGGCCATTCTTCTGGAACACTTCCCTGATTTAAAGCTTCGCTTTGTGAATGTCGTGGATCTCTTTCGATTACAGCCGGAAACGGAGCATCCGCATGGACTGTCCGAGGCGATATTCGATTCGATTTTCACCTATGACAAGCCGGTGATTTTTAACTTCCATGGATATCCGCTGCTGATCCATCGCCTGACCTATCGCCGGAAGAATCACGATAATTTTCACGTGCGCGGCTACAAGGAAAAGGGGAACATCAACACGCCGCTGGAGCTGGCGATTCTGAACAATGTGGACCGGTTTAACCTGGCCATCGACATTATCGAGCGGGTGCCACGCCTGCGGGATATCGGGGCACACACGCAGCAGTGGCTGCGGGACCAGATCAACGAGAGTGTCCAGTATGCGCATACGTGGGGGATCGACAAGCCGGAGATCCGCAACTGGACGTGGCCGAGGTGAGTGAGAAAGGGCCGAACGATGACGAGGTGATTCTGGCGGTAAACAGCGGCTCGTCGTCGCTGAAGTTCGGGCTGTATCGCCAGGCGGCGGGGGAGTGTGGGCCGGAACTGCTGCTGGCTGGTGGAGCGAGCGGCATCGGGCATGCGAACGGGCGCCTTGCAATGAAGGATGCGGCGGGGACGACGCTGCTGGACGAGAAATACACGCTGAACTCGCAGGGGCACGCGCTGAAGGAAATTCTGGATCAGATTGAGAAGCGGGGGCACGGGCGGCCTGCGGCGATCGGACATCGGGTGGTGCATGGCGGACCGCATTTGCGCGAGCACCAGCGGATTACGCCGGAGCTGATTGAGAAGTTGCAGGCGGCGACACAGTTTGCGCCGATTCATATTCCCGCGGCAGTGGCACTGATTGGCGAGACGGAGAAGCTGCTGCCCACGGCGCAGCAGTATGCGTGTTTCGATACGGCCTTTCACAGCACGATGCCGGAAAAGGCACGCCACTTCCCTCTTCCGCAGCGACTTTACGACATGGGGATCGAGCGCTATGGATTTCACGGGCTCTCGTATGAGTCCGTCGTGACGCGGCTGGGTGCGTCGATTCCGTCGCGGACGGTGTGCGCGCATCTTGGATCGGGTGCAAGCCTGGTGGCGCTGCGGAATGGAAAATCCATCGATACGAGCATGGGCATGACGCCGGTGGGCGGGATTCCGATGGCGACACGGAGCGGGGATTTCGATCCGGGCGTGGTGTTGTTCCTGATGCGTACCGAAGAGCTGTCGGCGGACCAGCTGGAGTCGCTGCTGAACCACGATTCGGGGCTTGGCGCTCTCTCGGGCGGCGAATCGGACATGCGGCTGCTGGAGGGGTGCGCGGCCGGGGGCGACAAGAAAGCTCAGCTGGCGATCGAGGTTTTCGCCCTTGCCGTTCGGAAGATGATTGGCGCGTATGCCGCAGAGTTGGGCGGACTCGATTTGCTGGTGTTCACGGGCGGAATCGGCGAGCACAGCGCGGCAGTGCGGGACTGGATTTGCGACGGGCTGGGATTTTTGGGTGTCACGAGCGGCGACCCGGCATTGTGCGCAAAGGTCAAGGTGCTGGTGAGCGAGGAAGAGCTGCAGATTGCTCGGATTGTTTGTGGATTGAGAAGAGCAGGAAGCAGGGAGTAAGGAAGTCGGGGATAGCCAATAGGGAATGGCAAACCACACCCCGGGCAAAACAATAGCTCGGATGGCGATTTGTTTGAGCCGAAACGATGAAATGCAGGTCCGTTCGACTCGCGTCTGGATTGTTTGTTGCGCCCAAGAGCGGGCGTAACCTGTTCGGCGGTTTCGCTTAGGATGGCAGCCTATATCCCCTGTTGAGAGCCGCGGGAGCGGCACCTGCTTAATACCAAAAATTGGCTTCACTCGGCGGGAGAGGCTGAAGAGGTTGACGCTCAATCTCCCGGACGCGAATAATAAAGATTCGCATTCATGAATGAAAGCATCCCCTACTTATCCTGCGTTTGAAGAGTGATTCAGACGCTTCCGCCTCGCATCTGGCATCCGGAAATGACGGATTGCTGAAAACAATTGCAGCGCGTTTGCACGGAGCCGCTCGCCGGGGAGTATCCGGCAGGGGCAGCGTGCGGTGCTGACAACCGCGAAGAAGAAGGAAACGAGTGACGAACTCCCACGCAACTGGACGGGCGCGATGAGCATGGCGGTCGCTGGCCCTGGCGAAGCAACAACCAAACCCAGGGCACCAGGTTTCTGGCAATCGACAAACGGCAAGAAGGCAGTCATGGCGGTGACGGGAGCGATTCTGTTCCTGTTTGTCGTCGGCCATCTGGCGGGGAACCTGCAGGTTTTTGAGGGGCCGGCCAAGATCAACGCCTACGGTCATTTTTTGCGGACGATTGGCGAGGTTCTGTGGGCAGTACGGATCCTCCTGATTGTGTGCGTGGTGCTGCATATTGTGGCCACGGTGCAGCTGGCGCTCGGCAACATGAAAGCGCGGCCGGTGGGCTACAAGAAGAAGAAGTCGGTGGCTTCGTCGTATGCCGATCGCACGATGTACTGGAGTGGGCCGATCATTCTGGCATTTGTGATCTTCCATCTGCTGCAGTTCACGGCGGGATACATTCACCCGGAGTCGCAGTTTATCGAGGGCGACATTTATCACAATCTGGTGGCGGGATTCAGTGTTTGGTGGGTTTCGGCGTGGTACATCTTCTCGCTGCTTTTGCTGGGACTCCATTTGCGGCACGGACTGTGGAGCGCCTTTCAGTCGCTGGGGATGAATCATCCGCGGCACACGCCGGTGTTGAAGCAGGCGGCGTTGTGGATCACGATTGTGATTATTGCCGGTTACATTTCGATTCCGGTGGCGGTGCTGGCGGGGTGGGTGCGATGACGGACACGACGAAGCTGGATGCAAGGATTCCGACGGGGCCGATTGAGCAGGCGTGGGACACGGCGCGTTTTGAGATGAAGCTGGTGAATCCAGCGAACAAGCGGCGGCACAACATTATTGTGGTGGGCTCAGGGCTGGCTGGCGCGTCAGCTTCGGCGACGATGGGCGAACTGGGTTACAACGTGAAGTGCTTCTGCTTTCAGGATTCGCCGCGGCGGGCGCACTCGATTGCAGCGCAGGGTGGCATTAACGCAGCGAAGAATTATCAGAACGACGGCGACAGCATTTACCGATTGTTTTACGACACGGTGAAGGGCGGCGATTTCCGCGCGCGCGAAGGCAATGTGTATAGGCTGGCACAGAACAGCGTACACATCATCGACCAGTGTGTGGCGCAGGGCGTGCCGTTTGCGCGTGAGTACGGAGGGTCGCTGGAGAATCGTTCGTTTGGCGGCGCGCAGGTGTCGCGGACGTTTTATGCGCGGGGGCAGACCGGACAGCAGTTGCTGCTGGGCGCGTATCAGGCGCTGGAGCGGCAGGTGGACACGGGCCAGGTGACGATGATTCCGCGAACCGAGATGCTGGACCTGGTGGTAATCGATGGACAGGCGCGGGGCATTGTGGCGCGGAACCTGATCACCGGCAAGCTGAGCGTGCATCTGGCCGAGGCGGTGATTCTGGCGACCGGCGGCTATGGGAACGTCTACTACCTCTCGACGAATGCCAAGGGCTCGAATGCGACGGCGATCTGGCGGGCGCACAGACGGGGTGCGCTGTTTGCGAATCCATGCTTCACGCAGATTCACCCGACGTGCATTCCGGTGTCAGGGGATTATCAGTCGAAGCTGACGCTGATGAGTGAATCGCTGCGCAACGATGGGCGGATCTGGGTGCCGAAGGAGAAGGGCGACAAGCGACGGCCGGATCAGATACCTGAAGACGCGCGCGATTATTTCCTGGAACGCAAATATCCGAGCTTCGGCAATCTGGTGCCGCGCGATGTGGCTTCGCGTAACGCGAAGGCGGTTTGCGACGAAGGGCGCGGGGTCGGCGAAACGGGCCTGGGCGTGTATCTGGATTTTGCCGAGGCGATCCAGCGGCTGGGCATCGAGACGATTCGGGAACGCTACGGAAACCTGTTCGACATGTATCAGCGGATCACGGACGAGGATCCGTATAAGGTGCCGATGCGGATTTACCCGGCGATCCACTACACGATGGGCGGACTGTGGGTGGATTACGAGTTGCAGAGCACGATCCCGGGATTGTTTGTGCTGGGCGAGGCGAACTTCTCGGACCACGGCGCGAACCGGCTGGGAGCGAGCGCGCTGATGCAGGGGTTGTCGGACGGATACTTCATCATTCCCTACACCGTGGGGAATTACCTGGCGAGCGCGAAGCCGAAGCCGGTGAAGGCGTCGGATCCGGCGGCGCAAGAGGCCTTGGCGCAGACGCAGGCAGGGATTGACAAGCTGCTGGCGATCAAGGGCAAGCGGACGGTTGATTCGTTCCATCGGGAGCTGGGCAAGATCGTGTGGGACGACTGCGGTATGTCGCGCACGTCGACGGGGCTCAAGAGAGCAATCGGAAAGATTCGAGCGCTGCGCGCCGAATTTTGGCAAAACCTGAATGTGCCGGGGTCGGGCGACGATCTGAATCAGAGCCTGGAGAAGGCCGGGCGGGTTGCGGATTTTCTGGAGCTGGGCGAGCTGATGTGCATCGACGCGCTGGAGCGGAATGAATCTTGCGGCGGACACTTCCGCGAGGAATACCAGACGCCGGATGGCGAGGCGCAGCGCGACGATGAGCACTACAGCTATGTGGCGGCGTGGGGCTACACGGGGGCAGGCAACGAACCGGCGTTGACGAAGGAGCCACTTGAATTTATGTACGTCCACCCAAGCCAGAGGAGCTACAAGTAATGAAACTGACACTGACGATCTGGCGGCAGGGGAAGCCTGGGACCGGGGGCAAGTTCGTAAGCTATCCGGTGAACGACGTGAGCCCGGAGATGTCGATGCTGGAATGTCTGGACGTGCTGAACGAAGATTTGAGCGAGCACGGGCAGGAGCCGGTGGCGTTTGAGCATGACTGCCGCGAGGGGATCTGCGGATCGTGCGGGTTCATGATCAACGGCGTGGCGCATGGGCCGGAGAAGGCGACGACGGTTTGCCAACTGACGATGCGACACTTTAAAGACGGCGAGGAACTGGTGCTGGAGCCTTGGCGGTCGCGGGCGTTTCCGTTTGTGAAGGATCTGGTGGTGGATCGGCGGTCGTTTGACCGGATTATTCAGTCGGGCGGATACGTTTCCGTTTCGACGGGGAATGCGCCGGATGGCAATGCAATTCCGGTGGGCAAGGAAGATGCGGATCGCGCGATGGATGCTGCAGCGTGCATCGGTTGCGGCGCGTGCGTGGCGGCGTGTCCTAACGGGTCGGCGGCATTGTTTACGGGCGCAAAGATTGCGCATCTGGGAATTTTGCCGCAGGGCAAACCCGAGGAGGATCGGCGGGCGGTCCGGATGGTGGCGCAGATGAACGTGGAAGGATTTGGCAGCTGCACGAACATCGGCGAATGCACGGGCGTGTGTCCGAAGGAGATTCCGCTGGAGGCGATTGCGAAGATGAACCACGACTACCTGCTGGGCGCCTGGAAGGAGCGGAAGTCGGTGGTGGTGCCGGTGACTCCGGTCACGGGGTGGGAGTTCGAGAAGTAGGGAGTCAGGGCACCGGGCATCGAATTGGACGGCTTTCAGGGTTGACTTAGTTCCTTCTCTATAGAGCAGGCGTTGCTACAATCCGTGTACCGGAACATCCAGTGATGAAGAGCCTTTGGCTGTTTGCGATTCTTGCCCTGACTTTGACGACTTCAGCTCAATCGAAACCAGAACCCGCTGCGAAGACGGCGGAGCATCCGCACGGTGCGATGAGCACTGCTGCTGTTCATCGGTCGGCCATCGTGATCGATACACATGCTGACACGCCGCAGCGGATGCTCGACGATCATTACGAGCTCACCGAGCCGCTGAACGGCGGCTACTTGAATTTTGAGGCGGCAAGACAGGGGAACCTGGGCGCGGAGTTTTTCTCGATCTGGGTTGAGCCAAAGCAGAACGAGGGGCACTACGCGCGTCGGACGCTGGAGCTGATCGATGCGGTGCTGGAGCAGGCACGGAAGCATCCGGATCAGATGATGATGGCGTACAGCGCGGAGGACATCGAGCGCGCGCATCGCGAACACAAACTGGCGGCACTGATGGGGATCGAGGGGGGCCACTCGATCGAGGATTCGCTGGGGCTGCTGCGCGACTACTACCGGTTGGGTGTGCGGTACATGACGCTGACGTGGTCGAACTCGAATGACTGGGCGGATTCTTCGGGAGACGCGGACGATCCGAAGGTGAAGCACACCGAGGATGGGCTGACAGATTTCGGCAAGGACGTGGTGTACGAGATGAACCGTATGGGCATGGCGGTGGACATCTCGCACGTTTCGGATAAGACGTTCTATCGTGCGGTGATCACGTCGCGCGCACCGGTATTTGCGTCGCACTCGTCGGCGCGGGCTTTGAGCAGCGCTCCGCGGAACATGACGGACGACATGCTGCGGGCGGTGGCGCGGAGCGGTGGCCCACACAGCAAGGGTGGCGTAGTGATGGTGAACTTCTACTCGGGGTTCATCAGCGATGAATGGCGCAATGCGTGGGCGGCGCAGGCGAAGGAGCGGCAGGCTGCGGAAGACGCGCAGGTGGCACAGTGGAAGGCCGAGGGCAAGACGATCACCTACGGAATGACGGACGCGATGGACAAGGAGTGGGCGGCGAGGATTCCGCGTCCGCCGCTGAGCCTGCTGATCGACCACATCGATCATGTGGCGAAGGTGGCGGGGATCGACCATGTGGGACTGGGATCGGATTTCGACGGGATTCCGTCGTCGCCGGAGGGGATGGACTCGGCGGCGGATCTGCCGAAGATCACGGCGGCGCTGATGGCGCGGGGCTACTCGGCGGAGGACTGCCGAAAGATTCTGGGCGGAAATTTTCTGCGATTCTTCCGGGACGTGCAGGCGACGGCGAAGGATCTGCAGGCCGCGCAGGGGGCGGAGCGGCCGAAGATTACGGATCAGCAGCCTTTTAAGAAGTAGGGGCGAGTCTGGCTCGAGTGCGGCCTGGGTCTATCGGGCAAGCGGACGGCCGAAGCAGAGGACGTAGCCGTTGTTGTCAATGATCTCGAAGGCTCTGAGGCCGTCGTTGGTGTCGGCCAGTTGGCGATAGATCGGAACGTCCTTTGCGACGAACTCCTGACAGAGCGCGTCCGGATCGCTGGTCAGTATGTAGGCATCCCATCGAGCCCAGGGATGGCGAGTGTGATTGGGTTGAGGATGGATTTCGGGCGTGATGGCCTTGAACATCAGCATGACCTGGTCGCGTCCAAGGAAGGCCCAGAAGTCGCCGGAGTCGTCGCCGCCGTGATGTATGACGGCAAAGCCTAGCTTGGACCGGTAGAAGTCCAGGGTCGCGGGCAAGTCGTCGACGATGAAGAACGGGGTGACGGCGTTCAGCATAAGGGAACCTGACAGAGACTAAAGCCGGGAGCCACCGCAGATCTTCCGTCTCGCGGGGCTCAACGTCAGGATGACAGATTTTAGGGATGCCAGGGCGGTAATTGTGCCGGGCGAGGATTTGTGATTTCAGTCTTTGCAGACTCGGCTAGTTGCCGCCCTTGCCCTGGGGGGAATCGGCGTCGGCGCTGGCGAGCTGCTCCATGGTCTGACGAAGATAACGGTAGGGGTTGACCGGCGTGTTGTGGATCCGCACTTCGTAATGGAGGTGCGGACCGGTGGAGCGGCCGCTGATGCCGACGTAGCCGATGACCTGTCCGCGGCTGATTTGCTGGCCGGCGGTGACGGCAAAGCCGGAGAGGTGGCCATAAAGGGTCTGAATGCCGTTGCCGTGGTTGATGACGATCTCGCGGCCGTATCCGCTGGCCATGGAGGCGACTTCAACAGTGCCGTCGGCGGTAGCACGGACCATTTCACCAAAGGTGCCGGAAATATCGACGCCGGAATGGAAGGCACCTTCTCCGTTAAAGGGATCTTCACGTTCACCGAAGGAGGAGGTGATGGGACCGGTAATGGGCCAGAGCGAGGGGGCTCCGGCGAGGTCGACCCACTTGGAGGGAACGACGGAGGTCATTCCGAGGTCGAAGGAGCGGATGCTGCCGGAAAGGGCGTTGGTGCGGAGGGCAGCAAGCTGGTCGAGCGACTGGGTATAGGCCTGTTCGGTAAAGGGCGCAGAGGTATCGGTGGAGCCGGGGGCCACGGGAGTAACGGCGGATTTGGATGCGCGATTCTGGCGCAGGCCGTAGAGCGCGCTGACTTCACTGGCGAGCGAACCGAGAGACGCGGCCTGCATGTCTTTTTCGCGGGCTGCGCGCTGCAACTGGCTGTAATCCTTGCGAAGGGCTTCCTGCTGAAGGCGGACCTGATTGAAACTGGCGGTTTTGAGGAGCATGCGGGTATAGGCGCCGGCCAGACCGGTGATGGTGAACGCGCCGACCACGGCAGCCGCGACGAAGACACCGGCGTAATGAAGGGGAATGGGAATCTTGCGGAGAGGCCCATCCTTCTCTCGTGCGACGAAAATGATGTAGTAGCGGGTGCGCAATGTCTGGTTCCGGATGTTCCCGGAAAAACCCCTCATACGGTTGATCGGCAGCCAAGGAAGAGAATTAACTCTTGCTTTAATTTGGCTTGAAAGTAACAGCGGGGCGATGTGGCGTCAATCTACCATTCGGGGGACCGAGTACTCAGGTAATACGCGCCGAATGTGGTGTACGCCGGTGCCGGAAGCTGCTGCTTTCTGTTCCTTTGGAATCCGATACTTGAAGTATGTTAACAAATCCGACAACTTGCCGCGATGCCGGAAAGGGACGAGGAAGACTGTCGTAACAGCATCCCCCATAAGGATGGATGCCGAACGGGCTGAACTCGCTGAGCGAAAAGAAACAAGCCGCAATAAAAAAGGGATCGTAAGCGAACGATCCCTTCAACACCAGTGTAACAAGCGTGGGCCCGGGTTGGAAAGGGCCAACGCGGCACAAAGTGACGACGGTACGAAGTGGCGGAGCAAAATTCCCGATCTGCGGCGGACAACTGTGCGCTGGGGGCCGACCATCTCAGTTGGGTCAGTCACAGCCAGAAGCGCAAGTTCTGTTCGACTTTTTCGTTCGATTTTCCAAATTCCAAATTATTCGATTCGTGGTCCGGATTCCTTCCCCTGATCCGTTTGCATTTTTTGGAGCCGCCTTGTGTCACAGAACGATTTAAAGCAATCCTTTCTTCCGCGCGTTTATATTGTGGACGACGAGTGGGTGATCGCCGAAACGCTGGCGACGATCCTGACGAACAACGGATTTCTGGCTCGCGCGTTCCACAACCCAAACCAGGCGCTGGTGCGGGCCATGGATCAACCCCCCGACATTCTGCTGACCGACGTAATGATGCCGAACCTGAGCGGCATCGATCTGGCGATCACGCTGCGCAAGGCCGGAAACAACTGCCGGATCCTGCTGTTCTCAGGCGAAGCCGGCGCGGTCGATTTGCTGTGCGATGCGCGGCGGCGTGGATACGAATTCGAGTTGCTGGAGAAGCCTCTGCATCCGATGCAGCTGCTGCTGCGGCTGCGCAACACAAAAAACCGTCTGGGACGATCGCGGACGGCCGAGCCGGGAGAACCTGCCAACGATCCCTCTTCGGGAACGATTCCAGCGGCGTGACAGAAGCAGAGTTTAGAGTTTGGAGTTTAGAGATCAGAGTTTGGAGTTGAGAGGTTAGGCGGCTGACGGTGCCGCGCTCGCAGACTCTTCGCTCAGTGCTATCCTTGGCACTTCGTGCGGACGATAAGAACATGAGACTCAATCCCCTTCTGCTGCGCAGCACGCTGGTGGGCGCGCTGGGCGGGCTGCTGTTTGGATTCGACACGGCGGTGATCGCCGGAACGACGCATCAGCTGAGCCAGGTGTTTCACCTCGTACCGGAGCTACACCTGTTTATCCCCAACCTCGGACTGACAGTTGCAATTGCTGTCTGGGGGGCGGCTCTTGGTGCGATCGGCGCCGGACCGCTGGGACAGAAGATTGGTGGGCGCGAAGCACTCCGTGTGATGGCGTTGCTCTATCTGGTTTCCTCGCTGGGTTGTGCACTGGCCTGGAATTGGCCTGTGCTGTTGGGATTCCGGTTTTTGGGCGGACTTGGTATTGGAGGTTCGTCGGTTCTGGCGCCGGTGTATCTGGCGGAGTTGGCGCCGGCGCGGCTGCGGGGGCGGCTGGTAGGACTGTTCCAGATCAACATTGTGGCGGGAATTTTGCTGGCCTACGCGTCGAACTATGCTGTGGCGC
Organism: Acidobacteriaceae bacterium; assembly: GCA_036490815.1. GTDB lineage: Bacteria > Acidobacteriota > Terriglobia > Terriglobales > Acidobacteriaceae > Palsa-343. The sequence continues at coordinate 354,872 of DASXDF010000015.1, forward strand.
GGCTGATTGAAAGCGGAGAAGCCTGGCGGTGGCAGTTTGGCGTGGCGACGATACCGGCGCTGCTGTTTGCGCTGTTCCTGTTCGGCATTCCGCGCAGCTCGCGGTGGCTGGTGACGCAGAACCGCATCGATGAAGCGCGGCAGGTGCTGGAGATGATGGGCACGCCGAACAGCGAAGCGGAGCTGAAGGAGATTGTCGATTCCATTCACCTGGAGCGTGCGTCGAAATCGGAGCCGTTGTTCCAGAGGAAGTATCGGCTGCCGATTTTTCTGGCGATCTCGATTGGGATGTTCAATCAGCTTGCCGGAATCAACGCGATTCTGTATTACGCCAACGATATTTTCGCGTTCGGCGGCTTCACGGGCCTCTCAGCGGACAGGCAGGCGGTGCTGCTGGGGGCGATGAATTTCTGCGCGACGATTCTGGCGATGACGGTGATCGACAAGCTGGGGCGAAAATCGCTGCTGCTGATCGGGTCGGTGGGGACGGCGGTTTGTCTGGCCGGGGTCGCGGCTATTTTTCATCTGAGCAGCCATCAGAGCGATCTGTTGTGGCTGTTGGTGGGGTTCATTTTCTTCTTCTCGATTTCGCAGGGCGCGGTGATCTGGGTGTACATCAGCGAGGTCTTCCCTACCCGGGTGCGGTCGAAGGGACAGAGTTTAGGAAGCTCGTCGCACTGGATCATGAACGCGCTGATCTCAGGATTCTTTCCCTGGGTGGCGAAACACTCGACGGCTGCGCCTTTCGCATTTTTCTCCGCGATGATGGTGCTGCAGTTTGTGGTGGTGCTGCTGGCTTATCCAGAGACGAAGGGTGTGAGTCTGGAGCAGCTGCAGCACAAGCTGGGGATCGACTAAGAGCAGCGTTTAGCGGATAGCGGATAGCGGATCGCTGTCGGTTCGCGAACGCGGTCGAATTTTGATTTTCGGCTGGTGATTTGTTTTCAACGGGATAGCCATCTATTACTTCAATACTGACTTGCATGTGCTTACAACGAGAGCAGTTGGGTGTGGCTTCGGATGCTGCATCGGTATACGGGAATGCTGCATTGCGGTCCGCGACAGAGCTTGTTGATTGAGGCCGGGGCAGTTGGCTGGGGACGGGAATGCGGCATTGGTAGCCGGGAGTGCCGGGTTGCCGACCGCGAATGCAGCATTGGCGGACACGAATGCGGCATTGGCGGACGGGAAAGCAGCATTGGGATGCGAAGAAGAAGCGAGTAGCGACGGGGCCGGAGGTTGAGGGACGGACGAAGTCGTTAGCCGGCAGGAAGCTGCAACGGCGGCGACGATGAGGGTCGGCATGGGTTGTTGCTCCTTTGCTGGCGTTGGAATCCGGGAATAGCAAAAGGCCGCCTGATGGCGGCCTTTTTTGATTCTTCTCCCTTATTTTCAGGATACCAAGCTGGGGTTAAAAAGCAGCCAAATTTCTTTGCAGTTTTTGGTTGGGAAGTCCTGTGCGATCAGAGACAAAACTTCCGTACCGCGGGCTGAAAGCTTGACAAATTTTCCACAGGGCATGGGGGAGAGGCGCGGCAAGCGCCGATGGTTTAGAAAAAGCGCACGGACCAAGCGGCGAGGAGGGCGGCGGCAAACGTAGACAGGGCGTTGACGGCGTCGTTATTGAGCCAGCCGTGACGCTCGGGAACGGCGCCGAGAAGGCTGTCGAAGAAGAGGCCGGCGATGCCGGCAGACAGAGCGATGAGCGCATCGGCGCGGGAGAAGGACGGAAGGGCGAGCGCGGCGACGGCGACCAGGACGGCGGCGGCGAGCGATCCAAGAAGAGTGCCGTTGAGGCTGATGGCGCCATCGGTTCCAGCGGGAACGCGGCGGAAGTTGATGATGAGGCGCGGAGGTCCGCCGACGACCTGGCCGAGTTCGGAGGAGACGGTGTCGGCCGTGGCTTCGGCCATGGCGGCGATCATGGCGACCATGGCGGCGCGGCCGCCGAAGGCGAGCGGGGTAAAGACGTGGGCGGCGGAAAGCGGAATTCCTGCGAGGGCGGCGACGCCGAGATTGGCAGCGACCTGGGAGGCGGTACGGCCGCGACGGGCTTCCGCGGTGCCGAGGGTTTCTTTGCGGCGGCGTCCGAAACGCGTTGCCGAGAAGGTGAGGAGCAGGAGGGCGAGGAGGGGCCAGAGGGCGGTGTGGAGGCCGGGCGTTTGCAGCCAGAGCGCTGCGGCAAAAATGGCGCCGGTGAAAGCGGCGGCCGGGGTGGCGGCGCGGGTGATGAGAACGAGGGCGGCAAGGGCGACGCTGATGGCAGCACCGAGAAAGAGGGCGGCATCCTGGGCATACCAGAACTGGCCGGCTTCCATGGTGACCCAGACGGCAGCGATGGGCAGAAAAAGGAGGAGGACGGTCTGCGACTGCCAGCGCAGCGAGGACGGATGGGGCCGGGGATCCAGACGAATTGGTTCGCTCATCGTCTTACCAGTCATGGTTCGGATGCGCGGAGGGCGGGAAGCTGGCCGCGTACAGTACAATCATCTTTTCTAACAGCAATCGAGTTGAACGCGCGCCAGATGGATTGGCGGGCTGAGGAGTCAGGTACTTGCGAGTGCGTAGCGTGCGATGGCTGGAGCGCCTGAAGGGCGGATCGAGCCTTATTCTGAGTCGGCCGGTGCGCAGGGCCGGAAGCATCCTTCATTCTTTTTCGGCAGGCGCGACGGCGATTGGGGCGTGCGGAGTCATTGCGTTGGCAGTCGGCTGCGGGAATCAGTATCGGCCGGTCATTACGCCGATTCAGCCGACGGGGCCGGCGGCGCTGCCGACGGCATACATCACGGTGGCATCGCAGCCCGGTTTCAATCCGCTGACGGCCGGGACGGCGCCGTGCAGCGGGACGACCTACGCGACGCCCAGCATATTTACGCTGCTTGATTTTTCGGGCGACTCGGTGGAGGCGCAGGCGAACGGCGGGAACGGTCCGCTGACGTTTTCGATGGAAGTAGGCGGAGCGAACGTGTACTCGCCGAACTGCGACGGGACGCTGACCACGGCGCAGTCGACGACGTCGTCGCTGCAATCGAAATATGTGCTGAACAGCACGCTGCTGCCTGGATCAGTACCGACGAACACGCTGCTGGCGAATGGCAGCCTGTATGTGACGGAAGCGGGGCTGCATGGACCGACCTGCCAGACCACGAATTGCGTTGCGCAGCTGACGGGATCGCCGGATGCACTGAAGCAGGAGATTCCGGTAGCGCCGTCGCTGATTAACCTGACGGGGTTCAGCACTGCGGAGCGAGTCTACGCGATCAGCCAGGGCAATTCGAACGGGGGAGCGCTGACATGGGGACAATGCGCGAATCCCGGATCGGTGGCGGTGAACGGCGAAGCAGACGCGATCGAGACGACGACGAACACGATATCCGCACGGCTGCCGCTGGGGAAATGCCCGGTGTACGGCTTCATGACGCAGGACGGGCAGCGGACGTTCATCATGAACCGGGGGAGCGGGACGGTGACGGTGATCAATTCGCAGCTGAACGCGATTGATGCGGCGCACCCGACGATCACGGTTGGCGCGGGTCCGGTGTATGCGGACTACTATCGCGTGGGCCAGCTACTGGTGACGGCGAATTACGACGCGAACTCCATCAGCATTATCGACGCGAGCCTCGATGCGTACGGCAACGACAGCGCGACCTTCGGAAAGGTCGTGGCGACAATTCCTGTGGGGCTGCATCCGGTAGAGGTTGCGGTGCTGCAGGATGGGAGCCGGCTTTACGTGGCCAACCAGGGAGACATTGGGGCGGGGACGCCGGGCAGTGTTTCCGTTGTGAATCTGACGAACTACACGGTGGAGAAGACGATCGCGCTCTCGTCGAATCCACACGCGATTGGAGCGATTTATAACTATCCGATCGGGAAGGTGTATGTGGTGTCGCAGAACAGCTCGTTCCTGACGATCATCCGCACGGACACGGACATTGTGAGCAACACGGTGGAGATGGAAGGCAACGTCGTGGAGATGCACGTGAACGCGCAGTACCCGGGGCAGGCGACGCAGGGGGCGCTGAATTACCAGACGGAGAGCCGGTCGGTAGGTAGCGGGGCGCCGTAAGAGGACGCGGAGCTTCTCTCCGCGTCCTCGGAGTCGGGAGTCGGGAGTCGGATTTGGGCGCTGGTTCAGGCCGCATGCTCTGAACTAACCGGCCCGCCCCATTTTTCGCCAATGCGATAAAGAGCAGCGATCGACAATAGGGTCCAGCAATCTACAAGGGACCCCTTATGGGGGTCGAATCCTACCGTGACCTGGATGTCTGGCAGCGCGCCATCGAAATGTCTCTCGCTCTTTACGGCATCACCAGCGAATTTCCGCGGGAAGAGATTTATGGCTTGACGTCTCAGCTTCGCCGCGCCGGCGTTTCCGTCGCCAGTAACATTGCGGAAGGCTACGGCCGTTCGACCCGGGGCGAGTAACGTCAATTCCTCGGCATTGCTCGCGGTTCCAACCTCGAAGTCCAAACACAACTGGTAATAGCGAGAGGCCTGGGCATCGGCGGCGCGAAGAAGATCGCGGACGCTGAGAAACTCTCCTTTGATGTTGGCAGGATGCTGGTGGTTCTGATGCGACGGCTCATCTGAACCCGCGAGAACTCTACGTGACACCAGGTTATGCTCTGGTGGCTATTCCCTGCTCTCAGGGGGCTGTGCCGGTTTCGTAATTGAGGGTGGAGAGGGCGAGGCGGTATTGGTAGCGGGCGCTGGTGTCCTGAATTTGAGCGCTGGTTTGCTGGAGCTGCGCCTGGGATAACTCGACGATGGAGCTGAGGCCGAGTTTGTAGCGGGTCGCGGCCAGGTTGAAGGCGAGATTGGCCTGCTGCACGAGCTGAGCTGTGACGTTCATGCGCTGCCAGCTGTTGTTTGCCTGGAGCCAGGAGGTGCGCACGTCGCGGACGATGCGGTCGCGGAGGTCGCGGCTGTTTTCAGCAGCAGCCTGGGCGCGGTACTTCGCTTCGCGCGCTTCAGAGGTATAGAGAAATCCATTGAAGATGGGGATGTTGACGTTGCCGCCGATGGCGCCCCACCAGTTGGTGGTGTAGTAGGTGCCGGGGTGGACAGGGATGATGCCGAGGGTTCCGGCGGCGGAGAGGGTGGGCAGGAGCTGATCCCACTGAGCGCGAGCGAATTTCTGCGCTGACTGCGTGTCCCAGGTGAGGGACTGCAGGTCAGGGCGCTGCTGGAGAGCGGTGTGGATGAGGGGATCGGCGGTCGGAGGTGGTGGCGAAGGAGGGGCTGGATCTTCGACGAGAGTGTAGCGAAGATCATGGTCGAGGCCGAGGACAGAATCGAGGACGGCCATGGAGGCGTCGGCATTATTCTGCGCATCGAGCTGGAGGAGCTGGGCCTGAGAGAGGTCGACATTAGCGAAGCTGAGGTCGAGGGTGGACTTGAGTTTGTTGGTCGTCATCTGGTTGACCTGGTTCTGGGTGGTCTGACGCGCGTTGACGGTTTGACGGGCGACATTGAGCTCGGCCTGGGCGGTGAGCGCGTCGTAGAAGGCCTGGTCGGTGGCGAGGACGATTTCTTCGGTGGTAGCGAGGGCGTTGGCGTCGGAGGCCTTCTCCTCGAGCTTGCGGGAGAGGACGAGGTTGTGGGTATGGCCAAAGTCGTAGATGAGCTGGCTGAAGTTGGCGCCGCCGCCGACGTGCTGGAGGAGACGCGAGGCGGTCAGGGATCCGGCGGAGATGCGGGTGGCCTCTTCGGCCTGGACGGCGGTTGCGGCGACGTTGACGGTGGGAAGCTCAGCGGATTTGGCCTCGCGATAAACCTCGTGCTGGGCGAGGGCGGTGAGTTTGCCAACGCTGACGCGGGGGTTATTGCGGATGGCGAGCTGCTCGGCCTGGGCGAGGGTGAGGGCGGTGTCCGTTGGCGCTTGCTGTGGAGACGTTGTGGGCGGCTGTTGGAGGGCGGCAAGCACATGGGGGCCGGGCGCGGCGGGGAGGGTGGATTGTGCGGAGAGCAGTCCGCAGAAGAAGAGGGCGAGAAGAGCCGGGAGGATTTTCATTCGCTGCATTGCGGTGGGTGGAATGTGTACCGGGGCTGAAGCCCACATCATTGTGGAGTCTTGATGGCACGACTGAAGTCGTGCGCCTTCACTGTTCGTGGCGCGGAGGAAGTTCTTTCGCAGGGGCTGAAGCCCCTTCATTTTTGCGGCTTTTACGGCACGAGTGAACTCGTGCCCTGACACAAAAGCTTCGATCTGGCGAGCTTTCTCGCAAGCTGTGAACTCGTGCCCTGATACAAAGGCGTCCATCTGGCGAGCTTTCTCGCAAGCTGTGAACTCGTGCCCTGATACAAAGGCGTCCATCTGGCGAGTTTTTCCGCAAGCTGTACAGTCGTGCCCTGACACAACGGCAGTTTGTTTCCTGGTCATGCTGCACTTCCCTCTTGCCCCTGGAGTTTTTGTTCACGCCAGGAGTGGATGAGGAGGTACACGGCGGGGACGAGGAACATGGTGACGACGACGGAGACGCCGAGGCCGCCAATGACGGCGCGGGCGAGCGGGGCGTACTGCTCGCTGCCGGCTTCAGCGCCGATGGCCATGGGGATCATGCCGAGGAGGGTGGCCATGGAGGTCATCAGGATGGGGCGGAGGCGCATTTTGCAGGATTCAACAGTGGCGTCGAGCAGGGGCAGGCCCTGGGCATGGAGGATGTTGGAGAAGTCGACGATGAGGATGGAGTTGGAGACGACGATGCCGGTCATCATGATGGTGCCCATGAGAGACATGATGTTGAGGGTGCTGCCGGTGATGAGGAGGAAGGCAACGACGCCGAGAATGCCGGGAGGGATGGCCATGAGGATGATGAAGGGATCGACAAAAGAGGTGAACTGGGCCATGAGGACGAGGTAGACGAGGGCGACCGCGACGATGAGGCCGAGGCCGAAGTCACGGAACGATTCGTTCATGCTGACGACGGCGCCGTGGAGGGCGATACGGGTGTTTTTATCGGTATGGGTATGCGCGATGAGATCGCGAATGCGTTTGCCGGTAACGCCGAGGGCTTCGGATTTGGTACCGACATAGATGTCGATGACGCGGCGGATCTGGTAGTGATCGACTTCAGTCGGTGTGTTGATGAGACGCATCGTGGCAACGGAGCTGAGGGGGGTATAGCCGGCGCTGTGGGATCCGATGAGGAGATCGGGGCGGAAGTCGGAAGCGGAGCGGCCGACGTCGATGGGGCTGAAGCCAGGGGGATGCACGCCGCGGAGAGGGATGCTCTGGAAGTCCATCATGGACATGTTCTGGATCCAGTGGTTGGCGTACTGGACTGTGACCATGTAGTTGTTGCCGCTTTTGGGGTCGATCCAGTAGCTGGGAGCGACCATGCCGTCGGAGGTGAGGGCGGTGATGACGTTATCGACGACATCTTTAGCGGTAAGACCGATGAGGGATGCCTTCTCGCGGTCGATGTTGAGCTGAATGCCGGGGTAGTTGATGTCCTGGGGAATGTAGGTGCTGCTGACATTGGGGAAGGTGCGAATTTTGGCGGCGAGCTGCTCGGCGAGGTCGTAAGCGCCATTTGTATCGCCCGAGCTGATCTGAAGATCGATGGGGGCGGGAAGGCCCTGGTTGATGACGCCGTCGATGAGGCCGCCGGCCTGGAAGTAGGTGGTCAGTTCGGGCATTTCGCGGGAGAGGCGCTCACGGACGTGCTGCATGTATTCGTAGCTGCCAATGGAATGGTCTTCTTTGAGGCTGGTCTGGACGAAGGCGGTATCCATGGAGGCATTGGAGGTAAAGATGGAGGAGAGGTCGGGATAGACGCCGATGTTGGAGACGATCATGCCGAGGTCGTGAGGGTGGACTTCCTGGCGAATAATTTTTTCGACGCGGGCGATGTACTGATCGCTGACTTCGAGGCGGGTGCCGGAGGGCATGCGAACGTTGATGACGAACTGGCCGGGATCAGTACGCGGGAAGTAGGCCTGTCCGAGGAAGGGATAGGAGACGACCAGAATTATGGCGACGCCGCCGAGGATGGCGCTGATGGTGAAACCCGGGCGGGCGAGCCAGCGGCGCACCAGAGCTTCGTACCGATTGACCATGCGCTGAAAGTATTCGTTGAAACTGCGAACGATGGATTGGAGGCCAAAACGGTGTTTGGGCTCAGGTTCGTGCTGGTCGACAAGGTCACCGGCGTCATCGCGCTCATGATGGCCGTGGCCACGCAGGAACAACGAGCAGAAGAGGGGGATGACGGTCATGGCAAAAGCGTAGGAGGCGAACATGGAGAGCACGACGCCGAGTGCCAGGGGCGTGAAGAGGTATTTGCTGACGCCGGAGAGGGCGGCGACGGGTAGAAAGACGATGGAGGTGGTAACGGTAGCGGCGAGGACCGCGAGCGAGACTTCAGTACCGCCTTTTTCTGCGGCAATGCGGGGAGGCTCGCCGAGCTCCATGTAGCGGAAAATATTTTCGAGGACGACGACGCCGTTATCGATGAGACGGGAAAAGGCGAGGGCGAGGCCGCCGAGGATCATGGTGTTGATGGTGCCGCCGAGCATGTTCGCCATGAGCAAACAGGCGAGGGCGGAAAGCGGAACCGACAGCATGACGGCGAGGGTAGCGCGCGGGCTGCCGAGGAACAGCAGAATCATGATGCCGGTGAGGACGAGGCCGATGACGGCTTCATTGACGAGCTGTTTGAGGGCGAGCTTGACGAAGACGGACTGATCGAAGACGACGGCGGTTTTGAGGGAGGCGGGGATGTCGACGAGGTGGCGGATGGCTTCTTTCATGCCGTTGACGATGGTGATGGTGTTGCTGTTTCCGCCTTGTTTGAAAACGGGGACGTAGACGGAGCGCTGGCCATCGATGCGGACGATGTTGTATTGAAGGGCGCCGGCGTCTTCGGCATGGCCGATGTCGGCGACGAGGACGGAACCGTTGCCAACAGACTTGAGCGGCATCTGGTTCATAGCTTCGGCGCTGGGAAACTGGCTGTTGGCGTAGATGTTGAAATCTTTGCTGCCGATGCGGACGTCGCCGGCGGGCAGGATGAGGTTGGAACTGTTCACGGACTGGACAACATCCTGGAGGCTGAGGTTGCGGGCCTCAAGCTTGAGAGGGTCGACATAGACCTGGATCTGGCGGTAGGTACCGCCGTAGGGTTGGGGAACGGAAGCGCCCTGAACGTTGGAGATCTGGTTGCGGACCTGGAACTGGGCAAGGTCTTTGAGCTGGGTTTCGTTGAGGCCTTTGCCCTCGAGGGTGACGAGGCAGACGGGCTGCGTGGAGGCGGTTAATCCGAGGACGACAGGGGGCAACGTGCCTGGCGGGAGACGGCGGAGGTCGGCCATGGCGAGGTTCGAAACGTTGGAGAGGGCGGCATTGGGATCTGTACCAGGCTTGAAGTAGATCTTGATGAGGCTAACGCCGGTGAGGGAGCGCGATTCGCTGTGATCGACGTTGGCGGCGAGGGTAAAGAAGCGCTCGAAGGTATTGGTGATGTCGGCTTCAATCTGCTGGGGGGGCATGCCGTTGTAGAAGGTGGCGACGACGACGACGGGCATATCGATGTCGGGGAACAGATCCACGGGCATGGAAAACAGATTGACGATGCCGACGAGCGACACCATGAGGCAGAGCATGAGGATGAAGTAGGGAAAACGGAGCGCAAACTTAGGCATTTTTTATGCGCCTCCGTTGGCGGAGCCGGTCTCGGGATTCATATCGATCATGCCACCGGATTGCGGGGCGGTTTCTGAGGCAGGCGTCTTCTCAACGACGGGCGTGATGGCTTCGTTTTCGGCGTATTTGGACTGGGCGGCGACGATGACCCGATCGCCTGGACTGAGGCCGCGCTGGATTTCGGCCAGCTGATTGCCGCGAATGCCAACCTCGACATCGCGAACGTGAACGTGGTTGGAGGAGTCGAGAACGCAGACCTGCTGCTGATTGCCATGCAGAACAAGGGCTCCCACCGGAATGGTGAGCACGTTGTCGGCATGATTGAGGCGCAGGAGGGTGTTGGCGTACATACCGGAGTCGATGGCGAGGTCTTTATTGTTGACGTCGACTTCGGTTTCCATAGTGCGAGTTTCGAAATTGAGCGAGCGTGTGAAGCGGACCACGGTGCCGGTGAAGGAGCGACCGAGGGCATCGACGCGAACTTTAACGTTCTCGCCGAGGTGCACATAGCGGACCCAGGATTCGGGAACGGGAAGGCGGAGGCGCATGACGCCGCTCTGGGCGAGTTTGACGATGGGGAGGTCCTGATTGTTGGAGTTGACGCCGGACTGAATGAGGGCGCCGGTATCGGCATAGCGCCAGATGATGACGCCATCGAGCGGGGCGACGACGTTGGTGTAGTCCTCCATAGCGCTGACGCGTTGGTTGTCGGCTCGGGAGACCTCCATTCCCTTCTGAGCGCCGGCGAGGGCAGCTTTGGCGGCGTCGACATCGGCGGCAGAGGAGAGGTCTTTGGCCTGAGCGTCGTCGAGCTCCTGTTGCGCGACGAGGCCGGGCTGGGCCAGCGAAGTCTGAAGGAGGCGATCGTAGTCGGCATGGATGGCGGAGTGGGTGGATTCAGCGCGCTTGACCTCGTGCTGGGCGCGGACGATTTCATCGCTGCTGCGGGCGACTTCAGATACGGTTCCGGAGAGCTGGGCTTTGAGCTCGGGAACTTCGAGGACGGCGAGTGTCTGGCCCTGGTGGACGCGGTCGCCGATGTCGACGTAGATATGGCGGATGAAGCCGGAAACTTTGGGATGGACGTCGACGACCTGAAAGGGCTGGAATTGTCCGGCGAGGGTGAGGACCTGGTCGATGTTGCCTTGCTGAACGGTAGCGACCTCGGCAGCGGGGGGGCCGGGAGCTGCCTCGACGGTGGCAGTGCGATGGTGCCCACGCCAGAGCAGAACCATGACGGCGACGGCGACAATGATGGCAGAAATGACGATCCAAAGACGCTTTCGCATATTGGGGAGAAAACCCTTCCTGGGAATTGGGGCCCTGGGCCGAGGAGGAGGCGAGCCTGAAAAGGAAGCGGTGGCATGCGGGCAGCACGGCCTGAGGACGAGATGCTGCGCAGCGGCTATCGCTGATGAAATGAGATTAGCGGAGACGAGGTGGGGGCCTTATAAAGGCCGGGGCACAGCGATAGGAGAGTACGGAGGCTGGGCGTGGGGCGGCGGTGAGGATCGATGCGCCGAAGCCGGGGAACAGACCGCTTCCCTTCCGGATGCCAGCAGCGAAGAAAACGACGGTGAGAACCGCGAGGCTGCCGGCGATGACGGCGGGGCTTACATCCGCAAGCGGGAGAACGCGACGTTCTTTGCCTGAGAGGAGTTTGGCCGCCGGGATGTGATGGGAAATGGAGTGTGGCGGGTCGTAGAGGGAGAGTTTGTATTTGAGGCCCCAGGCGAAGACGCATAGACCGAGGAGGGCCAGGCTGAACGCAAGGGTGCGAAGGCCTGCTCGGTTGGGTCGGAATTGGGAGGGGTGTGGGATCGTGACTCTACTCTGACTACCCTGATGATGCCACAGGGTTGGACGTTTCTGAAAGGGAGCGGGTTAGCCAGGCGAGGAGGACGGGCCGCGAAGGAGGCGATTTACAATTCTCCCCATGCAAGCTCGAGAACTGGCGCGCGCGCTCGGAGCGGAGTTACGCGGAGAGCCCGAAGTAGAGATTACGGGCGTTGCAGGCATCGAAGAGGCGGGGCCTGGGGAGATCACGTTTGTGGCGAACCCGAAGTATGCGGGTTTGGCGAAGACGACGAAGGCGAGCGCGATTCTGGTCACGCCTGATTTTCCAGAGGTCACTGCGGTCACTTTGCGACTGAAGAATCCGTACCTGGCGTTTGCGCGCGTGGTGGATATTTTTTATCAGCCGCCCGCGTGGCCTGCCGGGATCGATCCCACGGCAGCGATTGCCGCGACGGCGAAGGTGGGAGCGAACGCGCGGATTGGGGCGTATGCGGTGATTGGGGAGAACGTCGTGATTGGCGACGATGCGGTGATTTTGCCTCATGTTGTTTTGTATCCGGGGGTTCGTGTTGGGCAGCGGTTCCTGGCGCATGCGCATGCGGTGGTGCGGGAAAATTGCCAACTGGGCGACGATGTAGTGCTGCAGAACGGCGCGGTGGTGGGGTCGGATGGATTTGGGTTTGCGAAGGACGAGCATGGGCGGTGGCAGAAAATTCCGCAGTCGGGGCCGACGATTCTTGGGGATCGGGTGGAAGTGCAGACGAATGCGAGCATCGACCGCGCCAGCGTTGGGTCGACGCGGATTGGCGACGGCGTGAAGGTGGACAACCTGGTGCAGGTGGGGCACGGATCGACGGTAGGCGAGAACACATTGCTGTGCGCGCAGGTGGGGCTGGCTGGGTCGACGCATGTGGGGAAGAATGTGATCCTGGCAGGCCAGGTGGGGGTCGCGGGGCACTGCAGGATTGGTGATGGAGTGATTGCGATTGCCCAGGCCGGACTGCATGGTGACATTCCGGCGGGATCGATGCTGGCAGGGTCGCCTGCATTCGAGCACAAGCAGTGGTTGCGTGCGACGGCGTTGTTCAGCCGGTTGCCGGAGCTGCTGCGACAATTCCAGCGCAAACCGAAACGCGAAGAGTAGAGTATTAAAAAAACAGCTCTCTCGGGCCCTCCACGCAGCAAAGTCTCTGCAATTTGCATCTAAAACATACTTATGCCGACGAACGACCAGGATTCCTCGCTGACGCTTGTGCAAAATCCAAGCGCGCCGATACGCGTGCTGCTGCTGGATGATCATCCGGATAATTTGTTATTGCGGTCGACGATCCTGCGCAAGTACGGCTATTTGACAGAGACGGCGAGCACGGTGGAAGAAGCCGAAGCGCTGCTGGATGAGATTGATATTGCGGTGCTCGATTATCACCTGGGAGCGGGCAAATTTGGGACGGACGTGGCGACGCGCCTGCGCGGGCTGCATCCACAGGTGCCCATCATTATTTTGTCGGCGACGCTGGAGCGGCGGTTTGGCGGCGTGGAGGACATGCACCTGCTGAAGGGGTACAGCTCCATCGATGACCTGGTGACGGCGCTGCGTTCGTTTGAAGCGAAGCGGCGCGGCAAGCCGGTGGTGGTGGATGCGCGGGATTTTTTCTATTCGCGGATCAACATGGCGATGGGCGACGACGTGGTTCTGGAGATTCTGGACGGCGACGGCGAATGGCAGTACGTGAACGAGACGTGCGCGCGGGTGCTGGAGAAGCCGCGGGACTGGTTCCCAGGGCGCAATATGTTTCAGGAGATGCCGGAGCTGGCGGTGGACTGGGCCGACATTCTGAGCACGGTGGCGGAGACGCGCGAGACGTATATTGACCGGACATTTCGCGGCGTGCTGAACCTGCCCAGCAAGGGGGATCGCTGGGTGTGGAACGTGCTGGCGTTCCCGATCACGCTGCACACGCGGGATACGGGCGTGGTGCTGACGGCGCGGGCGCTGGAACGCAAGCCGATCTGAAGAAAAGGGAAGAGGGAGTAGCCAACAGGGAACAGCCAGCGAAAACCCTGGCCCCGCTATTCCCTTCCCTTTATCTGCTGGAAAGCACGTAGGTGTTGCCGTCTGGATCTTTGAAGATTGCGGATGTGCCCCAATGCTCTTTTTTGGGATCCTGTGCGAAGCTGACGCCTTTTTGCTTCATAACGGCGGCGGTGGCGAAGACGTCGTCGCACCAGAATGAGATGGACGTGAACTGGCCGATGCGGTTTTCCTGGCCTTCGGGGGTAAAAGGGGCGATGCCGGTATCGGCACCAGGGATCTTGAGCTCGATCCAGCGCTGCTTGTCGTTGAAAGGCTGATCGGTGGCAACGATCATACCAACGGCTTCGGTCCAGAACTTCAGCGCTTGATCCTGATCGCTGACGGGCACTCCGACAAATTTGATTCCTCGAATCATGATTTCTCCTTCGACTTCCGGAGCATAGCGAGGGCAATTCCGGAACGCAATCGTCCAGTGGCTGCTATAGTAATGGGCGGTATAGCGATGGTGTCGCTCGACGATTACATTTTCGATACGTTGATGCGGGACCTGGTGAGCCACGACCGGAAGCCGGTGAGTTTTCTGGTGTATTTGTGGCTGGCGGCGGCGCACGCGCGCACCGGGCAGGACGTGCAGGTAAGTTTTCAGGAGATGGCGGAGTCCGTGGGTGTCTCGAAGAGCTCGGCGCAGGGTGCGGTGCGTTGGCTGATCCGGCGGAAACTGCTTGGGGCAAGGAAAGAAAATGCGACGGCAGTTCCCTGCTACAAAGTGATGACGCCGTGGAGAGACGGGCCGCGGCGGGGGCGCTGATGGTAGTCTGAGCAGCGATGATGAGAAGGGTTTCGTGGTCGATGGCGTGCGCGATGCTGGTGCTGGTGTCGGGCTGCCGCTCCGCCTGGATCGAATGCACGATTGTTAATGATGAGAAGACGCCGGTGTCGCTGGTGGAGGTGCATTATCCTGGCGGATCGTTTGGGGTGCAGACGATTGCGGCGGGCGGGAGCTATCGCTACCGGTTCCACGCTCTGGGGACTGACACGGTGAGTGTGGACTTTACGGATGCGGCGCGACAGAGCCACAGCGTGAAGGGACCGGAGCTGAAGCAGAAACAAGCGGGGTCGCTGGGCGTGGATATTCTGGATGGGAACCGAGTGAGCTGGAATCTAACGGCAGCTGGCAGGGAGTAGCCGGTAGCCAATAGCGAGTAGGGAGTAACCAGTAGGAGCAGAAGGTGGTGGGTGGTAGCCGCGCATGGTTGTTTCTGGCACACTAGACCCATTGCTCTGAACCAATTTTGCCGGGAGGCTGACCCGTGATCCAGGTTGAAAACCTGACGAAGACGTTCGATCAATTTACCGCGGTGAAGGACATCACGTTCCAGGTCGAGGCCGGGGAGATCTTTGCGTTTCTGGGTCCGAATGGCGCGGGCAAGACGACGACGATCAAGATGCTGACGACACTGCTGCGTCCAACGACGGGAAGGATCCATCTGGACGGGTTCGATCCGTGGGTCAAGCAGCGAGAGGCGCGGCAGCGGTTCGGGATTGTGTTTCAGGATCCGAGCCTTGACGGCGAGCAGACCGCTTACGAAAACATGGAATTGCATGGGGTGCTGTATCACATCCCGCACAAGGTGCGCGTGGAGCGCATTGAGCAGTTGCTGAGGCTGTTCGAACTGTGGGAGCGGCGCAAGGATCTGGTGAAGACGTTTTCCGGTGGTATGAAGCGGAGGCTGGAGATTGCGCGCGGATTTCTGCACACGCCGAAGATTTTGTTTCTGGATGAGCCGACGCTGGGGTTGGATCCGCAGAGCAGGAACCAGCTTTGGACCCATGTGAAGGCGCTGAACGAGCGCGAGAAGACGACGGTATTTTTGACGACGCATTATATGGATGAGGCGGACCGGGTGGCGCACCGGATCGCGATTATGGATCACGGGGCGATTGTGGCGATGGGGACTTCGGCGGAACTGAAGGCGAAGACGAACACGGATTCGCTGGAGGCGGCGTTTTTGGCGCTGACGGGAGAATCGCTGCGCGATGAGGGCGCAAATTCGGCCGATGCGATGCGGCGGTTTGCGCAGATGTGGCAGAAGCGGTAAACCAATTTTCCCTCAGGGGCTAAAGCCCGTCATTTATCGGCATGGAATGGCACGGCTGAAGCCGTGCCCCTTCAAAGCAGGACGATGCCGGAAGAGCAGGATGATGCTGGAAGAGCAGGATGGTGCCGGCAGCAGGATGGTGCCGGCAAAGCAGGATGATGTCGGCGTAGCAGGACGATGCTGGAAGAGCAGGATGATGCCGGCATAGTAGGATGACGCCGGCAAAGCAGGACGATTCCGGAAGAGCAGGATGACGCCGGCAAAGCAGGATGATTCCGGCAGAGCAGGATGATGCTGGCATAGCAGGATGATCCCGCAAAGCAGGATGATGCCGGCAAAGCAGGATGACGCCGGTAAAGCAGGGTGATGCAGGCATAGCAGGATGATGCTGGAAGGCTGATGCCGGGCTCGCAGCAGGAACACGGCGAAGAGGATCTGCCGGCAGGGATGGGTGGGAAGAGGACGGACAGGAGAAACGCATGGGCGCGATTTACATCATGTGGCTGCGGGAGCTGAAGCGGTATTTTCGGTCAAAGGCGCAGATTATTGTTTCGCTGGGGCAGCCGACGCTATACCTGCTGGCGCTGGGGTTTGGGTTTGGGCCGGTGTTCGCGAAAGCGGGTGCGGGCAACTATATCCAGTTCATGGCACCGGGCGTGATTGGGATGACGGTGCTGTTCAGCTCGATTTTTTCCGGCATGGCGATGCTGTGGGACCGGCAGTTTGGATTTTTGAAGGAGACGCTGGTGGCACCGGTGCCGCGGCTGCACATCATTCTGGGGCGGACGCTGGGCGGCGCGACGGTGGCGAGCCTGCAGGGTTTTCTGATGCTGATCGTGTGCCTGATCGCCGGCTTCAGGCCGACGCACGGCATGGGGGGCGGATACAACTGGCTCGCGCTGCCGCTGGCGGCGGTCTTCGTGGTAATGATCGCGATTGTTTTCGCAGCGCTGGGGTCGTCAATCGGGTCGACGATTAAGGACATGCAGGGATTCCAGATGCTGATGAACTTTCTGGTGCTGCCGCTGTTCTTTTTGTCGGGAGCGCTTTACCCCCTGTCGAATCTGGGGCGGATTATGACATGGGTGACGCGGGCGGATCCGCTGTCGTACGGCATAGACGGACTGCGGGGCGTACTGATTGGCGCGTGGCAATTCAAATTCGGTGCGCAATTCAGCTTCGTGCTCGATTTTGGTCTGCTGGCGGGGCTGGCGGCGGTGTTTCTGGGGACAAGCGCGTGGCTATTTTCCCGTATTGAGGTGTAACGAAACAGGTTCCGGAAGTACTGCGTGCAACCCCCCGCCGCATTCCTGCTTCTGGTAACGTGATAGACAGGCAATGATTAATCTCATTCCCGCGTTACTTCTTTTCCAGGATTCAACCGCAGTCGCGCCTCCCGCCGTGAACAACGGCAGCGCGATTGTGGAGATGCTCCAGAACAGCGGAGCGGTTGCGATGACGGTGCTTGGGGTGCTGTTGGTCGCGAGCCTTTTTTCCTGGGCGATCATTCTCGGCAAGTGGGCGAGCTTCCGTCGAGCACGGGCGCAGAGCCGCCGTTTTCTGCGGGCGTTTCGGAAGGCAAACCGACTGCAGGAAATTGCCACAGTCAGCGAGCAGTTCAAGCCCAGTCCATTGGTGAACGTTTTCGACGAAGTGTACGAGACGTATCGCCGGCAGACGGGCGGGTTTGGACCACCGCGGAACATCACGGCACTGGAGCGAGCCGGACAGACGGCGGCCAGCGAGTCGCTGACGTCAATGGAAGGGCGGCTGACGTGGCTGGCCAGTATCGGCGCCATTTCGCCGTTCATCGGACTGTTCGGGACGATCATGGGTATCGTGGACGCGTTCCACGGGCTGGGCACGGAAGGCACGGCGACGTTGCGCGCGGTCGCGCCAGGCGTATCAGAAGCGTTGATCACGACAGCGGCGGGGTTGCTGGTCGCGATTCCAGCAGTGGTGGCTTATAACCAGTTCACTGCGACCTGCCGTGATTTTGCTGCGCGCATGGACGACTTTGCGCGCGAATTGCTGAACAGCATGGAAGAAGCGGCGCTGAAACCGGACCAGGACCCTGGAGACATCCGTGGCGTTCACAAGTAGAGGCGGGCACACACAAACGGCGCTGGCGGAGATCAACATCACGCCGCTGGTGGATGTGGTGCTGGTGCTGCTGGTGATTTTCATGCTGACCGCGCCGGTGCTGCAGTCGGGCATCCAGGTGAACGTGCCGAAGACGAAGACGGTGCGGGAGATCACGGAGCAGCGGACGGTGCTGACGATCGACAAGGATCAGCAGGTGTTTCTGAACGACAAGCTGGTGAACCTGAACGATCTGCCGGGGATTTTGCGGTCGCAGAGCTCGGACACGACGAAGCAGGTGGTTTATCTGCGCGCGGACGAGAAGGTTCCCTTTGGCGCGTTTGCGACACTGATGGATGCTGTGAAGCAGGCGGGGATCACGAACGTAAGCATTGTGACGCAGCCGGCTGAGAGCGGTCAGCGCAAATAGCGCTCACCGCAGTTTTCAGCGTTCAGCGTTCAGAAAAACGGACCTTCGCCCGCGAAACAGGGTGCTAGTCTCCGCTGGTGATCAACTTCACGTATTCGTGCCAGAACTGAACGCCCTTCCAGAAAGATAGTTCGGGCAGGCGTTCGTCTTTGCCGTGCGCGCGGACATCGTTGGTTTCCAGCTCGACGGCGGACCAGTTGTAGGTGGGGATGCCGGCGGCATTGGTGAAGACGCTGTCGGAGGCTCCGTCGGCCATATCCGCAACGACCGGAGTGCCGGGCCAGTAGACAGCAACAAGCTTCTCAAGAGGCTTCATAACGGCGGGCTGAAGCGCGACCGGGGGTGGACCTTTGGAGTCCGGGGCACCGGCGTGGACACCGCCGCCATCGTCGACATATCTCACGTTGATTTTTGGATCGTTGAAGACGCGGATCAGGTCCTGGCGGACTTCTTCGCGCGAGTGACCAGGAAGGATGCGGCAATTGACGTTGGCCTGGGCCATCTGCGGCAGCGCGTTGTTGGCGTGGCCGGCCTCGAGGCGCGTAGCGACGCAGGTGGTGTGGAGGGTCGAGTTCCACTCGGGCGATACGGAGATACGAGCGATAGCGGCGGGATCGGGATGCGGCGCGAGGATTTTGTGGATGTCGGCAGCGGTGTTCGCGGGCTCGAGCGTAGCGAGCTTTTCGAAGTAGGCGCGTGTAATGGCGTTGAGCTCGAAGGGAAACTGGTAGTTCTGCAGGCGCTGGAGCGCGTCGGCAACGTGGTAGATGGCGTTGTCGGGCACGGGGAGGGAGCTGTGGCCGCCGGGATTGGTGACGGTGAGCTGATAGTCGGCATAAAGTTTTTCGCTGGCATCGACATCGGCTGAGATGGCGTTGCCGTTTTGCAGTTCGACGCCGCCGCCATCGGGGTTGAAGGCGAACTCGGCCTTCACGAGCTCAGGATGATTTTTGAGGAGCCATTCGACGCCGTTGGACTTGCCGCCTTCTTCGTCGGCGGTGAGAGCAAGGATGAGGTCACGGTCGGGCTTGAATCCTTCGTTGTGGAGGCGGATGAAGGTGGTGACGAGCATGGCGTCGCCGTCTTTCATGTCCTGGGTGCCGCGTCCGTAGTAGTAGCCATCCTTCTCGATGAATTCGAAGGGATCGGTGGTCCAGTCTTCACGGCGGGCCTCGACGACGTCTTCGTGGCCGATGAAGAGGATGGGGGCGTGGGCGCCAGTGCCGTGATAGCGGACGACGAGATTTTCTTTGCGGTCGTTGGGACCGCCGAGGAAGATGTCGCTGGCGGGAAAGCCGGCGTCGAGAAAGCGCTGCTGCATGGCTTTGGAGACGGCGGTAACGCTGCCGACGGAGTCGGTGCTGTTGATATTGATGAGCTGGCGGAAGATGCCGAGGGCGAGATCTTTGGTGGCGGCGTCAGGCGGGGTCCAGGCGGGCGCGGACTGCGCGAGAGCGGAGGAAGCAGCAAGGGCGGCGCACGCTATGACGGGTGCGAAACGATTTCGCATGCAATGGGCTCCTGTTTGCGAGTGAAGAGACAAGGTACCAGATTGTTTACAGATTCGATTTGTATCTTTTGCGCCCTGGCATCCAGCGGGTGTTTTTCGTAAGCTGGTCGCGCACGATAAAGAGGTCAGCAATGGACGTGAAAGCAGCGCGGAGTATCGTTTGCGGAGGAATGGCGGCGATGCTGGCAGCAACTCTGATGGCGCAGGCTGCGGGAACATCGCAGACAGAATTTGTGAACACGCTGATGCCGCAGCCGGCACAACTGACGGCTGGCGCGGGACGGCTGGATCTTTCGCATGGCGCCGGCATGGCCGCGGATAAGTTCCACGACGATCGGCTGGACGGCGCGATTGCCTGGGCACGGCAGCAGCTGGAAGAGCAGACCGGAATCATGATGACGGGAGGGCCGGCGTCAGTGGTGATCTCAGTGGATGGCGCTGGGGAAGCGGTTCAGGGAATCGACGAAGATGAGTCGTACACGCTGGAGGTGACGCCGCAGGGGGCGCATCTGCATGCGGCGACGGATGTGGGCGCGATGCGGGGCCTGGAAACGCTGCTGCAGCTGGTGCAGTCGGACGGGCGCGGGTTCTGGCTGCCGGCGGTTTCGATCCAGGATTCACCGCGGTTCAAATGGCGCGGACTGATGATCGATGTTTCGCGGCACTTTCAGCCGGTGGGTGTGATTGAGCGGACGCTGGACGGGATGGCCGCGGTGAAGATGAATGTCTTCCACTGGCATTTGAGCGACGACCAGGGATTTCGGATCGAGAGCAAGGTTTATCCGAAGCTGACGGTAGAGGGTTCGGATGGGCAGTACTACACGCAGGATCAGGCACGGGAAGTGGTGGAATACGCGCGAGGGCTGGGGATTCGTGTGGTGCCGGAATTCGATATACCGGGACACAGCACGGCGTGGGCTGTTGGGTATCCGGATCTGGTGAGCGGGCCGGGGCCGTTTTCGATTGAGAGGAAGTTTGGGGTGTTCGATCCAGTGATGGATCCGACGCGGGAGAGCACCTATGTTTTTCTCGACAAATTTTTTGGCGAGATGGCGGGGATTTTTCCCGATGAGTACATGCACATTGGCGGCGATGAGAATAACGGCGAGGAGTGGAAGAAGAACGCGAGAATCCAGGCGTTCATGCAGGCGCACGATCTGAAGGGCACGGCGGGGCTGCAGGCGTATTTCAATCAGAAGCTGTTACAAATTCTGACAAAGCACGGCAAGAAGATGATTGGGTGGGACGAGGTGCTGACTCCCGATCTGCCGAAGGACGTGATGGTGCAGTCGTGGCGGGGGTTCGATTCGCTGGCGGCGGGGGCGAAGCAGGGGTACAGCGGGATTCTTTCGGCGGGCTACTATCTGGATCACATGCAGAGCGCGGCGGAACACTACGCGGTGGATCCGGTACCGGCGAAGAGCGACCTGACGCCGGAGCAGGCTGCGCGAATCCTGGGCGGGGAGGCGTGCAGCTGGGATGAGTATGTGGGGCCGCGAACGATCGACTCGCGGATATGGCCGCGCACAGCGGCGATTGCGGAGCGGTTGTGGTCGCCGCGGACTGTGACCAGCGAGGACGACATGTACCGGCGGCTGGGAGTGGAGTCGCTGCGGCTGGAGGAGCTGGGGCTGACGCATCTCTCGCAGGAGGCAGCGAGTCTGCGGGCGCTGGCCGGGACGCAGCAGATTGCGGCGCTGCGGCCGCTGATGGCGGTGCTGGAGCCGGTGGATTTCGACACGCGCTCGGAGTGGTCAGAGAAACATGGCGTGACAACGCTGACGCCGTTGAACAGCCTGGTGGACGCGCTGCCGCCCGATCCTCCGTCGCGGCACGACTTCGGGGATCTGATGAGCACGTATCTGGAGGATCCGGTGGGGCATCCGGAAGAAGAGGCGGCGCTGACGGCAACGTTTCGTTCGTGGTCGGTTGGGCCGGAGATGATGGGGTTGCTGTCGGGGTCACCGCAACTGGCGGAGGCGCTGCCGCGGGCACAGCAACTGGCAGAGTTGGGAACGATGGGGATGGAGGCGGTGTCGTATTTATCGGCAGGGGTAGCGGCCCCTCGGGGATGGAAGGCGCAGAAGCTGGCGGTGCTGGACGCGGCGGAGAAGCCGGTGGCGCTGACGCGATTTACGGTACTGAAGGCGATGCGGGATTTGGTGAATGAAGTGAGGTGAGGCAGGGGACAGGGTTTAGGGGATAGGGTATAGAAAATCTGCGCAGATGGCGGGGCTTGACCTTACACCCTGATCGCTCTTTGCTTCAGACGATCCAGCCGCCGCCTACTACTTCATCTTCGTTATAGAAGACGGCGGCCTGGCCGGGGGTTACGGCTCGCTGCGGCTCGTCGAAGGTGGCTTCTACCTCGGTGGAGCTGATGGGGCGGAGGGTGGCCCAGGCGGGCTCGTGGCGGTGGCGAATCTTGGCACGGACGCGGAGGTCGCCGTCGAGATTGGGAATGGAAATCCAGTTGAGGTCGCGGGCGCGGAGGGTCTTCGTCGTCGCTTCGACATCGGAGCCGACGGTGACGCGGTGGCTGGCGTTATCGATCTGGATGACGTAGAGCGGGTCAGGCGAGGCTACGCCGAGGCCCTTGCGCTGGCCGATGGTGAAGTTGTGGACGCCGGTGTGGCGGCCGATGACTTCGCCCGAAGATGAAACCAACTCGCCCGCGGTGTCGGGAATTTCTTCGCCCTGCTCGCTGAGGTAGGCCGAGATGAACTTCTTGTAGTCGCCACCGGGGATGAAGCAGATTTCCTGTGAGTCAGGCTTGATGGCGACGGCGAGGCCGTGCTGCGCGGCGATGTCGCGGACGGCGGACTTCTGATAGCTGCCGAGCGGGAAGAGGGTGCGCGAGAGCTGCTCCTGGGTGAGGCCGAAGAGGAAGTACGTCTGGTCCTTGGAGTGGTCGGCGGGACGGGAGAGGATCCAGCGATTGCGCGCGGGATCGTACTGATTGCGGGCGTAGTGGCCGGTGGCAATGCGGTCGGCGCCGATCTGGCGAGCGCGGACGAGGAGCTGATCGAACTTGAGGTGGTTGTTGCAGAGCGAGCAGGGGATGGGAGTGCGGCCGTTGAGGTACTCCTCGACGAAGGGACGGACGACGTCCTGCTCGAAGCGCTCCTGCTCATTGACGACGTAGTAGGGGATGTCGAGTGTCTCGGCGACGCGGCGCGCGTCGTAGACGTCGTCGAGGGAGCAGCAACGGCCGGTGACCTGCTCGGGCATGCCCTCTTTGCCGGCGAGGCGGCGCTGGTTCCAAAGCTGGAGAGTGAGGCCGACAAGCGAGTAGCCTTCGGCGCGGAGCATGGCCGCGACGGTCGAGGAGTCGACGCCTCCGGACATGGCTACGGCGATGGTGTTGTTGAGCACTCTCCTGTCAGTATGACAGGGGACTTGCCGTCCAGGCGAACGCGCCTTCGGCGCACAGCCCGTTTACTGATTGACGCCGCTGGCTAAAAAGCCGCCGTCGATGACGAGGACCTGGCCGGTGACGAAGGAGGCCGCGTCGGAGGCGAGGTAGATGGCGGCGCCGACGACTTCTTCGGTTTTGCCGAAGCGGTTCATGGGGGTGCGCATCTGGAGTTCCTTGCCGCGTGGGGTGTTGTCGAGGAGGTCGGCGTTGAGGGCGGTACGGAAGACGCCGGGGGCGATGGCGTTGACGAGCACACCTTTCTTCGACCACTCGACGGCGAGAGAGCGGGTGAGTGAGGCGACGGCGGCTTTACTGGCGGCGTAAGCAGCGACTTCAGCGAGGGCGACGAAGGAGTTGAGCGAAGCGATGTTGATGATGCGGCCATAGCCGCGGTCGAGCATGTGGGTGCCGAAGATCTGGCAGGCGCGGAGGGTGCCGGTGAGGTTGGTGTCGATGATGTCGCGCCACTCATCTTCAGGAAAGGTGAGGGTGGGGGCGCGCTTGATTTTGCCGGCGCTGTTGACGAGGATGTCGACTTTGCCAAAAGCGGCAACGGATTCGTCGAGAAGGCGCTGGAGAGAGGTGCGGTCCTGCATGTCGCAGGCGAGGCGAAGAGTTTTGCGGCCGCGCTTTTCGATTTCGCCGGCGGTGGCGTCGACCTGCTCCTGGCGGCGAGAGGAGGCGATGACATCGGCACCGGCTTCAGCGAGGCCGAGGGAGATGGCGAGGCCGATGCCGGAGGTTCCACCGACGACGACGGCGGTTTTGCCGTTGAGCTGGAGGGAGGCCAGGGTCATTGGGCCTCCGCATGCGCGAGGACGGCGACGGGCGAAGGTTTGCCGAGGAAGACAGGCGCGATGTGACGATCGAACAGGTTCTCGGTGACGTTTTTGGCAATCACTTTTTCATTGGCCTCGAGAAGACGCAGGTATCTGTCTCCCATTTTCGCAGCGATTTTAAAGCCTACGTGGAGAAGCTGGCGCAGGCTGGGGTTGTAGTCCGGGGAATGAGGATCGTGGCGGAGGGCTGAGGTGAACTGATCCGAGGTCCAGCGGGCGACGGTGGAGGGAGCAGGTAGCCTGGCCGGATCGATGTCAATGACAGTGGCGTAGGGGGCGCAGAGTTCTTCGCGATGCTCCCAGGCCTGGGCGTAGATTTCTTTGGCGAGAGCGAGGCCGTCGCCACCGGCTTCAGCGAGGCCGATGATTTCCTCAAGCCAGGTGGTGCCGGCGGTTTTCAGGTGGACGCCGGAATTTTTGGTGGTGTCGTGAATGGCGGAGTAGATGGAAAATTTGTCGCTGCCGGAGTGGACGCTGAGCTTGAGATTCTTTGGCAGGCCGAGGTTGGCAGTGGCCCAGGCAATGGCGGCGACATCGAGGGCCATCTCGCGGCGGAACTGATCGACATTGCCGGCGTAATCGACCCCCTTGTTGAAGCGGCCGGTGAACTTGGGAGCGATGGTCTGGACCGGAATGCCTTCGTCGGCGATGGCGGCGAGGATGATGAGGAGCTCAGCGGGCGTTTGTGCGGTGTCGGTTTCATCCATAGAAACTTCGGCGATGAAGCTTCCCCTCCCTTTCGCGGCTTCAATGTGGCGATAGACTTTGCCGGCTTCCTGAACGGCGAAGAGAAATTTTTCCGCTGTAGCGCGGAGGAGCGCGGGGGTGATGTCGATGGCTTCGCTGACGCCTTCGAGGCGGAGGGCGCCGTTGAGGTCGGCGCGGCGCTTGAGGAATCGCTCGATGGAGGCGGGGTCGGCGGGCTTACCGATGTAGTCGGCGACATCGATGGTGTAGAAGTCGGAGGAGGCAAGGTAGCGGTCGACGGTAGCGATGTTGATGTGGTCGGCGTCACAGAAGTAGGGCTTGCGCCAGCCCAGGGCTTTGACGGCTGCGTCGGCGGCGTCGCGGGTGGACGAGGGTTCGGAGCCAATGATGTGGTGTTCGCGGTTGGACTTGTTCCAGACAGGAATGACCTCGACTCCGGCATGAGCGGCATCGATGCACGCTTGTAACTGGGCTTTGGCCTGATGAGCAAAGCGGTCGCCCACCCCGATGGAATACTTGCCGAGTTCGAGCGCGTTGGTGGTCATACTCTCCTCAGTTTTTGAAGCGGTCGCGGTGGGCCCAGAGGCCGAGCCCAGGGTTGGAGATATAGAAAATCTCTTCGCCGTCGACGGTGTTGAAGCCGTCGACAAGTTTGGCGGGGTCGTAGTGGCGGAGCATGATGCTGAGGGCTCGATAGTCGAAGCCTGCGCCTTCGACTTCTTCTCGCGTGAGATGGCCGGGGCACCAGATGATTTTGAAGCGGCCTTCCGATGATCCATGGATGAGGTGCGCGGCAGCGCTGAGGTCGGCGGCGAGGTCGGGGTTGTTGGCGACGGCATCGAGGGTTGCAGGTGTGCCGTGGTAGCCGTACTTGCGGATGAGGGCGTCAATGGTGCGGTCCTCGCCGAATTCCTTGACGGCGGGAGCGAGGATGATGAGCTCCGCGCCATCGGCGAGCGCCATGCGGGTGCGGTAGACGGCTTTGTTGCCGAGCCACGTACTGTGAAATTCATGCGGGTCGAGGTAGACGACGACTTTGCGCAGGGGCTGGTCGAGCATTTCGAAATTGACCTGGAGGCTGAGGTCGGAGGCGCGATGGAAGCACTCGACGTCGTCGCCGATGAAGAGGCCGCGGGTAGCGAGGTTGCCGGCAGGGGCGCGACCGACGACAGTCTGCACGTAGACGATGGGAAGATTGCTGAGGAAACGGTCGGAGGCGTAGTTGAGAACGCGGCGGACGGGATTATCGGCACGGCCCATGATGCGTTCCATGCCGTAGACGGCGCCGAGGTAGTGACTGCGGTTGATGGCTTCCCTGCCCCCTGTGCCGATCAGGATGTTCTTGTTGTAGTTGGCCATTCCGATGACTTCATGCGGGACAACCTGGCCGATGGAGACGATGAGATCGTAATTGCCTTCGAGGAGGAGGCGGTTGATCTGGGCTGGCCACGAGAAGTTGAGCTTGCCTTCGGATTGCTCCTGAATGAAGGAAGCGGGAATTTCACCGATGGTGTCAATATCGGTGCGCCAGTTGTGGACGTGGAAGAGATTCTGCGGAACGTCGCCAAACATGCGGGTGAGCTGCTCGGGCGACATGGCGGCGTGGGTTCCGAGCGCAGGCAGGACGGCGGCGAGGCTATCGCCGTAGTACTCGAAGGCGTAGCGGGTCAGCTGACCGGCGCGGGAGTGGAGGCGGGTGATGTCAGGCGGGATGACGAGAACGCGATTGCGGGGACCGAGCCGGTCGAGGGCCGAAAAGAAGAGAGCGCGCAGTTCCGAGTCGGAGATTTCAGTTTGCTCATTGCCGTGAGAGAGATAGAGACTCACGCGGCCAGCTCAACTTTCTTCAGCCCCGGAGCGAGCAGCACGATGATGAAGAGGGCAATGAGGTAGACGGTGGACGCGAGGATGAAGAGCGAGACGTAGCTGTGGGTGATCTGGAGGATCCAGCCTGCACTGGCAGCGAGCAGCATGCCGCCGGAAGAGCCGGCGCAGGTGCCGATGCCGACCACGGAGCCGATGGCGCTTTTGGGGAACATGTCGGAGGTGGTGGTGAAGAGGTTGGCGGACCATCCCTGATGGGCGGCGGTGGCAATGCTGAGAAGTGCGATGGCGAGCCACTCCGAGTGCAGGTAGCCGGCGGAGAAGATGGGCACGACGGCTACGGCGCAGACGAGCATGGCGGTGAGGCGCGCGCCGGATGCAGAGAGGCCGAGCTTACGGAACGGGACGGGCAGCCAGCCGCCGAAGATGCTGCCGACCGAGGACATGGTGTAGATGATGATGAGGGGCAGGCCGAGGTGGGAGAGGTTGAGGTGGAAGCGCGCGCTGAAATAGGAGGGGAGCCAGAAGAGGAAGAACCACCAGATGGGGTCGGTGCAGAATTTGCCGACGGCGAAGGCCCAGGTTTGGCGGTAGCTGAGCAAGCGGAGCCAGGGGACGTTGGGACCAAGTTGGGCGGCAGCTTCTTCGTAGATGTGGCGCAGCTCTAAGCCGGTCAATGTGGGGTGGTCGGCGGGCTTGCGGTAGTTGCGATACCACCAGATGATCCAGAGCAAACTGAAGACGCCGGTAACGAGAAAGGCGGCGCGCCAGCTGTAATGCAGAGCGACCCACGGCACAATGAGAGGCGCGAGGATGGCTCCAACATTGGCACCGGAATTGAAGATGCCAGTGGCGAGTGAGCGCTCCTTCTGAGGAAACCATTCGGCGACGGTTTTGATGGCGGCGGGAAAGTTGCCGGATTCTCCGAGGCCAAGGAAGAAGCGGGCGATGCCGAATTCGAAGGCGGAGCCGGCGAGGGCGTGGCCCATGGCCGAGAGACTCCAGATGCCCATGAAGATGCAATAGCCGATGCGAGTACCGAGCTTATCGATGAGGTGGCCGGCAGCGAGGACGCCGACGGCATAGGCGAGCTGAAAGGCGAAGATGATGTAGCCGTAGGAGACTTCGGTCATGCCGATGGAGTGCTGGAGCGTCGGCTTGAGGATCGCGATGACCTGGCGATCCATGTAGTTAATGGAAGTGGCGGCGAAGAGCATGGCGCAGATGGTCCAGCGCACATGGCCGAGGCGGAATTTGCCGCCGGTGTCCGGGCTGTCAAGCTGATCCATCGCGGTGCCGGAGTTTTTCATGCCGGAAGTCTGAAGCCTTCAGAGTTTATATGCTTTGCGGACGAGGTTGTAGGCAAGGTCGCGGGCGACTTCGACGGCTTCGTCTTCATCGAGGCGATGTTCGGCGACGAGACGCGCGAGCCAGACGCAGTCGATGCGGCGAGCGACGTCGTGACGCGCGGGGATGGAGAGGAAGGCGCGGGTGTCGTCGTTGAAGCCAACTGTGTTGTAGAAGCCGGCGGTTTCGGTGACCTGTTCACGGAAGCGCAGCATGCCTTCTGGCGAGTCATGGAACCACCAGGGCGGTCCGAGACGGAGACAGGGATAATGGCCGGCGAGCGGGGCGAGTTCGCGGGTGTAGGCGCTTTCGTCGAGGGTGAAGAGGATGAGGGTGAAGTTTTTCTCATTGCCGTAGCGCTCTAGCAGCGGATGCAGGGCGTGGACGTAGTCGGTGGCGACGGGAATGTCGGCACCCATGTCGCGGCCGTAGCGATCGAAAAGTTTCTGATTGTAGTTGCGGAAGGCGCCGGGGTGAAGCTGCATAACGAGGCCGTCTTCGACACTCATGCGAGCCATTTCGGTGAGCATGTGGGCGCGGAAGAGCTCCTGCCGGCGGGCATCGGCGCGGCCGTTGCGGACGGCGTCGAAGAGCTGCGCGGCTTCTGCGGAGGGCAGGTCGGCGGTGAGGGCGGTGGGATGGCCATGATCGGTGGCGGTTGAGCCGAGGGCCTTGAAGCGGGCGCGAGTCTTTTCGAGGGCGCGGAGGTAGCCTTGCCAGGTTTCAGTGTTTTCTTTGGTGAGCTGGCCGAGTTTGGCGATGTTGTCAGAGAAGCCGGTAAAGGCGGGATCGACGACCGAGTCGGGACGGAAGGTGGGGATGATGCGCGCTTTCCATCCGGAATCGCGCACGGCCTGGTGGCCGGCGAGCGAATCGAGGGGTGAATCGGTGGTGGCGAGAACTTCCACGCGAAAGCGTTCGTAGAGGGCGCGAGGGCGGAATTCCGGGGTGCGGAGGCGCTCGGAGATGACGTCGAAATAGAGGTCGGCGGTGGCGGCGGAAAGGCGTTCTTCGAGGCCGAAGAGCTCGTGGAAGGCATAGTCGAGCCAGATGCGGGTGGGGGTTCCGCGAAAGAGGTAGTAATTTTCGGCGAAGGTGCGCCAGACGCGGCGAGGATCCTTGAGCTGGTCGACGCCGATCTCGAGGTCGTCGAGCGAGATGCCCTGGCTATAAAGCATGCGGAAGATGTAGTGGTCGGGCTGGACGAAGAGCTGGGCAGGACCGGGAAATGGCTCGTTGGTCGCGAACCAGGTGGCCTGGGTGTGTCCGTGGGGACAGATGAGAGGGAGGTCGCGGACTTCTGCATGGAGTCGGCGGGCAATGCTTCGGGTGACGGGGTCAGGAGGAAAGAGGCGGTCGTCGTGGAGCAAAGTCATGGCGCGGGCGGGCATAGACCTGGTTGACCTCCTGGACCGTGGGCAATGGAGTTGTCGTGCAGAGGTCCGACCACTAGAATACACCGGTAGCCGGGCGGGATTGTGGTTAGTTTTGGTGGTTGCTGCAACAAAAGAGGCGTAAGGTGTTGTGAATCTCACCTTGAGGAAGACTGGATTGTCTACGAACCGCGCGGGGACCGGAGAAGCCATGCCGAAATCCGATACACACATGACGATGCGGGTGGTTAACCACATCCGGACCATGATCGAAAGCGGGGGCCTGCAGCCTGGGGACCGGATTCCGCCGGAGCGGGAGTTTGCGCGAAAACTGCGGATCAGCCGGGCGAGCCTGCGCACGGGTATTGGTTATCTGGCGGCGATGGGCGTGATGGATGTGCGGCACGGGGTGGGAACGTTTGTGGCGGATGGACCGCCGGAGCTGGGCAAGTCGTCTTTGAGCTTATTGGGGGCGCTGCACGGATTTCAGTCGTGGCAGATGTTCGAGGCAAGGCGGATTCTGGAAAGCGAACTGGCGGCGATGGCCGCTGAGCGCGGACGCGAGCAGCACTTCACAGCACTGTCAGAAGAAGTCGCCGAGATGTATGCGACAGTGGGCAATCCGATAGAGTATCTGATCCACGATGTCCGGTTTCACCGGGTGATCGCGCAGGCTTCGGGAAATCCGATTCTGGCAGCGCTGATGGAGACCATCACCTCGGCACTCTATGACGAGCGAAGAAAAACAGCGGAGCGATCGCGGGATCTGAAGGAGTCGGCGGATCTGCACCGGGAGATTTACCGGGCGATACGATCGAGGAATGCGGCGGAAGCGCGGGCGGTGATGGAGCGGCACCTGACGATGGCGCAGTCGGCTCAGGATCTGGAACTGTCAGGGGCGCCGGCGCCGTTGTCGGAGAACGGAAAGCCAAGGAAGGTGCGGCGGAAGCCTGTCGAAGTCTGAGGGCGCTGGTGGGATCTTTTTTGGGTGGGTCGCGGCACGAGTGAACTCGTTGCCCCTTCACTTGTCGGCTGCGATGGAGAGGTTTTCCGCGTAGACGGCCGTGCGTTTTCGTTCTCTGCCGAAACCTGCCCGAGGTTCGCGGTTTACAACTCCCGCCCTGATACAAAACCATCCCTCGGTGGCTGAAGCCGTGGGCATCTGCGGACAGTACGGCACGGCTGAAGGCCGTGCCCCTTCAAAGCGTTTCTCGCAGGCTGTGCGATCGGGCCTTGTTACGAAGCGCAGGGGCTGAAGCCACGTTCAATTCAGGATTGGTTTTACGAGGCGACCGACGTCGTGCCCGGACACAAAAGCGCCGATTCGGGGGGGGTGAACCTCCGGGAGCCTGGAGCAAAAATGCACATCTATTCATCTATTCGACTGACAGCTAATTGCTGATCGCGCCAAAAACCCGCGCAACGATGCGGACGCTTCGCTCGGGATGCCAGATTTTTCTTCCCCCGCTGGATTCCTCGCCGGGATGCAAAACACAAGGTCCTTCGGTTCGCTCGGGATGACACGGTATTTGTATTGCGAGCTACATGGCGACGGCTAGGAGCCGGTGCGGGCGCTGCGGCCGAGGACGCGGGTGGAGCGAACGGGTTTCTTCTGCGAACGGACCAGTTTGGGGGCAGCGGCTTCTTCGAGGCCGGAGCGGCGATCCATCCATTCATCGAGACGCGACTTGCGGAACCGCCAGCGATTGCCGAGGCGGAACGCGGGGATAAATCCCGTAGCGGCGTAGCGATAGAGGCTATCGGCACTGATGCCCATATAGTGGGCGGCCTGGCGGATGTCCATAACTTCGCGGATCTCGGGATGGGCGAGCGGGGCTTTCACGGAATCCTCCAGAGCAGTGAGGCACGCTCTTTGTACCACAGTCCGGAGGGCGAAAGAAATCCCGAATTGGCGGGGTACTTGAATGGAAACCCCATCCCACTCAAGTGTTTACTTGAGAGTGAGATGGGGCAGTTTTGTTCAACCACAGGATGGCAATCAGTCCAGTGAACGTGTTCCCTGCCTGCGAGGTTGCCCGAAGGATCAGAAGTCAAGCTTCGCGCCGAGCTGGATGAGGCGTGGATCGCGATAGCTGGTGATCTGGCCGTACGTGGCACTTGTATTTGAAGTGGAGACACCGCTGAAGTTCGTATGGTTGAAAGTATTGAAGGTTTCGCCGCGAAAGGTGAACTTCGCGCGCTCTCCAAGATTCACGGTTTTATAGAGGGCGAGATCCCAGCGTTGCCAGCCGGGTCCGCGCACGACTCCGCGACGTTCGTTGCCAGGAGACGTGGGGCTGGTATCGGCGGCAAAAGCAGAGGTATTGAACCAGGAGAGCCGTTTATGGATACTGCCGCCGGCGTTGGGATCGCCGATCTGGTTGGGCCGGGCACCAGCGCCACTGGCTGAATCGAGAAGGCCGAGTCCGGCAGGGTCGGCGCTGGTGGTGACGGTGAGGGGTAAACCGCCGTTGGCATAAACGAGGCCGGCCAGCTGCCATCCGCCGAGGGTGTGGCCGGCAAAACCCTGCTGCTGGCGGAAGAAGGGGAGAGCAAAGACGAAGTCGGTATTGAACATGTTGCGGATGTCGTACTGGGCGGGACCGTATTCGCCGGGAATGTTGTAGACGTTCTGGACGGCGGTACTGCGGTCGGTCTGGTTATCGGCGAGGGCCTTGGACCAGGTGTAGTTGGCATCGATCAGGGAGCCATTGGAGAACCGCTTCTGGATCGAAGCCTGGAGGGAGTGGTAATTGGAGTTGAACCAGGGTTGGATGGCGTTGATAGCGTCGAAACCCTGGTAGGGACGGATCTGGTTGAGCAGGGCGGTATTCGCGCGCGTGATGCCGGAGACGCCGAGGGTTTGCCAGGCGCCGGGATGGGGCTGGTTCATGTCAACTTCGCCGAGGAGGTGGGTACCGAGGGAGCCGACGTAGCCGAGGTCGGCGATGAGGTTGCTGGTGATCTGCTGCTGGAGGTCGAGGCTGAACTGCTGGCCGTAGGGCACGCTGGACTGATATTGGGTCGCGTGGAGAGCAGGAGGGAGCGAGCTTACGTTGAGAGTTCCGGAAAGAGGGTCGGAAAGGCCGCCGTTGTTGATGGAGACGCTCTGCACGTAGGGCGGATTCTGGAAGATGTTCTGTTCGAGGTCGCCGACGAGAGAGGAGTCAAATGCGATGCCATAGCCGCCGCGCAGGGCGGCTTTGCCGTTGCCGTAGATGTCCCAGGAAAACCCGAAGCGGGGAGCAAAGTCGAGATTCGCCTGAGGAGCAACATGGCTGCCATAGGGAGAGCTGGACGTACCGGCGACCAGGATGCCGTTGAGTTTGTTGTAGGCAGGGTTGGGAGCAGCTCCGCCGGAACACGGAGCGGTGGTGCAGATGCTTCCCTTATTGTCGATGGCGGGAGCGTCGGAGGCAGACCAGCGGAGGGGGTCGAAATTGGTCAGCAGGTGGTGATTGTCCAGAGGCTGTTCAAAGTGCGAGTAGCGCAGGCCGCCATTGATGGTGAGTCGTGGGAGGATTTTCCAGTCGTCCTGGGCATAGGCCTCAATCTGGGACATGCGGATATCGGGGGTTACGTCGAGAGAGGCCTGGGAGAAGGCGGCCTGCTGGCCGAGAAGGAACCAGGCAAAGGACTGATAGAAGCTGGGGGTTCCGGTGGGAAGGCCGGTAGTGGTGAAGGCGAAGGAGCCGGCGTTGGTGGAGGCGCTGTTCTCCGACTTTTGGTAGTAGTGATAGGTCACGCCGGCGCGGAGCGAGTGATTGCCGAGGATATACGTGACGTTGGCAAAGGGGTTGCGATCGCGATTGTAGTCGCGATAAGGGCCGTAGCTGGTGAGGCCAGTTCCGCCGGTAAAGGTGACGCTGGGGATTCGCGGCAAGGAGGAGGCAAAGGGGAGTGTGGGCCTGACGTCAGGAGAACTGGCGGCGGCCATGTATCCGACCGGATCGCTGAGGATCGCACCGTAGGAATAGGCGAAGCCGCCGTCGATGAGGAATCTGGGTGAGATGGTGTAGAGGAAGTGGCCGAGATAATTGCGGCCGGGGGAATTGGTTTGGGTGGTGTTGACACCTGGGAAGCCGGAGACGCCGGTAAAGAGGCCGCTGGGCTCGACGGTGGGGATGGAGTCGTCGACAACGCGGACAAAGACGCTGAATTTAGAGCCGAAGTTTTGATCGAGGCGGCCGATTTCCTGAGTTTCATTGTAGATATTGCGGACGACGGTGTTCAGCGTGGTGCCGGTTGGATCTGAGGCATAGTTGCCTGCGGGGATATTGCTGAAGACATCTTTGAGGTAGGCCTGGGCAGTGGGGTCGATCGTGGAGATTTGTGTCGAGGTTGTCTGGCAGGCGGTTCCGGCGGTATTCATCTGGATGCAGACGGGAAGGGGAAAGGTTCCGGAGCGCATGGCGGTGGTGGGATCGCCGGAGAGCAGAAGTCCGGAATAGGTAATGACGCGGCGGAATTCCTGGGAAAAGAAGAAGAAGGTTTTGTTGCGGCCGTCGTAAAGTTTGCCCAGCCAGACGGGGCCTCCGATGGTGTAGCCGTAATTGTTGTAATGGAGGGGGGGCCGAGCGATATGGCTGAGGTTGTTGGAGAAGCTGTTGGCGGCGTCGTAATTGCCGCGGTTGAATTCGTGCAGGTCGCCATGGAGGAGGTTGGTGCCGCTTTTGGTGACGAGGTTGACCTGACCTGATGCGCTGCGTCCGAATTCTGCGCTGTAGGTATTGCGCATGGTTTTGAACTCGGCGATGGCGTCGATACTGGGGTAGATGAGGAGGGTGTAGTTGGAGCCTCGATCGACATTGTCGGCGCCATCGACGGTCCAGGAATTGGCGCTGCTGCGTTGCCCATTAATGGAGAAGGACACGACGTTCGTTTCGCCGGAGGGATTGGAGACGCCGATATAGAGCTGGTCACCACCGCCGTAGGCGACGCCTGGCTGGAGGGCGACCATCTGCTCGTAGTTGCGATTGTTCAGAGGAAGGCCGACGATCTGGGCCGAGTCGATGAGGGTACTGGAGGTGGCGGACTGGGTATCCACCTGAATATCGCTGGCGGTGACTTTGACCGTCTCGGTGCTGCTGCCGACGGGGAGGGTGAAATTGATGGCAAGCGTGTCGCCCACATTCAGGTGGACGGCTTCGACGGTGGCGTTTTTGAAACCTTTGGCCTGGGCGGTCATGGAGTAAACGCCGGGCGCAAGCTGGGGAGCGGAGTAGACACCGCTGGAATCGGTGGTGATGGTGCGGATCTGCGATCCGTGCAACGTATCAGTTACGGTGACAGTGGCGTTGGCTACGGCGGCGTTGCTGGCATCGTGGACGGCGCCACTGATGCTGCCGGTGGTGGCTTGCGCGAGCGCGTGTTGGGCCGCGGCCGCCAGAAGGACAGCCGTCAGGAGCGAGGGAATGCGCAAAGAAAGCGAACGGGTGGGCATGGGAATTGCCTCCAAAAGGATGAACTGTGATTGAATCCCGGGGCGGAGAAATCTGCACCCGGCGCCCTACGGAAGCGGTCTTCGAGCGGACCGGATCCGGGGGAATCACTATGAGCCAAAGTATCCTCTTGGTTGGCGAGAAGGTCAACAGGGAGTGCCTGAGAATATAACGGCGCCAAGGAGGCAAAGACGAGGGGAGACAGGAGAAGCAGCGGGCTGAGCCCCGGGTGCTTCTCCTGTTCTTTTTAGAGTTTCGGCTCGAGAGAACTCAGGATGGAGAGGAAGCTGTCGTCGACGGTGCGGTTCTTCGAGATGGCTTCTGCGATTGGGATGTCTTCGATCTTTGTGCCGCGCAGGACGACGAGGCGGCCGAATTTGCCCTGGTGGACGAGGTCGATGGCGGCGAGGCCGTAGCGGGTGGCGAGCATGCGGTCGTAGGCAGTGGGTGTGCCCCCGCGCTGGGTGTGGCCCAGGTTGACGGAGCGGGTTTCGTAGCCGGTCTTCTTCTCAATCTCCTCGGCGAGGTGCTCGGCAATGCCGCTGAGGCGGGCGTGGCCGAAGGAGTCGAGTTTGTCGCCTTTGACTGCCTGAGTCCCAGAGTCGGGCATCTTGGCGCCTTCCGCGACGACCACGATGCCGTATTTTTTGCCGTGGTCGTGGTTGTACTGAAGGATGGCGCAGACGTGCTCGAGGTCGATGGGCTTTTCTGGAACGAGGACGACGTGGGCTCCGCCAGCAACGCCGGCGGTGAGGGCGATCCAGCCGGCATCGCGGCCCATGACTTCGCAGACGATGACGCGGTTGTGCGACTCGGCAGTGGTGTGGAGGCGGTCAATGGCTTCGGTGGCAATCATGACTGCGGTATCGAAGCCGAAGCAGACGTCGGTGCCGTTGAGGTCGTTGTCGATGGTCTTGGGAACGCCGACGCCGGGAACGCCGGCCTGGATGAGGGCGTTGGTGACGGACTGGGTGTCGTCTCCACCGATGGCGATGAGGGCGTCGAGCTTATTGGCTTTGAGGACCTGGACGCACTTCTCGATGCCGCCTTCAATTTTGCGGACGTTGGTGCGCGAGGTGCGGAGGATGGTTCCGCCCTCGATGAGGATGCCGTCGACCCTTTCGAGGGTGAGGGGGATGGTGTTGTTATCGAGGACGCCGCGCCAGCCTTCGAGGAAGCCGACGAACTCGTCGCCGTAGTGGGTGATGCCTTTTTTGACGACCGCGTGAATGACGGCATTCAGACCGGGGCAGTCTCCGCCGCCCGTTAACACTCCAATTCGCATCGCTGTCTCCCTGTTGATTGGAACCGAAACAATTTGCCGAAGAACTACGGTGTTCTACGGGAGGGCCAGGTCGAGAGCCCGGCCACTTCAACGTTAAAAAGACGTGACCTTTACGGTCATGATACCGGGGGCGTGTTCGACGATTCAAATGACGAAAATACCGTAAGGCATCGTTAGAATCGGTGCATGTCTTTACTGAAGGTGATTGTGCTCGCCGTGATTCAGGGTTTGGCGGAGCTGCTGCCGGTGTCCAGTTCTGCACACGTGGTTGTAGCGGAGAAGCTGATGGGGATGGATCCGTCGTCGCCGGCGATGACGCTGCTGCTGGTGATGCTGCACACCGGAACGATGTTCGCGGTGATTGTTTATTTCTGGAAGCAATGGCGGCGGACGTTCTTTTCGAGCGGGCGGGAGTTTGGGCAGTTTGCCTGGCTGGCGATTGTGGCGACGGCGCTGACGGGGATTGTGGGCGAGGCCATGATCAAGGTGCTCGAGCACACCTACTTCAAGGGCGTGCCGCACGCGCAGATCGAGGACCTGTTCAGTCATCTGGAGATTGTGGCGCCAGCACTGGCGGCGGCGGGGGTTCTGATTTTGATCGCCGGACTGTCGGGCGAAGGGCGCGATCCGAACAAGCCGGGCGAAGATGCGATGAGCACGGGACAGGCGGCGGTGATCGGGATTGTGCAGGGACTGTGTCTTCCCTTCCGTGGATTTTCGCGGTCGGGTGCGACGATTTCTGTGGGGATGCTGGAGCGGATCCGGAAGGCGCGGGTGGAGGCATTTAGTTTTGCGCTGGCGGTGATTCTGACGCCGGCTGTGGTGGGACGCGAGGCGCTTCGGCTGCATCACGCGAGCCATGAAGGTTTTGGTGCGGCGGCGTTTCCGAGTTTGGTGGGAATGGTGTTTTCGTTTCTGGCGGGACTGCTGGCGCTGAAGTGGCTGAGCTCGTGGCTGGAGCGGGGCCGGTGGTACTACTTTGGGATTTATTGTCTGCTGGCATCGATTGTGGTGTTCGTGCTGCATCAGCGCGGGTATTGATTCTTCATTTCAGGAAACGCTTCTGCTGGAAATCTTCTATGTGGATACGCAAGGTACGCATCGATCGCGTCACGGCGGGAGGCGAGGTGGTTCCCTGCCCGATTGCGTGGATCGACAACTTTGCGATGCGCAATTTTACGAACGACGCGATTTTCGACGACACGCTGCCGGTTGCGGATGGAGTTCTCGAAGTGGGGACGAGAATACCTGTGGATCGGCTGCGCGAGGCGATCGAGGATTGGTTCCGGCGCAAAGGTTATCTGAGCAAAGAGGAGGCGCTGCGGGTTGAAGAGGCGCGGCAGTGATGCGGCTCGGCTCCGGGTCGTTTCGTGGTGTGACGCCGGATCGAGCTATTCTGAAGGACCCGAGACGGAGGTTTGCAGGATGGCGAGACTTGTCTACGCATTGAACCAGTCCCTGGATGGCTATGTTGATCACATGAAGATGGGGCCACCTGTGCCCGCGGCCTTTCGTCACTTCGTCGAGCATGTGCGTGGGCTGACGGGCAGCCTGTACGGTCGCCGCATGTATGAGGTCATGCGTTACTGGGACGAAGACCTTGCTGACTGGGACGCGGACGAGCGCGAGTTTGCGACAAGCGTGAGAAAAGCAACCGCAGATCGCACCGCTCCGCGTTCGCGGATGACACCAGGGGGAAGAGTTGAGAAGCAGCACATTCCTGCGACTCAGGCCCCGGCGAAAATCTAGCTACTGCGGACTCAAGCCGTAGCGGAGATAAATGTACTGATCGAAAGGCGTGGGGGCGCCGTCCCTGAGCTGCGGAGCGAAGGTGAGGTGCTTCAGGAACTGCTTTGCGCCGCTGATGATGTCGTCGTCATCAGCATCGACGAGGTTGACCTTCTTTACCTTGCCTTCGCCGTCCACCTGCACCTGCGCAAGGACGTTGCCGTAGAGCGGTTCGAGGTGCATGGATTTCGTGCCGATGACTTTGTGGGGAGTCGAACCATCTTCTTCTGGTTCGCCCATATCGGGCTGGCCGGGGGGAATGAGGAACAGATCGGGGGGAAATGTCTTGACGATTTCGGCGTGTCCTGCGGCCTCGACCATGATTCGGCCGGCGTCGTAAATGCGAAAGCGCCCGGGAATGCTATGAGAGCCGAGCGGCTGCCAGTCCTCCCAGGTGACGGTTTGGTTGAACATCTGCGCGAAGGCGAGCACATGGGCAAGCGGATCGAAACAGACCCGGACATGGACTATTTCATTGGTGCAGTCGAAGGGTGAGCCTTCGATCTGCTGGAAGCGGACATTGTGGTCTGCGGCCGGGGGACTGAAGAGCGCGACGGCGTAGATCGGCTCGGCATAATTTTGGCGGAGGTCGTAGACCTTGAGCGGCATGAGGGTGTTGAAGTGCCGCCACTGGATGGTGCGGGTCAGATCTTCAATGTGGATGTAGTGGAAGTCGCCGGCTACGATTTCGGTGCGGACATAGTGCAGCGGGTCGCGCCAGATATCCCAGGTACCGGTGGTGAGCTTGCCTTTGTGGTTGTACAGCTTGAGATCGTAATGGACGTGATGGGGCAGGTCGGTGGCGAGAGCTCCAGCTTCGAGAGCGCGAGCTCGGCTGATGGCCGTGTTGAACGGACGATTGGCGATGACCTGCGTTCGTGCGGCAGGCAGGAACAGGATAAGAAACAGAGTGGGAAGAGCACTCCGCATGGCAGTGAGCCTTTCGCCTGAGAAACGCGCCATCATAACAGACGATTGAGTGGGGAAAAGGCTCCAGGGGCGGGGGGATGGATCGGCGTGTTTCGGGGCGGGTGCTGTGGAACGAAGCGCGAGGACTGCGATAACTCTCTGGTTACGGGTGGCATCTGACTGAAGAGAGCCGGCCAATGGCGCCCCTTTTCTCGGCGGCCATTCTTTTGCGCGGGGCCGGCCATTGTTTGAGACCCCAAGGAGAACCACCATGAAGAATGAGAATCTGCGAGAGCTGTTGGTTGAAGAGCTGAAGGACCTGTACTCGGCGGAGACGCAGCTGACGAAAGCGCTGCCGAAAGTGGCAAAGAACGCGTCGGATCCAAAACTGAAGCAGGCGATTGAAAGTCATCTGAAGGAAACCGAAGGTCATGTTGAGCGTTTGAAGCAGATCTTCGAGCAACTGGACGAGAGCCCGAAGGGCAAGACGTGCGAAGGCATGAAGGGGCTGATCACCGAGGCGGATGAGCGGATCAAGGAAGGCGGCGAGCCGGCGGTGCTCGATGCCGGGCTGATTGCGGATGCGCAGCGCGTGGAGCACTACGAGATTTCGGCTTATGGGTCGGCGCGAACGTTTGCCAATTTGCTCGGCGAGAATGAAATTGTGCAGCTGCTTGAAGCGACGCTGAAGGAAGAGAAGGCAGCGGACCAGAAGCTGACTTCGATTGCGGAGAGCATCAACGTGGAAGCCAAAGCGGCCTGATTCGAGGGTGCGGAGGGAAAGAGGGAGGCTACGGCCTCCCTCTTTGCTTTTTCGGTGCAGAATCATGCATGCGGATGACGATCAGCATGAGAGCGCGGCGATGAAGTTTTACAGAATTGTCTCCAATATGGCCTATCTTGCCGAGGCGTTTCCGTGAACTGCCATGGGCGCCAGAGGAAGAGGCCGCCTGATGGCGGCCTTTTCCTGGCACGTCGAGAATGCGACACAATTAATAGCCTGGGGTGACGGGGACCTTAACAATCTGTCCGGCGCCTGGGGGCGCAGCACCGAAATTTGAAATGTAGAGGCTGCCGTCCGGACCGAAGGTCATGGCAGTCGGGACAGAGAGCCCGGTAACCACATCCTCGATTTCACCGCTGTGCAGCAGACGCACGACCTTTCCATTGCCGAGGTCGGGGAAGCCTGCAGCGGCGTTCAGTTCCAGCGCATACAGGAGCCGTCCGGACCAAATGCGGTCCCGACCACGGTAGTGAATCCAGCGCGAGAACCGGTGATACGCAGATCCAGCGGATTATCGGCGGGAGTCTCGAGACCGGGCACGCTGTAGCGCCCGGACCACCACGCATCGTGTGTGAGCGTCATGATGCGAGCGGCGGTGGGAGTGATGGGAAAGGTGTAGAGATTCCCGAGATAAAAGCTGCCGTCCCGCTCGGCGATGGCTGTGGGTACGACGTGTCCTTCAGACTCGGAGACATCGAGCACCGCGGAGACGTGGCCGTCGAGGCCGATAGCAAGGACCTGGCCGTGGTTTGGCTCCACAGCATAGAAGTGGTTATTCGTAAACAGCATGCTGTAAAAGGTGCCGTCGGGCTCGAAGTCGCCGGCATTCGGGTACGCAACCGGATGGCTTTGAATGAACCGGCTCAGATTGGCAACAATGTGCCACAACCGGTTGACGCGTTGACCCGGACCAGCGCGTTGGGAATGCTGTTGCCATGCGAGCAACCTCCGCCACCCAGAAGGGCATAGAGGTGTCCCTCAACAAACACGATATCGGCCACACCCTGAATGTCGCCCATGGCATCGACCGACGAGGGTAGTCCTGAAGCAACGGTGGTCACTTTGCCAGATCTGCCGATGCGGATAATGCTGGCGGTTGTGCCGCCGGTGTAAGGGCCGACAGGGGCAACGACCTGGTCGCACGAACCGGCGGTGGAAGTGGTACCGCCGGTTCCGGCGAGCGCGACATAGAGTTGCCCGTCGGGGCCGAACCTGAGGCCGCGGGGAGCGTTCAATCCGGTTGCAACGAGGGTGGGGGTGGGCGAGATAACCTGGGCAGAAACCGGGACGCTGCAGGTGAAGCCCGCCAGGGCGAAACAAAGACCGACTCGAGTGGCAAAATGCGGTTTCATTCTAATCTCCTTCCCAACATGCGAGCGGGGCAGATCGGATCGATGCGGGCGCGAAACATTTTGGCCGCAAACGCCCGCTTTCGACTGGAAAAACCGCAAGCTCAGGACGGGAGAGTACGTGTATACTCGCTGACGCTGCAATGCGTCGATTGACGTATTCAGGTGAGGAAAAGCGCGCGCCCGCGGTGAAACGGAGAACGGGCTATGAAGGATGCAGCGCAAGCAGCGTGGGAGATCATCCGATCCCACACGCACTCGGAGAGCATTTACTATCGCATCGGCAGAGCGGTAACCGCTGTTATCGCCTCCGATGTATCCGCCATTGAAGTGTTCGATCGTAACGGCGATTACGCTGAGCGCCGGTGGTCCGATGCGGAGGTTCAGATTTCCGGAAATTTTGAAGGCTTCCTCGC
The DNA here is from genome assembly GCA_036490815.1 of Acidobacteriaceae bacterium. Taxonomy (GTDB): domain Bacteria; phylum Acidobacteriota; class Terriglobia; order Terriglobales; family Acidobacteriaceae; genus Palsa-343. Next base: position 395,954 of record DASXDF010000015.1, read on the forward strand.
CAATCGTTTCAGCCATCCGCTGTTCAGGGAATTTGTGGTTTCCGGTTTGAGGAATCCTGTTCGGATTTCCGATTGCACGAACGATCGCGGTTTTCGCGCGACGGGAATGTTCAATGAGTTTTTCAGACCGCTTGGAATATCGAAGCAGATGGCGGTCGCACTACCTTCCGATTCCATCGGCACACCGGTGCTGGCGCTGGCGCGGTCGACGATTGACTACACGCTCGAAGAAAAGCGTGTTTTGCGTGAACTGTTGCCGAAGATGCGACGTCAGATCGCCGCAGAACAGACGTGGGGCCATTACGATCTGCTCATCAGGCGGGCGATGGGAGCCGAGGCGGGCTGCATAGCTCTGGTCTCCTTCCACGAATATCTGATTCATGCAGCTTCGGAGGTTTTCGATCTCCTGAACCGGTATTTCCCGAGTTTCCCGCGCAACCGCGACAGACTGCCCCGGCAGATCGTGCAGTTGCTCCGCTCCCGATCAGGTACGGTCTGCTCGAGATACACATTCAGTTCGGAGGAAACGGATTCCTCACTTCAGGTGACCGTTTGCGACAGTGAAAATGGAGATCAACAGATTCTGTCGTTCAGCGAATCCGAAGCTCCGCACAGGAAACTGGCGAAGCGGTTCGATCTGAGCCCACGCCTGGTCGATGTGCTTCAGCTGATGGAAGAAGGGCGTTCGAACAAGGAAATCGCAGGTCGTTTGGGACTCAGTCCGAATACGGTGCGGACTCTGGTGGAAAAGGTGCTGCGGCGGATGGCGGTCCCGAATCGGACGCAAGCTGCGTCGATGGCGCGAAAATGCCTTGACGGTCAGTAGAAACCTGGATCGCAGCCACCGAGAGGGTGTCGGATCAGGGTCAGGGCTGTTCGCTCGCTTGCCGCAAAGAACAGACGGAGAGTAACGCTCGTTCAAGAGAAGGCCTGGTTGCGATCCAGGCGAAGCGGTTGTGAGTTGTCAGGCGTGGTGGTGGTGGGTTCGTTCGGATTCGGGAGGCGGGGCGGCGGTGATGGCAGGTTCGAGGTCGCAGCCGTTGTAGATTTTCTCGACGACGGGAAAGCCTGGGAACTGGACGAGGTAGACATCGCGGAGGGGGAGTTTGAGGAAGACTCTGCCGGTGGCTCCGCTGTGCATGATGCGGACTTGCTGCCCTGCTGTGTAGATCATGACTGCGGGAAAGCCTAGGCCTGGACGGAAACGGTTCGGAATCCCCTGAGAGTGTCATTTGGGGCATTCATTGGGAATCAAATGCGGTGGTTACCTGGGGAAGCAGGGAGCAGGGAGTGGCCAATGGGGAATAGCCCATCAGGGGCCGGAGTGGAGTGCGCCCACGTCTCGGAATCGAGACGTGGGGCAGGCCGGTCGATCGCTATGGCTGGGCGTAGACTTCGGGGGCGACGGTGGCCCAGCTGGGGTCGGGGTAGCTCTCCTTTGCATTGACGGTGAAGAGATTGACCTGGACGGAGTCGACGCAGGCGGCAGTGAGTTCGGCGACGCGCTTCATGCCGGCCGGGCCAAGGGCTGCGGCAAATGCGGCGTCGTTGGTCATGCCTTTATCGACATCTGCGAGGGTGCGCATGGGGTTGATGACGCTCCAGACGCCGCCATTGTTCTCGCCATACTGGCTTTCAAAAGTAGCCCAGTGCTGGTCGGTTTTGGCGAAGCCGTCGACGTAGAGTTTGGTGAGGTCGGCCCAGTCTTTATCGTGGCCAGGCTTGATGTGGAACATCATGAACTCCCAGTAGCGCTGGTGGGGCAGGTCGACAGAGGCGTGGAGGCTCATCTCGGGGTGGTAGAGCCAGACCAGGGTCTCATAGCGTTCGAGGAGCTCGCCGTCGGCGAGGGAGGCGGCGTCGATGGCGGAGGAGAAGTCGGCATTTTTAGCCTGAGCTTCCTGGTCCTTGCCGTAGTCGGCGAAGGAGTCGTAGCCAAACATGTAGAGGGCGCGGGAGGGGCCGGACATGGAGTCGAGGGCGATGTAGTGGGTGGGCCACTTCGCGTCGTTTTCCGCCTTGATGAAGTTGGCTTCGGACTTGACGTGGATAGCGCCGGCTTTGCCGGGCTTGAGGTATTCGCGCTGGATGACGAGGACTTTGGGAGGGGGAGTTGGGCCGGCATCCTGCGCGATGGCGATGGCGGCGGATGCGAGGAAGAGGCTGGAGAGTGCTGGTGCGAGGAACGTGCGGGCTTTCATGTGGGTGAGCCCTCCTGGGCTGAGGAACGCGCGGGCGACGACGGCAGAGCCGGCCTCGGGAACAAGCGGCGCAGAGTTCGACGAAAGCGGATGCGCGGTTGGCGGGTGAGAGCAGTCCGGGCGAATGGCACCCGGGGGCGCGGTTGGGGGAACTGGGGCCCGGTACTACAGGGGAGCGTGCGGGCGGGAGAAATCCCGGGGCTGAGAAGTGGCTCCTGAAGAAGTGGGGGTATGGTGGGCGCGGTACCTGTGGGTTGTCAAGGAGATTTGGGCGCTGGAATTGGCGAACGCGTTACATAAACTTGACGCGATTTTCACCGATGACGACGAAGACGTCGAACATGTTGGTGAGGCCGAGGAGATGGCGGACCTGCTTGCTGAGGTGCATGAGCTCGAGGCTGCATCCAGCGGATTTGGCGGAGACGTAGAGGCGGACAAGAGCACCGAGGCCAGAGCTATCGGTGTGTTTGAGGTCGGAGAGGTCGAGGACGATGCGTTTGGACGTGGGGATGAGCGCGCGGACGGGGAGGACGAGGACGTCCGTGACGCCGGCGACGAGCCTGCCGTGACAGCGGACGGTGGCTTCGCTGGGGCTGGGGCAACGCTCCACTTCGATGGAGAGGACGGGAATGGAGGGCGCGGGGGCTGCGGCGGTGTCAGGCATGGGATGTGGCCTCGGGTGACAGTTCGACGGTGACGGGAAGATGGGCCGCGTCCCATGCGGCGAGGCCGCCGGCGACTTCGATGAGGTCGGTAATTCCCTGCTGTTCGAGGAGGCTGGCAGCGATGGAGGAACGGTACCCACCTGCGCAGTGAAGGGCGACAGCGCGGTCGCGGGGAATTTCAGCGATGTGGTCGCGGAGGCGGGTAAGGGGCAGGTTGAGGCTGCCATCAATGTGGCGGGTAGCCCATTCGCGGGGGGCGCGGACGTCGATGAGGAGAGGCGGCGTGGAAGTGGCAAGTTGTGCAGCGACTTCAGGGGCGCTGACGCGGCGAGTGACGGCGACGAGGGCAGGATGGGCGGCGAGGGCAGCAATGCCGTCGCGGAGAAAACCGCTGACGCGGTCGAAGCCGATGCGGCCGAGGCGGAGAGCGGCCTCGTGCTCGCGGCCGGGGCCGGCGATGAGGAGGATGGGGCGATCGGGATCGAGGATGGTGCCGGCCCAGGTGGCGTACTGTCCGTCGAGTCCTATATTGATGGCGCCGGCGAGGTGGCCGGAGGCGAACTCGTCGGGATGACGGACGTCGAGGATCTGCGCGCCGTCGCGGGCGAGGACGAGGAAGTCGTCGAGGGCGATGGGGCGGAGGGCCTGCTCGAGATTGGAGTCGAGGGTGTTGCGCTCGCGGGTGTTGAGGATGGCGTCCCAGGTGAAGTAAGCGGGAGCGTCGGGCTGATCGGCAGTGACGAGGGCGATGAACTGGTCGCGGGTCATGGGCTGGAGCGCGTAGTTGAAACGGCGCTGTTCGCCGAGGGTGGAGACGGTTTCTTTGGAGAGGCTTTTGCCGCAAAGGGAGCCGGCACCGTGGGCGGGATAGATGAGGGTGGAGTCGGGTAGCGGAAGGATTTTGTTGTGGAGCGAGTCGTAGAGGTGGGCACCGAGCTGGGCAGCGGTCCAGCCCAGGGAGGCGCGCAGGTCGGGGCGGCCGACGTCGCCGATGAACAGGGTATCTCCGGTGAGGAGGGCATGCGGGCGGGCGGGGTCGCGGGCGAGATCGTAAACGAGGATAGAGATGGATTCGATGGTGTGGCCGGGGGTTTCGAGGACCTGGAGGCGGAGACCGGGAAAGTCGAGGGAGTCGCCATCGGCCATGGGTGTGAATGTGTACTGGGCTTTGGCCTGGGAGCCGAGATGGATGGTGGCACCGCAGCGATCGCGGAGCTCGAGATGGCCGGCAATGAAGTCGGCATGGAAGTGGGAGAGGAAGATGTGGCGGATGGTGAAGTGGTTCGCGGCCGCGTCGGCGAGGTACTGCTGGATGTCGCGCTGGGGATCGACGACGATGGCGGTGCCGGAGGTTTCGTCGGCGAGGAGATAGGAGGCGTGCGCGAGGCAGCCAAGATAGTACTGCTTGAGGAACATTGGTTAGAAGCTTCTCGCGTGGGAGCGGGTGGGGTCAAGAGGAAAGCGCGTTTGCATTTCGCACTACTGGTTTCTCCTTCTGCGCTGGTACGCAGCGACTTTGAACTTGTTGCCGCAGATATTCATGCTGCACCAGCGGCGGGAGCCTTTCCTGCTGGTGTCGAAGAAATGAAGAACGCACGATTCGCACTTGCGGAGGCGGGACGACTGGTTGGCGGAGAGGAGATCGGCTGCGGCTTCGGCGATGGGAAACCAGAAGTCCGAGGGTGTACGCGGGTCGAAAATCGATTCGCGGACGACCTTCCCGTTTCGCCGGTGGAGTGAGGTGCGAAGCGGGTATTGCAGCAGCAGGGCGTTGACTTCGGCCAGAAAGGAGTCGGAGGGCAGCGAGCCGCTTTCGATCCTTGTAACCGCATGCCTCAATCTTTCTCTGAAGGCGATGAGGTTTGAGAGGAATGCAGCGGCCGCGGGGGAGTTTCGCCAGCTTCGCAGCAGGGATCTGGTTTTGGGCGAGGATGCGATTCCGGAGGCAATGAGCCATCGTTCGAGGGCATGAACATCGGGAAGAAGTTCTCTGGGGCCTTCGGCGAGGACGGGTTTGGTGTTGAGGAAGTCGAGGATGGGCCTGTTCGCAATGAACAAAAACCCGTCGACCCACTCGTTCAGTTCCTGCCCGGAGGTGCGCATGCACCTTCAGTATATGAATATTCCGCAAAAGAGCATGACACCTTTCTTGCATCTTTTATCGGTGTTGTGTTATCCCAATGGTTAACGGGCAGCCGCTTAGCGGTTCACTCTCCGAGGAAAGGAATACCCCAATGACGACGTTTCAACACGCAACTGTGCGCGGCAACCAGATTTTCTACCGCGAGGCGGGCGCTAAGGATTCACCGACGATCGTATTGCTGCATGGATTTCCCAGCTCTTCGCACATGTTCCGCGATCTGATTCCGCAGCTGGCAGAGAAATTTCATGTGATCGCTCCCGATTACATCGGGTTTGGATACAGCGACGCGCCGGACACGACGAAATTCGAATACACCTTCGACAATCTCGCCGCCTCGATCGAGGAGCTGCTCTTTGGTGCTTTAGGGCTGAAGACCTTCAGCATCTATGTGCAGGACTACGGGGCGCCGGTGGGCTATCGCATTGCGTCGCGGCATCCGGAGGCCATCAGCGGCATTGTTGTGCAGAACGGAAATGCGTATGCGGAGGGGATCGGAAGTGGGTTCGATGCGATGAAACCGTTCTGGGCGAATCGCAATTCTGAGACGGAAAAGCCGGTACGCGCTTTACTGACGAAAGAGACGACGATTTTTCAGTACACGCATGGGGTGAAAGACATTGCGCGCATCAGTCCCGATGCATATACCGTGGATCAATTCTTCCTTGATCGGCCGGGGAACGATGCGATTCAGCTGAATCTGTTGCACAACTACCAATCGAATCTCACGCACTATGACGAGTGGCACGCATTCTTTCGGAGCAGGCAGCCGAAGACGCTGATTGTGTGGGGGAAGAACGATCCCTTCTTCACGGTGGAGGGGGCGCAGGCTTATCTGCGCGACATTCCAAAGGCAGAGATTCATTTGCTGGATACAGGGCACTTCGCGCTGGAGGATTCGTGCGACTTCATTGCTGAGCGAATTGTTGCGGTCTTTGGCTAAGGGGACAAAACTCATTTCGCGCTTTTCATTTTCGTTAATGAGGAAAGGAGTCCGCTCTGCATTTATTTGAAAATGTCACGGTTGTGGGGGTTCATGGAGCGTGGGCCGATGGTTCCAGCTGGGGAGCCGTCATTCGATTGCTGGAGGATCGGGGTGTAACGGTGGTTGCCGCACCGATTCCGCTGACTTCTTTAAGCGATGACGCGGCGGCGTTACGGCGAACCATTGCGCGAACCGAGGGGCCTTTGATTGTGGCAGGGCACGCCTACGCGGGTGCGGTGATTGCGACAGCGAACGACGAACGGGTGAAGGCTCTGGTGTATGTCGCGGCGCTGGCGCCGGATGAAGGAGAAACCGTGGCTCAGGTGTTCTACCGGGATGAGCTGCATCCGCGGGCTCCGCAACTGGCGCCGGATGCGGACGGGTTGATCTGGATGCCCGACGCTGGGTTCGGCGATGCCTTTGCACAAAATGCGAGCGCAGCGCAGATTGCCTTGTCGCGGGCAGTGCAGCGGCCGATTGCGGTGAAGTGCATTCAGGAGCCGGCTCCGGCACCGGCGTGGAAAAAGAAGCCGACGTGGTATCTGCTGGCCGAGGAAGACCGCATGATCAATCCGAAGACGCAGCGATTTATGGCGGAGCGGATGAAGGCGACGGTGCGATCGTTTGCCGTGGACCACACTCCGCTGCTGACTGCGCCTGACAAAGTGGTGGAGATCATTCTGGAAGCGGCCCGAGCCACGATCAGGTGAGTTTCTGGATGGGTCAGCAAGTTGGGGCCTCATCGTCGAACTGCACTGCGGAGGAGCATGATGAAGGATTCTGTTGCGATTGTGACGGGGGCGAGCCAGGGAATTGGCCGGTCGACGGCGCTACGGCTGGCTCGGGACTTTTCCGCCGTTGTGCTGGTGGCCAGGAATGCTACGGCACTGGAAGAAGTGGCGATTGCTGTGCGAGAGAACGGAGCGGAACCACTGAGCGTGGCGCTCGATCTGAGCGAGGTTGAGGCTTCCGAAAACCTGATTCGGACGACGCTCGAGCACTTTGGGCGGATCGATGCGCTGTTGAATATAGCGGGCGCTGTTCCGCAGATCGACCTGTTCGAAATGACGGATGAGCAGTGGAAGGCAGGCATGGAGTTGAAGCTCCACGGAGCTCGCCGGCTGACGATTCGGGCATGGGATGCGCTGAAGCAATCCAAAGGCTCGGTGGTATTTATGTCGGGCAGCGCCGCGCTCGATCCGAAGCCGGCATTCGCGGCGGTGGCAGCGACGAATGCAGCGATCATTGCGCTGGCAAAAGCGTTTGCCGAGCAAGGGATCAAAGATGGGGTGCAGGTGAACAGCATTGTGCCGGGTGCGGTGATGACGGGGCGGCGGCGGTCGTTTCTGGAGAAATGGGCGCCGGCGCACAACATGAGCGTAGAAGAGGCAACGAAGAAGTTTCCGGAAGAGGCGGGCATCAGCCGCTACGGCAGTCCTGAGGAGATCGCCGAGTTGCTGGGATTTATGGTTTCGCCAGCTGCAAAGTGGATGACGGGGACATCGGTGCGGATGGACGGTGGCGAGGTGAAGGGGATCTGAAGGGGCGCGGGACTATTGAGGCATAGGGAAGGAAAGGACTTTGCCGGCGCCGCGTTCGGTGATCCACAGGGTATCGCCGGCGGGCTCCACTCCTGTTGGGGTGTTGAGGCCTTCTTTGATGACGGTGACGCTGGCTTTATCGCCATGGACGGTGATGGCGGATATTTTGCCACTGGCATTTTCAGCAACGAAGAGCCTGCCATTCGCGGCGCGCATGCCGTCGGGCCCTTTGACGGGCTGATCCATCCAGATATCGACAGGCGGCCCGGGCTTGCCGGCGGCATCGACTGGAATGCGGTAGAGCTTATTGAAGATGACGTTGTTGACGTAGAGCGTGCCGTCGAGGAAGGTGATGCCATCGACGCCCATGAGAGTTCGATGTTCGAGGTAGAGCTCGGCAGCGGAAGCGCCGGCGGGCAGTCGATAGATTCTGCCGGTGGCCGTATCGGTGATGTAGAGGGCTTTGTCCGGTCCAATCGCAAAATCGTTGCAGGTGGTGTTATCGCCGGGCAGGTTCCAGCGGATTTTCGAGGCGCCTGTGGTGAGGTCGAAGCTGCGGAGCGCGGTATGGCGCTGGGCTGGAGTGGTGTTGGGCACGGGAGTGAGCTGACAGGTCCAGAGTGTGTTGGTGGACGCATCGGCAAGCATGCCGAAGAAGAAGGTTCCGGGGCTTTCGGCGCTGGCATCGATAAATTTTTCAGCGGTTGCGGAACCAGGGCGCACCTTGTAGATGAAGGAAGAACTAGCGCTGCCGACGATGAGGACGCCGCCGGGCGCCATGGTCAAGCTTTCCGGCTGTGATTTTGCGTCGGAGATGAGGACGTCGGAGGCGGACGCGGCTTGCGCCAGGCCCATGAGCAAAGCGACGCAGGTGGCGAGGCGTCGAGCATTCGAAACAGTCATCATTGCAATCTCCTTCGATCTTCCCTGCTGTCGATTCGATGGGTCGGTCCAGTATACGGATGGGGTCGATGGCGGCATGTTTGGGGTTGCTGTAGCGCGAAGTCGGGGTTTCCTTATATTCTGCGGTCCGCATGAAGATCAGACTTGTCTCCGCCCGCTCTTCCCTGTTGCTCGCCCTTTTGTCTCTCGTATTGTTGCCTGTTGCCGGGCACGCCCAGGACTGGGCAAAGACGCGACTGGAAGCTTCGCCACGGCACCGCGAATATGTCGCGCTGCACCATGACTCGCGCACCGTGCAGGCGCTGGTGGTTTACCCGGAGGTGAAGGAGAAGGCTCCGGTAGTGGTGATGATCCACGAGATTTTCGGACTGAGTGACTGGGCGAAAGAGATGGCGGATGAGCTGGCAGCAGAGGGATTTATCGTGATCGCGCCGGACCTGCTGAGCGGATACGGACCGAACGGCGGCGGCTCGGATGCATATGCAGGACAGGATGAGAGGGTGAAGGCGGTCTCCGCGCTTGACCCTGCCGGGGTGCTGGCGGATCTCGATGCGGCGGCCGATTATGGAAAGAAGCTTCCGGCGGCCAACGGCAAACTGGCGGTGGTGGGCTTTTGCTGGGGCGGGGGCAAGTCGTTTGCGTTTGCCGCGCACCGCAAGGATCTGAGCGCGGCGTTCGTTTTTTACGGGACGGCACCTGCGGACGTGACCCCCATTGTTGCGCCGGTATACGGCTTTTACGCGGGCAATGACGCACGGATTGGCGCGACGATTCCAGCGACCACGGATGCGATGAAGGCGGCGGGCAAGGTCTACGATCCGGTGATGTACGACGGCGCGGGACACGGATTTATGCGGGCGGGCGAGGATCCTGGCAATACGGTTGCGGGAAACAAGACGGCGCGCGAACAGGCGTTTGCGCGGCTGACGAAGCTGCTGCACGAGATGGGAGCGGCGAAGGCGGCTCTCGGCGATACGAAGCGCGTACTGGCTGCGAAACCCGATGGGGATGGGCCTTTGTGCCATGGAACCACGACTATTGCATCGGTACGCAGGTAGGTGGACCGGTTGCGGCGCTGCCGAACGACTCCGATGATCCGGATTGCGTTGTCGGGATTTCTCTTTGTTGGTTCGTTCACGCTGACGGCGGCTCAGCAGACTATTGCCCACCCGAAGCCTGGAATCGCCGGTGTTCAGGTTCCATTTGCGCAGTTGAAGCCGGCTGCGACGTTCACTGTTGGAGCGACCGCTGACTGGGTGATGGTGACGAAGGACGCGGTTTGGGTGGTGGGAACAAAACCTTATTCGCTGCAGCGCGTGGATCCGGTGACGAATACAGTTGTCGCGAAGATTCCGCTACGCGGAGAGGCCTGTTCTGGTCTTGCATTTGGGTTCGGGAGCGTATGGGTTCCGGTTTGCGGAGACAAGGCAGGTCTGGCGCGGGTTGATGTGCTGACGAATCGGATCACGAGGGTGCTGCCGATGACGCCTGGCGGGCCGGAGGGAGGAATCGCGGCAAGCAGGGACAGCGTATGGATGGTGACGGACAAGGCGGGCGCGAGGCTGAGCCGCATCGATCCGGGAACGAACACGGTGCGCCAGACGATTGCGATTCCGGCGGGATCATATAACCCGCTGGCCAGTGGGAGAACGATCTGGATTACCGGCGTCGAGAGCGGCGTGCTGACGGCGGTCGATGCAGCGAGCGGGGCGTTGATCGCTTCCATCCATGTGGGTCCGAAGCCACGATTTCTGGCAGTGGGTGGCGGTTCGGTCTGGACGCTGAACCAGGGAGATGGATCGCTGTCGCGCGTGGATGAGAAGAGCAGGAAGGTGACAGCCACGGTTGCATTGGGGATTCCGGGCGCGGGCGGCGACCTCGACTACGGCGCGGATGCGGTGTGGGCGACGACTTTTGATTTACCTCTCACGATGATTGATGGAAAGACGAACCGAGTGACGCGACAATGGGTGGGTCAGGGGGGCGACTCGCTGCGGTTTGGTTTTGCCTCCATCTGGCTGACGGATTACCGGCGCGGGTTGTTGTGGAGGATTCCCTGCGCGAGGACTCTCGGGTGCTGAGGGTCGTATCGATTCGGAGCGACGCCAGGCTGGATCGATAGCGAACAGGCCCGCGGGAGAAGAACTCAGGGGCGGGATGTTGGTGCAAAGAAGCCGAATGCGAGCCCGATCAGGATGAGAGATTGTTTTGGCCCTCAACCGGTAATACCGGTGTTCTCTACGTCGACAGGGCCGAGTCGTCCTCGTCACCGAGAAGATTGCTGACGCGGACGATGGTCGCGATTTGTTCGGGGGTGAGGCGTGACAGAAAATTGCGCCTGAGAGATTCCGCGTGGACGGGGAGCGCGGCCTGGAGCTTTTCGCGGCCAAGCCTGGTCAACACAACGAGGACAGCATTTCCGTCGATGGGCCGGCGCTCGATGAGGGCTCGCGCCTGCATGCGTGTGAGCTGATGGGAGAGGCGGCTCTTGTCCCAGCTCATGACCTGGGCAAGCGCGTGCTGACGCATCTCGCCTTTGCCGATGGCCGCGAGACGAGAAAGGACACCGTAGTCGGAGCCGGAGAGGCCGGTGGTCTGAGCAAGGTCGCGGCCGACGCGGCTGAGTACGTCTTCAAACATGAACTGAAAGGCATGCCAGACGCGGAGCTCGTGCGGGGAAAGCGGTTTTGCGGTCATGACTGCGGCAAGGATATCAACGTTGGGTTGACGTAACAACCTATTGTCTATAAGGTTAATTGATATGTCAACTACAGCCAGCCCGGCAACGCACCGAGGGGAATATGGGAAGTTCCTCGATCGGCACACAATGCTCCCGGATCTTGAGGACGACCCGTGCGTCTTTAAGCGAGAGAGGCTGCGGGAGCGGTTGGCCGCGCTGGATGCTCTCGATACGGAGTTTGGGGGCATCGACGCTGAGGCGCTGGGTATGAATTCGGAGCGTCATGATCGCGCGCAGGGACTTCGAAAACGGCTCGAAGCCGCTAATGCCGAAGTCTACGAGTCGTTACGCTCGGACATACTTCACGGCACCGGATCGCACACACTTCATGAGTGGCTCAGAAACCCGGCGAGAAAAATCGAAGTGGGAAGACCGTTACCGGGCTTCAGTTTCGACTACCGTGACGATCTGGTGAGCGGCATTCTTCAGATCCACGAGCCGCGTGAGGCCGATGTTCGGCGGTCGCCGGAAATGGTGTCGTATCAGCCGACGCCGGTGCGGCATATTGTTGCACTGGCAGAGACCGGACTTCTTTCGGACGGCGATGTTCTGGTCGATCTGGGATCCGGATTAGGGCACGTACCGTTGTTGGTGTCGGTGCTGACCGGAGTGAGGAGCATCGGTATTGAGGTGGAAGCAGGCTATGTTGCGCGTGCCCGGGAATGTGCGGAGCGCCTGCAACTGGCGCGAGTGAATTTCTTCGCGGAGGACGCGAGGGTGACAGACGTTTCGAGGGGAACGTGTTTTTATCTTTATTCGCCGTTCACCGGATCGATATTGGCGAAGGTTCTGCTGATGCTTCGAGAGGAGGGCAGACGCAGGCCAGTCAGGATCTGTTCGCTGGGGCCATGCACAGCCACAGTTGCGAGGGAGGACTGGCTGAAGGCGACGACAACGGTTGAGGCAGGGCGAATCGCGGTTTTCGAGTCGCGGTGAGAGCTGGGCGGCCCCGCCATAGGGAAGATTTGAGCTGAGTTACGAAGCCTCTGGAACGATCACGCTTTTCGAACGGCCGATAGGTGACGGGTGGGCTCTTCTGCTCTGAGGCTGGTCTCCGCACAGACGCAGTTACGTCCCAGCTTCTTGGCGCGATAGAGGGCATTGTCGGCGCGATGGATTAGATCTTCCAGCGGCATTTTGCCGTCGTAGGAGGCCATGCCCACGCTGCAGGTGACGGTGAGGGGACCGAGAGCGGTGGGAACCAGCCGTTCGCCGATGGCGCGGCGGAAGTCTTCTGCGCGCTGGAGCCCATTTTGCGGGGAACAACTGGGGAGGACGACGAGGAACTCCTCGCCGCCGTAGCGGCCGGCAAAATCGTAGGGACGCATGACTTCGGAGAGGCGGGCGGCTGCTTCTCGAAGGACCTCATCGCCGGTGAGATGGCCATGGGTGTCATTGATATTTTTGAAATGGTCCATATCGACCATCAGCAGGGTGATGGGAAACTTATCGCGCTGGGCGCGGCAGACTTCCCTCTCGAGCATGGCGAAAATGGCTCTGCGGTTCCACAGGCCGGTGAGGCCGTCTTTGAGGGCCTGTTCTTTCAGGGCTTCCTGCGCGTCGCCGGCAATTTTGGCGGCGAGGGTGAGCTCGGCCTTGGTCTGGGCAACAGCCTCCTGAAGTTTTTGCTGTTGCCGCAGGAGGTAATCGACGCGGATCTTGTGAAGAGCGAGGATCAGGAACAGCAGGAAGATCGTGGACAGAATTCGAAACCATCCCGTCTGCCAATAGGGCGAGACGACGGTGATGGCGAAGCTTTCCACGACGGGATCTCTCAAGCTGGAGGTCTCCGCCTGTTGGAGATCGAACTCATAACGGCCTGGCGCGAGGTGGTCGTAGAGAACCTCGTGGTTCTTCCCTGCTTCTTTCCATTCGGTATCGAAGCCGAGGAGCCGGTAATGGAGGGGATCGGAGGCCTCCGAGGCTGAGGCGGTAAATTGAATCACGAGGCTGCCGGCGCCGGGTCCGACAGTCACACCCTGGTCGAAGGGGAGCTCCGTCTGATTGAATCGCACCTGCTCGATCATGGAGTGGAGGCGGGAGTTCTGAATGGCGTTACGGGTAGCGTGGAGGCCAGGAGTGTGAGCCGCGATGACAAGCCAGGGATGCGTCTTCTGACTTGCCGCGTCGGGATGATCGACAGCGCGGCAGAGGGGTGTGAGGCCGCCGAAGAGGAGGCTCAGCAAGAGGAAAGTCAGAAGGGCCCTGAAGCCTGGAGGCAAGAATCCGCGATCGCAGAGCTGATGCGATCCGGTGGGCACCCGTTGATCACGTTCCTGATCGGTCCGAAGAGTTGCGTCGTCGGGCCGCGCATGTCCAGCGAGCATAGATAATGCGCCAATCCTGATGGCGTTCCCCATTTTGTGCGGTCCTGGCGGGGACCAGGTGCTTTCACTTCAAGGCAGAGAAAACGATGACCGTAGTCACCAGCAATTGCGACGTTTACTGCAGTCGCGGAATAAGAGAAATCATGCGCGAGAAAGCTATTTTAGGCTATACCACTTAAGAGCGTTCCCATAGTTCCATCGACATGAAACGGTGGCGGGCCGAGCGGCCAGCGCAAGGAGATGACTGGACGATATTCCGGCCGCCCGAAGACGGGGCGAATAGTTTTTTGATGGTCGAGAAACCGCAGGTATCGTAAGGACTGGAGTGGATTTCCGCATTATGAGCTGCCATGACTTCGCGAGAATGAAAGTGCTGCCACGAACGATCTTCGTCACTCGACGAGTGGCCTGCCGCGGTGTCGCCGTGTTCATCGCCGGCTGTGCGGCAGTGTCCGGAATTTGGGCGCAGGATGTGGGAACGGCCATCACGCGCGTCGATGGCCGCCACTACTCGATCGGGAACCAGGCAATCGCCGCCGAATGGCAGCTCGCGGACGGACATGTTACGGGCTTCACGGTGGTCGATCGATGGGGCGGAAAGACCATTCATCTGGAGGAGCCGTCCGGCGTTCTTTTGCGGGATGGAACGGTCGAGGATGGGCGGTCGATGCATGTCGACGGCGCGCCGCGGATGGAGGCAATCGAGGCGGATGCCAGCTCGGCTCGGGTGTCGGAGCAGTTTGGCGGGCAGCGGTTCACGTTGCCGCTCGCCGATGATGCGGGCAGAGTGCGGGTGGTCTGGTCCGTGGTGCTGCGCGACGGGTCGAATTATGCCCGGGAGATGGTTACGATCTCCGCTTCCGGAGCTGATGTTCCTATTGCTGAAGTGAAGATGATCGATGCGACGATCCCAGGCGCGCAGGTCGTTGGATCGGTGCGCGGGTCGCCGATTGTGGCGGGGGGGACTTTTCTGGGGCTGGAGAATCCGCTTTCGGAGAGCCGGGTGGTTGGCGATCGCGCGACCGCGGTGGTGGAACGGGACCTGCCGCTGAGAGTTGGGCAGAGCGCTACTTATTCTGCCGTGATTGGGGCGACGCGTCCGGGTCAGCTGCGCCGGGATTTTCTGAACTATATCGAGCGGGAGCGGGCGCATCCTTACCGGACGTTCCTGCACTACAACTCGTGGTACGACCTGGGCTACTTCACTCCTTATGACGAGGCGGGGGCGGTCGATCGCATCCAGGCATTTGGGACGGAGCTGCACGACAAGCGTGGGGTGGTACTGGATTCTTTTCTCTTCGATGACGGCTGGGATAATCACGCTTCGCTGTGGAGCTTTAACAGTGGATTCCCCGACGGGTTTCGGGCGGTTCGCGAGGCGGCACAAAAATACGGCGCTGCGCCCGGGGTCTGGCTGTCACCGTGGGGCGGATACGACGGTCCGAAAAAGGAGCGCGTTGCTTTTGGGGCGAAGGAGGGTTACGAAATTGTCGATGGCGGGTTCGCTCTCTCCGGCCCCAAGTACTATCAGCATTTCCTCGATGTTTGTTTGCGGATGATTCGGGATTACGGCGTGAATCAGTTCAAATTCGACGGAACGGGAAACGCGGATTCGGTTTTTAAGGGGAGCGCTTTTGACAGCGATTTCGATGCTGCGATTCACCTGATTGGCGAGCTGCGCAAGGCCGAGCCGAAGCTGTATGTGAACCTGACGACCGGGACGTATCCATCGCCGTTCTGGCTGTTCTATGCGGACTCCATTTGGCGTGGGGGCGATGATGACAGCGAGATGGGGGCTGGATCGACGCGGGAGCGCTGGATCACGTATCGAGACGCGACGACCTATCAGCAGGTGGTAGAGGCAGGGCCGCTGTATCCGCTGAACTCGCTGATGCTGCATGGGATTATTTACGCGCGGTACAACAAGCAGCTGAACACCGATCCGCAGAATGATTTTCGGAATGAGGTGCGGTCGTATTTCGGCACGGGAACGCAGTGCCAGGAGATGTACATCACGCCTTCGCTGCTGAGCGCCGGGAACTGGGACGATCTGGCGGAGGCGGCGCGGTGGTCGCGCGCGAATGCCGCGGTGTTGCGGGACACGCACTGGATCGGCGGCAATCCGGCGTGGCTGGAGGTGTATGGGTGGGCGTCGTGGTCGCCGCGCAAAGGAATTTTGACGCTGCGGAATCCCAGCGATCATGCGCAGACGATCGGGGTCGATGTGCAGAAGGCGTTTGAATTGCCGGCGGGTGCCCCTCTGCGATACAGCGCGGCTAGTCCGTGGAAGGAGGATGGCGGCAAGGCTGCGCTGGAGGTTCGGGCGGGCGTGCCGGTGACGTTCCACCTGGCGCCGTTTGAGGTATTGACGCTGGAGTTTGTGCCGCGCGCTCGCTGAGCGAAGATTTGGGTTGGTTCGACGCGGGTGTCGGGGGCTCAGGGACCTGGAGGCGTGACATCAACAACCGAGAGGGCAACAAACACGCGTCCTAAAGCCAGCCTTTACTGCGAGCGATACGCGCGGCTTCAAAGCGGCTGGAAGCACCTAATTTGGAAATGGCCTCGGAGAGATAATTGCGTACGGTGCCCTCCGTCAGTCGAAGCGAACGCGCCAGTCCAGCGGTGGTTTCACCGTCGCCCGCGCGGCGCAAAATCAAACGCTCTCTGTCAGTAAGCGGATCCTTCTCAGCGTTCCATATTTGTGAGGCCAGTTGGGGATCCACCACACGTTCCCCGCGGCTCACCCTCCGGACGGCGTCGGCAAGTTCTTCCGAGGGCCGGTCCTTGAGCAGGTAACCAGAAGCTCCGGCATCCAGCGCTCGGCGCAGGTATCCCGGTCGCGCGAAGGTCGTCAGGATCAGGACATGCGTGTCCGGGTAAAGCTCTTTGACACGGGCGGTGAGTTCCAGGCCGGTCATCTTCGGCATTTCAATGTCGGCGACCAACACTTCCGGCCGGTGCTTTCCAACGGCCTGAAGGGCCAGTTCGCCATCGGGGAAAGATCCAAGCACTTCGACATCGGCCTCGATCGAGAGGAGTGCCGCAAGTGCGCCGCGCAACATGCTCTGGTCCTCCGCCAGCACAACCCGTATGGTTTGGGTCAAAGGGTCTCCGCCTCTCTTTCGGAATGTGATATCGATTGCGGAGGCTCGCTCGTGCGCAGCACCGTCAGCTCGAGGCTTGTTCCTCCATTCGCCGAACCTGTCACGTTGATGGCTCCGGCAATCGATTGAAGCCGTTCTCTCATTCCACGCAGGCCGTTGCCTTCGCGAACGGGCCCTCCCTGCCCATTGTCCTCAATCTTCAAATGAATCACGTGGTCCTCTTCGAAGAGCGCCAGATGGCAGGCGGTTGCGTGAGCATGGCGTGCGATATTCGTGACGGCCTCGCGGAGGGCGAGGCAGAGCGCGTTGGTCTGGCTCGATGACAGATGCACGGGTGCGAGGGCCGCGGTCAGTTGGACACCGGCGGAAAGCAGGTCGCGCCGTGCGCGGCCGATCTCCGCGTCCAGCACTGCGCCGCGGAAGCCCGAGACGGCTTCCCTCACCTCGGCGAGGGCGTCGCGAGCGGTTTGCTCCGCCTCCACGATCTCAGTGCGCGCGCGCTCCGGGTCGCGGGAGAGGAGGCGCCGGGCGAGATCCAGCTTGACCGTAATTAACGTTAATGTATGGCCAAGAAGGTCGTGCAGATCGCGGGCGATGCGCTCGCGCTCCGCCTCCTGCGTCAGGCGTTCGATCTCAGAGTTAGCCCTCTCCAGAAGAGAGTTATTCCGTCCCTGCTGCGCGTAGGCAAAGTTGCCGAGCCCAAGAAGCACGCAATAGAAGAGGATGCTTTCGTCTGTCGTGAAAGGGCGGGCGAGGTACCAGGTTTCCGCCAGCACTCCCGTCATCATCGCCATCAGGACGAGGACCAGATTCCGCAACCGACTATGAAAAAGGCAAAGCACCACGAAGGGGTAAACAAAAATGGCGGCTGCTTCCTTGTTGAGCGGGTAATAGAGAAAGGCAATCAGAAAGAACAATACAAACGCGATCGTCTGCCGTCGCCCGGTTAGTTCGAAGACGGCGAAATAGACAAATAGAAATGCCGCGTACAGGGCTCCCAATTCCAACCAGACGCCAAACGAGTGCCGGTGGAACGGCATCACGAAGAAGGAAGCGGAATAGATTACCCCTACCCACCGCAGAATCGCGCGGCCGCGGACAAACGCCCGATTCGAGCCGGCGATGTCCGTCTCCGAGGCGGCTGTGCTTCCGGGGTCGTGTAACTGCGCTTCGCGCATAGCTTCATCATCCCACCGCTTCAACGGTCCCGGTACCCATCGCCGTCATCAGGAACGCATGACAGCTGTCATCCTGACACCTGTCATCTCTCATCGCTGACAGCGGCTACTGTTTTCCGTGGGCCGTTCGAGCGCATGCTTCTCTCGTAATCAGAAGAGACGGATCATGAATCTCGAATTCTTTTTTCATGCGCTGACCAATGTATGGCTGATCGGGGAGATCCTCATTGTCGTGCTCACGCAAACACGCCGCGGTGAGGGCAAGGTGGCGGACCGCGGAACCCAGATCATTCTCTGGGTTGTGATCATTGGATCGCTCAAGCTCGACGAATGGATGCACCAACGATTCCCCATCGATATGCCCGGGAGTCATAGCTGGCTCCTGCCGGCGGCCTCCGGATGTTTGCTTCTCGGCCTGGGAATTCGTGGCTTAGCCATCGCTAACCTTGGCACAGCGTTCAGCACAAACGTAGCGACGCGCGCCGGACAGAGACTCCAGCGCAACGGGCTCTACGCCTTTGTCCGTCACCCTTCGTATCTGGGTCTGGAACTGATTTTGCTGGCATTTGCCGTTCATGCGCGCACATGGGCGTGTTTCGCGGTTGTCCTGGTTCCGCCGACGCTGGCCGTGCTTTATCGCATTCATGTTGAGGAGAGGGCGCTGCGCCTGGCTTTTGGCACGGAGTACGACGACTATAGGCGCAGCACTAAACGGCTGATTCCGGGCATTTATTGAAAGTCTTTGCACGAGTGATCTTCGCAGCGGCAGCGAGTTAACTTCCGCCGGTACATCTGAGGTTTACCCGAATGACAGGTGGGTGCGTTATCGGCGAGTCACGTTTGCAGATGCTGTGGCTCGGGGAACGTGCAATGGACTATTGGCGGCAATTCCGTCTGGTAGACGGCCTCTCATGAGTACGAACCACGCTGTCAGCGACACTCCGAAGCTGCCCTTATGCCGATTTCGTTGTGTACCCGAAAAATCGAGCGTTGACAGGGCCGGCCTTTTGATGAAGCTCAGCGAGGGAGTGAGTTTCCAGTTGATTGGCCGCCGCGATTTCGGATTGGAACTCGCCATTGCCGCGGGCGCTTGAAAACACCGGATCGTTTTTCATGGCATACGAAGACCAGAAACCGGCCAGACGCGCACACCGGACCATGTTTACCGTTCCCTCCAGATCGTCGAGCATGGCGCAGTGCCTTGCAAAGTAAAAAAGTACTTCGGGATCACGAATGCCTTCGAGATCCTTCATCAGTTCAGCGGCACGAGTTGTCTGCCCATCGAGAACTGCGAGCAGGGACGACATGAGTGTCAACATCGTCTTGCCGAGGGCGGGTTGTCTGAGGCGCTCCCGCAAGAGCAGCGCGGCGCGGTCATGGGCACCCAGGGCCGCCCAGGCCGCGGCGTCAAGGTAGTACAACGCACCGGTGTAGGTTTCAAAAACCCGGGGATACTCTCCTCGCACGAAGTGGGTGTGCGCAACGCTGGTTCGAACCGTTGGATCGAGACAGACGGCCTGCTGATGCGCAGCGACCGACTGCTCAGGGAGCCCGCAATAGCGGAAAGCCTGAACCAGGCCGGCAAGCGTTTCAGGATCGTCGATGTGGCTTTCCAGTCTGCGCGTAAGCCGAAGCATTGCTTGCGCGGCCTGTCCGGTATCCACTTGTAACTGCGTGTAGAACTGGTGTGCGCAGGCCAAATCAGGGTCGATGATGAACGCTCGCTGAAATGCGGCTTCTGCGAGATCGGCCGGGCCCGGGGAGCCGCCAAACTTATCGAGTAAATGACAGGCGCGTCCCAGCCACGCCCATGCACTGGCGAACTGCGGTTCATGAGCGAGGCAAAACCAGAATAGCTCGCGAGCCTTTTCGATGGTTTCAGGCGACCGTTGCGCGAGCAGTTCCCTGCCCCGCATGAAGCTTTCGTAGGCCTGGTGCTTGATCCCAGGTTCTCCGGTGACCTGCATCATGAGCCGGTAGCCCTGCTTTGAGACAGTTTGGATTGCATCGGGCCCCAGGATCTTGCGCAGTTGAACGATGAGATTGGTGAGGTTGGCTTCTGAGACATGAACTCCGGGCCAGAGCTGCGAGAAGAGTTCGTCACGTTGCACGAGGTTTCCATGGTTTCGGACGAAGGCCTCGAGCAGATCGAATGCCTTGGGCGATAAAGGGACGTCCTGATTCCCGCGCGACAGACGGCGCTCGCGCGGAGAAAACGCGAACTCACCGAAGCGGAAAAGATCGTTTGATTTCTCTTTCATTTTTTGTGCATCTTCTGTGCGCACTTCGCTCAACGGCTGGGACTAGGATCGGATGGACTTCAGACGCTGCCCTCAGGAGAAATAACATGAATTCCGTGGCAATCGACAGCAAACAGCTGATCCGTGAATATCTCAACGCTCTCAGCGGTCAACCGAAAACAGAGGAGCTGCTGGATCGCTACATCAGCGACCCCGGCCTCAAAGAGCACATTCAGTTGGCCGAGAACGCCTTCCCGGAGTATGAGCTCGTAGCCAGCCTGATTGTCGCTGAAAACGACGTGGTTGCTGCCCGATGCACCTTTCGTGGTGTGCACAAAGGGGAATTTGCTGGAATCCAGCCCACCGGCAAAGCTGTCTCCATCGACCTGATGATTTTCTATCGGATTCGGGACAGCCGGATTGCGGAGCACTGGATGCAAATGGACTCCCGCGGTCTGATTGACCAGTTGACCCAATGATTTTCGCAGGCAACGGGTAGCAAGAACTGGAATGAATCGAGCGCCCGCTCCACGTCTGAGGTGGAGAGTACATCATCGCCAAGGCGCACACCGAGCGGATCGGTACTCGAGAGTGGGCGCTGCACCAGCTTTCTGGAAGCAGACCCAGCCGATGGAGTCCGTGGACCTGACCTCGCTTTTCGGGAGCCGTCCCGCGAGGTGGGAATACCCACACTCCGCGAGTCCAGTGCGAGAGCATGCATTCTGTCATTCGTCCTATGGGGCAACCGGAGTTCCCTCCCTGCTATCCTAGCGGTGCCCAGGGAGGGAGATGCAAGTCCAATTGTTACTGACACTTCGCGGCCAGGTCGCCGGCATTTCCCTGGGGACCGTTTTTCTGGTCATTGGGCTGGCGGCTTGCGGCGTCGGTTTGATTCGCAGCTTTCGCGGAGCTCGCTACCTCTTCTTTTGGCAGGGGATTTTCGCTGCGTTGTATGGCGCACGCGTCATTCTGAGAGAAGCGCCGCTGGTACTCAGCGTGCTGCCTCAATCCACCTGGCACCTTCGCCCCTACGCCATATCGATCATCACTTATCTGATTTTGATTCCGGCGCTTCTTTTCTGGCTCGAACTGAGCCGGGGAAAGCTCAAGCTCATCCTGCGTGCCACGCTCGTTGGGGCGGTGCTGATCGGCGCGGCCGGCATAGGCTCAGCCCTCGTGGCGGGTCCGCTCGGCAGATTCATGTCATGGAACAATCTCCTGAGCATCTGGACCCTCGTGGTGCTTGTATGCGTCAATGCTGTTCCATCTTTTGCAAAGAAATGGCTGATCATTCAAAGCCCGATCGCCGCTGCGGGCGTGTTGATCTCCGCGGTTGCAGCTATCGCCACGAACCTGGAGAGCTTTCTGGGCATTCCCTCCAACCCTGCTCTTGAGCCACTGGCGATTGGGACGTTCTTCCTTTCTCTTGTATGGGTAGCGGCAGAGAAACTGATTGCGGATCAGCGCCGCCTTCTCTCGATTGAAAACGAGCTCGCGGTTGCACGGGAGATACAGAATTCGATCCTGCCGGGCAGCAGTCCCGGAGTCGAAGGGCTGCGCATCTGCGCCGCTTATCGGCCGATGACGGCCATCGCGGGCGACTTTTATGAGTTCATTCTCATTGATCAGAACCGGGTTGGCATCCTGGTTGCCGACGTATCGGGACATGGCGTCCCGGCTGCTTTGATCGCAGCCATGATCAAAGTTGCCATGCAGTCAGTCGTGCCATACGCGGATGATCCCAGGGCAGTGCTTCGTGGCCTGAACCGGAGCCTTTCCGGACAGCTCCGCGGTCAGTTTGTGACTGCGTCCTATTTGTTGATCGATACGGAGGGTGGTAGGGCGCTCTATTCAGCCGCAGGGCATCCGCCGCTGCTTCGCTGGCGGGACGGCAAACTGGAGCCTATCGAAAGCAACGGCATCCTTTTCGGAGTGATTCCCGATCCCGACTACCCGGTTCGCGAAATACCCATCAACTCAGGAGACCGTTTCCTGCTCTACACGGATGGGGTCATCGAACCTGAGAACTTGAACGGCGAACCGTTTGGAGATCGCAGACTGGAGCAGATCGTTCGCAATCATCATGAGCGTCCTCCTTCTGAGCTTTTGGATCAATTGCTCGGCGAAATTCGCCGCTGGCAACCTGCGTCGTTGATGCAGGAGGATGACATCACACTCCTCGTCATCGATGTTGTGTAGTTTGCGGTGACCGCCAATAGACGAGGAATTGTGGGCGGCCTAGAATGTGCCGGCTACCCGAATAGCTAGTTGCGTATGTCGGACATGGCTGCGGCTACTGCGGATTTTTGTTCGGCGGTTAAGGGCAGGAACGGGATGCGGGGGACGCCTCCGTAGTAGCCGTTGAGGTCGCAGGCGTATTTAAGTCCGGGAACGCTGAACTTTCCGGCGACGATGCGGGAGGCTTCGTTGATGCGCTGCTGTTTTTCGCGGGCGACGATGGGGTCATTTTCTTTCCAGGCGGTGTAGATCTCCTGGCAGGCCTGGGGCGCGGGCGCGGCGAAGGCGAGGACG